>NZ_LVCF01000050.1 GCF_001594145.1 Branchiibius sp. NY16-3462-2 | reverse complement strand
TAGTGGAGGGCCGGGAGGCCGCCGGGCCGGGACGCGGACCGGAGTTACCGGAAGTCGCCGCACGAGCAGCGGGCGCCTCGGGAGCAGCTGCCGGGGTGGGCTCCGTCGACTGGACGGGTGCCGAAGCGGCCGGGGCCGGAGCCGGGGCAGCCGGTGCGGGAGCCGGCTTGGACGCCGGTGCTGCCGGTGCTGCCGGTGCCGCAGGGGTCACTGGCGTGACCGTTTCCGCCGTCTTCGCGGGCGCGGTTGTCTCAGGCTGGGTGGGGGCGGGTGCCGACGGCGCCCGCTTCACGGTCGGCTTGGCCGGGGTGGCCTTTGCCGGGGTCGCCTTCGCTGGTGCGGCCTTGGTTGCCGCGGGCGCAGCAGCCTTCGCTGCCGCCGGCGGGTTTTCCTTGATCTTGCGGACTACCGGAGCCTCGATGGTCGAGCTCGCCGACTTGACGAACTCGCCCTGCTCCTTCAGGTAGGCCAGTAGTTCCTTGCTGCCGATTCCGAGCTCTTTCGCAAGCTCGTGGACCCGGACCTTTGCCACGCTTCTCCTCGTTGAGGTTGGTGACGGTCCGAATCAGGGCGACGCGGACCGTCAGTTGTTGGGGATGCTCATCGCTGAGTACTCATCGGTCACTCATCAGCGTCGAACCCGCTCTCGGTCTTATGCCGCAGCCGGAAATCCGGCGGTACGACGGGTGGTGTGCACTTCGTCTCAGCGCTGGGTCTGGTCGAGCCCCTCGTGGCGATCCGCCACGAACTGCTGCACCGCGTCCGTATCCACCGCCTGGGTGAGTCGTAACGCGCGACCGAAGGCCCGTCGCCGGATCGCCTTGCTCAGACAATCGGCATCCGGATGCAACCAGGCCCCTCGGCCCGGCAGCACGGCGCGGATATCGGGCACTACGGGAACCGGTACCACCGATCCCACTGCCCGCCGATCCGCGACAACCCGCACCAGCGCTGATCGATCAGCTCGCTGCCCGCACCCAATACAGGTTCGTGTATTAGAGATGCGTGCACGTGAGTGATCGATCTTCACCAGTTTACCCCACGGCCGGTGCGGTCTCCGACCACCGCTGCGCCGCCTCAGGCGTGCTCGTCGGCGCCGGAACCAGCCTCAGCGGGCGCGGTGTCAGGGACGATGTCGATGCGCCAACCGGTCAGGCGCGCGGCCAGGCGGGCGTTCTGCCCTTCCTTACCGATCGCCAGGGACAACTGGAAATCGGGTACGACGACCCGGGCTATCCGGGCCCGTGGATCCACGATCGTGGCCGAGAGCACGCGGGCCGGCGACAGCGCGGCCGCGACGAACTCCTGCGGGATCTCGCTGTAGTCGACGATGTCGATCTTCTCGCCGTTCAGTTCGTTCATCACCGCGCGCACCCGCGAACCCATCGGGCCGATACACGCACCCTTGGCGTTCACCCCCGGTGACTTCGAGATCACGGCCACCTTGCTGCGGTGGCCCTCCTCACGCGCGATGGCAGCGATCTGCACCGTGCCGTCGGCGATCTCGGGCACTTCCAGCGCGAACAGCTTGCGCACCAGGTTGGGGTGCGAGCGCGACAGCGTGATCTGCGGGCCCTTCAGGCCGCGTTTGACGCTGACCACATAGCAGCGGATCCGCTCCCCGTGCTTGTACACCTCACCGGGCACCTGTTCGGCCGACGGCAGGATCCCCTCGACGCTGCCGAGGTCGACCCGCACGTTGCGCGGGTCGCTGGACTGCTGGATGACGCCCGCGACGACGTCCCCCTCTTTACCGCGGAAATCGCCGAGCACGGCTTCGTCGGCCACGTCGCGCATCCGCTGCACGATGACCTGCCGGGCCGTCGCCGCGGCCACCCGGCCGAAGTCGGAGGGTGTGTCGTCGAACTCCGGGCCCAACTCGTAGCGGGGCGCGGGCTCAGGGTCCTCATCGGTGGGCTCCGCCGGGGTCTCGATCCGTTCGCGCGCGAGCACCCGCACGTCACCGCTCTTGCGATCCAGTTCGACCCGTGCGTCCTGATAGGTTCCGCTCTCGCGGTGATAGGCGGTCAGCAGTGCCTGCTCGATCGCGGGAATGATCACGTCCAGCGGAATGTCGCTCTCCCGCTCCAGCGCCCGCAGGATGGCCATGTCGATGTGCATCAGGCATCGTCCCCTTCACCGTCATCGTCGACGTCTGTCCCTGAAGTCTCTTTGCCCGCCTTCGAAAACTCCACCTGGATCTCCGCACGCCCGCATTCGGCGTACGTCACCGTGGTCTCACTGGTTGCGCCCTTGGGCCCGGTCACCAGCAGGCTCACGCCGTCCGCGTCCGCGGACTGGATGCGGCCCTCGACCGGCTCCGCGCCCTCGCGCGCGATGCGCACGAGGCGACCGACGTTGCGGCGGAAGTGCCGTGGGCTGGTCAGGGGCCGGTCGGTGCCGGGTGAGCTGACCTCCAGCACGTACGGCGCGTCGCCCATGAGATCGCCATCGTCCAGGGCCGTGCCGATCACCCGGGTGGCGTCGGCGACGAGGTCCAGATCCACCGGAGCTGTCGCGGTCGTGGTGGCCGGCCCGTCATCCGGGATGTCGCGGTCGACCAGGACCCGCACGATCCGCCGTTTGCCGGCCGGTGCGACGGTCAGGTCCTCGACCCGCAACTGCAACGGAGCCAACTGCTCGCTGAGTTCCTGCGCGATCCGCTCGGTGCGCGCGGTCGACGAGGTGCTCATGACGGCTCTCCTGTTGTGAATTCGGTTGTCGGCCAGTGGGCTCTGGTCACCCTATCGCGCTGACGTAGCCTGGCCGCAGTCCCGACCGACCAGCCAGGAGCCACCGACCGTGACCCTCGATGCCCAGCCCTCCCTGCTCACCGAACGCACTGGCGCTGCCAGCACGCCGCGGCGCATCTTCCGCTTCGTGGCGATCGCCGAGGCCATCTCGTGGACCCTGTTGATCGGCGGGATGATCCTGCGCGCGGTCACCGGCAACCAGGCCGGGGTCCGGATCGGCGGCGGCATCCACGGGTTCGTGTTCTTGTCCTTCGTGGTGGTCACCGCCCTGGTCGCGATCAACCAGCGCTGGAGCGCGCGGTCCGTCCTGCTGGCGCTGGTGTCGTCCGTGATCCCGTGGGCGACCGTGCCGGCGGAGATCTATCTGGACCGGCGCGGTGTGCTGGACGGTGACTGGCGACGTACGGCGACCGATGACCCCCGTGACCAGCGGGCCACCGATCGGGTCCTGCGAGCGCTCCTGGCCCGGCCGATCACTGCCGCGGTCGTGTTGCTCGCAGCCGTCGCCGTGGTGTTCGTGGTGCTGCTGATCGTCGGGCCGCCGTTTGGTAAGAACAGCTGACCGGGCGGATCACAGACCGGCCGGGGTCAATCCCCGGGCGCGCAGCACCCGACGCTCCAGCGGCGCGAAGATCAGCAGGTCGATCACGATGCCCACGACCAGGATGAGTGCGATCGCGGCGATGACGGTCGGCATGTCGGACTGGGTGCTGCCGTTCTCCAGCATCTGGCCCAGACCGGAACCCAGGCTCGGTGCGTTGGCGACCAACTCGGCAGCCATCAGCGAGCGCCAGGCGAAGGCCCACCCCTGCTTCAGGCCCGAGACGTAGGTCGGCAGCGCCGCCGGCAGCAGCACGTACCGGATCATTTCCAACCGATTGGCGCCCAGCACGGTGCCGGCCCGGCGCAGCAACGGCGGGGTCTGGTCGAGGCCACCGATCAGACCGTTGGCGATCGAGGGCACCGCACCCAACAGCACGACCAGGTAGATGGTGGCCGGGCTGAGCTGGAAGACGACGATCGCGAACGGCACCCACGCGACCGACGGCAGCGACTGCATCGCGGACAGCAACGGGCGAAAGCCCTTGCGCAGCACGGCGAACTGGCCGATCAGCAGACCCAGCACGGTTCCGATGACCACCGAGACCGCGAAGCCGATCAGGCCGCGGTGCAGGCTGACCCAGATCGCGCTCCACGCCTCGCCGGAGCGGATCGACTGCCACAGCGTGCTCCACACGGCGCCGGGGCTGGGCAGCACCCACGGGTCCTTGATCCCTGAGAGATAGATCAGTTGCCAGACACCGATGAGCGCGGCGACGACGGCGATCGGCGCGAGGATCGCGACCCAATCGACGCGCCGACGGCGGGTGGTGATCGACTGGTCCTCGAGCGCGTCGAGTCCGTCGCTGATCTGGTCGAGTTCGGCGGTTGAGGACAACTCAGCGGTTGACATGGCGCACGATCTCCTCTCGCAGGGCCAGGGTGATCTCAGTGGAGAGGGCGCCCACTGCGGGGTCCTCGATGTTGCGCGGCTGGGACAGTTCGATGTCCCAGGTCTTCAGCACCCGGCCGGGCCGGCTGGACAACAACACGACCCGCTGCCCTAGACGGACCGCTTCGCGCACGTTGTGGGTGACGAAGATGACGGTCATGCCCGTGCTGGTCCACAGCTGGGAGAGTTCCTCGTGCAACACATCGCGGGTGATGGCGTCCAGTGCCGCGAACGGCTCGTCCATCAGCAGCACATCCGCGCCCTGGGCCAGGCTGCGGGCCAACGCGATCCGTTGGCGCTGGCCACCGGAGAGCTCGTGCACCCGGCGATCACCGGCACCGCCGAGGCGGACCAGTTCGAGCAACTTCTGGCGGCGCTGCGCCCGCTCGCCACGCGGCGTACCGCCGAGCTTGAGGGCGAGGTCGATGTTGCCGCCCGCGGTCAACCACGGGAACAGCGCGGACTCCTGGAACATCAACGCGGCCTGTTTGCCACCGGCGATTTCGATGCTGCCGCTGGTGGGCTGGTCGAGTCCGGCGATGAGGTTCAGCAACGTGCTCTTGCCGCAGCCCGAGGCGCCCAGGATGGTGACGAACTCCCCGGCCGCCACGTCGAGGTTGATGTGATCGAGGGCGAGGACCTGCGTGCCGTCGCCGCCGTCGAACGCCTTGGAGACGTTCTGGACGCGTACGCGCGGGGTGCCTGCCTCGACCTGGGCGGCCTGCGCCTGCTGGGTCACGGTCGTCATTTCTGCCCCAGCCCGGCGTCGGAGACCGCGGGCTTGCCCTTGGCCTTGAGGACCTCGTTGAGCAGGGTCAGGTCGTAGATGCCTTTCAGGTCGGTCTTCTTCAGCAGATCGACATCCACGGCGTGGTCGGCGACCGTCTGCAGCGAGGACGCGTAGGGATCCCAGCCGAGCGTGACGTTGCCGAGCGCCGTGGCCGCGACACCCTTGGGCAGCGACTTGCCGGTCAGCTTCTTCAGTGCGGCGTCCAGGTCGGTGGCTGCCTCGGCCTTGTTGGAGTTGATCCAGTCCGCGGTGTCGACCTGGCCCTCCAGCAGTTCCTTCACCGTCTGCGGGTACTGCTTGAGGAACTTGGTCGAGACCAGCAGGTTGGTGGTGATGAACTGCCCGCCGGGCCACAGGGTCTTCTCGTCGACCAGCACGTGACCGCCGCCCTGGGCGACCAGGCGGGTCAGCCAGGGCTCCGGCAGCCAGCCGCCGTCGATCCGGCCCTGCTTGAACAGGTCGAGGGTCTGGGCGTTGTCCTGCGCGACGATCGTGACGTTCTTGGCGCCGGAGCCGTTGACCGTGAAGCCCTGCTGCTTGAGGTAGTGCTTGGCCGCGATGTCCTGGGTGCCACCCAACTGCGGGGTGGCGATGGTCTTGCCGGCCAGGTCACTCACCGAGTTGATCTTGCTGCTGACCACCAGGCCGGCTCCACCGGAGGCACCGCCGGCGATCAGCCGCACGGCCTCCCCGTTGCTCTTGGAGTAGGCGTTGATGGCCGGGTTGGGCCCGACGTACACCGCATCGATCGCTCCCGACAACAGCGCCTGGGTGGCAGCCGGGCCGGCGTTGAACGTCTGGGTCTCCAGCTTGGTCTTGCCCAATGCCTTTTGGTAGAGGCCCTGTTCAACGCCCAGCACCGGGACGGCGTGGGTGACGTTCGGGAAGTAGCCGAGGCGCAGCGTGCTGGCCGTACCGTCCCCGGACTGGGTGACGGCGCTGGACGCGTCCGAGGAGGAGCACCCGGCGACCGCCGCGGTGGCCAGGGCGGCAACGGCCGCGGAGGCGAGGGCGATCGAGAACCGGTTGGTCATGGTGGTGGTGCTCCTATGGGAAACGTAGGGAATTGCGGATGAGAAGGAAGTGCCGGGGTCGGGATTGGTTCAGGCGGTGAGTCGGTCGCTGGCACCGGCGAGACCCGCGGCGATGGTCGCGCCGGTGTCCGGGTCGATGACGAGGAATGCGCCGGTCCCCCGCAACTCGGCGTACGCGTCAAGCGCCACGGGTTCGGCCAGTTGCACACTGACCTGACCGATGTCGTTGAGACACAGGCGATCTGCCTGGTTGCGCCAGGTGAGCTCATCGGCGTCCCAGGTCGCCGCCACGGGGCCGAGCAGCCCGCGCACGGTGCGGGTGCCCGCTTTGACCAGTACCCGTTGGCGGACGGCGGAGTCCTTCTCGGACAGCCAGGTGAGGACCCCGTCGATCTGGCGCAGTACGCCGATCGCGGACCCCCACTGCTCGTCCTCACCTTCGCGGACGAGGACTTCGCCGCGGGCGACGTCGAGTTCGTCGGCCAGCAACAAGGTGACCGATTCGCCTGCGACTGCTCGCTGTTGGGGACCAGTGGGTCCGTCGATGCCCGTGACGGTCGAGGTCTGACCGGAGGGCTGGGCAGTGATCTCATCACCGATGCGGACGGTGCCGCTGGAGACCCGACCGGCCAGGCCACGGTAATCCGGATGGGCTTCGGTGCGGGGCCGGATCACCAGTTGCACCGGGAACCGGAACGGCTCGAAGTCCCCGGTCCCGCCGGAGGGCAGTTCCTCCAGCAGTGGCAGCAGCGGTTTGCCGGCGTACCAGGACGGCCCGCCGTCAACGATGTTCTCGCCGGTGAGCGCACTCACCGGGACGATGTCGACTCCGCGCAGACCAACCCTGGCGGCCACGTCCCGGACGTCAGCGGCGACCTCGTCGAAGCGCTCCTGCGACCAGTCGACCGCGTCCATCTTGTTCACGGCGAAGACCACCGTCGGCACCCGCAGAAGAGCCAGCAGCGCTGCGTGCCTGCAGGTTTGGACGCTGACCCCGTTGCGGACGTCGATCAGCACGACGGCAGCATCGGCGGTGGACGCACCGGTCACGGTGTTGCGCGTGTACTGCACGTGACCGGGGGTGTCGGCCAGCACGAAGCTGCGCCGCGGCGTCGAGAAGTAGCGGTAGGCCACGTCGATCGTGATGCCCTGTTCGCGCTCCGCGCGAAGGCCGTCGGTCAGCAACGCAAGGTCGAACTCGTCGGCGCCGCGGCGCTGGCTCGCGGCCAGCGTGGCGTCGTACTGGTCGGCCAGTATCGACTTGGTGTCGTGCAGCAGTCGACCGACCAGGGTGGACTTGCCGTCGTCGACCGAGCCGGCGACGACCAACCGCAGCTGCCCGATCGGTGGTGCGTCGGGTACGGAGGGGCTCTCGGTGTGCGACATCTTAGAAATAGCCCTCTCGCTTACGGTCTTCCATCGCGGCTTCGGACAGTCGGTCGTCGGCCCGGGTGGCGCCGCGCTCGGTCAACGTGCTGACCGACACCTCGGCAATGATCTGGTCGGACGTGGCCGCGTCGCTCTCGACGGCGCCGGTGCACGACCCGTCGCCCACCGTGCGGTAGCGAACAGTCCTGCGCTGCAACGCTTCCCCGTCGCGGGGGCCACCCCA
Source organism: Branchiibius sp. NY16-3462-2 (assembly GCF_001594145.1). Taxonomy (GTDB): domain Bacteria; phylum Actinomycetota; class Actinomycetes; order Actinomycetales; family Dermatophilaceae; genus Branchiibius. The sequence goes on along the minus strand of NZ_LVCF01000050.1, from coordinate 13,220 downwards.
CGGACCGGGCGTGAGCAGCATGCCGTCACGCAGGAACACGTCCCGCTCGTGGGCGAAGTAGATGCTGGGCAGCGCGACATCCTCGACGGCGATGTAGTGCCAGATGTCCAGCTCGGTCCAGTTCGAGATCGGGAACACCCGGGTGTGCTCACCCGGAGCGTGCCGCCCGTTGTAGATGTCCCACAACTCGGGGCGCTGCCGACGCGGATCCCAGCCACCGAAGGCGTCGCGGACCGAGAAGATCCGCTCCTTGGCGCGGGCCCGGTCCTCATCGCGGCGGGCACCACCCAGCAACGCGTCGAACTTCTGCTCCGCGATGGTGTCCAACAAAGGAACCGTCTGCAACGGGTTGCGCGTACCGTCGGGACGCTCGGTCAACCGTCCGTCGGCGAGCCAGTCCTCGACGTTGGCAACCACGAGGCGGTGCTCGCCGTCAGCAACGACCTGATCGCGAAAGGCGATGACCTCCGGCAGGTTGTGACCGGTGTCGATGTGCAGCAGCGTGATCGGCAGCGGCGCCGGGGCGACCGCCTTGCGGGCCAGGTGCAGCAGCACCGCCGAGTCCTTGCCGCCGCTGAACAGCAGTGCGGGACGGTCGAATTCGGCGATGACCTCCCGGATGATCTGGATCGACTCCGCCTCCAACTCCCGCAGTGCGGAGGTCGTGGTGGCGTCGCTGGGCGCAAAGGTCGTCATGCGGTCTCCTGCACTGTGCTGACGAGAGCCGGGGCGCCGATGCCGAACCGGTCGACAATGACCCGGACGGCGTCGGCGACGCTGATCTGCTCGGTCTGGATGGTCAGGTCCGGATCGACCGGTGCCTCGTAGGGGTCGTCGACCCCCGTCATACCGCGCAACTGTCCCGCGGCCGCCTTCGCGTAAAGGCCCTTCACGTCCCGCCGCTGGCATTCGGCCAGCGTGGTCGCGACATACACCTCGGCGTACGCCGTGCCATGGCTTTCGTGGTGCGCTCGCACCGTGGCCCGTGCATCGGCGTACGGCGCGATGACGGGAACGATCGACACGACGCCATGGCGGGACAACAACTCCGCGACGAACCCGACCCGGGTGACGTGCGTGGTGCGGTCCTCGCGGGAGAAGCCCAGCCCCGCCGACAGATTCGTCCGCAACTCATCGCCGTCCAGGATCTGCGAGTCCACACCCGCGGCGGTCAGGTACTCCGCCAGCGCCTCGGCGATGGTGGACTTACCCGCACCCGACAGTCCGGTCAGCCAGATGGTGATTCCGGCGCTCATAGGTGAATCCCGCATTCCGTCTTCTCAGTCCCCGACCAGCGACCGGCCCGTGGGTCCTCACCGGCAGCCACCCGACGGGTGCACGGGGCGCAACCGATCGACGGATACCCCTGTGCCAGCAGCGGATTCGCGATCAGATCGTGTTCGGCGGCGTACGCCTCCACCTGCTCATCCGTCCACAACGCAAGGGGCGCCACCTTGACCTTGTCGCGACGCGGATCGAACGACACCACAGGAGTGTTCGCCCGCGTCGGCGACTCCACCCGGCGCAGACCGGTGGCCCAGGCGTCGTAGTCGTCCAACGCCTCATCCAACGGATGCGTCTTGCGTAGCGCGCAGCACAGGTCGGGGTCGGTGGCGAACAGGTCCTTGCCGTAGTCGGCGTCCTGCTGCGCCACGGTCTGCCGCGGCGCCAGGTTGCGCACGTGCAGCCGCGGATAGCGAGCAGCCACCCGGTCCCTGGTCTGGATCGTCTCGGCGAAGTGATAGCCGGTGTCGAGGAAGAGCACGTCGACGTCCGGGATGACGCTCTGCACCAGGTGCAGCAACACCGTGTCCTGCATCGAGGACGCCACCGCGAACCGGGCGCCGAAGGTGTCGGCCGCCCAGCGCACGATGTCCGTGGCGTCAGCGCCCTCCAGGTCGTTGCCCGCCTGCGTCGCGAGCGTCTCCAGATCAGTGATCGTGGTCATGACCGCACCTGCGAATCTGCCTGTCCTGCAACGGAAAGACCGACGAAGGAAACCGTGAACACGCGGGTGCACGCCGCGCACCGCCAAGCGCCGCGGGGCTCCGGCTCGGGGCGCAGATCCTCGTCGCTGCAGTACGGGCAGTAGTACGGGACCGCGCGCTGCGTGCCAGCAAGTTGACCGCTCACCGCAAGTCCTCCTCGTCCGCCCGTTGCGCCCACTGCGCGAACCGCTCGCCCGGCTCGTGCTGTTTGACGAAGTTCTCGGTGACCCGCACGACGTAGTCGCCGAGCTCTGCCGAGGTCACCTTGTGCGAGCGCAACTTGCGACCGAACCCAGCATCCAGGCCCAGGCCACCGCCGAGGTGCACCTGGAACCCCTCGACCTGCTCCCCCGCCTCGTTGGTGACGATCTGACCCTTCAGGCCGATGTCCGCGGTCTGGATCCGGGCGCAGGAGTTCGGGCAGCCGTTGATGTGGATCGACAGCGGCCGCTCCAACTCGATGTGATCCAGTCGCTCCTCGAGGTCGGCGACCAGCGTGTGGGCGCGCGCCTTGGTCTCGACGATCGCCAGCTTGCAGAACTCAAGACCGGTGCAGGCCATCGTGGACCGTCGCCACGGACTCGGATTCGCCTCCAGCCCAACGGCGCTCAGTTCACCCACCAGGGTGTCCACCGCGTCCGGGCGAACATCCAGGACGACCAACTTCTGGTACGGCGTCAGCCGGATCCGCGTGGATCCCGCCTTCTCGGCGGCGCCGGCCACGGACTTCAACACGGTCCCACTGACACGGCCGGCAATCGGTGCGAACCCGACGTACTTGTGGCCATCGATCTGGTCGTGGACGCCGATGTGGTCCAGCGGTTGATCCGGCAACGCAGCCGCAGGGCCATCGAGCAGACTGCGGTGCAGGTATTCGGTCTCCAGCACCTCACGGAACTTCTCGGTGCCCCAGTCGGCGACTAGGAACTTCAGGCGCGCGCGGTGCCGCAACCGGCGGTAGCCGTAATCCCGGAAGATCTGGATCACGCCGTGCCACACGTCGGGCACCTCGTCCAACGGCACCCACACGCCGAGCCGTTCGGCCAGGCGCGGGTTCGTTGACAGGGCACCTCCGACGAGCAGGTCGAAGCCGGGCCCGTGCTCGGGGTGCTCGACCCCCACGAACGAAACGTCGTTGATCTCCGGTGCGGCATCGGCCAACCAGGCGATGGAGGTCTTGAACTTGCGCGGCAGGTTCGACAGCGTCGGGTCCCCGATGAAGCGGCGGCAAATCTCCTGGATGGCGGGCTCGGGGTTGAGCACCTCGGCGGCACTGACCCCCGAAACGGGCGAGCCCAGCACGACCCGCGGAGTGTCGCCGCACGCTTCGGTCGTGGACAGACCCACCGCCTCCAACCGACGCCAGATCTCCGGCACGTCCTCCACGCGGATCCAGTGGAACTGGATGTTCTCCCGGTCGGTGATGTCGGCGGTGTCGCGGCCGAAGTCGATCGAGATGTCGGCGATCACGCGCAACTGCTCAGTGGTCAACGCACCGCCGTCGACGCGCACCCGCAGCATGAAGTACTCGTCGTCGAGGTCCTCGGGAGCGATGGTGGCGGTGCGTCCACCTTCGATGCCCTGCCGGCGCTGGGTGTAGAGCCCCCACCAGCGCATCCGGCCGCGCAGGTCCTCCGGGGAGATCGAGGAGAAGCCCTCGCGCGCGTAGATCGTTTCGATGCGCTCGCGGACGTTGAGCCCGTCGTCGGCCTGCTTGAACACCTCGTTGGGGTTGAGCGGTTCGCGCTGGCCGAGGGCCCACTGGCCCTCACTGCGGGGTTCGCGGGTCTCGGCGCGGCGCGGGCGCACGGTAGCAACGGGTCGTTCTGGCACGTCGTATAACGTGACATTTGGATGAACCAAACGTCAAATGATGACGGCGCTGTCTCACCCCTTAGACCGGCGAGGCGTGGTCAGCGCGGGCGACGACGCGAGGTAGTTTCCCACATGTGTCCCGAAGCCCCGTTACCCGCCGTGGGCTATTAGGACTTGCCGGGGCGGGCGCGCTGACCGCAGGACTGTCGGGGTGCGGCATCCGCCTGGAGTCCGGCGCTCCCCCGATCCCGGGTATTCCGACCCAGGGACCACCGGCGGACACTCCCGCGCTGCAGGCGACGGTGGGCAGCCGTCAGCTGGCGCTGACCGCCCTGGCCCAGCCGACAGCCGGCCTGCAAACCCAGCTCAAACCGGTTTATGAGCAGCAATTGATCCGCGTGCAGGCCGTGATGGCCAGCGCCGGGATGCCGCAGGCCACGCCCTCCACCAGCGTCGGCGCGACCGCCGCGTCACGGGTCACTTTCGAGACCTTCATCCGGGGCGAACTCAGTGCGTCGACGTTCGCGCGGATCGCCGGGGTGGCAGACGCCTACCTGCCGATGCTGGCTGCGTGTAGCGCCCTGGACGCTGGCGTGGCCCTCAGCCCGCAGGGCCTGGCCGCCCCCGGCCCGGCGCCGGCGTGGCCGACGGCGACCGTGCCGAGCGCCGTCGCGGTCGGTCTGCTGCCTGCCGTGCGGGAGGCCGTCTACGGTCTGGAGGTCATCGCCGCGAAGACCGCTCTCACCGGCCGTGCTCTGGTCACCGCCACCCTGCAAACGATGTACCCGATGCGAGCCCAGCTCGAAGCGGTCGCCGGCGAGGCGGCGCCCCCGCTGCAATCGACGTACCCGCTCGACCCCGCCCCCACCACCGATCCGGCGCGTACGACGCTGGGGCGCCAGTTGCTCACAGCGGTCGTGGCCGCGTGCGCCGACCAGGCCGACGCGACAAAGGGTTCGGCGGATCACGTGGGGGCGCTGCTGAACCTCTGGGGAACGGCGCTGGCCACGTCGTGGAAGTGGGGCGTCGCGCCGGTGCCGTTCCCGGGTCTGGCCGGGTGAGTTTCGAGGTCGACGTCCCGGCCGGTCTGAGCGCGACCATGGCGGGCCGGCCGCCAGGGGACGGCATCTCGGGTGACGACTGGCTGCGGGCGCTGCCCCGGTTGCTGGCCGCGGCTGCGGAGCGCTGGTCGTTGAGTGAGCCGCAGGCGCCGGCGTACGGCGAGTGCGCACTCGTCGTACCCTGCGCCAGCCCGTCGGGTCCGGTCGCGCTCAAGGTGACCTGGCCTCATCCGGAAGCACGGTTCGAACATCTGGCGTTGCGCGCGTGGAACGGGGTTGGCGCGGTCCGGCTCGTGGCCGCGGACACCGCCGATCACGCACTGCTGTTGGAGCAGTTGGATCCGCACCGCTCGCTGACGGACGTCAACCTGCTGGAGGCCTGCGAGACCGTGGGTTCGCTACTGCGCCAACTGGATCGGCCAGCGCTGCCGCAGGTCGGGCCGCTGCCGCTCGATGAGTGGCACACGTTGCTGGAGCGCAGCGGGGACCACGTACCGCGACGGTTCATCACGCGGGCCGCGGCGCTTCTTCGTGACCTGGCGGTCGGCGAGCGCCTCGTGCACAGTGACCTGCACTTCGCCAATGTGCTTGCGGGACAGCGTGCTTCGTGGCTCGCGATCGACCCGAAGCCGGTGACGGCGAACCCGGCGTTCGGTATCGCGCCGGTGTTGTGGAACCGGTGGTCGGAAGCGAGCGCTGCTCACAACCTGCGAGCGCACCTGCGGCTGCGGGTCGGTCTGGTAGCGGAAGCGGCGGGCGTCGATGAGGAGGAAGCCATGGCCTGGTCGTTCGTGCGCTGCGTCCTCAACGCCTGTGAGGCGGAGCCTGACGCGCCGGTGTTGTCCCGGTGGATCACGATCGCCAAAGCGATGACGTGAATCTTAGAGGAGTTCCTCGAAGCTGCCCGACCGCGTCAGCAGAGCCTGGAGCACGTCCGGGTCGCTCACCTGGCGGCCGTTGACGAAGAACCCCGGCGTGCCCTGCACCCCGTTGTTCTCCGCGCTCTGCTCGGTGGCTGCGACGTAGTCGGCGTACGTCGCGTCGCTCACCACACTGCGCAACGTGTCCAACGCGGCGCCCTCGATGCCGGCCTGCTGCCCGAACTCCAGGAGGTCGTCGTCGGTGTACCCGGCACCCTCCCCCGGTTGGTTGGCGAACACCGTCGAGTGGAACTCGGCGAACCGGCCGGCGTCCGAGGCACCGAACGCCGCGTTGGCCGCCCGCCGTGACGAGTCGTTACCGAAGTTCTCGTCCAGGAAGGTCATCAGGTGCACCACCACGATCACCCGGCCCTCCCGCGCGAGGCTCTTGACCGCCGCACCGTTGAGCCGTTCGAACCGGGCGCAGTACGGGCACTGGAAGTCCTCGTAGATATCGACCGTCGCAGCACCGGGCTGCGCCGCAACATCGGGGTAGAGCACGACTCCGTCACCGTCCGGTCGGCCACCTGCGGGCACTTTGATCGCCATGGCCCTGAAGGTAGTCGGCCCCGGGAGGGTTCACCCCTTGAAGGAGGTGACGACCGAGTCGAACGAGTTGTCCTGGGTCATCAACGCGGCATAGTCCGCGCCATTCTGATCGACTTCCTTACCGTCGATCACCAGGGTTGGCGTGCTGGTCACGCCGTCCTTACCGGATTGAGTCTCGGTGGCCTCGGCGTAGTCCTTGTACTTCTCATCGTCGACACACTTCACGAAGGTGTCGTAGGCAGAACCACTGATCCCGGCGTCCTTGCCGAAGCTCTTCAGCTGATCATCGGTGTAGCCCTCGCCTTCGGTGGCGGGCTGGTTGGCGAAGACCGTGGAGTGGAACTGCGGGAACCTGCCGGCGTCCGCAGCGCAGAAGGCGGCGTTCGCGGCGCGCAGTGAGTTGCCGCCGGGATGACTGTCGTCCAAGAAGGTCTTCACATGGAGGACCAGCTTCACTTTGCCGTCAGCGGCCATGCTCTGCAGCTGCTGGCCGTTGTGCGCCTCCAACTGCTTGCAGAACGGGCACTGGAAGTCCTCGTAGACATCAACCGTCTTGGCACCGGGCTGCAGCGTGGCGTCCGGGAAGGCCACCACCCCCTTACCGCCCGCGATCCCGCCGGTCGGCACCGCCGCATTCTCGGTTCCGCCGGAGCGCGTCACCAGAAACGCGGCAACGCCGGCGATGACCAGCACGGTTGCGATCAGGGCGGCGATCAACGCCTTGGACGGGCCTTGTTTGGGAGCAGAGGCTTTCAGCCTCTCGGCGGCATCAGGGCGGGGCATGCGCTCACTCTAGATACACCAACACTCCGGAGACAGCAACACTCTGGACACACGAACGCGGGGCCGGGTGACGAAAACCCGGCCCCGCGTCGTACGTGCCATCCGTTACTTGACGGAGTTGATGACCGACTCGAACGAGTTCGGCTGGGTCAGCAGCGTCTTGTACTCGTTGCCGGTGTTGGAGATTTCCTGGCCGTCGACGAAGAACGTCGGGGTTCCGGTCACGCCGTCCTTGCCGGACTGGGTCTCGGTCAGGCTGACGTAGTCCTTGTACTTGTTGCTATCGACACACTTCACGAAGGTCGTGTAGTCCGCGCCGGTGATGCCGGCGTCCTTACCGAAGCTCTTCAACTGGTCGACCGTGTAACCATCACCCTCGGTGGCGGGCTGGTTGGCGTAGACGGTCGAGTGGTACTCGGGGAACTTGCCGGCGTCCGCGGCGCAGAAGCCCGCGTTAGCGGCCTGCGCGGAGGCATCGTTGCCGAAGTTGTTGTCCAGGAACGACATCATGTGGACGACGACCTTGACCTGGCCGTTCTTGGCCATGGTCTTCATCATCTCGCCGTTCTGCGTCTCGAACTGCTTGCAGACCGGGCACTGGAAGTCCTCGTAGACATTGACCGTCTTGGCGCCGGACTGCAGTTTGGCGTCCGGGTAGAGCACCAGACCCTTACCGCCGTCAAGACCACCGGTGGGGACTGCGCTGGAGGCGCTGCTGGTGCTCTTGCTCTGGGTGACCAGGAACGCGGCGAAGCCGGCGATGACGAGAACGACAGCGATCACCGAAGCGATCAGCGCTTTGGACGGACCCTCTTTGGGGGCTGCCGCCTTGATCTTCTCGGCGGCATCGGGGCGAGGCATGACAAATCCCTATCTGTATGGATGGATTGCTGTGGCAACGATCTGGGGCGGCAGCAGGTTCCGCTCAGCCCCAGAGCTTCTGGTCGAGACTGAACTTGGTCCGGGGAAAGAACACCAGCCAGGCACCGCAGGCCAGCAGGCCGATATCGCGCAGAACGTCCCAGGTGTAGTTCGGCTTGACCCCGACTTCGCCACCGCCGCCGAAGCAGCCGCAGTTGATCGAGAGGCCACGCGCCCAGGCGGAGATGATGCCGATCAGGAAGGCGATCATCAGCAGTGAGCCCAGGATGGCTGCCCAGCGGGTGAACAGGCCAAGGACCAGCAACAACCCGAAGATGATCTCAGCGAAGGGCATGAACGCGCCCCACAGGTTGGCCAGGTCATAGGGCAGGATCTTGAACGCCCGGGTGGCCAGCTGCGCCTCGGGGATGTTGGTCGCCTTGATCGCACCAGAGACCAGATAGGTGACTCCGAGGATCAGCCGGGCGGCAAGTCCTACCCAGGGTTTCCAGTCGGTGGTCGTTCGCGCGTCAGGGGTCGTGGCAGTACTGGCGGTCACCGCCCCAGGGTAACCGCCGAATCCATCAGTGCTTGAGCACGGCGTTGCTGAGGCCCTTGACCCGCTTGCGTAGTTGCATCATCCGGATGCCGCCGGGGATCGCGACGAGCAGGATGCCCGCCACCGCCGCGATGACCAGGGCGATCGCGATCGAGACCTGGCCGGTGAGCCCCAAGAAGTGGATCGTGACCTTATCCAGGTTCTGACCGATGAAGATCATCAGCAGGATCAGCAGGATCGCCACGACGATCAGCCCGACGTACCAGACGCTGGCGCGGGTGCGGTGCAGCAGGTCGGAATTGGCCAGTTGCTCCGCCTCGGTCGGCTGGGCCCGCTTACCGGTTGGCTTCGGCGTACCCTGCGGCTCACCCTTGGCCGGCGCGGGGGCATGACCCGGGGCGGTCTCGTCGGTGCCGGCGCGGGCGGGCGATACCCGTCCCGCTGCGGGGTCGGTGCTGGCGGGCTGGGGCTTGTCGCTCATGGTTCCGATCGTTCCACAACCGGGCCACTGATTCGCCCGGCTGGGTGAGGTGTCACGCCTTCGATGCGTTGATCTCGCCCAGCACCTCGCCGACGACACTGGACACCGGCACCTCGCGGCGCTCGCCCGATCGGCGGTCCTTGATCTCCACCACCCCGTCCGCGAGACCCTTGCCGACCACGACGATCGTGGGGACACCGATGAGTTCGGCGTCCTTGAACTTCACACCGGGCGACACTTTGGGCCGGTCGTCGTAGAGAACTTCGAGGTGCAGCGACTCCAGCTCACGGACGATCTCCTCGGCCTTGAGATAGACCGCGTCGTCCTTGCCGGTGGCCACGATGTGCACGTCCGCGGGGGCGACCGTGCGCGGCCAGATCAGACCGGCGTCGTCGAGGTTGTCTTCCGCGATGACACCGACAGCCCGGGTCACTCCGACCCCGTACGAACCCATCGTCACGGTGGTGAGCTTCCCGGACTCATCGAGCACCTTCAGACCCAGCGCCTCGGCGTACTTGGTGCCCAGCTGGAAGATGTGGCCCATCTCGATGCCGCGCGCCAGGGACAACGTGCCCTGCCCGCTGGGCGAGGGGTCGCCCTCCTTGATCTCGGCGGCCTGGATCGTGCCGTCGGCGGTGAAGTCGCGCCCGTAGACCAGGTCGATGACGTGGTGGCCGGGCTGGTCGGCGCCGGTCACCCAGGCGCTGCCCTCGGCGATGCTCGGGTCGAGCAGGTAGCGGATCCCGTTGTCCTCCCCCAGCGCGCCCGGGCCGATGTAGCCCTTGGCCAGCTGCGGGTACGCCGCGAAGTCCTTCTCCTCGAAGGGTTCCACTTCCGCCGGGGAGACCTTGGCTTCCAGCCGCTTGGCGTCGACGTCCCGATCACCGGGTACGCCGATCGCGAGGGGCTCGCGGGTCCCGTCGGGTTGCCGGAGCATCACCAGGACGTTCTTCAGGGTGTCAGCTGCCGTCCACGGACGGTTGTCGCTGCGCGGGTGGCCCGCGTTCAGGGCGTCCACCAGCGTGGCGATGGTGGGGGTGTCCGGGGTGGGCTCGACGTGGCTATCGCCTACAGTCACTTGCTGTTTCGGCGCTTGGGGGACTTCGACGGCTTCGACGTTCGCGGCGTACCCGCTCTCGTCACGCACAAAGGTGTCCTCACCGTGCGGACTTACCGCCAGGAACTCCTCGGACGCCGAGCCGCCCATGGCACCGGAGTCGGCGTGCACGATGACGTACTCGAACCCGAGGCGGTTGAAGATTTTGGTGTACGCCTGGCGGTGCAGGTCGTAGGACTTCTGCAGACCCGCAGAGTCGATGTCGAAGGAGTAGGAGTCCTTCATGATGAACTCACGGCCGCGCAGGATGCCGGCGCGGGGGCGCGCTTCGTCGCGGTACTTGTTCTGGATCTGGTAGAGCGACAGCGGCAGGTCCTTGTAGGAGGAGTACATGTCCTTGACCGCGAGGCAGAACATCTCCTCGTGCGTGGGACCCAGGAGCATGTCGTTCTCCTTGCGGTCCTGCAGTTTGAACAGGTTGGGGCCGTACTCGGTCCAACGGTTCGTGGCCTCGTAGGGCTCGCGCGGCAGCAACGCGGGGAACTTCACTTCCTGCGCGCCGATGGCGTCCATCTCCTCGCGGATGATGGCCTCGACCTTGGCCAGGACCCGCATCCCCAGCGGCAGCCAGGTGTAGATGCCGGGAGCGACACGGCGGATATAGCCGGCGCGGACCAGCAGTTTGTGGCCGGGCAGTTCAGCGTCGGCCGGGTCGTCGCGCAGGGTCCGCACGAACAGGGTCGACATACGCATAGCCACGGGAGTGCTCCTTGGGATGGTGTTTCGGCTGCCTTGGTGAGGATAGTCGCGACCGGATTCGGGGGTCGCATCTCGTGGCGGGACCTGAACGTTTACTGTGAGCCTCGCCGACAACGCCGTCCTCGATCTGGAGTCATCCATGCGCCTTGCCCGTGTCCTGCTCGTCCCTGTCTGCACCGCTGCCCTGGTGGCCCCGGTGTTCGTCGCACCGGGCGAGGCCGCAACTCCCCCGCTGAAGTTCGGCAAGTGGTTCGTCGACCTGCCAGGTCGCGGCGCGGACAAGGGCACCCCGGCCAATCTGAACAAGGAATACATCGTCATCACCAACACCACCAAGAAGGCGATCTCGCTGAAGGGCTATCGGGTGCGCGACCGCGGTGCGAAGCACACCTACACCTTCGGCGCGTTCACGCTGGGCGCCAAGAAGTCGGTCACGCTGCACACCGGCTCCGGGAAGAACAACAGCGCGAACGTGTACTGGGGCCAGCGCTACTTCGTGTGGAACAACAACGGGGACACCGCGCAATTGCTGAACGCGAAGGCGAAGCCAGTTACCACCTGCACGTACACCAAGCCGGCGAGGAACACCAACACGACCGGCGGCTGGAAGAACTGCTGAATTTCATTGCAGCTGAGTGCCTTCGGTTCGTTCACTTCGCTGCAACTGCCGGTAGACGAGCGTCATGACCACGAAGGCGACGAGCAGCAGCACTGGTGCCCAGTTGAGCGCGTTGCGAACCACCACGGTTCCGAGGCACACACCCAGGACCAGGCAGCACAGGATCGCGAACGAGTGCCGGTACTCCGACCAGGGCTTACGCGTGGCGACCGCACCGATCACGCCGGTCAGGGTTCCCGTCATATAGGTCGAGGAGAGCCCCGGCACGCCAAACCGGACGACGGCGCTGCTTTGAATGCCCATCGCGGCCGCGACCAGGAAGAGCAAGGCGGTCGCGGTCGCGGTGCTGAACGGCTTCGGAAGTAACTGCCACAGCGCGACGAACACGATGATGACGGCCAGTTCGACGATCAGCGCAGTCTGCACTCCCGCCGGGAAGAACGGGTCGCGCTCAGAGGTGGGACCGGCCGCCCGGGTCCCGGCCGCCGTACCCAGCGAGTAGCCGACGATCGCCGCCACGGACACGAACAAGGTGGCCAGATTCCACGACCCGATTGAGATACCGAAGATGATCATGTTCCCGGTCATGACGCTGGAGAAGGCGCCCAGGTGGATGAAGCCGATCGCGTCGGCCACCCCGGTCACGACGGTCAGCGCCGCAACGAATGCGAATCTCTTTCTCGTCGAGTTCGGCTGATCGACCGAGGCCGCTTCGTCGTTCACGCCTCACCTCTTCCGCGTCGTGGACAGCACCCGCCATCACTGTAGGTGTCCGATCATTTGGGGCTGCGAAACGTCTTCGACGGTGGCTGTCGGTGGTGAGAAGTAGGCTGAGTCCGGGAAGGTGCTTCCTGTCGTCGTGGCGGCGAAAGCTGCTGCGCCACAACGATATTGACGACAATTAGTTGTGCACATACCCTTCCCGCAGTGGACATATGTGCGATAAGCTGGGTTATCGGTTCTGGGGAGGACCGCCACCAGGTGGGGAGGGTTGCTATGTCTGTTTCATCGCCGTCTGTTTCAACGAGTGAAGCGTTGTGTGTTGCCGAAGTGCGCGCCGTCCGTCACCGGTTGGTGGAGGGCGCTCGCGGTGTGGACCCTGATGCCGCGCTGGTGCTGATCCGGGAATTAGAGGAACTGAAGAATGCTGCCAGCGCGGTGCAAACCGAGTTAGCGGTCGTGGTCCACGACGCGCAACGCGCCGCCGACCAGGCCCGCGGCATCACCGCGGATGAGACCGCCCGGGTCGTGGGTTCACAACTGGGTCTGGCACGACGGGAAAGCCCCCGGGTCGGGACCCGGTTCCTGGGTGTCTCCCGCGCCGTCACCCAAGAAATGCCGCATACCGCCGCCGCGTTACGGGCCGGGACCATCAGTGAATGGCACGCCACCCAGGTCGTGGCTGAAACCGCTTACCTGTCGTTGGCCGATCGTGGTGCGGTGGATGAAGCGATCAAAGGGGTCCTGGGTAAAACCTCCGGGCGGCGCCTGGCCGGGGTCGCCCGGGCGGCCGCCTACCGGTTGGATCCAGCTGCTGCGGTGGCGCGCCGTGCCCGCGCCGAACGCGAACGCCGCGTCTCGCTACGCCCAGCACCCGACACCATGACCTGGTTGACCGCGCTGCTACCGGTCAAAGACGGGGTCGCCTGCATCGCCGCCCTCAACGCCGCCGCCACAGCCAGTAGCCATAGGGGCGGGGGCGGGGATGGGCGGGGGCAAGGGCAAACAATGGCCGGACCCCCGGGCGAACGCAACAGGGGCCGACCGC
>NZ_LVCF01000049.1 GCF_001594145.1 Branchiibius sp. NY16-3462-2 | reverse complement strand
CCCGGTCGCCCAGTGGTGCCCGTCGTACGGCGAGGGCGAGCTTGATGCGACCAAGGCCCGCAAGCTGCTCAAGTTCGAACTCGCGCCAGGGGCCGCCGGTGCGCCGTCCGGGACGTTCGTCGGACTGGACTGAGCTACTTGCGGATCCGCGGAGCCGGTACGCCGAGGAGCGCCTCCCGCGTCACCTGCCACGCGAGCGTCGTGAGCCGTTGCATGTGCACGGTGTCGTCGCCGAGCAACCGCACCCACGCACCGCAGTCCGACGGCAGCACACTGACGCCGAAGTAGGTGTCCTCCTCTACCGCCGAAGCCAGCGCTTCGTGCAACCGGTCGGCGAGCACCGCGGCAGGTTGGAGCGGGCTGATCACGTACAGCGAGGCCATGATGTCGCGCTCAGCGATCCCCGCCGGACCTGCGTCGCCGGGCAGCAGCCGCACCCGGTCCAGCAGCAGTGGTGACCCGTCGGGGCGGATCACCTCCAGATCAGCCGCGTACACGTCGTACTCACTGCGCTCTCCACGCGACAGGCGCCCCGCGTAGACCGACTCACCGACCAGGAGAGTCGCCGCAGGGTGCACGACGGCCCGGATGCGTTGGTAGAAGCGGGAATTTGCGTAGGGGATCACCGGGTCGGGCGGAACTCGGCGTACGCGCCGTCTTCCACCGACAGGTTGATCTGCGAGGCGGCGTAACCGCTCTCCATCCGGTAGATCTTGGTGTGCGCCTGCGTCGTGACGTGGCTGGCGGACCCCGGGCCGAACCGCAGGTCCATCCGCTGGCGATCCCCTTGCAGGACTCCGCCGCCGGTGGTCATCACGTAGGTGTAGGGGATGTCCGGGCGACCCTGGTCGTAGTAGAGCGGCCGCATGATCTGCAGCGGGCTCTTCTGGTAGTGATGCGTCAGTTCGCTGCGCGGTGCCCCACGGTGCGTGCGCACCTCGAAATCGAGTTCGAGTACGCCGACCTTCCCCGGGCTGCCCACCGGCAGGTGACCGCCGCCCGGGCCATACCCTGCGACCTCGGCGGGCACCCGGTCGATCTCGTAATGCTCCGGTTGCAGGCGGTGGTCCGATGCGATGGTCGTCATCCCACCGGCTGCCGGCTGGCCCAGACCGCCATGATCTGCTCGTGCAACTGCGGCAGGCCGGTGCCCTCCAAGGAGTTGGTGAGGACGACCGGTGCACCGTCGCGCACCGCGTTCGCGTCCCGCTCCATCACCGACAGGTCAGTGCGCACGTACTGCGCGATGTCGATCTTGTTGATCACCAGGATGTCGCTCTCGGTGATCCCGGGTCCTCGCTTGCGCGGCATCTTCTCGCCCTCGGAGGTGTCGAGCACGAAGACGAACACATCGGCGAGGGCAGGGGAGAAGGTCAGGGTCAGGTTGTCGCCACCGGATTCATAGATCAACGTGTCGATCTCCGGGAATTGCTCCAGCAGGTCTTCTCCTGCGGCGAGGTTCATCGTGGGGTCGTCGCGCACGGCCGTGTGCGGACAGGCACCCGTCTCGACCCCGACGACGCGTTCGGGGTCCAGGATCCCGGCGAGCTCGCGGCGTACGTGATGGGCGTCTTCCTGGGTGTAGATGTCGTTGGTGATGACCCCCGGGGTGCGGCCCGCCTCGATCAGGATGGGCACAAGGGCCTCGGTGAGCGCGGTCTTGCCGGACCCGACCGGGCCACCGATGCCGATACGTAGAACGTTGGTGGACATGGGAACTCGCCCTTCCTAGAGGTGCCGTCTGGGTGATGCTACGTCGTGAAGAGCCGGGCCTCGGCTCGTTCGTGTCCTGCGGAGCAGATGTCGGTCATCGGGGCGAAGCCACCGATGTCCTCCGTGGGTCGGACCACGGCGGAGGCGGCGACTTCCTCGACGACCGGAGCCACCTCCCGCAGGATCACCTGCGCGGCCACGTGGTCGGCCAGGCGCAGGCGGAGCGCAGCGCCGGTGAAACTGGACGCGAAGGCGAAAAGGTCTGAGGCGACGGCACGTTCGACACTTACGCCAGCCGCGGCGTAGCAAATGCCGCTGACGACCGGCTGGCAACCGGGCACGTCCCGGGACCTGACCAGATCGCCGTACGCCGACACGATCGGATCGTCCACGAGCGCACCGGCCGTGCGCATCAGTTGGCGCCCGCTGCGCACGGAGGCCGCCCGCAACTCGCCGTTCAGCTTGGTGGCGAACAGCAGACGGTCGATCCGCTGCACTTCCTGGAGGTCGCCCGCGCGGGCCGCGTCGTGCGCCCGCGCCAGCGCGGTGGCGTCGGCGGGGCCGATCGAGCAGCGCAGCAGATCGGCCAGCAGGTCACCCACGTCGTCCGGGGTGACCAGACCGCGTTGCCGGAACCCTTCCAGGCCGTGGGACATCGTGTAGAGCCCGCTGGGGAAAGCCGAGTCGGCCAGTTGCAGGCTGAACAGCAACTGGCCGACATCGGAGGGAGAACCCGGATCAGACAAGGTAGAACAACTGGGTCAGCGGCAGTGATTGCGCCGGTTCGATGTGCGCGGGCACACCGTCCAGGGTCACGACGTACGTCTCCGGGTCGACCTCGATCACCGGGGTGGCGCTGTTGCGCACCATGTCCTTCTTGCCGACGGTCCGCGTGCGGCGCACGGGGAACACCTGGCTCTCCAGACCGAGTTGCTCGGGTACTCCGTTGTCGATCGCCGCCTGCGACATGAAGGTGGCGCGCGTCTTCTGCAGGGTCTTGCCGATGGCACCGAACATCGGCCGGTAGTACACCGGTTGCGGGGTCGGCAGCGACGCGTTCGGGTCGCCCATCTGCGCCCAGCTGACCATGCCGCCCTTGATGACCATCTTCGGCTTCGCGGCGAACGAGTCGATGGGCCACAACACGATGTCGGCCATCTTGCCGGTCTCCAAAGACCCGACGTAGTCCGAAATGCCTTGTGCGATAGCCGGATTGATGGTGACCTTCGCCAGATAGCGCAGCACCCGGAAGTTGTCGTTGCCCGCCGCGTCCTCCGGCAGCTTGCCGCGCTTGTCCTTGCAGTGATGCGCGGTCTGGAAGGCGCGGGTGACCGATTCACCGATGCGGCCCATCGCCTGGGAGTCGGAGGAGAAGATCGACAGCACCCCCTGGTCGTGCAGCACGGTCTCTGCGGAGATCGTCTCGGCGCGCACGCGGGAGTCGGCGAAGGCCACGTCCTCAGGGATCTCGTGTGACAGGTGGTGGCAGACCATGACCATGTCGAGCAGTTCGTCGACGGAGTTGACCGTGTAGGGCAGCGTCGGGTTGGTCGAGGACGGCAGCACGTTGGCGCTGCTGGCGATCTTCATGATGTCCGGAGCGTGTCCGCCGCCGGCGCCCTCGGTGTGATAGGTGTGAATCGCCCTGCCGTTGATGGCGTTAATCGTGTCCTCCACGAAGCCGGCTTCGTTGAGGCTGTCGGTGTGGACGGCGATCTGGACGTCGTATTCGTCAGCCACGTCGAGGGCTTTGGACAGCGCGGCGGGGGTCGTGCCCCAGTCCTCGTGCACCTTCAGCCCCGCCGCGCCGGCCTCGATCTGCTCGGCCAGCGCCTCGGCCAGGGAGCCGTTGCCCTTGCCCATGATGCCCATGTTGACCGGCATGGCCTCCACCGACTGCAGCATCCGGTGGATGTTCCAGGCACCGGGGGTGCAGGTCGTGCCGTTGGTGCCGTCCGTCGGGCCGGTGCCACCGCCGAAGAGGGTGGTGATCCCGTTGCTCAGCGCATCGTGCGCCTGCTGCGGGGAGATGTAGTGCACGTGGGCATCCATGGCGCCGGCGGTGGCGATCATGTGCTCACCGGCGATGATCTCGGTGCCCGGACCGACCAGCAGCTTCGGGTCGACACCGTCCTGTAGTTGCGGGTTGCCCGATTTGCCGACGCCGGCGATGAGGCCGTCCTTGATCCCGATGTCCGCCTTGATAATGCCCAGGATGGGGTCCATCACGATGACGTTGGTGATCAGCAGGTCGAGGGCACCTTTGCTCTGGCTGGCGCGGGGGTCCTGGGCCATCCCGTCGCGCGCCGACTTGCCGCCGCCGTAGACGACTTCGTCGCCGTAGTGGCCCTCGGCGAAGTCCTTCTCGATCTCGATCACCAGATTGGTGTCGGCCAGTTGGACCTTGTCACCGCGGGTGGGTCCGAACAGGTCGGTGTATTCCTTGCGGGAGAGGATCGCCATCAGCGTGCACCCTTCGTGGTCGTCGTCTTGGCCGTCGTCTTCTTGGCCGCAGATTTCTTGGCGGGTGCCTTCTTCGCGGCGGCTGCCTTCCCCACGCGGGCGTTGGGCTCGCCGTTCTGGAATCCGCCCGGCGCCAACGCGGCCAACGCGGCGACCTTGGTGTGCGGGGCATCCAGCCCGCCGTCGACCAAGCCGTTGAAGCCCACGAGGTAGCGCCCCCCGGCGTACGCCACGAGGGTCACCTCCTTGGTCTCACCCGGCTCGAACCGGACCCCGGTGCCGGCCGGGATGTCCAGATGAGAACCCCAGGCCAGTTCGCGTTCGAAGAGCAGCGCCCGGTTGGCCTCGAAGAAGTGGAAGTGCGAACCCACCTGCACCGGCCGGTCGCCGGTGTTGGTCACCCGGAGCGTGACCGACGGCCGTCCGGCGTTGATCTCGATGTCGTCTGACTGGTGCTCATACTGCGGTTTGCGGGAGGCCATGACGTTCCTTTCCTGCAGGGGTGGGGTGGTGGTGCGAGTGACCGTGACCATGCCCTGTTGCGTGGGAGTGGCCGTGACCGTGTCCGTCGGTGGCGTCGCCGTGGGAGTGGGCGTAGCCGTGCTCGTGGTCGGCGCTCAGCGCCGGATCGATTCCGTCCCGGCCGTGTTGCCAGTCGTGCTGAGCTGTGGCGACGCGTTCGGCGATGATGCGTCGGGCGGCGGCGTCACCCAGCAACGGGCCGCACCACAGCATGCTGTGCCCGGGGGTGTCCGCCGGCAGATCGAGGTCGGCTTGGAAGCCGGCGGGGGCGACTCCGCTGCTGGCGAACCCCAGGCGCTGCAACCGGTCGGCGCTGTCCGCCAGCGACGGGCGCCCTGGTCCCAGGAGGGCGACGGCGACCTCGGGCGTGGTGGATTCGGCGCCCACGAGATACGCGCAGCGGTGCAGTTCGGCGTTGTTGAAGCTGTCACTGGATCGTGCGGCGATCACCAACGCGGATCCGGGAGCACGACGCTGCAGGCGGATCGCCGCGCTGCGCAGATGGGCGATCAGATGGTCCGTCGTCCCGAACGGTGCGGCCAGGCGTAGCGTGCCGCCGCGACGGTCGCGGATCCACTGCAACGTTTTGGCCGTGTCAGCCACCAGGACCGGGTCGCGGCCGAAGGTCATCGGCACCACCGTCACCGATTCGCCTGCGCTCAGGGCAGATTCGACAGTGCTCGCTAAGGAACGACCGGTCGTGGTCGCCGACCAGGCCGGGTCGGCGCCGATCAGGCGGTGCAGTGCCTCGCCGGCGTCGCTTTCGTGTCCACCGACCAGGACCACCCGCTCCGGGGAGGAAGTCACTTCAACCGGCAACCGGGTCGTGACACGACACCAGCTTGGTGCCGTCGGGGAAGGTGGCCTCGATCTGCAACAACGTGATGCGCTCGCGGACTCCGTCCATGCATTGATCGGCAGAGACCACGGTCTTGCCCAGTTCCATGCACTGGGCGACGGATTTGCCGTCGCGGGCAGCTTCGAGGACCGCTTCGGAGATCAGTGCCTGCGCTTCGCTGATGTTGAGCTTGGTGCCGCGATCGCGCCGACGGCGGGCCAGCTCAGCGACCTGGTAGATGTACAGCTTGTCGATTTCCCGCGGGCTGAGATCCATTGCTGTTCCCCGTCTTCGTGGTGTGTGTCCGCTGCGTAGCGGTCGGGTTGGAAGTGACTCTAGCGCCGAAGTCTTGGGCGCGACATGGGTCAGGTTGCGATGGCGGCCAGCCTCACCGGTCGGCCGCAGCGACGGGCGCTGTCTCATCGTGATAGGCGCTCATGCCTTGCTGGGTGGCATCGAGGTGCGCCTCGTCGTCGGGGTCCACCCGCAGACCGATCGTCTTCTCGATGGCCATCGCGATCAGCCAGGTCGCGACGAACGAAAAGGCAATGACTGCAACGAGAGCGAGCAACTGATTGCCCAACAGGCCGAAGCCGCCACCGAAGAACAAACCGTCGGCACCGATGGCGTTGATCGCCTTCTCACCGAAGAAGCCGACCAGGATCGTGCCCAGGATGCCACCCACGAAGTGGACGGCGATGACGTCCAGGGCATCGTCGTACTTGAAGATCTTCTTCAGGTGCAGGGCCAGGTGGCACACGATCCCGGCCAGCGCACCGATGGCCACGGCCGAGAAGGTGCTGACGTAACCGGCGGCGGGGGTCACGGTGGCCAGTCCGGCGATGGCGCCGGTGACTCCGCCGAGGACGGTCGCGTGCCCGTCGGTGGAGCGCTCGACCAGCAACCACACCAGCATCGCGGCAGCCGCGGCGACCTGGGAGTTGATCAGCGCCTGTGCCGCGATGCCGTCGGCGCGCAGCCCGTCGCCGGCGTTGAAGCCGAACCAGCCGAACCACAGGATGCCAGCGCCCAGCACCACCATCGGAATGGAGTGCGGAAGGGGTGCGCGTCCGGGCCACACCTGTCGCCGGCCGAGCACGAGCAGTAGGGCCAGTGCGGCGGCCCCGGCGGCTGCGTGCACGACCATTCCACCGGCCCAGTCCTGGGCGCCGCGCGTGGTCAGCCAGCCCGCAGGCGCCCACAGCCAGTGCGCGATCGGCGGGTAGACCAGGATCGACCACAGCACCAGGAAGACCGCCCAGCCGAGCGCCTTGAGGCGGCTCGCGACGGCTCCGGTGGCCAGCGCCGGAGTGATGATCGCGAACATCATCTGGTAGGCGACGAAGGCCAGGGTGGGTACGGCGATGCCCGGGACCACGACGTGCAGGTTCGGTGCTGGCGCTTGGTCGAGGTTGCGCAGTCCGAACAGGCCGAGGTCGGAGATGATGCCCTTGCCGGTGTCGTTGCCGAAGGCCAGGCTGTAGCCGACCACGACCCAGGTGAGGCTGATTAGCGCCAGCGGAATCACGTTCTGCTGCAACATGACCAGGACGTTGCGGGTGCCGACCATCCCCGCGTAGAAGAGCGCGAGACCGGGCACCATGAAGAGCACGAGCGCGGCGCAGATCAGCAGCCACGCGGTGTCGCCGCTGTTGACGGTCGCGGCGGCGATCATGATGACGCTCCGCTCGTGGTCGTGGCGGTCTTGGTGGACACCGCGTCGTGGGCGATCGGTGCGTGCGGGATTGGCATGAACTTCTCCTTCGGCAGTAGGAAGAGCCAGGTAGCGAAGACGAATGGCGCGGTAAAGGTCGGGATGCCGATCGGAGAGAGCGCGGCGTTCAGCGCGCCCTGGATGATCACGGTGAAGATGGTGCCGAGCACGGTGAACGCCAGCACCCGCCATCCCGGGGTATAGAAGATGCTGCCCAGAGCAATCGCCGTCAGCACCGCGCTGAATCCGTACAGCCCGTTGGTGATACCGGAGGCGGAAGCGCCCAGTGCGAGGGCGGTGGCGATGGCCAGGGCGGAGCCGAGCAACGCGAAGATCGCACTCCAGCGTGAACTGACTGCCAACGCGATCACAAAGATGACCCCGGTGACCACGTTGTTGATCAGGAAGACCTGGGCGACGTTGCGGAAGAGGGTCTCACCGAGCATCGATGCGGTCACGGAGAGGTGCGCTGCGTTGTTGTCGATGGCTACCGGGAAGCCAGTGGGGCCAAGGGCGACCGGTTTGATGTGGTTGAACGACCAGGCCCCCAGCACCAGGAACCAGGTCGTCAGCACGAAGGGGAAGGTAAGCGCAGGGACGCCCCAGGTCGCGAAGACGTTGGCGATGGCCATCATGACCACCGCGGAGACGGCCGCTCCCACGACGAGATAGATCCACATGTAGGAGTTCGTGCCCAGGAACGTGGGAACCGCGGCGCCGACCAGGATGCCGTTGAAACCGTAGAGGCCCTGGTGCACCGCCTTCTGGTCGACGGACAGCAGTTTGGCGGTGATCGTCGCCACGAGCAGGGCGACCGCCGCGCCGACCGCGACCTGCCATTGATCAGCAGCGAGGGCACCCCACGTGATGCCGGCCAGGAACAGCAGACCGGTGACCGGGTTGTCCTGGAACATCACCTGGCCGGCGCCGCGCAGGAGGGTGTCGATGAAGCCGATCGCGTTGTTGTCCTTCGCCAGTCGGTCCCAGTCCTCGGCGACAGCCAGCGCCATCACACCACCTCCTCGCGGTCATGTGGGCGCCGTCCGGCGGGTTGCCCTGTGGCGATACTGGCAGGGGTCTGCACGGTCGTCCATCACCAACTGTGTGCGTGTTCCAGCTCGTGGACGGGGTTTCCTAGACTCGGGCGCGGAGGCGACACGATGACGGAACACGCAGAAGGCGCGCAGCCGGTGCCGGGCTGGCTGGACCGGTTGTCCGCCACTGCGCACGAGGTGGGTACGCCGTGGCGTGAGTCGGTGAGTGACCGCGCCCGCCGCTCGGCGGTGCTGATGCTCTTCGGGCCCGGTGAGCGTGGCAGCGACATTGTGCTGACCCAACGCTCCGACACGTTGCGCAATCACGCGGGGCAGGTGGCGTTGCCCGGCGGGACCATCGACCCCACCGACGTGGACGCGACGGCGGCGGCGCTGCGCGAGGCGCACGAGGAGGTCGGCGTGGAGCCGTCGACGGTGGACGTGCTGGCCAGCATCGACCCGATCCCGTTAAGTGTCACGGGGTTTGCGGTGCAGCCGGTGTTGTCCTGGTGGCGCGAGCCGCACCCGATCGGCGTACTCGATCCCGCTGAAGTCGCCCGTGTCGGCCGGGTGGCGGTCGACGATCTGACCGACCCGGCCAACCGGTTCATGTCGGTGCACCCCACCCGCGGCTTCGCGGCGCCCGCGTTCGAGGTCGATGGGTTCTACATCTGGGGCTTCACTGCGATCCTGCTGGACACGGTGCTTGACGCGGCCGGGCTGACCCGGCCGTGGGACCGGGAGGACCGCCGGATCGTGCCAGAGAGGTTCTGGACACGTTAGGTCTGACGGGCCTAGTTGTTGCTGGGCTTGGCCGCGATCTTCAGGTCGGTGACCGTCTCCTGCGCGCTAGCGATGGCCTTGACCGGCTTGCCCTGGATGCGCTTGAGGTGCTTGCTGCCGATCAGCGCACAGATCCCGGCGACGATGAAGAGCACGAGCGCGACGATGAGGATGCTCAGCCAACTCGGCAGGCCGGCGGCGTGGATCCCCGACGCGATGGCGGACAGCAGGAAGCCCAGACCGTAGAGCGCAGCACCAGCGGCGACGATCAGGAATACGGCGCCCCTGCCGCCCTTCGTGAGGTCGGACTTGATCTCCAGTTTGGCCAGAGCGATCTCGTTGTGGACGATCGAGGACAGGTCGGTGGTCACCTCGGACACCATCTGTCCGATCGAGCGCTGGTCGGCCATTCTGATCCTCCTGCAAAGCGTTGACTGGTGCTGCCGGGACGTCGGCAGTCCCGGACTCGTGCTCACTGTATCGGGGGAACCGGTCGGCGAAGCCGCGGACGCGACGTAGGGGTTGGCGCTTCCCGCATGCCCGCGCAACTCAGGCTGCCGCGCGGCGGCGGCTGCGGTGACCGAGCAGCAGGGCGGCTGAGCCGGCCGAGAGCAGTGAGCCGATGAGGATGGCGACCTTCACGTGATCGTCCTTCTCCGTCCCTGAGCCGAACGCGAGTTCACCGATCAATAGGGAGACCGTGAAGCCGACCCCTGCCAGCAGACCCAACCCGACGATGTCGAGCCACTGGATCTCCTCATCGAGTTCGGCCTTGGTGAACCGGGCCATCGCGAACGTGCTGAGCGTGATCCCGAGGACCTTGCCCAGGACCAGACCCACGATGACCCCGATGGTCACCGGGTCCTTCAGCGCCTTGTCCAGCCCGCCGCCGACGACCGTGACGCCGGCCGCGAAGAACGCGAAGATCGGCACACACAGTCCGGCCGAGATCGGCCGCAGCCGGTGATCGACGGCATGCACACGGGACGCCGGCATCGACAGGCCGAGGAGCACACCGGCAATGGTGGCGTGAACGCCGCTGGCGTGCATAAAGATCCAGGCGCCCACCGCCAACGGGATCAGCACCCACCACCACATGCGCCCGGTGTTGGCCAGATAGGCGAAGACCGCGATCAGCGCGAGGCTGACGGCCAGCCAACCGAAGTTGATCCCCGCGGAGAAGAAGATGGCGATCACCACGATGGCGATGAGGTCGTCCACGACCGCCAGGGTCAGCAGGAAGGCGCGCAACCCCTCGGGCAGCGCACTGCCGACCACCGCGAGGACGGCGAGCGCGAAGGCGATATCGGTGGCGATCGGGACGGCCCAGCCGAGGGGTACGCCGTGTGGTGAGGCCCACTGCACCGCCAGATAGAGCAGCGCGGGCACGATCATTCCGCAGACGGCGGCCACGATCGGCACGGCGGCCTTGGCCGGATCGCGCAGCGACCCGTGCACGATCTCGTGTTTGAGTTCGAGTCCGACGACGAAGAAGAACACGGCGAGCAGACCGTCGGCCGCCCAGGTCGCCAGGTCCAGATGCAGGTGCAGCGATTCCGGGCCGATCTGGGTGTGCGACAAGGTGTCGTACGACGACCGCCAGGGCGAGTTGGCCCAGATCAGTGCCGCTGCGGTGGCGACGAGCAGAAGCAGGCCGCCGGTCGTCTCCTGCCGCAGCAGGTCGGCGACGTGCAGATTCTCCTCCGGGTCATCGCTGCGGGAGAACAGGCGGCGGATCACCCCCGGACTGCCGTCAGTTGACATCGGGGAACCCCACAAGCAGCGCGGCCTGGGTGAACACGTGCGCGGTCGCATCGTCGGCGGGATCGAAGGTGTTCGCCAACTGGCCGAAGAGTTCGAAGGAAATGATGCCGTTGATCATCGCCCACGCGGCCAGGCAACGCAGGACGGCGGCATCGGGCAGGTCTGCAGCGAGGGCGTCGCGGACCAGGGCTGCCTGCGTCGACAGGCGCCGGCTCACCCGCGGAGCAGGGTCGTGCTCCAGGAGGCCGCCGTCACGCTCCTGCTGGGCCGCCAGCCCGAGCAGGACGGCGGGGACGCGCATCGCCGCCGGGATGGTGTCGGGGGGTGCCTGGTAGCCGGGTACGGGGGAGCCGAAGATGAGCGCCCAGTCGTGGGGATGCGCCACGGCCCACGAACGCGCCGCTGCGCAGCCTCGCAGGAATCGGCGGCCAGCGGTGGTGCGAGCCGCTGCCGCGTCTTCAACCGCAGCGCCGAGTTGGTCGTAGGAGTCGATGATCAGGGCGGTCAGCAACTCGTCCCGGCTGGCGACGTAGCGATAGATCCCCGAAGACACCATGCCCAGGTCGCGGGCGATCGCGCGGACCGACAGATCGGCGGCCCCGTTCTGCGCCAGTTGCTCGCGGCCGTGGGCGAGGATCTGCGTCATCGTCTCCGCTCGCGCACGCGCTCGAACTCCCTGTGTCATGCGGTCAATTGTCGCAAATGAGTGATCGCTGGTCACAAACGTGAGCAGTGCTCTTGTTTTCGCACCGCAATCAGGTCATGCTGGTGCCAGACAGAGAGCAGTGCTCACATTTAGGAGATGGCGTCATGGCGATGGTGATCGAACAGAACGGTTTCGAGCGATTCTTCAACCGGCTGATGAGTCGGCTGGCCAAGCACGGGTTCGGCCCGATGGGTATGCAGCAGTTGATCGTTCGGGGCCGAAGCAGCGGTCAGGAGCGGACCGCGGCGGTGAACCCGCTACCCCTGGACGGCTCGCTCTACCTGGTGGCGGCTCGTGGGGAGACCCAGTGGGTGAGGAACGCACGGGCGAGCCGCACGGTGGTGCTGCGCAAGCGGAGCCGGCGATCGGCGTACGTCATTGAGCAGGTGAAAGGCGACGAGGCGGTCGCGGTGCTGCGCACGTACCTGAAGAAGTGGGGATTTGAGGTGAAGTCGTTCTTCGACGGGGTCGGACCAGACGCCTCGGCCGCCGACCTTGCGGCGGCGGCCGAGGTGCATCCGGTCTTCCGGCTCAGTCCTTGCCCGACAGGCCGCTCTTGATCAGATCCATCACCGAGGAGTCGGCCAGGGTGGTGACGTCGCCGACCTCGCGGTTCTCGGCCACGTCACGCAGCAAGCGGCGCATGATCTTGCCCGAGCGGGTCTTCGGCAGTTCCGCGACCACCATGATCTGCCGGGGCTTGGCGATCGGGCCGATCTCCTTGGCGACGTGGTTGCGCAACTCGCTCACCAGGTCGCCGCCCTCGCCGGGCTCGTCGGCCTCTTGGACGGCATCGCCGCGCAGGATCACGAACGCGCAGACCGCCTGACCCGTGGTGTCGTCCGTGGCGCCGACGACCGCCGCCTCGGCGACCTTCGGGTGCGACACCAGCGCGGACTCGATCTCGGTGGTCGACAACCGGTGACCGGACACGTTCATCACGTCGTCCACCCGGCCAAGCACCCAGATGTTGCCATCCTCGTCCTTCTTGGCCCCGTCACCCGCGAAGTAGATGCCTGGGAAGCGTGCCCAGTAGGTGTCCTTATACCGCTGCAGGTCACCCCAGATTCCGCGCAGCATCGCGGGCCACGGCTTGCTGACGATCAAGTAGCCACCCGAGCCGTTGGGTACTGAATTGCCTGTGTCATCAACGACATCCACGCTGATGCCGGGTACGGCGATCTGGGCCGAACCCGGCTTCAGGGACGTGACGCCGGGCAGGGCGGAGATCATGATCGCGCCGGTCTCGGTCTGCCACCAGGTGTCGACGATCGGTGCCTTCCCGGCGCCGATGACGTCGTGGTACCAGATCCACGCCTCGGGGTTGATCGGCTCACCGACCGAGCCCAGCACCCGGATCGAGGAGAGGTCGAACTTCTCCGGGATCTCCTTGCCCCACTTCATGCAGGTGCGGATCGCGGTCGGCGCGGTGTAGAAGATCGACACTTTGAACTGCTCGATGATCTCCCACCAGCGGCCCTTGTGCGGGCTGTCGGGAGTGCCTTCGTAGAGCACCTGGGTCGCACCGTTGGCCAGCGGACCGTAGACGATGTAGGAGTGGCCGGTGATCCAGCCGACGTCGGCGGTGCACCAGTAGACATCGGACTCTGGGTGGACGTCGTGCACGACCGAGTTGGTGTAAGCCGCCTGCACCAGGTAGCCACCGGTGGTGTGCAGGATGCCCTTGGGTTTGCCGGTCGTGCCGGAGGTGTAGAGCAGGAAGAGCGGGTGCTCGGAATCCACTGGCACCGGGGGACATTCGGGATCCGCAGCCTCCAGGGCGTCGTGCCACCAGACGTCCTTGTCAGTCCAGGCGATGTCCTGGCCGGTGCGACGCACCACCAGCACGTGCTCGACCGGGCTGTCGCCGGTGACCGCCTCGTCAACCGCGGGCTTGAGGGCTGAGGGCTTGCCGCGCCGGTATCCGCCGTCCGCAGTGATGACGACCTTGGCGTCCGCATCGGCAATGCGCGAGCGCAACGCATCAGAGGAAAAACCGCCGAAGACCACTGAGTGCGGGGCGCCGATGCGGGCACACGCCAGCAGCGCGACGACTGCCTCGGGGATCATCGGCAGGTACACCGCGACGCGGTCCCCGGTCTGGACGCCCAGGTCCTTCAGCGCGTTCGCTGCCTTCTGCACCTCAGCCAGCAACTCGGCGTACGTGATGGATCGGGTGTCGTCCTCGGGCTCGCCCACGAAGTGCAACGCGACCCGGTCGCCGTTGCCGGCCTCGACGTGCCGGTCGACGCAGTTGTAGGCGGCGTTCAACTCGCCGCCGACGAACCATTGGGCGACGGGAGCCTCGGACCAGTCCAGCACCTGCCCGAAGTCCTTGCTCCACGCGATCCGCGAGCGGGCCTGCTCGGCCCAGAAGGCGTCACGGTCGGCGTCCGCCTGGTCGTAGAGTGCCGCCGTACCGTTGGCCTGGGCGGCAAAGGCGGGGTCCGGCGGAAAGCTGCGATCTTCGTGCAACAGGTTGGACAGGGTCTCTTCGCTCACGATGGCCTCTCCCTTGGGGCGTGCGTACGGTGACAGAGTTCCTATTCCACCCATTGTGCCGTTGCACACACGTTGCATGTGACTCGGGCAACAGATGGAGGCTTCCGTGGAGGATCCGGCACGCACACTGAGCGCTGACGAAGTGGCCGCGCTCGACCTGCGGCAACGCCGTGAGTTGCTGGCCCTCATCCACGTCGCGAACGCGCGCGACCGTGGCGAGGAAGTGGGCCGGATGTCGCTGCAGGACGTGCTGGCGGTGGACGCGGCGACGATCAGTCGTCGGCGACGTCGGGCGCTGGTGATCACGACCCTCGCGACCGTGCTGTTGATCCCGTGGACGTTCTACCTGGCCATCCGATTGCCCGAGGTTCACCTGTCGCGTGGCTGGGATGTCACCTGGGTCGGCTTCGACATCCTGCTGACGATTTTCCTCGGGCTGACGGCGTTCTTCGCCTGGCGGCAGCGGTTCCTGCTGGTCGTGAGTGCCAGCGGGGCGGGGGCGCTGTTGATCGCGGATGCGTGGTTCGACGTCACCACCGCCGGACGGACCGATCGGCAGTGGTCCACCCTGTCGGCGCTGCTGGTGGAACTGCCGCTCGCGGCGTTCCTGCTGACGATCAGTGTGATGTTCACGCTGCGGGTGGGCCGGGCGGTGCTGGCGCTGCGCCGTGCCACGGTCGAGGTGTTGCCGCCGGCGGATAGTGAGTTGGGCACCGTGGTCGACAGTCCGCTGCCGGCCGAGGAGGACGTCAGCTGAGCCGGCCGGCGAGGACCGCGTCGCAGATCCGGTTGCCCTCGGCGGCCGCGGCCACGACCGCGTCGGCGCTGTGGATCAGCCACAGGCGCACCCCTTCTGTGCCCCCTTGCGCGTACGCCGTGAGGGCACCTAAGTAGTCGGCGCTGCCCTTGGCGGCGTACCCGGCTTCGATCACTGCGACCCCGGTCGGGTCCAGGCCGCTGGTGCGTAGGTAACCGCGGTGAGCAGCGCGCGCCACGAGGCCGTTGCCACGCGTAAACGGCCGTGCCACAGCGATTTCCGCGTGCAAGAGTGCGCCTGCGAGCGGGGCAGGAAGGTTGCTGGCGTCGAGCAGTGCGAGGACGTCGCGCAGTCGCTGCAGCGCCTCGTCGGCCGGGGGCGCTTGGCCGAGGGTCGCCAGTTCGTCGCAGGTCTCGTCGTCGGCCCGTGGGCGGCCGAGCTCGTCGGGGGTGCTCACGGGTGCGGCCGCCGCGATCTGTAACCGGACCAGGTCCTGCAGGAGGACGGCCCCGGTGCTGGCTTCGGTGGCTGCCGTGACCTGCACCGCGCCCCGCAGGGTCAACTCCCACGGGTCCGGCTCAAGGGGCCAGTCCAGCGCTCCACGCAGCAGGTCGCGCACGGTGGTGTGGTCGACCTCGACGCCTTCCAGCAACGCTGTCGCCCGTGCACCGCGGACCCGGGATTCCGCGGCGGCTTCGGGGATCCGGCGGCGCAGCGCGGCATGCCATCGCAACTGCGTGCAGGCCTCGCGGGCCCGGTCCGCAGCGTCGCGGACACCCTCCATCGACAAGAGTGCGTTGAAGACCTCGGACATGCGCCGCACCCTACTTCGGGTTCGGCTGGGGGCGCAGGTCGACGTACGTTTGCGGCCCCTGCGGATCTGGGAGCAATCCAGGATCTGGGAGACGTTTGTTGCGGCAGGGTCCTCCCAGATCCTGGATGTCTCCCCGAACCTCTTCACCAGTTGTGGATCTCTTGTGCTCGGGGGCCAGGGGGTGTAGACCAGAGGTGTACTTCCGCAACTGAATCGAGTACCCACGCGAGGCCAGTCCTTTGATGGACAGTTCGACCCTAGGACCACCCAGGGGCGACGGACACGAAAAAGCACGCTTGGTCGCTTAATGAAGTTACGGATCAGGGCGCCCCACATCGTGGGGCGCCCGCTTATGTGTCCGGGCCGTGTGTGCCTGTGGACGACGTACGGCGGGCCACCAGCAAACCGCCCCAGCCTCGATGCGGTCTGGGGCGGTTCGGCGACGGTGCCGGGCAGCCCGGTCACTTCTTGGGGGACGGCACCGTCTTGTACTCGCCCACGAGCTCGATGCCCAGGTCGGCGGCATCGGCGAGGAGCGATTTCATGCTGCCCTCGTTGAGGAATCGCTCGCCGTCCTCGTTCAACTCGACGGCGCGCGGGCTGTTGGGCCGGGAGTTCCAGCCATTCACGGCGTTGCCGCCCGCGTATCCGGCCTTTTTGGCGAACTTGGAGATCTCCTTTGAGACGGCGCCGCGACCCTCCTCGGCGTAGATGCGGGCAATCGCGCCCAGGTACGTGATCGAGGCGAGCTTCTGCTGTGCGTCGGTGCCGCTGCTATGCGGGACTGGCGTGAACGGCGGCTGGTCGGTGAGCGGGTCGTACTCGATGACCGTGTTCTCGTCCGAGTCGGCCTTGGCGGGGTGGCTGCTGGCCTCGTCCAGGGTGGCGATGAAGGCGACGGCCGCGGCGCGGAGCGCCTTGGTCAACTGGGCCTCAGTGCCGTAGATGGACGTATTCATGGTGCTGCTCCTTCTAGTAGACGGTTTGTATGTTCTTTGCATGTGCAAAGCTAGTACAAAAGAAGATGCAATGCAAGTCCAAAACGGGTGTAAGTCGGTGCTCTGCGCGCTTATGTGTCCGGGCTCTACCTGCCTGTGGATGACGTACGGCGAGCCACCAGTTGTCCACACCGGCGCCGATCGGGGTGGCTGGGTCGGGTCGTTCCGTCGTCGGATGGGGCCATGGACGACACCGATCCGCTGCACCCGTTGGCTCCCTGTCTTGCTGTCGTCGGCGCTGGAAGTGCTTGTGGTGCAAGCACATTAAGCACCGCGCTGACCGTCACCGCTGCGCGTGCGGGGTGGTCAGCGGTTGCGATCGACGCTGATCCGTGGGGCGGCGGACTGGACAATCTCTTCGACCTGGCCGCTGACCCGGGAGTGCGCTGGCCGGACTTGCTGGGCAGCGATGGGGCACTGCCCGCGCAGCCGTTGCTCGACCGGTTGCCCACCACTGAGAGCGGTGCACGGGTGGTGGCGTGCGACGGGCCGGATCCGATCCCGCCAGGGCGGTTGCGGGAGGTCATCGCCGCGTGCCGGCGCGCGAGCGACCTGGTGGTGGTCGACCTGCCCCGGGATCTCGCGTTGGCGGAGGCGGCGCTGGAGGTGGCTGCCGCGTTCGTCGTCGTCACGGCCCCGGATCGCCGCGTGCTGGTCGTGACCGAGCAACTCGTGGGCTACGCCCAGGCCGTCGAACCGGATCTGCCGCTCGGGTTCGTGGTCCGTGACACCCGTGAGCACGTGGCGCAGCAGATTGCCCGGCTCAGCGACGTCGCCTTGTTTGGCGTGCTGGCTCACGACCGCAAACTCGATCAGCGACAGTCGAACCCGGCAGTGCCGGGGGACAGCACTCGCAGTCCGGTGTCGGCGCTCGCGGCGTCGCTGCTGCGGGATCTGGTCGTCGAGCACCGGTTGGCATCGTGAGCACCACGCGCGGTGGTCCCGCGGCTGCGCTGTGGGAGCAGATCCGGGCCGGCCGGCTACCCGACGACGCTGGTGTCGCCCGGGTAGCCGCTGCGGACCCAGTCGTGCTCGGCGACGGTCACGTCGCGCGGTTGCGCGATCAGTTGCGCTCGGAGGTGTTGGGCGCCGGTCCGTTGGAGGAGTTGCTCGCAGACCCGGCGGTCACCGATGTGCTCGTCAACGGATTGGCCGGGGTCTGGGTCGACCGTGGTCAGGGGCTCGAATCCCGACCGGTGCGGTTTGCCGATGCCGTCCAGGTGCGGCGGTTGGCGGTGCGGCTGGCCACCCTGGCCGGCCGGCGACTGGATGAGAGCCAGCCCTACGTCGACGGTCTGCTGCCGGGCGGCATCCGGTTGCACGCCATCCTGCCGCCGCTCGTGGAGTCTGCGGCGCACCTGTCTCTGCGGATCCCGCGCTCTGATGGGCTCGATGTGGCCGGACTGCAAGCGCGGGGGGCTCTCGACGCAGCGGGAGCTGCGGTGTTGACCGAATTGGTCTCGGCGCGTGTGGCGTTCGTGATCAGTGGGGGCACGGGCTCGGGCAAGACGACCCTGTTGGCGGCGCTGCTGGGACAGGTACCCACACACGAGCGCATCGTGATCGTCGAGGACGTCCGCGAGCTGCGGGTTCGGCATCCGCATGTGGTGCGGTTGGAGGGCCGCAGCGCCAACGTGGAGGGTTCGGGTGAGATCGCGCTGCCGGTGCTGGTGCGGCAGTCGTTGCGGATGCGCCCGGACCGGTTGGTGGTCGGCGAGGTGCGCGGCGCCGAAGTACGGGAACTGTTGACCGCGCTCAACACCGGTCACGAGGGCGGCTGCGGCACGATCCATGCCAACACCAGCGCTGACGTGGTGGCGCGGTTCGAGGCGTTGGGTGCGTTGGCCGGGATGGCTGCGTCAGCCGTGCACTCGCAACTGGCCAGCGCGGTGCGGGTGGTGGTGCATCTGCGACGGGCCGGCGACCGCCGGGTAGTGCAGGAGATCGGCGTACTCGTCCGTGCACCGCGGGGGCTTGAGGTGCGACCGGCTTTGGTGCGGTCCGGTGACAGGTTGGAGCGGGCTGACGGCTGGACGGAACTGCACCGGGTCCTGGGGACGTCGTGAGCCTGTTCGTCGCGCTGCTGGTTTCTCTTGCCGTCCTCGCCTGGCCGCGCCGGTTGATTCCTTTCCCCGTACGCCGATCCGCTGACCTGCCAGCCCAGCGGCGACTGCCGTCGTTCACCAGTGGGCGACGACGTCAGGCCCGGCGTCGCGCTGCGATCACTCAGCTTCTGCGATCGGTGGCGCCGGCTCTGCGAGCAGGAGTACCACCGACAGTTGCGGTGGCGAATGCCGCACGGCTCGTAGCAGGTTCACCCCTCGATGCTCCATTCGAGCGCGCCATGAACGACCTCGCGGTCCGTGCCGAGGCAGGGCTCGAACTCGGGCCGACCTTCCGCACGCTCGGGAGCGACTTTGATCTGCCGCAGGTGGGAGTGGTCGCGGCCGCATGGTCGCTGTCTGATGAGCTCGGATGCAGTCTGACCGACGCGGTAGCGACCGCAGTGGAGTTGCTGCAGGCCGAGGAGGACCGCGAGCGAGCGTTGCGGGTGGCGATCGCCGGGCCGCGGGCGACCATGCACCTGCTGACGGGGCTGCCGGTCGCGGGCGTCGGAATCGCTGCGCTCGCGGGAGTGCCGCCCACCCAGCTCTATACCGGCGTCGCCGGCCTCGCTGCCCTCCTGATCGGGGTGGTGTTGATCCTGCTGGGGCGGTGGTGGTCGGGGCGATTGGTGCGGCGCTGTGTCCGCACGGAGGCGCTGTCGTGATGGCGATCTCGATCGGGTTGCCGCTGTGGGCAGCTGTACTGTGCTGGCCGCCTTATCGCTCCGCCGCGCCTGCGCAGCCTGGGCCCGACGATCTGTGGCAAGTCGCCGATTCCTCCCCACTCACTCCAGTGGCGGAGACAATGCTGAGCGTTGCGACAGCCATCGACCTGCTGGCGTTGGCCCTGACCTCAGGAAGTCCGCTGACCAACGCACTCAGTGCAGTGGCCGATCAGAGCACACCGGTCGTGGCATCACAGTTGCGACAAGTGACGGCCGCACTGCAGTGGGGAGTCGACGAAGCAAAGGCATGGCAGGGCCTCCCAGCCGTGTGGCGACCAGCGGCTGACGCATTGGCGCTCGCGGCCCGGGTGGGGATGCCGGCGGCAGGACTGCTGCGCGAAGCCGCGGCGACTATCCGCCGCGACGAACGACAGGCGTTGCACGAGCGCACGGCTCGTCTCGGTGTCCTGATCGTCCTGCCGTTGGGCGGGTGCTTCCTGCCGGCATTCGCGACGCTGACGGTGCTGCCTGTCGTGGCGGTGATCGCCCGCAGCGTGCTCGCCGGGACCTGATTGAACACTGCGCCGCGGTCCCGGATCACGCTGCGGCGTAGTGGTTTTGAGTGATCCATTCGAGAAGGGGAACGACATGAGATCGGCAATGACGGGACTTCGACGGCGGCTGCACCAGCTACGCACCAGCGCGGAGGCGGGAATGAGCACGGCGGAGTACGCCGTGGGAACCCTGGCGGCAGTGACCTTCGCGACGGTGTTGATCGCGGTCATCAAGTCCGGTGCAGTGAAGTCGGGTCTGGCCAGCATCATCCAAGCGGCGTTGAGCATCGCGTCGTGAGGTGGGGACGGTCGCGAGGGTTTTGGCGAACGCTGCGCCAGCGCGGTGATGCGGGGATGGTCACCGCCGAACTCGCGGCCGTCCTGCCCGCTGTCGTCTTCGTGCTGGCCATCGCGCTCAACGTAGTTGCGATCGGTATCGACCAGATCCGGTGTGTGGATGCGGCCCGGATGGCGGCGCGCAGTGCGTCACGCGGTGACCCTGCCGCACGCGTCTCCGACATCGGGCAGCGCGCGGCACCGGGAGGGGCAGCGGTGACGGTTCGGTCCTTGGGTGGCGACGTGCAAGTGACCGTGTCGTCTGCACCGCCCGGGCCGTTCGCCTGGCTGACCGGCGGGCACCGGTTGTCCGCGTCCGTGGTGGCGCAGGTGGAGTCATCAGTCGAGGCGCCGCCGTGAGTGGGCGTGAGCGCGGCTCGGCCACGGTGCTCGCGGTCGGCGTGATCGCGGTGTTGATCCTTCTGCTCGGCGGCGCGCTGACGGTTGCTCGCGTGGTTCGCGCAGCAGGGCAAGCAGCCGCCGCCGCAGACATGGCCGCGCTTGCGGGGGCCCGTGTGTTGCAGACCAGCTCCGCTCCGGCGGCGTGTGCTGCGGCCGGACGGAGCGTCAGTGGCAACGGCGCCGTGCTGGTCTCGTGCGCGGCTCAGGGCCAGGACCTTCTGGTGCAGGTCTCTGTGGCGACGGGCGTGCCAGGGGCGGGGCAGGCGGCAGCCCGTGCCCGCGCCGGACCAGCGGAGGCACGGACAGTCCGGTAGGGCCTCAGCCGAGCAGCTTGGCCTTCGCGGCCGCGAACTCGTCGTCGGTGAGCAATCCCGCGTCCTTCAGAGCGCCCAGCTTCTGCAACTCGGCGACGATGTCGACGCCGGCGGGGGCGGCTGCTGGGGCGGGCGGGGCGGGGGGCGGCGGCCGGGGCGGGGGGGGGGCCGGGGGCCGGGGGGGCGCCGGGGCGGGCCCCTCCCGCTCTGGGGGGGGGTCGATTTCCGGC
>NZ_LVCF01000048.1 GCF_001594145.1 Branchiibius sp. NY16-3462-2 | reverse complement strand
TCCCACAGCCCCGACGGCGCTTCACCTTCCAGCAGCGCCGGAGCGGGCGGGACCGGCAGCGGTTCGCCGTCGGTCTGGGACGCATCCCACACGTAGGCCGGTCGCGCTCCGACCATTCGCGAGCGCACCACCTCGCCGGCCTTCGGCTTCTCCCGCGGACCGAGCCGACGCCACGAACCCGCATCGGCAGGAGTCGCGGTAGCGAACCGGCCCGTCACGGGCGCGAAGATCATGTAGCCGGGCTGGCCCTTCATCACCTGCCGCCCGAGGCCCTGCCACTGCCGGTATCCGGCAACCAGAGTCGGGAAGGGCTCCGGCACACGGCCCGCCTCGAACGCCGCCCCGTGCTGCACCCAGATCAACATCGAGTTGTTGAACGACCGCGACCTGAACCGCGCCGCGAAGGCGAGCGCTTGCCGCCAGTCGTCACCCGAGACCAGCGACTCGACCGCGCCGGTCAGCTTCTCGTGCAGCTCGTCGAGCTTCGCTTCCCTTGCCGCGCGGGCGTCCTCGTTCGATGCCATGCTCCGGCCTCCTCTTCGGCGGGCCGCGCCAAGGTTGCGCGCGGCGGTACACCTGGCAGGGAGGCGCGAACACCCGCACCCGAACGGTGAGCTGGACATCGTTCACCTCCTTGAGGCAGCCCGAGCCGAGGCTGGAACCGAGCATTGAGCATGCTCAAAATGTCCCGGAGTCCTGTTCTAACACTGACCGTTGAGCATGCGCAAGCCTTGATTTGTGCATGCTCAACGAGTACGGTTGAGTATGCACAACCACCCTTCGGGTGGACTACATCGATGCCTTGCCCGTCGCGAAGGGAAGGGGGTCACCGCCATGACCGAAGACGAGAGTCAGGCTGCGGCCGAAGACCTCGCCAAACGTCTGCGGCTGCTGATGGACGTCGCCGTCGCCGAGTCCGGCACCGAGCCGACCTACTCGCAGATCGCCGACTACCTCCAAGAGCGAGGCACCAACCTGTCGCGGTCGCGCTGGACGTACATGGTCAACGGCCACCGCTACGTCCAAGACCCCGCCGTGTTCGAGGGTCTCGCGGAGTTCTTCGACGTGG
Organism: Branchiibius sp. NY16-3462-2; assembly: GCF_001594145.1. GTDB lineage: Bacteria > Actinomycetota > Actinomycetes > Actinomycetales > Dermatophilaceae > Branchiibius. Next base: position 22,508 of record NZ_LVCF01000048.1, on the reverse strand, counting down.
ACGCCGCGTTCCTGCTCGGTGAGGACGGTGCTGCCACTCCGGAGAAGGTCTCTGCGCAGCTCGACCTGGTTCGGTCCATGCGTGCCGCGAAGGTGAAGTCCTACGCTGCCCGCACTCTCGGCGATATCTCGCCGAAAGCACTCCACGCCATCACCAAGTTCCTGGACGAGGAAATGACACACATGCCCGAGCACTGACCGGTACCGCGCGACGGAGCCGCCACCGGTCCCTGCTCCCTACAGAGAAGGGGCGAACCGTGAACATCGAACAGACCGTATCGGCGGCCGTTGCGGGCCTTGAGCTCGGCAACACCTTCGCCCTTGACGATCTCCTCCACACCGTCCAAGACCGGCGGCACCGTAGGCTCCGCGTCGTCGAACTCGCCGGCCTCGACACCCACGATGGCCTCTGCGCGCTCTGGCTCTCCACCGATGCCGAAGACGTCGTACTTCACGCCCGCAGCGACTCCGCGCTGCATCGCCAGCAGTTCGTGCTTCACGAGCTCGCCCACGTGATCCTTGGCCACGGCGAAGGCGATGACTGCACCGTCGACGAGGCGCTGCTGCCCAATATCCCGCCATACACCAGAGGTCGCCTGCTCAGGCGGCAAGACCTCGACAGCGAAACCGAGATCGCCGCCGAGTCCCTCGCCGACCGGCTCGCCGCAGGCATCCGAGGATCGGTGTTCGCAGAGTCCAGATACTCGGAGATATTTGGATGATCCAGACGCTCGTCGCAACGCTCATGTGGGCGCTCGTGGCGAGCCTGCTCATCTTCCGCCGCAAACGCACCGACCGAAGCATCACCTACGCCGCCCTCACCATCGCCATCGCGATGACGCTCAACGTGGATGCCGCCTACAGCGCGGTCGATCGACTGCTCGGTGGCACCAACCTCGCCACCCTGATCGCGGACGCGCTCCTGATGACCGGGCTGTTCTTCCTCGGCCGCGGCGTCATGAAGACCGGCGAGTACCCGCCCAGGCTCGTCCGAGCCGCCGTCAGCATCCCCGTCCTGCTTGTCGCGCTGCTCGCGATCACCGCATCGTTCCTGCTCATCGACCGCGGCACCACTACCACACGATTCATGATCGACCTCGGCGCACAGCCAGCGGCGGCGGTCTACTCGATCATCAACTTCACCTACTGCCTCGTCATTGTCGTGGCGATGCTCGTCCTCGCCATAAGGCAGTACCGGCACAGCACCGGAATCCAGCACCTCCCCGCGGCACTGTTGAGCCTGGGGTCGGCGTTCGGCGTCGCGCTCTGCCTCGCCGTGATCGTCATGGACATCGCCCACGCCACCGGCCACCTCGACCTCATGCACACTGTCCAGTCCGCCTACGATCCGCTCTCCGTCCTGACCTTCGTGTTCCTCTGTGCCGGGTTCGCGATCCAGCCTGCCGTCCGTCGCGCTCAGCACCACGCCCGGCAGAGGCAGACGGTCGCCCTCACAGCGCAGCTGGAGTCGCTTTGGCACCAGGCGACGCGCGCACGGCCCGGGCTGAGCCAGGCCGACCCCCTCGCCGCCAGTAGCGAAGACCCCGAAGGGCACCTCCACCGAGTGATCGTCGAAATCCGCGACGCGATGATCGACCCCCGCATCACCTTCGACATCAGCACCGACGACCGCGACCTGCTCGAACGCGCCGAGAGCCACCTCGTCGGAAGCGACAGCGCCCTCGCGACGACCCCGCCCGTTCCCTACGTCGAGGAGCGGGAGTCGTGATAGGCCGCATCGCTCTCGGCGCTGGGGCCGCGGCGGCAGCGGCTGCCGGCGTCGGCTGGGCCATCGCGCGGCGGCTCACCGCACCCGTCGGCCCACGAATATTCGACCTCACCGTTCGAGGCGTCGAGCACGCCGACGACGGCGACCTGATCGTGCTCGACCGCACCGACCAGGCCACCGCGCCAGGCATCTACAATCTCTGGTTCGAGCACGGCGGCTGGGCGCAGCTCTCCGCAGATACCGTCGATCGAGGACCCACCCGCGTCGCTCGCAGGATCACGGGCACCACATCGGGTTTCACTCCGAAGACCGGCGATTGCGCCTCCTGGAGCGGCATCTACTACGCCACCCCAGCCGACGCCGGACTCCACACACGCGACATCACCATCACGACCCCCGCAGGACCGTGCCCGGCCTGGCGCATCGACGGCGACCTCGCGATCTGGGCCATCCACATCCACGGCCTCGGCAGCACCCGCGCCGGCACCCTCCGCGGCGTCCTCGCCGCAACCGAACTCGGCTACACCTCCCTCGTCGTCAGCTACCTCAACACAGCAGAAGGGCCGCGAGTTGGCACCGGCCGGACGACCTTCGGCTACGCAGAGACGAGCGACGTTGACGAGGCCATCGGATACGCCGTCCGACGCGGAGCGCAGCAGATTGTCCTGTTCGGCTGGTCGATGGGTGCCGCTGTCGCTCTCCAACTCGCCGACCACCCGCGACATCAGGGACTGATCGCCGCGCTCGTACTCGACTCCCCAGTCCTCAACTGGACCGAAGTCATCAAGTCCAACTGCGCCCGCAGCGGATGGCCCTCAGTAGCCGGGCACCTCGCGATCCCGTGGCTCACCCTCGGCCCACTGGCACGCACAGTCGGCCTGCTGGGACGCATCCCACTTCCCACCTTCGACTGGACATCCCGAGCCGTAGAGCTCGACACGCCGACCCTGATCCTCCACGGCACCCGAGACGACTCCGTGCCGATCCGGCTCTCACAAGCACTCCGAAACGCTTGCCCGGACCTCGTCGAGCTTGAGACCTTCGATGCCGGCCACACCCTCTGCTGGAACAGCGATCTGGACCGCTGGCAGAACACAGTGACCGCCTGGCTCAAGGTGCGCATCCCACGCTGATCGGCAGAACGCAGCGGCCACTCTCGAAACCCGTCTCGTTCGGCCAGGCCCGGAGAAACCCAACTCAAGCCGTACCTCAGCCGGTATCATCGTAGGTGTTGGCCTGCCTGGGCCATTGAGCGAGGAAGGACCAACGTGGCTGAGCCGTGGCTGTCCGCAGACGACATCGCCGCCCACCTCGGGGTCACCAAAGACACCGTCTACACCTGGATCGCCGAGAAGGCCATGCCCGCCCACAAGGTCGGACGCCTCTGGAAGTTCCAAGCGAGCGAGATCGACGACTGGGTGCGTGCGGGTGCGGCGGCCAGTGACCAAGAGCTCCCCGTAGCCCATCCCGGTGTCGGTGGTCGCTCCTACGCTCATGACAACGACGAGCACGGGGAGGGGTGAAGATGAACCTGAAAGACGCCCAGCGCTTGGTGAAGTCCAAGCAACGCGTTGCGGACCACGGCGAGGTGTTCACGCCGGCGTGGATAGTCGAGGACATGCTCGACCTTGTTAAGCACGAGTCTGAGCGGATCGACTCCCGCGTGCTCGAACCCGCCTGCGGCTCGGGCAACTTCCTCATCTCCGTCCTGGCTCGCAAGCTCGCCACGGTCGAGCTTCGGCACGGCAAGAGCGAGTTCGAGAAGCGCCACTACGCATTGTTCGCGCTGATGTGCACGTACGGCATCGAACTGCTCGCAGACAACGCCGAAGAGTGCCGTCACAATCTCGCCGAGGTGTTCAACACGTTCTTGGGTATCGGCAACGATGACCAGTGGGCACGAGCGGCCCGCGCGGTTCTCACCGTGAACATCGTCCAGGGCGATGCCTTGACCATGACCGTGCCAAGCGGCCAGCCGATCACCTTTCCTGAGTGGGGCTACCTCGGCAAAGGCAAGTTCCAGAGGCGCGACTTTCGCTACGACGACCTCACTCAGCGCGCCTCGTACGAGGGAACCCTATTCGGCGAGCTCGATGACGAGGACCTGTTCGTCCCCGCGCAGACTTACCCGACGATGACCGTCATTCAGATCGCCGAGGCCGCCGCGTGACCCTTGCACCTTTCACTCTCCGAGGGCACAACCCGGATGTCTTGACCTGCATCGCGAACCTCTCCAACGATGAGGTCTTCACCCCGCCGGAGTTCGCGAACCAGATGCTCGACACGCTTGCCGCCGCGTGGGCAGACGCCAACGACGGCGCCGACATCTGGGCCAACCCCGATGTCACGTTCCTCGATCCGTTCACCAAGTCTGGTGTGTTCCTCCGCGAGATCGTGCGCCGACTCACCGACGGCCTGATCCTGACGATCCCCGACCTCACCGAACGCGTCGATCACATCCTCACCCACCAAGTGTTCGGCATCGGGATCACCCAGCTCACGGCGCTGCTCGCGCGCCGGAGCGTCTACTGCTCGAAGTTCGCCAACGGCCCGCACTCGATCGCTAGGTCATTCACGACCGAGGACGGCAACATCTGGTTCGAGCGCACCGAGCACACCTGGGGCGGCGGGAAGCGGGAGTTCCGTGCTGATCCACTGACCAGCGAGGAAGTCGCCGTCTATACCAACCGCAAGTGCATCTACTGCGGCGCAGGCGAGGATGACTACGCCCGTGGTGACGACCTTGAGACTCACGCCTACGCCTTCATCCACACCGACGACATCAAAGCCCGCATCGCGGAGCTGTTCGGAGACACCATGCAGTTCGACGTCATCATCGGCAACCCGCCCTACCAGCTCAGCGACGGCGGTCATGGGACCAGCGCCGCCCCGATCTATCAACTCTTCGTAGAGCAGGCCAAGAAACTCGACCCGCGTTTCTTGTCCATGGTCGTTCCCTCGCGTTGGTTTGCGGGAGGAAAAGGCCTCGATGAGTTCAGGGAGTCAATGCTGACCGACAGCCGCGTGCGGGCAATCAACGATTACCTGAGCGCTTCGGACGTGTTCCCAGGCGTCGGACTAAAGGGCGGGGTGTGCTACTTCCTCTGGGATCGCGACCACCCCGGACTCTGCGAGGTCACCACCCACTTCAAGGATTGGCCGACGACCACGGCCACTCGCTCTTTGCTCGAACCAGGCGCGGATGTCTTCATCCGGTTCAACGAGGCTCTGTCAATCTTGCGCAAGGTGATTGCCGTCGAGACCGGGCAGGAGCACTCGCTGGCACTGCCGGAGAGCAAGCGCTTCGAAAGGCTGGTCAGCTCCCGTAAGCCCTTTGGATTTGAGACCACGTTCAAGGGCAGAGCGTCAAAGGCGCCTGGCGACGTGCTCATCTACCAGAACGGTGGGACTGGGTATGTGGACCGAGCATCGATCCCTTCGGGCGCTCACCTCATCGATGGCTGGAAGGTTTACGTTGGCCGCGCCGCGCCCGGCACGGGAAATAAGGACACCTATCCCCATCGGATCATCAGCACTCCCTTCCTTGGCGAGAGCGGGAGCATCTCCTCCGAGACGTACCTCTGCATCGGAACCTTCGATACACGAGGAGAGGCGGAGAGCGCGCTGTCGTACCTCCGCTGCCGTCTGACGCGCTTTCTCATCCTCCTTCACAAGCCCTCGCAAGACACCACGCGGAAGGTCTATGCCTTCGTTCCGACCCAGGATTGGACGCGAGACTGGAACGATCATGATCTTTACGAGAAGTACGGACTCTCGGAAGACGAGATCGACTTCGTCGAGCGGATCGTTCGCCCGATGGAGGCGGACGAGTGAAGCGGGAGATTGACGAACTCCTCCCCAAGAAGCCCGAGGCGCGACTGCGAATCTACGCATGGTCGCCGAACGACCCACCAGTCGGCTACGCGGGGCTTCTCAAGGTGGGCCAGACGACGAAGGCGGATGTGAACGCGCGCATCCGCGAGTCTCAGGGGCAGATGCAGCAGGCATACACGCTGCACGTTGATGAGCTCGCCGAACGAGGCGACGGGACGGTGTTTCGCGACTCAGATGTGCGCCAACGGCTGATCGACAAGGGCTTCGAGAACCCGATCTTCGGCTCAGCGCGAGAGTGGATGTGGTGCACCCCAGACGATGTGCGCACGGCGATCACTGAGCTTCGCACAGGCGTGAAGCTCAGTGGAACCCATCATGAGAAGTTTCCGATGCGCCCGGAGCAAGCCAGCGCCGTGGACAAGGCCGAGGGCTACTACAAGTCCATCTGGGCCGAGGACTCTCACGCGGTGCCACGGTTCCTGTGGAACGCCAAGATGCGCTTCGGGAAGACCTTCGCCTCCTACCAACTCGCGAAGCGGCTCGGCGCCAAACGCATCCTCGTGGTCACCTTCAAGCCCGCAGTGGAGGACGCCTGGCAGACCGACCTGGAGTCTCACGCCGACTTCGACGGCTGGCAGTACCTCTCCTCGGCCACCGGGGGCAGCCCAGATGAGGCGGACAAGACTCGGCCACTGGTCTACTTCGGATCGTTCCAGGACCTGCTCGGGCGAGATCGGAAGACCGGCCTCATCAAGGCGAAGAACGAGTGGGTCCACACCACCAACTGGGACCTCGTCATCTTCGATGAATACCACTTCGGTGCGTGGCGAGAGTCCGCCAAGGAGCTGTTCGAGGGCGAGGACGAGAAAGTCAAGCAGAAGGAACTGGCCGCGGAGTACAACGACGGCCTCGTGGCCTTCGACGAGGAGCTTGACGAACTCGGCAACGACGAGGACGACTTCCTGCCGATCACCACCCGCGCCTACCTGTACCTGTCGGGCACGCCATTCAAGGCGCTGGCAACCGGTGAGTTCATCGAGGAGCAAATCTTCAACTGGACCTACACCGATGAGCAGCGCGCCAAGGCCGAGTACGCCGTCGCGCAACCGGACGCCTGGAACCCGTACGGGTCGCTCCCGGAGATGCGTCTGTTCACGTACCAGATGCCTGACGAGTTGATTGCCGTTGCGAATCAGGGAGAGTTCGACGAGTTCGACCTCAACGAGTTCTTCGAGGCAAAGGGCATCGGTAAGGACGCCGAGTTCACCCACAAGACCGACGTGCAGAAGTGGCTCGATCTCGTCCGCGGCGCTCACCTTCCCACCCAGGTCGACGCGATGCGGATGGGCACCCGCCCGCCATTCCCGTACTCCGATGTCCGACTCCTGCCGTACCTTCAGCACTCGTTCTGGTTCCTGCCCAACGTTGCTGCCTGCGAGGCAATGTCGAACCTGCTCGCGGAGAAGCAGAACGTGTTCTGGCACGACTACAAGGTCCTCGTCGTCGCGGGTCCCGGCGCGGGCATCGGGCTGGATGCTCTCCCGCCAGTGCGGGCGGCGATCGGCGACGGCCACGACACCAAGACGATCACCCTGTCGTGCGGCAAGCTCACCACGGGCGTCACCGTCAAGCAGTGGTCCTCGATCCTGATGTTGCGCAACCTCAACTCACCCGAGACCTACTTTCAGGCAGCGTTCCGCGTACAGTCACCGTGGTCGATCAAGAATCCCGACGGAGACAACCCGAGCGCCGAAGCAGTCCTCAAGCCTGTGTGCTTCGTGTTCGACTTCGCGCCCACTCGCGCGCTGCGTCAGATCGCCGACTACGGCGCCGGTCTCTCGCCGGAGACGCCGAACCCTGAGCAAGCCGTCGAGGAGCTCGTGAAGTTCCTGCCCGTGTTGGCGTACGACGGGTCGAATATGACCCAGGTCGATGCCGGCGGCATCCTCGACATCGCCATGTCGGGCACCTCCGCGACCCTCCTGGCCCGCAAGTGGGAGTCCGCAATCCTCGTCAACGTCGACAACGACACCCTGCGCAAGATCATGAACAACCCCGACGCCCTCAACGCCGTCATGAACATCGAAGGCTTCCGCGCGCTCGGCAGCGACATTTTCGAGACCGTCGTGAACAAGAGCGACGCCGTGAAGAAGGCGAAGAAGGAGAAGGGCGACGACATTACTCCGGCGGAGAAGAAGGAGTTGACGGAGGAGGAGAAGGAGTACAAGTCCAAGCGGACGCAGATTCAGGAGAAGCTGGTCAAGTTCGCCACCCGCGTCCCTGCGTTCATGTACCTGACCGACTTCCGTGAGAACACTCTTACCGACGTCATCACCAAGCTCGAACCCGGCTTGTTCCGCACCGTCACCGGACTGACCGTCGAGGACTTCCACCTCCTCGTGAATCTCGGCGTCTTTAACGCCACCCATATGAACCAGGCCGTCTTCGCCTTCCGCCGCTACGAGGACTCCTCCTTGTCCTACACCGGCATCGAGTCCCACAAGGGCCTGCGCCGCTACGGCCTCTACGACACCGTCGTCGCCGTCAACGACGAGACCGCAGTCTGACCACCCGTCAGCCCGAATCGAGAGAGCCGCATGTACTTCTAGACCCCGTGCAGCATCGAGGAGATGCTCACCGCCATCCGCAAGCGCGAGTATCTGATGCCAGCTATCCATCGTGAATTTGTCTGAGGCACGGATACCCCGTCGGCTCCTTCCTGCTCTGGAACTTCAAGCCCGACCGCGCAGTCGTACACGTTCTACGAGTTCCTGACGAACTACCGCGAGCGCGACAACCTTACGCGGACAAGACAACGGTTCCCTCCGGGCAGCAAGACCCTTCAGCCGATTGGTCAGAGGTACCGGCAGATCGACTCGGGTGTGCAGACCTCCGGCGGCGTCTGTGCTGCGTTCGCGCGTAGGTCGGCGACGCTGGTACGGAGCAGGCGGAGCTGCTCGAGCTGCTCGTCGATCTCGACCAGTCGCCGGTCGAGAAGGTCTCGAACATGACCGCACGGCGACCCGCCCGCGTCACGTACTTCGAGGATCTCGGCGGTTTGCGCGAGAGTGAGCCCTGCTGCGCGGGCCCGGTCGATGAATTCGAGCCGCTGCACCGCCTCGTCGCCGTAGTTGCGGTACCCAGCCGGGGTGCGCTCCGGCGGTTGGAGCAGCCCGCGCTCCTCGTAGTACCGCAGCGTGGACGCCCTCGTCTTCGCCTTCCCCGCGAGTTCCCCGATCCGCATCGTCACCTCCGCCACCGACTTGACCTTCAAGCATACTTTAAGGTCCATTCTTTCAGGAGTGGCCGCACGAGTGGCCGGTTCGAACTGGAGGAGGCATCGTGACATGGCACACGGAGGTTGATCTCGTGGTGATCGGGACGGGCGGGGCGGCGATGTCCGCAGCGATCCACGCGCGCCTCGAGGGGGCCAGCGTGGTCGCCATCGAATCGGGAACCCTCGGCGGTACCTGCGTGAACGTGGGTTGTGTGCCGTCCAAGACGCTTCTCGCGGCCGCGCACACCCGGCACTCCGCCCTCACGAACCGGTTCTCAGGCGTCCCCAGCTCTGCTGGGATGGTCGATCTCAGCGCGCTCATCGAGCAGAAGGATGATCTGGTTGGGATGCTCCGCCAGACCAAGTACGCCGACATCGCCGCTGCCTACGGGTTTGACATCCTCCCGGGCACTGCAACGTTCACAGACGCTGGAACCCTGCTCGTGGATGGACGACCGGTGCGCGCGAAGTCGTATCTGGTCGCCACCGGCGCCGAGCCGCACGTGCCGGCAATCCCCGGGCTTGAGCAGGTCGATTATCTCACGTCGACCACAGCGATGGAACTGACGGAACTGCCCGCGTCGCTCGTGGTGATCGGCGGTGGCTTCGTCGGCCTGGAACAGGCGCAGCTGTTCGCCCGGCTCGGAGTAGAGGTCACCGTCATCGGTCGGCTCGCCCCGCACGCTGAACCGGAACTGTCGTCCGAGCTCCGCAAGGCCTTCCTGGCCGAGGGGATTAGTGTCATCGGCGACCGCGCAGCCACGATCACCCAGCACGAGGGCCTGGTCCAGGTGACGACCCGCAACGGGAAGGACGCGACCGGTGAACGTGTCCTCGTTGCCACCGGTCGCACCCCGCGCACCGAAGGGCTCAACCTTCCCGCTGCGGGTATCGCGACCGACGAGCGCGGCTTCGTCATCGTAGACGAGCAGCAGCGGACCACGAACCCGGCTGTGTTCGCCGCCGGTGACGTCACTGACGTGCCCCAGTACGTGTACGTCGCCGCGAGGACCGGGAAGATCGCCGCGCACAACGCCCTGGGTCACGACGAGCGAGTCGACTTCACCGGGTTGCCGTCTGTGCTGTTCACCTCACCCCAGCTGGCCTCCGCCGGGGTCACCGAAGCCGACGCCATCGCCGCCGGATACCGGTGCGCCTGCCGATTCCTACGACTTTCCGACGTGCCCAGGGCCATCGCCAACCACGACACCCGCGGCGGCATCAAGGTCGTCGCCGACGCCGACACCGGCAAAGTCCTCGGTATCCACGCCCTTGCCGACACCGCTGGGGAGATGATGCTCGCCGCAACCTACGCCATCACCGCCGGATTCACCGTCACCCAACTCGCCGACACCTGGACCCCCTACCTCACCATGGCCGAGGGCATCCGCCTCACCGCGAACCTCTTCCGCAACGAACTCCCCACCTCCTGCTGCGCCTGACACAAGAGCCGGGCCCAGCGATGTGGTGATCCAAGTGATATCCGCGACGCCTTCAACACCGGCACCGACCGCGTGATCGACGCCTACGCGGTCAGCGTGGGCTCAGTTGAGGCAGCGGCGCCGAGCACGTCGTCTGGGCCGCTCACACGCGGAGCGCACCGGGACACTCAGCCGCCAGGTAGCAACCACAGCACGCTGCCATCTACGCAGTCGGCTACGAGTTCAGAGGCCGAAGGCACCACCACTGACGAGGATGAAGATGCCCAGGCCGATGAGCACGATCGGGAACAGGATGTGTTCCCAGCGTTCCAGGAGTTCGGCGATCGGTCGGCGGGTGGCGACGAACTTGCCCAGGCCGACGAGGGCGGCGACCAGGGCGAGGAACACGATGCAGTACGCCACCACGGCCGCTGGGCCCACGCTGAGGAAGACCGGGACGTAGACGCCGATGTTGTCCCCGCCGTTGGCGAAGGTCACCCCGGCCACCGTCCACACCCCAACCTTCTTGCCCTCGACCTTTGCCTCATCGTCATCGTCGGCACCGCGGTTGCGCCAGGCTTGCCACGCAGCCCAAAGTCCCAACCCCAGCGGAATGAGTCCGAAGTAGGGGATGACCTCCGGCGGCAGGAACGCTCCCGCCCCGAGCGTCACCAGCACGGAAGCGCCCAGGATGCCAGCGAACCCGAGGTACTGTCCGACCAGGATTCGGGCGGTGGTCCCGCGCCGGCCCGCGCCTCGGGCGAAGAACAAGGAGAGCACGATGATGTCATCGATGTTCGTGGCGATGAATAGGCCGATCGCCTGCAGGACGGAGGACAGGATCATGCGCCCACCGCCGCGTTACAGCCGCCTGGCGACCCAGCGGTTCCGGCAGCCGCGTGCCGTTGATACTCTGCGACCATCATTGTCCGTTCCTGGTGTGGTTTGGGCCTCGGAGGTAAAGCAGTACGCCCAGGGCGACGCCGAAACCGAGGATGACGTCGGCAAGGTTGCCGATGAACAGGTTGCCGTAGGCGAGGAAGTCGGTGACATGACCGCGGCCGAATCCGGGAGGGGCGAACAGCCGGTCCAGGAGGTTGCCGACTGCGCCGCCCCACACCAGGCCGATCGCGACCGCCCACCCGGCCGATGGAGCGCGCGCGGCGGCGATGAGCAGGGCGATGGACGCCGCGGTCGCGATGACGGTGAGCAGCCACGCTGAATCGGACCCTAAGGACATGACGGTGCCGGGGTTGAACGCGAGCTGTAAGCCGAGCCAGTCTCCCAAGAGCGGGATTGCGGTCATCCTCGCTGAGCTGAGCTGAGCGAGGGCGAGTGCCTTGCTGCCTTGGTCGATCAGCACCGCGCCGGCGGCGACGGCGCACGCGAGCAGGAACCAGCGGAGCCGGACGCGCGCCGCCGCCGGGCCGGCAGAACTCGCTTCCACGGCATCCGCTTTTCCCGGGGAGGGAGCGGAGCCGTCAAGGGGATCGGTCATGCCTTCGTGCGCCGCGCCGCGCGGAGCCCGTTGAGGATGACGACGACTTCAGCGACCTCGTGTACAAGCACGACCGCGGCGAGCCCGAGGACTCCGGTGATCGCGAGCGGCAGCAGCGCCACGATGATCGCGATCGACAACACGACGTTCTGGTTGATGATGTTGCGGCCGCGGCGGGCGTGGGCGAGGGCCTGTGGGATGAGGCGCAGGTCGTGGCCGGTGAACGCGACGTCGGCCGACTCGATCGCAGCATCGGCGCCCTTGGCTCCCATAGCGATCCCCACATCCGCGGCCGCCAGCGCGGGAGCGTCGTTGATGCCGTCCCCGATCATGGCAGTGGGCTGAGACTTCGACAACTTCGCGACGGCGGTGGCCTTGTCCTCGGGGCGCAGCTCGGCGCGCACGTCCCTGATGCCGGCCTGGTCGGCCAGCGCTGCGGCGGTGCGGGCGTTGTCGCCGGTGAGCATCGTCACCCCGATCCCGCGGCGGTTCAGCGTGGCGATGACCTCGGGAACCTCTGGGCGCAGTTCGTCACGCACCCCGATCGCCCCGGCCGGCTGGTCGCCTCGGTGCACGATGACGACGGTCATCCCCTCGGACTCCATCGCCCGCACCTGGTCGGCCAGTGATCCGGCATCCAGCCAGCGGGGGCTACCGACGGCGAGACGGGCACTACCGAGCGTGCCGGTGATGCCGCGCCCGGCGGTCTCGGTGACGTCGTGCGCGGTCGGGGCGTCGGGGACGGCCTTCGTGATCGCGGCGGCCAGCGGGTGCGTGCTGTGACCTTCCAGGCTCGCCGCCCACGCCAGCACCTCATTCTCGGTCGCGCCGGTGGTGACGACGCGGGTCACCGTGGGCTCGTTGCGGGTCAGCGTGCCGGTCTTGTCGACGGCGAGGTGGCGGATGCCGCCGAACCGCTCGAACGCGGCCCCGGACTTCACGACCACACCGAACTTCGACGCCGCGCCGATCGCGGAAACAACGGTGACCGGGACGGCGATCGCCAGCGCGCACGGCGAGGCTGCGACCAGCACCACCAGAGCGCGGGTGATCCACAGCTCAGGGTCGCCGCTCAACAGCGACCCAAGCACGCCGACCAGCACGGCGAGGATCATCACGCCGGGCACCAGCGGGCGGGCGATCCGGTCGGCCAGGCGGGCACGGTCGCCCTTCTCGGCCTGCGCCTGCTCGACCAGCTCCACGATGGTGGTGAGCGAGTTGTCGGTGCCGGCGGCGGTGGCCTCGACCTCGAGCACGCCGGTGGTGTTGATTGACCCGGCCGAGACGTCGGTGCCCGGTTCGACCTCGACCGGGATCGATTCACCCGTGATCGCGGACGTGTCCAGGCTGCTTCGCCCGGCCCGCACGGTGCCGTCGGTGGCGATCCGTTCGCCCGGCCGGACCACCAGGACATCCCCGACGCGCAGCTCCTTCGCCTCGACCTCGGCGGTGGCGTCGCCGCGCTTGACGAGTGCGGTGTCGGGCACGAGCTTCAACAGCGCCCGCAACCCTGCGCGGGCGCGGTCCATCGCCTTGTCCTCCAGCGCCTCCGCAATGGAGTACAGGAATGCCAGCGCGGCGGCCTCCTCGACGTAGCCGAGGATCACCGCGCCGGTCGCGCTGATCGTCATCAGCAGCCCGATGCCGAACTTGCCCTTGGTGAACAGCTTGCGCAGCGCGCCCGGCACGAACGTGTAAGCGCCCAGCAGCAGGCCGATCCAGAACAGCACCAGGCCCGCGGTCTCCGCGCCGGTCCACTCGCACACCAGGCCGGCGGCGAACGCGACGCCGGAGGCGATCGGGATCAGAACGCTCGGGCTCCGATACCACGGCCGGTCATCGTCATCATCGTGGTCGTCGAGGTCGACGTGCTCGACCTGCGAACCTGTGACCGCGCTCACGCCCGCACCTCCCCCGCCTGGCAACCCTCGACCCCGCAGTCCGGGTCCATGCACGGCACGCTCTCGTCGACCGCAAGCGTGACATCCACCAGCGCCGTCAGCGCGCGGGCCAGGTGCGGGTCTGCCACCTCGTAGCGGGTCTGTCGGCCCTCGGGCTCGGCCACCACGATCCCGCACCCGCGCAGGCATGTCAGATGGTTCGACACGTTCGAGCGCGACAACCCCAGCTCGCGGGACAGCACCGCCGGGTAGCTCGGCCCGGCCAGCAGGGTCAGCAGAATGCGGGAGCGGGTCGGGTCGGCCATAGCTCGGCCGAGCCGGTTCATCACGTCGAGTCGATCGGAAATAGTCAGCATACGATGACTATACACTGTACGATGTATATTCGGCGCCAGGTGTCCTCACGAGCGGCGAGTCAGTTGACAGCTCCCTACCAGCGAGCGTGGCGAAGTGCTCGAAGATCCGTCGTGGAGAATATGTCCCGTTCCTCGGTGCCGGCGTCCCGCTCGATTAAGGTCGACGACTACTTGGCCGCCGCATGCCTGCTGCCGAACCTTCAGTTGCTGGGTGGGGCCGCCAACATCGAGAAGCAGGATGGACTGCCTGCGGAGTGGATGGACACCGCCTTCCCGAGCGAGAACAAGCGAGCTACGTACCTTGCCGAGGACGACCTCGACGGCCTTCCGCTCGACTTGGCCGACTTCACCTCGTTCTTCGAGCAGCGCAAGCAGCGAGTCCGGGTCCGCCTGCTCGCCGCTCTGGGAACGACACCGGGAGCACCGGAGGACGCCGCTCTCGCGTAGCCCACGTTCACGCGGCGAGCAGTGACAGCGCGGACACAGCCTGGAGGGGTAGCACTCCGTTGCCGAGGGCGGTGATCTGTTGATTCTGCGTCAGGTCGCCGCTATCGGTGACCCATCCAGTCGGCAGGCCCATGAGCCATTCGACGAATGCCGGTGCTGGGCGGGGGCCGTCGGCGTCGTTCAGGAGGGCTGGCGCTTGCGCGGGTCGCCCGGTGATGTGTTCCCAACGAGTGATGGCGTCGGCGTAGCGTCCCCATCGCTGAACAGTCCGTCGATCAGCGACCACAGCGTCTCCGATTCGGCTCTCCTGTTCGATGAGCCACCCGGTCCGTGGAGGGCGAAGTCGATGATCTGGTGCGACAGCGCAATCGTCCCTCGTCTCGCTCGCACCTGGTCGAGAGTCTCTCCACCGCGCGATGAGTCCGTCGCCAGCGGGGTGCGGAACAGTGCGCCGGGCGAGGGCGAAGATGCGGAAGCGTTGGTGAGGAGCGCCGACAAGGGAAGCCGGTAAGCCGATCCATCCTGCATCCAGCCGCAAGTCGGCCAGATCGCCGAGAACGGCGCCGAGAGCCCGAAGAGGTCGAGTTGCGTAGTCTCCCAGATGCCACGGGTCGGGTTCCACGTTGCGAAGGGTTGCGCCGTCGGGGGATGCATCGCCTGGGTTGCGTCGGTCATGGTTATCTCCTTCTGCGGATGGCCGCGTCGCGGGTGAGGACAGCAGCCCGCGGACGTTCTCGATGACGACCCATTCGGGCTGGAGCGCGTCGATGGCTACGGCCATGTGCGCCCAGAGACCCGAGCGCGTACCCGGAGCAAGGCCGGCGCGCTTGCCTACCGTGGAAACGTCTTGGCACGGGAATCCGCCGATGAGGATGTCCACGGGCTCGACCTGACTCCAGTCGATGGCCGTGATGTCGCCAAGATTCGGAGCTTCGGGTCAGTGGTGCGAGAAGACGCGGGCGACGGGCGCGTTGAGTTCGGAGAACCACACGGTCGTGGCGTTGAATACGTGCTCGACGGCGAGGTCGAGGCCGCCGTAGCCGCTGAACAGCGACCCGATCCTGAGTCGTGGTTCGCCGCTGATGTCGAGGTCGTGCATAAAGTCTGCTCCGGTGAAGGTCGTCCCCGGCATCCGTGCCTCGTTGAGCACTGATGCCGAGCTGGCCAACTGTCAGGTGCACAACTCCGGCACGCCCGCAGCTCGTCGAGCCACGCGAGCGACACCGCCCGACGCCCCCATCTCCGGCCTTCGCTCTGACCGCCATCCGAGGTCACACGCGTCTTGCAGGTCGAGGTTGATCCGGGCATTACCGCCGTAGAAGTCACCGGGTGCGGATGCTCACCTGCCCGGCAGGAGCGGAGGTGAGCATGACGGTTTCGATGCGCGTGATGTCGGCGGGTGATGGCTACAAGTACCTGCTCAAGACGGTCGTGGCCGCCGACGGCAACCGGCCGCTCTCGACGCCGCTCACTCGTTACTACATGGAGGAGGGCACCCCGCCTGGTCGCTGGCTTGGCGCGGGTGTAGCGGCCCTCGGCAAGGGCGAGATTCAGGTGGGCGACCGAGTATCAGGAGACCAGCTCCAGCTCCTGATGGGCACGGGCTGTGATCCAATCACCGGCGACAAACTCGGCTTGGGCTTCGCGACGTACAAGAGCCAGAACGAGCGGATCGAGGCACGGATCGCAGGCCTTGAGTCGACGATGACACCTGGGGCCAAGGGTGAGGCTGTCGCGCAGATAGTTGCCGAGGAGACTGCCCGCAGCACACGCCGTGCGGTGGCGGGTTTCGACTTCACCTTCTCGATCCCGAAGTCCGCGAGCGTGTTGTGGGCGGTTGCCGACGCCGGGGTCCAAGCGCTGATCGCGGAGGCGCATCATCGAGCGGTTGCGGAGGTGGTTGCGTTCATGGAGCGCGAGGTTGCAGCCACACGCACGGGTGCAACCGCCGGTGACGGCGCGGTTGCACAGGTCGATGTCACCGGGCTCATCGCAACCGCCTTCGATCACTTCGACTCCCGCGCCGGCGACCCCCACCTCCACACGCACGTCGTCATCAGCAACAAGGCCAAGACCGTCCTCGATGGGAAATGGCGATCGCTCGACGGCAGACCGATGCACGCCGCCGTCGTCGCGCTCTCCGAACTGCACGAAGCTGCGTTCGCCGACCACATGACGCGCACCTTCGGCGTCTCGTGGGAGGCCCGCGAGATGGGGCGGGACCGGAACCCAGCGTGGGCTATCACCGGCGTGCCGGAGGAACTGGTCGCGGAGTTCTCCACCCGCGCTCGCCACATCGACGCCGAGAAGAACCGGCTCATCGCCGAGTACGTTGCCCAGCACGGACACCAACCATCGAACGCGATGATCCTCAAACTGCGAGCCCAGGCCACGCTGGCTACGAGGCCTGAGAAGCAGGTCCGATCCTTGGCTGACCTGACCGCTGAGTGGCGGGATCGCGCGTCCAAGACCCTCGATCGGGACGCGACGACGTGGGCACGCGAGATGACCGACAACGACAAACCGCTCCTGCTGCGCGCCGACGACGTGCCGCTCGACGTGATCGGCGAGATTGGGCGTTCAGTCGTCGAGGTGGTCGGCGAGAAGCGCTCGACCTGGCGACGGTGGAATCTCATGGCCGAGGCATCCCGGCAGACAATGGGTTGGCGATTCGCCACCATGCAGGATCGGGAAGCCATCGTCGCGATGGTCACCGACGCCGCCGAGCTCGTCTCGCTTCGGTTGACCCCGCCCGAACTCGCGGCCTCGCCGGTCGTGTTCCGTCGGCCTGACGGCACCTCAGTGTTCCGTCCGAAGAGCTCTACCGTGTTCACCTCCGAGTCCCAGCTTGCTGCCGAGGACAGACTCCTCGAACGAGCTGCCAACCTGGCCGGGCCGACGGTGCCGCTTGCCACGGCCGAGAAGATCACCGCCAGACCCGACGCGGACGGCCTGATGCTCGGCGACGACCAAGCCGACGCCTTGGCCCGCATCGCGGTGTCGGGACGGGTGCTCGACGTGCTTGTCGGTCCCGCCGGGGCGGGCAAGACCACCGCCATGAATGCGCTCCGTCGCGCTTGGGAAGCCGAGCACGGCCCCGGCTCGGTCGTCGGCCTGGCCCCGTCAGCGGTTGCCGCCCAGGTCCTCGCCGACGATCTCGGGATCGAGACTGAGAACACGGCGAAGTGGTGGCAGAACCACCTCCTCCACGGCACCACCTTCGAGGCGGGTCAGCTCGTCGTCATCGACGAAGCCTCCCTCGCCGGCACCCTGTCACTGGACCGCATCACCCACCTCGCCCAGGAAGCGGGCGCGAAGGTGCTGCTGGTCGGCGACTACGCCCAACTGCAATCCGTGGACGCCGGCGGCGCTTTCGCAATGATCGCCAGAGACCGGGCCGACACCCCCGAACTGGTCGACGTCCACCGCTTCACCCATACCTGGGAGAAGACCGCCTCACTCGAGCTACGTCACGGACGCACGGCGGCTATCGACACCTACCTCGCCCACGAGCGCATCACCGACGGCGACTCCGAGGCCATGACCGACGCCGCCTACAACGCCTGGCGCGCCGACCGCGACGCCGGACTCGTCTCGGTGCTGATCGCCGAAACCCACGAAGACGTGACCACGCTGAACCGTCGCGCCCGCGCCGACCTGATCCTCAACAAGACGCTGAACCCCGACCGCGAAGTCGAGCTGCGCGACGGCACCGCCGCAGGCGTCGGCGACACCATCATCACGCGACAGAACAAGCGCGAACTGCGCACCCTGGCCGGGCGGGACTGGGTGCGCAACGGCGACATCTGGACCATCACCGCCGTCGGCGACGACGGGACCATCACCATCGCACGCGACTACGGAACCGGCACCGTTGTTCGCGACGACGGCACCAGCAGGGCTCGGAAGCGAAGGAGCAGGTTCGGCGGCAGCATCGTCCTCCCAGCCTCGTACGTGGCCGAGCATGTCGATCTCGGCTACGCAGTCACCGCCTACCGAGCGCAAGGTGTCACGACCGACACCGCACACGTGTTGGTCGAACCGACCTCGACGAGAGAGACCTTCTACGTCGCGATGACCCGAGGACGGCGCTCGAACCACGCTTACGTGACTCTCGACCGCGCAGACGACCATGCCCAGCCGCACCCTGGTGACGACCCGCATGCCACCGCGCGAAGCGTGCTCTACGGCGTTCTACGGCACAGCGGAGCCGAACTCTCGGCGCACGAGACCGTCGTGGCCGAACAGGAACAGTGGGGCTCGATCGCCCAGCTCGCCGCCGAGTACGAGACCATCGCCGCCGCAGCCCAACACGACCGCTGGGCAACCCTCATCCGCGGCTCCGGACTCACCGACGAACAGGCCGAGAACGCCATCGAGTCCGAAGCGTTCGGCCCGCTCACGGCCGAACTCCGACGCGCCGAGGCCAACCATCACAACGTCGACGCACTGCTGCCACGCCTCGTCGCAGCGCGCGGGTTCGACGACGCCGACGACATCGCCGCCGTACTCCACTACCGGGTCGAACGGGCGACCGCCCGGCCCGCAGGCTCGGGCAGGACTCGCAAGCCACCGCGACTCATCGCCGGCCTCATCCCACAGGCGCACGGAGTCATCGACCCCGAGATGTACGCGGCGCTCGACGAGCGAGAGGAGCTGATCGAGGCGCGCGCCGATGCCGCGCTCGAAGCTGCGCTCGCCGAGAACGCGCCGTGGACGGACGCTCTTGGAGCGCAGCCGAACGACCGGCGACGAGCCGCCACCTGGCGCAAGGCCGCCCGCGCGGTCGCCGCCTACCGAGACCGCTACCGCATCACCGACGACGCACCTCTCGGTGCTCCGCCCGAGTCGGCCGCCCAGAAGA
The DNA here is from genome assembly GCF_001594145.1 of Branchiibius sp. NY16-3462-2. GTDB lineage: Bacteria > Actinomycetota > Actinomycetes > Actinomycetales > Dermatophilaceae > Branchiibius. Next base: position 3,182 of record NZ_LVCF01000048.1, on the reverse strand, counting down.
TCGACGCCGCGCGAGCGCGATCCGCCTACGAAGGAATGCGCAGACAAGTTGGGGGCGTGGAGAGCATGATCGCCTCCGCCACTTCAGTGCAGCGCGATGCACCTAGGAGTCTCTGACCTCGCCATCGAGACCCGACCGTCGAAGGTCGACGAGCTTGCTCGGTGTCGGTGCGTCGCCTCCGCCGACCTGGAGGAGCGTGGGACCATTGAGGCGTCATGACAACTACTCACTAGGCGCAGCACTCTGGTCGGTCGCCTGAGAACAGGGACGCTCGGTGACGACCACCACTCAGAGACCCAAGAAGATACCGCCGTTCCCCACGGAGATGGTCAAGGGCGTGTGTGATGTGCTCGCGCAGACGGACTTTCCTGGCCTCACAGGTTCAGAGATCGACTCCCTTCTTCGCATGGTTCGAGTCGATCAGCGGGAGACTGGCGCGAACAAGCGCGAGAGTCTGTACGTCACTCTGCACAATGTTCAGGCCCGACAGCAGGCAGGCAACGTTGTCGGTGCCTTCATCGCCAGGGCCATGAGTCCAGGCAGGTACGTGACTCAGCCGAACCGGTTCAACGATCTGCGCGATCGGCTCAATGAGTTCCTCGTGTTCTATGGCTATTCGATCAACGAGACCGGCAAGCTCGTGACGGGGAAGAAGGCATCCACAATCGAGGAAGGGGCAGCGCTCGCGGGGCGTCTTCAGACCGAGCTGAAGCGTCGCGGCTGTCACTCCGAACTGCTCCGCTATTGCGATGAGGAACTTGTCAATCGCTCGCTGTTCCACGCGATGTCTGAGGCGTCGAAGAGCATCCCGGCCAGGGTCCGGGCGATAACAGGGCTCGCCGGCGACGGCGCAACGCTCTACGACGGGGTGTTCGGCACCAATCGCGAACGACCCATCTGGTCGATCAATGGTCACGGATCGGAATCCGAGATCAGTGCGCACCGAGGATTTAAGAACCTGCTGGTAGGCATCCACGGGCACTTTCGAAACCCGCGAGCGCACTCCAACAGAATCCTGATTGACGAAGAGCTCGCTGACTTCTACGACGCCTTCTCCCTCTTCTCCTATGTCCATCGTCAACTCGACGCCGTGAAGCGGCTGACCAGCGAGGAGCCAACGCCATGACTGACTCCGCGACACTGCGGCTCTGGGACGACAACCCTAGCCTCGACGACTTCCTCGGATTTGACGCTGTCGTCGACCCAATCGTGAAGGCGATCGGTACGGCCAACGTCGATCCGCTCGCGATCGGCGTTCACAGCCCCTGGGGCGGCGGCAAGTCCACGGTGCTCAATCTTCTAGAGAGTCGCTTGGAAGCCGCGGGGCGGTACGCCGTCATACGAACGGACCCTTGGCAGTACGACAACCACGATGACGTACGCGGCTCACTGATTGCCGAAGTGCTCGACCAACTTGGGGCCGCATTCCAAGCGGATAGCACCGTGAAGGATCGCGTCGCGGACCTCCTGAAGCGCATCAGCTGGACCCGCGTTGGGCTCACCCTTGGCAAGGGCGCCCTCACCATGCAGTGGAAACCGGACGAGTTGATTGACGCGTTCACCCCGAAGGCACGCTCGGATGACAAGTCCATGAGCGGATTCAAGGACTCCTTCGGCAAGCTCATAGGCGGGCTACCAGACGTTGATCGAGTAGTCGTGATGGTTGACGATCTGGACCGTTGCCTGCCTCCTGCCGTCATGGCAACACTCGAAGGAATCAAGCTGTTCCTCGCTGTGCCCAAGATGGTGTTCGTCGTGGCTGCCGACCAAGAGATGGTCCGGGACTCCATCGCGGTCAGCCTCGGCGAGACCAACCGCAGCGGGGCTTTTGCCACCCGCTATCTAGAGAAGATCGTTCAACTTCCAGTGACCCTACCGAGGTTGGCAACAGCCGACGCCGAGGCATACATCGGCCTGCTGCTCACTCAAACCGAGGGAGCAACCCCAGACGAGATCGAAGCACTCGCAAACCACTGTTCCAGTCGCCGTCAACTGGGTCTATCGCCGCTGCTGGGAGACCTTGGCAAGCTAAGCCCGAAGCCGAGCGAGGAGAGCCTGAGCTTGGCTGCCCAGTTGGCCGAAGGGCTGTCCGCCGACCGATTGGCCAACCCTCGTCAAATCAAGCGCTTCCTCAACGCCTTCGGGGTGCGGTCGATGGTGGCTCACTCCCGGAAGGTCTCCATCGCTCCCGCAGTTCTCATGAAGATGTTGCTACTGGAGGACCTCCACCGATCCTCCTTCGAGACGTTGGCCGCAACTCCGAGACCTGAGAGGACTGCGCTACTTACCGCATGGGAAGGGTGGGCGCACGGTGAGGACGGTGTGACCCGCCCAGACAAAATCGGCGAAGACACCCACCACTGGGCGGCGAGCGAACCATCGCTCGCGGAGCTTGACCTAAGCCTCTACCTGGACCTCGCCGCATCGCTCCTAAACGTCCGCGCTGGCGAGGACACAAGTGACACAGTGATCCGTCTCGTCACGGACCTCCTTGGCACGGGTACCGCAGCTCGCGAAGCAGCACTCGTCGAGCTGACTGCGCTCGGTGAAGCCGAACAGCGAGCAGCGATGGAGCTGAGCCTCAGGCAAGGCCGACGACTCGACGACCTCGACGTCTTGTTCGAGATGACAATCCAGTGGGCCGACAAGACACCCAGCCTCGTCGAACTCGTCATCGAGGCCGCCGGCGAACTACTCCGTCGGCTGACCACGGGAACGGTAGTCAACATGAACGGCGCCACACTGAAAGCTCAGTACCAGCCGATCCTCCAACGACTTGCCACCGAAGACGGCATAGACGACATGGTGGCACAAGCGGCCAAGATGGAGATAAAGAGCACCAATGGGCACTAATGGAGCGTTTGGCGGGAGTGGCGCCGCCGCTTGGGATCAGGTACGTGACGAATGGACCTCATTGGGGGGCCAGTCCACTGATGCACCGAGTAATGACGCCCCGGGAATCGATGGCGACCCGGCTTACGACGCACTCCTCTCTGCAATCGCTGGAGCTCTGATTGGCGAGGACCCCGATGCGCGCCGTCCCTCTGTCCCGTCGTTCGCACTGTCGGATACCCTGCCGCGTCGCGGTGGTGGCCGAGGAGGCGGCGGGGGCTCGTCAGGCGGCGGGGGTGCTTCAGGAGGCTGTCTCTTATCCAAATCTGACGCTGCCGACGAATCGACAA
>NZ_LVCF01000047.1 GCF_001594145.1 Branchiibius sp. NY16-3462-2 | reverse complement strand
GGTGTGGTGCCGGGGAGGGGGGAATCGGTCGGAGCGGTCCCGCTACAGGACTGCGGACAGGAAAGCCTGCGTGCGGGAGTCCTGTGGGTCATCGAGAACCTCTGCAGGAGAGCCCTTCTCGACGATGTGACCGCCATCGAGGAAGACCACGGTGTCGGCCACCTCGCGGGCGAACGCGATCTCGTGGGTCACGATCGTCATCGTCATGCCGTCTGCCGCGAGGTCGCGGATCACCGCGAGGACCTCGCCGACCAGCTCCGGGTCGAGAGCACTCGTGGGTTCGTCGAAGAGCAGCAGCCGCGGGCGCATCGCGAGCGCGCGAGCGATGGCGACCCGCTGCTGCTGACCCCCGGACAACTGCGACGGATAGGAGTTCTCACGGCCGGCGAGGCCTACCCGCGCAAGGAGGTCGGACGCCGTACGGGAAGCATCGGTGCGGGACACGCCGCGCACGGACACGGGCGCTTCGATCAGGTTCTCCAGCACGGTCAGGTGACCGAAGAGATTGAACTGCTGGAAGACCATGCCGAGGTCGGCGCGCTGGCGGGTGATCTCGCGCTGGTGGCGTTCGACCAACCGGCCGCGGTGCTCCCGGTAGCCGATGATCTGCCCGTCGATCTCGACGTAGCCACCGTCCGGCTTCTCCAGGTGGTTGATACACCGCAACAGGGTTGACTTGCCCGATCCGGAGCGGCCGATGAGCACGGTCACGTCCCCGGTGTGCACGTCGAGGTCGATGTCCTCCAGAACGGTCTGCAACCCAAAGGCCTTGTGCAGCCCCCGGATTCGCAGCAGCGGGTCGCCGACTTCACGCAGCCGGCCGGTCGTCGCGGTGGCGGTCATGCGCCCACCCCCGCGTCGATCCGGGCGTTCTTGCTGCGGTAGGGCAGCAGCGGCAGCCCGGAGCGGAACACCTCACGCAGCGAGCGCACCTCGCGCCGGTGGCTGCGGTTGTAGTGCCGCTCGATGAAGTACTGCAGCACCGAGAGGGCAGTGGTGATGATGATGTACCAGAGCGTCGCCACGATGAGCAGTGGCACGACCTGGAAGTTGTCGTTGTAGATCAACTGCGCGGAGTAGAGCAGATCCTGCACCGCGATCACACTGACGATGGCTGTGGCCTTGACCATCCCGTTGGCCAGGTTGCCGCTGGCCGGGATGATCGCCGGCATGGCCTGGGGCAGCACGATCCGGCGGAAGATCCGGCGACGAGACAGGCCCAGCGCTTCGGCGGCCTCGGTCTGACCGCGGTCGACCGACAGCAACCCGCCACGCACGACCTCGGCCGAGAAGGCGGCCACGTCGAGGGTCAGCGCGATGAAGGCGGCGATGATCCCGGAGAACAGGTTCGCGGTCTGCACGGAGGCGAACTCCGGGCCGAACGGGATGCCGATCGACAGTCGCGGGTAGAGCGAGGCGAGCTGGAACCAGAAGAGCACCTGCACGATCGCCGGCACCGAGCGCACGATCCAGACGAAGGTGAAACTCACGCTGCGCAGGATCGGGTTGCTGGACAACCGCATCGCGGCCAGGGCGATCCCGAAGAGATAGCCGACCACGAAGACCGACGCCGACAGGGCCAGGGTCAGGCCGAGCCCGCGCAGGATCGAGGGCGCCGTGAAGTACTGCGCGACAATGCCCCACTGGAAGCGTTCGTTGGTGATCAGCGTGTTGATGAACATCGCGACGAGTACGACGACAACCGCGGCCGCGAACCATCGGCCGGGTCGGGGTGCCGAGACGAGTCGCGCGGTGCGTAACGGGTCGCCGTTCTCGACAGACGATGTCCGCGAGGTGTCGGTCGACGCGTCGGCATCGAGCAGGGTCATGATCGAATTACCTTCCGGATCAATCGCATTCGGACGATGCCGGTTGCGATGGCATGCGCTTGTGGGCCGGGTTGGCTCACCGGGTCGTCACCTGGGGCACCCCACCGCCGCGGAGGGTTGCCGGTCAGCAAGCCAGGGCTTGTCGCTGACGCTCATAACCAAACGTGAGGTTAGGTCAAACGTCGCGGCATGGCAAATGCCTAGTGATCCGATGGGTGTTGGCGGAGACGGTTAGGCTGGCGTTAGAACCCTGCGTTGACGGAGGATGGCCGTGCAGATCTCGGCGAAAAGTGACTACGCCGTGCGTGCTGCCCTGGAGATGGCGGCCCGCGCTCCGGACCTGCTGACGATCGACGCGATCGTCGAGGACCAAGGGATGCCACGCAAGTTCGTCGAGGCCATCCTGGGCGACCTGCGCCGGGCCGGAATCGTGCGCACCCAGCGTGGCTGCGCCGGCGGCTACACCCTCGCCCGGCCGGCCTCCGAGATCGCGATCGGTGACATTCTGCGGGCCGTGGACGGGCCCCTCGCGGAGGTGCGGGGCCTGCGGCCGCATGAGACGACGTACGGCGGGGTGGCCAGCCACCTGCCCGACCTGTGGGTGGCCGTCCGGTCCAGCCTGCGACAGGTACTGGACGAGGTGACGCTGCAGCAGTTGCTCACCGGGTCGTTGCCGGCGAAGGTGCGCCGGCTCAACGACGTCGAGGACGCCTGGCTCCCGCGTTAGACCTGCTTCTGGCGCCCTGCGAGACCGGATATATCCCACTCTGGATGTAGGGATTAGACATTACGGCTGCTTTGTTCTAGCCTCACAAATGGTTATGAGTGTCAGCGTCAAGCCCTGGCTTGCTGACCGGCAACCCTCCTACGCGGTGGGGTGCTCCAGGTGATGACCCGGTACGTCCGACCGGACGTGCAAGCGCGATGTGCATGGCGGCACCAACCCGCCGTGCACCGAGAGATGGGACACCCATGTCTGACCTTCACCTGGCCGTAGCTCTCGACGGCGCCGGTTGGCACCCCGCCGCCTGGCGGGAGGCCGATGCCCGGCCCGGCGAGCTGTTCACCGCCCGCTACTGGACCGATCTGGTGCAACAGGCCGAGCGGGGACTGCTCGATCTGGTGACGATCGAGGACGGCTTCAGCCAGCAGGCTGACCACCACGAGGCGGCCAGCGACCGGACCGACCGGGTCCGGGGCCGGTTGGACGCCAACCTGGTCGCGGCCCGCGTGGCACCGACCACCTCGCACATCGGTCTGCTGCCGACGGTGGTGGCTCCGCATACCGAGCCGTTCCACGTCTCCAAGGCGATCGCAACTCTGGACTACGTCAGCACCGGTCGTGCCGGTGTGCGAGTGCGTTCGAGTATCAGCCCGCAGGAGTACGCCAACGTCGGGCGCCGTCCCGCACCGGAACTGCCCGGGGATGGCGTGCCCGCGGCATTGACCCGCACCCTCTTTGCGGAAGTCGAGGACTACATCGAGGTGCTGCGGCGGCTCTGGGACAGCTGGGAGGACGACGCGGAGATTCGCGACGTCGAGACAGGGCGCTTCGTCGACCGGGAGAAGTTGCACTACATCGACTTCGAAGGAGCGCAGTTCAGTGTGCGGGGCCCGTCGATCACGCCGCGACCGCCCCAGGGTCAACCACTGGTCTCGTTGCTGGTGCACCAGCAGGCCGGGTACGAACTGCTCGCTCGCAGTGCGGATCTGGGTTTCGTCACCCCGACCGATGCTGCGGACGCCCACAACATCTCCACCGCGGTCCGCGCCGCCACGGCACAGGTCGGCCGGACCGCGGGGGAGGTCCACCTGCTCGGCGACATCGTCGTCTTCCTGGACGACACGTACGCCGCCGCTACCGCTCGCAAGGAGCGACTCGACGTACGTAACGGGGATGAATTGCGCAGTGACGCAACGGTATTCGTGGGTACACCAGACGAGCTCGCCGATCTGATCCTGGACTGGCAGTCCGCCGGCCTGGACGGCGTGCGCCTGCGTCCGGGTGCGCTGCCGCACGACCTGACCCAGATCACCGACGTTCTGGTGCCTGAACTGCAACGCCGCGGAGCGTTCCGGACCGGGTACGACGCCACGACCCTGCGCGGGCACTTCGGCCTGGCCCGGCCCGCCAACCGCTACGCCGCCTGAGAGGACACCGGACATGAGCAAACAGATCCACCTCGCCGCGCACTTCCCCGGCGTGAACAACACGACCGTGTGGAGCGACCCCCAGGCGGGTAGCCACATCGAGTTCGACTCCTTCAAGCGCTTCGCGCAGATCGCCGAGCGCGGGAAGTTCGACTTCCTCTTCCTAGCCGAGGGCCTGCGGCTGCGGGAGCAGAACGGCAGGATCTACGAACTGGATGTCGTCGGTCGGCCGGACACCTTCACGATCCTCGCGGCGCTCGCCGCCGTCACCGAGCACCTGGGACTGACCGGCACGATCAACTCGACGTTCAACGAGCCCTACGACGTGGCAAGGCAATTCGCGTCATTGGACCACCTGTCCGGTGGGCGCGCGGCCTGGAACGTCGTGACCTCCTGGGATGCGTTCACCGGTGAGAACTTCCGCCGCGGTGGCTTCCTGCCGCAGGACCAGCGCTACGAGCGGGCCCGGACGTTCCTGCAGACGGCCGCCGAGCTCTGGGACTCATGGGCACCGTCGGATCTGCTGGCGGACCCCGACTCCGGGCAGTTCGTGGCACGGGCCGACGCCGGTGCCTACGGTCACCACGACGACCACTTCGACATCAGCGGCCGGTTCAACGTGCCGTCGCCGCCGCAGGGCCGCCCGGTCATCTTCCAAGCCGGCGACTCCCACGACGGCCGGGAGTTCGCGGCGTCGTCGGCCGACGCGATCTTCAGCCGGCACGGCACGCTGGAGGACGGCAAGGCCTTCTACGAGGACGTGAAGGGGCGGCTGGCGAAGTACGGCCGTCGCCGCGATGACCTGCTGATCCTGCCGGCCGCGACGTTCGTCCTGGGCGATACCGATGCCGACGCGCAGGAGAAGGCGCACGAGGTGCGTCGGCAGCAGGTCAGCGGGCAGACCGCGCTGCGGTTCCTGGAGCAGCTGTGGAACCGCGACCTGTCCCACTACGACCCGGATGGTCCACTGCCGCAGGAGGATCCGGACCTCGGCGAGCACACCATCGCGCGTGGTCGGGCCAGCGTCCGCCGGCACGACGACATTCTGGAGACTGCTCGCTCCTGGCGGGCGAAGGCCGAGGCAGAGAACCTGTCCATCCGGGAACTGATCATCGAGGTCACTGCGCGGCAGAACTTCATCGGTTCCCCGCAGACCATCGCCGACACGATCAACGACTACGTCCAGCAGGACGCCAGCGACGGTTTCATCCTGGTGCCGCACATCACCCCCGAGGGTCTGGCGCCGTTCGTCGACCAGGTGGTGCCGTTGTTGCAGGAGCGCGGGGTGTTCCGCACCGACTACGAAGGCGGCACGTTGCGGGAGAATCTCGGACTGCGCCCGCAGACCGAGCAGGGCATCGTGCGAGGGGTTGCTTCGTGAGCACGCCACTATCGGTGCTGGATCTGGTGCCGATCTCGACCGGATCGTCGGCACCGGAGGCGCTGCGCAACAGCATCGACCTCGCCCAGCGTGCGGAGTCGCTCGGGTACGCCCGCTACTGGTTCGCCGAGCACCACCTCAACCCCGGGGTAGCCGGGACCTCGCCGGCCGTCGTGCTCGCGTTGGTGGCCGGTGCGACCTCGAACATCCGGTTGGGTTCGGCCGCAGTGCAATTGGGTCACCGTACGGCGCTGTCGACGGTTGAGGAGTTCGGCCTGTTGGATGCGCTGCACCCGGGTCGCTTCGACCTCGGGCTGGGCCGTTCTGGCGGGAAGCCGCCGGGCTCGGAGACCCGCACGCCGGAGCATCCGGAGGGGCAGATCCTGGATAACGGCTTGGTGATCCCGCCGGCCTTCGACTACTCGCAGTTGCTGGGCTCACCGCGGATCGCGCTGTCGCAGGCGCTGTTGAAGCAGCCCGGGGCAACGTCGCAGCCCTACACCGAGCAGGTCGCGGACATCCTGGCCCTCATCGCTGGGACGTACCGGGCCGACAACGGTGAAGAGGCCCACGTGATCCCGGGTGAGGGCGCCGATCTGCAGATCTGGATCCACGGCAGCAGTGCGGGGGAGAGTGCCCACGTCGCGGGCGCCAACGGGTTGCGCTTCGGTACGAACTACCACGTGGCGCCGTCCGGGGTGTTGGAGGCGGTCGCCGCCTACCGCGAGGCGTTCGTTCCGAGCGCAACGCTCGGGGCGCCGTACGTCATCGTCTCGGCAGATGTGGTCGTGGCCGAGGACGACCAAGCCGCAAGGGATCTGGCGGCCGGGTACGGACCCTGGGTGCGGTCGATCCGCACCGCACAGGGGGCCATCCAATTCCCCACCACGCAGGAGGCACGGGAGCTGCCCTGGGGGCCGGAGGATGCGGCCCTGGTCGCCGACCGGGTGGACACGCAGTTCGTCGGGACGCCGGAGAAGGTGGCCGACCAGTTGGCCGCTCTGCGCGACGCGACCCAGGCCGACGAGCTGTTGATCACGACCATCACGCACGACCATGCGGACCGCGTGCGGTCCCTGGAACTACTGGCGAAGGAGTGGCAGCAGCGATGAGCGTTGTTGTGGTGGTAGGCAATCCGAAGCCCAAGTCCCGGACGCTGTCGGCTGCTTCGCTCGTGGCCGAGAAGGTGGCCGGCCGTCCGGCGGACACGGTGATCGACCTGGTCGACTTCGGCGCGGACTTGCTGGACTGGTCCTCGGCGGACGTCGCGGCGGCGGTGGAGCAGGTGCAGCAAGCCACCGTCGTGGTCTTCGCGAGTCCGACCTACAAAGGCAGCTACACCGGTCTGCTCAAGCTCTTCCTCGACCGGATCGGCGGTGGTGCGCTACGCGAGGTCACGGCAATCCCGGTCCTCCTCGGTGGCGACCTGCGGCACTCGCTGGCCCCGGAGGTGTTCCTCAAGCCGGTTCTCGCGGAGTTGGGCGCTTCGAGCCCCACCCGCGGCCTGTTCATCATCGACAAGACCTGGGAGGACTCCCCGGAGTTGGCGGCGTGGTTGCAATACGAAGAGCCGGTGCTGGAGCGCATCCGGGCCCGTCTCGAGGCAAAGGCAGCGGCATGACCGTGTACGACATCACTAATGGTCGGCCACGCCCGGCCTTCGACACGGCCCGCCTGCGGCAGGTCTTCGGGGCCTTTCCAAGCGGTGTCACGGCGGTTGCCGCGATCGTGGACGGCGTGCCGCACGGCCTCGCGGCGAGTTCCTTCACGTCGGTGTCGCTGGATCCTGCCCTGGTCTCAGTATGTGTCGCGCAGACGTCGACAACCTGGCCGGTGCTGGAGCGGGCGACCAAGCTCGGCGTCAGCGTGCTGTCAGCGGACCAAGAGCACGAGACAACGGTGCTGTCCACCAAGGGAATTGACCGGTTCGCGCAACTGGACTGGCAGCAGACGCCCGAGGGTGGCGTGCTGATCGAGCGGGCCTCGGCGTGGTTCGAAACCTCGGTGCACCAGGTCGTGCCGGCCGGCGATCACTTCATCGTGTTGCTGAAGGTGCACGATCTGGACATCGATGAGGCCGCGCATCCGCTGATCTTCCACGGCAGCACCTTCCGCCGCCTCGCGGTCTAGCGCCAGCCCTCTTCGCCGACGCTCTTGCCGTTGTCGCAACCTGGCCACCAGGTGTGAGTGGGTCGCGTTGTTCGTACCCCAAAACCTGACCCCATTTTCGAGGTGTGCGGGAACGATTATCAGCTGTCAGAACTCAGGGGGTCGACCTGAATTTCAACGCCACGCAGAGGGCTGTCCGATGTAGATATCTCGGTGGATCCGAGGAAGACTCGATCGGGATACGTGAGCACGGAGATGTTGTACTTCGCGTTCGGCGTGAGCAGCAGACTCCATCGCCCGTCCGCATCCGAGATCTTCGCGATTTCCAGAACCTCCGCCTCGAGAGTCAGGCCGACCGGGGATATGAAGCAGATAGGGAAAGGTCTCTCCGGAAACCCCACCAGGGCGCCGGTCACATGGACGTAGCCAGGCATGGAGTCTCAGCCTCCACTTGAATTCGTTGATGAAACACTGAGGGTGGGCCCCCCGGGGCTCGAACCCGGAACCTACGGATTAAAAGTCCGCAGCTCTGCCAATTGAGCTAGAGGCCCGTACGGCGATCGCGGGCTCCCAGCGCCGCTCACCGTGCCGGGCCAGCGTAGTCGGCGCACGTCGTACGGGCACAATCGAGGCGGCACTTGAGGCGGCACTCCAGGCGCAGACAACAGCCTGGAAGCGCCCACAGCAGACGTCCAGGAAACGTCCAGATCAACGAGGCACGCTGTCCGCGACGCGGAAGGGCGGTCAACGTGGAACCGGATAGTGGCGCACTGGTTGCGCTGTGCTGGATCGTGGCGATTCTGGCCATCATCGGATCAGTGGTGCTGGGGGTCCAACTGACCAAACGCAATCCCCTCACCTTCGTCATCCGGCTTGTTGCCCAGGTCGTGACCTGTGCCCTCGCGGTCCTCGCGGTCGCCGCCACCCTCAACGCCCAGAACGACTGGTACGCGGACTGGGCCGACCTCGGCAACGACCTGGTCGGCAACGGCCTGCCGGCGGGGACCGTGGAGCAGGCGGGAATGGCGGTGCGCAACTTCAACCCCGCGCAAGAGGCCGCCACGAACCGCACCGCCGAGGATCGCTACGGCGCTGAGCGCAAGCACGAACAGGCCTCGCTGCACCTCATAGCCGACCCGGGTCAGGGTGGCCAGGAGGTCACCGTGCAGATCCCCGGCCGTGGCGATGGCGCGGTCGGCGAGGTCAAGGTCTGGTTGCCGCAGGCGTACACCAATCCCGCACAGCAGACCCGCACCTTCCCGGTCATCGAGGCATTCCAGGGGATTCCGGCCACCGACAACTCGTGGTTCAAGGTGGCTCACCTGGGCGAGACGATCGGTCAGTTGGCCGCCGAGCATGAACTCAACCAGGCCATCGTCGTCTCCCCGGAGGTGACACCGGGCGGGCTCGACACTGAGTGCGTGAACGGTGGCGGCCGGTATGAAATGGAAACCTGGCTCACCAAGGAGATCCCGGAGTGGATCGTGCAGCACTTCCGGGCTTCCGCTGATCGCAACGGCTGGGCGACCATCGGGTACAGCGCGGGCGCCTGGTGCGCGATCATGGCGGCCACCCTGCATCCTCAGACGTACGGCGCTGCCATCGTTCTCGGCGGATACTTCCAACCGCTGTGGGGCAAGTGGCGCCCGTTCAAGAAGACGCCCGCGAAGTACAACGTGCTGGCAACCGCCGAGCACCACTCGCCGCCGATCTCGGTCTGGATCGAGGTCTCCGGCAAGGACACTCTCTCGGGGCCCCGCAGCCAGCAGTTCGTGAAGTACGCCAAGCCCCCGATGGCGGTGACCTCGGTGACCTATCCGGATGCAGGACACCGGTTCTCCGTGTGGATGGCCGCCTACCCGCACGCGCTGCTCTGGCTCAGTCACGCACTACCCCAGTTCGCGCCCAACAGCACGGACGCAGTGATCAGTTCGCCGTGATGTGATGCTGGGCGGCGACGACGGAGACCGTCTTGCGCGACGCGTGCAGATGCAGCCCGGCGGCAACGGCCAGCGCTGCGACGGCGCCGATCACCACCGCCGCCCACCCGTCGTGCACGAACAGCGTCGTGGAGCCGGTGGATCCGATACTGCTGCCGACGTAGTACGCCGTCAGGTAGAGCGCTGACGCGGTCGACCGGGCGTGCGGAGGCGCGAGCAACGACACGCTGCTGGAAGCTGTCGTGTGGCCGATGAAGAACGCGCCCGTGATGATCGCGACTCCGATCAGGATCACCAGCAATGACCCGGACAACGTCAACGCGAACCCGACCACGAGCAGGGCGATGGCACCCAGCACCGTCCGGCGAGCGCCGTACCTGCTGACCACCACCCGGGTGCGCGCGGTAGCGATGGTGCCGATCACGTAGAGCAGGAAGATCGCGCCGGCCTGCCCCGCGGACAGGTTGAACGGCGCCTGTTGCACGCGCACTCCGAGGGCGGTGTATGCGGCGGCGAAGCAGCACATCAGCAGTGCGCCGGTGGCGCACCAGACCCACACGCCGGGGGTGCGCAGCGAGTCCCGCGCGGCCTGCCGCATCCGCACGTCGGCTCCCGGTACGACGACCGGCCCGTCCGTGCCCGGCTGCGGCTTGGGGCGCAGGAAGAGTAGGAGAACTCCGCACACCAAGCACACCGCACTCATCACGAACAGGCCGACCTGCCAGTTGGCCACATCGGTCAACAGGCCCGGCAGCACGCGGGACAACAATCCACCGATCGTGTTGCCTGCCAGGTAGATTCCGGTCGCGTCGACAACGGCGATCGGGTCCACGCGGTGAGCGATGAGGGCCAGGGCAGCCGCGGGCACCGCGGAGATCAGGAAGCCCTGGGCGAAGCGGCCGGCGATCAACCAGCCGAGCGTCGGTGCGAAGGGGACGAGCAGACCGACGGCGGTCGCGGCCAGCAGGAACGCGGTCATCTTCACGAAGTAGCCGCGGCGCAGAGCCACGGTGCTCAGCGGGATGAAACCGATCGCCATCCCCAGTGTCGTCGCCGACACGGTCCAACTGGCATCGGTCTCCGAACTGCCGTAGGTCGCGGCGATCTGCGGCAGCAGGCCCTGGGTGTTGTACATCATCAGGAAGATCGCGATGCCGACCAGGAACACGGCGATCATCAGCCGCCGGTAGGGCGCCGACCCGCGGGTGAAGAGGTCCTGGTTGCTCACCGTTCTGGTGTACCCCGGTGGTGGTCGTTCCGTCCAATGATGGAATGGCACCGATATCATCAGCAAGTGGATGAGTTGACGACGTTGGCACCGGAGCTGGCCGCGTTCAAGGCTGCCGCTGAACAAGGCCACATCACCCGCGCCGCCGCGGAACTCGGCATCCCCCAGTCCACGATGAGCCGCCGGATCAAGACTCTCGAACGCGTGCTCGGGCAGGCCCTGGTGCAGCCGCACGGACGCGGGATGGCTCTCACCCCTGCGGGCCGCAGCCTGCTGCCGGGACTGAGCCGCGTCCTGGATGACCTGGATCGGGAGTTCGCCCGGCTGCGCGGCGAGGCAGATCCGGAGTCCGGCCTGGTCCGCTTCGGCTTCCCCCTCACCGTCGGCCCGCGCAGCACACCTGCGCTGCTGGCCGGGTTCTACGCCGAAGCGCCGCGGGTGCGGCTGATCCTGCACCAGGGTCACGGCGGCGCCATGCTCGATGAGGTGCGCGACGGCCGTCTGGACCTGGCGATCGTCACTCCGCCACCGGACGACCTCGATGTCGTCCCCCTCGGTTACCAATACCTCCAACTCAACGTGGGTGCCCGTCACCGGCTGGCGAAACGACGCAGCGTGCGCATCGCCGAACTCGCCGACGAAGCATTCATCGCCGGCCCCACGACGTACTCCGTGCGTCGGTTGGCCGATCAGTGGTGCCTGGCCGCGGGGTTCCGACCCCGGATCATTTTCGAGGGCAGCGAGATCGAGACGCTGCGCGCCCTCGTCGCCCAGGGTCTGGGCGTCGCCCTGCTGCCGCCGGCTGAACTCCGCCATGAGGGGCTGGTCGAGATCCCGCTCGCCGGCGGCACGTACCGACGCCAGATCGCGCTGGTGTGCGCCGACCCCGCCACCCTGTCCCCGGCGGCGCTGCGGCTACGCGCCTATCTGGCGGACCGGCGCGACCAGATCGGGGTTGCACCACGTGGGAAGGGATGATGGGTGGTGATGACCCTCACCGACGCGATCCCGTCACCTGCCGATCCCGATGCGCTGTACGCCGTGTTCACGGCCTGGGTGCGCGAGCGCGGCCTCACGCCGTACCCCCACCAGGAGGAGGCGGTGCTGGAGCTACTCAGCGGCGCCAACGTGATCCTGGCGACCCCGACGGGATCCGGTAAGTCACTGGTGGCGCAGGCGGCGTGCTTCATGGCGCTGGCCGCGGACCGGGTCAGCTTCTACACCGCGCCGATCAAGGCACTGGTCTCCGAGAAGTTCTTCGAGATGGTCAGCATCTTCGGTGCGGACAACGTCGGCATGATCACCGGCGACGCCTCCGTCAACGCGGACGCGCCGATCATCTGCTGCACCGCCGAGATCCTCGCGAATATCGCTCTGCGCGAGGGGGGTACGGCGGACGTGGGGTTGGTCGTCATGGACGAGTTCCACTTCTACTCCGAACCGGACCGAGGCTGGGCGTGGCAGGTGCCGCTGCTGGAGTTGCCGCAGGCGCAGTTCCTGTTGATGTCCGCGACGCTCGGCGACGTGACCCGTTTCGAGGAGGACCTCACCGCCCGCACCGGTCGTCCCACCGCGACCATCACCGGGGTCGATCGACCGGTGCCGCTGTCCTACGCCTGGTCGGTGGAGCCGCTGCCGGAGCTGTTGGCGGAGTTGATCAAGACCGACCAGGCCCCGGCGTACGTCGTGCACTTCACCCAGGCTGCGGCACTGGAGCAGGCCCGGTCCCTGTTGACCACACCGGTCGCGACGAAGGAGCAGCGGGCGGCGATCGCGGCCCGGATCGTCGACTTCCGGTTCAACGCCGGCTTCGGCAAGACCCTGAATCAGTTGGTGCGTCACGGGATTGGCGTGCACCACGCGGGGATGCTGCCCAAGTACCGCCGTCTGGTGGAGCAGCTGGCCCAGGAAGGATTGCTGCCGGTCATCTGCGGAACCGACACCCTCGGTGTCGGCATCAACGTGCCGATCCGGACGGTCGTCTTCACCGGTCTGGCGAAGTTCGACGGGTCGCGGCAGCGCATCCTCAAAGCCCGTGAGTTCCATCAGATCGCCGGTCGCGCGGGCCGGGCTGGCTTCGACACCTCGGGAACGGTGATCGTGCAGGCGCCGGAGCACGTCATCGAGTTCGCGCGAGCGGTGGCCCGCGCAGGCAACGACGCCAAGAAGTTGCGCAAGGTGCAGCGCAGCAAACCCGCTGAGGGAGAAGTGATCTGGTCGGAGGAGACGTTCGACAAACTGGTCGCCGCGGAGCCCGAGCCGCTGCAGTCGCGGATGCAGATCAATCACTCGATGATGCTGAATCTCATTGCCCGCGAGGGCGATCCGTTTACTGCGGTCCGAAGACTGTTGCGCGACAACCACGAGGACACCCGCCGACAGGTCCGGTTGACCCGGCAAGCGATCGCGCTCTACCGCGAGCTGCTGGCCAGTGGGGTCGTGCGTCGACTCGACCAGCCCCTGGCCGACGGCCGGCAGGTGGAGTTGGTGACCGCGCTGCAGGACAGCTTCGCGCTGAACCAGCCCCTGGCGCCGTTCGCCCTGGCGGCGTTGGACCTGCTGGACGAGACGGCACCGGACTACGCGCTTGATGTGGTCTCGGTCATCGAAGCGATCCTGGAGGACCCGCGACCGATCCTGTTGGCACAACGCCACAAGGCCCGCGGCATTGCGATCGGTCAGATGAAGGCCGACGGCATCGAGTACGACGAGCGCATGGAGTTGCTGGAGGAGATCAGTTGGCCCCAGCCGCTGGCCGAGCTGCTCGAAGCGGCCTTCGAGACCTACCGGTCCGCCCAGCCGTGGGTGCCACTGGAAGCGCTGTCACCGAAGTCTGTTGTGCGGGAGATGTACGAAAACGCCTGGAGCTTCGGCGATCTCATCGCCCAGTACCAGATCGGCCGCTCCGAGGGCGTGGTGCTGCGTTATCTGTCCGATGCCTACCGGACGCTGCGCGACACCGTGCCGGACGCGCGCAAGACCCCTGAACTGACTGATGTGATCGAGTGGCTCGGAGAGACCGTGCGCCAGACCGACTCGAGTCTGCTCGATGAGTGGGAGGCCCTGCTGCATCCCTCCGAGGCGGCTGGCGCACAGGTCGGCGGGCCCCCGCCACCCCCGCGACGGTTCACCGCGACGAAGGCTTTCGAGATCGGCGTACGCAACGCGATGTGGCGTCGGCTCGAACTGGCCGCCCGACGGGACGTCGACGGGCTGCTCGCGTTAGAGGCCAACCTGCCCGCCCTCACCGACCCGCCCGTCGAGCCGGTCATGGACGCCGAGGCCTGGCGGTCCGATCTGGGCGCCTACTACGCCGAGCACGAGGAGATCGTGACGGACGCGGACGCCCGTAACTCGTCGTACCTGCAGGTCGAGCGGCAGTCCGAGGCCTGGTTGGTGCGCCAGGTGATCGCAGACCCGCAGGGGGACCGGGATTGGGGCATTGACGGGTACGTCGATCTGCTGGCCTCCGACCACTCTGGGCAAGCCATCATCCTGGTCCAAGGTCTCAACAGATTCGATCACTTACCCTGAGGTGGTGAGCGAGGATGAGCGCCGACCGCGCCGGCCGACCCCGACGGGTCTTGGCAAGTTCGATGCCTTCGTCGGCAATGTCGACCCAGCAGATGTCAGTGAGGTCGCCCATGAGACCGCGGCGGTGCTCGTAGGGACCGGGCGGGCCGAGCATGATCCCGAACTGACCACCCGCCTGGTCCATCTCGTCGACGAACTTGGCCTGTCGACAGTGGCCGCTTTGTGGTCGGCGCAACCCGCGGTGAGCCTGCCGGGGTGCCTGTGGCGGATGTACGTACTGCGTGAGTGGGTGCAGCGCAACCCGGTGGAATTGTCGGCCGACTACCGCAGCGGTCTGGCGCACGCGTCGGTGTCCCACGCGGTCGCCGGCGCGTCCGAACCACCCGATCCTGCCGCGATGGTCACGCTCAGTGACGCGATCCTGACCGGAGTGTTCGATGGCGACCTGGCTGTCGCGTTGGAGCGAGCCGCGGCCTTCTGCCGGGTGATCTCGATCGGGCGGGCGCACCGGGCCGACGATCACGACGGGGTCGATGACACCCTGGCGAGCGCGCAAACCCGTAGTGCGGCGGCGTTGTTGTCGACGGCGCAGGATCTGACGCGGTGTGCCGCGGCCTGGCGTAACGGGCGCCTGGACTAAAAGTAGCTGCGTCGGGCCGGGAGCGCCTCACGGCGCGAGGCCGCTCGTAGCGGCTTATGTTGGGACCCGGGGCTGCCGCGGCCCGACGCACACTCACCCTAACCGCTGGTGCCGGCCAGATGTTCCCAACGGGCGAGCATGGTGTGGGTCACGTGACCCACGTAGTCGTGGCGCAGTCCTGCGAGGCATGATGCTGCTGTGGCAAAGGGGAGCAGTTCCAAGGGGAGGAAGGGTGGCAGCGAGCACGAAGTCGTCGAGCTGCCGCTGAAGGGCAAGGCGAAGGATGACCCGCCGGCTCAGGACGTCGGCAGTTTCACGTTCGGCTACTGCACCAGTTGCGACTGGCGCGGCCGGGCCCGCCGGTCACGGGACAAGGCCCGTGAGGAAGCCCGCGAGCACCGGGCCGAATGCGACGGCAAGGGCAAAGTGCACGTGGGCGCCACCGACACCAAGAAGGTCGGCGACCTGCCGCTGCCCTGACCGTTGTCCTTTAACCGAATTGAACTGGTCGACTCCTTGCGCTCCGCTACGGCCGCCGACTCGGCTTACGCCTCGTCGACAACCTGCGCTGCACGCTGCGTCGTCACCCGAAGCGACCGGAGATGTAGTCCTCCGTCGCCTTCTCCGTCGGGTTGTTGAAAATCGTCTGGGTGTCGTCCATCTCGATCAACTTGCCCGGCTTGCCGGTGGCAGCGAGGTTGAAGAACGCCGTCCTGTCCGAGACCCGCGAGGCCTGCTGCATGTTGTGGGTGACGATGACGATCGTGTAGTCGTCCTTCAGCTTGGTCACCAGGTCCTCGATGGTCAGCGTCGAGATCGGGTCCAGCGCTGAGCACGGTTCGTCCATCAGCAGCACCTGCGGGTTGACGGCGATCGCCCGCGCGATGCACAGCCGCTGCTGCTGGCCGCCGGACAACCCGGCGCCCGGCTTGTCGAGACGGTCCTTGACCTCGTCCCACAGCCCGGCGCCCTGCAGCGATTCCTCGGTCGCCTCTGCGAGCTTCTTCTTGTCCTTGATCCCGTTGAGGCGAAGACCGGCGGTGACGTTGTCCTTGATAGACATGGTGGGGAAGGGGTTGGGGCGCTGGAAGACCATGCCGACCGTGCGGCGTACGCCGACCGGGTCGACACCGGGGGCATAGAGGTCCTGGTCGTCGAGCATGACCGATCCTTCGACGTGCGCGCCCGGGATGACCTCGTGCATCCGGTTCAGGGTGCGAAGGAACGTGGACTTCCCGCAGCCGGACGGGCCGATGAACGCGGTGACCGAGCGGGGCTCGATCGTCATCGTGACACCCTCGACGGCTTTGAAGTCGCCGTAGTAGACGTTGAGGTCTTTGACGTCGATGCGTTTTGCCATGAGTGCTTCCTAGCTCAGTTCTTGACTTTGGCGAATCGGCCGACGAACCGGCCGAGAAGGTTGATGGCCAGCACCAGCACGATCAGGGTGCAGGCGGCGCCCCACACGCGGTCGGCGGCTATCGGCACGTTGATGTTGGCCAGCTGCGAGTTGATCATCGTCGGCAGGGCGGCCATCGACCCGCTGAACGGGTCCTGGTTGAGGTACTGCGTGTAGGCCGCAAGGAGCAGCAAGGGCGCCGTCTCGCCCATGACCCGGGCCAGACCCAGCAGGGCGCCGGTGATGATGCCCGACAACGAGGTGGGCAACACGATCCGGGTGATGGTCTTCCACTTGGGCACACCGAGCGCGTAGGACGCCTCGCGCAACTCGTTGGGAACCAGCTTGAGCATCTCCTCGGTGGAGCGGGTGACGACCGGGATCATCAGCAACACCAGGGCGAGGGACGCCACGACCGGGATCAGGGAAAGACCGAAGGTGGTCACCCACACCGCGTAGAGGAACAACGCGGCGACGATGGACGGCACACCGGACAGGATGTCGACCATGAAGCTGACCGCGCGGGCCAATTTGCCGCGGCCGTATTCGACCAGATAGATCGCGGTCAGGACGGCGATCGGGATGGCGATGACCGCGGTAACTCCCGACATGATCAGGGTGCCGATGATGGCGTGCCGGCCACCGCGGACGTTCGTGTCGAAGGCAGGGGCACCCGCACCCGACTGGTCCTTCATCCACCAGGTCGGGCTCAGGATCACGTGCAGACCGCGGGACAGCACGATCCACAAGATCCAGGCCAGCGGCACCAGGGCAAGGAGGAAGGCACCCCACATCACGGAGGTCGCGATGACGTTCTTCGCGGCACGACTGCCCGATTTCGGGCTGAGGTCGATGCTCGATTTGGGGCGGACAGCGTCGGAGGAGATGGCAGCCATTGGTTCGTCCTTACTCATCGGCTGTCTGCGAATCGAAGTGATCGGCGCTGGGCGGTCATTCGCTGAACGCCTTCCGGCGCTCGATGATGATCCGCGCGATGGCGTTGACCAGGAACGTGAGGATGAACAGCACCAGGCCGGCCGCGATGTAGGCGCCGGTCTGCAGCGGGGTTCCGAACTCGGAGACGTCATTGGCGATCTTGGAGGCGAACGTCTCACCGCCGTTGAACAGAGAGGCCGTCCACTTCGCGCCGACCGGCAGCGAGGAGACGATGTAGAGCACGGCGATGGTTTCACCGAGGGCCCGGCCCAGGCCGAGCATGGAGGCGCTGATGACGCCGGGCTTGCCGAACGGCAGGACCGCGGTGCGGATCATCTCCCACTTGGTGGCGCCGAGCGCCAGCGCGCCTTCGATGTGGGTGGTCGGCGTCTGGGCGAACACCTCGCGGGAGACGGCGGTGATGATCGGCAGGATCATGATCGCCAGCACGACACCCACCAGGAAGATGGTGGTACCGCCGGACACGCCTGCGACCGGCGCGAAGATGGGGATCCAACCGAGCTTGTCGGCCAGGAAGTTCTGGAACGGCTCCGACCAGGGCGCCACGATCAGCAGACCCCACAACCCGTAGACGATCGACGGTACGGCGGCCAGCAGGTCGATCAGCGCCGCACCCGGGCGGGCGAGCCACTTGGGCGCGTAGTGGGTCAGGAACAGCGCGACCGCGATGGAGAACGGTACGGCGATCACCAGGGCGACGGCGGACGTCGCCACCGTGGTCCACAGCAGCGAGGCGATACCGAAGCTCATGCTGCCGGGCGGTGAGGTCACCCAGTCGGTGGAGGTCAGGAAGTTCGCGTGGTTCTTCAGCAGCGCGGGGATCGCCTGCCACAGCAGGAACAGTCCGATCGCGATGACCAACGCCACGACGGTGACCCCGGCGCCGGTGGACAGGAACGCGAAGACCTTGTCCCCGAGCCGGCCGGTCGAGGCGTTGTCACCGTCAAGCGGCGAACGCCCTCCCGGCTCGGGGGTTTCGTCGACGATCGAACGGCCAGTGATCGAACTCATGGGAAATGAACTCTCCTAGGGAACAGGCCCGCGAGGTGCCATTTTTGCACTTCGCGGGCCTGTCTCAGCTAGATCAGGAGATCGCGGCGACCGCGGTCTGGACCTTGCTCTGGATGTCGGTCGGCAGCGGCGCCGAACCAACCTTGGTCAGCGTGCTCTGGAAGTCGTTGCTGGCCATGTAGCTCAGGAACGCCTTGACGGCGCTGCCGGTGCTGGCGTTGGGGTACTTGGAGCAGACGATCTCGTAGGTCACCAGGATGATCGGGTAGGCCCCGGCCTCCTTGGTGGCGTAGTCCAGCTTCAGCTTGAGGTCGTTGCCGCTGCCATCGATCTTCGCGGCCGCGACGGCCTTGCCCGCAGAGTCCGCGGTCAGCTCGACCGGGCCGGAGCCGTTGTCGACCGAAGCCATCTTCAGGTTGTTGGTGATCGCGTAGGACCACTCGACGTAACCGATGCCACCGTCGGTCGACGCGACCGCCTGGCTGACACCCGCGCTCTTGGCCTTGCCCTGGCCGACCTTGCCGGTCCAGGACTTGGAGTGCTCGGCCGGCCAGTCGGCCTTGGCCGCAGTGTTGAGGTACTTGGTGAAGTTGTCCGTCGTGCCGGAGGAGTCCGAGCGGAAGAAGACGCTGATCGCGGTGTCGGGCAGGGAGACACCGGAGTTCTCCTTGGCGATCTCCGGGTCATTCCACTTGGTGATCGCGCCGCTGAAGATCTTCGCGATCGTGCTGGCGGTCAGGTTCAGCTTGTCGACGCCCTTGACGTTGAAGGCGACGGCGATCGGGCCGGTGACCATCGGGATGTTCCAGGCCTCGGAGCCGCACGCGGCCTTGGCCTTGTCGGGCTCACCCTTGTCAGCGTTCAGCGCGGAGTCGGAACCGGCGAAGTCGGCATTCTTGGCGATGAACGCAGTCACACCGGCGCCGGACCCGGTGCCGTTGTAGGAGACCTTGGCGCCGGAGCACTTCTGCCCGAAGCTGGCGATCGCCTGGTCCATCGCGTTGCCCTGGGCGGTGGAACCCTCGCCCTTCAGGGTGCCGGTGAAGCAGTCGCTGGCTCCGCCACCGGTGCCAGTGCCGGTGCCGCCGGGGGCGGCGCTGGTGTTGGTGTCGTTGCTCGCGCTGCCACAGGCGGCCAGGGCGAGGGCGGCGACGACGGCCACGCTCCCGGCGCGACCGATGCGGGTGATCTTCAAGTCAGTTACCTCTCTAGGTCGGCACGGGCGTGTCGACCGTGCGCTGCCGGCGACGGGCGTGGTGGAACCCGGCGTCGTGACCTGACGGTAGGGATGGCGGGTGACCAGATCCGGTGCGAAAGGTGAACGGAGAATGAATGAATCGCGGCGCCTTGATGTCAGCTAGGCGGCCTGTGAGTGAGGTCTCGTTGAACGGATGGTCAAGGAAGAGTCAAGGCGTGTGCGCCGGGCGATTGCGCTCGACCGAGACGACCACGGCAGCGTCCCCGGCCCCGGCGACGTGGCAGATCAGTGCTTCGCCCTTGTCCATCGCATCGGCGGCGACATCGGTGGCTAGTTCCCGCAGGGTGCGCTGCGCTGTCGAGTCGGCTCGCGCGCGGTCGGCGAGTACGTCCAGGATCGCCGGCAGCACCGGCCGGTGAGTACAGACCGCAACCGTCGCCCCTCGGTCCAGGAGGTGCTTGGCGATCGCGCCCGCGCGGCCCGGGTTGGCCTCGAAACCCTCCTCGGACAAGCGTTTTCGCCGCTCGATGGGAAGGTGTTGGCTACCGGCGAAGGGGCGCACTGTGCCCATGCAGCGCTTGGCGGGGGAGCTGATCACGCGAGGCACGGCGTACGCCGATAACACCCCGACCAGTCGCCGGGACTGGTCGCGCCCCTCACCGTCGAGGGGACGGTCGATGTCCCGCCCGTTCCAGTGCTTGCGTCCGACCGACTCCCCATGGCGTACGACGATGAACGGCCAGGTCTCCAACTCACCTCGTCCGTCGGCTTCCAACAGCGCCTGTAACTGCCGGGCGTCCCGCTCGTAGGAGAGGCGCTCGCGGGCGGCGCGCGGGCTCAACCAGGCCACTTCGTCGACTTCGTGCGTCAGTCGCCCTTTGCCGGCTACCGACTGCGCGGCCCAGTAGCGGACCTCTTTGACGCCGCCGCGGGGCATCGAATACACCGATTTGGGCAGGGGCACCCCGACGCGGGGTCGCAGGCCGGTCTCCTCACGGGTCTCGCGGGCCGCAGCCTCGACCCAGCCCTCACCCGGGTCGAGCTTGCCCTTGGGCCAGGACCAGTCGTCGTACCGCTGCCGGTGCACCAGCGCGACCTCGATACCCGCGGAGTGGTCGACCCGGCGCCACAGCAGGGTTCCTGCCGCGGCGACGATGCGGGGGCGATCGGTCTGCGCGGTCACCGGCGACGGGCCCGGCGGCGGCGCTTGCTGTACTCCGCGATGAGCCCCGCCTGCAGATCAGCGAGGGGCTGGCCGTCCGGTGCCAGATTGTGTCGTTCCCACAACCCGTCGCCACCGAGGTGCCACGAGGAGGTGGCATCGGACATGCCGTTGTCGATCAGGCCGGCCAGTTCGCTGAGGTGCCGGGGTGAACTGATCCGCACCAACGCCTCGACGCGCCGGTCCAGGTTGCGGTGCATCATGTCGGCGCTACCGATGTAGGTGACATCGCCCTCGCCCTCGACCGCGAACCGGAAGATCCGGGAGTGTTCCAGGAAGCGGCCGAGCACCGAGCGCACCCGGATGGTCTCGGACAGTCCGTCGACGCCGGGACGGATGGCGCAGATGCCGCGGACGAAGATGTCCACCGGGACACCGGCCTGGGAGGCGCGGTAGAGCGCGTCGATGATCTGCTCGTCGACCAATGAGTTGATCTTGAACTGGATCCGCGCGTCCTTGCCTTCCCGCTTGGCCGCGATGACGCGATCGATCTGTTCGACCAGGCCGTTGCGCATCGAGCGCGGGGCAACCAGCAGTCGCTTGAACTTGCTGCGTGGGGCCATGCCCGACAACTGGTTGAAGAGGCGTGACAGGTCCTCACCGACCTCCGGATCGCAGGTCAGCAGACCCAGGTCTTCATAAAGGCGAGCGGTTTTCGGGTTGTAGTTGCCGGTGCCGACATGGCAGTAGCGGCGCAGGGTATCGCCCTCCTGGCGCACGACCATCGACAGTTTGGCGTGCGTCTTCAGCCCCACGATCCCGTAGACGACGTGGACACCGGCGCGCTCCAGCTTCCGGGCCCAGGAGATGTTGTTCTCCTCATCGAAGCGGGCCTTGATCTCGACGACGGCCAGGACCTGTTTGCCGGCGTCGGCGGCGTCGATGAGGGCGTCGATGATGGGGGAGTCGCCGCTCGTGCGGTAGAGCGTCTGTTTGATGGCCAGCACCTGGGGGTCGGCGGCGGCCTGCTCCAGGAAGGCCTGCACCGAGGTGGAGAACGAGTCGTAGGGGTGGTGCAGCAGCACGTCCCCGCGGCGCATCGCGGCCAGGACGTCCGGTTGGCTGGACCGCTCGACCGGCGCCAGGTCGGGGTGGGTCATCGCCACGAACGGCGGCCAGCGCAACTCGCTGCGGTCCAGGTCGGCCACGACGTTGAGGCCGGTCAGGTCCAGCGGCTCGGGCAGTCGGTACACCTCACCGTCGTGGACACCGAGTTCGCGGACCAACAGGTCCAGGACGTGGTCATCGATGTCGTCGGCGACCTCGAGGCGGACCGGCGGACCGAACCGGCGCCGGGTGAGTTCCTTCTCCAGCGCGGTGAGCAGGTTCTCGGCGTCGTCCTCCTCGACCTCCAGGTCCTCGTTGCGGGTGACCCGGAAGGTGAAGTGCTCGCGCACCTCCATCCCGGGGAAGAGGTGCTGCAGGTGCTCGGCGATGACGTCCTCGAGGGTGACGAACCGTGCGTCGTAGAGGTCGTCGTCGCCCTCGGCGGTCGGCAACCTGAGTAGTCGCGGCAGCAACGGGGGGACCTTGACCCGGGCGAAGTGCTCCCGCTCGGTCTTGGGGTTGATCAGGATCACCGCGAGATTCAGCGACAGGCCGGAGATATAGGGGAACGGGTGCGCCGGGTCGACCGCCAGCGGCGTCAGCACCGGATAGATCTGCTGGCGGAAGAGAGTGGACAGGTGCTCACGATCGGTCTCGGTCAACTCGTCCGGCCGCAGGATGCGCACCCCCTCATCGGCCAGTGCCGGGCGGATGTGCACCTGGAAGACGCCGGCGTGTGCGTCCATCAACTGGTGGGCAGCGCGGGAGATCTCATCCAGCACCTCGCGCGGCTCCAGACCGGACGCGGAGCGCACCGCGAGGCCGGTGGCGATGCGGCGCTTCAGGCCGGCCACCCGCACCATGAAGAACTCGTCCAGGTTGCTGGCGAAGATCGCGAGGAACCGGGCGCGTTCGAGCAACGGAACGCCCGGATCCTGGGCCAACTGCAGGACCCGCTCGTTGAACTGCAGCCAGGAGATCTCCCGGTCGAGGAACCGGTCGTCGGGCAGATCGGTGTCGCCTGGTTGCACGACTGGGGTTGCGACTCTGATGAACCGGCCGTTGGCACCGCGCGCTCGATGCTGGACCCGCTGCGAGAGCCGGGTGAGGGACGCTTCGCTGGCAGACGGTTCGGTCGACATGGTCCCTATCGTGTCAGGCGGTCGTGGCCATGTCAGCGGGCGTATTGCTCGTCGACCGCCGCGGGGGTGAAACCCAGTCCGCGATAGGTCGCCAGCGCCGCGTCGTTGTCCCCCTCGACGTACAAAGAGATGCGGTCAACTCCCTTGTCGCGCAGGTGGGCCAGCCCCGCTGCGGTGATGAACTTGCCCAGGCCGTGCCCCTGGTACGCCGGGTCGACAGCGACCACGTAGACCTCCCCTTCGGCGGGCTCGGCGGGTTCAATCTTGGTCCAGTGCGATGCGGCCAGGCGGCCTTCGCCATCACGCAGTAGCAGCAGGCCGTGTGGATCGAACCACGGCTCGGCGATGCGCTGCTGCAGATCAGCCATCGTCATCCGGCCCTGCTCGGGGTGGTAGTCGAAGGCGGTCTTGTTCAGGGCCAACCAATCCTCCGCATCTCGGTCGGTGTCAAAGGTTGTCAACGAAAAACCTTGCGGCACAGCAGGATCGGTGATTTCAGGATCACCGTCGACCGGTCGGGCGAGCTTCAGCAGGGTCCTGATCCGGCGCAGGCCGGCCGCGGTGGCCAGCGGGTGGGCACCGGGCAGATCGCCGTGCGCCCAGACGTGTGCGTCGGGATGCTGGCTCAGGATGCGTGACAGCAACTCCGTGCCCAAACCCTTGCGGCGGTGCTCCGGGTCGACGACCAGTTCTGCGCTGCCGTCCGGCAGGACGATCCCGGCCGCCAGCAGCTGCTCGGTGGGGTCGAAGGTCAGGTGCGCGATCGGCGTACCTGCGGGGGCGTGGTCGGGGGTGGCATCCGGCAGCGCCAGCCGGGTCGCCTCCGAGAAGGGCGCTACCCCGTCCGCGTGTTCCGCGCGGTCGGCGAGGGCGCGGATGGCGGACACGGTGTCGGCGTTGATCGGCATCTCCCGATTCCACCACGTGACTGCCACCATAATTCGGTCATGTCATTCTCCCAGGCGATCCGCACCTGCTTCAGCAAGTAATTCACGTTGTCCGGCCGCGCGGGTAAAGCCGAGTTCTGGTGGTTCGCGTTGCTGTGGTTCATCGTGGACGCGGTGCTGGGCGCAGCGCAGGGCGCGTTCGATGAGAGCAAGGCCCCCGGCGCGATCATCGTGCTGCTCCTGGGGCTCTTTGCGCTGGCGCTGATCGCCCCGTTCATCGCCGTGACGGTGCGCCGGTTGCACGACGTCGGACGCACCGGCTGGTGGTGGTGGCTGCACTTCATCCCGATCATCGGGACCATCGTGCTGGTCATCTTCTGCGTGGGTGAGAGCCAGGGACCCAACCAGTACGGCCCGGGACCCGAACCGGCGATCGCTGCCTGACTTACCTACTTTGGAACGGGATCTACCGCGCAACTCGGCTGGTTCAGGCGGTGGGTGCAACACGAACCGTGGAGGTTGTGTTGCGAGATTTGTCTGCAGAGCGTCGTCGGGCGTTGCGGTTGTTGTCGCAGGGTATGAGCGCTGAGCAGGTCGCGCGTGGTG
>NZ_LVCF01000046.1 GCF_001594145.1 Branchiibius sp. NY16-3462-2 | reverse complement strand
AACCGGCCCAACCCCACCGGGCAGATCGCCGGGTGGAAGAACATCCTGAACGTCCTGTCCCTGACCTACGGCGACCGCCTAGGTCTGAACTAGCCAATGCCACTTACACAAAGAATCCAACAGACCCCGCGAAGCTGGGTTCGGACGGGACCTTCTCCGTGTGGTCTTCTGGTGGGTCGCCGGATTTGTATGTCGATGTGCAGGGGTACTTCACCTCGACCCCGCCACCTGCGGTGACGACCCCGTCTGTGTCAGTGTCGGGGTTGAGTAACTCGTGGGCTGCGACCGGGGCGAGTGTGGGTTTGTCGGCGAGTTCGTCGGGCCCGGCGGGGTACCCGGTCACTCAGTATCGGTATGCGGTCGATGATCCGTCGATGTCGAGCCCGAAGCTGATCAACGTGGCGAACAACGCGACCGGGACGGCGACGTTGGCGGGGTTGGCCGATGGGTGGCACACGGTGTATGTGCAGGCGTACGCCTCCTCGGGGAACATCTCTGACACCAAAACGCTCTCCTTCGGTGTCGGGGTCGCGGCGACGTCCCCGGTCACCGGGGCGGCCTCCACGAAGTACGTGACCCTTTCTGGTCGTGCTCCGGGTAGTTATGTGTCAGTGAAGTGGAGGTACCGGCGCGCGCCCGCTGACTCTTGGACTGATATCCCGGTCGCGCAGGTCACCAATGCTGGTGCGGGCATCGGGTCGTGGCCGGTCTCGACGGGCGGGTCCAGCAGCAACGGGTGGGTCGCGCCGTCACTGGTATGGGACGCCGGGACCACTTTGGGTAACGACGGATCGGTGATGGTGGCGCCGTGCTACTACGTCTCCGGCGGGGGTAGCGAGAAATGCGTTGCGGATGCGGCGGCACCGACGGTCACGGTTGACCGGTTGGGTACTGCGAACACGGACGCGTCCACGTCTCTGGGCGACGGTTTGCTGGACTTGCTCACGGGGAACCTGACGATTTCAGGTTCCGATGCAAACCTGTCAGGTGCAGCGGCGGTGTTGTCGATATCCCGCACGTTCAACACCCTGGCACCGACCCGGGCAGGCGACACCGCGACCGGCAAGGCCAGCATCTTCGGGACGGGCTGGACCACCGCGCTCGGAGTGGACTCGGCCGGATCGGACTGGACCGGGCTGTCGGACCGCGGGACCTCGGTCGTGGCGGCGGGGTCGCGCGGGTCGTTGGTGACGTTCGCGAAAAACGCCGCCGGCACCTACCTGGCCACCGGTGACGACGCCAGCGATGGGTACACGCTGACCGCGGGCAGCGGTGGCACGAATGGCCCGGTGTCATGGACGATCCGCGACCTGGACGGCAACTCCACCCTGTTCGCCGCCCCGTCGGGTGGGTACGGCGCGGCGGCGTCACCGACCGCGGCGCACGCCTACACCGTGTCCTCGGTGACCCAGCCGGGATCGGCTCAAACGACGACGTACACCTATGACGGGTCGGGTCGACCGACGCGAATGCTGGCCCCGCAGCCGGCGGGTGCGAACTGCGCGGCCAGTTGGGCCGCAGGGTGTCAGGCGTTGGACTTGTCGTATGACAGTAACGGGCACCTGACCAAGGTCGTCCTGGACAGTTTCGATGCGGGTGCGGCGTTGTCGATCGCGATTGCCTGCTACAGCTACGACTCCAGCAACCGGTTGTCCCAGGAGTGGGACCCACGCAACGGCACCGCCGGCGCCTCCACATCGTGCGGGTCGCCGGTGCGAGCGAGTAGCTACAGCTACGACAGCAACGGGCGCCTGTCCGCGATCACCCCACCCGGTTTAGCGGGCTACCAGTTCGGCTACGACGGCATGGGCCGGTTGACGGCGGTGTCGCGGACGCACAACTCAGCTAATGGCGGTGGTACGCAGACCACGACGGTCGTGTATGGGGTACCGACCGCGGCCGACGCGGCGAACCCGGCGTACCGGCCCGATCTGAGCAGCGCCGCGATCGCGGCCTGGGCGCAAGCCACCCCTCCGGTGACCGGGACCGCGGTGTTCTCCCCCGGGCACGCCGCGTCCAGCACTGACCTGCGCGGGGCGAGCGTGTCGTACCTGAACGCTGACGGGCGGACAGTGAACACCGCGGACTATGCGGGTACGGACGCGTCCGGGTGGAATATCACCACCACTGATTACGACAGCCACGGCAATGTGGTCCGGTCGTTGACCGCCGCCAACCGGAACAGGGCGTTGAACGCCATCGATAATGATTTATACATGGGGTACTCCACCCAGGCCGCTGCGATGATGCTGTCAACTACGAACACCTACAGCTACGACGCGAACGGGGTCGGCGACCTGACTGACACCTATGGCCCGGCCCGGTGGGAGTCCACCACCAGCGATGGGGAGCTGTTCCGCGACCACACCCACACCACCTATGACACGGGCAGCGAGACAGCTCACCCCGCTGGTGGGGTGTTGCACCTACCGGTCTCATCGACCAGCTCCGCGCAGTGGATCGACGACGCAGGCACGGTCCATGAAGAGGACCCCGTCGTGACGACCACCGAGTACGCCCTGTCGAGTAGCGACGCTACCGGGTGGACGTTCCGCTCACCGATGCGAGTCAGCGTTGATCCCTCCGGTTTGAATATTCAGACCATCACCCGGTACGACGCGACCACTGGCGCCTCCATCGAGTCACGTCAACCGAAGTCCAGCGGCTCGGACGCGGGAACGACCGACACCGTGTACTACACCGCCGGTACCAACGCCGCCGACTCCGCGTGTGGGAACAAACCGGCCTGGGTCGGCCTGACCTGCACCACCGGACCCGCAGCGCAACCGGGGGTTTCCGGCCTTCCGGGGATCCCGACGACCCGAATCAGTAACTACGACTACCTGGGCCGGGCGACCAGCACCACCACCTCGGTCGCTGATTCCAGCGGTGCCACCAAGACCAAGACATCCACGGTCACCTACAGTGACTCCGGGTACGGCAACGACCCCGTGACTAATTCGACGACCGGTGGTCTGGGGGCCGCGGTGCCGACCGTGACGACCAGTTACGACGCGAGCACCGGCCTGGCGACCGGTGTATCCGCAGCCGCGATAGCCACCCAGTCAGCGACGGCGTCGTCAACGTCGTACGACGACTTCGGGAACGTCACCGGTTACACCGAGAACACCACCGCGACGGGCAACAACGCCAACACCGTCACCACGAGCTACGACACCGCCGGGCGCGTCGCCAGCATCAAAGACGCTCACGGCACCACCAGCTACACCTACAACCAGAACGGGGAGTACCGCGACCAAGCAACCTCCGAAACCGTGACCGGGTTGGGCACGATCACCGCAACCTACGACGCCGATGGGAACCTGAACAGGCAATCCTTGCCCAACGGGATGACCACGACCATCGTGCGTGACGCCGCAGGATTCACCAAGGAGCGGTTGAACATCAACGCTGGTCGGATCTGGCTGGACGAGTACACGATGCCGGACGCCCAGGGCCGCCAGACCCTCGACATCTCCGCAGGTGCAGGCAGCTACACACGCGTCACCGGATATGCCTACGACAAAGCGGGTCGCCTGATCAAGGCCACCGACGGCACCGCATCGCAGGGCTGCTATGTCCGCACCTACGGGTTCGATAGTAACTCCAACCGCACCAGCCAAGCTGTGTACAACCCCACCAGCTCCCCGTACTGGAACGACACCTGCCAAACCACGACCCCAACCAGCAGCACCACCCACAGCTACGACACCGCCGACCGCCTACAACCCTCCGGCACCGACACCGGCCTGGTATACGACGCATTCGGACGGATCACCACCCTGCCCGCCGCCGACACCCCCAACAGCAGCGGCGGGAACGTCACCAACAGCTACTACACCAACGACCTGGTCCGGTCGATGACCCAAAACGGCACCACCACCGCCTGGGCGTTGGACGCATCCGGGCGATTCGCCAGCTACGTCACCACCGGAACCGGAGCAGGCACCAAAACCAACCACTACGACAACGCGTCCGGGGACTCCCCAGATTGGATCGCCGAAAACTCCGACGCATCCAACTACACCCGCAACGTCACCGGGATTGACGGCAACCTAGTCGCCACCATCGACCAAACCGGAACCGCGACCTACCAAATCACGAACCAACACGGCGACGTCACCGCAACCGCCACCGTCGGCGCCACAGACCCGGCCAACTACTACCTCACCGACGAAGCCGGCAATGCCGTCGGCACGTCCAGCGAACCATCCCGGTACGGACCACTGGGCGCCGATGGGCGCTCGAGAGAGACGCCTGCGGCTTTGGCACTCATGGGAGCGAGGCTGTACAACCCAGTTCTTGGCTCGTTCCTCTCAGTAGATTCAGTGCGGGGCGGAAATGCAACTCCGTATGGATACCCGACCGATCCGACCAATAGCTCCGATGTCACCGGAAGATCTCAATGCTCCCACTGCGAAGGCGGAGGCGGAGGGTTCAACGGGTTTCACATGCGACATTCTTGGCATTTGTGGGGATTGCATGTCTTCGTGTATTTTAGTCGATCGGAAGATGATTGGATTTACTATCACGCTTGGACAATCGCTGGAGCAATTACCCTAATTTGTTCGGTAATTGCATTGTTGAACGCAGCAGCTGGCGTTGGCTGTGAAGCCGGGTTAGGAATTCGAGCATTCATAATCATCGATGCACTCGATAGAGCCCGAGATCGCGGGCGACGACTCTCGTTAAATATTCGCGCGACATGGGCCTTTACATGGTTCACAACGGGAGAATGGTGAGCTGTGAGGATACTCGGTATTACATTTTCGGTTGTCGTCGCAATTTTGGGCATGTTCGTTCTGATTGTCGGTAGCGCGCCGCAATCGAAGTATCTCGGCGCCGTCATGTTTGGGTCTGCCGTCGTTTACGGTGGGAAATGCTGGAAGGGGGCGAGAGAGGAGAAGTGAGTTGGGTCCCCGATAGTGGTATTGCGGGGTGTGTTCGGGACGGACATGGGCGGCCACCGCGCGATCCTGCGAGTTCACCTCTCGCAGATCTTTCGCGGTTGACGTCGTCGGCGTCCACGCGCCCGTCGGGGGGGTGTCCCTATGGTCTTCGTCAAGCCGATGCGGGTTGCCGGCTTTCGTAGAGGGTGCCGTCGCGGAGCATCGCGTATAGGACGTCGCAGCGTCGGCGGGCTAGACAGATCAGGGCTGCGTTGTGCTTATTGACCTGGGTGCGTTTGCGGCCGACCGCCATGGGACTGGGAAAGATACTGAACTGTCCCAAGTTTGTTTGCGAGGACTGCAATTGACCGGCGGTCGAAAATCCGGAGCGGGCCTCATTCCCGAATTCAATCCCGCGAGGAACCCGGGGTCTGTCCGGAACTTTGTGCAGCGGCGTGGTGTGAGGTCCCTGCCGGAGGTGGGGTCTGGAAGGACGATCGCGTCATGTCTGGTGAGCAAGCGCGTGAGTTGGTAACAGTGCCAGTGGCCGAGGTCGTTGACATCGATGGGTTGGCCGAGCAGCTGGTGCGGGACGACGGTAACGCTCGTAGCGGCTCCAGCGCCAAGACGGTGCGCACCGAGATCGGGCAGTGGGTTCAAAGGACGCGTCGTACCCGTCGTCCATTCGGCGTAACCAGATCGCCCAGCAGAGCTGATCGAGTCCGCGATTGGAGCGGTATTCGATGCGGAACAGCCGGAACCCCACGGCTCGTCCCCACCGGTCCTCCGGCCTAGAATGCCCGGTCTGTCGGCCCTATCCGGTGTGCCCGGGCACGGCCTGCCGAATGGCACGTAGAGAAGGGATCAGCGGATCGGATGACCACCTCGACCTGCTGCAGGTGGGACGACTCGGCGATCAGGCCGAGCACTCCCCGCAGGTTGATCTGCGCCCGGATGGACTTCGATTGCGCCTCATGCCGCAGAGCGGCGCGGGAACTGGGCCTGATCGGTTCGGCGATCCGGCTGATCAGTCTGGCGCCCACGCTCATCGTCGGCGCATCGAACTAGGCGGTCGCGACTGCGCCAGTCCGTCGGCTGGGAATCGTCCATCGTCGGCCGCCTTCTGTCCGGTTGGGCCGGGCCCCTTCCCGGCACCTGGATTCCCAGGCTAGGGGCAAAAGCGGACAGATGGCTTCCGGCAATGGGACCGATCGATCAGAAGATGCCGCGGGCGCGCATCCAGGGTCCGGGGTTGATGGGCACACCGCCCAGGTGCACCTCGAAGTGCAGGTGCGGCCCGGTGGAGTTGCCGGTGTTGCCGGAGTAGCCGATGATCTCGCCCGCGGATACCCGCTGCCCGACGTGCGTCGAGAAGGCCGACATGTGCCCGTAGACCACACTGGTGCCCCCACCGAGGTCGATCTCGACCCGCATCCCCAGGCCGCCGTACCATCCGACGCCCGTGACGGTCCCGCTGTGCACGGCCCGCAATGGGGTGCCGATCGAGGTCGCGAAGTCGTTGCCCTTGTGGTTGGTCGAGCCGATGCCGCCCGGGGAGGTGCGACCCCCGAAGCCGGAGGTGAACCGGCCACCGCACCCGGCGATCGGGCACACATAGCCGCCGGCCGACGTCGTTGCTTCAGAGGATCCGCCGGCCGTCAGCGGGCTCTTCGCTTTCGGTTTCGCTGCCGGAGCCGACACCACCGGCGCCTTGACGGTCAACGGCTTGGCCGCCGGGGCGCTGGACAACGCAGCCAGTGCGGCTTTCTTCTGGGCAGCCTGCTTCGCGGCGGCAGCCTTCGTGTCGGCCGCGAGCTTGGCGGCGGCCTTTTGCTGCGCAGCCTGTTGGTCAGCGGCGAGTCTGGCGGCGGCGGCCTTCTGCGCGGCCGCCTGCTTGGCTCGCACGTCGGATCGGGAGCCGGCCGTGACCTCGGCCCGCCCGATCGTCGGGACCGACTCGGTCTTCGCCCGGGCGACGGAAGTGCCTGTGGCAGGGGCTCCTGCGTTGGTTGCCGCCTGCGCCAGACCAGCTGCAGCCAGGGTGATACCTGCGGCAGCGACCACGGGAACCGTTACCCGACTGTTGCGCCACAGGGGCAACGGCTGGGGGCGGTGACGACCCTGGTAACGAGACACAACGACCTTTCACACGGATACGACGGACGGCAGCGGGGCCGGGGCGAGCATCGGCAACGTGGCCCGCGATGAAGCAGGGCACCCCCTGGCAAAACGCCGTACGTTGCCTGAGCGACACACCATACCGTGACCAAACCGTGACTTTTCAAATCGGGGCCAACCATGTGAATAACTACCGCGGTGCCGGTAGGCCTGCGGTCCTGTGAAGTCCGACACAGCCGCGTAGGCTCTGGCCATGCCAGAAAACTCTCCGTTGCGCATCGTGGTGGCCAAACCAGGTCTGGACGGTCACGACCGGGGCGCGAAGGTCATCGCCCGCGCGCTGCGTGACGCCGGGATGGAAGTCATCTACACCGGCCTGCACCAGACGCCCGAGCAGATCGTGCAGGCGGCGATCCAGGAGGACGCCGACGCCATTGGTATGTCGGTCCTGTCCGGAGCGCACATGACGCTGTTCGCCAAAGTCCTGGAACTGCTCAAGGAGCAGGACGCCTCCGACATCGTGGTCTTCGGCGGCGGGATCATCCCCGATGAGGACATCCCGGCGCTGAAAGAGCTTGGCGTGCAAGCCGTTTTCACCCCTGGCACCACCACGACCGAGTGTGTCGCGTGGGTCCGCGAGCACGTCGGGGCAGGCGCTACTGCCTGACCGCGCGAGAGTGGTCTGCATCACAGGGATACAGTCGAAAACGGCGAGTTTTTCTCTCGGAGCAAGGAAGTAGATCACGGTGGATCTGTTCGAATACCAGGCGCGCGACATGTTCGAAGCGCACGGAGTACCGGTACTGGCCGGCAAAACCGCAACCACGCCGCAGGAAGCACGTGCTGCCGCCGAAGAGATCGGCGCACTGTCCGGCGGCGTTTCTGTTGTCAAGGCGCAGGTCAAAACCGGCGGCCGCGGCAAGGCCGGCGGCGTGAAGGTGGCCAAGTCCGCGGACGAGGCGGAGCAGTACGCCGAGCAGATCCTGGGCATGGACATCAAGGGCCACACGGTGGGCACCGTGATGATTGCCCAGGGCGCACAGATCGCGGAAGAGTACTACTTCTCGGTGCTGCTGGACCGGGCCAACCGCTCGTATCTGGCGATGTGCTCCAAAGAGGGCGGTATGGAGATCGAGCAGCTCGCGGTCGAGCGCCCCGAGGCCCTGGCCCGGATCCCCGTGGACCCCAACGTCGGCATCGACCAGGCCAAGGCCGACGAGATCGTCGCCGCAGCCGGTTTCGACGCGGACACCGCCGCCAAGGTCGCGCCCGTGCTGATCAAGCTGTGGGACGTCTACGCCGGTGAGGACGCGACGCTGGTCGAGGTCAACCCGCTGGTGAAGACCGCGCAGGGCGACATCGTCGCGCTGGACGGCAAGGTCACCCTCGACGCCAACGCCGACTTCCGCCACCCCGACCACGCGGCGCTGGAGGACGTGGCCGCGGCCGACCCGCTGGAGGCGGCGGCCAAGGAGAAGGGGCTGAACTACGTCAAGCTCGACGGCGACGTCGGGATCATCGGCAACGGCGCGGGTCTGGTCATGTCCACCCTGGACGTCGTGGCCTACGCCGGTGAGGAGTTCACCAACCCGGCCGGGGAGCACCCGAAGCCGGCGAACTTCCTGGACATCGGTGGTGGTGCGAGCGCCGAGGTCATGACCAACGGCCTGAACATCATCCTCGGTGACGAGCAGGTGAAGTCGGTCTTCGTGAACGTCTTCGGCGGCATCACCGCGTGCGACGAGGTCGCCAAGGGCATCGTCGGCGCGCTGGACGCGCTCGGGGACAGCGCAACCAAGCCCCTCGTCGTACGACTGGATGGCAACGCGGTGGACGAAGGGCGAGCCATTCTGGCCGAACGCAACCACCCGTTGGTCACCATCGAAGCAACCATGGACGGCGCCGCGGCCAAGGCCGCCGAGCTCGCCGCCGCGAAGTGAGGATCTGACATGGCGATCTTTTTGAACGACGACAGCCTGGTCATCGTCCAGGGCATGACCGGTTCCGAGGGCATGAAGCACACCGCCCGGATGCTCGCCGCGGGCACCAAGGTCGTGGGCGGGGTGAACCCCAAGAAGGCCGGCCAGAGCGTCGACTTCCCCGGTGACGTCAGCGTGCCGGTGTTCGGCACCGTGGCCGAGGCGATCAAGGAGACCGGCGCGAACGTGTCGGTCGTCTTCGTGCCGCCGGCCTTCACCAAGTCGGCCGTGGTCGAGGCGATCGACGCCGAGATCCCGCTGACCGTGGTGATCACCGAGGGCGTCCCGGTCAAGGACACCGCGGAGTTCTACAACTACTCGATCGGCAAGCCCACCCGGATCATCGGCCCGAACTGCCCGGGTCTGATCAGCCCCGGGAAGGCCAACGCGGGCATCATCCCCGCCGACATCGCCGGCGCCGGGCGCATCGGTCTGGTGTCCAAGTCGGGCACGCTGACCTACCAGATGATGTACGAGCTGCGGGAGTTCGGCTTCTCCAGCGCCATCGGCATCGGCGGCGACCCGATCATCGGCACCACGCACATCGACGCGCTCGAGGCCTTCGAGAAGGACCCCGAGACCGACGCGATCGTGATGATCGGTGAGATCGGTGGCGACGCCGAGGAGCGCGCCGCGGCGTACATCAAGGAGAACGTCAGCAAGCCGGTCGTCGGCTATGTCGCGGGCTTCACCGCCCCCGAGGGCAAGACGATGGGTCACGCGGGCGCGATCGTCTCCGGTTCGTCCGGCACCGCCGCCGCCAAGAAGGAAGCCCTCGAGGCCGCCGGGGTCAAGGTCGGCAAGACGCCGTCGGAGACCGCCGAACTCATGCGGGAGATCATGCGTAACGCCTGATCGTTCTCGCTCCGCGCGCCGGGACCCGAGTTGGGTCCCGGCGCGCCTGCGTCTGTGGGCGCGACCGCCGGGAGACGATGGGCCGCGATGAGTGTCTTGGATCGGATCGGCCGTCCCGAGCGGACCGCGGGTGAGTACGACGAGCGCGTCAGTCCAGGGGTCGTCGCGGGCTATGGCGCGGTGGCGGCCGGGGCTGTGTTCCTGGTGCTGTTCGCGCTCCTCCTGGCCGCCTGGGTGACCGACCCGCGTAGCGGCGGGTCCTGGATGGCGGTGCTCGGTTCGTCCGGCGACGCATGGTCGCTGGCGCACGGCGGGCGGCTGCACGCTCCTGTTGTCGGGGCGGTCGTCTTCACGCCCTTGCTGGTGACGTTTGGCGCAATTGCTTTGGCGCGCATCGCTGCTCGGCCGGTGCTGGCGACGGGTTCGCGACGTGGTCTGTGGCCGACGACGGCTGCTTTCGTCGGTGGTTACGCCGTCGCCGGGGTGGTCATCAGCGCGCTGGGTTATCTGGCGCCCGCCACTCCGGTGCTGCTGTGGGTGGTCCCCGGGGCGCTGCTGGTGCCATTGATCGGGTTCGTCTGGGCGGTCGCGCGGGATGATGGCCCGCTCCGCGCGGAGTTGGCGGCGCAGTACGACCGCGTCCCGCCGGTGGCGCGCAAGGCCGTCCGGCCAGGTCTCGAGGGCCTCGCGGCACTCACCGGTCTGGGGGCGCTGATCGTGCTGATCGCCGTACTCACCCACCTGTCGCGGATCGGTGCGGTCAGCGGCACCCTCGACATGGGTCTGATCGGTGTCGCGATGCTGTGGGGTGGCCAGTTGTGCGCCCTGCCCAACGCCGCTGCGTGGGCGGCGACCTGGGCCAGTGGCGGCGGTCTGCAGATCGGACCGGTCGATATCGGCATCGGGCAGGTGACACCGGGGACCCTGCCGGCGTTCCCTGTGCTGGGTGCGATTCCCGAGGCAGGTCCGCTGTCGCCGCTGATGTTGCTGGCCCCCTTGGCGGTGGTGGCGATCGGCGCCGCCATCGGCTGGCGGGTTACGTCGCGGACCAGTCTGCTCAGCAGCGTCACCAACAAACTGACCCAGGCGGCGGTGGCGTCGGCCATCGCCAGCGTGACCGTCGTGATCGTTGCCCTGATCGGTCGAGCGGGTCTGGGGGACAACGCCATGGCGTACGTCGGGCCGACCCCCCTCGCGTGTCTGCTGCTGATCGTCGAGGTCATGGGTGCTGCGTTGTTGACCACGGCCCTGGTCCACTGGCTGAAGTCCTCGCACTAGCCTTCTTGCGTGAGTGCTACCCCGATCGTCGTCCTCGTCTCCGGGTCGGGGACGTTGCTCCAGGCGCTGATCGACGCTTCGGAGGACCCGGCGTACGGCGTGCGGATCGTGGCCGTCGGCGCGGACCGGGACGGGATCGAGGGCCTCGCCCGTGCGCAGCGAGCAGCGATCCCGACGTTCGTGGAGCGGGTTCGCGACTATCCGTCACGGGCGGACTGGGATGTGGCGTTGGGCGCACGGCTGGACGCGCTGTCGCCGGCTTTCACGGTGACCGCTGGCTTCATGAAGATCATGGGTCCGGCCGCGATGGGGCAGCGGACGTTTGTGAACACCCACCCCGCGCTGCTGCCGAGTTTCCCTGGGGCGCACGGGGTTCGCGATGCGCTCGCCTACGGCGTGAAGGTCACCGGCACGACCTGTCATCTGGTGGACGGCGGCGTCGACTCCGGGCCGATCATCGAGCAGCGGGTGGTTCGGGTGGAGGAGGGCGACGACGAGGATTCGCTGCACGAGCGGATCAAGGTTGAAGAACGCGCGCTGCTCGTCGAGGTCGTCGGCCGGATGGCGCGCGACGGCTGGCGGGTCGATGGCCGCCGGGTCATCCTCGGAGCCTGATGCGTCCGGTCCTGCGCACGGCGCGGCTCGAGTTGCGGCCGATGCTCCCGCAGCACCTGCCACTGATGATCGAGCTCGACTCCGACCCCGAGGTGATGCGGTATCTGCTGGGCCGGGCCCGGACGGCGCAGGAGGCGGCGGAGTTCTGGACGCCTCGCTGCGCGGAGGCCCATTCAGAGGACCGCGGGCTGGGCTGGTTCGTGGGCTTCGCGGAGGACGAATTCGTCGGACGATGGGATCTGACGACCCCGCCGGAAGACCCGGGCGCGGACCCGGAGGCCGGGTGGCGGTTACGCCGGAAGTTCTGGCGGCGGGGGCTGGCCACCGAGGGTGCGACGGCGCTGTTCGAACATGGCTTCCACACGGCTGACGTTCCGCGGATCTGGGCCGAGACCATGGCGGTCAACGAAGGCAGCCGGGGCGTGATGCGGGCGCTGGGGATGCGACATATCCGGACCGAGCACCGCCAGTGGGAGACGCCCCTGCCGGGATCGGAGCAGGGTGAGGTCATCTACGAGATCTCCGCCGCGGAATGGCCAAACGTGTGTCTCACTTCGTAGTAACGGCTTGCTACATTTCGAATGTGGCTGACGTCCCCACCAGCATCCCGAACGAACTTTTCGCGCTCGCCGCGGCAGCCGGCGAGCAGTCTTCGCGCACAGCGGCGCAGCAGTTGGCGCACTGGGCCCGCATCGGCCGCTCAATCGAGAACTCACCGGACATTTCGCCAGCCGACATCCGGGCTGTACTGGAGGGTCGAGCCAGGTACGACGACCTGCGGACCATGGAACAGGTGGTGGTGCGGGCGACCTGGGAGGAAGGCTTTGCAGGCGCGGTCGAGGCACTCGACTTCGCCCGTGAGTTCACCCAACAGGGCCGGCAGTGGAGTGAACTGGACGAGGAGGGGAATGTGGTTGTCCACGTGCCATCGCATGAGCGAGCGGCCACCACGGCTGAATAACGTCGGACAATCCTGGTTGTGCGACCCCGGTAAACTGCAGGGACACGACTGGCGAAGGTGGGCCACCACCGGGGAGTGAAGAGTCGCGCATCGCCCGCCTGGGTGCGCTCGTTCCAAGCAGCAGGAGTGTCACCTCATGGCCGACGAAGGTCGCCGTCCCATCCGCCGCGCGCTGGTTTCCGTCTACGACAAGGCCGGTCTGGAAACCCTGGTCCGCGGACTCGTGCACGCCGGAGTCGAGTTGGTCTCGACCGGTGGCTCCGCCAAGCTGATCGCCGACCTGGGTCTGCCGGTCACCAAGGTCGAGGACCTCACCGGCTTCCCCGAGTGCCTCGAGGGCCGGGTCAAGACGCTGCACCCGAAGGTCCACGCCGGCATCCTCGCCGACACCCGCAAGCCCGAACACCTCTCGCAGCTGGACGAACTCGGCATCGAGGCGTTCGAGCTGGTGGTCTCCAACCTGTACCCGTTCGAAGCGACCGTTGCCTCTGGCGCCGGTCCGGACGAGTGCGTCGAGCAGATCGACATCGGCGGTCCGTCGATGGTGCGCGCCGCCGCCAAGAACCACCCCTCCGTCGCGATCGTCACCAGCCCCTCGCAGTACGCCGACACCCTGGCTGCCGTCGAGGGTGGCGGCTTCACGCTGGCCGAGCGTCAGCGACTCGCAGCCGAGGCGTTCGTGCACACCGCGACGTACGACGTGGCGGTGGCCTCGTGGATGGGCAACGTGCTCACCGACACCTCGGAGGGTGACGGCTACCCGCAGTGGATCGGCGCGACGTACCTGAAGGGGCAGACGCTGCGGTACGGCGAGAACCCGCACCAGAAGGCGGCGCTCTACCTCAACGGGCACCAGCCCGAGCCGGGTCTGGCGCAGGGGGAGTTGCTGCACGGCAAGGCGATGAGCTTCAACAACTATGTGGACGCGGACGCGGCCTACCGGGCGGCGTACGACCAGGGTGACCAGCCGACTTGCGCGATCATCAAGCACGCCAATCCGTGCGGCATCGCGGTCGGTGCGGATATCGCCGAGGCGCATCGCAAGGCGCACGAGTGCGATTCGACCTCGGCGTTCGGAGGTGTCATCGCGACGAACCGTCCGGTGACGGTCGAGATGGCCTCCTTCGTGAAGGACATCTTCACCGAGGTGATCGTGGCGCCGGACTTCGATGAGGAGGCCCTTGTCGTGCTGCAGAGTAAGAAGAATCTGCGGCTGCTGAAGGTGCCGCACCGGGTGCCGGGCGATGAGATGCGACACATCTCCGGCGGTGTCCTGCTGCAGGAGCGCGACCGCGTCGACGCGATCGTCCGTGACGAGGACGGCAAGGTCACCGGTGGCGACGACGCCGAGAACTGGACCCTGGTGTCCGGGGATGCTGCCGCACCCGAAACACTGGCCGACTTGCAGTTCGCCTGGCGCGCGGTTCGCGCCGTGAAGTCGAACGCCATTCTGCTGGCGAAGGATTCGGCCTCCGTCGGAATTGGAATGGGCCAGGTGAACCGGGTCGACTCCTCGCACCTGGCCGTGCAGCGGGCGGGGGAGGAGCGGGCCACCGGAAGTGTGGCGGCCAGCGACGCGTTCTTCCCGTTCCCGGACGGACTCGAGGTGTTGTTGGACGCCGGCGTGAAAGCCGTTGTCGCACCGGGCGGTTCGCTGCGCGACAACCTGGTCATCGACGCCGCCAAGAAGGCCGGCGTGACGATGTACTTCACGGGGACGAGGCACTTTGCGCACTAAGAAATTCGAGGTCGAGACCGGCGACCGCGAGGCCGTCATCGATATCACCCGCGAATGTGCCTCCATCCTGCAACCCGGCGACGAGGGTCTGCTGCACGTCTTCGTGCCGCACGCGACCGCCGGCCTGGCGATCATCGAGACCGGTGCAGGCAGTGACGAGGACCTGTTGAACGCGTTGCGCGACCTGCTGCCGGCTGACGATCGCTGGATCCACAGTCATGGCAGCCGCGGTCACGGCCGGTCGCATGTCCTGCCCGCGTTCGTGCCGCCGTACGCCACGCTGCCCGTCATCGACGGCCGGATCGCCCTCGGCGTCTGGCAGTCGATCTGCCTGGTGGATCTGAACGTGGACAACCACGTGCGGGCGGTGCGGGCCTCGTTCGTCGCGGCCTGAGGTTCACCTCCATCGGCGGTGGTAGCCGGTGCCGGTCTCTCGTTAGCCTGAGTCATGGCCTTGTTGCGAGTCGACCGAACTGTCCGCGAGGAAGTGCGTCGGCGGGTCCCGATCCGCTACCTGCCGCAGGAGCCCACCGAGCGCATCCAGGAGACTTGGCGCGACGCGCGGCCGGCCCGAATCGACGAGGCGTTGGCGCTGGCTCTCTCGCGGCCGACGCACGGCTGGGTGGTGCTGGCGGCCTCGACCGAGGTGCCGGCGGACCGGTCGATCGTGCGGATGGCCGGTGGCCGCGAAATCGTCCTCTGGCGCGACGAGGACGGCACCGTGCTGGCCGGCCCGGGTG
This sequence comes from Branchiibius sp. NY16-3462-2, assembly GCF_001594145.1. Lineage (GTDB taxonomy): Bacteria > Actinomycetota > Actinomycetes > Actinomycetales > Dermatophilaceae > Branchiibius. The sequence goes on along the minus strand of NZ_LVCF01000046.1, from coordinate 175,366 downwards.
CCTGCCCGCACATGGGCGCCAAACTCGAGGGGTGTCAGGTCGCGAGCGGCACGGTCCTGTGCCGCTGGCACGGCATGCCGCTGGGGCGTGAGACCAACCCGCCGTGGGCGACGTTCGCCGCTTACGACGATGGCGTCCTGGTGTGGGCGCGCGTCGGTCCGCTGGGCGAGAGTGAGGAGCCCTCGGACCGGCCGGTGCTGGCGACGCGGCCCGAACTGGGCTCGTCGATCGCTTCGGTGATCTCGTTGACCGCGACCTGCGAACCGTTCGACATCATCGCCAACCGACTCGATCCCTGGCACGGTGCATGGTTCCACCCTTACGCCTTCAGCGATCTGCGGGTCGATGATGCTGCCTCGACCCCCGACCGGCTGGTCCTCGACGTGGCCTTCCGGTTGGGTCGCAAGCTTGCCGTACCAGTCCGCGCGGATTTCACCTGTCCCGACGCTGCCACCATCGTGATGACCATCACCGACGGGGAGGGGGAGGGCAGCGTGGTTGAGAGTCACGCGACGCTGGTGACGCCCCCGGGTCAGCACCCCGCGACCACCGTGATGACCGAAGTGGTCGTTGCTACCTCCGGGCGCACCGGTTTCCGGGTCGCCCGCGGCATGGCCGCGCTGATGCGTCCGGGCATGCGCGCGACCCAGGCCCGGCTGTGGGTCGATGATCTGGAGTACGCCGAGCGGCGCTACCACCTGCGCAACAGTTAGGAACGCTGCAGGAGCCGACGCGCTCGACCCGGCCATCGTCCGAGGCGACCGGCGGTCGGCACGGACCACACGCCGTACCCCGGCCGGCCCCAACCGGTCAGCAGCAGATCGGCGGCATTCCAGCCGGTCGTCGCGGCGCGCTCCATCAGCGCCACGGGCAGATCGCACCGCACCGCGTCACCGGCCAGCACGACCCGCGGGTCGGGGGTCCGCACGCCGGGACGGGACGTGTGAGGAGCCAGACCCACCAGGACACAATCACTCTCGAGCAGCCACTGGTCATCGACGATCTGCGCTTCGCGGGTCTCGGGGTAGACCTCGTGCAGCGCGCCCAGCAGCAGATCCTGGACGGTGGCGCGGTCGGCGTCCGGCGGCAACGCGTAGGCGTGCAATTCCACGACCGAACCACCTCGTCGACGCGCCCAGTCCGCGGCGTTGTCCTCGAAACGCTCCAGCACGGACACGTTGTCCAGCACCGAGTAGCCGCTGGTGCCCAGGAACGGCGGACGCGCCGCATCGACAGCGCGGTCCAGCCACAGTCGCCACACGGCGAACGGGGGAGCACTCTGAGTGCCCTGCACGCTGGTGCGCCACGCCTGGCCGACAATGTCCGCTCCGCCGAGTTCCGCTGAGCCAGCGACCAACTCCCGCAGCCCCACCGGGTCCAGCGCGATCACCACCGCGTCAGCCGTTTCATCGGACGATCCGTCACTACTGCTTGCCCGGTGGCTGACGCGTAGCGCGGTGCCCTCACCGTTTGCCACGCCGGTCACGGTCCGGCCGGTCCGGATGGTGACGCCCAACGCCGTCAGGTGCGCCGCCAAGGGCTGCCACAGGGTGCTGTCGTAGTCGTCGCGGGGGACGTCGAAGAGCAAGCCCTCGGAGGAACCCAGGAAGTACAGGTGGAACATCGCCACCAACTCACCGCCGGAGAACTCCGCCGGGTCGGCGAAAAAGCTACGCGCGAAGACTTCAAGAGCCAGATGCCGGGCTGCCTCCGGGAACCGGAGGTCGTCCAGCACCTGCGCGGCACTGATCCCGTCCAGGGAGTGGAACGTATCCGGGAACTGAACGTCCAACAGCCCCAATGCTTCTGACACATCAACGCCGGCCAGCCCGCGCAGGTCGAAGCTCGGGCTACGGGCGACGAACGCGGCCAGATTCAACGGCGGGGGGCGGGGGATTCGGGCGAAGGAGTCAGCACCACCGCCCTTGCGCACCAAGGGATAGTCCGCCAGCGGCCGCAGCATCGACAGCGTCGGGTCGACCCGGCGAAGCACCGAACGCAGGTTGTAGTACTGGCGGAAGAACGCGTGGAAGCCCCGGCTCATCTGGCTGGCACTGCCGTCCTGCAGCGTGATCGGCCACGAACGCACCCGTCCCCCAAGGGTGTCCGCCCGCTCCAGGACGGTCACCTCGATGCCGCGCTCGGCGAGCGCGAGAGCCGCCGTCAGACCGGCGATGCCGCCCCCAATGACGGTGACCCGCCGTTTCCCGTCGACAAGTGGCCCGGGCGGGGGCGGTGGGTGGAACTGCGCTCGCGGATCGCGTCCCGGCCGGTAGACTGGCGGTCTCATGCCGGCATCGAACCGGCGAAGGTGTGCACGACGTGGTTCTGCCAGCCGGGGAAGGACCGATGCCGGACGTTGACCAAGCCGGCCGCCTGCATGCGCGCGCATACCGTTGCGACAGAGTCGAAGTCGCGGACGCTGACGTACAGATACCGGTGCAGCGGCACGTCGGAACCCTTGATTGCGGCCAGCGGGATGATGATCGCGTGACAGACCGCAGCCCACACGGCGCGGGCCCGTCGGCTGCCGGCCACCGAGTAGTCGTGGATCACCAGCGCACCACCCGGCTTCAGCACCCGGGCCAGTTGTTCGAGCAGCGCATCACGCTCATCGACGTTACGCAGCAGGTAGGCGGCCAGTACGCCGTCGACCGAATCGTCCGGCAGTTGCCGCAGGTACTCGATGGCGTCAGCAACGACCAGGTCCACCGGTGAAGTCCACTGTTTCTGGCGCGCCTCAGCGATCATCCCCGCCGACGCATCCACGCCGCTCAGCTGCAACCCGCCGCGGCGTCCTGCATCCGACCGCGCCTGCAGGATGGCCGTGGTCGACGCGCCCGAGCCACACCCCAGATCCAGCACCCGTGCGTCGCCGTCACCCAGGGCGTCGATGAGCGCATCCGCGGCACTGCGCAACTGCTGGTGGTAGCCGGGAGACAGCGCGACCATCGCGTCGTACGTCGGCGCCGCCCGATCGAAAGCCTCGGCGAGCACCCAGTCATCGGTTGCGGTCATGACTCCACCTCATCACGCGACGTACGCCCCGCGCGCACCCACAGCAGGATGGCCAAGGTCACCATGCTGAAGCCGAAGAGGAAGTCCTCGACCGGGACGTCCCAGGGAATGCGCAGGCCGAGGAAGGCGTCGCTGTTGTAGAGCACGATCGGGGCGGACAGTTTGGTCAACCAGCCGTCCACCAGTATCTGGAAGAAGGCCACGATGGCCATGGCCACCCAGAACTGCGCGGTGCGGAAGATCCCGGTGCGCCACCAGAACAGCTCGACGGCAACAACGATCAGCACCGACGCCACGGCCAGCAGGGTGTATTCAGGCATTGCTCCTCCTGCGCGAACGCCATTGGCGCAGAACAGTGCCCACCGACTCGTAGGTCAGCAGACCGCAGATGGGGATCACGATGAAGAAGACGAGTTCCTCCAGCGGCATCCCGAACGGCAGCAGGATCCCGGTGGTGTACTTCTGGCTGTAGCTCCAGTGATCCCGGTGGATCCCCAGCAGGTCCCAGACGGAGAAGATCACCACTACCGGTAGTACCGCCTGCAGCAGCCGCCGGGGACGCCGGTAGACCCGGGCGTCGAAAACCCACTCCAGCGGCAACGTGATGAGCAGGCAGCCCGCCATCAGCAGGAGGTACTGGTAGCGATCAGGCATTCACTCGGCCCCGGTGTCGGCGAACCGGGCGGCGGGCGGCAGACCCTCCAGCGATGCCGCCGGCCACGCGAGTGGATCCGGCCCCAGCGCGACCAGACGCCGGACCTGGGCGGCGCACCACGGCGACACGGCCCGGCCACGCAGCACCTGCGCAGCGAAGCTGACCCACGGTTCCCACTGCGCGCTGGCCACCTCCGCCGGGTCGGGAGCGGGATCAACGGTGGCGGGCCGGGCGAGGTAGACCGGACACAACTCGTGCTCGACGATGGCGCCCATCGCGGCACGGTATCGGAAGTCCGGCAGCACGGCCCGCACCTCACCCAACTCCAGTCCCAACTCCTGGCGGGCGCGGCGGCGGACGGCGTCCTCCGGGCGCTCACCCGGTTGCGGATGCCCGCAGACGGTGTTGGTGACGACCCCGGGGAAGCTGGGTTTGTCCAGGGCGCGCCGGGTGACCAGCAGCCGGCCGCCGTCATCGATGACGTAGCAGGAGAACCCCAGGTGCAACGGCGTTGCGTCGTGGTGCGCGGCCGCCTTGGGCAGAGCACCGACGGCATGACCCTGCGGGTCCAGCAGGACGACCTGGTCATCGCCGTACCAGCCGGGCGGCGGTTGGGCAGCGCGGTCGCGCGCGACCAACCGGGCGGGGTTGCGGCTGGCGAGCATGCGCCCGGCGAGGGCCAGTTTCTGCCGGTTCGGGACGCGCACCCGGGCTGAGAACACGTCGTACCCGGCGGCCTCGATCCGGTCGAGGATGCGGGCGTAGAGCACGCGGGCGGTGGCGACGCACCGCCGCGACGACGACGGCAGCGCGGCCAGCCCTTCGTCTGCCTCCCGGTACAGACGCCGGTTGCGCTCGATCTCGAAGCGCATCAACTCCCGCCACTGTGGGCTCGTACGCCGATCGGCCGGGTCCGCGCCGAAGCGGCGCAGATCTTCTTGGGGCAGATAGACGCGGCCACGGTCGAGGTCCTCGCCAACATCACGCAGGAAGTTGGTCAGCTGGAAGGCCAACCCCAGTGATCGTGCCGCGTCGATGGCGTCGGGACCCGGTCGCAGCACCGGCAGCATCATCTCCCCGATGACCGCGGCGCTGCCGTCCATGTAACCCAGCAGGTCACCCCACGTCTCATAGCGTGACTGCGTCAGGTCGGTGCGCATCGCGCCGAAGAACCGGTCGAAGCGATCCTGCGGGATGTCGCACGCCCGCACGGTCGTGGCGACCGCGGCCAGAATCGGATCATCACTGTCGCCTGTCTCGACGGCCTGAAGGAAGCGTTGCTCGAATTCGTCTAGGGCACAGGCAGTTTCGGTGTCCGTTGCATTCGACGCTTCGTCGACGATGTCGTCCGCCAGCCGGGCCAGGCTGTAGATCGCGTAGACATGCCGGCGTCGCTCCGCCGGCAACAACCGCACGCCCCAGTAGTAGGTGGTGCCGTGCTCCCGGGTGATCTGGGCACACAGTGCGTAGCCGGCCTCCAGCTTCGCGACGTGCTGCCCGGTCGAGCTGCTCACGCGACCCCCACGGGAGCCGCTGTCGGGCGCGGAGCCGCACGACCGGCGTACTGGCTGACGCGCTCGGCGGCCAGGCGACCACTGACCAACACCATCGGGATGCCTACACCCGGTGTGGTTCCCGACCCGGCGAACACCAGACCCGGCACCCGCCGGTCGATGTTCGAGGGCCGGAACGGTCCGGACTGGCTGAAGGTATGGGCGAGGGCGAACGGGGTGCCGCGATACAGCCCCAGTTCCTGCCAGTCTGCGGGGGTCACGAGTTGCTCCTCCACGATGTCCACCGGGTAGTCGTTGTCGGTCAGGAAGCCGAGCAGCCGGTCGCGCATGGGGCCGGCCTCCTCGGACCAGTCGATGCGGGCACCGGTGTGGGGCACGGGTTCCAGGACGTACATCGCGGTGCAGCCGTCGGGCGCGGCCGTGGGGTCGGTGACGCTGGGCACGGTCACCAGCCGGGACGGGTCGGGCATCAGCTCACCGCGGTCGATCAGCGCGGCGAACGCCTCGTCCCACTGAGCGCCGAAATGGATTGAATGGTGGGCGATCTGGGGCCCGGGCCGACCTCGAACACCCAGGTGCCACACCACCGCGCTGGGCGAGTAGCGACCCCGCGCAACCCGGCGCGGCATCGACACCTGGGGGAGTAGCTGGTCGTAGGCCACCGGCAGATCCACGGTACACACAACGGCGTCAGCGGCCAGCCGGTCACCCTCGGTGGTGCGCACTCCGGCCACTGCTCCGTCGCTGCGGGTCAGGATCTCACCGACCGGTGTCCCGAGGTGGATCGGGACGTCGGCTGCGGCGAGCGCGTCGGCCAGGCCGGTGGCGATCGCGTGCATGCCACCGTCGGGATAGAAGACGCCGCGCACGGTGTCCATGTAGGTGATGATCGCGAAAAGGGCCCGCGCCTGGGCGGGCGCGACGCCGGCGTAGAGCGACTGGAAGCCGAAGATGCGGTGCAGCCGCTCGTCGGTGAAGAACGATCCGACCTTCGGTCCGAGGGCGCGGAACCCGCCCAGGCGCAGCAGACGCAGCGCAGCGCCCGGCACCGCCAGCAGGTCGAGGGCGGAGCGGTAGTTGTGGTCGATGAACGCGTCGAACTCCGCGCCGTGAAGCTGGCCCAACCACCTGACGAACTCATCGAAGCCAGCCGCGTCAGCGTCGCCGGACACTCGGCGTACCTCCTCCCGCAGGTCAGCCAGCCCCGCGCGCACCAGCAGGTGCGAGCCGTCGGCGAACACCGCGCGGTAGGCCGGATCCAGCTGGGTCATCGGCACCAGGGCGTCCGGGTCGCCCCCCACGGCCCGGATCGGCGCCGCGAGCAGGTCGGGCATCGTCATCACCACCGGTCCCGGATCGAAACGGAACCCACCCAGGCGTAGGACTCCCGCCCGGCCACCCACGACGTCTTCGCGCTCCAACACGGTGACGTCGTGGCCGTCGGCAGTCAGATGGCACGCAGCGGCCAGACCTGACAGGCCGGCGCCGATGACGACAACGTTCATGCGGCCCGCCAGGCGATGGCTTCGACCAGGGCTCGTAACTCATCGGCGGCGTCCGGGTCGCTGGTCAGGCCGGGAATCAACGCCATCGCTCGCGCGACCAGTGCGCGCAGCTCCTGCTCGGCCCGGCGGCGCACCCCGCAGCGCTCCATCGCCTGCCGCAACTGCTCCACCCCGTCGGCGTCCAGCGTGCCGTCGTCGCAGGCCGCCAGCAACGACCGGCTGGAGTCGTCCAGCGACTCGGCAGCCCAGACCCGCAGCACTGTCGGTTTGCCCTCCAACAGATCGTCGCCAGCCGGTTTGCCCATGACGGCCGGATCGCCCCAGATCCCAAGGACGTCGTCCCGCAGGGCGAAGGCGTCACCGACGACATCGCCCCACGCGACGAGCCGATCGACCCAGGCCTGGTCCGATCCGGCGACGAGCGCGCCGAGCTGCAACGGCCGGGTGATGGTGTAACGACCGCTCTTGAGCCGGGCGATCAGCGTGGACGTGACTGCGTCCGTACGGCGATCGGCGGCGTGGGTGAGATCCATCAGCTGGCCCTGGACGAGTTCGGCCGACATGACCCGCCAGGCATCCCGCACCGGGCCGGAGCAGGCGCCGACCAGGGCATTGGCTTCGCTGAGGGCAAGATCGCCCAGCAGGATCGCGACGCTGTCCCCGAAGTGTTCCGCGTCGCCGGCAGCGCCGGCCGAACGGTGTTGGAGAGCGCTGCTCACATGCAGGGTCTGTCGGCCCCTGCGGGTCGACGAGCGATCCATGATGTCGTCGTGCACCAGCCCGAACAGGTGCAACAACTCCATCGCCGCGGCCACGCGGACCAGTGCTGACCAGGTGCGACGGTCGCCACCGGACAGCACCCAGCCGCGATGGGCCAACGACGGCCGCAGGCGTTTCCCGGGGTCGCCCAGGCGCAGTTCCAACTCGTCGATCAGGTCGATGTGCAGCGTCGGACTGGCCGCGACGCGGTTGCACCCGGCGTCGGCGAGGACGGTACGAAGCTCGGCCAGACGTGTTTTCAGCAGGTCATCGACGGCGTGCAGGGTTTGATCACGGCCCGGCACCAGATCGCTGTGGGCCTGCGGCAGGTAGCTGGCCTCAGCGTTCATGGCCGGACCTGATCCGGGGGATGCGACGGCAGTCTCGGCGGGGGCGCATGATGAAAAAACCCTAACCGCCGTGCCCTACCTACCGGGGTGAGTGAGATCCGGGCTGGTCAGGGCCGCAGTGACCGGGCGACGATCAGGAAGTTCGTCCAGCGGCTGTCGGGGATGAGCATCATCAGTCCGCTGCGGAGGGCGCGTTTGTCCAACCGGCCGCCATGGCCGGCCGGTCGGATCCCGACACACGTCTCGACCTCGAAACCGTGGTCGGTGAACAGCGAACAAGCGGTGGTCCGGGTGAAGAAGCGCACGTGGGTCCGGTCCAGGATTCCCCAGTCCTGATAGTTCCAGCGACCGGCGAGCAGATCGGTCAGGTTCCAGACGAACTGCACGTTGGGGATCGATGCGACCACGTGGCCGCCGGGGGTCAGACGGTCGTGAAGACCCTCGACGACGGACCAGGGGTCGACGATGTGTTCCAGCACGTCGTTGAACGTGATCACGTCGAACCGCTCCGAACGGTCGGCCAGGGCGTCCGGGAAGTACCCGGTCACCACCTCGTCGAACCCGTGATCGGTGCGTGCGATCTCGGCCTGGGACGCGACCGCTTCGACGCCGACGATGCGTGCATCGGGATAGCGTCGCCGCAGCGTGGGACCGAATCCGCCTGGGCCGCAACCGACATCAAGCGCTGACGACGCCCCGGCAGGCAGATAGGGCAGGATCTCGGGCAGCGCTTCTTCCTGGTAGGTCGCCTGCTGCTCGGGGTGGGTCACGGGGCGTCTCCCTTGCCTCGGAGGGTGTCACGGACAGCGGCTGGTATTCGGGCACGCAATTGAGTGCGAGCCAACCGAACCACGTTGCGCAGCGTGCGGTCCTCGTCGGTGGCCAGCAATTGCCACAGTGCCCAGGTGTCGGCCGCGCTGCGCCCACCCGGCTCCCGCGCCAGCGCCCACAGATAGTGGGGCAGCAGGTTCGTGCCGACCAGCGGTCCGACGTACGCCGCGTCGCGCTCGTGGTCGGCGGGTACCAGTGCGTCCCCGTGGCGCATCGCGGCCGCGAGGGTCAGCAAGGTGCGCGGCCAGCGCGTGGTGACCGAGGTGTTGGTCGGGTGCACGCGGTAGAGCACCGTCCGGTCATCGACCGAGCCGATCGGCGTACGGGCGGCCAGGGTCTGCAGCAGCACCCAGTCATCGGCCGACCGCGCCCAGCTGGCGAACCCACCGACCTGCAGGCTGAGAGTGCGCGGCAGCACGTACGACGAGCTGACCGTGATGCTGCCGGTCAGGATGCGAGCGGTGGGGAGCAACGTCAGTTCCGACTCGGGATCTGCTGGAAGGGCGGACATCGCGTCGATGACGTGGCCGGCCGCGGGCCACCACTGGACCCAGTCGAGGAAGGGATGGTCGTCCTCGACAAGGGCCGCCTTGTCTTCGGCGGCCGCGAACACCCGCTCGCCGGTGACGAGCACCTGCAGGTCGGGGTGGTCGGCGAAGACCGCCTGCAGCCGTGCGGCGCGGGTCGGCAGCCACAGGTCGTCCTGGTCCAGGAAGGCCACCCGCTCGGTGCGGGCCTCCAGCAGGCCGGTGTTGCGGGCAAAGGCGACACCCTGGTTGGTGCCGAGTTCGATGACCCGGGCGCCCAGCGGATGACTGCGTGCGATCTGCACGCTCTCATCGGTCGAGCCGTCGTCGACGACGATGACTTCGTGCAAGGGCACCGTCTGACGGCGTAGCGACTCCAGGGCATCGGCCAGGGTTCGCGCGCCGTTGTGCACCGGCACCACGACGCTGAGGCCGTGGTCGGCGGCGTCACCCATGCGTGCTCAGGAGATCGCGGTGACGGCTTGTCGGGCGATCTCGAGCTCCTCGTCGGTGGGCACCACGAGTACGTCGATCGCCGAGTCGTCCGTGCTGATCCGCCGAGGCTCGTGGGAGCGAACAGCGTTGCGATCCGGGTCGATTCGCACCCCGAGGAACTCTGCCTTCGCCAGGACGGCGGCTCGGACGGTGTCATCGTTCTCGCCGACACCCGCGGTGAAGACGATCACGTCCACGCCGCCCAGGATGGATGCGTACGCACCCAGGTAGAGGCGCAACCGGTGGATGTAGACATCGAAAGCGGCCTGGGCGGCGGCATCACCGGAGGCGATGGCGTCAGCGAGATCGCGCATGTCGCTGTGGCCGCTGAGACCCAGGACGCCGCTGCGTTTGTTGAGCAGATTGTCGATGTCGTCGACGTCCATCCGGGCGTGCCGCAGTAGGTGCATCAGGGCACCGGGGTCGATGTCGCCGCTGCGGGTCCCCATCACCAGACCGGGGATCGGCGTCATACCCATCGAGGTCTCCACCGACTTCCCGCCGTCGACCGCCGTGACCGAAGCCCCGTTGCCGAGGTGGAAGACGATCTGCCGCAGCTCTTCCAGCGGCCGGTCGAGGAACTGCGCCGCGGCCCCCGAGACGAACTGGTGTGACGTGCCGTGGAAGCCGTACTTGCGGACCCGGTATCGCTGCGCCACATCGCGGTCGATGGCGTAGGTGTAGCCGGCCGGCGGGATCGTCTGATGGAACGCGGTGTCGAAGACGGCGACGTGCGGAATGTCCGGGAACTGCGCCTGCGCCGCATTGATGCCCTGCAGCCCGCCAGGGTTGTGCAACGGGGCCAACTCGGACAGGTCCTCGATGTTGATCTTCACCAGGTCGGTGATCACGGTGGGCTCGAAGAAGCGCTGACCGCCGTGCACGACCCGGTGACCGACCACGACCGGCGGGTCATCATCCAGTGACGGACCGAACTCGCCGAACGCATCCATCATCGCGCCGAACCCGGCCGTGTGATCGGCAATCGGCAACTCGCGTTGATGTTTCGTGCCGTCCACGGTGTGGGTGATCCCGGAGTGCTCATCGCCGATCCGCTCCACCAGACCGGTCGCAAGCACCTGCTCCGATTCACTATCGATCAGTTGGTACTTGAACGACGACGAGCCCGAGTTGATGACCAATACCGCCCGCATCAGACGCCTCCCGCAATGCTCGACTGGATCGCGGTGATCGCGATCGTCAGGACAATGTCCTCGACCAACGCTCCCCGGGACAGGTCGTTGATCGGTTTGTTCAGACCCTGCAGCACCGGGCCGATGGCGACGGCGCCCGAGCTGCGCTGCACCGCTTTATACGTGTTGTTGCCGGTGTTGAGGTCGGGGAAGATGAATACCGTTGCGCGACCGGCGACTTCGGACTCCGGCAGTTTCGTGCGGGCCACCGCCGCGTCGGTGGCCGCGTCATATTGCAACGGGCCATCCACCGGCAGATCCGGAGCTTTGACGCGGACCAGGTCGGTCGCCGTACGCACCTTGTCCACGTCGGCCCCCGAACCGGAGCTACCCGTCGAGTAGGACAACATCGCCACCCGGGGCTCGATCCCGAAGGCTCGAGCGGTCGCGGCGGAACTGACCGCGATGTCCGCGAGCTGCTCTGCAGTCGGGTCGGGGATCACCGCGCAGTCGCCATAGACCAGCACCCGGTCGGCCAGCGCCATCAGGAAGACCGACGACACCACGGAGACCCCGGGGCGGGTCTTGATGATCTCGAACGCTGGCCGGATGGTGTGCGCGGTGGTGTGGGCGGCTCCGGAGACCATCCCGTCGGCCAACCCGAGGTGCACCATCATCGTGCCGAAGTAGGACACATCGGTGACGGTGTCAGCGGCCCGCTCGAGGGTGACGCCCTTCTTCTGCCGGATCTGCGCGTACTCGGCAGCGAAGCGCCCGACCAACTCCTCGTCGAAGGGCGAAATGATCTGTGCCGCAGTGATATCCGCACCCAGCTCGTGGGCGCGGGCACGGATCTGTTCCTCGTCACCCAGGATGATCAGGTCGGCGATCTCGCGGCTGAGAACGATGGCGGCCGCGCGCAGGATGCGGTCGTCCGAACCCTCGGGCAGCACGATCGTCTTGCGCTGGCTGCGGGCTCGCTCCACCAACCCGTACTCGAACATCAGCGGAGTGACGACGCTGGTGTGGGACACATCGAGCGCCCGCAGCAACTCCTCGCGGTCGACGTTGCGCTCGAAGAGGGCCAACGCTCGCTCGTAGCGAACCGTCGAGTCGGCGGTCACCCGGCCACGGGCATTCATGACCCGTACGGCGGTCTGGTAGGTGTTGTGATCGGTCTGCAACACGGGCAGCGTCGAGGGGATGCCGTCCAACAGCCGCCGGATGACCTCAGGCACTTCGAACGGACCGTTGAGGATGATGGTCGCCAGCGAGGGGAACGTTCCGGACTGATCCGCCAGGACCGTGGCCAGCAGCATCTCGGAGCGGTCACCGGCCACGATGACCGCGGCCCCGTCGGTCAGGTGCTCCAGGGCGTTGACGGTCGACATCCCGGCGATCACCAGGCCGGAGGCCGTGCGCGACAGCCGGGTCGGATCACCACGCAGGAGAGCGGCACCGAGGGAGACCTGGATGTCACGGATACTCGGTGCCACCAGCAGCGGGTCGTCAGGCACGGCCCAGACCGGGGTGTCACCGAGCCCGAGTTGATCAGAGACGACGTGGTGCACCGTGCTGCGGATCTCATCCAGGCAGGTCTCGTCGGCCCGGTTGACGGCGATGGCCAGGATCTGCGCGCGCTCGTGGATGAGCTCGGCCACGGCGAGGTGCGCGATGTGCCCGAGCTGCTCAGGGGTGCGCGGCTCGCTGATGCCGAGGGTTTCCGCCGCCGATCCGGCGTCGCGTCCGTTGAGCACCAGCAGCACCGGCGCGCCGAGGTTGGCGGCGATCCGCGCGTTGTACGCCAACTCGGTGGGCCCGCTGACGTCGGTGTAGTCGGTGCCGACGATCACCACGGCTGAGCACTGCGCCTCGACGTGCTTGTAGCGCTGCACGATCGTCGACAACGCCTCTTCGGGATCGTCGCGGACGTCGTCGTAGGTCACACCCAGGCACTCGGCGTACTCCAGATCGACACTGTCGTGCTCGAGCAGGGTCTGCAGCACATAATCGGGTTCGACCGACGATCGGGCGATGGGGCGAAAGACCCCCACCTGTTCGCCGCTACGCCCGAGGGCGTCCAGTACGCCCAGGGCGATGGTGGACTTGCCCGAGAACCCCTCGGCGGACGCGACGTAGACGCTAGTGGCCACACCACGAATCTAGTCCGAAATCCGGTCCGCCGGGACCAGCCGTCAACGGTCGCCGACCGTTCTACGCTTTCGGCGTGACACGGGTGCGCGGCGTCGACGCCCTGCGTGGGATCGGCGCCTTCGCAGTCTTTGTGTGTCACCTCAACCAGTACTGGTCGTTCCTTCACCTGCCCGGCAAGCTCCCGCAGCTATCAGCGCTGGCGGCGCACGGGGTCGATCTCTTCATCGTGATTTCCGGCTTCTGCCTGGCGCTACCGCTGACGCGAGGGCAACCAGCCGTCGACGCGGTGCCGTTCTGGAAGCGGCGGGCGCTGCGGATCCTGCCGTCCTACTATGTCGCGCTGTTGGCTGCCTTCCTGCTTGCCGTGCTGCCCGCGACCTGGCATCTGCTGGTCCGGTCGCCGGCCACCGGTGGCGACCTCGCGGCGTACGCCTTCTTCATCCAACCGTGGATTCCGAGCACCACCGGGGCGATCAACGGTTCGCTCTGGAGCGTTTCGTTGGAGGTCCATCTCTATCTGGTGTTCCCCCTGCTGGTGCTGTGGTGGCGCCGGTGGGGTCTGTGGTCGCTCCTGGTGGCCAGTTGCGTGCTGAGCGTCGTGTGGTCAGCGCTCGGTCCGCTGGCTCCGGGCACGGCACTTGGCTACTCCTTCACGCTGCCGGACCGGCTCATCCAGTTCGTGGCGGGGATGTGTTGCGCGGTGATCTACCAGCACCGCAGCGCGATCGACCGGCGATGGCTCGTCGCGGCGCTCGCGGTCGGCCTCGTCATGGCAGCGGGAGTGGACACCGCCGACATTGGCCTCGGGCAAGCGGTGGTCTGGGCGTTTCCTTGCGCCGCAGCGGTCCTGCTCTTCACCGGACCGGTCGGTGACTGGTTCGCCGAAACGCCGCTGGATGGCTTCGGCCTGCGCTCCTACAGCTTCTATCTGGTCCACCAGCCGGTCATCCAGGTCGCCGCCCCTGCCGTCGCGCTCCTGCCGGACGCATGGCCAGTCTACTGGATCCTCGGCGGCGGGTTGGTGCTGCTGGCGACCAGTCTGGTGGCGCGGGTGCTCTATCGCTGCGTAGAGCAGCCCTCCCACGCCCTCAGCCGCCAGGTACGGGGCGGCAGGACGACGTGAACGCCGTGGGAGGATGGCCGCCGTGACTGCGACGTTGATGGACGGCAAGGCGACGCTGAAGACGATCAAGGGTGAGCTGACCCAGCGGGTGGCAGCCCTGCGCGAGAAGGGCGTCGTGCCGGGTCTGGGCACGGTCCTGGTCGGTGACGATCCGGGTTCCCACTGGTACGTCGGTGCCAAGCACCGCGACTGTGCCCAGGTGGGCATCACCTCCATCCGCCGTGACCTGCCCGCCACCGCGACCCAGACGGAAGTCGAAGCCGTCATCGACGAGCTCAACGCCGACCCGGCGTGCACCGGCTTCCTGGTCCAACAGCCCACGGGGCTGGACGAATTCGCGTTGCTCTCGCGGGTGGACCCGGCCAAGGACGTCGACGGGTTGCACCCGTACAACCTGGGCAAACTGGTGCTGGGGGAGAGCGGGCCGCTGCCCTGCACACCGATGGGCGTCATCGAGTTGCTGCGCCGGTACGACGTGCCGATCGCCGGCGCCGACGTCACCGTGGTCGGGCGTGGGCTGACCGTCGGTCGCCCGCTCGGCCTCCTGCTGACCCGGCGCTCGGAGAACGCGACGGTCACCTTGTGTCACACCGGCACCCGGGACCTGGCCCGGCACGTGCGCGACGCGGACATCGTGGTGGCCGCGGCCGGCGTGCCCGGCTTGATCACCGCCGACATGGTCAAACCCGGTGCGGCGCTGCTGGACGTCGGGGTCTCCCGTGTCGAGGGCAAGGTCGCCGGTGACATCGCGCCGGACGCGATGGAGGTGGCCGGGTATTTCTCGCCCAACCCCGGCGGCGTCGGGCCGATGACCCGCGCGCAGCTGCTGGTCAACGTCGTCGAGGCTGCGGAACGGGCGCTGGAGTGAATGCTGCCCGGCTGGGTTCGGCGTGGTGGGCGCTGGCCGTGCTGTGCGCCGCCGGACTGGTGATGATCGTCGCCGATTCTGTCCGCATGGGTGGCTACGTCATCGGTTCGGCCCTGCTGGCCGCCGCCGCCGTGCGCGCGCTGGTCCCGTCGTCGAAGACCCCGGGGCTGGCCATCCGGCACCGGGTGATCGATGTCTGCCTGTACGGCGGCCTGGGCCTGGCGACGATCCTGATCTTCGCGGTGGTCGTGCTGTGAGCGCTCTGGCGTGAGCGAACGAAGAGGCGCCGGTCCCTGCGGACCGGCGCCTCTCGACGTACGTGATGGATCAGACCAAGCGGCTCAGATGAGGCCCAGACCCTTGACGGCGTCGCGCTCCTCGGCCAACTCGGCCACCGAAGCATCGATCTTGCCGCGGGAGAAGTCGTTGATCTCCAGGCCCTGGACGATCTCCCACTCGCCGTCCTTGACGGTCACGGGGAAGGAGGAGATCAGACCCTCGGCCACGCCGTACGAGCCATCGGACTTGACGGCCATGGACACCCAGTCGCCATCGGGCGTGCCCTGGGCCCAGGTGCGGGCGTGGTCGATGGTCGCCGAGGCGGCCGATGCCGCGGAGGAGGCACCGCGGGCGTCGATGATCGCCGCGCCGCGCTTGGCGACGGTCGGGATGTAGGTGTTCTCCAGCCACTCCTGGTCGTTGATCAGGTCGGCTGCGATCTGGCCCTTGACCTCGGTGTGGAACAAGTCGGGGTACTGCGTGGCGGAGTGGTTGCCCCAGATCGTCATCTTCTTGATGTCGGTCACGGCCGCACCGGTCTTGGCGGCGAGCTGGCTGATCGCCCGGTTGTGGTCCAGGCGGGTCAGCGCGGAGAACCGCGACGCGGGGATGTCGGGGGCGTTGCTCTGGGCGATCAGGGCGTTGGTGTTGGCCGGGTTGCCGGTCACCACCACGCGGATGTCGTCAGCGGCAACGTCGTTGAGGGCCTTGCCCTGCGGGGCGAAGATGCCACCGTTGGCCTCCAGGAGGTCGCCGCGCTCCATGCCCGGGCCACGCGGACGCGCACCGACCAGCAGGGCGAAGTTCACGCCGTCGAAGACCTTGGCCGGGTCGTCACCGATCTGGACACCAGCCAGCGTGGGGAAGGCGCAGTCGTCCAGTTCCATGACGACACCCTCAAGCGCCTTCAGGGCCGGGGTGATCTCCAGCAGGCGCAACTCGACGGGAGTGTCCGGACCGAACAGTGAACCACTGGCGATGCGGAACAACAGGCTGTAGCCGATCTGACCGGCGGCACCGGTCACGGCCACCTTGACAGGCGTGCTCATGGGAATCCCCTCGGGGCGGAAACGATGCTTACGTCGCGACGCTAGCAGGGTCGCTGGATCAGGCGACGGTCAGGTTCCCGGAGGTGGCGGTGGGGGTGCCAAGCGTCCAGCAGAGTGATAACACGCAGGTCCGTACGATGCTCGTAAGGACGAAGCGGTAGGAGATATCGAACGTCACGCAGAATTTGGTGACGCTCTTGCCAGTCGGCACCGCAGGTAGCGTCCCCGTCACGGTGCCCACGAGTAGCAGGTTGCCCGATGTCGATCCGTTGAGCGACGCAGACGTGCCGTCGCTGTAAGTGACTGCGTAGGTCGCAGTGGTGTCGCCTGCATTGACCAGTCCGAAGAGAGCGGACAGCGCGCCGCACCCGGAGTTGGTCACGTTCATGGTGAAGGTGTACGAAGTGTCTGACCGCGACCAGTTCGAGCCAAGGTTGAATCCCACGAGGCATTGGCAGGGTGAAACGACGCTGGCTGCCTGCACGGGCGCTACCGCGCCGACCAGCAGGACAGGGGTCGTCCACGCCGCGCCCTTCGCCAGGGTGCGACGATTGATCGTCGGCGGCCCGGCGCCGGGTGGCCCGTCGTTTTCGCGCGTCATGGTGATCTCCCTCCCTCGCGGCAGCATATTGGCTGGTCACGTCCGGGCGATATAGCAAAGGCGAACGGGGTGCCCCGGGCGACGGCCGCCGGTGGTGCCGTTAGCCTGGTAGGGACGGTGTACCCACCAGGTAGGAGCGACTTACATATGTCCGGATCGGACAAGATCAAGGTCAAGAACCCGGTCGTCGAACTCGACGGCGACGAGATGACGCGCATTATTTGGCAGTTCATCAAGGACCGGTTGATCCATCCCTACCTGGACATCGACCTGAAGTATTACGACCTGGGCATCGAGGCGCGGGACGCCACCGACGACCAGATCACGATCGACGCAGCCAACGCGATCAAGCAATACGGCGTCGGCGTGAAGTGCGCGACCATCACGCCGGACGAGGCGCGCGTGGAGGAGTTCGGCCTGAAGGAGATGTGGAAGAGCCCCAACGGCACGATCCGCAACATCCTCGGTGGCGTCATCTTCCGCGAGCCGATCATCATCTCCAACATCCCGCGTCTGGTGCCGGGGTGGACCAAGCCGATCATCATCGGCCGGCACGCGCACGGCGACCAGTACAAAGCGCAGAACTTCAAGGTGCCCGGTGCCGGCACCGTGACTATCAGCTACAAGCCTGCCGACGGCGGCCCGGAGCAGAGCTACGAAGTCGCCGAGTACGGCGACGACGGTGGCGTGGCGATGGGCATGTACAACTTCAAGGACTCGATCACCGACTTCGCGCGCGCCTCCTTCAACTACGGTCTGCAGCGCAAGGTGCCGGTCTACCTGTCGACCAAGAACACGATCCTCAAGGCCTACGACGGCCAGTTCAAGGACATCTTCCAGAAGGTGTTCGACGAGGAGTTCAAGGCGCAGTACGACGAGTTGGGCCTGACCTACGAGCACCGCCTGATCGACGACATGGTGGCCTCAGCGCTGAAGTGGTCGGGCGGCTACCTGTGGGCCTGTAAGAACTACGACGGTGACGTCGAATCCGACATCGTGGCACAGGGATTCGGCTCCCTGGGGCTGATGACCTCCGTACTGATGACCCCCGACGGCAAGACCGTCGAGGCCGAGGCCGCCCACGGCACCGTGACCCGGCACTACCGCCAGCACCAGCAGGGCAAGGCCACCTCGACCAACCCGATCGCCTCGATCTTCGCGTGGACCCAGGGTCTGGCGCATCGCGGCAAGTTGGACGAGACGCCCGAGGTCACGAAGTTCGCCGAAACCCTGGAGCGGGTCTGCATCGAGACCGTCGAAGAGGGCAAGATGACCAAGGACCTCGCGTTGTTGGTCGGCCCGGACCAGCCGTTCCTGACCACCGAGGAGTTCCTCGCCGCGATCGACGAGAACCTGCAGAAGGCCATGAGCGCCTGACCGGCCAACTCGCAGGAGTGCGATGAAGTCGCCAGTCGGAACCATCAAGAAACGACTGGCGGACGGCATCACAGCGGGCATTGGTCGGCGCGGCTACTCCTTGGTTGGGCCGCGGTTCCACGAGGAGCAGGAGATCGACCTCAGGTCGCTCCTTGCGCGGCCCATCGAGGAACGCAAAGGAAGCTTCACCGTTCTGCAGATCGGTGCGAACGACGGAGTCGAGAACGACCCCATCCACCAGGCCGTGGTCGAGCGCCAGTGGAGTCTGTACGCGGTCGAGCCCGTGCCCGAGGTCTACGAGGCACTCGTGCGCACCTACGCGGGCAACCCCCGCGTGCACCCGATCAATGGTGCGGTGGGCGCGCACAACGGGACGGCCACCATGTACCGCGTTCGGCAGGACGGTGCGGTTGATGGGTTGCCGTTCGATCAGTTCAGCTCGTTCTCGCGCGAAGTCGTCAAGCGTCGCTGGCACTACATCCCGGATGTCCGTGACCGTATTGAAGAAGTGACCGTGCCCACCCTCACGCTCGCGGAGTTGATCGAGCGCTACGCCATCCCGGAGATCGACCTCCTGCAGATTGATGTCGAGGGGTTCGATTTCGAGATCGTCCGGATGGCGTTCGCCCTGGGGCTCACTCCTGCCATCCTGTCTTTCGAGTGGGTGAATCTCAGTCAGGCCGACATGTGGGAATGTAGGAACGCGCTCATCGACCACGGGTACCGGTGGATGCTGTGCAAGGGAGATGTGATCGCCAGCCGCGCCGCGATCCCGCTCCCGTCGTGGGTCACGGCGGATCAATCGCACTGACTAGCTGCGTGCGTCGTCCAGCGCTTCGGCGAATCGTGCGCCCTGGCTCTGCCATGTCGGCAGGTCATCCGCAACGTACGCCGAGTGGCCGCTTGCCGTGAGTGCCGTACGGACCGCGTCGGCAAAGTCCGGTCCTTGCGCGACGGTCACTTCAGGCCGGTCCCGGAAGCCCGCGATCGGCGTACTGACGATGGGTCGTCCGACGGCCAGGTATTCGTAGAGCTTGATCGGGTCGAGTGACTCAGTGAAGGCATTGACCAGATGCGGTGCGATGAGCACAGAGGCGTGCTGCACATAACCGGGTAGTTGGGCGTACGGGCGAGCGCCGAGCAGCACTACGCCGGCATCACGTAACGTTGAAGTCGACTGTGGCGTCAGCGCATTCGGCCCCAGGAGTGTCACGGTGGTCGAGCCAGCAAGGGCTGTGGCGGTAGCCGCCACCAGGGGCACGTCCAGGCGGTCCTCGTGCAGGGTGCCGACATAGAGCACAGCGACGTCCGGTAGATCGGTAGGGCGGTCCCGGGGTGTTCGCCAGTGGTCGAGGTCAACTCCGTTGGTGATCAACGACCTCGGGCTGCTGCCGGTCTTCGTCCCCAACAGGTCGGGGGAGCAGACCGTCACCTGCGCTGACCGGTTCAGAAGGTAGTCCTCGTCGGCCACGAGGCGGGCGTGCTCGGCCGGGGTGCGCTGCGCCGCCAGCCAGTCGTCGGTGATGTCGTAGACCGACGGCCATCCGGTCCGGCGCGCGACGGACGCGCCACGCGGATCGTTCACCCACAGCACTGGATGCGTGAAGCCGATCCGTGCAGCGGCGCGCTGGACATGGCAGGCCCAGCGCGCGTCGTACGTCGGATCGAGTCTGCGTGGCAGGAACTTCGTTGCGCTCCAACGCCATACGCGGTCGGCATAACGCGACTCGCCAGGCCCGAGGTTCGAGAGCCGATGGCCAGGTCTCGGGCGGTGCCGTCGGACCAGATCGTGGAGGACGTCATGATCCGGCTCTACGAAGAGCAGACGCAGCTGCGGATCCCGTTGCAGCGCAACGGTGGCGAAGTGCTGGTTGCGGCGCCACACGTCGTCCCAGGGCTCCAGGGAGACGACTACTGCCTCGGTCATCGCAGGAGGTCCTCATAGAGGTTGACGTGACGACGGGCGCATTCCTCGACGGTGAAGCGAGCACGGTAGTCGGCGCGTAGTGCTTCGCCCAGGGTGGCGCGGCGCGGGGGATCCCCGGCCAGCTCGGCCAAAAGCCTTCCGGCCGCGGCCGGATCGCCCGGCTCGTAAAGGGTTTCGGGGCTGACCGCACCGACCGTCTCCAGATGCCCGCCGCGGGCGGTGGCGATGACTGGCGTACCGGCCGCCATGGCTTCGACGACGCTGATTCCGAAGTGCTCGAAAGGAGATGTGGCCAGGAAGATCGACGATCGGGCCATCAGGGTGCGCACGTCGGTGCGATAGCCCAGGACCTCGACAGCTGGGTCCGCCGGGTCACGAAGGGCGGCTTCCTCGGCGCCGCGACCTGCGATCAGCAGGCGCCACCCGCGGTCGGCCAGTCCGGAGCGACGGAACGCCTCAACCCCGACAGCAGTGGCCTTCTCGGCGTCGAGTCGCTGGGCGATCAGGACAGTCCTGGTGCGATCGTGGTCGGGTGGCGGCGCGGTGACACCGGGATGGATCACGGCGCTGGGGGTGTGGATTGCTTCGGCGACTGCGTCGCTGACCGACACCTGGCTCGCGACTCGGTCGAGCAATCGGTAGGGCCGCTCCCACCGGCCACCCTGCCCGCGGACCTCGGCGAAGTGTCGGGTGCTCACCAGAGGGACTCGCAACCAGGGGGAAGCGGCAAGGACACCGCATTCGGCGGCGGTCATGTGGCTGTGGACCAGGTCGGGATGCCACCGATGCAGCCGTGCTGACTGCCGGGCGACATCCCGGACAGTCGTTGCCGGATAGTGCGCAATTCCGTTGGCCAGCAGTGGTTCTGCCATTCGTTCCGGATCACCGCCGATGACGCGGACGTCGATGTCCAGTTCGGCCAGGGCAGGCGCGAGGGCAAGGATGTGTGCCTCGACCCCGGCGA
Source organism: Branchiibius sp. NY16-3462-2 (assembly GCF_001594145.1). Taxonomy (GTDB): domain Bacteria; phylum Actinomycetota; class Actinomycetes; order Actinomycetales; family Dermatophilaceae; genus Branchiibius. Next base: position 154,237 of record NZ_LVCF01000046.1, on the reverse strand, counting down.
ACCCGTCGGAGCGCACCACGTGGGCGACCTTCATCAGATGGCCGCTGTCGGGTGCACCGGCGAGGCCTGTTGGTGAAGCTCGGCGAGCAGGGCAAGGTAGCGTTCCGCAACGACGCTCCAGTCGTGAGGAGCGGCGGCGTCCACCGCTGCCTGTTGGGCTGCTGCAGCGTCGAGTCGCTGGGCGGCCCGGATCGCGGCGGTGACGTCCTGAACGGTTCGTTCGACGAGGAAGCCGTTGACGCCCGGGTCGATGAGCTCGGTCGCCGCGCCCACCCTGGTGTGAATGGCGGGTACCCCGCAGGCAAGGGCCTCCAACAGGATGAGGCTGAAGGACTCATAGCTGCTTGGTAGCGCAAGGACGTCCGAGGCCCACAGCGCTGCTCGTGAGTCCGGTTGCACCCCGACGAAGATCACCCGGTCATCGACGGCGAGGGAGCGACACTGTCGGCGCGCGTGAGAGATGTCTTCCTGTCGTCCTCCCACCACCAGCACCTGCACCTCGGCTGGCAGAGCGGGCAAGGCATCGATGATGAACCGCAGGCCCTTCCGGCCGAACTCGTGCCCTACGAAGCTCACGACGAACGCATCCGGCGATAGCCCGAATTGGTCACGGGCACAGGAGCGTTCGACGTCGGTGGGAGCGCGGTAGAACGTCGTGTCAACGCCGTTGCCGATCACGGCGGTTCGCAGGCGCGAACGCGGATACAAGCGATGGAAGGTGGCCTGCTCCTGAGCGCTCAGGTGGACCACGACGCGGTGGGCCCGGGAGTAGGAGAAGCGCCACCAGTCACGTGCTTGCGTGAACAGATGCAGGGGGTTGCGGATCAGTCGAAGAGTGGGGTGACCGCGCGATGCCATGGCAGCCCGCAACAACCCGTGATTGACGTAGATCTCACCGGCGAGAAGGTCGTTGTGGCAGATCGTTGACTCCTGCGGATGCTGGCGCAGGACGCGGCGCGCGCGATACGAGCCGACCGAGGAGAAATAGATGACCTCACGTGCATGGTCGAGATGTCGCACCAGCGCAGAGCGTCCGGGCAGCGGGCGGAACGGTGTGTCGGCGAGGGTGAACTCCTCTACGTCGATTCCCGCCCGGCGGAACGCACCGGCCAACCCAGCCGCGACCGCACCGACACCCGTGCCTTCACCGATGCGTGGAGCCAGTTGGCGCACCGATCTCATGCGGGGATCTTCTCGGTCCGCCGATGCGCGGGGCGTGCGGACTCGATCGGGTGCTCCCAGCGCTGTGCCCCGAGGCAGATACCCACCAGCAACCACGGCAACGAGGCCGTGACGGCGAGCCAGAACATATCGAGTTGACCCCGGAGCAGGTGCGCGACGAGGACCGCGATCGCCAGGGCGCTGTAGCGACGCGGAACCTGCGCCAGGACCCACAGAGCACCCGCGAACAACAGGACGTAGGCCGCAACGCCGATGATGCCGGCACTGGTCAGCATCTCGGTGAAGCCGTTCGGGGGAGCGATGATGCCGGGGAAGTCGGGGCGGTACCACCATCTCAAACCCTGACCGAACCACGGGTTGAGCTGCCAGATCTGGATCGAGGTATTCCACGACGAGATGCGGATGTTCGCCGAGGAGAAGTCGCTCGGATCGGCGAGCTGCTGTTGGGTCGCCCACCAGATGAAGGCCGCCACCGGGATTGCCAGCACCACGATCACGGTGGAGCGCCGCTGCTCCTTAGGGCGCATCCAGAGCAGCACCAGAATCCCGGCCATGAGCGCCACGATGGCCTGCCGGGCCTGGGTAAAGAGCAGGCCGATCACCAGCACGGTGAACGTCAGGCGCAGCACGTTGGTCTTGATCGGCAGCCACATGGGCCGGGCGTAGGCCAGCAGAGCCAGGAAGGCCAGGATCGTCCCGGAGAGGTTCTTGTGCATGGGGAACGGCCCCGCAAGGTACACGGCGCTGTAGTCGCCACGGGAGAACTGGACCAGCCCCTGCCCGATCACGCCCACCGCGATCAGCACCCCGCAGGTCAGGAGCACCTTGCACGCCGCCGTCGCTCGACCGGACGCGGCGAGCGTCCACCCCACGACCAACGCACCGGCCGACAGCATCAGCTCATGGCCCCACTCGATGAAGTTCGCGCGGTAGGGGGTCGCGATCAACGTGATCGTCAGGGCTGCCTGGTATCCGACGCACAGCCACAACAGGGCCCGCATGGCGGGCGGGTAGGGCCGCGGACCGGACAGGAGAGCGGCGAGGGCGCACACGGCGATCGCGAAGTCGGAGATGGCAAGGTCGGTACCCGCGACAGAAATGCGCATGACCATCAAGAACGCCGGGCAACATACGAGCGCCAGCAGGCCCGCGTCGTACACGCCGATCAGGAAGACCAGCAGGCCCGCGGTGAGGCCGATCACCAGGGTGGGTCGCTGGTTGACGTGCAGGCCCGCGAGCACGGCCACCGCGACGGCGAGGATCGCCGCGGCAACACCGCCCGCGCGGTCCCTCACGAACGTCGTCATTCCGCTCCCTGCGAAAGTGTCTTCTCCAGCGCCACCGGGCCGCGCAGATAACGTCCCGCGCGAGCCAAGTGCCCTCGTGCGCCGGAGGGCTGAAGCGCCCACCGGCCTGCGGCGCCCACGATGACACCGGCCCGGGTCACTGTCCAACCCAGGGCACCGAAGTGTTTGCGGGAGAACCGTTCGTGCCCGGCGGCGAAGTGGATTTCGCGCCGTGACTCGTCGGTGCTGGTGGCCGCCGCCTCATGGGTGCCGGACAGATCGGTCGCCAGCAGATGTCGCCAGCCCATCAGCCGGGCGCGGTAGGCCCAATCGGTCTCCTCGGCGTACAGGAAGAACGCGTCGTCAAAGCCGCCGACCTGCTCAAGCGCTTCAGCGCGCAGCATCAGGATGGATCCGATGCCGAACCCGGGTCGCGACCACCGACCCAGGCCGAGCGCCGCGCGCCAACTCTCGGCAGGAGTCGGGAACGGCCACATCACTCGCGCCGGCCGGCCGCCGTCGTCGGTCTGGGGGGCGGCGACCGACGCCGCGTCCGGGGCCGCGCGCAGTTGCGCATGCATCCGGGCGATCGCCTCGTTGCTGATGGCGGCATCGGGGTTGAGGAGCAGAACGTCCGCGGGTTCGTCGAAGCTGGCCAGCGCCAGGTTCACCCCGGCGCCGAAACCGGCGTTGCCGCCCGCATCCAGGTACGCCGCGCCATGACGTTGCGCCACAGCGCGCACCTCAGCGTCGGCGGAGTTGTCGACCACGGTGACCGGGTAGTGCAGATCGCGCAGTGCCGTGTCGAGCAGGTCGGCGCGGTGGAAGGCCACCACGACCACGCGGACGCCGGGCGGATCGGCCAGGGGTTCGTGGGTCGCAGTGCCGTACAGCGTGCGCAACTGGGAGCCCACCCGGTCCCACGTCATGGCGGCGGCGCGGCTCGCGCCCGCAGCGCCCAGGCGCTGACGGTGTTCCACGTCCGCTCCGAGTGCCGCCAGCGCCACTCCGAGCGCTGTCGCGTCCCCCGCGGGCACGATGACACCACCGTCACCGACGACCTCCGGAAGCGCGCCGGAGTCGGTCGCCACGATCGGCGCGCCGCACGCCATGCCCTCGACCGCGACGCGGCAGAACTGCTCGATCCAGGACGGGGTGATCAGCGAGGGGATCGCCAGGATGTCGATGGAGCGATAGAAGTCAGCAAGCTCGGTACCGGACAGGGAGCCGATAAACGTCACCCGTTCCGAGATGCCCAATTGCGCTGCCAGTGCGCGTAATTCGTCTTCCTGAGGTCCGGTTCCGCAGATCTCCAGGCGCAACTGCGGATGCGGCTGGAGCGCCTCCAGCAGCGTGGCGATGCCCTTGAGCGGGACCAGCCGACCGACGTACCCGATCCGTATCGCCGATGGCAGCCCGCCCGGACGCGCTGCGGGCCCGGGGTGGAAGACAGCCGGATCGAAGCCGAGCGGTATCACCGTGGGGCGGCCCGGGAACCCCTTTCGCTGCATGATCCGGCCTGCAGCCCGGCTGCAGGGGTAGGCCCCCGAGGCATGGCGCAGGATCGATCGTTCGAACCAGCGGAAGGGGATGGGGTAGCGCTTGGGAATGTTCTGTGCCGAATAGATGACGTACGGCGCGGGGCAGCGACGCAGCCAGCGCAGCACCAGTAATTCGGCGGTGGCCAGCGCGAACGGTTCCTCGTGCACATCCAGCACGTCCCAGCGCTGACTGCCCAGGGCGCGCCACAGCGCGCGGGGGTCGTACACGAACAACGCCGGGTGGCTACCCCAGGTGCGGACTCCGGTGAGGTTCTCATCCGCCCGGTCCGCCGCGGACAACTCGACGACGCGGCCGACGGGGTTCCATCGTCGTGCGCAGAGCAGATGAACCGAGTTTCCCGACGATCGCAGCGCTTCGTCGCGACCTCGCCAGGCGGCGACCACGCCACTGTGGGAGAGGCGCAGGATTCGCACGCGGGGTTCCTCGGGGGATATGGGCGATGGTGGTCCAGGTGGTCTGATTCTGGTTCGAGGACCAACCTGGGGAACACTATCGCTGAACGAGAACGGGAAAGGGGGCTGGATCATGACCTCGACGCGACAACTGCGAGTCGCCATGATCAGCCACTGCGTTCTGCCCAGCGGCGCCGAGTTGGGCATGGCGCGTCTCGCCCGGTCTTTGCGGCAGGACGTGGAGGTTGTTTTCGTCTTCTTCGAGCATGGTCCGCTGGCCGAGACCCTGACGGGGGAGGGCTTTGAGGTCGTGGTGGTACCTCTGGACAGCCAGGTGAATGCCACCAATCGGCACCAGGCACTCAGCCCGCGGTCCCTGGGTCGCCAGGTCCTCGCGCTCCCGGCCTTCCAACGTCGCCTGCGTCGGGAATTGAAAGCGCTGGATGTCGATCTGGTGCATACGCAATCGCTGAAGAGCCATGTCCTCGCCTCGGCGGCGGTCAAATCACTGCGGCTGCCGCTGGTGTGGCATCTGCACGACCGGATCGCGGAGGACTACCTGCCCGGTGCGTGGGTGAAGGCGCTGCAACGGGCCGCCCGGCGGGTGCCCGATGCCGTGGTCGCGAACTCCGCCGCGACAGCAGAGACAGTGCCCGGTGCGCCCATCACCGTGATCCCGCCGGCCCTCGAACCGGCCGCGCTGCGCCGTGCTGAACGTGACGTTGATGATGCGGCCCCGGTCATCGGCATGCTCGGGCGGATCAGCGACACCAAGGGTCAGCATGTTCTGCTCGCCGCGGCACCGCGGATCCTGGAACAGTTCCCTGCCGCAAGATTCCGCATCGTGGGCGCCACGATGTTCGGTCAGGACACGTACGCCGCGAGGTTGCGCGCGCAGATCGAACAGGCTGATCTTACCGGGCACGTGGAACTCACCGGCCACGTCGACGATCCGTACGCCGAGATGGACACCTGGTCGGTGTTCGTGCATGCATCGCCCGTCCCGGAGCCGTTCGGTCAGGTCGTCACCGAGGCGATGGCGCGCCGCGTGCCGGTCGTGGCGACTGCCGGTGGCGGGGTCACCGATGTCGTGCAGCCCGCTGCGGGACAGTCCTACGGTCTGCTCGTGCCCGGCGGTGACCCGGGTGCTCTGGCCCGGGCCGTGACGGGTGTCCTGGCCAATCCGGCGACGGCCGCTGATCGGGCGGAGCGTGCTTATGAGTACGTGGCCGAACGCTACGACCTGGCCGAGTCGGCGCGTCAGACGACCGTGTTGTGGAAACGACTGATCCCCGGGCACGCTGCGCGACCCCCGTTGGCGCTGGCCCACGACTACCTGACCCAGCGCGGCGGCGCCGAGCGTGTGGTGCGCGCGATGTGCGACCTCTTCCCGGACGCCACCTTGAAGACCCTGATGTACGAGCCTGCGGCGACCTTCGCGTCCTTTGCCGAGGTCGACATCCACACCAGCTGGCTGAACCGTGTGGGTTGGTTGCGACGGCACTACCGGGCGGCCATACCGATCCTGGCGATCGCGGCCTCGAGCAGTTCGGTGAGCGGCGACGTGGTCCTGGTGTCCAGCAGCGGATGGGCACACGGCATGCGGGTCAACGGCCGCAAGGTCGTCTACTGTCACTCGCCGGCCCGGTGGCTGTACAAGACCCGCGAATACCTGGGCGAGAACTGGTGGTTGACGCCCAAGGGCGCAGCGCTGGCCGCGCTGCGCCCGGGTCTGCGGCGGTGGGACCGGCGGGCTGCGCGGACCGCGGACACCTACATCGTGAACTCGACGGCGGTCGCCCAGGTCGTCCGGGCGACGTACGGCATCGAGCCACTGATCATCCACCCGCCGGTCACGTTGGATCCGGCCGGGCTGCAGGAACCCATCGACGGGATCGACCCGGGGTTCGCCCTGGTGGTGTGCCGGCTGTTGCCGTACAAGAACGTCGACATGGTGGTGCGTACCTTCGCCCAGCGCGGCGATCGCTTGCTGGTGATCGGCGCCGGCCCGTTGAGGGACCAGATCGCAGCCAACCTGCCGGCCAACGTCGACCTGCGCAGTGACGTGCCCGAGGAGCAGCTGCGATGGGCGTACGCGAACGCACGCTGTTTGATCGCCGCCAGCTTCGAAGACTTCGGACTGACCCCCGTCGAGGCTGCTCAGTTCGGAACCCCCGCTGTCGCGTTGCGAAGCGGCGGTTATCTGGACACGGTCCAGGACGGCGTCAACGGACTGTTCTTTGACGCACCCGAGGTATCGGCCCTCCAGGACGGCCTGGCCCGGTTCGACACGCTCGCCTGGGACCCGGACAAGATCAGGAGCACCGCACAGCGGTTCTCCCCGGAGCAGTTCGCCCGGCAGTTAGGTGAAGTACTCGGCTCCCACCTCGTGGCACACTTGCCCGAACCATCGACCACGGAGGCTGGACCCGCGTGACCATCCGCGACTTTCTGCGCATCATGCGTCAGCGCTGGCGCTGGCTGCTGGGCACTTTGCTGGTTGTCCTGGCCGTGGCCGCGGTGAGCACCCTCATGCAGCCCAAGACCTATGAGGCCAGCGCGCGGTTCTACCTGGCGGGCAGCAACGGGCAGGGAACTCCGGTGCAGCGCGACGACCTCGCAACCTACGCCCAGGTGGTCTCGGCCCCCGCGGTGCAGAAGGTCATTCGCCAACAGGCGAAGCTCGGTCCGTCGGTGCCGGTCACCGTCAGTGCCACCTTGTCCGACACCGCCAACATCATGACCGCTACCGCCAGCTCCGGAAGCGCGCAGGAGGCGGCGGCGATCGCAAACGCGACCGGACCGGCACTTGCTGCCGTGGCACCCCAGTTCTCCCAGTTGTTGTCGGGAGCCGGGTCCGTGACCAGCACTGCGGTGCAGCCGGCCGAGGTGCCTGCTTCACCCGCATCTCCTGATCTCAAGAAGGCGCTCGAGCTCGCCCTGGCGGTCGGCCTGCTCCTGGGCGTCGCGATGGCGCTGCTTCGACACTTCATGGACAACCGGGTTCGCACGGTCGAGGATCTGGAAACCCTGGTGCAGCGGCCGGTCCTGAGCATCGTGCCGCGGGTAGGCGGCGGTCACCGGGTGGTGGATACCTCTGACCACCCGTCCGGTGCGATGGTCGAGGCGATGCGCCGACTGCGAACCAACGTGAAGTTCGTGAATGTGACCAACGATGTGCCGGCGGTTGTGGTGACCTCTGCCCGCCCCGGCGACGGCAAGACGACGGTGGCGGCCAACCTGGCGCTGGCCATGGCCCGCGACGGGTATCGCACGGTGCTGGTCGATGGGGATCTGCGTAAACCGGGTGTCGGATCCGCCATCGGCATCGACGGCTCGGTGGGGCTGACGAACGTGCTCGTGCACGAGGTCGGGCTCAAGGACGTGTTGGTCGAGCCCGAGCCGTCGCTGCCGCTCTTCGTGCTGCCCGCGGGTCCGGTACCACCCAACGCGAGCGAACTGCTCGGGTCATCGGCGATGCAGGGTCTGTTCCAGGAGTTGGTCGCCGAGTTCGACTTCGTCGTCTTCGACAGCCCGCCTATGCTGCCTGTGGTCGACGCTTTGGAACTGGAGAAGCTCACCGGGAATCTCATCCTGGTGGCGCGCGGTGGTCAGGTATCGCGTCGCGAACTGCAGATCACGCTCAAGGCGCTGGAGACCGTGGACGCGAACCTGTCCGGCACGGTGCTGAACTACGCCGATCACTTCAGCGATGACTACGGGTACGGCAGCAAGTACGGATACGGCGAGCAGGAGATGGCTGCCTCCGGTCGCACCCGCTCACGCCGGAGTGACAAACGCGGTTAGGCACGAACCGCCTTCGTCCAGTGAGCAAGAAGCTGGTCACCCAGCCGCCGCGGGTCGAGCGTCTCGGCAACGCGCTGCGGGAAGCCCGGCCGCTGGATACTGCGGCGGGATAGGGCCCTGAGCTGGTCCGCGAAGTCCTGCGCAGTGCCGTCCCACACGGCCGCGGCGCCATCGTTGAGCAAGAGGTCGGCACATCCCACCTGGGGACTCAGCAGAACCGGGATCCCGCGCATCGCTGCCTCCGTCGCGGCCATTCCGAACGGCTCGAACCGACTCGGCATCGCCAAGACATCGATGCTGGCCCAGAAGTCCGTCAGGTCGGGGGTCCAGCCCAGTGCGCTCAACCGCTCACCCAGGCGGACGTCGGAGAAGCCTTCGCTACCGGGGCCGGCCACGACGAGCGTCGCGTCGGTCACGGCGGCGACGGCGGGGATCAGGTCCCGGAGTCCTTTGCGCGGGTCGAGTCCACCGAGGAATCCGATGACCGGCCCGCCGGCCGGAACCGGCCGGGGCTGCGGCGCGACGGCACCCGCGTCGAGAGCCGGGTCGTAGAGGATCTCCCCACGGGCGGGGGCGCCGTACAACCGGAGGTACTCATCGCGGATGAACTCACTGCACCACAGCACGTTCGCGCCTGATCCGGTGCGGCGCAGATAGGCGTCCTCCATACGCGCGACGAGGTGGGCCTGCGCTCGCGCCAGGCGGGCGCGGCAGCCGGGTTCGTCCCCCAACGCGCCGTGTTCGATAGCGGAGCGGGACAGGTAGGACACGTGCCAGGTGTCGGCGAAACCGGTGAGTTGGGGTTGGTAGACGTGCAGCACGTCATGGGTACTGCCGCGCAGTGCGTGCCGGACCGTCGGTTCGGCTACTGCCCACTGGACGGCGTGCACGCGGGGCGGCACGAAGAGGTGACGCCACTCGACGTCGGCGCGCAGGTCTCGGTCCAGGTCGTGCGCGACCGCCGTGACCCGCCAGCCGGCTTCAAGACCGACCTGGACCGCCCACCGCGCCAGTTTGCCGATGGCCGAGTTGCCGTCGATGTTGTTGTGCACGACGGCCACGTGCGGGGTCGTCATCCGGCCACCTCGACCAGGAGTCCCGTGGCCACCAGGGCATCCAGGATCGGTTGGTCGCGGCCGTCGTCCCGCTCGAGGGCCGCCTGGCCGAGGGCTCGCAGGATCGCGTCCGCCGAGAGTCCCGGCGCCACAGTGATCTGACCGGAGACCAGGTTGGCGAGGTACACGACCAGGTCCGGCTCACGGCGTACGACCATGCCGGTGTCAACGCCCAACTGATATCCGGCGGTCATGGGCGCCGCCCTGCGTTCCGGGTCGCGGTCAGTAGCTCCCGGCCGGTCTCCCGGACCCGGCGCCATTGCGCCGCGGCCAACTCGCGGCGGCCTAGGGGCCGGCCTGCCAGAACCTCCAGGTGTTGGCGGTTGACCACGAGCGCCTGGCCGATCAGGCGCGCTCGCGCGCGAAGCCCGCGGGCGGCGTACACCCGCGCGTACCACTCAGCGGTCCGTGAGGTCGGCTCGCTCATGGCCCGCCAGAGCCGGTAACTGGGGCGGTCCCGGAACTGCTCGAGGTCGCCTTGGGTGACGGCGAACGCCGGCTCGGCGCGAAACTGGGCGACGCGACCGCGGATCTCCTGCTGTTGGGTGTGGGTGAGGTCTTGCCAGCTGCTGTCCAGATCCTCTGCCCGCGCGTGGTCACCTGCGCGAGCAGCGTTGAGTAGCAGGATGATTCGCTGATCAAGGAGCGCGGGTACGGCGCCCACGAGTCCGGCGAACGGTCGCTGCTGACGCGACGCCCAGAGCAGCTCGAAGGCCCGGGTCGGGTCGATCTCGATCCCGGGCCACCAACGGTGCACGTCGAGGTAACCCCACACCGGGTGGTGCCAGGTGGCCGCGTGCTCGAACGGCGAGCCCGAGGCGAAGTCTGTCTCGATGACCCACCCGCAGCGACGGAGTTGCTTGGCGAGGGCAGCAGTCTGCGTCGGGTCGATCAGGACGTCCACGTCGTTGCTGATCGTGTCGCGGCGCAGCGGCTCATCGAGTGCGAGGCCTTTGAGGTGCAGTATCCGGGCCGAGGCTCTGGTGGCACAGTGCTGCGCGACCGCGTGGGTGAGCTCCCGGGCAACGTCATCGGGAACCAGGACCGTCGAGTCCGTCATCGGGTACGCCGATCGCTGCCACTCAGCGCCGTGATCACCCGGGTGAGCCGCGGCCCTACCGGCCCACGTCGCCGACCGGCGAAAGCCGTTGCCCCTGCGAGGGATACGAAGGTACGCCGGGCCGCTTCGACCGGTCCTTCGGTCCGCACCGTGCGCAGCGCCGGCCGCAGCGAGCGCCTCGCGTACATCCGTAGTGGGACCGCCGCACCTGCGTGCCAGGTGGTGGCGTAACGCAGCAGGTTGCGGGCGTAGTAGTAGCCGCTCAGGTAACCGTCGGAGGACGCGGATACCTCGTGGTCCACGATGGCTTGGTCGTCGATGAGCAGTGGTACGCCGAGTTGCCGGGCCCGCTGGGACCAATCCGAATCCTCGAAATAGAGGAAGTAATCGTCGTCGAAGCCGCCGACCAGGTCCCACACGGCCGCGGTGGCGCAGATGCAGCACCCGGTGAACAACGGCACCGCCACCAGGCCATCCCTACGGGGCAGCGCTGTGAACTCCGCGTGGGTCAGATGCCGCGGGAGCAGATCGGTCGCGTCGTTCGTGACACCGAGGGACCACGGCTCGCCCGGGCGATCGGCGAAATCGATGCGGGGCGCGATCGCGGCGGCGTTGCTGCGAGCGACGTGGTCCAGCCGCGGGACCGCCCCGGCGCGCACGGTGGTGTCGTCGTTGAGGACGGTCAGGACGTCGTACCCACGCTGGCGACCCCACTGCAGACCGGCGTTCATCCCGCCAGTGAAACCCAGGTTGCGCGGCAGCACCAACAGGTCGGCGTGCGGTCGGGCTCCGGCGAATTCCACGAGCGCATCAGCAGGGGGCGAGTCAGAGGTCACGGGATTGACGACGATGAGAACGTCCGCGACCTGTGCCTGCAGGCAGGAGGTCGCACAGCGTAGGGCCCGATCCGGATCGCCGTAACTGAGGATGACGATCAGGTGACCGCGCCGATCGCTACTCATGCCGCGCGGCGTACAACGCCTCGTACTGGTCGGTCACCGTTGAGAGACTGAACCGGCGAGCCCATTCGTGAGCGGCCCTACTGAGGCTGGCGCGGCTCGGGTGGTCGCGCAGCAGCTCCACGATCGGTGTGCTGATGTCGCTCAACGCAGCCAACCGGCCGAACCGTCCCTCGTCGGTGACGAACCGAGCGCCCTCGTTGGGTGTCGCGACCACGGCTGCCCCGCCGGCCATCGCCTCGGCGTACGGAATCCCGAATCCCTCGTAATCAGAAGGCAGTACGAAGACCCACGCCCGCTGGTACAGGTCGGCCAGCTCGGCGTTGGGGATGCGCCCGAACGCCACGACGCCGGGTGGCAGGGATTCGGGCGCGTCGTCACACACCAGCCACAACTGGGCATCGGGAACGGCCATCCGCACGTGCTGGTCAAAGGCCGCGACCAGTTCCGCCCCGCGCTTGCGACCATGCCAGGTCCCCACGAACAGCACGGTGGGCCGGTCCTCGCGTCGGCTGTGCAGATCGCCTGGGGGTGCGAACAGGTCGAAGTCGACGCCGTTGGGGATGACCTGGTGTACCCATGGGTACCAGCGTCGTGCTTCCGGCGCCACGGCCACGGTGTGATCGGCGACCACCGACGCGAGCCACTCAGTGCCACCGAGCGCGACCATCCGTGCCTTCTCCTTGACCCCCTTGATGGTGAGGGCTTCGTCGAAGCACGAGCCGTGCAGCGTGCGCACATGTGAGGTCACCCGGCGACGCCACATCCAGTAGTCGTCGCCGTGGGCGTGCACCACGTCATAGTCGGTGAAGTCCTCGCGGCGTAACCGCGTCGCGAACCGGAACGTGCGTAGGGAGCCGGTCAGGGCGATCAGCCGGTGACCGTAGACAGCACCGGGTACCGGCGGGCAGGGCGAGAACACATCGACGGGGTGTCCCCGGCGGGGGAGTTCCGTCGCCAGGGAGTCCACCTGGTAGCCGATGCCCATCTTGCTGGTGCTCGGCAGGGAGTAGGAGATCATCGCGATCCGCAACGCCATCACGCCACCTCGCGGGCCGCTGCAACACCGTCGCGCAGCGCCTCCAGCCAGCCGTGGCCGAATTCCAGGTCGGGTTCCAGATAGTTACCTTCAGCCCATTCGTTCCATGACTTGACCCACAACAGGCGCTCCTCGGCGGGTCGGCCGAGGGTGCTCGACGCAGCGGCCGTGACGAGATCGCGGAACTTCTCCGGGGTGCTGCCGGTGATGACCAGACCGTCGCGGCCCGAGCGCGGGGTGTTGTCCCAGTTGGGGTAGACACACGGCATGAGGTCGTCGCGACCGCCGGACAGATAGGCCCAGTCGGAGGTGTAGGGATAGTTCTCCGGCCAGCGCAACGTCTTGCGGGTCAGGCGGTTTCGCTGTTCGGCGGCTTTCGTCACCCGGGCCGGGACGCGGATGTGCACCCCCGCATCGAAACCGTCCGCGGCGAAGTCCGAATAGACCGGATACCGCCCGAGCAGGTCGCTGACCTCGGCGACGAGGTAGAGCCCGGGCAGACCGTTGTCCTGGGCCAGGCGCTGCCACAGGTCGACGAAAAGGTGACGGTGCGGCAGTTCTTCGGGCCGGAAGATGTAGAACACCGGTTTGCCGTCGACCCGCAGGTAGCGCTCGTCACGGAAGGCCGGCAGGACCGCCTCGAAGTGCGAGCGGTAGTCGTCGGGTCCGCCGTACGTCTGCTGGATGAGCACCCGGCCCGGGTCGCCGTGCCACACCCCGGTCCACGACTGATTGGCCCAGGCCAGGCAGAACTGCACCTGCGGTGAGCCGGAGGACAGGACCTCCGCGAACGGACGTTCCAGGATCCGTCGACCGCGGCCGAACCAGTAGTGCCAATAGGCGAAGGCGCTCACGCCGTACTGCTGCGCCAGATCGCTCTGCGCCTCGCGGGCGGCCGGCGATCGCAGGTCATAGAAGCCGAGGTCGGCGGGCAGATGCGGCTGGCGATGACCGGGAAAGAGCGGCCGGGCCCTGGCGGTGTTGGTCCATTCGGTGAAACCAGCACCCCAGAACCGGTCGTTCTCCGGGACGGGGTGGAACTGAGGCAGGTAGAAGGCCACTGGGCGCACGCCGCTCACCAGACCCGCCGCCACGCCGATAGGTTAGCGTGAGGCGCTGAGCCAACCAGATTGCTCAAGGGGATAGGACCGGAGCTGAAATGATCAGCGTGTTGCGCTCGATCCGCTCCTTCACCGACCGCCGGTTCCAGGTCAGGCTCGCCCTGGTCTCACTGGGCAACTTCATCGCAGCGATGATGGACATGCTGGCGATCGCGCTGGTGTATCCGATCGTGAACATCTCCTCGGGTGCTTTCTACGACGCGGGAGTCATGGGTGCGCTGAGCCGTTCCCTCGGCTCGCCCCAGCGGGCCACCTTCGTGGCCATCCTGGCCGGGATCATGGTGGGATTGTTTTTGCTCAAGGACCTGCTGCAGATCCTCTTCAACTGGTGGTCCACGGCGCTCATCTACGACGAACGGGCCAAGACCTCGGTGCGCCTGCTGTCCGGATTCCTGCACGCGCCGTACACGCAGATCGCCCAACGTCCCACGGCCGAGCTGATCCAGGTCCTGCAGAACACGGTCACCCTGGCGTTCAACTACGCCCTCGCAGGGTCGGTCTCGGCGCTGACCAGTGTCGTCAGTCTGGTCGCCATGGCCGTGGTCCTCTTCGTGCTCGCGCCGCTACCCACCGTGGGTTTCGCGCTGTATCTCGCCGTCGCCGGCGTCATCTTCGTGAAGGTTCTGCGACCCCGCACGGTCCGCGCCGGACGCGGGGTCGCGGACTTCGCCGGGCAGGAGATCACCGAGTCGATGAAGGCGCTCGGTGCCACCAAGGAGATCCACCTGCGCAACGTCCAGGACGTGTTCATCGAGCGCTATGCGGCCGCTAGTTACCGACGCGCGTACGCCGATCGGATGGCCGGCTTTCTGGGCTCGCTTCCGCGCTACTACCTGGAGATCGTCTTCATCCTGGGCGTCGGAGTCCTGCTGGCCCTCTCCAGCCTCTCGCAGAGCCAGGGCAATCGTGGATCGGTCGGCCTGTTGGCGGTGTTCGTTGCCGCGGGTTTCCGGACGATCCCTTCGGCTTCGGCGCTATTGGGCAGCCTGAGCAACGTGCGGGTGGGCGTGCCCGCGCTGGAGGCGATGGTGCGCGACCTGGACCGGTATCCCGCGAGCGCGCCGCCTGCTGAGAGCGCCGACTCGGCCGCTGGGCCTCTGCACGAGGGCACGTTGCGACTGGAGCAGGTCAGCTTCCGCTACCCGGACGCAACGACCGACGCCCTCAGCGCCGTCGATCTTGCATTCGAGCCGGGGTCGTCGACCGCTTTCGTCGGCAGTAGCGGGGCGGGTAAGAGCACATTGGTCGACCTCATCCTCGGACTGCACACGCCCACCGATGGACAGATCAGCCTGGACGGGGTCGACCTGGCAACCGCACCCCAGCAGTGGCGCGGCGCCATCGGCTACGTGCCCCAGGACGTGTTCCTGTTCACGGGTACCCTGGCCGAGAACATCGCCTTCGATCAGGACCCCACCCAGATCGACAGGATCCGACTCGGCGCGGCGGTTCGGGGCGCGGAGCTGAACGATCTGGTCCAATCGCTGCCGAACGGTCTGGATTCGCAGGTGGGTGAGCGTGGCTCGCTGCTGTCCGGCGGTCAGCGGCAACGGGTGGGAATCGCTCGGGCGTTGTATCGCCAGCCGACGTTCCTGGTGTTGGACGAAGCGACCTCGGCATTGGACAACGAGACCGAGCACCGGATCGCCCGCACTATCAACGACCTCGAGGGATCCATGACGATCATCGTTGTCGCACATCGCCTGTCGACGGTGCGCAACGTGGATCGGGTCGTCTATCTCGACCACGGACGGGTCGCCGCCGTCGGATCGTTCGAAGACGTCATCGCCGCCAGTCCGGGATTCGCGCGGATGGTCAAGCTCGGCGGCCTGTCGCGCGCTGGGTAACGCCTTCTTCGTTACTCGACATCCGGAGAGACGGGAACGCGCACGAGCCGTGGCCACAGATCCCGCGCGAACGGATGGAAGTTGCGCAGCAGTCGCCACGTGATGGGCGCGGGCAGCCAGACCGCCGCGAAATAGACGACTCCACGGACACCGGAGGTGTGACCCCATCCAGTGACCTTCGCCCACGCCTGCCGCGGGGACCGCGCCCAACTGTTGTGGATGATCGCCGCGCCCGGCGGGATGGTGAACGACCGGTCCTCGCCCTCCAGCGCCGGACGAGCCACCTGGAGCGAACCGTCGTCGCCGTCGACCACCGGCCGCAGAAACGCCCCGTGCGTACGCCGAGCGCTGACGAGCGCTGTACCTGGTCGCACGGCGATCGGTCCGGGGTATTCGTAACTGGGTTGCTCGCCGGTCGTGGCGATCTGGAACACGGCGTTGTGGGTGCGCCGGAAGAGGAGGCGCATGGGCCACTCGACGGCGTCCAGACCCTGCGCCTCGGCGTACGCCAGCGCATCCAGCAGGCGCTCGGGATCCGGCAGGACCTCGTCGTTGTCTGTCTGCAGGATCCAGTCGACGTCAGGGCTCAACGCATCGACCGCTGCCTGGCGTTGTTGGGTCTCCATGCTCAGGGGTCTCCCGGGATCAGTCCACCGACCCGGGACCAACCGTAGGAGGTGACGGTCATCAACGGATTCAACCGCAGCCCGGACCTCCTGGAGCGGCAGGGGCTGACCCCTCCAGCCCAACCCATCCTCCGGCCACGGAATGACCAATGCAGACAGCAATGGGTAGTAGCTGCGTAGGGATTTCGCCAGCCACGTGGTGTCCGCGGTGAGCACGTACGCGCCGATCCGTGGACTCATCGGCCATAGGCTAGCCGGGTGGTCGGAGCGCTGCGCGAGAGTGCGAAGAGGATCGCGCCGGCGGGCGCTGTTGCTGCGGTGCGGTGGCGCCGGGACGTATGGAGCGATCTGCGGCTGCGGCTGCTCGCCGACCTCGGCTACGTCCCCTCGCACCGCGTGCGCGCGGGCTGTTACCGCCTGGCCGGCATGCAGTTGCCCAAGACCTCGAGCATCCATTGGCGGGCCGAGTTCTACGCACCGGATCTGATCACCATCGGGCAGCACTGCACGATCGGCGACACGGCGTTCCTGGACGGTCGCAGCGGCCTGGTCATCGGCGACAACGTGAACCTGGGTAGCCACGTCACGATCTACACCCGCCAGCACGACGTCGATTCGCCGGACTTCGCCGAGGTGGGTGGGCCGGTGCATATCGGTGACTACGCGTGGATCGCCAGCCACGCCATCGTGCTGCCCGGAGTGACGATCGGCGAGGGCGCCGTCGTGGCCGCCGGGTCGGTCGTGACCAAGGACGTGGCGCCGTACACGCTGGTGGGCGGCAACCCGGCGCGCTACATCCGCGACCGCAACCGTGATCTGCGCTACCAGCTCGGATACGCCAAACGCTTCGTCTGACCAACCAGGCAGACTGGGGCCGTGCGACTGATCAGTGCGAACGTCAACGGCATCCGTGCCGCCGCCCGCCGCGGAGGGCTGGACTGGCTGGCCGGCCAGCGACCCGATGTCCTGACCCTGCAGGAGGTGCGGGCGACGCAGGCCCAGCTGACCGCGCAACTGGCCGGATCGACGTACGCCGAGTGGCAGCTTGCGCACGCCCCCGCCAGTGCCGCTGGGCGCGCGGGCGTGGCCGTCCTCACGCCGTACGCCATCTCGGACCGGCACATCGGCCTCGCGGGCTTCGAGGAGCAGGGACGCTGGGTCGAAGCGGTCGTCGAGACACCGACCGGCCCGGTTCGCGTCATCAGCACCTACGTGCACACCGGTGAGGCCGACACCCCGCGGCAGGACGAGAAGTACGCCTTCCTGGAGGCCATCACCACCCGCCTGGCCGAGGTCAGGCACGAGCAGGTCGTCCTCACCGGCGACTTCAACATCTGCCACACCCAGCAGGACCTGAAGAACTGGAAGGGCAATCGCGGCAAGGCGGGGTTCCTGCCTGACGAACAGGCCTATCTCAGTAAGTGGTTCGCCGACGGATGGGTTGATGTCACCCGCCGCGCAGCCGGTGACGTCGACGGCCCCTACACCTGGTGGTCATGGCGCGGGAAGGCCTTCGACAACGACACGGGGTGGCGCATCGACTACGCCATCCACTCGCCCTCCATGGCGCAGCGGGTGAGCGGGGTCAGCGTGGGCCGCGCCGCGACGTACGCCGAGCGCTGGAGCGATCACGCGGCGCTGGTCATCGATCACGAGGCAGACTGAAGCTATGACGGATTCGAAACCAGTCGATTGCTGGCTCACCGACATGGACGGCGTGCTGGTCCGCGAGCAACACGCGATCCCGGGCGCCGCGGACTTCCTGGCGGCCCTGCAGGAGACCGACCGGCGCTTCCTGGTCCTGACCAACAACTCGATCTTCACCCCGCGCGACCTACAGGCCCGGCTGCGGGCCACCGGAATCGAGCTGCCGGTCGAGGCGATCTGGACCTCGGCGCTCGCCACCGCGCAGTTCCTGGGCAACCAGCGCTCGGAGGGCACGGCGTACGTCATCGGGGAGGCGGGCCTGACCACCGCGATCCACGAGATCGGCTACGTCATGTCCGACCGGGATCCGGACTATGTGGTGTTGGGGGAGACGCGTACCTACTCGTTCGAGGCAATTACCCGGGCAATTCGGTTGATAGAGAATGGATCTCGGTTCATCGCCACCAACCCGGACCCGACCGGTCCGTCCCGCGAAGGGCCGCTGCCGGCCACCGGAGCGATCGCCGCGCTGATCACCAAGGCCACCGGCGTCGAGCCGTACTACGTGGGCAAACCCAACCCGTTGATGATGCGCACCGCGCTGAACCGCATCGATGCGCACTCCGAGCACACGGTGATGATCGGTGACCGGATGGACACTGACATCGTCAGCGGGCTGGAAGCCGGTCTGCGCACCATCCTGGTCCTGTCCGGATCAACGAATGCCGATGCGGTGCAACGGTTTCCGTACCTCCCGACGCGGGTTCTGGACAGCATCGCCGATGTGGTGCCGTTGGTGCACCAGCTCGCACGGCAGTCGTGAGCGGCATCCTGGTGGTGTGCACCGGCAACGTGTGCCGCTCGCCGTACCTCGAACGTCTGCTCGCCGCGGCGCTGCCGGGCGTGGATGTCTCCAGCGCGGGCACGATGGCCCTGGTGGGCGACGACATCGAGCCGCGGGTCAAGGCCAAACTCCTCGAACGAGGCGTGAACGCAACGGGATTCGCCTCCCGGCAGCTCCAGCCGGCGATGGCGGAGCAGGCCGATCTGGTCATCACCGCGTCGCGCGAGCACCAGCGCAAGGTGCTGCGCAACGCGCCGCGCGCCATGCGCCGCACGTTCACCCTGCGCGAACTTGCCGATGCGCTGGCCGCGGACGCGCCGGTGCACGCCCAGGAGGGTGGGTTGCCGGCCGTGGTGGCCCGGGCGGTCGCCCTCCGCGGCCGCGGCCCGTCGCGGACCGACGAGGAATGCACGGTGCCAGACCCCTACGGCAAGCCGGATGAGGTCGTGAGTGCGATGTCGGCGTACGTCGATGACGCGCTTCCGCCGATCATCAGGGCGATCGAGGTGGCGCTCCAGGGCCCGGCAGGCGGCGACCAGTAGATCAGTGCGCCAGGCTCACGAGCGGGCTGTCGAACTCGTGGGTCTGGGCGATGATCAGGTTCACCCCGTGGCGGGTGATCTCGCGGCGCGCTTCCTCATCGAGGTTGGCGTCGGTGACCAGGGTGTCGATGTCGTCGAGCGTCGCGATCGTGGAGAGCCCGACCACGCCCCACTTGGAATGGTCGGCCACGACGATCACGTGTTTCGCGGATCGGATGAGCGCCCGGTTGGTCTGGGCCTCTTGCAGATTCGGCGTCGTGAGGCCGGCGTTGAGGTCGATGCCGTGCACGCCGAGGATGAGCGAATCGACGTGCGTGGTCGCCAGCATCGCGTTCGCCACCGGTCCGGCCAGTGCGTCGGAGGGTGTGCGCACCCCGCCGGTGAGCACGAGCAGTTGGTCGTCCCGGGACGGGTCGTAAAGCGCCTGCTCGACCCGCGGTGAGTTGGTCACGACCGTCAGACGCTTGATCGGGCGCAGTGCGACGGCCACCGCGTAGGCGGTCGTCCCTGCCGAGACGGCAACCGATGAGCCGGCCTTGATGAGGCTGGCCGCGGTCCGGGCGATGTCTGACTTGTGATCGGGGTTCATCTCCGAGCGGATGTGAAAACCCGGCTCATCGATGGTGCGTTCACCGATGGGGATCGCGCCCCCGTGCACCTTGGCGACCAGCCCCCGCTCGGCCAGCGCTTCGATGTCCCGGCGGATCGTCATGTCACTCACGCCGAGTTCCGCCACGATGTGCGAAACGCGAATCCCGCCGTCCTCGGCGATCTTGCGCAGGATGTGCTCCTGCCGTTGGCGAGCAAGCATGAGTCAATTCCTTCCTGGGTTCAGGATAGGGCGCACGGGCTGCGAAGATGGCTCACATGCCTATTTCTGCCTCGCGGCTGCCCGGGCGGGACGCGCGACCGCGCATCCTGTCCGGAATGCAACCCACGCACGACTCTTTGCACCTCGGTAACTACCTGGGGGCACAGGTGAACTGGGTAGCGATGCAGGAAGAGTTCGATGCGTTCTTCTGTGTGGTCGACCAGCACGCGCTCACGGTGTCCCCGGACCCGGCGCAGTTGCGGCAGCGCACCCGGGTCACCGCGGCGCAGTACCTCGCCGGCGGGATCGACCCGGAGAAGTCGACCGTGTTCGTCCAGTCGCACGTACCCGAGCACTCCCAGCTGGCCTGGGTCCTGTCCTGCATCACCGGGTTCGGGGAGGCCGCCCGGATGACCCAGTTCAAGGACAAGTCCAGCAAGCGGGGCTCGGAGGCGACCAACGTCGGACTGTTCACCTACCCGATCCTGATGGCCGCCGACATCCTGCTCTACGACGCGAGCGCCGTACCGGTGGGTGAGGACCAGCGCCAGCACCTGGAGCTGACCCGTGACCTGGCCGGGCGGTTCAACGCCAGGTACGGCGATACGTTCGTGATCCCCGAACCGCACATCCCCTCGGAGACCGCCAAGATCATGTCGCTGGCGGATCCGGTGTCGAAGATGAGCAAATCCGCGGACAACCAGTCCGGCAACCTGATGATGCTGGACGAGCCCAAGGTCAACATCAAGAAGATCAAGGCGGCCGTGACCGATACCGACAACCAGGTGCGCTGGGATCCGGAGGCAAAGCCCGGGATCGCCAACCTGCTGCGCATCCATTCGGCGCTCTCCGGCGAGCCGGTGGACGGCATCGTCGCCCGGTTCGAGGGCCCGAACCGCTACGGCGCGCTCAAGGGCGAGGTCGCCGATCTGGTGGTCGAGGTGCAGGCACCGTTCAAGGCACGCGTGGAGGAACTGCTCGCCGATCCCGGTGAGCTCGACGCGATCCTGGCCAAGGGGGCTGACCGGGCGCGGGAGGTGGCAGGTGGAGTACTCGCACGCGCGTACGACGCCGTCGGCTTCCTGCCGGCGCGATAATCCGTGCGCACGATCGGCGTCGCACTGGCGATCCCGGAACCCGGCGGCCGGCTCATTGCCGAGGCCCGCGCCCGCGCCGGTGATCCGCTCGCTCGCGCCATTCCCACCCACATCACCTTGTTGCCACCCACCGATGTCGCCGGACTGGATCTGGTGCAGTTCGCCGGCCACCTGGCCCAGGTGGCGCGAGGCTCCCAGCCGTTCCGCGTCGTACTGGCCGGCACCGGCACCTTCCGCCCGGTCTCGTCGGTCGTCTTCGTCAAGGTCGACGAAGGGATCCCCGAACTGAGCCGGTTACAGGCTGCCATCCGGCGCGGCCCGGTCGAGCGACCGCTGGACTTCCCCTATCACCCGCACGTGACGCTGGCCCACGACGTGAGCGATGACGCGATGGACGAGGTGGCGGCGGAGTTCGCCGAGTACCGACAGAGCTTCGTGGCCACGGAGATCGACCTTTACGAGCAGGACGAGGGCGGTAGCTGGGAGTCAGTGCGTCCGTTCCCGCTCGGTTAGGGCTGCCTCACCCCCCAAACGGATACGGCGTCCGTAGAATTACGGTTTGTGGCCACATCAACCGTTCCTGTGAAGCACACGGGGAAGACCGGCAGCACGATCTTCCTCAAGACGGTCATGGCCGTCACCGGTGTGATCTTCGTTCTGTTCGTCCTGCTGCACATGTACGGCAACTTGAAGTTGTTCGTCGGTGAGTCTGCTTACAACGAGTACTCCGAGCATCTGCGGACCATCGGTGAGCCGGTCCTGCCCTACCACGGTCTGCTCTACATCATCGAGGCCGTTCTGCTGGTCTCCGTGATCGCGCACGTCTACTGCGCAGCGACGCTCTGGAAGCGGGCGAACGCCGCACGGCCGCAGCGGTATTCGGTCAAGAAGCGGGTGGCCGCGTCGATCTCCAGCAAGTGGATGCGCTGGGGTGGTCTGTTCCTGCTGCTGTTCATCATCTGGCACCTGCTGCAGTTCACCATCCTGAAGCTCAACGTCGGTAGTGGCGGGCAGGGCGCGGCCATTACCCAGAACCCTTACCAGCTGGTCGTTTCCAGCTTCAACGTGTGGTGGCTGACGCTGATCTACCTGGCCGCGATGATCGCGCTGGGGATGCACCTGAACCACGGCATCTGGAGTGCTTCGCAGACGCTCGGCTTCACCCCGACGCCGACGGCGCGCCGGATCGCCAAGACCACGGCCGGGGTCGTGGCCCTTGTCGTCGCCGTGGGCTTCATCCTCCCGCCCCTGTTCATCCTGTTCGGCGTCATCGACTAAGGACGATCACATGACTGACACCTTCCCCGACATCTATGCCGTCGGTGACCCGATCGCCGACACCAAGTGTCCCGATGGTCCGATCGAACAACGTTGGACCACGGCCAAATTCGAGAACAAACTGGTCAACCCGGCCAACCGCCGCAAACTGTCGGTGATCATCGTGGGCACCGGTCTGGCCGGCAGCGCCGCGGCCGCGACCCTTGGCGAGGCGGGCTACAACGTCAAGGCGTTCTGCTACCAGGACAGCGCCCGCCGCGCGCACTCGATCGCCGCGCAGGGTGGGATCAACGCCGCCAAGAACTACAACGACGACGGCGACTCGACCTACCGGCTCTTCTACGACACGGTCAAGGGCGGCGACTACCGCTCCCGGGAGACCAACGTCTACCGGCTGGCCGAAGTCAGCACCAACATCATCGACCAGTGCGTCGCCCAGGGCGTGCCGTTCGCCCGTGACTACGGCGGCCTGCTGGACAACCGGTCGTTCGGTGGTGTGCAGGTTGCCCGGACCTTCTACGCCCGCGGCCAGACCGGTCAGCAGTTGCTGATCGGCGCCTACCAGGCGCAGGAACGGCAGGTCGCTGCCGGCAGCGTCACCGAGTTCACCCGCCACGAGATGCTCGAGTTGATCGTCGTGGACGGGCGGGCCCGCGGCATCGTGGCCCGGGACATGGTGACCGGCGAGATCGAGACGCACCTGGCCGATGCAGTCGTGCTGGCCTCGGGTGGCTACGGCAACGTCTACTTCCTGTCGACCAACGCGATGGGCTGCAACGTCACCGCCACCTGGCGGGCGCACCGTAAGGGCGCCTACTTCGGTAACCCGTGCTACACGCAGATCCACCCGACCTGCATCCCGGTCAGCGGCGATCACCAGAGCAAACTGACCCTGATGAGTGAGTCGTTGCGTAACGACGGCCGGATCTGGGTGCCCAAGCGCCGCGAGGACTGCGACAAGGACCCGCGGGACATCCCCGAGGAGGACCGCGACTACTACCTGGAGCGGATCTACCCCTCCTTCGGCAACCTGGTCCCTCGTGACATCGCCTCGCGTCAGGCCAAGTACATGTGCGACGAGGGCCGCGGCGTCGGCCCGCTGGTCGGTGACTTCCGCCGCGGCGTCTACCTGGACTTCTCCGACGCGTTGTCGCGGATGAGCCGCGCTGCCATCGACGCCAAATACGGCAACCTCTTCGACATGTACCAGCGCATCACCGGTGAGGACCCGCGTGAGGTGCCGATGCGTATCTACCCCGCCGTGCACTACACGATGGGGGGCCTGTGGGTCGACTACGACCTGGAGACCACGATCACCGGGCTCTACGCGACCGGTGAGGCGAACTTCTCCGATCACGGTGCGAACCGCCTGGGTGCCTCCTCGCTGATGCAGTGCCTGGCCGACGGCTACTTCGTCCTGCCGAACACCATCCGCAACTACCTGGCCGAGGGTCCGTTCGAGCCGGTGGCGCCGGACGCGCCCGAGGTGCTCGAGGCGGTTGCCCAGGTCAAGGGCCGGATCGAGAAGTTGCTGTCGATCAACGGTGAGCGCACCGTCGACTCCTTCCACAAGGAACTCGGCCACATCATGTGGGAGTACTGCGGGATGGAGCGCAACGAGGAAGGTCTGCTCAAGGCGATCGACCTGATCCGCGGTCTGCGCGATGAGTTCTGGCGCAACGTGAAGGTGCTGGGATCCGCCGAGACGCTCAACCAATCGCTGGAGAAGGCCGGCCGGGTGGCCGACTTCCTCGAACTGGGCGAGTTGATGTGCATCGACGCGCTGCATCGCCGCGAATCCTGCGGTGGCCACTTCCGGACCGAGTCGCAGACCGAGGACGGCGAGGCGCTGCGGCACGACGACGAGTTCGCGTACGTCGCGGCCTGGCAGTGGGGTGGCGACGGCGGGAAGCCGGTGCTGCACAAGGAAGACCTCGTCTACAACTTCATCGAACTGAAGCAGCGGAGCTACAAGTGAATCTCA
The DNA here is from genome assembly GCF_001594145.1 of Branchiibius sp. NY16-3462-2. Classification (GTDB taxonomy): domain Bacteria; phylum Actinomycetota; class Actinomycetes; order Actinomycetales; family Dermatophilaceae; genus Branchiibius. Next base: position 130,037 of record NZ_LVCF01000046.1, on the reverse strand, counting down.
CCCTCAAGATCTGGCGTCAGGACGGCCCTTCGGACGCCGGTCGCTTCGAGACCCACCACGTCACCGACGTCTCCGAGGACATGTCGTTCCTGGAGATGCTGGATGTCCTCAACGAGGACCTGCAGGGCGGGGCGAAGGAGCCAGTGGCCTTCGACTCCGACTGCCGTGAAGGCATCTGCGGGATGTGCTCGCTGATGATCAACGGCATGGCCCACGGTCCGGAGGTCACCACCACCTGCCAGTTGCACATGCGCTCGTTCAAGGACGGCGACGAGATCACCATCGAGCCGTGGCGGGCAGCGCCCTTCCCGGTTCTGCGCGACCTGGTCGTGGACCGTTCCTCGTTCGACCGGATCATCCAGTCCGGCGGCTACATCTCGGTCAACACCGGTGCGGCAACCGAGGCCAACAACATCCCGGTGCGCAAGGAAGCCGCCGACCGGGCCTTCGACGCAGCCACCTGCATCGGTTGTGGCGCGTGTGTGGCAGCGTGCCCGAACGCCTCGGGGATGCTCTTCATGGGTGCCAAGATCGCCCACCTCGGAGAGTTGCCGCAGGGCCAGCCGGAGCGGGACGCGCGGGTGGTCAGCATGGTCAACCAGCACGACTTCGAGGGTTTCGGCGGCTGCACCAACATCGGTGAATGCGCGGCCGCGTGCCCCAAGGAGATCCCGCTGGACGTCATCTCCCAGCTCAACAAGGACTTCCGTAAGGCCAAGAAGCACGCCTGATCTGCCCGGCTGTTTCACCCCCTCCCGACCTTGCTAGCCCCGGAGGGACGCACACCTTGGGATCCGGCGTCGTGATGGCGCCGAAAACAAGGACATTGCGGTGATTTCGTGATGTGCTGTGCGCGTCAATCACAGCCACAACGCAGTGGGGTCTTCAATGCGCAACCGTGTCCTCGTCGCCGCCGGAACCGGCGCCGTCATCGCCTTCAGCTCCGCCCCGGCGGCGATCGCCGCCGATTACCCGGTGGATGTCAGCAATCTGAAGGCAGCCAATGTCTCGGTGACCTCGGGCGGGTGCACCAACGTCTACTTCAATGCGAAGTACGCAGTGCGCGATTCGCGGGTCGACCCCCAGTACTTCTTCGCTTCTATTCAGGCCGATCTGTGGCTCGGCAACAAGAACGTCGACACGGATTACGACATGTTGCAGTCGGTGTCAGGCACCTGGAGCAGCAGCTTCTTCTGGTGCCCGTACATGGGGTTCGGAACCTTCAAGATATCCGGCATCCACGGCAGTTACAGCGCTGCGATCAAGAACTCCTACCAGTGGATCAACGACGCGCCGTTCTCGGTCCCAGATACGACGACCTTCACGATCAAGCAGGGCTCGCGGTTCACCAGCGCCAAGATCCGCAAGTCCGGTAAGACCCGGACGATGACTGCCAACGCGTCGTACTTCAAGGCGAGTGACTGGACGAATGCGTGGACGCCGCTGGCCAAGGGCACGAAGGTAGCGCTGCAGCGCCAGGCCGCGAACGGCAAAGGCGCCTGGACCACGGTGAAGACCGTTGCGGTCGGCAAGAACGGTGCGGTATCAGCGAGTTACGCGACCTCGGCAACCTACCGTTACCGCCTATCCAGCGCCGGCAACTCCGTGATCAGCGCCGCTGTCACCGGAAGCCTGCTGAAGTAGCCGGCCGGGGCTAGGCAGCGACCGCGAGGCTGCGCGGGGAGCGCACCTGCTCGTAGTAGGTGATCAGGTCGGCGACGGTCCGCGACCAGCCACGCTGCAACGCGGTCTGCCGCGCTGCATGTCCCAACGCCGCGCGATAGTCCGGGTCCATACAGAGATCGAGCACCACGCGGCGCAGTTCATCGGGACAACCGGCCTCGTAGAAACACCCGGTCCGCCCGGGCTCCACGATGTCCAGCGGACCACCGACTGCCGGTGCCACGACCGGTAGCCCCGAGGCCATGGCCTCCTGCAGGGTCTGGCCGAACGTCTCCTTGGTGCCGGTGTGCACGAAAACGTCGAGTGCGGCGTAGGCCTGGGCCAGCTCGACGCCGGTGCGATACCCCAGGAAGTGCGCCTGCGGCAGCAACCGCTCCAGCCGGGCCCGGCTCGGGCCGTCACCCACGATGACCAGTGACACCGAGGGATCGTCAGCCAGCACCGCCAGGCGGTGCACCTCCTTCTCGGGAGCCAGCCGACCGACGTACCCGACGATGCTCTGACCCTGCGGTGCCAGACACTCGCGGAGGGCGACCACATCAGGGCTGGCGCGCAGTGCCGGGTCGAAGAGGGAGGAGTCGACGCCGCGGCCCCAATGCGCCACGCGAGGTACGCCGCGTGCCCGCAACTGCTCGATCGTTGCCGTGCTCGGGGCGAGGGTGAGGTCGGCGAGCGAATGCAGGTGCCGCACCCAACGCCAGGACAGTGCGGCGACCGGGCGCCCGCCGTACTGACCCAGATAGCCGGGCACGTCGGTCTGGTAGATGGCCACGGTCGGGATGCCCAGGTTGCGGGCCGCGGCCAGTCCGCGGGCGCCCAGCCCGAACGGGGAAGCCGCGTGCAGTACGTCCGGTGCCCAGGACTGCAGCACGGGCTCCAGGGATGCCGGCGGCAGACCCACTCGGAACGATCGAAGGGTGATGCCGCGGACCTGGTGGACGCGGTGGCCGCGGTAGGCGGCGGGCGCGGGACCTGGAGCAATCACCGTGGCCTGGTGGCCCAGGCGGGAGAACTCGTCCAAGATCCGGCAGACGCTGGTTGTGACCCCGTTCAGGGTCGGCAGGAACGATTCGGTGACGATCGCAACCTTCACGACCTACAGCGTGCGTGATCAAGGCGACCAGGAGGGGGCTTGTCAGATGGCGCGGTAGTGAGCGTCTCGTGAACGGTCTCGGCTACCGTTGGCGGCGTGAGCATCGATGATTTCTGGGGGGTCATCCCTGCCGGTGGTTCCGGGACCCGGCTCTGGCCGCTGTCCCGCGAGGCGTCACCGAAGTTTCTGCACGACTTGACCGGGTCCGGCCGCTCGATGCTCCAATCGACCTTCGACCGTCTCGGACCACTGTGCGACGACCGCTTCCTGGTGGTCACCGGCTGGCAACACGTGGACGCCGTCCGTGAGCAACTGCCCGAGCTCGGTGAGGACGATGTGCTGGTCGAGCCTTCCCGGCGTGAGTCGATGCCGGCGATCGGTCTGGCTGCCGCGATCCTGGAGGCGCGTCACCCCGGCGCGATCATCGGCTCGTTCGCCGCTGATCAGGTGATCATCGACGAAGAGGCGTTCCGGGCCTGCGTCACCGAGGCGGTCGCGGTGGCCCGCACCGGCAAGCTGGTCACCATCGGCATCGAGCCGACGCACGCCGCGACGCAGTTCGGTTATATCGAGACCGGCGAACCGCTGGACATCGATGGTGCACCTCGCGCCCACGGGGTGACGGCGTTCGTGGAGAAGCCGGACCCGCTTACGGCCGAGCAGTACTTCCGCTCCGGCCGTTTCCGCTGGAACGCCGGTATGTTCGTCGTCCAGGCGGCCACGCTGATGAGCATGCTGGAGCACTACCAGCCGCTGATGGCCAAATACCTGCGCCAGATCGCGGAGAAGCCGATCCGGATCAACGAGTTGTGGCCCCGGCTGACCAAGTTGGCGATCGACAACGCGATCGCCGAGCCAGCTGCTGTGGATGGTCGGGTTGCGGTGATCCCCGGTGACTTCTCCTGGGATGACGTGGGTGACTTCGCTTCGCTGGCAGGGTTGTTGGCCGACAACGCCGACTCCCCGGGGGTCAAGGTCCTCGGCCGTCGTGAGTTGGTCGTGATGCAGGACGCGACGGGTGTGGTGGCGCCGCGATCGGGTCGCACGGTCGTCGCGATGGGCGTTGACGACATCGTCGTGGTGGATACCGATGACGCCGTCCTGGTGACCAGCCGGGCCCGGGCGCAGGACGTGAAGAAGATCGTCGAGCAACTCGTCGAGACCGGCCGCGCCAACCTGACGTGAACCCCCGCCGCACGACTCTCGACCTGGGCTACCGCCACCTGCTGCGACCTGTGCTCTTCCGGGTCGGCGGTGGCGACGCCGAGGCCGCCCACGAGCAGACACTGCACCGACTGGCGGGTCTCGGGCCGCACCGTCGTGCCGCCATCGCCGCCGCGCTGAAGGTGCCGACCCAATCCGTGACCGTTGCCGGATTGAGCTTCCCCGGCCGGGTCGGGCTGGCCGCGGGCGTCGACAAGAACGGCATCGCGGCCCTGGCGTGGCCGGCCCTCGGCTTCGGCCACGTCGAGCTCGGCACGGTGACCGCCCAACCACAGCCGGGCAACGACCAACCCCGCCTGTTCCGGCTGCGCGACAGCCGGGCCATCATCAACCGGATGGGCTTCAACAACGCCGGTGCCCAGGCGTTGGCGGACCGGTTGCGCGCGACGGGACCGATCGGCGTACCCGTCGGTGTCAGCATCGGCAAGACCAAGGTCACGCCCGTCGAGGAGGCGGTCGGCGACTACCTGACCTCCGTGCAGACCCTCGACCCGGTGGCGGACTACTTCGCGGTCAACGTCTCCAGCCCCAACACCCCCGGTCTGCGCTCCCTGCAGGACAAGGAGCCGCTGGCCGAGCTGTTGGCCGAGATCGTCACAGAGACAACACGATTGGCTGCAGCCACCGGAGGCCGCCCGACCCCCGTCTTCGTCAAGATCGCGCCGGATCTCAGCGACAGCGCCATTGACGACGTGCTCGAAGTGGCCGCGCACGCCGACATCAGCGGGATCATCGCGACCAACACCACCATCGGCCGGGACGGCTTGGCGGACGCTGACCTGCCGCTGGCGAAGGAGGCGGGCGGGCTCTCGGGTGCGCCGCTGACCCGGCGCTCGCGGGCAGTGGTGGAGTACGTCGCCCGGCACGCCGCGCTGCCGATCATCGGCGTGGGCGGGGTCGGCAGCGCCGATGATGCGCTTGCTCTGGTCGATGCCGGCGCGGACCTGGTGCAGGTCTATACCGGCTACATCTACCGTGGTCCGGCCCTGGTGATGGAGCTCAACCAGGCGCTGGGCTGACTAGGCTGGAAGCATGGCTGAGACTGAATCCGGGCTTCCCATCCAGGCGGTGTACGACGACCTACCGTCGAGCTTCTCGCAGGACGCCCTGGGGGAGCCGGGTCAGTATCCCTTCACCCGCGGTGTCTACCCCAGCATGTACACCGGTCGTCCCTGGACGATGCGGCAGTACGCCGGATTCGGCACCGCGGCCGAATCCAACGCTCGTTACAAGGAACTCGTCGCCAACGGCACCGGTGGCCTGTCGGTCGCCTTCGATCTGCCCACCCAGATGGGCTACGACTCCGACGCACCCCTGGCCCACGGCGAGGTCGGCAAGGTCGGCGTGGCCATCGACTCCCTGGACGACATGCAGGTGCTCTTCGACGGTCTGCCGCTGGACCAGGTCAGCACCTCGATGACCATCAACGCACCAGCCTCCACCCTGCTGTTGCTCTACCAGTTGACCGCACAGGCGCAAGGGATTCCGGCCGACAAACTGACCGGCACGATCCAGAACGACGTGCTCAAGGAGTACATCGCCCGCGGCACCTACATCTACCCGCCCGCCCAGTCGCTGCGCCTGATCAGCGACATCTTCGCTTACTGCCACAAGGAGATTCCGCGCTGGAACACGATCTCCATCAGCGGTTACCACATGGCAGAGGCCGGTGCGACGCCCGTGCAGGAGGTGGCGTTCACGCTGGCCAACGCGATCGCCTACGTGCGGGCCGCGCAGGCAGCGGGTCTGCACGTGGACGATTTCGCCCCGCGGTTGTCGTTCTTCTTCGTGGCGCGCACGACGCTGCTGGAGGAGGTCGCGAAATTCCGTGCCGCGCGGCGGATCTGGGCGCGGATCATGCGCGACGACTTCGGCGCGAAGAACCCCAAGTCGCAGATGCTGCGCTTCCACACCCAGACCGCCGGTGTGCAACTGACCGCCCAGCAGCCCGAGGTCAACCTGGTGCGGGTGGCCCTGCAGGGATTGGGCGCCGTGCTGGGCGGCACCCAGTCGCTGCACACCAACTCCTACGACGAGGCGATCGCCCTGCCGACGGCGAAGGCGGCCCGACTGGCGCTGCGTACCCAGCAGGTCATCGCCTACGAGACCGACGTGACCAAGACGGTCGACCCGTTCGCCGGTTCGTACGTGGTGGAGGCACTCACCGATGAGCTCGAGGAAGCGGTGCTGGACCTGATGAAACAGGTCGAGGATCGCGGGGGAGCGGTCCCGGCGATCGAGGAGGGCTTCCAGAAGTCCGAGATCGAGAAGACCGCGTATGAGACTGCGCTGCAGATTGATTCGGGCGAGCGGGTCGTCGTCGGTCAGAACAAGTTCACGATCGACGCGGAGGAGCCCTACGAGCCGTTGCGGGTCGATCCCACCATCGAGGCCCAGCAGAGCGAGCGACTGGACCACCTGCGACAGTCCCGGGACAACGCCGCCGTGGAGCAGCACCTCGCCGCCCTGCAGAAGGCCGCGACCGGTACCGACAACGTCTTGTTGCCGATGCGTGACGCCCTCGCCGCACGCGCGACCGGCGGTGAAGTGGCGGATGCGCTCCGCGAGGTGTGGGGCTCATACGTGCCCCGAGACAGCTTCTGATGTGGCGCTTGCTGACCTTTGTCGCGAACCACTACGTGTTGGTGGTCGTCTGCTTCCTGGCGTTGGTCCTGCTGGTGGTGCTGGCGGCCGGTCGAGGAGCAGTCTGACTGGCTGACTACGCTGGTGGGCGCTGTGGATACCGCTTTGTCAGACCTCATCGCCGCCCGTGTGGACGCGCTCGAACCCGAGTTGATCGCCCTGCGGCGCGATCTGCACGCCCATCCCGAGATCGGGTACCAGGAGCACCGCACGACCGAAGTGATCCGTGAGCGGCTGGAAGCCAGCGACGTGCGCACCCGCCGGCTGGATGGCACCGGTCTGGTCGCCGAACTGGGTGCATCGCAGCCCCGGATCCGGATCGGCCTGCGCGCAGACCTGGATGCGCTACCCGTGCAGGAGCAGACGGGGCTGTCGTTCGCTTCGCGTGAACCGGGGATGTGTCACGCGTGCGGACACGACGTCCACAGCGCGGGTGTCCTCGGCGCGACGTTGGCCCTTGCCGCCGTGGAGCATTGGTTGGTCGAGTCCGGCGTCGCCGTGCGGGTCATCTTCCAGCCTGCTGAGGAAGTGCTGCCCGGAGGCGCCGAGTCGGTTGTCGCACAGGGCGAACTCGTCGACGTCGACCGCATCTTCGCGGTGCACTGCGATCCGAGCATCGACGTCGGCACCGTGGGGCTGGCGGCCGGTCCGATCACCGCCGCCTGTGATGACGTCACGGTGACCGTGAGCGGTCGTGGTGGTCACACGTCGCGCCCGCACCTGACCGGTGATCTCACCTACGCGCTCGCCAAGGTGATCACCGACGTACCCGCTGTTCTGTCCCGCCGCCTCGATCCCCGGGCGGGTGCCGCTCTGGTCTGGGGGGCGGTGCACGCGGGCAGCGCACCCAACGTCATCCCCTCATCAGGTACGGCGCGCGGCACCTTGCGCATGCTGGACGCCCAGGCGTGGCTGAAGGCCGAGGGACTGGTGCAGCAGATCGTGCACGAAGTGGTTGCTCCCTACCAGGTGCACGCTGAGGTTCATCACGAGCGCGGAGTGCCGCCGGTGGTCAACGACGAAGCGTGCATCGACGCGCTCCGGACCAGCACGACGCAGCTGATCGGGCCGGATGCCGCCGTGGGCACTCCGCAGTCGCTCGGCGGCGAAGACTTCTCCTGGATGCTGCAGAACACTTCCGGCGCGCTGGCCCGGCTCGGCACGCGCACCCCGGGCGGCGCGACGTACGAGTTGCACCAGGGCAATCTGGTCGTCGACGAAGCTGCGATCGCCATCGCGGCCAAGGTGTTGTCCGGCGCCGTTCTCCAGACAGGTGGCGTGAGTTCCAGCTGAGCCCGCCGCGCTCTGTACCCTGGGCGTGGGGGAATACCGCTGATTCTGAGGGAACTTGTGACTGATCGCCGCCTGCCCGCTTGGACCGTGGCCGTGCCGAAGGTTGACCGTCGAACGGTCGTCCGTACCGCAGCATGGACGACTCCGGTGCTGATGGTTGGTGCGACCACGCTGCCCGCGGCGGCTTCCCCTCTGTCCGACCCGAACATCGTCAACGTCACGGGGTTCGGATCGGTCGTCCGGTGCAGCGTCGTGCCCGCTGGGACGGTGACGTTCACGGCGTACATCGGTCAGAATTTCGCACCGGTCGGGTCGGCGGTCACCATCACGTTGCCGGCCGGTCTGTCCTTCACCAGCGGCAACCCGCAGACACAGACGGTGACCGTCGGTGCCAACGGCCTGGTCAGCGTTCCCGCATTCAAGGTGACCGGCGCCTCGGGCGCGTATGCGATCACGGCGACGTTCCAAGGCGTCTCCGACGCCGGTGTCGGGCTGGTCACTCCGAACGCGGGGCCGGTGTACGAGTTGTTCCGCAGTGTCGGCGGCAGCGGCGATCCGGCCACGATCACTTCTACGGTCACGGGTGTCACCAACGGGCTCACGGGCGCTATCTCCGGTGATCAGGGTTCGACCACCTCCGGTCCGTCCAACGGCTCCAACGTGGCCATCGTGACGCAGGCGGGAACAGTTGCGTACTGGGGACGCAGCCTGGGTGGCAGCGCTGCCTCGCCGGTGACCCTGCAGTTCGGGGGCGCCACCCTCACCGGGCTCAAGAGCGTCAGCACGTGGACGAGCGTGAACACCGGCAACGACACCGCCGGGGGCGTGACAACGGACGGCACGTCGGTCTACCAGCTGTTCAGCCCGGCCGTCGGCGGCCCGACCACGGTCACCAAGGTCGGCGGCATCTCGGGGACGGTCCTCGACGTCCAGGCAACCGACGGCTACGGCTACGCCCTCACGTCGAACGGGCTGTACTACTGGGTGGACAACGCCACCGGAACACCGACCGCGACGTTGATCGCGGGAAGCGCCGGGGCTACGGCGTTCAGCGCCTACAGCACCCGCACGGGTACGGGCACGACCGGGCCACTCACCTTCGGCGGTTCGTTGCTGATCGCCGGCACCGTGCGCAGCTGGTCGCAGGGGTTCACCCTGTCGACGGCCACGAACGCGCCGACCAGCGTGGTGAAGCTGGTCGCCGAGCCAACGGCCACCTGGGCGTTGACCGGTAGCGGCGACCTCTACGGGATCGGGTCCGCGGTAGGCAACACCACGGCCTGGAAGAACTTCGCCAGCAACATCAAGACGTTCGACAGTTGGGGCTACAACGGCTACACCGGCGGGGTGTGGATCACCCAGGACGGCAAGGCCATCCAGTTCTTCAGCCACGGCAGTACAACGCTCGACACGCTGGATTACACCCAGTACTTCGGCGGGAAGAACGTCGTGCAGGTGTTTGCCTCCGACGGAGGGTACTTGGCGCTCACCGCCGACAAGCAGGTGTACGCCTGGACGGGGAACAACGACAACGGCGGTCGAAAGACGCCCGCTCCCACCGGCATCACGAATGCGACCGACCTCGCCGTCTGGGGCCTGCATGCGGGCGACTACTGGGGTGGCGGCTTCATCATTGCCGGCACGGATTGTCCGTAGTAACCGATAGTCTTCCTGACCGTGCCCGAACGTCGTTTGCCCGAATGGGCTCTTCCTGTTCCCCAGGTGGACCGCCGCACCCTCGTGCGAGGCGCGGCGTGGAGCGCCCCGGTGCTCCTGGTGGGGGCGACGGCGCTACCCGCATCGGCATCGCCCTTGTCGGACCCGCGCATCGTCTCCACTACCTGCTTCGGGTCGGTGACCCGTTGTTCGACCGTTCCCGCCGGGACGGTGACCTTCACGGCGTACGTCGGCCAGAACGTCGCCCCCGTGGGCTCCACCGTCACGATCACGCTGCCCGCCGGACTGTCCTTCGTCGCCGGTGCCCCGCAGACCCAGACCGTCACGGTGGGTGCCAACGGACTGGTCAGTGTCCCCGCGTTCAACGGCACCGGTGCCGCGGGCAGTTATTCGATCCAGGCATCGTTCACCAGCGGGGGCAGCACCGTCACGGCGGCGTGCACAGGCACGTTGCTCGCCGGCGCCGGCACCGTCGTGGAGGTCACCCGCTCGGTCGGAGGTGGCAGCACGGCACCGACGATCTCCACGGCTCCGGTGGCAATCTCCAACGGTCTGATCGGCGCGACCTCCGGCGACAACGCCGGTCGCAACACGGCGATCGTCACCGCCACCGGCACGGTCGCGTACTGGGGCGACAACTTCAACGCCTCGCGCACGAGTCCCGGCTCGTTGGGCAGCAACGCCAAGACCGTGAGCGCCTGGACCAGCTCGGGCAGCAACACCGCCGGCGGCGCCTACAGCACCACCGACGGCAAGGTCTATCAGTTCTACAGCAATGGCAACGTGACTCCCACGGTGCTGCCGGTGGCCGGGATCTCCGGGACGATTCTTGATGTCCAGTCGACTGACCGGTACAGCTACGCGTTGACTTCGTCCGGCCTGTATTACTGGGCGAACGCCACCGGATCCGTCGCGCCCACGGCGACCCTGGTGCCCAATACCGCTGGCGCCCTGCAGTTGAGCGCGTTCGGGGGGTACAACTGGCAGTCGGCTCCCAACAATTTCCAGTACGGCGGGGCGATCGTGAAAGCTGACGGCACCGTGTGCACCTGGAGCCAGGGCTTCACGTTGAGCTGCTCGGCCAGTTCACCGAGCCCGGTCGTCAAGATCGAGGCCGGTCCGGGTCTGGCCAGCGCTTCCGGCATCGGTGCACCTGTCGTCTGGGCACTGACCGCCTCCGGGGAGTTGTACTCGATTGGTTCGGCGTTCCCCACCACCGCCCAGCAGACCACGTGGACGCAGCGGGCGACCGGGGTCAAGACGTTCGACGCGTGGGGTTTTCAGGGGTACACCGGCGGCGTGTACGTCACCAACACCGGCTCCGTTATCCAGTTCAACGCGGCCACCGGCTTTGCCTACAACATCTCTGACGAGACCAGCTACTTCGGCGGTAAGAACGTCGTGCAGGTGTTCTCATCCGACGGAACCTACTTGGCGCTGACCGCGGACAAGCAGGTGTACGCGTGGGGCGGCAACCTGGACAACACCGGCGGCCGGAGTCATCCCGCGAACCAGTCGGTGGCCAACGCGGTGGACCTTGAGGTCTGGGGCTACCACGTGAACAACGGCAACTTCTACGGCGGCGGCTACGTCATCACCGGCGAGGCCTGCTGACCTCGACGGCGGTCATCTTCCGCGCAGCACCAACAGGCGCCGCGCGCAGCAGTAGAACGTCGCGCAGAAGACGATCGGCAACCACGGGCGCAGGTCGGAGTCACTGCTGCGCAGAATGAGGAACGAGCTGAGGCTGCCGGCAATCAGGTAACAGACGATCCATTTCATGAGCTTTCCTCTCATTGCAGGGTCAGGAGCAGGCACAACAGGGGTACGACGCGTGCGGGCGGGATCTCATACCGTCCCCTTCCGGCGGTCTGCAGCCAGCCGCCTGCGGCCAGCGCCCGCAAGTGGTGGTGCAGTTGTCCGGTGGTGCCGATGTGCGGATCATCCGCCAGTTCGGCAGCGGTGGTCACTCCGGAGTGGACCAGGTGCAGCAGGTGCAGTCGCACCGGATTTCCCAGTGCCGCAAGGGGACCGGCCCTCTCGGACCAGTCCTGGTCGCTCAGCGCTGCGTCGGTGAGCGCGACCTGCCACTGCGCACCGTGGCTGGACCCGGCGATCAACGCGCCATCAGTACCCAGGCGATCCTGCAGCGCCTCGACCGCCCAGAGGTCAACCGCCGGGACCGGTGCCGGCGCTCGTTCCAGGCGCTGCAGCCGTCGGTCGAGGTCCGCGACGGCGGCCTGCCAGGAAGCAGTGTTTGCCATAGAGCAAATATACGTAATTACGTAAAAACTTGCAATAACGGTTCGGTCCCAGTGATGCGTCCAGCACGTCGATCTGCTGTGTCCGGCCTGAACGGGCCGTTAGGGTAAGTCCGATCATGTTGCTGCCCTGACGAAGGAGATCTTGTGCAGGCCCTGAAGAAAATCGCGACAACTTCCGCTGTCGCCGCCCTCGCGATCGGTATGGCCGCGTGTGGCTCCAACTCGAGCACCGGCTCGTCGCCGTCCGGCACGGGCGCCGGCTCAGGCACCGGCACCTCCGGCGCCAGCCTGAAGGTCGGGATGGCCTACGACGTGGGTGGTCGCGGTGACCACTCCTTCAACGACTCCGCCGCGGCGGGTCTGGACGAGGCCGAGAAGAAGTTCGGCATCACCCCGACCGAGGTCACGGCCAACTCCACGGACAACGACGCCACCCGGGTCCAGCGGCTGCAGCAGCTGGCGCAGAACGGCAACAAGGCCATCGTCGCGGTCGGCTTCAGCTACGCCACGGCGGTCGGCAAGGTCGCCAAGCAGTTCCCGAACGTGGACTTCGCGATCATCGACGATGCCTCGGATGCCTCCAAGGGCGACAACATCGACCAGATCACCTTCACTGAGCAGGAAGGTTCGTTCCTCGCCGGTGTCGCAGCGGCCAGCACCTCCAAGAGCGGCCACATCGGCTTCGTCGGTGGTGTGCAGAACCCGCTGATCCAGAAGTTCCAGGCTGGTTACCAGGCCGGCGCCAAGTACGTGAACCCGAGCATCAAGATCGATGTCACCTACCTGACCCAGCCGCCGGACTTCAGCGGCTTCGCCGACCCGGCCAAGGGCAAGACGGCCGCCACCGGCATGTTCCAGAACGGTGCCGACGTGGTCTACGCCGCGGCCGGTAAGTCCGGTGACGGTGTGTTCCAGGCCGCCAAGGCGGCCGGTACCGGTCACTGGGCGATCGGTGTGGACTCCGACCAGGCGCTGACTGCCGACCCGTCGGTCCGCGACGTCATCCTGACCTCGATGGTCAAGGGCGTGAACGTCGGCGTGTTCAACTTCCTGACCCGGGTGCATGACGGCACGTTCAAGGGCGGCAACACCGTCTACGGCCTGAAGGACAAGGGTGTCTACCTGTCCACGACCGGCGGCCACATCGACGGCCTGAAGGACAAGTTGGCTGAGGTCGAAGCCAAGATCACCTCCGGTGAGATCAAGGTGCCGAGCACTGTTTGATCACCGCTGAGGGGGCCCGGTCGCGCGGTAGTGTGCGACCGGGTCCCGTTGCGTGTGTCGTCGTTCGTGTCACCAAGGAGCTGAGAAGACCCCCATGACTTCCGCAGAAGCCCCGCCCGCGGTCGAGTTGCGCGGCATCACCAAGCGATTCCCCGGTGTCGTGGCCAACAAGGACGTCGACATCACCGTGAAGGCCGGCACCATCCACGCCATCGTGGGGGAGAACGGCGCCGGCAAGTCGACGTTGATGAAGATCCTGTACGGCGTGCAGAAACCGGACGAGGGCACCATCACCGTCGCCGGGGAGCAGGTGGAGTTCGCCAGCCCGGCCGACGCGATCGCGCACGGGATCGGGATGGTCTTCCAGCACTTCAAGCTGGCCGACAACTTCACCGTGACCGAGAACGTCGTGCTCGGCGCGGAGAACCTGCACGGGATCGGCGCGGGGGCGCGCGATGAGATCAATCGCATCTCCACGGCGTACGGGCTGCACGTCAACCCGGACACGATGGTCGACCGACTCGGCGTCGGTGCCCGTCAGCGGGTCGAAATCCTCAAGGTGCTCTACCGCGGAGCCAAAATCATCATCCTCGACGAGCCGACCGCGGTGCTGGTGCCGCAGGAGGTCGACGAACTCTTCGCCAACCTCGATCTGCTCAAGGCCCAGGGCTTCACCATCATCTTCATCTCCCACAAGCTCGATGAAGTCCGGCAGGTCGCCGACACCATCACCGTCATCCGGCGCGGCACCACGGTGGCCACCGTCGACCCGAAGTCGGTCACCTCCCGCGAACTCGCCGAACTGATGGTCGGCTCGGCCCTGCCGACCCCGCAGACCGAGGAGTCGACCGTTACCGACACGGTCGTGCTGTCGGTGGCCGGGCTGAATCTGCCGTCGCCAGAAGGCGGTTCGCCACTGCTGACCGATATCGACCTAGTCATCCACGCGGGCGAAGTGCTCGGGATCGCCGGCGTCGAGGGCAACGGCCAGGCCGAACTGGTCGAGACCATCATGGGCATCCATGTCCCCGCCTCCGGGAGTGTGACGGTGCTCGGCGAGGACGTGGCCGGCTGGTCCACCCGGGCGATCCGCGAGGCGGGGGTCGGCTACATCCCCGAGGACCGGCACCGGCACGGGCTGCTGCTGGAGAGTCCGCTGTGGGAGAACCGCATCCTGGGACACCAGACTGAGCCTCCGATGGCCAAAGGGTGGCTGATCGACGCCGGCGCCGCACGCGCGGACACCGAGCGCATCGTGCAGGAGTACGACGTGCGCACGCCGTCCATCGATGTCACCGCTGAGTCGCTGTCCGGTGGTAACCAGCAGAAGCTGATCATCGGCCGCGAAATGGCCCACTCGCCCAAGGTGTTGATCGCCGCCCACCCGACCCGTGGTGTCGACGTCGGTGCCCAGGCGGCGATCTGGGACCACATCAAACAAGCCCGTCGGGAAGGTCTGGCCGTGTTGCTGATCTCTGCCGACCTCGATGAGTTGATGGGTCTGTCCGACACGATCCGGGTGATCCTGCGTGGCCGGCTGTCCGGCACGTTCGACCCGGCCACCGTCACCCCGCAGGATCTTGGTGCGGCCATGACCGGTGCCGATTCCAGCAAGGGAGCAGCCTGATGAACCGTTGGCGCCGACTCGGGCTGAACCTGGCCGCCCCGTTGCTGGCGATCATCGTCGCCGTCATCGTCACCTCGATCATCCTGGTGCTGTCCGGAGATCCGGTCGGACCGGTCTGGAAGGTGTTCCTGTCCAGCCCCGTCGAGGGTGCCTGGGCGCGGATGATCAACGACACCGCGGCGTTCTATCTGTCCGGTATCGCGGTGGCCATCGGCTTCCGGATGAACCTGTTCAACATCGGTGTCGATGGCCAGTACCGGGTGGCTGCCTTCGCTGCTGCTGTGCTGGCCGGTGAGGCCTGGTTGCCCGGCTGGCTCAACGTGATCGCCGCGATCCTGCTGGCCATGCTGGTCGGTGCCCTGTGGGCCGGTATCGCCGCCGTGCTGAAGACCTCCCGCGGCGTCTCGGAAGTCATCTCCACGATCATGCTGAACGCCATCGCGACCGGTCTGGTGGCGTGGCTGCTGACCAAGGTGCAGGCCGACAACGCAGGCAGCAACTCCACTGGGACCAAACCGATCCCGGAGAGTTCGCACGTTCCTGCGCTGCCCTTCCTGCAGACCAACATCAGCAACATCTACGGCCTGTCCCTGCTCGCCGTACTCATCGGCTTCGCCTACTGGTTCGTGGTGAGCCGCACCCGGTTCGGATTCGACCTGCGCGCGGCCGGCCAGTCCGACGACGCCGCGCGGGCCAGCGGCATCGACGTGAAGCGGACCGCCATCATCGCAATGCTGCTGTCCGGTGCGGTGGCCGGATTGGTCGGGCTGCCAGCGCTGTTCGGCAACGACTACCAGTACGGCACCACCAGCCAGGCGGGCCTGGGCTTCACCGGTATCGCGGTGGCGCTGATCGGCCGTAACCATCCGGTCGGCGTGGCGTTCGGTGCGTTCCTGTGGGCCTACCTGGCCAACCAGGCCGACAGCCTGCAGATCAACGCCGGGGTCAGCGTGGCCCTGGTCAACATCATCCAAGGGATCATGGTGCTCGCCGTCGTCATTGCCTACGAGCTGGTCCGCCGCCTCGGAGTCCGGATGGAGCAACGACAAGTCGCGGCCGACCTCGCGACACCCAGCGAGCCGGTGGGGGCCCAGGCATGAGCATCGACACTGCCCCCGCCGCCACCTCGCCCGCGGCGCCCAGCCCGGCGCGAGCCCTGTGGGCCAATAAGCGGATCTCGATCCCGCTGGCCATCCTCGGCGGCGTCTTCATCATGTCCGTCCTGCGGGTGGTGACCGGCGCCAACGATATGAACTCCTCCGGTGCCATCGGTGCCGCACTCGGCCTGGCCGTCCCGATCGCCATGGCCGGTCTGGGTGGTTTGTGGTCCGAGCGGGCGGGGATCGTCAACATCGGTCTTGAAGGCATGATGATCATGGGCACCTGGAGCGCGGCGTACTTCGCGCTGAACTGGGGAGCCTGGGCCGGCGTTCTCGGTGCCATCATCGGCGGCGCGATCGGTGGCGCGCTGCACGCGTTGGCCACGGTGGTCTTCACGGTCGACCAGATCGTCTCCGGTGTCGCGATCAACATCATTGGCCTCGGCGTGACCAAGTATCTGGCGGATCGGGTTTTCGGCCGCATGGAAGGCGGCGGCCCGACGCAGTCGCCGGGCCTGCCCGACCTACCCACGGTCACTCTGCCCGGGTCGAGCTTCCTGGCCTCGGTCGAGAAGCATCAGTGGTTCTTCATCTCCGATCTGGCCGGGATGCTTGGCGGCCTGATCACCAACCTGTCGGTGCTGACCATCATCGCTATCGTGCTGGTCTTCGCGTCGGTCTTCCTGCTGTGGCGCACCCGGTTCGGTCTGCGCCTGCGCTCCTGCGGTGAGAACCCCTGGGCCGCAGAGACATTGGGCGTCAAGGTCAACCTCTACAAGTTCATCGCAGTGCTGATCTCCGGTGGTCTGGCCGGTCTGGGCGGTGGCTTCCTGGCGATGGTCGCCTCCAGCAACTACATCGAGGGACAGACCGGTGGCCGCGGATACATCGGTCTGGCGGCGATGATCTTCGGCAACTGGAACCCGATCGGTATGGCCGCAGGTGCGTTGCTGTTCGGCTACACCGACGCGATCCAGTTGCGCGGTGGTGGCACCACCGTGCACGCGCTGCTGCTGTTGCTGGCCGTCATCGTCCTGCTCGTCGGGCTGTGGCAGATCGTGCGCCGGCACCGCTACTGGCAGGGTGTGATCGCGTTGCTGATCGGTGCGGCGCTGTTGGTGATCTACTTCAAGACGGACACGATCCCGACCCAGCTGACCTCGACCACGCCGTACGTCACCACGTTGCTGGTGATGGCGCTGGCCTCGCAGCGATTGCGAATGCCCAAGGCGGACGGGCAGATCTATCACAAGGGAGAGGCTGGATGAGCGTGAGCTCCGTCGATTGGGACGCGCTCACCGCGCAGGCGGTCGAGGCGATGCGGACCGCCTACGCGCCGTACTCCCAGTTCCCCGTTGGCGTGGCCGGATTGGTGGACGACGGCCGGATCGTGACCGGCTGCAACGTGGAGAACGCGTCGTACGGCGTGGGGTTGTGTGCCGAGTGCGGCATGGTGTCGTCGCTGGTCGCCAGCGGAGGCGGCCGGTTGGTCGCCGTGTCGTGTGTGGACGCCCGTGGCGTGTCGCTGATGCCCTGCGGCCGGTGCCGCCAACTGCTCTGGGAGCACGGCGGTGCATCGTGTCTGCTGCTCACTCCCGAGGGCGTGCTGCCGATGTCCGAGGTGCTGCCGCAGGCGTTCGGTGGAGACGACCTGGCGGCCGTGCGCGGGGATTCGATTCATGGCTGAGGGATTCGACGCCGTCGACGTCATCCGCACCAAACGAGACGGTGGCACGCTGTCCGACGGCCAGATCGACTGGGTCATCGATGCCTACACCCGCGGCGTGGTCGCCGATGAGCAGATGTCGGCGCTGGCGATGGCCATCCTGCTGCGGGGGATGACCCGGGCCGAGATCGCGCGGTGGACCGCGGCGATGATCGGCACCGGCGAGCGGATGTCGTTCTCGCAGTTGGGCAAACCGACAGCGGACAAACACTCGACCGGGGGAGTGGGTGACAAGATCACGTTGCCGCTCGCCCCGCTGGTGGCGGTCTTCGGGGTCGCCGTCCCGCAGTTGTCCGGTCGCGGCCTGGGGCACACCGGGGGCACGTTGGACAAGTTGGAATCCATTGCGGGATGGCGCGCTTCGCTGTCCAACGAGGAGATGATGACGCAACTGGCCGACGTGGGTGCGGTCATCTGCGCGGCGGGTTCCGGGCTCGCCCCGGCGGACAAGAAGCTCTACGCGCTACGAGATGTGACCGGCACCGTCGAGTCCATCCCGCTGATCGCCTCCTCGATCATGAGCAAGAAGATCGCCGAGGGCACCGGCGCACTGGTGCTCGACGTCAAGGTCGGTTCGGGCGCGTTCATGAAGACCCAGACGGACGCGGCGGAGCTGGCGCAGACAATGGTGGCGCTGGGCACTGACGCCGGCGTGAAGACGGTTGCGCTGCTGACCGACATGTCGACCCCGCTGGGTCTGACGGCGGGCAACGCCCTCGAGGTGGCCGAGTCGGTGGAGGTACTGGCTGGGGGAGGGCCCGCGGACGTGGTCGAGCTGACGGTCACTCTGGCCCGGGAGATGCTGCAGGCCGCCGGGGTCGATGAGGACCCCGCTCGCGCACTGACCGATGGTCGGGCCATGGACGTGTGGCGCAGAATGATTGCGGCACAGGGTGGTTCACCGGATGCGCCGCTGCCGGTTGCGCGGGAGTCACACGTCGTGACCGTGCCATCCTCAGGGACCCTCACCCGGCTCGACGCGCTTGCCGTCGGCGTCGCAGCCTGGCGGCTCGGTGCCGGCCGGGCGCGCAAGGAGGATGTCGTGCAGGCCGGCGCGGGCGTGGTGCTGCACGCCAAACCGGGTGACGCGGTGACCGCCGGTCAACCGCTGCTGACCCTGTACACCGACGAATCCGACCGGTTCGCAAGAGCGCTCGAGGCGCTTGACGGTGCCTTCGACATCTCTGCGGAGTCCGCGTTCTCACCCCCACCCCTGATCCTGGAGCGTTATGCCTGAGTTGTACGCCTCACCGGCCCGTATCCCCGTGCCCGGCGGCAAGATCATCGAGGAACACATCGGTGCGGCCAGCACGTCTGAGACCCGTGTGTCCGTGGCGCACATGACCGCCCCCGCGGGGTGGAGCGAACCGTTCCAGACGCCGGAGTTCGACGAGTTCACCGTGGTGTTGTCCGGCACCGTGCTGATCGACCACGCCGGGGGGCAACTGGCCGTCGAAGCCGGGCAAGCCGTCAAAACTGCTGCGGGAGAGCGCATCCGGTACTCCTGCGGCCCGGACGGCGCGTCATACATTGCGGTCTGCCTGCCCGCTTTCAGCCCCGAAACGGTGAACCGTGAGCTTTGATACCACCCCCCTGCCGAAGGTCCTGCTGCACGACCACCTCGATGGCGGTGTGCGACCCGCGACAGTGCTCGACCTCGCGCGGGAGACGGGGTACGGCGAGCTGCCGGCTGACAACGCGACGGACCTGGCCGAATGGTTCCGTGCCGCAGCCGATTCCGGATCGCTCGTGCGCTACCTGGAGACGTTCGCGCACACCGTCGGGGTCATGCAGACCGCCGAAGCGCTGCACCGGGTGGCGTACGAGTGTGTGCGTGACCTGTCCGATGACGGGGTCGTCTATGCCGAAGTGCGGTATGCGCCGGAGCAGCATCTGGAGCAGGGGCTGAGCCTCGAAGAGGTCGTCGAGGCGGTGAACGCGGGCTTCCGCGACGGCGAACGGGACGCCGCGGCGGCGGGCCGGCCGATCGTCGTACGTGCCCTGTTGACCGCCATGCGGCACGCGGCCAAGAGCCGGGAGATCGCCGAACTGGCGGTGCGCTATCGCGACGACGGTGTCGGCGGCTTCGACATCGCCGGAGCGGAGGCCGGGTACCCTCCCACGCGGCACCTGGACGCCTTCGAATACCTACGGCGCGAGAATGCCCACTTCACCATCCACGCCGGCGAGGCGTTCGGGCTGCCGAGCATCTGGGAGGCGATCCAGTGGTGCGGCGCCGAACGGCTCGGTCACGGAGTGCGGATCGTCGACGACATCCAGCGGGATGTCGACGGGGCACCGCACCTGGGCCGGTTGGCGGCGTTCGTGCGCGACCGGCGGATCCCCCTGGAGATGTGCCCGTCCTCCAACGTGCAGACCGGTGCCGCGGAATCCATTGCGACGCATCCGATTACCTTCTTGAAGGACCTCACCTTCCGGGTGACGCTGAACACTGACAACCGGTTGATGAGCAACACCTCGATGAGCAAGGAGATGCGCCTGCTCGTCGATGAGGCCGGGTGGGGCAAGACAGACCTGCTGTGGGTGACCCTCAACGCGATGAAGTCGGCGTTCCTGCCCTTCGATCAGCGCCTGCGGCTGATCGAGGACGTCATCAAGCCTGGGTACCGCTGAGCCGCGAACGTACGGCGTCCTCCCGGGCCAACCGTCCGGTGTCCCGTCGGCGCCGCTCGGCCAGGATCGCCGCCAGCACAGCCTCGTTCGGAGCACCGGTCGGCGCGGGCGGCGCGACGTAGGGCCGTACCTGCGCAATGAGCGCGGCAGCGGTCGATTCGCGGGCGGCGGGTAGCAACGTGTGAGCGCGCAGCAGGAACTGCCGGATGGCCAGCGCCAGCCCATCGGGCAACGGCCGGATGTCGGTGTTGCTGACCCACGGTTGCAGTGCGATCGGCTCCAGCGGCGGCTGCGACAACTTGATCGAGGTCTCTTCCCGGACGACGTACGTCCCGGCGGCCAGGTCTCCCAACCGTTTTCCCCGGGTGGACAAGGCCGCGGAGATGAGTGCGGGCAGACCCCAGAAGGAGAAGATCTCGATCAGGGCGACCAGGCCGCGGACCAACGAATGCCGGAAGGTGATCGGCCCACCGTCGTCACGCACCACCCGCAGCTTGAACAGCATCTTGCCGATCGAGCGACCATGGGTGGCGACCTCGATCCCGACCGGGATGAAGAGAACGACGGAGGCGTACATCAGCAGCAGTACCGTCGCGGCGTTCGCGTCCATGCCACCCAGGATGCGGCCGACGCCGAACAGCAACACCAGGAGGATCGCGAAGTAGATCAGCTGGTCGAGTAACCGGGCCACGACCCGTCCGGGCAATGAGGCAGGCGGGATATCCAGCTGGACCGCGTCACCGCTGATCAGCGATCCCGCATCCGCTCCGCGCAGCGCCTGCTCCATGACCGGAACGCTACCGTTACGCGCATGGACCTGGACGCCTACGTGTCGGCGCATCACGCCGAGTGGACGCGTCTGGGCGAGTTGACCAAGCGCCGCCGACTGACCGGCGCGGAATCCGATGAGTTGCTCGATCTCTACCAACGAGTCGGAACGCACCTGTCGGTGATTCGCACCAGCGCACCCGATCCGTCTGTGGTGCAGTACCTCTCGACGCTGCTGACCCGGGCACGGACCCGCGCCCTGGGTGCCCGCACGTCCAGTTGGTCGGACTTCGCGCGGTTCTTCGTGGTCAGCCTGCCGGTCACGCTCTACCGGTTGCGCTGGTGGTGGCTCAGCATCATGGCGATCAGCTTCGGGGCGGCCGCGGTCATCGCCATCTGGGTCATCCGCGATCCGTCGGTGAGCAGCCAGATCGCGACACCGGAGGAGATCAAGCAACTGGTCGACCATGACTTCGCCGACTACTACAGCGAGTACGCCGCGCGCGACTTCGCCTTCCGGGTCTGGACCAACAACGTGTGGGTCGCTGCTGCCTGTGTCGGCGGCGGCATCCTGGGCTTCCCGGTGATCCTGATGCTCTGGTCGAACATGCTCAACCTAGGACTCATGGCGGGGCTGTTGATCTCGCACGGCAAGGCCGGAGTGTTCTTCGGCCTGATCCTGCCGCACGGCCTCCTGGAACTGACCGCGGTCTTCGTAGCGGCGGCAGCGGGTCTGCGGATTTTCTGGTCGTGGGTCGCCCCCGGTGCGATGTCTCGTTCCGCCTCGCTGGGTCAGACGGCGCGCAGCATGATGGTGGTCGTCCTCGGTCTGGTGATCGTGCTCGGCGTGTCAGGGGTGATCGAGGCCTTCGTGACACCCAGTGGGTTGCCGACCTGGGCGCGCGTCGGGATCGGTCTTATCGCCGAGGCCGCGTTCCTGGTCTACGTGTTCACCCTGGGTCGACGGGCCGAGCGGGCCGGGGAAAGTGCCGATCTGAGTGCGGAGGACCGCAGCGCGGAGGCCCCTGTCGCCGGTTAGGTAAGGTAAGCCTTATGTCGCGGACCCGGCGGGAATCGAAGACCTATCCGATCAACGTGCGTGAGTTGCGCGTCCTGGAAGTCAGTGACGTGACGCCGCGGATGCGGCGCATCGTGATCGGCGGAGATCAACTCGGCGCGTTCACCACGCCGGACGGGATCGCCGTACCGCCGTTGCGCAACGAAGGTTTCGACGACCACGTCAAGGTGATCGTGCCGGACGCCGGCCAGCCCCGCGCCGTACCTCCCCGTCAGGTGGAGGGGCACCTGGACTGGTCGGGGGCCTCGGCCGCCAAGGACTACACCCCGCGCGACTGGGATCCGCGCACCGGTCGGCTCACGCTGGACTTCGTCAAACACGACGGCGGCGTTGCCTCGGCGTGGTCGCTCAGCGCCGAGGTGGGGGACCCGGTGCACATCGCGGGTCCGAAGAGTTCCGCCCTGCTGCCAGCCGACGTCGATCGGCTGCTGGTGGGTGGGGATGAAACGGCGCTGCCAGCCATCGGCCGGTTGCTGCAGGAATGGCCCGCAGGGGTCGGCGGTCAGGTCTTCGTCGAGGTGGCGGACGCCGCCGAGCAGCAGGACCTTCCGGTGCCTGACGGGGTCACCCTCACCTGGCTGCACCGGCGTGGCGTGGCTGCCGGGCACAGCACCGTGCTGGCTGACGCGGTGACCGCGATGCCGTGGCCGGACGGGTCGGTCTACTGCTGGTTCGCCGGAGAAGCCATGAGCCTCAAGCCGATCCGGCGCTACCTGAAGGAACGCGGCGTGCCCGCCGACTGCCTGGAGGTCAGTGGCTATTGGCGTCGCACGCAGGAGCGCCCCGAGGTGACGCAGCTGGTCCGGTTGTTGTCGCTCACGCCCCAGATCGCATTGCGTACGGCGATCCGGGAGGGCCTGATCGGCCGCCTCGAGAAGGAACCGGCCGATCCGGCGACCCTTGCCGAGGAGCTGGGTCTGAACGAGACGGCACTGCGTGCTCTTGCACGGGCACTGGTCGCCGAGGACGTGCTGGCCGCCGATGAGGCGGATCCCGCCGTCAACGCCGGCGGCGTGCTGTCTCTCGGCCCGGTCGGTCAGGTGATGACCGAGGAGTACGCCGAGGTGACCGATCCGCGCGCGCAGTACCTCGATCTGTCGGTGGCGTCCGTGACTGCCGCTCTGCGCGGCCAGCACGGCCCGCGCCCCCAGGTGCCCCAGGACCTGCTCACCCAGGACGCAGCCTGGGCCACGCCGTCGCTGGTGCAGCACCACGCCTGGGACTACCCGATGGCGACCGTGATCGGGTCGGCCGCCGCCGCGGTCGCTGCCCAGTTGCACAGCGATGTGCCGGCGCTGCTGGTGAGCACCAACGGTCGACCCGCGCCGGGTGGCGTGGTCGTAGCGTGCTGGTGGCTGGAGCAGTTCACCGACGAGGAAGCGCTGGCCGCTCTCTCGGATCTCGCGGCGCAGTGCCGCCCAGCGGGAGCGACCGCGATCGTGGCCGAGCGGCTGCGGGAGACCGACGAGCAGGTGCACGATCACGACGCCGAGCTGGACCTGCAGCTGCTGGCGGCCTACGGTTCTGGGCTGCGTTCGGCGGACGAGGTCGAATCCCTCGTCACCCGAGCCGGTTTCACGATCCGGGACCGGCAGGAGCTGGGTTGGGACATGCGCTCCTGGGAGCTCACCACAGACCAGCCCGCTTGAGCTGCAGATAGTGATCGACCAGGGCCACCGGCAGAACCCCTGGCGGCTCGTCCAGCACGGTGGCACCGGCGCGTTGCAACGACCCGGCAGTCGCCCCGCGCAACTGCGTCGTGCGCTCGGCGGCGGCGGCGTCGTACACCGCCTTGGCGTCACTGCGGTCCTGCGCCATGGCGGCCACCCCCGGGTCGCTCACGGACGCCACGACGACCCGGTGGTGGGCAGTGAGCACCGGGAGGACCGGAAGCAGGCTCTCGCGCACGACCGCCGGTTCGAGAGCGGTCAGGAGTACGACGAGTGCCCGGGTGCGGGTCAACTGCTGCACCGCCCCGGCCAGGCGGCTCCAATTCGCTTCCACCAGAGCAGGTTCGATCCCGGCCATCGTCGTAACGGTCTCGTGCATGAGGGCGGCTCGGTCGCTGACACCGGTGATGCGCCCCCGGATCTGCTGGTCGCCGAGGGCGATCGAGATGCGGTCACCGGCACGGGAGGCAAGAGCGGTGAGGAGTAGCGCGGCGTCCATGCTGTGGTCCAGCCGCGGTGAGTCGAGCACCCGGGAGGCGCTGGTCCGGGAGGTGTCCAGCAGGATGACCACTCGCCGGTCACGCTCCGGGCGCCAGGTGCGGACCACCGGATGCTGGCGGCGGGCCGTGGCGCGCCAGTCGATACTGCGGACGTCATCGCCCTCGACGTAGTCGCGCAGCGAGTCGAACTCGGTCCCCTGCCCGCGGATCTGCACGGCCGAGTTGCCGTCGATCTCGCGCAGTTGACGCAGTTTGCTCGGCAGGACCCGGCGGCTGGGGAACGCTGGCAGGCAGCGCACCATCAGGTCCATCGGGACGGAGCTCTGGCGGTCAGCGAGCCCGAGTGGACCGCGAATCCGGATGGCGCAGTGGTCTGCTCGTCGATCACCGCGCCGGGTCGGTGTCAGAGTCACCGTGAACCGCTCGCCCTCGCCGGGCGGCAGATCGAAGGCGTGGCGCTCGCCGGAGGCACCCGCCGACGGCTGCCACGCGTCCCGCAGCATCCCGCGCGCACGGCGACCGGACACGTTGCGCAGGGTCACAACGTACGTGCCGGATTCGCCCAACCGGATCTGCGGGGTTTCGGTCCGGGTGATGTCGACCCGGGCCCGGGCCAGCGCGAGATCGAGCAGCACCAGCACCACCACGGCCAACAGCCACCAACCCACCGTGGCGAACGAGGGCCACAGCAGGACGGCGACCACGCCCAGCAGGATGAGGCCGACGGTTCGCCCGGTGATTGCCATCGCGGGTCAGCGGGGGACAGCGACCGAGTTGATCGCTGAGGCGAGGATGGCGGACACGCCGACCCCCTCCAGCTCGGACTCCGGCCGCAGCGAAAGGCGGTGCGCCAGAGTCGAATACGACATGGTCTTCACGTCGTCAGGGGTGACGAAGTCGCGTCCCTGCAGCCAGGCCCAGCACCGCGAGGTCAGCAGCAGGGCCGTGGCGCCACGGGGACTCACGCCCAGCGATAACGACGGCGAGGTGCGGGTCGCGCGGGCAATGTCCACGATGTACGCGGCGATCTCCGGGGCGACGTGCACGGTGCGGACCCCTGCCGAGCCGGCCGCGAGATCGTCGGCGGTCGCCACCGGCTTGATGGCGCTCAGGTCGCGCGGGTCGAACCCTTCGGCGTGCCGCATCAGGACGGTGACTTCCTGCTCGCGCGGCGGTAGATCGACCACGACCTTCATCAGGAACCGGTCGAGCTGCGCCTCGGGCAGCGGATAGGTGCCTTCGTATTCGACCGGGTTCTGCGTGGCACACACCAGGAACGGTTCGGGCAGCGCATGCGGCTCTCCATCGACGGTCACCTGGCGTTCTTCCATAGCCTCCAGGAGCGCTGACTGGGTCTTGGGTGGCGTGCGGTTGATCTCATCGGCGAGCAGCAGGTTGGTGAAGACCGGTCCGGGACGGAAGTCGAATTGCGAACGGCCCGCGTCGAATACGAGTGAACCGGTGATGTCACCGGGCATCAGGTCCGGGGTGAACTGCACGCGTTTGGTGTCCAGATCGATGGCTGCTGCGAGGGAGCGCACCAGCAATGTCTTGGCGACGCCGGGGACGCCCTCGAGCAGGACGTGCCCCTTGGCCAGCAGCGCGATGATCAGGCTGGTGACGACGGACTCCTGCCCGACGACGGCGTGGCCGACCTGCTCGCGGACGGCCAGGAGCGCCTCTCGTGCGCGGTCTTGGTTCATTGCGGTCGGACCTGCCTTTCCAAGGTGGTGAGTTCGTTGGCGAGATGGACGAGTTCGGCGTCGCCGACGACGGGTCCGTCGAGCAACAGGGTCGCGATTTCCTGCTCCGTGCGGCCCGTCTGAGTGGCGGCGGCACGCACGACGTCCGGGGTGCCGAGGTAGGTCGAGACCCGCGTGCGGGTCGCCGCCCGCAACGCCTGCGCGGCGCGGTCGGTGTCCTTGGCTTTGCGGTAGAGCCGGCCCCGTGCGTTGGTGGTCTCCTGTGCGGGTACGACGACCGGCAGGGGCTCGCGGACCAGTCGCCCGAGCCGTCGGCCGCGCCAGAGCATCAACGCGACGGTGGCTGCGGCGAGCACGGCGATCATCGGGGACCACCAGTCCGGCCAGGGCAGGCCGCCAGCACGCTCACCGGCTGCGCCCGCGTCGCCGCTGAACCACAGCAGGTTCTTGGATCCGCCGAGGGCGCGCAGGCCGATGGCCGCGTTGTCCGCCTTCAGCACGCTGTCGTTGGCGATCGCTCCGGTCGCACCCAGCAGGAGGACGTTGTCGTCCAGTTGGACTGCGGCGTAACCGTGTTCGCGCGCCAAACAGGCGTGTCCGGTGGTGTCGTCGTAGGTGACGTCGGTCGAGCGTCCTGCCGACTGCAGGCCGTCCAGCCAGTCGATGGTGCAGCCCGAGCCCGGTTCGCTGGCGAACGGTACGTCCACCAGTGGTGGATCCGGCGCGAGCAGGACGATGCGATAGGCCGAGGAGAAGTGGTCCTGGATGTTGTGCAGCTGTCCTGGGTCGAGCAGGTCGGGGTCACTGATCAGGATCGTGTCCTGGGGCGAGGACTCGGTGCCCATCAGATCGTCCAGGCTGCGCACCGGCGTGACGTCGACCCCGGTCTGGCTGAGCACCCGGGCGATGGCCTGCCCGCCCACCGGAGCCGGATTGTCCGGGTCGAACCAGGTCGGGTTCGTGCTCTGCCGACTCGCCAGGAACGCCGACACCACGATCAGGAGCAACGCCACGGCGCCCCAGAACGCCCAGGGATGCCGCTTCACGTGAGAACCACGGGACGTGCTGCCCGAAGCCGCTCATCCAGCCCGCGGATCCGGGTGACGTCGGCCTCGGAAGCCGGCACCTCGCCGTACCGGAAGAGGTCGAATCCGCTTGCGGCGCTCTGGATCTCGCCGGCTTCGACGGGGAAGCAGGCCGCCAGCGGCCGGCCGAGTTCGTGCGCGGTCAGGCCCGCGTCGGCGGGCACCAGGGCACGCTCCTGGCCACTGCGGGCCAGGGCCCGGAAGTAGTCCAGGTAGGCCAGGGTGAAGTCACCGCGGGCCATTGCCGAGTCGGCGGTGGAACGCAGTTGTGCGGCGGTCGCGGTGGCGTCGGTGAAGACGAGGTCGTCGGTGGTGACGGGTGCGGCGCGCCGGGCGCGGAACCGGGTGAGGGAATAGCCGATCGCGATCGCGAGAAGGACCAACAGAACGGCGACGACGACGCCTGGTGTCGAACTGGCGTGGCGCAGAACCGGATCCAGGACGTGGTCGTTGAACCAGTCCCTGGCCTCCTGCAGCCAGTTGCGTTGCGGCGCGTACTCCGGATTGGCCAGTTCCTGCCGGAGCAGATCGCGGGCGTGATCGGGATCGATCACTGCGCGGCTGCCATGAGCGTGACGTCCAGGGCCTCTTTGCGGATCCGCTGATCGATGTAGAGCAACCCGGTGACGTTGGCGGAGAAGGGGGCCAGCACACCGCCGACGATGGCCGACCAGATCGTCGTCAGTGTCACACTGACCGGCCCGCCGAGACCGAGCCCGAGCAGAGCGACCGGTGTGGTCGCGAATGCGGCAATGACGCCCACCACGATCCGGGTGAGCAACGAGATTCCGAGGATCCGCCAGAACTGGTTGCGGGACAACGACCAGGAGCGTTTGAGGGCCTGGATCGGGCCGCTCTTCTCCAGAACGACGACCGGAGCCGACAGTGACAGACGGGTCCAGCAGAAGATCACACCGGCCCCGACCAGGAGCACCAGCGGGACGGCAATCGCCACGACCACGCCGCCGCTGAGGGTCCGGGTCAGCAGCACGATGAGCCCCACGAGCAGGCCGCCAATCACAGCTGTCGCGGCAGCGAAGAGCAGGGCCAGCCCCAACAGCGGCAGGATCCGCGACCGGATGCCCTGCCAGGCGGCGCCGATACTGCACCGTCGGCCGAGGACCGCTTCGGCAAGGACGAAGACCAGCATCCCGGCCAGCACGATGCCTACGAGGCTGCTGACCACGTTGCCACCGACCTGGGCGACCAGCCCCCGGGAGTCGGTCTCGACGCCGCCGTAGAAGGTGGCCCGCGACAGCAGCGCCACCGCGAGGACCGAGGGGATCGAGGCGATCAGCGTGACGATCAGCGACAACCCGATCGTGGCCGTCGGATTGCCCCGGATCGTCGCGATCGCGCCCTCCCAGATGTCGCCGAGTTTCAACGGCCGCAACGGGATCACGCCGGGTTTGGGGCTCAGCGGGACCGGTTGGTAGGGCATCATCGGCGCCTGTTGCCCCCACTGCGGCGCGCCCTGCGCACCCTGCCCTTCCGGCGGCGTCCAGCCCTGGCTCATAGCCGCAGCCTAGCTAGGGTGAGGATCATGCTGGCTGACCTGATCGACCACACCTTGCTCAAACCCGAAGCGACCGCCGCCGACGTGCAGGCGCTGATCGACGAGGCCGAGGAGTTGGGCACCTATTCGGTCTGTGTCTCGCCGAGCATGCTGCCGCTCGTCTTGCCCGATGACCTGAAGCTCGCCGTCGTGGCCGGGTTCCCCAGCGGCAAGCACCATTCCTCGATCAAGGCAGCCGAGGCGGCGCTCGCCGTCGCACAGGGGGCCGACGAGGTCGACATGGTGATCGACGTGGGTGCGGCCGTCGCGGGGGAGTACGAAGCGGTCGCGGACGATATCGCCCAGGTGCGGGCCGCCGTACCGGATGCGGTCCTGAAGGTGATCATCGAGTCCGCGGCGTTGTCCGATGAGGCGATCGTCGCCGTGTGTGAGGCGGCCGTGGCGCAGGGTGCCGACTTCGTGAAGACGTCGACCGGGTTCCACCCGGCGGGTGGGGCATCGGTGCACGCGGTCGA
Organism: Branchiibius sp. NY16-3462-2; assembly: GCF_001594145.1. Classification (GTDB taxonomy): domain Bacteria; phylum Actinomycetota; class Actinomycetes; order Actinomycetales; family Dermatophilaceae; genus Branchiibius. Next base: position 101,014 of record NZ_LVCF01000046.1, on the reverse strand, counting down.
ACTGATGGCTCGCACGGTCGCCGGCCGCGCGGGGGTCAAGGCATCCGGTGGCATCCGCGACCGGGCGACCGCGGAGGCGATGGTCGCGGCCGGTGCGACCCGGCTCGGAGTGTCCAACAGTCGCGCGGTGCTGGCGTGAACGTACGCCGGGTGGTGCGGCAGGGCTCCTCCCTCGCCATCGGGTGGGGGCTGATCGGGCTCTGCGTACTGCTCGGTGTGATCTTCGCCTTCGGTCGCGGCGGCCTGGACCTGGAGTCTGCGTGCTTCCTGGCCGCGGTGGCCCTGATCCTGTGGGCGATCTTCGTGCGGCCCTGTCTGATCCTGGCCACCGGTGGCGTCGGACTGCACAACATCGTCCGCGACATCGATATGACCTGGCCCGTGGTCGATCTGATCGAAAGTCGTTGGAATCTCAAGATTTTCGCGGCCGACGGGCGGGGCTGGGGATCGTGGGCGATCACCACCCAGCGCCCGAGCGCACGCGGCGCGGTGCGCACCGGTGGCGGCAGTGGGCTGGGCCTGGGCCGGGCGGCGCCGGAGGATCTGAAGGACCCCACCGCGTCGGCGTCGAGCCTGGCTCGCACGATCCAGGAGGCGAAGGAGGACTACGAGCGCGCGGTCCGTCAGGGTCACCTGCAGGCGCAGCCGGAACAGGTGAAGATCCGCCCGGCGTGGCCGTCGATCGCCGCGCTGGTCGCTGCCGTGGTCCTGATCGTGGTCGGCTTCGTCAGCTGAGCAGGTCGCGGACCGCACCGTTGATGGTCGCGAGGCTTGCCACGGCTGCTTCTCGTGAGTCGGCGATTGCCTCGAGGTAGACCTTCAGCTTCGGCTCAGTTCCGCTGGGCCGGATGATGATTCGCGTCCGGTCGGCCAGGTGGATCCGCACCCCTTCGGTCGGGGGCAGTTCCCCGCCCTGCGCCAGATCTTCGAACCCGGCGACCGCGATGCCGGCGATCTGCGTGGGCGGCTGCTCCAGCAGGGCACTTGGCAGTCCCGCACCGCGGATCGAGAAACTGTCGGTGACGTGCGCGCCGTACCTCACGTCCAATTCGCGCAAGACATCCAGTAGCGTCCGCCCGGCCGCCTTGAGGGTGGCAGCGAGTTCGGCGACCAGCAGGGCGGCGCTGACCCCGTCCTTGTCGCGCACCTTCCCCGGGTCGACGCAGTAGCCGAGCGCTTCCTCGTAGCCATAGACCAGACCGGGCACCCGGCTGATCCACTTGAACCCGGTGAGCGTTTCCTGGTGGCGGACACCGTTGCCGTGCGCCATCGCCGCGAGCAGCCGGGAGGACACGATCGAGTTGGCGAAGACACCACCTTCGGGGATACCCCGCGCGAGCAGGTGGTAGCCCAGGAGCGCGCCGACCTCGTCGCCGCGCAGCATCCGCCACCCGTCCACGTCGGGTACGGCGACCGCGCACCGATCCGCGTCCGGATCGTTGGCGATGACCAGGTCTGCGTTCTCCAGGCGGGCGGTCTCCAGGGCGAGGTCGATCGCGCCGGCCTCCTCGGGGTTGGGGAAGGCGACGGTGGGAAAATCGGGATCCGGTTGCTGCTGGGCGGCGACCGGGATCGGCGGGGCGGATCCGGCGGCCTCGAACGCGTCGAGCACGATCTGTGAGCCCACCCCGTGCAACGCGGTGTGGACCACCCGTAGGTCACGGGGCGAATCGGGAGCGACTACCTGGATGACGTCCTCCAGGTAGGCCTCCACGATGTCGTCCCCGAGCGTCTGCCAGCCGTCGTCGGCGACCGGCACATCGGCGGCCCGGGGCGCGATGAGGGCTTTGATCTCCTCGTCGGCCGGCGGCACGATCTGGCTGCCGTCACCGAGGTAGACCTTGTAGCCGTTGTCCTGCGGCGGGTTGTGGCTGGCGGTGACCATGACACCCGCGTCAGCGCCGAGCACCCGAATCGCGTAGGCCAGCACTGGTGTCGCCAACGGCCGGGGTAGCAGCATGGCGTGACCGCCGGCAGCAACGGTGACTGCGGCGGTGTCCCGGGCGAAGACGTCGGAGTTGTGGCGGGCGTCGTAGCCGATCACCAGCGCCGGCTCGACGCCGAGGTAACGGACCAGGCCAGCTGCCACTCGGCGTACGACGACGCGGTTCATCCGGTTGGGACCGGCGCCGAGCGCACCACGCAACCCGGCTGTCCCGAACTCCAGGAACCCGCTGAAGCGATCGGTGAGCGCGTCCTCGTCATCCAGCAGCCCGGTCAGCTCCGCCCGGGTCGCGGCGTCCGGGTCGTCGGCGATCCATGCCTCGGCGTCCTCCCGCAACGTCACGGCAGTCTCCGGATCACGTTCGCCAGCAACTCGCCGCATCTGCCCGCGGCGGCCTGCCCAGCCTCGATCACCTCTTGGTGGGACAGCGGCTGGTCGCTGACGCCAGCGGCAAGGTTGGTGACCAGGGAGATGCCCAGGACCTTCATCCCCGATTGGCGAGCCGCGATGGCCTCCAGGGTGGTGGACATCCCGACCAGGTCGGCGCCCATGATGCCTGCCATCTTCACTTCGGCGGGGGTCTCGTAGTGCGGTCCGCGGAACTGGGCGTAAACGCCCTCGGCCAGCGACGGATCGACGGTGTGGGCGATGTCACGCAGCTCTCGTGAATAGAGGTCGGTGAGGTCGACGAAGTTCGCGCCCTCGATCGGGGAGGCCGCCGTGAGGTTGATGTGGTCGCGGATGAGGACCGGCGTGCCGGGACCCCAGTCGGTGTTCAACCCGCCGCAGCCGTTCGTGAGCACGATGGTCCCGCAACCGGCGGCGGCCGCGGTGCGCACCGGGTGGACGACGGCCCGCACTCCGCGGTCCTCATAGAAGTGCGTGCGGGTGCCGAAAACCAATGCGCGGCGGTCGGTTTCGCCGATCTGGACTGAACGCACGGTGCCGATATGGCCGGCGACAGCGGCGGGTTTGAAACCGGGCAGGTCGGTGTTGTCGATCGTGGTGAGCGTCGGCCCGATCAGGTCGGCCGTCCTGCCCCAGCCGGATCCCAGCACCAGCGCCACGTCGTGGGCGGTGACTCCGGTGCGTTCGGCGATGACGTCAGCAGCCGCCTGGGCGAGTTCGAAGGGTTCCTGGGTGTCAGCCACCCCGTCAGGTTAGTGGGGCGGCCGTGGAAAGATGAGGGCCGTGACGACTCGAAAGCGCTCCGTAGTCGTGATCGGTGGTGGCCCGGGTGGCTACGAGGCGGCCCTGGTCGGCGCCCAGCTCGGCGCCATGGTCACCGTGATCGAGAAAGAAGGCATGGGCGGTGCCGCCGTCCTCACCGACTGCGTGCCGAGCAAGGCCCTGATCGCGACGTCGGACTTCATGTCCCGCTTCGAGGCGGCCGGCCGGCTGGGTGTCGGGTTCGACACGACCGAGTTGGACCAGCACGCGCACGCCGACGTGCAGCAGATCAACCAGCGGATCGTGCGGCTGGCCAAGGCCCAGAGCCTGGACATCCGGGCGCAGTGCGAGAGCGCCGGCGTGCAGGTCTTCGACGGCACCGGGCAGATCGTCGACCGGGGCCGGGTGTACGCCGAGGGCACGAACGGCGTGGCCCGCGAGTTCGGCGCGGACACGATTCTGGTCGCTGTGGGTACGACGCCCCGCCAGTTGCCGACGGCCGTCCCCGACGGGGAGCGGATCCTGACGTGGCAGCAGATCTACGACCTGCCCGAACTGCCCAAACATCTGATCGTGGTCGGTTCCGGTGTCACCGGTGCTGAGTTGGCGCACGCCTATCTGGGGTTGGGTTGCGAGGTCACGCTGGTCTCGTCGCGTGACCGGGTGCTGCCGGGTCAGGACGCGGACGCGGCGACGGTCATCGAGAACGTCTTCCGCCGCCGGGGGATGAACGTGCTGAACAAGTCGCGCGCGGTCGGTGCGGAGCGGGTCGGCGACTCGGTCGTGGTCACGTTGGACGACGGCCGGACGGTCGAGGGTTCACACGCGCTGCTGGCTGTGGGCGCCATTCCGCAGACCGAGGGCATCGGGCTGCAGGCGGCGGGGGTCGAGACGACTGCTTCCGGGCACATCGTGGTCGACCGGGTGTCGCGCACCAGCGTCCCGGGGATTTACGCGGCGGGGGACTGCACGGGGGTCTACCCGTTGGCGTCGGTGGCGGCGATGCAGGGCCGGATCGCGATGTTCCACGCGCTGGGCGATGCCGTGGCTCCCCTGAACCTGCGCGGTGTCTGCGCGAATATCTTCACCGACCCGGAGATCGCGACGGTGGGCTACTCGATGGCGGACATCGACGAGGGCAAGGTCGAAGCGCGCACCGTGACGCTGCCCCTCTCGACAAACCCGCGGGCCAAGATGCGCAACATCACCGATGGTTTCGTGAAGCTGTTTGCCCGCCCCGGATCCAACACGATCGTGGGTGGGGTGGTCGTGGCGCCGCAGGCTTCGGAACTGATCTTCCCGATCGGTATCGCGGTGCAGAACCGGCTCACGGTCGACCAGTTGGCCTCCACCTTCTCGGTCTATCCCTCGATGACCGGGTCGATCACCGAGGCGGCGCGGCGGCTGCACACGCTGGAGTCCTAGGCGTCTTGTTGCACTCCGCGGGACCAGCCCTCGTGATGACCAGGGATGTTGTCAGACCCTTGATCTAGGTTCCTCGTATGGACGAAACCGAGGTGCTGAACGAGGCCGAACAGGCCGCGCTCGCCCTCGTGCGCGACTGCCGTGCGCGGATCAATTCAACTGCAGGACAGTTCGATTCGGCTCGGATCAGTGACGTGCTCATCCAGGAGCTCGAGCACCTCAAACATGCGATCAGCGCCCGGCAGATCGAACTGACCGCTCACGCCGTGACCAGTGCGAAGGACCGGTTGCAACCGAAGTCCACGGTGCCGCCGGGGTGGGCCGCGCGGGTCACCGCCGTCGCGGTCGGGTTCGCACGTCGACGCCACCCGGTGGCCGCTGCCCGCCTGGTCCACCAGGCCCAGGTGCTCACCCACGAGATGCCAGCGGTGCTGGACGGCATGCGCGCCGGGGAGATCGGCGAGGAGCAGGCCGCCATCCTGGTCCGGGAGACCGAGGGCCTCGGCGCCGCCGCCCGCGCACAGGTTGCCGATGAAGTCTCCGACCGGTGGCAACGACTGGGGGACCGCGGGTTGCGCGAGGCGGCCCGGCTCGTCGTCAACCGCCTCGACCCGGACCTCGCCGGGGTCCGCGCGATTGCCGCCGCACACGATCGACACGTCAGCTGGCGCTCCGCGCCCGACTCGATGCTGCGACTGACTGCGCTCCTGCCGGCGCGGGAGGGTCTGGCCTGTGTCCAGGCGCTCCAGGCCGATCCCGACGTGGCGGCCGCCAAGGCTCCCGACCGCAACCGGGCGATGGCCGATGCACTGGTCTCCCGGGTCACCGGGCGGGCTACGGGCCAGCCGGCACCGGTCGACGTACGGGTCAATCTGATGATCCCCATCGAGACCCTCATCAGGGACGCACCGGGTTATCTGGAGGGGTACGGCACGATCCCCGGTCATCTCGCCCGGGAGCTGATCACCGCCTGTCCGGACAAGGACGGCCCGGCGATCCGACGGATTTTCACCGCGCCGGGTCACGAGGATCTGATCGGGATGGAGTCGACCGCGCGGACCTACCGGGGGTTACTGCGCGAGTTCATCACCCTGCGCGACCAGCGCTGCCGCACGCCGTTCTGCGAGTCTGACGTCAAACACATCGATCACGTCCAGCCCGTCGCCGAGGGTGGCCCGACCTCGGCCGACAACGCCGACGCCGACTGCGCGCACTGCAACTACACGAAGGAACTGCCCGGCTACGAGGTGACGGGGACCGGGCGGGAGATCACGTATCGCATCGGACGGCTGAGGATGACCAGCACCCCACCCCGGCCACCGAGCGACAGGCCGCGGGAGCCGCTGTCCGGCTTGGAGCGCCGCTTCGTCGAGGTGATCTGGCACGGGTTCACCGGGCTTTGAGTCGTGTCCCCGGCATCGGCGGGGCGGGAATCGGAGGTAGCTGGTCGCCGGCGGGGTAGCCGAACTGCCCGGAGGCATCGCGTTGGCTGATCTGGCGCTGCCATTCGTCCCGGAACGCCACGATCTCGTCATGGTCGCGTCCGACGAAGTTCCACCACATCACCAGTGACTCGCCCAGGGGTTCACCACCGAGCAGGATCACCCGGGCCGGTTCATCGCCGGCAACCAGGGACAGGCTGGGTGCGCCGGGTGGGAAATACCGCAGTTGCGCAGGACCCACCGGTTCGCCGGCGGCAGTGATGTGCCCGGAGTCGACCAGGACGCCGTACTCGAAGTCGGCTTCCAGGTCGACGTCCACCCGAGCCCCCGGGGCGAAATCGAGTTGCGCCCCGAGCAGGGGGGTGTACGTCGTGACCGGGCTTGACTGCCCGGCCAGGGTCCCGAGGAAGACCCGCAGGGCAACGCCGTCGGACTCGCTGACCGGCGGCACGAAGTGCTGGAGGTTCGGCTCGCTGAACCGGTCGCGGTCCGGCAGGGCCAGCCACAGCTGGACGCCGTGCAAGGTGGCCGGACCGCTCGGATCGGAGATCTCCGAGTGGCTGATGCCGCGGCCGGCGTTCATCAGGTTGAGCTCGCCGGGCAGCACGGCCTGCACGTTGCCGACGGAGTCCCGGTGCTGGATCCGGCCCTCGAAAAGCCAACTGACAGTGGCTAATCCGGTATGCGGGTGGGGTGCTACCTGCATCCCGCCGGTTTGCGAGATGTCATCGGGGCCGTAGTGGTCGGCGAAGCACCACGCACCGATCAGGCTTCGCGCGCGCTGCGGGAGGGTGCGCCGTACCGTCATCGCCCGCAGCCCACCCAACGGCACATCGCGCGCAGGGAGCAACTCGCTGCGGCCGGCGCACGGAGCGGCCTGGATCGGTACTTCGATCGGGTGCGGGTCCGGGTTGGTCATGGACCAACCCTCGCACGTGCGTCAGACGGTGGCGAAGCCGTAGCGCCAGCCGTCGCGGTAGTAGGGCACCAAGTGCTCGCGGCTGGCCAGGCGCACCCTGCGGTTCGCCATGAAGAAGCGGGTCAGAACCGTGGCGTAGATCCCGATCGAGAGCAGTGCGGCGACGCCGCCGATGATGGCGAACGCCGTGACGGCGAAGGTGATATCAGCCATGACCAGGACACTACAGATGTAGTAAGAATGCGCTCAAGTTGAGTCGTCGTGACGTCGCTCACCCGTCTGCTCCGGCAACAGGCCCTCGCGTTCCCACCGGTCGTAGCGGGCCTGCCGGATACGCGGCCGGACCCACCGGACATAGGCCAGCGCGAGCCCGATGACCACCAGTAGCGGCAGCAGATTGCCCCATCTCATACCGCCACCGTATGCCGGGGCTACGCTGAGCGCGTGTCGAAGTCCCTCGAGCGCCGTCGCGCCGTACGTACTCGCCGAAGCCGTCCGGAGGGCACCGCGGCCCGTCAGCTGCACCTTCTGGAGTCGGCGGCGGCCGTCGTCGCCGAGCAGGGACTGCGTGGTCTGACCCACCGGGCGGTGGACCGTGAGGCAGGGCTTCCGGAGGGCACCTGCTCGGTCTACTACCGCACCCGCCTCGCGCTGCTGACGGCGCTCACCGAACACGTCGGGGCGCGGTTCACCAGCGACGTCGCGGCGATGGGTGAGGGCTTCTCCGATGAGGAGATCCTCAACCGTGTCTTCGTGGTGAACGCCTGCACCAGGCTGCTGCACGGCTGGACCCAGGACGCGACGCTGGTGATCGCCATGGGCGAGCTGAGCTTCGAGTCGCTACGCAAGCCGACGCTGGCACCGGCCGCCAACCACTGGCGGGAGATGATGGCGTTCATTGTCGAGACGATCGTCGAGCGGATGGGTATCTCCGCACCGGAGATGCGCTCCAAGGCACTCGTGTCATCCCTCGAGGGCATCGTCGTGAGCTCGATGAAGCTGCAGCCGGCCGCTCGCGAACCCTACCTGCGCCACACGATCGGCATCCTGGTCCTGGGCATCCTGAACCTCGACGCCGCCGACGTTCTCGCGCTCGACGAGGAGCGGTTGCAGCTCAGTCAGTGATCGTCGCCAGCACGGTGCCGGAGGTGACCGTCTCGCCGACGCTTGCCGACAGCCCGCTGATCGTGCCGTCCTTGTGCGCGGTGATCGGCTGCTCCATCTTCATCGCTTCCAACACCACCACGGTGTCTCCGCTCGCGACCTGATCGCCGTCGGAGACCAGCACCTTGACGATGGTGCCTTGCATCGGAGCCGTGAGCGCGTCGCCGGACACCGCTGCCCCACCACCACCGGCCCGCTTCTTGCGCTTGGCCGGGCCGGCCGGTGCTGCTGAAGCTCCGGAGAAACCGGCGGGCAGGCTCACCTCCAGGCGCTTGCCACCGACCTCGACCACCAGGCTCTGCCGCTCCTGGGGTTCGTCGTCCTCGGCGAGCGGTCCTGCGTACGCCGGGATCTGGTTGTCGAACTCGGTCTCGATCCACCGGGTGTGGATGGTGAACGGCGTGTCGTCGTCGGTGGCGAACGCCGGGTCGCGCACGACCACCCGGTGGAAGGGCAGCACCGTGGGCATCCCCTCGATGACCAACTCATCGAGCGCTCGGCGGGATCGCTCCAGCGCCTGCTGCCGGTTCGCGCCGGTGACGATGAGCTTGGCCAGCATCGAGTCAAAGGCACCGCCGATGACGTCGCCGCTGACGACGCCGGAGTCGACGCGCACGCCCGGGCCGGACGGCGCGTCGAAGAGCGTGACCGTGCCGGGGGCAGGCAGGAAGCCGCGACCGGCGTCCTCGCCGTTGATCCGGAACTCGATGGAGTGCGCGTGCGGTTCCGGGTCGGGGTAGTCCAGCGTGCCCCCGGCGGCGATCCGGAACTGCTCGCGCACCAGGTCGATGCCGGTGACCTCTTCGGAGACCGGGTGCTCGACCTGCAACCGGGTGTTGACCTCGAGGAAGGAGATGACTCCGTCCTGGCCGACGAGGAACTCGCAAGTACCCGCACTGACGTAATTTGCTTCGCGCAGAATGGCTTTCGAGGCGCGCACCAGTTCAGCGTGCTGCTCCTCGCTCAGGTAGGGCGCAGGCGCCTCCTCGACGAGCTTCTGGTTGCGCCGTTGTAGGGAGCAGTCGCGCGTCGACACGACGACCACGTTGCCGGCTGCATCCGCGAGGCACTGAGTCTCCACATGCCGCGGCTTGTCCAGGAACCGCTCGACGAAGCACTCGCCGCGGCCGAACGCAGTAACTGCTTCACGCACGGCCGAGTCGTAGAGTTCGGGAATCTCCTCCAGCGTGCGGGCCACCTTCAGACCACGTCCGCCACCGCCGTACGCCGCCTTGATCGCCACCGGCAGGCCATGCTCACGGGCGAAGGCAACCACCTCATCGGCGTCGGCGACCGGGTCATTGGTTCCGGGCACGAGCGGAGCGCCGGCCTTGGTGGCGATGTGCCGGGCCTTGACCTTGTCGCCGAGCGAATCGATAGCGGACGGCGGCGGCCCGATCCAGGTCAGCCCGGCGTCGATGACCGCCTGGGCAAAGTCGGCGTTCTCGGACAGGAAGCCGTATCCCGGGTGAATTGCATCCGCGCCGGACTGCGCCGCCACCTCCAGCAGTTTGTCCTGCCGCAGGTAGGAATCGCCGGGTGTCGCCCCGCCCAGCGCGTACGCCTCGTCGGCCACGCGCACGTGCAGCGCGTCCCGGTCCGGGTCGGCGTAGACCGCGACAGAAGGGATGCCTGCGTCCTTGCAGGCGCGGGCGATACGCACAGCGATTTCGCCGCGGTTGGCGATGAGAACCTTCATGCCTTCGACTCTAGTGAGTCACAGAACCTGCTCGACGAAGTGTCGAAGACCCGCCGCCGTGCGCACCTCATGCATGGGGATGATCTGCCCGTACGCCGAGGCGACCGAGTCGCCGGTATCCCACCTCGTGCGGGCCTCGGGATTGAGCCAGTACGCCCGGCGAACCGTGCGACGGATCGACTCCAGAGTGTCCAGATCCGGCCGCGCGTGGTTGCTGCGGGCGTCCCCGAGAATGAGCAACGTGGTGCGGGAGGTGAGCCCGTCGGCCGCGGCCAGGTCGCGCAGCGATTGCTCGTAGTTGCTGGAGCGCCCCCGCCGGGTCAGTTCGGGCCGTTCCAGGGCCCAGTAGGTCAACGAGCCGGTCAGCAGGTCACCGGTGATCAGGTCGGTGATATCGGCGGCGCTGCTGACGAAGCCCAGGACGCGCAACCGGCGGAAGTGACTGTGCAGGGCCTTGAGCAACAACAGCGTGAACATGGAGAAGCCGCCGACCGATCCGGACAGGTCGGCGAGCACCACCAGGTCGGGTCGGTGTTTGGTGCGTTTGCGATACACGGGGTCCATCGGCACCCCACCGGTGGACATCGACGAACGCATGGTGCGACGTACGTCGATCGGCCCGCGCGCGGTCTCCTTGGCTTTCAGCCGAGCCGCGAGTTTCTTTGCCAGCGGGACCAATTCGGCCTTCAGCGCTGCAAGGTCGCCCGGTCCCAGCCCGAGTAGGTCACGATCCAGGAGGGTCTTGTCCACGGCGTACCGGCTGATCTGCTCGACCCCACGGATCTCGGCGTTGCGGCGTCTCGCCTCAGCCTCGACCAACTCCCGGAATTCACGGACCTGCGCGCGCAACTCGTCCCGCTCGAACGCGCCGGCGATGCCTTCACCCGGGTCCCCCAACGCGCCGGCGATCGCGCGCTCCGGGCGCAGTTGCTGGAGCGTCTGCTGGGCCGACCAGCCGGAGCCGACCTGTCCGTGTTGGGTGACCGCGTCCACGGCGAGTTGGTCCAGCGGATCTCCTTGCGCCAGAGCGGTACTCAAAGCCTCCAGCAGATCGCGCTCCTCAACCGGTCGCACACCCACCGCAAGCGGGAAGTACAGATCGAACAGCGGGTCGAAGATGGCCCGCTCGTCCGGTGAGCCAGTGAGCGCACTGGCCAGGCCGGCTCGCAGCCGCTCCCGGTTGGCGAAACCGAGGGTCTGCGCCGCCAGCGCTGCGTCGATACCCTCACTGGTGCCGACGGGGACGCCGTGCTCCCGCAGCGCGTGGGTGAATCCGACCAGCCGGTCGGCTATTTCAGCCATGCGGACCGCACGGTGTCGATGTCGGTCTGATGTTTGAGCACCACCCCGAGGGTGCGTTCGACCAGCGCTGGGTCGAGGTCATCGGCGCCCAGAGCCAGCAGGGTGCGGGCCCAGTCGACGGTCTCGGAGATCGACGGCGCCTTGCGCAGGTCCAGGTCGCGCAGCGCGGCGACGGTCCGCACCACCGAGGCGTTGAGCGCCTCCGGCAGACCGGGCGCGTGCAGCTGCACGATCTCGCGCTCGCGTTGCTGGGTCGGGTAGTCCAGATGCAGGTAGAGGCAGCGGCGGCGCAGCGCCTCGGACAACTCCCGCTGGGCGTTGGAGGTCAGGACGACCAGCGGTGCGTGCTCGGCCTTGATCGTGCCCAACTCCGGGATGGTCACCTGGAACTCCGAGAGCAGTTCCAGCAGCAGGCCTTCCATCTCCTCGTCCGCCTTGTCGAGTTCGTCGACCAGGAGTACGGCGCGTGCGGGGCTGCGGACCGCCTGCAGCAACGGGCGGGGCAGCAGGAACTCTTCGGTGAAGACACTGGAGTCGTCCCCGGCCGCAGTGATCCGCAGGAGTTGGGCGGCGTGGTTCCATTCGTACAGCGCCCGCGCCTCGTCAACACCCTCGTAGCACTGCAGGCGGATCAGTGCCGCCCCAGTAGCGGTGGCCAGGGCTGCCGCGAGCGCGGTCTTGCCGACGCCGGCGGGTCCTTCGATCAGCAACGGCCGCTGGAGGTGGTCGGCGAGGAAGACCGTCGTCGCGATCGCATCATCCGGCAGGTATCCGGCCCGGCCCAGGGCCTCGCTGACACCATCAGGGTCGGGGAACCACGGCTCACTCACGGTAGTGAGGGTAACGTTCGGGCATGTCGCTGACCCGGCGCCTGGACGCCTTCCAGCAGCGGCATGCCGTGCTGGGGTTCCCGATCGGCGTGATCTACAAGTTCTTCGACGACTACGGAACCTACCTGTCGGCGCTGGTCACCTACTACGCGTTCGTCTCGATCTTCCCGCTGTTGCTGCTGGCCAGCACGATCCTGTCGATCGTGCTGCAGGGGCACCCGCACCTGCAGCAGGAGTTGATCGACTCCGCACTGAGTGAGTTCCCGGTGATCGGGGACCAGCTGAAGACGCCGCAGAGCCTCAGCGGCAGTTGGACGGCGATTTTCATCGGGGTGATCGTGGCCCTCTACGGTGCGCTCGGGGCGGCCCAGGCCATCCAGTACGTGTCGAACCAGGTGTGGCAGGTGCCGCGGAACAACCGCCCGAATCCCTTTGTGGCTAGAGGCAAGTCGATCCTGATCATCCTGATCATGGGCATCGGCGTCTTCGGGGTGAGCCTGGCGAACGTCATCATCAGCCGGTGGACCTTCCTGGGGGAGCACAGCGGTCTGATCGCCGACGCCGTCGCGTTCCCGGTGATCGTCGCCTCCATCATGTTCATCTTCCAGCTGAGCGCCTCGTCCCGGGTGCGGCCCATGCACGTGTTGCCCGGAGCGATCGTCGCAAGCGTCCTGCTGCGGATCCTGCAGGGGTTCGGTGCGTCCTACGTGTCCAGGGTCGTGGCCAAGTCTTCGAGCGTGGACGGGGTTTTCGCGATCGTCCTTGGTCTGCTTGCCTTCGTCTACCTGGTCGCGATGAGTCTGATCCTGGCGATGGAGATCAACGTCGTGTGGCGCAAGCGGCTGTTCCCGCGATCCTTGCTGACGCCGTTCAGCGACAACGTGGAACTGACCCGGGCCGACCGGGCGATGTACGCCGGTCGGGCCCGGGCCCAGCGCTACAAGGGTTTCCAGGAGATCAACGTGGACTTTGAGCGGGAGCCGGATCAGCAATGACCGAGGACTGCCCGAAGGCGACGCCCTTGTCCTCCTTGCCCAGTGCGGTCAGCACGATCACCGCGATCAGCACCGGCACGATCGTCGCGGCCAGCGCGAACGGGTAGCCGTGCGATGCGGCCAGCGCCTCCTGGATCGGCAGGTTGAACGCGGCCAGACAGTTACCGAGCTGATACGTCACGCCGGGATAGAAGCCCCGGATCTCATCGGGTGACAGCTCGGTCAGGTGCGCCGGGATGACACCCCAGGCGCCCTGGACCATCACCTGCATCAGGAACGAGCCGAGGGTCAACATGCCTGCGGTTGTTGAGAAGGCGAAGATCGGCACGATGGGCAGCGCCAGGATCGCGCAGCCGATGATGATCGCCTTGCGCCCGTACTTCTCCGAGAGCGCGCCGGCGATCAGCCCACCGATGATCGCACCGATGTTGTAGACCACGGCGATCCAGGTGGCGGTGCTCTTGGTCAGGCCGGCGCCGTGGTCGTCGGTGGCCTTCAGGAAGGTCGGGTAGACGTCCTGGGTGCCGTGGCTCATCCAGTTGAATGCGGTCATCAGCAGCACCAGGAAGATGAACCGTTTCCAGATCACCGGGTTGGAGAAGATGTCGCGGGTGCGCGTGCGGGTGGCCTTGACCCGTTCGCGGGTCTGCTCCCAGACTGCCGACTCCTTGACCCGCGCCCGGATGAGCAGCGAGATGGCGGCCGGGATGATCGACAGCGCGAACATCCACCGCCAGTTCAGGCCCAGCCAGGTGTTCAGCAGCAGGAAGGCCAGCGCGGCGAACAGGTAGCCCATCGAGTAGCCGCTCTGCAGGAAACCGGAGAAGAACCCGCGTCGCTCGGCGGGGATCTTCTCCATTGCCAGCGCCGCGCCCAGGCCCCACTCGCCACCCATGCCGATGCCGTAGAGCATCCGCAGGATGATCAGGACGGTGAAGTTGGGCGCGAAGGCGCACAGGAACCCGACCGTGCTGTAGAACGCCACGTTGGTCATCAGCGGGATGCGCCGACCCTTGCGGTCGGCCCACAGACCGAAGAGGAACGCGCCGACCGGGCGCATGATCAGCGTCATGGTCGTGATGAGCGCCATCTTGGTCAGCGGAACGTCGAAGTCCTTGGCGATGTCGGCGTAGATCAGCACGACCAGGAAATAGTCGAACGCGTCCATCGCCCACCCGAGATAGGCGGCGGCGAAGGAGTTGCGTTGATCCGAGGTCAGCGGAGTGGGCATCCCTCGACGATAGCGATCATTAGGTAAGCAATGTGATCCAGCGAACACCCAACTGGGCGGTGAGCTCCCGCAGTGCCGGCAGGCTCACGCCGATCACGTTGTGGTGGTCGCCCTCGATGCCACTGACGAAAGCACCGCCGAGCCCGTCGATCGTGAAGGCCCCCGCCACGTGCAGCGGCTCCCCGGTCGCCACGTAGAAGTCGATCTCCTCATCGTCGAGATCAGCGAAGTGCACGGTGGTAGAGACGGTGGCGCCCGTGGCCGCATCCCCGAGGACCAGCCAGTGCCCCGTGTGCAAGATGCCGCTGTGCCCACGCATCCGTCGCCAACGCGCCGTCGCCTCTGCTGCGTCCGCCGGTTTGCCGAGCACCTCGCCCTCGAACTCCAGCACCGAGTCACAGCCGAGGACCAGCGCGTCCGGAGCCTGCGGGGCGACGTCCTCCGCCTTGGCCCGGGCGAGCAGGAGGGGTACGTCGATCGGTGCCACAGCGCCGTACGTCGCCTCCGCCTCGGCCAGGGTCGCCGGCTCGTCGACCGCGGACACGATGACCCACGGTTCGATGCCTGCGCTGCGCAGGGTCTTCAGGCGGGCGGGCGACGCGGAAGCCAAGACCAGGTCCATGACGGGAGAGTAAGCGACCTGTAAGCGGACCTCGGAACGCTAGGCACACCAGTTAACGAAGCCAGCAATTCCGAGAGGACAACCGTCATGACCATCACCACCAGCCCGGTTCCTGCCCTGTTGCGACTGCTGCGAGCCCGGCTCCGCGCCCTCGTGACCGCCCTGATCGTAGCTGTCAGCGTGATCGTTGCCGGTGCAGCGCCAGCCGACGCTGCGATCGTCGGCGGACGGATCGCGTGTGACCAGAACACGGATACCGCCGTGGTCACCAACCAGATCTACGCCAATACCCGCAATGTCGGCAACGGGCAGTACATCTCCGTCCGGACCGTGGCCATCGACGTCAATTTCGGCCGGGTGGTGTACAGCGCGTGGTCATCCGCCTACTGGGCGCCCGTGGCTGGTGCCGGCCAGGCGCTTACCCTGATCGGATCGGTCCGCGTCGGAATCGACTGGAACAAGACCCTCCTTAAGACACAAATCGCCTGGTGGACGTGGAACGGATCCCGCTGGACCTACACCGTCACTTCTCACGACACGATGTACGGCGGTACGTGCAACTTCGGTGGCTACGTCATCGCACGCTGAGCCGTGACAGGTCACTGCCCCGCCAGCAGGCGGCGGACGGTGGCCTCGGGATCGCTGGACCCCAGGGCGGCGTACGTCGAGTGCGCACTCCCGAGTCGCTTCGCGCTGCAGGCCAGTTCGGCCAGCAGCGGCGGGGCGGCGCGCGTCGCGGCAACCCCGTGGTCGGCGTACCACGCATTGGCAGCAGCACCGGCGCGCGCGGCAAGATCATCAGCGCCGCGCATAGCCAGGCAGGCGGCAAAGATGCTGAGCCCATCGGCCAGCGCCACCTCATCCCGGGAAGGGTCGTCGATGGCGGCGAGTACCGCCGCACAGGTGCCCTCGGCGGCTGCGGTGTCGCCCAGCAGCGCCTGTGCCTGGGCACGGGCAATCAGGCCGCCCGTTCCCAGCCGCGTCGGACCTGGCGGCATCACGGCGAGTGCCTCGTCGGCGAACTCAAGCGCTTCCGCCGGACGACCCAGTTGCGCGAGGTCATCCGAGGCGTTCATGAGGACCGCGGCCAGGTCGTAGGGCGTGCCATCACCACGAAGCTCCGCCAGACACTCCATCCGCAGGTCGAGGGCCTTCTGGTGGTTACCGGACCTGGTGTGCACGAACGCGGTCAGATCCCGTGCCAGCGAGATCAGCTCAGCTGATCCGCTGGTTGCGGCTAGGTCCTGTGCGCGATGGGCTGCCTCCAGCGCAAGGCCCTCGGACTGCCCCTCGATCGCAACCGCGCTGTACGTGCACCAGGCGTTGACATACACGCGATCCGGTGGCAGGGCGTGCTCCTCTGCGGCGCGTAAGGCTGATGCCAGCAGTTCGAGCGTCTCCGGTTGGTGTCGGTACCCCGCGAACGTCCCGTACAACAGCCGGAACCATGCCGCCTGGGCGCCGTCAGTCAGCTCGACGCACCGAGACAGCGCGCGCGAGGCGGGCAGCAATCGCCCGGTCATCAGCCAGAACCGGTGTAGCGAACTGGTCAACCGGGTGGCCGTGGAGGTGTCGCCGTTGTCGAAGGCGCGCTGCAGCGCCACTTCGAGAGCAGCGGCGTCGACTTCGAGGCGCTCGAGGGCTTGCCCTGCCGAAGCTGAGTTGAGTTGTCCAACAAGACTTTCCGCGAGCCGGGCGGTTGTGTCGGCAAGCGCTGCATCGGCGTCCGTGGTGTCTTCCAAGCTGCGCGCAAACTCGGCGACGGGACCACTGAGCCGGAAGCGGCCGGCGTCGTCGTGGTGACACAGGCCGCGATCCATCAGGTCGCCCAAGGCCTCCTCAAGGGCCAGGTCGCGACCATCGGCCAATCGCTCGACCAGGTCGAGGGACATCCCGCTGCTGCAGGTGGCCAGAAGTTGAAGGACTTCCTGGCCGGCGGTACCAATGACCGGTTGCACCGCATCCGCGATGACGCGCCGTAGGTCGGCCCGTCCTGTGGTGCCGAGCACCGACACTTCCCCGCGGCCAAGGCGTTCGGCGAACTGCCCGGGAGACATGACCCGCGTACGTGCGGCGGCCAACTCGATGCCCAGCGGGATACCGTCGACACGGGTACAGATCTGCTCGACCGCCTGGCCGTCCCGGGTGAGATCCAGTTCTGCGCCCCGGCGTCGCGCGGCAGCGGTGAACAGCCGGACACAATCCTCCAACTCCCGCAGGGGCTCCACCTGGATGGAATGCTCCCCAGGCACGTCGAGGACCTGGCGCCGCGTCACCAGCAACCGCACCCGGCCGGGCCGTGCGAGAACGGCCCGGATATCGGCGGCAACGTCAGGGCCGGGCGGCAGATCGTCCAGGACCAGAAGGCCGTCAAAGTCGGCCAGGGCGGCCACCAGATCCTCGGTCACCGGTATCTGTGCGGTCTGGCACGCGCTGAGCAGGGCCGAACGATGGTCGAGCCCGGCGGGCAGCGCGCAGTAGGCGACTCGTTGTCCCTGCTGCGCCAACCGGCGACTGACCGCGATGGCCAGAGTGCTCTTGCCGATCCCACCCATCCCCACCAGCGTCACCAGGCGAGCCCCGTCGGCCACCGTTCTCGCCACGCGTTCCACGGCGTCGTCACGCCCGACAAACGGCTCGACGAGTTCGGGCAGGGAAGGGCCGGACGGTACCTGATCCGTCTCATCGCCCGACAGCGAATCGATCGGAGGCAGTGAGTGATTGAGGATGTCCTGCTCCAGACTGCGAATGGCTGGACCGGGTTCGATCCCGAGCTCATCAGCCAATGTCCGGCGCAGTTGTCGGCAGGCCGCAAGCGCCTCGACCTGCCGACCCTGGTGGTAGAGGGCTCGGAGGTGGACCGACCAGGCTGTCTCGTCGTACGGCCGTTCCTGCACCACGGCGGTCGCACTGGCTGCGGCTGCCGCCAGCGACCCGTTCGCCAGCTCAGCAGCCGCCAACTCCAAGAGCGCATCTACCCGTTTGGCCTGGAATTCGGCGACGGCTGCCGGCAGGAACGGGAAATGGTCCTCCAGGCCTGCACATAATGTCCCGCTGGCGAGGTCGGCGGCCTGTCGTAACGTCGCGACGGCCCGGGCGGTCTGGCCGCCCTGCAGCTCTGCCCGGCCCCGCTCCAGCAACGTGCGCAGTTGCGCCGTGTCAATGACCACCTGGCCCCTGAGCGCATAACCGCCGGCGACAGTTTCGATGGCCAACCCGCTGGGGGACAGGACCTTGCGCAGACCGTTGATCCGCACCTGGATTGCGTTGCGCGCGCTGCGAGGCGGTTCGGGACCCCACAATCCGTCGATGATCTGGTTCACCGTGAGAGCCCGCGGACTGGCCAGGGCCAGCATGGCGAGCAGACCCTGCTGCTGACCGCCACCCAGCGGGATCTGCGACCCCGAGCCGGGATCGACCAGGCACACCCCACCGAGCAGATGAAGCTCGTCCACGACTGAAGTATGGCGACCGTGCGGTCGACGTTAGGTCGGAATCACAGCAATCAGCCCGGCAACCTATCGACGTAACACCACATCCAGCCCTCGCCGGGTTCGAAGGAGCGCATCACCGGGTGGCCGGTCTGCTCGAAATGCCGCGTCGCGTGTTGCCCGACGGAGGAGTCGCAGCACCCGACGTTGCCGCAGGTGAGACACAACCGCAGGTGCACCGGCACCGTCCCCTCCCGCTCGCAGTCCGGACAGCCCTGTGGCGTCTGCGGATCCACCGCCACCGGTGCATCGCGCAGGTGCGCGCACGCACCGCGACGCGGCTCGGGCGTCAGCAGGATCCGGTCGCGCAGATCGTCCTGGGTGCCGTGCACGTAGCCGATCATCGACTCCTCGATGTCCAGTTGCTCCAGGACGTTCGCCAGTAGCGCGTGATCGGCCAGGGCGTTGTCGCGCATCTTCAGGACCTTCGTGCGCTCAGCGTCCAGCATCGACAGCCGCAGCCGGCGGTACTCCTCGGTCGGCGTGTCCGTGTCGTGGTCGGGTCGCCCCAACTGCTCCCACGCCAGGTTGGCACGGTTCTCGTTCTGCCGGCGCAGCGCCTCCACCACGTTCTCCGGCACGTCAGTGCTGCCGGTCAGCTCGTGTTCCAGGCGTTTGTCACCCGCTTGGGTCGCCGCCTGCATGATCTGCGCCAGCTGCAACGCGTCCTCGCGCGGATCAGGGCCGTGCAGGTGCAGCGTGCGTGCCACCCAGCTGAGGCTGAACCCGTGGATGATCAACGTGCCGATGGTGACGAAGAGCGCGATGAAGATCAGCGCTTCCCGTTGCGGGGTCTGCTCCGGCAGCAGGAAGGCTGCGGCGAGCGTGACCACGCCGCGCATACCCGCCCAGGAGACCACCGCGGCCTCGCGGGGTCGCAGATTGTTCGGATCGTGCGGTCTGAATCGCCAATTGAGGAAGCCGATCGACATGACGTATATCGGCCGCAGCACCATCACGGTGATGAGCACCAGGACGGCGACGCCCACGGTGCTCAGGTGCACGTCCTCGACGATCGTGCGCACCTCCAGACCGATGAGCAGGAAGACGACACTCTCCAGGACGTATTGCAACGACTGCCAGTTCAGTCGCTCGGACACCCGGGAGGCGGCGGTCTGGATGCTGGGCGCCTGGTGCGCCAGCAGCACTCCGCAGATGACGACCGCGAACACCCCTGAGGCGTGGATGGCTTCAGCGGGTAGGTAGGCCAACCAGGGCGTGAGGTAGGAGATCGCCACGCTCACCGTCGTATCGGTGACCTGGCGGCGGATCCACGCCAGCACGACGTACGCCAGCAGACCGACCGCGACGCCCCCGACGACGGCCAGGGCCAACTGCCCGGTGACCGCCAGCACCGTCACGCTGCCGCTGATCAGGATGCTCTTGGCGGTGTTGACGGTGACCAGCGCAGTGGCGTCGTTGAAGAGCGACTCGCCCTCCAGCACGGCAACCACCCGCCGCGGCAGACCCATCCGGCGGGCCACCGCCGTCGCGGCGACCGCGTCGGGCGGGGCGACGATGGCACCCAGGGCCAGGGCAGCGGCGTACGGGACACCCATCAGCCACCACGCGATCAGGGACACCCCGAACGCGGTGAAGAGCACCAGGACGAACGACAGGCTCAGGATCTGGCGCCGGTCCCGGCGCAGGTCGACCAGGGACGTCTGGGACGCGGCGGCGAACAGCAGGGGTGGCAGCAGACCCAGCAGGATGAATTCGGGGTCGACCTCGATGCGGGGCATACCCGGCACGAAGGACAGCGCCGCACCGACGGCCACCAACACCAGGGGAGCGGAGACGCGGAAGCGTTCCGCGAGGATGCCGATGGCCACGGCTCCCGTGAGCAGGAGCAGGAGCGGTACGGCGATGTGCACGGCCCATTGTCACCCGGGCCGGGCGCCGGCTGGACCAGTCAGGCGGCCAGCTCGGCGTCGACCGTCGGCTCGACCTCCTCGCGCGGGTGCGCCATACCGAGCACCGCGAAGTAGTACAACGCGAGGGAGAGCAGGGCCACGATGAGAATGTCCCAGTCGTCGGGCAGGTAGCCCTTGCCGCCGTAGTTGCCCAGCCAACCCACGACGATCATGGCGACCTGCCAGGTGATCAACCAGATCGCGAAGCGCCAGCGCGATCGTTCCGGGTCGACGTTCTTGGCGTTGACCAGGGTCGCCACCAGGTAGATCAGACCGCCGATGAGCAGACCGATGGAAAGCTTCCAGGTCGAGGTGAACGTGCCCCAGTAGACGATGAGGTTGGCGAAGACGAAGCCCAGCGGCAGGCTGACGGCGGGGAAGGGTACGCGGTACGGGTGCTCCCGGTCCGGGTCCGAATGCCGCAGTGCCCCAAGCGATATGGGCGCGAACGCGTACATCAGCGCCGTGGCGCCGGTGATCAGACCGACCAGCTCCTGCCAGCTGGGCGCGGGCATCAGGAAGAGGATGCCGAAGGCGGTCGCGACGATCACCGACCACACCGGCACACCGCGCTTGTTGGTGCGGGTCAAGGAGTCCGGCAGCCCGAGGGCGTAGGAGATGCGGGCGGTGGTGCCCACGTAGATCAGTCCGGTCCCGCCGGGGGAGATGACCGCGTCGATGATCAGGATGGTGGCCAGCCAGCCGACCCCGGCGTTGATCGCCAGCGTGTAGTAGGGGCCGTAGTCGCCCACGCCGATCGGGTGCTGCCAGTTGTGCACGATCTTGGCCGGGTCGAGCGCGCCGACGAAGGCGACTTCCAGCCCGATGTAGATGACAGCACCGATGGCCATGGCCAGGATGATGGCTTTGGCCAGATCCTTCTGCGGGTTCTTGGCCTCGCCCGCCATCTGGGTGGCCTGTTCAAAACCCTGCAGCGCGAAGACGACGCCCGCCGGCAGGGCGGCGAAGATGCCATGGATGCCGTACGGCGCGAAACCACCGCCCGCTGTGAAGTTGCCGGGGTGGAAGCTGACCAGGATCAACGTGACGATGGTCAGCAGCGGCACGAAGATCTTCCACAGCACGATGGCGGTGTTGCTGTCCGACATCCATTTCGCGCCCAGCATGTTGATGCCCATGAACAGCAGCATCGCCAGGATGCCGATCACGATGCCCCGTCCGGTGAGGGTGCCGTTCTCGTGCACCAGCCGGAAGTTCTCCTTCACGCCGTTGATGGAGTTGACGTAGCTCAGCGACGCCTCCACCTCCAACGGTGCGATCGCGACGGCCTGCAGGTAGGTCGTCCACCCGGCGGCGAACCCGGCGAGGCCGCCGAACGCGAAGTGCGGATAGCGCGAGGTGCCGCCGGCCACCGGATAGGCAGCGCCCAGGTCGGCGTGGATCAGCGCCAGGACCATCAACATGATCGCGGCGATGACCCACGTGACCAGCGAACCACCGCCACCGGCGATGGTTGCTGCGGTCAACGCCCCCAGCAACCACCCGGAGCCGATGATCGAGCCGAGCGAGACGAAGGACAGTCCCCAGAAACCGACGGTGCGGTGCAGACCGCCCGTGGAGGTTTCGGGGCCGTCGGTGACGACAGCAGACATGGCACGACCTTCCGTCCGGTTCCGGATCGGGACATCGTCGACCCGCGATCGGCATATCGTGGGTACAACTGGTCGCTGCGGGTAGCCCCGGGCGGGCGCCCAGGAGCAGATTGCCAGGAAGTTGGCAGGTTACGTGCAGGGTGGACTCAGGCGAGGCCGAACTCGCGCAACACCGCGGTCCGCAGCGCGTCCAGACCGATTGAGCCGACGTCGAGTGCTTTGCGGTGGAAGTCCTTGGCGTCGTACGAATCCCCTTGTGCCGCTTGCACATCCGTGCGCAACTGACGCCAGAGGCGCTCGCCGATCTTGTACGACGGTGCCTGTCCCGGCCAGCCCAGGTAGCGGTCCAGTTCGAACCGCAGGAAGCCATCGGCCATATTCGCGTGCGCCTTCAGGAAGGCCCACGCCTTGTCGTAGTCCCAGGCGCCACCGCCCACCTCGGCGGGCGCCTCGAAGCCGCAGTGCACCCCGATGTCGAGGACGACGCGGGCGGCGCGCAGCGACTGCCCGTCGAGCATCCCCATCCGGTCACCCGGGTCGGACAGGTAGCCCAACTCGTCCATCAGTCGCTCGGCGTACAGCGCCCAGCCCTCACCGGACCCGGACACCCACACGTCCATGCGACGCCAGGAGTTGAGCAGCGCACTGCGGTACATCGTCTGGCCGACCTGCAGGTGATGGCCAGGGACACCCTCGTGATAGACCGTCGTCAGCTCGCGCCAGGTGCCGAAATCGGTGACTCCCTTGGGCACGGCCCACCACATCCGGCCCGGTCGGGAGAAGTCCTCGCTCGGGCCGGTGTAGTAGATGCCACCGGAGGTCGTGGGAGCGATCATGCACTGGATCGTGCGCACCGGCTCGGGGATGTCGAAGTGCGTTCCGGCCAGGTCGGTGATCGCCTGGTCCGCCTTGCCCTGCATCCAGCGCTGGAGTTCGTCGGTGCCATGGAGTTGGTAGGCCGGATCCGCATCGAGCACATCCATCGCCTCACGCGGGGTGGCGCCGGGTTTGATCCGCTGTGCCGTCTGCTCCATGTCGGCGACGATGCGCGCCAGTTCCTCCTGGCCCCACGCATAGGTCTCGGCCAGGTCGATGGTCGCGCCGAGGAACTGCCGGGAGCTCAGTTGGTAGCGATCCTTGCCGACCGCGTCGGCCTCCGGCGCGAGGGGCAGGATCTCGTCCCGCAGTCTGTCTGCGGCCCGCGAATATGCCTGGGCTGCAACGGCCGCCGCATCCGCCACATCCGGGTACGTCGATCCGAACGTTGCGAAGTAACCATCCGCCGCCGTGTTGTCGGCAGCCTGGGTCATGCAGGCGCGGACCTGCCGGGCCGCCGCGACGTGCCCCTCGGCTGCAGCCGAGTGCAGCGACTCGAACCACTGGTCCAGAGCGGTCGGCATCGCCCGCAGCCGATCCGCTACGTCCGCACGCTGCTGCGCGGTATCGGTCGACATCAGGTCCAGGATGTCGCGCATCTCCTGGAACGGTGAGGCGATGTTGTTCAGGTCCATCCGGTCGAGGCCAGCCCCGGCGAACTCCACCCGCAGGCCGAGACGTTCGCGCATGGCGTCGATCGTCACCCGGTCCACGTCATCAACCGGGGTCGCGTCGGTCAGCCGGGCGAGCGTCGTACGGGCCAGGTCGGTCTTGGCCGCCAGACCGGCAGGGGAGTAGTCGTCCAACTCGCCATCGTGCCCAGGCACGCCCAAAGCCGTTGCGGTAGTGGGCGAAAGCTCCAGGTAGGCGCGGTGGTAGTCCTCGGCGATAGCGTCGACAGCGGTCGGAGTACGGGTGGGCTCAGTCACCCTGTGACGTTAGCGCCCCCGCCAGGACCGCGCCGCCCACGGGGATCGACCCGACCACCGCGAGCGCGGCTCGGGCTTGCCCACCGGGGGCCGCGAAGCAGCCAACACCGCCACCAGCGCAGCCAATTCCTCGGGGGTGGGGTTGCCGGAGATGACCTTGAGCATCGCGCTCATAGCGGAATGTTCCCGTGCTTCTTCGGCGGCAACTTCTCCCGCTTGGTCTTCAGTGCGCGCAGCGCCTTGGTGATCTCGATCCGGGTCTGCGAGGGCTGGATGACCGCATCGACGTAACCGCGCTCCGCGGCAACGTAGGGGTTGGCCAGGGTGTCCTCGTACTCGGTGATCAACTCCTGGCGGCGGGTCTGCACCGCCGCGTCGTCCTGCTTCTCGGCGAGCTTCTTCAACTCGCGGCGGTGCAGGATGTTGACCGCACCCTGAGCGCCCATCACCGCGATCTGGGCGGTCGGCCAGGCCAGGTTGATGTCCGCGCCGATGTGCTTGGAGCCCATGACGTCGTACGCGCCGCCGTACGCCTTGCGGGTGATGACGGTGACCAGGGGAACGGTCGCCTCGCAGTAGGCGTAGAGCAACTTCGCCCCCCGCCGGATGATCCCGCCCCACTCCTGGTCGGTGCCCGGCAGGAAACCGGGGACGTCGACGAAGGTGAGGATCGGCAGGTTGAACGCGTCGCAGGTGCGCACGAAGCGGGCCGCCTTCTCCGAGGCGTCAATGTTCAAAGTGCCGGCCAGTTGCTGCGGCTGGTTGGCGATCACGCCGACCGGGGAGCCGTCGACCCGGCCGAAACCGCAGACGATGTTGGGTGCGAAAAGCTCCTGGACCTGCAGGAATTCGCCGTCGTCACACACCGCCCGGACCGCCGTGACGATGTCATAGGGCACGTTCGCCGAGTCCGGAATCAGGGTGTCCAGCGCCAGATCGTCCTGCGTCGGCTCGCCGATCTCGTCGCTCGGATAGACCACCGGGTCGTCCATGTTGTTGGCCGGCAGGTAGGACAACAGGTCCTTGACGTACTCGATGGCGTCCTGTTCATCGCTGGCCATGTAGTGCGCGACCCCGGAGCGGGTGTTGTGGGTGCGCGCACCACCCAGCTCCTCCATGCCGACGTCCTCACCGGTCACGGTTTTGATGACATCCGGGCCGGTGACGAACATGTGGGAGGTCTGGTCGACCATGACCGTGAAGTCGGTGATGGCGGGTGAGTAGACGGCACCGCCCGCACACGGACCGACCACGAGGGAGATCTGGGGGATGACCCCGGAGGAGTGCACGTTGCGGCGGAAGATCTCGGCGTAGAGCCCGAGCGCGACCACACCTTCCTGGATCCGGGCGCCTCCGGAGTCGTTGATGCCGACGACCGGACAGCCGATCTTCAGGGCGAGATCCATGACTTTGACGATCTTCTCCCCGAAGACCTCACCCAAGGATCCGCCGAAGACCGTGAAGTCCTGGGAGAAGACGCAGACCGTGCGACCGTCGATGGTGCCGTACCCGGTCACCACGCCATCGCCGTACGGTCGATTCTTGTCCTGACCGAACGCGGTCGAGCGGTGCCGGGCCAGGGCGTCCAACTCCGTGAACGAGCCCTCGTCCAGCAGGGCGTCGATGCGCTCGCGGGCGGTCAGCTTGCCTTTGGCGTGCTGTTTCTCGATCGCCCGGTCCGACCCGGCGTGCACGGCTTCGTCCAGACGGCGATCCAGCTCGGCCAACCGGCCGGCGGTCGAGTGGGGATCCGGAGCGGACGAAGGATCGGATGCCGCAACAGCGCTCATGTTTCAAGACTCTAGCCTTGTGGTGTGAGCCACTACCTTGATGCCGACGCGTTACGCGAGCGCCTGGCCGGAACGGTGTGGGCCGGGATCGATGTCCGCGACGAGGTCGGCTCCACCAACGAGGAGTTGATGCAGGACGCGAAGCCCTTCACCGCCCTCACTGCCGACTTCCAGAGCGCCGGTCGGGGCCGGCTCGACCGCACCTGGCAGGCGCCGCCCGGAAGTTCCGTGGCCCTGTCGGTGAGCATGCCGCTGCCCGCGGACCCGGCGCGCTGGGGATGGGTGCCGCTGCTGGTCGGCGTGGCCCTGCGGCGCAGTCTGCGACGACTCACGGACGTGGAGTTGGGGCTGAAGTGGCCCAACGACGTACTGGCTCGGGCAACCCTGCACGACGAATGGCGCAAGGTCGCCGGGATCCTGTGCAACGTCGTGGGCGGACCAGAGCCGCTGGTGATCATCGGGATGGGCATCAACGTCTACCAGTCCCGCGACGAGTTGCCGCTGCCCGGAGCCACGTCGCTGTCGTTGTGTGGTGCGGTCGTCAGCCGCGAGGAACTCATCGCGACGGTGCTCGAAGAACTCTCGAGCACCAGTGATGCCTGGGTCGACGGCAGTCTGGACCACACCTACCGTGCCAGCTGCGTCACGATCGGCCAACAGGTGCAGATCAGCCTCGGCGACGGCCCGGTAGAGGTGGGCCGAGCGGTTGCGGTCGACGATATGGGCCGGATCGTCCTGCAGGACGCCGAGGGTGCCCAGACGCCGCACGCCGCCGGCGACGTCGTGCACGTGCGGCCCCGGGACACCGTCGAGATCGACGATGAGTTCTTCAAAGTCCAGCAACCGGACCCGGCGATGTTCGTCGACCATCTGGAATCGGAACTGCTGGGGTCGGCGCGCACCATGCGCCGGGCCGACGTGGCGCACGCCGTGGGCACGGACACCGAGACCACCCGGTTGATCTGGCGGGCACTGGGTTTCGCCAGCCCCCGTGACGAGGATCTGGTCTTCACCGAAGCGGACGCGGACGCGCTACGGCGGCTGCACGAGGCGATGGCCGGGGGCGCGCTCGACGCCACAACCGCCATGGGTCTGGCGCGGGCGATGGGGCGCACCACCGACCGGCTGGCGATGTGGGCATTGCAGCTGATCACCGACATGGTGGCAGGAGAGAACGAGGGATTTGATTCGCGTACGGCGTTCCTCGCCGCCGAGCGCACCGTCGAGATGATGGACACCTTCGAGCCGTTGCTCAACTACGTGATGCGGCGCAACCTGGCGGTCGCGATCTCGCGTCTGGTCGCCGACGCCGAACCCGAGAGCCACGTGGGCGTCGTGCGTACCATCGGGTTCGCCGATCTGGTCAATTTCACCCAGTTGGTCCGGGAGCTGTCGGAACGGGAACTAGCCCAACTCGTCTCCCGCTTCGAAGCGACGGCCTCCGACATCGTGGCGGCGCACGGTGGCGCCCTGATCAAGACGGTGGGCGATGAGGTCCTGTTCTCCCACACCACCGTCGATGGTGCGGTGGCGATCGGCTTTGATCTGCTGGACCTGGCGGCCGAGGATGAGGTCATCCCGCGGATGCGGGTGGGGATGGCCAAGGGTCGGGTGCTGGCCCGTCTCGGCGACGTCTACGGGACGGTCGTGAACCGCGCCGCACGCCTCACCGCCGCCGCCGATCCCGGCACACTGCTGGTGGACCAAGCGGTGGCAGAAGCGGTGGCCGGCGGCAACCTCGCACGTGCCGTGCCTCACCCCACCGTATTTCTCACAGGGCTGGGTGAAGTCATCCCGTGGGTGCTGAAGCGCGAGGCGCACTAGCATCCACAACATGACACGGGTGCTACTCGCCGAGGACGATCCGACGATTTCTGAACCTCTGGCCCGCGCGTTGCGCCGAGAGGGGTACGACGTCGTGGTGACCCCCGATGGAGCGGCCGCGCTGCGCGGGGCTGAGGAGAATCCCGACCTGCTCATCCTGGATCTCGGCCTGCCCGTGATGGACGGTCTGGAGGTCTGTCGCCGGCTGCGCGCCGCGGGAAATCCCGTGCCGGTGCTGATCCTGACGGCGCGTGCTGACGAGGTCGACACGGTGGTCGGTCTGGATGCCGGAGCCGATGACTACGTGACCAAGCCGTTCCGTCTTGCTGAGTTGCTCGCGCGCGCCCGCGCACTGTTGCGTCGGCAGCCCATCGCTGAGGACGACCAGGCTTTCGTGCGGATCGACTCTGAGGGACGTCGGGCGTTCATCGACGACGAAGAGTTGCAACTGACCGCCAAGGAGTTCGACCTCTTGCGCGTCCTGGTCCGTGAAGCGGGGAAGGTCGTCTCCCGTGAGCAGCTGATGCAGGAGATCTGGGAGACCTCGTGGTACGGCTCGACGAAGACCCTCGACATGCACGTGTCGGTTCTGCGCCGCAAGTTGGGAGATGACGCGACCAATCCGCGGTTCATCGCGACCGTCCGCGGGGTCGGTTTCCGGTTCGAACAACCAGAGGGGACCTGAGTTGACGTGCGTCGGCGGTTGACCCGTGAGGGGCTGCTCTCCCTCACCTGCGCCGGACTGCCGCCGACGGCGGCAGGCATCGTCATTGCCGACAACTGGCCGACACGGGTCACGCTGCTTGCGATCGGCATCGTCTCCTTCTGTGTCGCCTGCTGGCTGACGGTGCGCAGTGTCGACTGGGTGACAACCTCGGTCAACGAGTTGGTGCGGCGAGCGGAAGACACCCGCGTCGGTAGCAGCGGGCCACCACTTAACAGTGGCGTCGAGGAATTCGACCGGATCGCTGCGGTGTTCGAGCACCGCGCCGCCTCCCTGTCCCGCAGTATTGCCGCCGAACGAGATTTCGCGGCCGACGCCAGCCATCAGCTGCGAACTCCGCTGACCGCCCTGATGATGCGATTGGACGAAATCTCCGAAACCGACGACATCGACCTGGTCCACGAAGAGGCGCTTGTCGCGATCGAACAGGTGGAACGGTTGACCGAGGTCGTCGAGCATCTGTTGCACCGCACCCGCACCCAGGACGACGAGCCGGCCGAGTCGGTGTCGTTGGACTCGGTGATCGCGGCGTTGCAACGGGAGTGGCAGCCGGCATTCACCGGGGCACGGCGGGCGGTCCGGGTGACCGGCCAGCGTGGGCTGCAGGTGTTGTGCGCCCGCGGCGACCTCGCCCAGGTCCTGTCGACCCTCTTGGAAAATGCGCTCACGCACGGTGCAGGGACGGTGGAGGTCCGGGCCCGCAGCAACGGCCCCTCGGTGGTGGTCGAAGTCTCCGACCACGGTCCGGGGGTGGATGCTGCGCTGGCGCCGCGGATCTTCGAGCGGCGGGTCAGCACCGGTGGCACGGGGCTCGGACTAGCCCTGGCGCGTGACCTCGCGGCCGCCAACGGCGGACGGTTGGAACTGCGCTCGGCTCACCCGGCGGTGTTCGCGCTGTTTCTCTCCGAATCGCGCTCCTGAACCGCCTCCGGGCCATCACCATCAACGTCTTCGTTCACGAAGACAACGTTGCGGTACGCCCAGAAGCGGAAAATGGTTCCGAGGCCGATGCCGATGAAGGCGTGCACGTTGAGCATCAACGTGCCGTGGGCGTGCAGGACATAGTGCGCGAACGCAACCCAGGCGGCAGAGATGGCCAGGGCAACCCCGTTGACGGCGAAGAACAGCACCACCTCGTGGTGGACGGGTCGGTTACGACGGTGCCGGAACGTCCAGTAACGGTTCCCCACCCATGCGAAAGCAGTCGCCACCGCACCGCTGATGATCTTGGCGGTGGTCACCTTGTGGGACATCGGACCCGCAATCAGCAGGTTGTAACCACCAAGGTCGATGACGAAAGAAATCGCGCCAATAGCGCCGAACTTGGCCAACTCTCGCCAGAGTCGGTGAAACGCGTCGATGAGGCGGGTCAGCACGAGGTCCAAGGATAAACCCATACGATATCGGCGTGACGGCACCGCGACGGGCTCCTGGCGGCTTTCCAGTGGTGGGCATCATCGGTGGCGGTCAGTTGGCGCGGATGTGTGCACCGGTTGCGGTCAACCTCGACATCACTCTTTCCGTCCTCTGCGAAACCGATGATTCGGCAGCGGGTTTCGTCGTGCCGTCCGCGCCGGTGGGGGACTACACCGACGTCAACGACGTGCTGGCGTTCGCCCAGGACTGCGATGTCATCACCTTCGACCACGAGCACGTGCCGCAGGAGGTGTTGCACGCGCTGGTGGCGGCCGGTGTCGCCGTCCACCCCTCGCCGCAGTCACTGGTGTTCGCGCAGGACAAGCTCGCGATGCGTGAGCGGTTGACGACTATGGGTGTGCCCTGTCCGGCCTGGGCCGCCGTTGACACTGCGGAGCAACTGGCCGCCTTCGCAGCTGATCACGGCTGGCCGGTGGTGCTCAAGACGCCGACCGGCGGGTATGACGGTAAGGGCGTCCTGCTGGTGTCCAGTCCCGACGAGGCGGCCGACTGGTTGGCCCATGGCGAGACGTTGCTGGCCGAGGAAGCCGTTGGTTTCGTCCGGGAACTGGCCGTATTGGTGGCTCGCAGCCCGTCGGGGCAAGCCGCCGCGTGGCCGGTGGTCCACACCGTCCAGACCAGCGGAATCTGCACCGAGGTGCTCGCGCCGGCGCCGGATCTGAGCCCCGACCTGGCGGCTCGTGCGACGGAGGCGGCGCTGCGGGTCGCCGGCGAACTCGGCGTCACCGGCGTCATGGCGATGGAGATCTTCGAGCTGCCGGACGGTGGTTTCGTCGTCAACGAGCTCGCGATGCGCCCGCACAACAGTGGCCATTGGACGATGGACGGCGCGGTCACCAGCCAGTTCGAACAGCACCTGCGTGCCGTGCTCGACCTGCCGTTGGGGTCGCCGCGCCCGCGCGAGCGGTGGACCGTGATGACCAATGTGCTCGGCGGTGAGGACGAGGACCTCTACCCGACCTACCGGCATCTGATGGCCAGGGACCCGGAGCTGAAGATCCACTTGTACGGCAAGGCGGTCCGGCCCGGCCGCAAGATCGGGCACGTCAACCTGACGGGGACCGACCTGGCCGGGTTGCGCGAACGCGGCCGGCACGCCGCCGACTATCTGCAAGGAGTAGTGCGTGAGTAGCGAACCGATCGTGGGTGTGGTGATGGGCAGCGACTCGGACTGGCCGGTGATGAAACTGGCGACCGAGGCGCTCGCGGAGTTCGGCATCGGCTTCGAGGCTGATGTCGTGTCGGCGCACCGGATGCCGACGGAGATGATCGAGTACGGCGCCCGCGCCGCTGATCGGGGACTGCGCGTCATCATCGCCGGTGCCGGGGGAGCCGCTCACCTGCCCGGCATGCTCGCCGCCGTGACCCCTCTGCCGGTGATCGGCGTACCGGTGCCGTTGAAGTATTTGGACGGGATGGACTCGCTGTTGTCGATCGTCCAGATGCCCGCGGGTGTCCCGGTGGCGACCGTATCCATCGGCGGGGCCCGCAACGCGGGCCTGCTGGCCGCTCGCATCATTGCCTCAGGGACGGATTCCTTTGCGGCGCAAGTGCGTACGGCGATGGTGGACTTCCAGTCCACCTTGCGTGACCAGGCGCACGCCAAGGGTGCGTCGCTTCGATCAGAGATTGCAGGGAGCTGACATGCGATTCGGCGCTTTCGTACCGCAGGGCTGGCGTTTCGACCTGGTCGGTATCGACCCGGCGCGGCAGTGGGACGTGATGTCGGGGCTGGCCTCGACCATCGATGCGGACCCGAACTGGGAGTCGTTGTGGGTGTACGACCACTTCCACACCACGCCGCAGCCCAGCGATCAGGCCACCCACGAGGCGTGGACCCTGATGGCGGCCTTCGCCGCGTCGACGGCGCGGGTGCGGCTGGGTCAGATGTGCACCTGCATGGGGTACCGCGAGCCGACCTATCTGGCGAAGGTTGCCGCCACCGTCGACCTGATCAGCGGCGGCCGGCTCGAGATGGGTATCGGCGGCGGTTGGTACGAGCATGAGTGGCGCGCGTACGGATACGGATTCCCTTCTGCCGGTGAGCGATTGGGCCGCCTGCGGGAAGGGGTCGAGATCTTCCGGCAGATGTGGACGACCGGCTCGGCGACCCTCGACGGGAAGTACTACCAGGTCGACGGTGCCCTGTGTCACCCGCAGCCGGTGCAGACCACCAGCGAGAGCAACCGCATCCCGATGTGGATCGCCGGTGGTGGTGAGAAGGTCACGCTGAAGATCGCGGCGCAGTACGCCGATTACACCAACTTCGATGGCACGCCGGGCCAGTTCGAGGCGAAATCAGCTGTGTTGCAACAGCATTGCGA
Source organism: Branchiibius sp. NY16-3462-2 (assembly GCF_001594145.1). Lineage (GTDB taxonomy): Bacteria > Actinomycetota > Actinomycetes > Actinomycetales > Dermatophilaceae > Branchiibius. The sequence continues at coordinate 69,349 of NZ_LVCF01000046.1, read as the reverse complement.
GGATGTCGGCCGGGATTTTGCTGAGATCACGCGGTCCGCCAATTACAACGTGCTCATGGGATCACCCGCCGAGATCGATGCCACGGTGCGCGGCGTCGAAGAGCGATACGCGCCGTACCTGGGTACGCAGAAGGCCGCCGCGGCAGCAGCCGCGTTCCGCGAGCAGCCCCTCGTCGGCGAGCCGGACCAGATCGCCGAGACGCTTCGCGGACTGCAGACGGTCGGAATGGACTACGCCATCTGCTACTTCCCCGACGCGGCGTACGACGACAGCTCAATGCGACGGTTCAGCGAGGAAGTCATCCCCGCAGTGTCCTGACCTGGGCGGCGTACTGCGCCTGCCATTGCTGGGTGAGTCCGGGGATAGCGGCGCCAAAGACGCTGTGCGCCAAGCGATCCAGGTCACCGGGTTGACCGTGGACGGCCGGGGTGTAGAAGGCGGCGACTGCGTCGCGGCGCTTTTGCTGCAGAAAGGTCGCAAACAGGAACGCGAGCACGTAGGAGCGTTCCGGTTGGGCTGTGAATTGCGCGTCGGTGGGCAACGACGCCGCCGCGGGCGGGGTGGCCGCGAGCTCGACGATCTGGGTCACGTCGGCGGACACCAGTTGGGCGAAGCCTTCGGTCAGCCAGGTCGGCTGGTCGCGCTTGCTGGCGAAGGTCAGGGTCAGGGCGTGCAGCATCTCGTGCGCCAGGGTCACCTCGAGCTGGCGTTGATCGGTGTCGGGTTTGAGGGCCATCCACGGCTGGGCGGGAGGCGACGGAAAGACCGTGGCGCCGCTCTCAGCCGGGTTGTCCTTCTCACCGGTCCACTGGTCGAAGGTGGCCTTCGTCGCGGGCGCGAGGATCAGCAGGGATTGCGTGGGTGCGGTCGCGCCGGTGATCTCCAGGATCGTCGGCTGGTAGGAGATGGCCAACCGGGCGATCTGCTGGATCGTGCTGTCCGGGGCGGTTCCGACGACGACGACCTCCGGGTTCACGGCCAGCGACGTGCCGGCGGCGCCGGGCGTCGGGCCGGTCGCGCTGGTGAGGCCGCTGCTCAGGAGACGCTGGTTCGCGACCGCCGCCGGCGTGGACGTTGTGGGGGAGGGTGAGGATGACGGCGGACGGGACGGGGTCGTCCGGCTGCCGGAGCCGCAGCCGGCCAGAACCGCGGCCGCGAAGCCGCCCATCGCCGTACGCCGTGTGAGATCCGCCATGGCGGGAGAGTATGAGCGAATCCTGAAAGCTAAGCGGTTGCTTAGTAGGACGTCCAGGCGAGTAACATTCGGAGCGTGACCGGAAACACTGACTTCGACCTGTTCAAGACCTCCGAGGAGCACGAGGAGCTGCGGGCCGCGGTCCGCGCCGTCGCCGAGGACAAGATCGCCCCCCATGCGGCGGAGGTCGATGAGAGGAGCGAGTTCCCCCAGGCGGCCCTGGACGCGCTGGTGGCCTCGGACTTCCACGCGCCGCACATCCCGGAGGAGTACGACGGGGTCGGTGCCGACGCCCTCGCCACGTGCATCGTCATCGAAGAGGTCGCTCGCGCCTGCGTGTCGTCCTCGCTGATCCCGGCGGTCAACAAACTGGGTTCCATGCCGGTCATCCTGGGTGCTTCCGAAGCGGTCAAGGCCAAGTACCTGCCGCCGGTCGCCCGCGGTGAGGCGATGTTCTCCTACGGCCTGTCCGAGCGCGAGGCTGGCTCCGACACCGCCGGGATGAAGTGCAAGGCCACCGCCGACGGTGACGACTTCATCCTCAACGGTCAGAAGTCATGGATCACCAACGCCGGTGTCTCGCAGTTCTACACGGTCATGGCCGTCACCGACCCCGACGGCCCCCGGGGTCGCAACATCACCGCCTTCGTGGTCGAGAAGGACGACGAGGGCTTCACCTTCGGCGCTCCCGAGCGCAAGATGGGCATCAAGGGGTCCCCGACCCGCGAACTGCACTTCGACAACGTCCGCATCCCCGGTGACCGGATGATCGGCGAGCCCGGTGAGGGTCTGAAGATCGCGCTGCGAACCCTGGACCACACCCGCGTCACGATCGGTGCGCAGGCCATCGGTGTTGCCCAGGGCGCACTGGACTACGCGATCGACTACGTCAAGGAGCGCAAGCAGTTCGGCAAGGCCATCGCGGAGTTCCAGGGCCTGCAGTTCATGCTCGCTGACATGGGCATGAAGCTGGAGACGGCCCGGCAGATGGTCTACGTCGCGGCGGCCAAGTCCGAGCGCGGTGACGCGGACCTGACCTTCTTCGGAGCGGCCGCCAAGTGCTTCGCGGCCGACGTGGCCATGGAGGTCACGACCGACGCCGTGCAGTTGCTGGGTGGCGCCGGGTACGTCAAGGACCACCCGGTCGAGCGGATGATGCGCGACGCCAAGATCACCCAGATCTACGAGGGCACCAACCAGATCCAGCGGGTTGTGATGGCCCGTCAGTTGCTCAAGGGCTGATTCAGCCCAGCGTCTCGGCCAGGGTCTGCAGGCCGGCGACCGGGTCCGGCCAGTAGGTGACGCCCTGGACCAACAGGCTGGTCACCACGGTCGGCTCCCAGCGGCTGAACTGCTCGCGCACCCGCTCCGCCGGCCCGATGAGGGCGACGTCGTCGACCATCTCCAACGGGATGGCCGCGGCCGCCTCGTCCTTCCGGCCGTCCAGGTAGAGGTTCTGCACCTGGTCGCAGACGTCCTCCCAGCCCATCCGGGCGAAGACGTCCAGGTGGAAGTTCTGCCCGCGCGCGCCCATCCCGCCGACGTAGAGGGCCAGGTTGCGCCGGATCAGGTCGGCCGCGCCGTCCACGTCGTCGGCGATGATGACTGGCACCGAGGCGTGCACCTCGAAATCCTGCGGCGTACGCCGTGCCCCGGCTCGGGCGAAACCTTCCGTCAGTGCCGCCCGGTAGAAATCGTCGCTGCGCGGGGAGAAGAACAACGGCAGCCAGCCGTCGGCGATCTCGGCCGCCAGTGCGACGTTCTTGGGTCCTTCGGCACCCAGGAAGATCGGCAGGTCGGTGCGGTAGGGGTGCAGGGTCGAACGCAGCGGCTTGCCCAGACCGGTACCCCCTTCGGTCAACGGCAGCGGGTAGTGCGGGCCGTCCGACGTCACGACCTCTCGGGCAATCGTCCGTCGCACGATGTCGATGTACTCGCGCGTGCGGGCCAACGGCTTCGGGTAGCTCTGCCCGTACCAGCCCTCAACGACCTGCGGGCCGGAGACGCCCAGGCCCAGGATGAACCGGCCGCCGGACAGGTGATCCATCGTCATGGCCGCCATCGCTGTGGCCGTCGGAGTGCGCGCTGACAACTGGATGACGTTGGTGCCCAGGCGGACCCGGCGGGTGGCCGAACCCCACCACGCCAACGGGGTCAATGCATCGGAGCCGTAGGCCTCAGCGGTGTACACCGCGTCGAAGCCCAGGTCATCCGCGGCCCGGACGATCTCCTGGGCGTTGTCGGGCGGGCCCGCGGACCAGTAGCCGAGGTGGACGCCGAGTTTCATGGCGACACCGATGTCGGCAACGCAGTGTCGTTGCGCAGCGCCTCGAAGAGCGCCAGCGCCTTGGGCTTGTCCCACAGCAGCACGTCGCCCACGTTAGTGCTCGCGTTGCCCGCGATCGGGACCTGCACCGACGTGCCATTGGAGGAGATGCCCTTCAGTGCCCACACGGTCTTGAACGCCATCCACGGTGACATCTCGTTGTCGACCGCCAGACCCTGGGCGCCGGACACCCCGATGCTGTGCAGTTTCCACGGCATCAGCACGTTGACCGGGCTGGCGATCTTGCTCATCAGGGCGGCCAGGAACTCGCGCTGGTGCTTGGCCCGGGCGAGGTCGCCCTCGGCGAAGGCGTGCCGGGAGCGCACGTAGCCCAGCGCGTCCTTGCCGTTCAGCGTCTGGCAACCGGCCGGCAGGTCGATGTGGGCGTAGTCGTCCTTCACCGCTTCGGGCAGACACATCCGCACGCCGCCGACGGCGTTGACCACTCCCGCGAATCCGCCGAAGCCGATCTCCATATAGCCATCGATCCGCAGACCCGTGGCGTTCTCGAGCGTCTCGATCAGCAACGGGGCGCCGCCGAAGGCGAAGGATGCGTTGATCTTGTTGCGCCCGTGACCCGGGATGGGCACGTAGCTGTCGCGGGGGAAGCTGACCAGCGTCGGCTGACCGGAGGAGGGCAGGTGCAGCAGCATGATCGAGTCGGTGTGCGCGCTGCCCTCGCTGACGTTGGCGCCACCGGTGCCCAGATCGTGAGCTTCCTCACTGCTCAGACCCGCCCTGGAGTCCGAGCCGACCAGCAGTACGTTGGTGCCCGATCCCGCCGCGGGCCGGTCGCCGGTGGGAAAGGCCGCGATCTTGTCGACGGCACCCCAGGCGCTGAAACCGGCCCAGGCCAGCAACGCCAACCAGAGGGCGAGGACCAGGGCGACCACCACGAGAATGCGCCGCCACAGGTACTTGCGGGGCAACTTCTGGCGCGGCGGTGCCGGGGGTGGACCAGGTGCCGTGGCGGGCTGCGGTGCCGGTCGGTCCTGCCGGTCCGGGTGGACCGGCAGGGCCCGGGTGGCTTGCTGGGTGCCCTGCTGGGGCCCGGGCGACGGCAACCGGCGGCGTACCGGGATCGCTTGCGCTCTCTGGTCGTCGTTTCCGTTCACGCTGGCGAGGGTAACCGGGCAACCTGGCTGGTCCGGGTAGCCTTGCCGAGTGCAGGACGAGAGCAGGCTGGGAATCTCGGTCATCATGCCGATCCTGAACGAAGAGCGGCACCTGGGGGAGTCGGTCGGTGCGATCCTCGCGCAGGACTATGCCGGCCCGATAGAAGTGATCCTTGCCCTCGGTCCCTCCCATGACCGCACCGATGAGGTCGCAGCGGAGCTGGCCGGTCGGGACCCGCGGATCGTGTTGGTCGACAACCCGTCGGGCCGCACGCCGGAAGGGTTGAACGCCGCCATCGCCAAGTCGCAGTATCCGGTCGTAGCCCGGGTCGACGGGCACGGGATCCTGTCCCCGGGGTACCTGACCACCGCGGTACGCACACTGGCGGACCAACGGGCCGCGAACGTCGGCGGGATCATGGACGCCGAGGGTACGACCGATTTCGAGCGTGCGGTGGCGTGCGCGATGAAGAGCAAGATCGGCGTTGGTGGGGTGAAGTTCAAGCAGGGTGGCGACCCCGGCCCGGCCGAAACGGTCTACCTGGGCGTGTTCGACCGCACCTGGCTGGACCGGGTCGGCGGCTATGACCCGCGCTACATCCGCGCCCAGGACTGGGAGATGAACTACCGGATCCGGCAAGCAGGCGGGTTGGTGTGGTTCACCCCGCAGCTCAAAGTCACCTATCGCCCGCGGGGGACGTTCCGGGCCCTGTCCACGCAGTACCGGCAGTACGGCACGTGGCGCCGGGTGGTGGCTCGTGAGCACCGCGGTTCGATCAACCTGCGCTACCTCGCGCCGCCGACAGCGCTCGTGGCGATCGCCGCCGGAGCCGTCGGCGGTCTGGCCTGGCGGCCGCTGTGGGCGATCCCGCTCGGTTACGCCGGCAGTGTCGCCGTGGGGGGTATTGCTATCTCGCGCGGCGAGGCGCCGAAGGTGCGAGCGCTGCTACCCGGCGTACTGGCGACCATGCACATGTCGTGGGGGTGGGGTTTCCTGACCAGCCGGATACGGCTTGCAGAATCCGCCCAGGAGACCCCCAGCAACTGACGGGTAGCCTGACCCGGCACGCCCGACCACGTAAGGATCACACGTCAATGCTCGAACGTCTCCGCAGGATCGTCGAATACCGCAAGGTGCTCGGCACGCTCGTCCGGCGGGATCTGCGCGTCCGTTACGCCCGCAGTGTCCTGGGCTATCTGTGGACGCTGATCGACCCGTTGGCGATGACGCTGGTCTACTGGTTCGTCTTCGGTGTCATCTACAGCATCAAGACGACCGGCGGCACCGATATCGCGCACAGCCGCTCCCAGGGCGCGCCGTACGTCGTGTTCCTACTGGCCGGTCTGCTCGCCTGGAACTGGTTCAACAACTCGATCAACGAGACGGCACGCGCGTTGTACTCCGAGCGGTTGCTGGTCCGCTCCACCAACCTGCCCCGCGAACTGTGGGTGATCCGGGTGGTCATCGCCAAGGGCATCGAGCACCTGATGTCGTTGCCGATCCTGATCGCCTTCGTCCTGCTCTTCGCCATCACGGGCGACCAGATCCACCTCAACTGGCGCTTCGTCCTATGGATCCCCGCGCTGATCCTGGAGTTCTTCCTATGCGTTGGACTCGGCCTGGTGATGGCTCCGGTCACCGCCCTGGTCGATGACTTCATCCGCATCGTGCGCATCATGTTGCGGATGGGTTTCTACCTGACCCCGATCGTCTACTCGGTGGCCATGCTGGACAAGGAGCACGCCTGGGCGAAGGTGATCCTGCAGTTCAACCCGTTGACCGGGATCAACGATATGTACCGGCTGGGATTCCTCAGCACCGAGATCCGTCCGGACTACTTCGCCTGGGGGACCTGCGTGGTGATCACCATCTTCTGGTTGTTCTTCGGCATGTGGGTGTTCCGCAAGCTCGAGTCCCCGGTCCTGAAGGAGATCTGAGATGTCCGACCAGTCGCCTCCGATCGGCCCGATCGGCGAGCCCATCATGGGAGCCAACGGCAAGTTGCGGTGGCGCCCCATCCGAAAGGCCAACGACCCCGAGGGCTACGACCCCGAGCACAAGCACAGCATCGAGGACTACGACCTGCCCCCGGTCGAGTCCACCGTGACCTGGAAGACCAAACCCGGCGAACCGGTCATCGAGGTCGAAGACCTCGGGATCGAATTCCTGCGCGGGCGCAAGCGCAATCTGTCGCTGCGGGAGATCGTCTTCACCGGCAAGAGCGCGCACAAGCGGGACACCTTCTGGGCGCTGCGCAACCTCAACTTCACGGTCGGTCGTGGCGAGGCCGTCGGCCTGGTGGGCGGTAACGGTGGCGGCAAGTCCACGCTGCTGAAACTGATCGCCGGCACGTTGCTGCCGGACGAGGGCCGGGCCAAGGTGCACGAGGGCGTGGCGCCGTTGATCGAACTCACCGGTGGATTCGTCGGTGAGCTCAGCGCCCGGGAGAACATCTACCTGACCGCCGGTCTGCACGGGATGAGCAAGGAGCAGGTCGAGGAACGCTGGGACGACATCGTGGACTTCGCCGGCCCGCAGGTCCGCGCCGGGTTGGACGTCCCGTACCGGCACTTCAGCTCGGGGATGCAGGTGCGGCTCGGTTTCTCCGTCATCACCTGCCTGGACGAGCCGATCATCCTGGTCGATGAGGTGTTGGCCGTCGGCGACGCCGCCTTCCGGGAGAAGTGCTACAACCGGATGGAGAGTCTGCTCGACCAGGGCCGCACGCTGTTCCTGGTCTCCCACTCCGGGCCGGACCTCCTGCGCTTCTGCACCCGGGGGCTCTATCTCAACGGTGGCCACCTGGTCGGCGACGGCCCCATGGACGAGATCATGGATCGCTACCTGTCGGAGTTGATGGGCGACAGTTACGAGTTGCCCACCGACGAAGAGGTAGTCGACCGTCGCCGCAAGCGCACCGACGAGCAGATCAAGCGCCGACTCAAGCGTGAGGAAGAGCGCCGGGCCATCGAGAACGAAGCGGACCGCCGCCGGGCCGTGGGTTAGGCCAGCGGTAACCCTTCGGCCAGCAACCGGTCGGCGCGTTTGGCGTGGTCCTCGTTGCGCAACAGGATGAGGGATCCGTCCCGGGCGTAGACCGACAGCAGTTGGGCGGGCAGGTCTGCATCGGCGACGACCCGTGGCCGGTCCTGCGGTGACTGCACCGCCAGCGCGGCATACGGAACCTGCTCACCGCCCAGGTCGACGGCCAGGTCCGCAGGGCTTGGATCGGCGTACGGCGAGAAGGAGTCGGGCTGTCCCGTCAGCTCCGAGGGGGCCAGGGAGGCCTCCGGCTCGGACAGGTCCGCGGTCGGGTCGTCCAGCGCCACCCGCACGTCCGCGCCCGGGTCGTCGGTGACGACGGCGCCCACCGCCCACACCGCGAGCGTCCAGTAGACGGCGCGCCAGTGATCGCCCGGGATGTCCACGGACACCGCTGTGCCCGGGCCCGCGTCCATCTCGTCCTGCAACCAGTTGCCGGCCTTGGCGACCCAGCGCAGGACGGTCGATCCGGACAGTTCGATCCGCTCACCCGTCGCGTCGTTGTAGTAGGTGACCCGCGGGCGGGCCGAATCGGCGGCCAGATTCGCCAGCTGGGGGATCACAGCTGGCCCCGGATCTCATCGAGCAGGTCCATGATCGCGACGGTCTCGTCCAACGGCAGGAGCGGTGACTCGGGGCGGCCGTCGGCGACCAGTTGCGCGAAGTGGGCTGCTTCGTAGACCAATCCTTCGTGCCGGGTCAGCGGGCCCGGGTCGATCGTCGTGGCCGTACCCTCGCGCGTGATCAGCGAGATAGGAGTCGGTGTGTAGAAGTCGGGCGCGAACTCCAGACGGGCCTCGGTGCCGCTGATCGACGCGGTGGTGGGGGTGCGCGCGAACAAGGTGGTGTCCAGGACGGCGGTCGCATTGCCCTGTGTCGCAACGATGCTCACGTGACCGTCCACGCCGGTCGGGGCGGGTCGGCCGCTGGCCCGGACCTGCAGGTCGGTCCCCAGCGCGAACGCCGCGAACGAGACCGGGTAGATCCCCAGGTCGAGCAACGCGCCGCCGGCGAGCTCCGGGTTGAACAACCGGTGCTGCGGGTCATAGGCGAACCACTGTCCGTGATCGGCGTACACCGCCTCGATCTGGCCCAGTGCGCCGTCAGACAGCAGCTGCCGCACGACGTCGTAACCCGGCAGGAAGCGGGTCCACATCGCCTCCATGCAGGTGACCCCCCTGCTGCGGGCTGCCGCCACCAACTGCCGGGCCTCCGCCGCATCCACCGCGAACGCCTTCTCCACCAGGACGTGCTTGCCCGCCTCGATCGCGACCAGTGCCTGCTCGAGATGGCCGGAGTGCGGCGTCGCGACGTACACCGCATCCACGGTGGGGTCCGCGCACATCGCCGCCAGATCGTCGTACGCCCGATCAACGCCGAACTCGCGCGCGAAGACGTCCGCCCGGTCCTGGGAGCGGGAGGCCACGGCCACCACCTGCTGGCGGGAGTTGGCGTGCATCGTCGCGGCCATCCTGGCGGCGATTCCACCGGGCGCGCTGAACCCCCACCGCAACGGTGGGGCAGTCATGGGAGCAGGAGTACGGGTCTGCGGCAGGGGGAGCACGATCCGATAGTTTCATCCGGTGCCCACCCGCGTCCTGCTGCAGTCCCGACTGTCCTCGTCCCGGCTCCCCGGCAAGGCCCTCCTCACCGTCGCGGGCCAGCCCGTCGTGGCGCTCGCGGCCCGGCGGGCGGGCAATACCGGCCTCGACGTCGTCGTCGCGACCAGCGACCAACCGGAGGACGATGCGATCGCCGACGCGCTGGGCGAGATCGGGGTCGCGGTGTTCCGGGGTTCGTTGCATGACCCGTTACGGCGGTTTTTCGACGCCCCCCGGGCCCTGGCCGACGACGACCTGGTGGTGCGCCTCACCGGGGACAACGTAGTGCCGGACGGCTCCTTCGTGCAGCAGATGATCGACGACATGCACGCTGCGGGTGAGCAGTACATCCGCGTGGCGGTCACCGACATCACCGGCCTCGGCGCGGAGGTCTTCAGCGCCGGCCTCCTGCGCCAGGCCCACCACATCGCCACCGATCCCTACGACCGGGAGCACGTCACGCCCTGGATTCGCCGGCACACTGCGGACCTGTCGGTGAATCCGCCCCTGACCGGCCCGGTCAAGCGGCTGCGCTGCACCATCGACACCCTGCGTGACTTCACGGTCGCCGCACGCGCGCTGCGCGGCCTGCCGGACCCGGTCTCCGTGCCGTGGCGGGTGCTGCTGGACCGGTTCGTCGAAGCCGGCGGTGCGGTGCCCTCCCCGCTGCCCGGCACGGTGCCCAATCCGATCGGGCAGGGCCCCTGGGTGCTCGATGCGGCCGGGCTGGGTGGCGCGATCGATCTGGCCACGGTGGCCCGGGTGCTCGACGCAGCCGCCATGGCGGGAGTCACGCACGTCTACACCGATGTGACGTACGGCGATGCCCAGGCCCGTATCGGCCAGAGCCTGGCGCACGGGCTGAGTGAGCGACTCGCGGTGGTGGCCCAGGTGGCGCCGCTGTCAGCGCTCCCGCCGTCCGCCTCGGACGGCTGGGCGGCAGCGGAGGTGGCGGCCTCGGTCTACAACACGTTGCGCGAATTGCAGAGCAAGTCGGTGGACGCGCTGCTGCTGCCCTGGTCGGCGTGGACATCGTGGTCCGGGGGTGGTGCGGCATCACTGGTGTCGCTGCAATCGCAGGGCCGGTGCCGGTTGGTGGGGGTCGCCCTGGACCAGCCGGAGCAGCTCGAGGCGGCCTTCGCCGACCCACGGATCGGGTACGTGCGGGTCCCGGCGGCGTGGCGTACGTCGTTCGCAGACGCGCCGGACGATGTCATCATCACCTGCGCGGATTCGGCGGCCCGCGGGTTTGCGCGCGTGACCTCGGTGTCGCTGCCGGCCGTCTCGGTGGAGCAGGTGGAACAGCAGGCGGCCTCCTTCATTGCCTGACCACGCGGATTCAGGAGACTTTCAGGTTACGGGAGGGGCCTCCGCTTATTAGCGGCTCCTCTAACCTCGATGTCTCCCATAACCTCGCGGGTTCACAGGGCGAGGAGGGCGTCGGCGACCCGCTGGCGCCCCTTGCCGTCCACCAGCAGCTGACCCTTGGTGGCCAGGGCCGACCGGTCATCCGCTCGCTGCACCAGTGTCCGCAGGGTGGCCGTGGCGGCTGCCGCGTCGAAGCCGTCCAGGTGTCCGAGGCCCGCGACCACACCGCGACGGACCGTCTCGTCGTAGCCGGCCCGCTGATTGTCGACCACACAGACCAGTGCCGTCGGGACGCCCATACAGAGGAACTCCCAGACCGAGGAGCCCGAAGCACTCAGGACCAGGTCGGACTCGGCGGCCAGCGCGGCGAGCCCGGGCGTGGCTGGTATGACGTGCAATTCCTGGCCGTCGGCAACGGGCAGGCCGCGCAATGCGACGGCGATCTCCTCCCGGGCAGCCACCGCGGTGATCGTGACGGGCAGACCCGTGTCCAGCAGCGCGGGCACCACGACCGGCGCCGCCGCGTAGGGGTCGGTACCGCCGAAGACGGCCAGCACGCGCAGTGGCGACGATGCCGGCAGGTGGTCCGGGCCGACCCGCCGTAGCGCCAGCACGTCGTCGCGGAACAGTGCGTAGTCGATCCCCGCCAGCGCCCGCGGCGAGTGGGGTCGGGCACCCAGGTTCTGGTCGACGTACAGGTCGGCGTCCTGTTCGGTGCCGAAGGAATAGTCGACCATCGCCATGACCGGGATGCCGGCTGCCCGCAGCGTTGCGCCGGTAGCGGGGTCGAGGTGGTAGCCGTCGAGCACGACCGCTGAGGCACCGGTCTCGAGCGCGGTGTCACGCAGTGCGCGCGGGTCGTCGTCGATCGCGACCATGCTCAGACCGCGCGCGGCCAGCAGTGCCGCCAGCCACGGGGTGTTCGTCAGGTTGCCCCGGAACTGGACCGACACGCCGCGCGCGACCAGCTCGTCGGCCAGGGCCAGTTGGCGCATGACGTGCCCCACGCCGTACGTGCCTCCGCCGTCACATCGCAGCAGCACGAGCTGGCTGTTCATCGGCGTCCTTCAATGGCGGGGACAGGGGCGGCAAAATGCTAGCCTCTACGATGGTCTGGCTGCCGTGTCGGCCGCCCCTACCGAGCACCGTCAGCGAGTGAGAAGAGTACGTAAGCGTGAGCATCCTGCAGGGTTCGTCCATCCTGATCACCGGCGGTACCGGTTCCTTCGGTAAAGCCTTCATCACCCGCCTCCTGGACGACATCGGGCCGAAGCGGATCGTCATTTACTCCCGCGACGAGCTGAAGCAGTGGGAGGTGCGCCAGCAGTTCGGGGACGACCCGCGCCTGCGCTGGTTCATCGGTGACGTCCGGGACCTGCCGCGCCTGCAGCGCGCGATGCACCAGGTCGACTACGTGGTGCATGCCGCGGCGCTCAAGCAGGTCGACACCGGCGAATACAACCCGTTCGAGTTCGTCAAGACCAACGTGATGGGCAGCCAGAACGTCGTCGAGGCGTCCATCGACGCCGGCGTGAAGAAGGTCGTGGCCCTGTCGACTGACAAGGCGTCCAGCCCGATCAACCTGTACGGCGCCACCAAGCTGACCGCCGACAAGATCTTCATCCTGGGCAACCACTACGCCGCGGCGTATCCCACCCGGTTCGCCGTGGTCCGCTACGGCAACGTCACCGGCTCACGCGGTTCGATCATCCCCAAGTTCCGGGCGTTGCACGCCGCGGGGGAGTCGCTGCCGATCACCGACCTGCGCTGCACCCGCTTCCTGATCACCCTGCCGCAGGCGGTCCAGATGGTGCTGGACACCTTCGAGATGATGCAGGGCGGGGAGTTGGTCGTCCCGCACATTCCCTCGCACAAGGTCACCGATCTGGCCCAGGCCATCGCACCGGGCGCCAAGATGCACGACATCGGCCTGCGCCCCGGCGAGAAGTTGCACGAGGAGATGATCTCTCCCGAGGAGGGCCGCCGCGCGGTCATCGTCAACGACGGCAAGTACTACGTGCTGGAGCCCGAACTGGCGACCTGGGGTTACAAGCCGATCGAGAACGCCGTCCCCGTCCCCGAGGGCTTCCACTGCTCCTCGGACAAGAACGACCTGTGGTACTCCGCTGAGGACATCCGCGGCGTCCTGGAGTCCGGGGTCTGATGCTCCCGTACGGGCGTCAATCGATCGATGAGGACGACATCGCCGCGGTGGCCGAGGTGCTGCGCGGCAACTGGCTGACCACCGGTCCCGCGGTCGCGCAGTTCGAGAAGGACGTCGCGGCGGTGGCGGGCGTGACCGACCCCGCGGTCGCGGTGACCTCCGGGACCGCGGCCCTGCACACGGCGTACGCCGCGTCGGGGGTCGGTGCCGGCGACGAGGTCATCACCACGCCGCTGACGTTCTTCGCCACGGCGACCACCGCCATGTGGCAGGGCGCCCGGGTGGTCTTCGCGGATGTCAGCGAGGACACCGGCAACCTGGACCCGCAGGCCGCTGCAGCCGCGGTGACCGATCGCACGAAGGTGATCGCCGGCGTCGACTACGCCGGGCACCCGATCGACGCGCCCGCTTTGGCCAAGGTCGCGCACGACGCGGGGGCGCTGTTGCTGGAGGACGCCGCGCACAGCGTCGGCGGTTCGTTGGACGGCGTCCCGGTCGGTTCGCTGGCCGACCTGACCACCTTCTCGTTCTTTCCGACGAAGAACCTCACCACCGCCGAAGGTGGCGCGGTGGTCTCTCCGAGCAGCGAACTTCTTGCTGCGGCAAGGGATTTCAAGGGTATCGGCTACACCCGCGACGAGGCCAAGCTGCGGGTGACGGACGAGGGGCCGTGGTACTACGAGGTGCACAGCCTCGGTCTGAACTACCGGCTGCCGGACGTGCTGGCCGCCCTGGGCTCCTCCCAGCTGACCCGCCTCGCGCAGTTCAAAGCGCGCCGGCAGCAGATCACCGATCGGTACAACGCCGGTCTGGGCGGCATTGACGTCCTGCGCACCCCGGCGCACCGCGCTGGAGCCGAGCCGGTCTGGCATCTCTACCCGCTGCGGATCCTCGACGGCCGCCGCCGGGAACTGTTCGAGCACCTGCACGCGGACGGAATCGGGGTGCAGGTCAACTACATCCCGGTCCACACGCAGCCGATCTTCACCGACCTCGGCTGGCGCAAGGGTCAGTTCCCGATCGCCGAGGCCTACTCAGCCCAGGAGATCAGCCTGCCGATGTTCCCTGATCTCACCGACGCCGACGTGGATCGGGTGATCGACTCAGTGCGCACCTTCGTGGGGGCCTGATGCATCACGCAAATCATTTCTACGGGCACGCGCACATCATGGCCCGCTACGTCGGTCTCGAGGAGCCGCCGCGGATGTGGGGTTACCTGCAGCACGGCTGGAACATGCACGACGGGTTCGCCGTGGGCACAGTGTTCGCGCCGCGCTACCCCAAATTCGTCTGGTCGCAGGCCTGCGCCCGGCGCGGTTGGGCCGATGGATTGCGCGACTACGTGACCGTCGGCGCGCCCTGGCTGTACCTGCTGGAGTTGGAGAAGCAGCGCGAGTGGCTGGCCAACGCGCCGGAACGGACCGGGACGATCGTCTACCCCTTCCACGGCTGGGAGGGCCAGCAGGTCGTCGGCAGTCACACGGAGTACGTCGAGGAGATCAAAGCCGCTGAAGGCGATGTGCCGATCACGGTGTGTCTGCACTGGAACGAGTACGACAACCCCGAGGTGCGCCGCGAATACGAAGAGGCTGGGGTGCGGGTCATCACGCACGGCCAGCGCGGGTACCTCTGGCAGGACACCGACGTGGCGTTCCTCTACCGGCAGTTGGCCGAGATGCGCCGTCACAAGCGCGTGGTCTCCAACCGGATGAGCAGCGCGGTGCTCTACGGGGCGACCGCGGGCAACGAGGTCGGGGTCTACGGCGACCCGATGGAACTCGAGTCCGACCACGCGATCCTGGGCGGCGCCAGCAAGCCGCGCCGGATGTGGCCGCAGATGCACCAGTTCTCGGTCCCGCGTGACTACGCGTACACCGTGGCCGCGGACGAACTCGGACTCGACCACGTGCTGCCCGAGACGGAGATCATCGACGTCTTCGGCTGGGGCGATGTGTTGACCCACCCGCTGCCGCCGCCTCCGGCGCCGCCGTTGGAGGAGAAGCACAGCAACCGCGCCGCGTCCCGGCGGGCCCGCAGCAACGCGCACCGCGCTCCCGTCGACGCCGAGCCCACCGCCGGTCTGGTCATCGACGTGGACGAGCAGATCGCCGACGACGGGCTGGCAGAGGCTCCGGCGGCGGAGACGCCCGCGGAGACCGCCGAACAGCCGGAGGTCAGCGCTGCTACCGAGCCGGCGCGCACCGACGCCGAGCCGCTGCCGCCGCCGGTCGCCTGACTGCTTCGCGCTAGTCGCCCAGCCGCTTGGCCAGGTTGCGGGCCTTGCTCATCGCACCGGGCGGCAGCACCTGATCCGCGGTCGACTTGGCCATCGAGACGGCCCGGTTGGTCGCGATCCGGCGCGGCGCACGCATCAGGTCAACGGCCTTGTAGGTCAAGGTCATCTCGTAGGTCTCGATCGTCTTCTCCAGGCGCCGGATGTAACGGTCGCGGTGCCGCAGCGTTCCCTCCAGCCACAGGATCTGACCGTCCTTCTGGCGCATCTCGCTGGCGACAGCGCGCAGCCGGGTCAGAAGTTCGCGGTAACCGGCCTGGTCGGCAGCGGGCAGGTCACGAGCGTGCCGACCGCTTTCCAGATCCAGCTCCAGCAGTTCATCGGCCAGCTCCGGCGTGCCCAACAAGGTGGCCCGGATGTGCGTGGAGGTGGCAGCGACCCGCGCGATGTCGGCCGGGGTGACGGAGAAGCCGGCCATGGCGGCCAGCGTGACCGTGAGCTCATCGGGGGTGACGCCCACCCGCCACGGATGCGCGCCACCGGTGGCGAGCAACCGGGTGGCAAACGTCCGCAGGCCGCGCACGAGGGTGTCTCCAGCGGAGGCAATGCCCGCCCGGGTCCAGGTCTGGTCGAGCATCGCTAAGCCGTCGTCGGCGACCAGCACGTTGTCCGGTGTGGCAAAGACCCGGTGGCTGGCGGTTGCGGGAGTCCAGATGGACTCATCGGCCAGCCACTCGGCGTACGTGCGGACAAGGGGCCGGACCGCCGACTGCTGGCGGGTCGCGGCGGCGGCACGTAGGCGGGTCTCCAAGGTGACTCCGGCGGGGAACTCGGCTCGCAGGGTCCGGGTCAGATCCGTCTCACTGCGGTCGGCGTCCCGGCCTCCGTCGCTCCAGGAGCGGGTCAGCGAGTCGCCGTCCAGCACGAGCCGCTGGGCCCATCGGGTAGGCCCGGACTCGACGTAGACGGCATCCGGCAACGTCGTGTCGACGGGTGCGCCCTTCCCGGCAACGATCAGCCAGGCAGGGGCCAGGTCGTCCAGTTGGCCCGCGGCGGCCACCCGGTCCAGCGTGGCGTGCACATCGCGAAGCATCGGCAGCTCGCTCAGTTCCTGGGTGGTGACCTGCGCGGCGACGGCGCGGACCGCGTCCACGCGATCGGCGTCGGTCGCGATGTCCCGTGCGATCAACAGGTTGTGCGCGTCCAGGTCCGGCAGCGCGGCGTACGTCGAGTGGCAGGTCAGTCCGGCGGCGGCCAGCAACCCGTCGCGCTCTCGGGCGTAGGTCGCACGAGTACTGAAACCGTCGGCCCCGATCCACCACGAGACGTCCTCCTCGGCCTGCGGGTCGGGTACGGCGCGCACCAGGTCGGTCAGCCCCAGCTCGTTGGCGAGGTCGGTCACCAACAGACCGTCCGCGGTCAGCGCATCACCGAGTCGGCTGATTGTCCCGCCGATCGTCAGTCCGGCGCGATCGGGGCTGAGCAGTCGCTGGGGACCACCAAGAGCCACGATCAGGTCGTAGTCCCGCTCCGGTTCGAAATCGAGGAAACCTCCGCAGTAATAGGACACCCGCGAGTGCATCCCGCCGAGGATCTCCAGGGCGCGGATGTCGTCGAGCGAGCGGGTGAGAACGTCGATGCGCGACGTCGTCGGCAGTTGGGGCAGGAGCAGACCGGCGCGGGGACCGGCCAGCAGCACCTTCTGCGGGACGCGCGCACTCACGAGCCGCTCGATCACGGCAGCGGTGGCCGCCGGAGGGGTCAGGTCCTGCAGATCGGACCAGGCGATCATGTCACCGACGATCACGGTTGCCCCGGAGACGGAGTCCTGTCGGATGCCAGTGTCGGTGAGCTCAGCCTGTTCGGTCATGGGGGCCAGCTTAGTTGGGCGCTTTCAGATCAGATCCCAGGACAACGCCGTACCGCGTTTCACATCGGTGGCGAAGGTGCGGCCCTCGACCACCCGGAACAGGTCGGGCGCCAGGCCCAGCGCCGGCCGGATCGAGCGGACGTTGGCCGGAGTGACGACGTCACCGGCCTTGACGTCCTCGACGACGTAGAGCGAGCGGCGGAACCGAAGTCCTTCGCGCTCACCGGCTTTCGCGCCGATCCGGGCCTGGCCGAGGCACTGCCAGGCGACCTCGGACTCGCGGACCAGCGCGGCCAGCTCGTCGGGTTCGAGGGAGAAGGAGGAATCCACCCCGCCACCCTCGCGGGCCAGGGTCACGTGCTTCTCGACGACCACCGCGCCGAGCGCGACGGCGGCCAGTGGGGCGCCGATGCCGGGGGTGTGGTCGGACAGGCCGATGTGCGCATCGAAGGCGTCGCGCATGACCGGGATGCCGCGCAGGTTCGACTCCGCCGGGTTGGCGGGGTAGTCGGCAGTGCAGGAGAGCACGATGATCTGCTCGTTGCCACTTTCGCGGGCGGCCGTCACGGCGGCGTCGATCTCGCTGATGGAGGCCATGCCGGTGGAGATGATGATGGGCTTGCCCTTGCTCGCTGCGAGCCGGATGAGCGGCAGGTCGACGATCTCAGAGCTGGCGATCTTGTAGGCCGGGGTGTCCAGCGACTCCAGCAGGTCGATCGCGGTGGCGTCGAACGGGCTCGAGAAGCACACCAGGCCGAGGTCGTTGGCCAACCGGAAGATCGGCTCGTGCCATTCCCACGGGGTGTGTGCCTCGGTGTAGAGGTCCCACAGGGTGCGCCCGCCCCAGAGTTCGTGCCCGTCGGACAGGCGGAAGTCGGGGGCGTCGGAGTCGATCGTGATCGTGTCCGGCTTGTAGGTCTGCAACTTGATCGCCTGGGCGCCGGAGTCGGCGACCATGCGCACGATGTCGAGGGCCTTGTCCAGCGATCCGTCGTGGTTGCCGGAGACCTCGGCAATGATGAACGGCGCGTGGTCGGGGCCGATGGAGTGTTTGCCGATCGTGATGTCGGGGAGTTGCGTGCTCATGTACCTAGCCTTCGTCACGGGTGCGGCAGTGTCCAACTGCGATTGCCGATCAGCCTATCCGCCGGGCCGATAGGGCCAGGTCACCGCAGTGGCTTGTTGCCCAGGTCGGCCAGCTGCTGTGCGTAGGAGGCGGGGAAGCGGGTACGGCGCTCGGTCTCGTCGGTCAGGACGGCAACACATGCGTCTTCGCGGATGGTGATCGCTGCCACCTCGGGCCACGGGATGTCCTTGTGCGCGAAGCCGCGGATGCCGTTGTCGTCGGCGACGCCCGCCGAGTCGCGGTACTTGACCACCAGCAGCAGGAACAGGCCGATCAGGATCAGCCACAAGATCGATTCTGGTGCGACGTCCTCGAACGGTTGGCCGCGGACCAGTTGGTAGACAACGATGCCCACCACGAGCACGGCGTATGAACCGGCCACCGTGAAGTAGCCCCGCCGCTCGCGGGGTGTCTGCCGGGTGTACCGCAGTTCCCTGGCGTCGTCGCTCATTTCAGCGGCTTGTTGCCGATGGCCGCAAGGCGCTCGGCGTACTCGGGCGGAAACCCAGTGCGTTTGGTGCTGCCGTTGCGCATCATGACGAAGGCGCCGTCCGACCATTGGCTGGGTGCCAGCACATGATCCACATCGGCCCACTGAAGATCGCGCAGAACGCTGGGTCGGCGGATGGCGGTGGCGTCGGCACGGAAACGGACGCGTCGTCGCGACAGAAAGCGCTGATAGATGAGCCCCGCCAGGCCGAGCACGATCCACACGATCGCGGTAATCGAAATACGGTGCTGGGTGAACCACCGACCGACCAGGGAGGCCAAGCTCAGCACAATCGCGGCCAGGGCTAACCACGCTAGCCATCGCGGAAGTTGCGCCCGTTCCATCTCGTATTCGAGCGATTCTGTCTCCCCCACGACGCAGAGCATGGCGCGACTGGAGGCCGGGTAGGTCACCCTCGGGGGTGGATGATGGCCGGGATGGACGTTGATTTCGAACTGCTCGAGGACTTCCTGGCGGTGGCGCAGGAGGGTACGACGGTTGCGGCGGCCCGTGCGCGACACGTCTCCCAGCCAGCGTTGTCCGCGCGCATCGCGCGTCTCGAAAAGGTCGTCGGCACAACGCTTTTCGACCGTGTTCCCCAGGGGATGAGGTTGACCGCCGACGGGCAGACGTTCCTCCCGTACGCCGAGCGCGCCCTGGCCGCGGTGCGCGACGGTGTCGCCGCACTCGCTGGGTCCACGCCGCTGCGGGTCGCAGTCGTCGACGACGAACTGGCTGTGCCCGCAAGGGTTATCGCCGCTCTGGGTGGACCGGTGCAGGTCATCCGGGCCGGTGAGGCCGAGCAGGACCGATTGGTCCGTGACGGCCAGGTCGACGTGCTTGTCACGGGCGATCAGGCCGGCCGCCCCGCCGTCCGGTTGGGGCACGAGAATCTGGCACTCGCCGTACCCGCAGATGACGCATTAGCCGCGCTCGACGAGGTGGACCTGAAAGACACCGGCGACCGGGTGCACTACCTGCCCCGGGAGGCGTTCGCGCCACACTGGGTCGCGCTGTTACGCCGGATCTACGCCGAGGCCGGGATCGAGCCGAGAACGTACGCCGCGCAGGCAGATTCGAGCACAACTCCCCTTCGCTGGGTGGCGGCCGGGGAGTGTGTCGCGATCAGCCTCGCGGGGACGCCGGTCCCCGCCGGCGTTCGGCTTGTGCCGCTCAAGGGAAGTCCGACGTACGACTGGTTTGCTGTTGCGGCCAACGACCACTCAGCCACGCGAGCCGCCCTCGACCGCCTACAGCGAAGCGCCCGGAAATTGGCTGGAATCGGCTGACCCGCTCTGTAAGAGTCGCTGATCGTGATGAGCGACGAAGTGCTACCCACCCCCGCAGACACTCGCGACGACGGCCCGATGCTGGGCTCCGAGCGCGAGGTTCTCGACCACTGGCTCGATCTGTATCGCCAGACGGTCCTGCTGAAGATCGGGGGTTTGACGGCCACGCAACTGTGCGAGCGCTCGGTACCGCCGTCAGCGATGAGCCCGATCGGGATCGTGCGGCATCTCACCGAGGTCGAGGCGTACTGGGTGCGCGTCGTGGTGATGGACGAGCAGGACGTGCCGGACTACTACTGCGTGCCGGAGAGCACGGAGGGTGACTTCGACGATGTTTCGCCGGACACTGCCGTCGCTGACGTCGCGACCTATGAGAGCGAAATCGAGCGATCGAGAGGGCTGTTGGCTGGTTGGACAGACCTCGCGGATCCGGTCCGCGGCCAGCGGCGCGGCCGTCCTGTGAACCTGCGGTGGGTGATGGTCCACCTCATCGAGGAGTACGCGCGGCACCTGGGGCACTTGGATCTGCTGCGGGAGCGGATTGACGGGCAGACCGGTTACTGACGAGCGCTACGGGCTGGGTGTAGTCACGGCGCAGGTCGAAGGCGGAGACTCACTGGGTGGCCATCAAGGTGCGATTCGCCCGCGTCGTCGCGTTGGCGGTTCTGGCGGTACTGGCCGCTGGCTGCTTCGCCCTGGTCGCGGCGTACGTCATCAATTGGCACCTGCCGGTGCTGTGGGGCAGGTACACGGCGTCCAAGACGGTGTGTTCGGGCTCTGGACGGTTCACGCAGTGCATCATGACCGGCGACTGGGTGAGCACCGATGGTTCGAGGGCGGTCACGGATCTCACCCTGGATCGCCGGTTCGCACCCTCGGGGACAGTCGCTGCGGGCTATCGCGACGGTGGCCTGCTCGACGGTCAAGGCTTGATCGTCACGCAGTCCGGGGTGCAGATGACTCCCGGCCCGTGGGTCGTCCTGGCGGCGGGGGCCGTGTGCTCGGTGGCGTTCTACCGGACCCTGCGACGGGAGTGACGCCGACTCAGCGGTCGCCGGGTTGCACTGATCGCCGGATCCGGTGCACCACGGTGACCAAGCCGTCGATCTCGACGTCGTCGACACCGACCTCCTCGAAACCGTTGCGTTTGTTCATCGAACGGACCGCCTCGTTGGCTTCGAGCACTTCACCTTCGAGCACGTCCAGCGCCAGGCCGCCCTTGTCCGTGGGGCCGAAGGCGAGTTTTACCGCTTCGCGCTGGATCTTGATCCACGCCGGGAGCAGTTGTCCTCGGGCTTCGAGGCCCTCGTTGTCCAGGTAGTAGCCCCACATCGCGTAGCCGTCGTCGATGTCGAAGAAGGTGACGACGCCGGCGGGCGTGTTGTCCAACTCGTAGATGTAGACCTTGCGGTGCCGGTTGTCCTTCAGCGAGGCCCAGTACTGCGCGTGCTCGTCCTCGCTGATCGGCTGCTGCTGGAGAGACACCGCCCGCACCACCGGGTGATTGCGCCACTTCAGCGCCAGGTCCTTGTCGTCGTCCGTAGCTGCTCGCAACACATCGCTAAACTACTCGGTGATTCCCGAACACAACCACGGAGGTTGAAAGTGGCCACGCTCTCGCGCGACCAGGTACGCACCCTGATGGGGGAGGTGCTCTCGGCGCAGGGCAAGCAGCTTCCCGCCGACGACTCGACATTGCTGACGGAGATCGGCTTCCGCTCGCTGGACTTCTCCGAGCTGGCGCTGCGCGTCGAGGACGAGCTGGACGAAGAACTCAACTTCGACGCTCCGGGCCTGCGTTCCATCGAGACAGTGTCCGACGTGTTGGATTTCGTCGACCAGTTGCAGACCGCGTGACACAGCCGGCGGGCGCCGGTAACCGGGTTGTTGCCGGTGACACGGCGACGACCTGGGAGGACCTGGGCGGCGCACCGGCCGGCTTTCCCAAGGCCGCCGCCTTCCTGACCGCGAGCAACCTGCAGGCGGCGCACGCGGTCTGGGCGCACGTGCTCGACCCCGGCCGGGAAACTCTCATCGCGGCCCGCACCCGGATCGACGCCCAGCAGGAGACCGAGCTGCGTGAGGCCGGTCTGGCGATCATCGAGGGCCACGACATCACGCCTGCGCTGACCGACCGCCCTGCAGAAGCGGGCCGGATCTGGCTGCTCACCAGCGGTTCCACCGGTCGCCCCAAGCAGGTCGCGCACACCCTCTCGTCGCTGACCACGGTCGGTGGAGAGCAGCCGCCGCGCACCTGGCTGTGCCCCTACGCGACCGGCGCATACGCCTGGTGGCAGGTGGTCACCCTCTCGGTGAGCCTGCCGGGCCAGGACATCGTCTTCGTCGAACCGTCCGAGCTGGACTCCTGGCCGGCGAAGGCGCAAAAGTACGGCGTGACGGCCGCCTCGGGGACCCCCACCTTCTGGCGGCAGGCGATCTTCCGCTCCGGCGAGACCATGGCCACCTTGCCGCTGGAGCAGATCACCCTCGGTGGTGAACCGGTCGACCAGGCGATCCTCGACCAGCTGCACGAGCTCTACCCGCAGGCCCGGATCTCCTGGATCTACGCCTCCTCTGAAGCGGGTGCCGCGATCGCGGTGCACGACGGCCACGCCGGCTTCCCCCGCGCCTGGCTGGACCGGGACACCCCTGGCCGACCGCGGTTGTCCGTCGAGGGCGACGAACTACTCATCGCGTCCTCACACGCCGCCGAAGGAATGGATGCCGTCATCCGCACGGGCGACCGCGTGGAACTGACCGACGACCGTGTGCTGATCACCGGCCGCCTCGCCTCCGACGAGATCAACGTCGGCGGCTCCAAAGCCTCGGCCGGCAAAGTGCGCGACGCATTGCTGAGCCACCCCGGCGTGGCCTGGGCCGCCGTACGCGGACGCAAAGCGCCACTGGTCGGCAACATGGTCGTCGCCGACGTCGTCCTCACCGACGGGGCCGAGGTCAGCGACCAGGACCTGGTTGCCTATGCCAGCGAGCGCCTGCCCGACTACTCCGTGCCGCGGCGGATCCGCGTGCTGCCGCAGATCCCGATCAAGGAAAGCCTGAAGAGCGATGTCTGAATCCACTCCCATCCCGGCCGCGAAAGTCGTTCTCGTCTCAGGCGGTTCGCGCGGACTGGGTCTCGACCTGGTCCGTGGCGCCCTCGACGGTGGCGCCAAGGTCGCCACGTTCGCCCGCACCATCACTCCCGAGTTGGAGCAGCTCGCGAAGGAACGTCCGGACGATGTCCACATCGGCTCGGTCGACGCGACCGACGAGAAGGCGGTGCGTGCGTTCATCAAGGAGGCCGCCGAGCACCTCGGTCCGATCGACTCGCTGATCAACAACGCTGCCATCGGGCAGGATTCGCTGCACGTGCACACCTCCCCGGAGCGGATCGCCGACATCATCGGCACCAACCTGACCGCCCCGCTGTTGCTCACCCGGGCCTTCCTCCGGCACGCGATGGCCAAAGTCGGCCGCGGCCGGATCATCATGGTCACCTCGATCTGCGCGCAGCGCGGCTACTCCGGTCTGGTCGCCTACTCGGCCACCAAGGGTGGCCTCGACTCCGCGATGCGGGCACTGGCCCGGGAGATGCACGGCCGCTTCCTGGTGAACTCCATCGCGCCGGGTTTCTTTGCCTCCGAGATGAGTTCGGTGCTGGGCACCGAGCAACTGTCGACCATCACCCGACGTACGCCGACCGGTCGCCTTGTCGAGCCGGCGAACGTCACGCCGTTGGTCAAGTCCCTGCTCTTCGACGACACCAACCTCAACGGCCAGGTCATCGTGGTCGACGGTGGCGGCAGCATCTGAGCCGGTGTCGGAGCAGCCGCGCGTCGTTCCGGCGGCCCAGGCGCGAGCACGCGAGACGGGCGCAGCGAGCTATCTCGCCGACGGTCGCGCCGTCGTGTGGGACGTTCCTGCCGACAACCACGCGGTCGATGCGGAGATCGCAAGCCAGCCTGTCCCGCCAGCCCTCGCGCGGCGTACGGGGATTGAGGATCCAGCAATCTTCTGGCCGGCCTGGACCCGGGCGGAGGTCGTCGCCAAGCTCACCGGCGAGCCGATCCTGCTCCTGGTCACGCGCGCGGGGCTGCCGATCGACGTACCTGAGGGGATCGAGGTGAGCACGATCGAACGCGAGGATCTGGTGATTAGCCTGGGCACCATGACGGACAAGCCCACGGTCGGTGTCGTCATGCTGCACATGGGCGACCGGCCGGTCGAACTGGCCACGGCCCTGGACACCCTGAAGGCCCAGCAGGGCGTCGAACTTGATGTCGTCCTCGTCGGAAACGGTTGGGCGCCAACGGGATTGCCCGACTGGGTGCGCACTGTCCACCTCACCGAGAACGTCGGTATCCCGGAGGGCCGCAACGTCGGCGCCAAGGAAGCGCGCGGTGAGTTGCTCTACTTCTACGACGACGACGCCAGCTTGCCGACCACGGACGTGCTTGCCCGGCTCGCTGCGGTGGTCCTGGCCGAACCGGATATCGCGGTCGCGCAACCCCGCGGCGAGGATCCGACCGGCAAACCCGCGCCGCGTCGCTGGGTGCCGCGCTTCGACGTGTCCGACGGGGGAGCCGCCGGTGAGGCGACGTGGTTCTGGGAGGCGGTCTTCATGATCCGCCGCAGCGCGTTCGAGCAGGTCGGCGGCTGGCCCGGACAGTTCTTCTTCGCCCACGAAGGCATCGATCTGGCCTGGCGGCTGGTCGACGCGGGCTGGCGGATCATCTACGCGCCCGACATCGTCGTGAACCACCCCTCGACCGACGCCGCCCGGCACGCGGTCTACTACCGCACCAACGCCCGCAACCGGGTGTGGGTCGCGCGGCGCAACCTGCCGTGGCCGCTCGTGCCGATCTACCTGGGCAACTGGACCGCGATCACGCTGCTGCGAGTGCACGACAAGGAGTCGCTGAAGGTGTGGTTCAAGGGATTCGGGGAAGGCGTGCGGGAGCCCGCGGGGGAGCGGCGGCCGATGTCGTGGAAGACGGTGGCCCGGTTGACGCGGGCGGGGAGGCCCCCGGTCGTATGACGGTGCTTGTGACTGGCGTCCGCAGCCGGACCCACCTGGTCTACGTCGCCTCCTACCTGCGCACCCTGCCGCCGGACACGACGGTGCGCTACCTGGAGGGCGGCAGCTTCCTGTCGGCGACCGTGAGCCGCGACGACGTGATCAACGCGTTGCCGTTGTCCGTCGAATTCACTGACAGCACAACGGGTTTGGCGCCCAAAGGACCCGTCACGTACGTCGCGGTCGGAGCTCCCGGATTGCGTCCCCTGGCCGCGTTGCGGCGATCCGACCCGCTGCGCCGGATCACCACCGTGGTGGTGGACGAGGGGCTCGGGACGTACGGCGACTGGCGGACCCGGCGCGCGGCGTACCTTCGTCAGGGTGGTTCGCAGGCCCGCTCCACGGTGCGAGCGGGCGCGATCGCTACGGGGCAGCGGACGCTGACCAACCTGCGGTGGCCGCTGTATCGCAAGGAAGCCGACTGGGCGGTCTTCGAGCCGGTTGCGGCGGAGTTCCACCGGGCGCTGGGGCCGGTCGATGCGACCGCGTTCGAGCCTGATCGGGCCATCCTGCTGACACAGCCGTGGGTCGACCTGGGGTTGGTCGACGCAGCCACCTACGCCCGGCACGTGGCGGCGCTGGCCGCGGAACAACGGGCTGCGGGGCGGCAGTTCCTGGTGCGTTCCCACCCGGCCGAGGCCCCCGGACGGTACGCGGACTACGAAACCCTGCCGATCGACGTACCGGCCGAATTGGACCCAGCGGTCGTGACCGCAGACCTGCTGATCGGCGCCTCCAGCACCGCTTTGCTCAACCTCGCGGCCCTGCATGACCGGCCGGTTCTGCGCGTCCTGCCTCCGGGGACGGAGGCGTTGGAGCGGGCGTTGAGCGCCGACCAGCGCAGTTTGCTGTCGCGTTATCTCCCGCCCCCTGTCAGTCCCGTCGTCTAGGGTCAGTGCTGTGAAGGCCAACCCCAAGACGGCCGCGCTGATCGCGTCCGCGCCTGTAGTCCGCAACGCCTTCGATCGAGCCCGCACCGCCGCCCGGGATACGGCGGCCCGGTTACCGCGCAACAGCGGGCCGCTGGACAAGTCCCATCTGGCCGGAGTGCGGCCCACCGCGCTGCTGGTCGACGGCAGCCAGGCCAAGGCCGCGCGCCGCGCCGGTCGGCTGTTGCGGATGCCGCGCACGATCGACGACACAGCGGCCTGGGCCGCGCTGGGCGCCCTGGCGGCCCTCGTGCGGGTCGTCGATGACGGTCGGCACCGCTCCGTGGTGGTCGACGCGGCCGGCCCGCGGTCGGTCTTCACCCGCTGGGCGTCCCGCGCCGGCTTCGCCCCTTTGTCACTCAACGTCATGCGAGCCGACGTGGTGGGCACTGACCTCGACCCGGGCACGGTGGACATGGTGGTCCGCCTGCACCCGCACTCGGCGACGCCGGACACCATTGATCTCGATCTGGCCCACGGCAGCGCAGCGCTGCGGCACGGCGGGCTGATCAGTCTCACCGCCCGCCTGGGTCCCGCCGACGAGGGGTCCTTCTCCGTGGCGGACCTGCGCGGCGTGATCGCCCGGGCCGACGAGCAGGGACTGGGTCTGATCGGCGACGTCGGTCTGGTCGAGGGTCAGTTGGCGCGTCGGATCGCGGACTCCGGGGCGTCGTACGGGCTGGCCCTGCTCACCTTCCGGCGACGGTGACGCCGCTCACCACCACCTTCCGGCCCGGGCGGCCGGTGCCGTTGCGCTCGATCCTGGGTTTGCTGCGCCGCGGGGCCGGTGACCCCACCTGGCGAGCCGACTCGACTGGTCTGTGGCGCGCCTCCCAGACACCGGACGGCCCGGTCACCACGCGGTTCATGGCGCGGGCCGATGGAGTGGACGTCGCCGCGTGGGGTCCCGGTGCCGCGTGGGCCATCGCCCAGGTCCCGCGACTGCTGGGCGACGTCGACGACCCGTCCGGTTTCCAGGTTCACCACGCGGTCCTGCGGGACGCTGCCCGGCAGCACCGGGACTGGCGCATCGGGCGCACCGACCGGGTCATGGACGCGCTGATCCCGGCGATCATCGAGCAGCGGGTGACCGGCAAACAGGCGTTCGGAGCCCACCGCAGACTGGTGCAGCGGTACGGCGAGCGGGCGCCCGGACCGCGGACCGACCTCTTCGCGCCGCCTGCGGTCGGGACGTGGGCCCGGATCCCGTCCTGGGAGTGGCTGCGGGCCGGGGTTGATGCGGCGCGCTCGGACACGATCATGCGAGCTGTGCGGGTGGCCGAGCGTCTCGAAGAGGCCGTGTCGTTGCCGGTGGCCGATGCCTGGCGCCGGTTGCGGGCGGTGCCGGGCGTCGGGGTGTGGACCGCGGCCGAGACGCTGCAGCGGGCCATCGGAGATCCGGACGCGGTCAGTTTCGGGGATTACCACGTGGCCAAGGACGTCGGGTTCGCTCTCACCGGCGCGCCGGTGGACGACGCCGGGATGGAGGAGTTGCTCGCGCCTTATGCCGGTCATCGCTATCGCGTGCAGTTTCTGGTCACCGCCGGTGGGCTGGGCGCGCCCCGCCGCGGTGCCCGGTTGACGCTGCCGACCCATCTGCCCACATGGTGACGCCGTCCTGGATCAGGATCTTCCTCGATGTGCCGGCGCCTTCCTGGGATGCTGCGCTTGCCTTCTGGCCGGCGGCTTCTGGTTGTTCGTCCGTTGAAATCCTCGGGGAGACAGGGCAGTTCGCCCGGCTGGTCCCGGCGCATGGAGACTCCTGGGTGGAGATCCAGCGCATCGACGACGCTCGACCGCGGGTTCATCTGGACCTGGACAGCACTGACCGACCCGCCGCGGTACGCCGATCGCTGGACCTTGGCGCGCAGCCCGCCTGGACCCGGCGCGGGGAAGTGGCGGTCATGCGCTCACCGGGCGGCTTGCTCTACTGCCACACCGTCGACCTACCAACGGAGGGCATGGTCCGGGATGGGTTGGACATCGTCCTCGACCAGGTCAGCATCGACATCCCCGAGGCGTTGTGGGAGGCGGAGGTGGCGTTCTGGCAGCAGCTGACCGGCCGTTCCTTGGAACGCGGCCGACGACCGGAGTTCGCGTTCCTCGGGGACCCCGATCCGGCTGGTGCGGTCCGGATTCTGCTGCAGCGTGTGGGGTCTGGTGACACCGTCACGGCGCACCCGGACTTCGCAGTGGCTGATCGTCCGGCGCAGACGGTGCGGCACGAGTCGCTCGGAGCGGTCGTCGAGCAGGTCTTCGAGCGGTGGACGGTTCTGGTTGCTCCAGACGGTCGTCGCTACTGCCTGACCGATCGCGATCCCGCGACCGGACGGCTCGCGTTCTGACCGAGCCTGGCGACCGCGAGGCACATCTCGACGAGTTGTGGTCGGGGATGACGGGCAGCCAAGGGTCGAAAGCTAGGGTTGGCCGCATGTCCCAGGCGCACGACGTACGTCAACAACTCGCTGACCGGACCGGGACGCAAGCAGAGGACTGGCACCTGGTCTTCAAGGCCCGGCACGGCATGCAGGTGGTCTTCGAGGAGATCGCCGTCGACGGTCCGGGACGGGTCGCGACGCAGCTGCTGACCTGCGCGACAGCGGTGGATCCGATCCTGGTCGCGGGTCTCACCCCGGCGTACGGGGAAGTGCATCCCGACTCGTTGGCCCTCGACCCGGAGACGCTGCCCACGGACACCCGAGCCGTCGTGCTGCAGCACACCTTCGGGATCGTCGACGAGGCCCGCGCCCGGCAGATCAAACAGACAGCGCAGGGTGCGCTGCTGGTCGAGGACTCCTGCCACTGCGTCACGCGAATGGCCCGCGCTGAGGACGGGACGCCGCTCGCGGACATCTCCGTGCACTCCTTCGGGATCGAGAAGATGCTGCCCACCCGCTTCGGCGGCGCGATCTGGGTGAACCCCGAGTTGAGCGACCGCGACCTGCACGCGCGCATCACTGGCCGCCTGGCCACACTGCCCGTCGTCGACGGTCGCCTGGAACTCGCCGTACGCAGCTATCGCACCCAGAACGGTCTGCTGAACCGGCTCCCGGCGGCGGTGTCCGGCCGTGCTCGTAAGGCGTTGGTCGCCACGGGAGCCCTGGAACCGGCGATCGCGCCCGTCGAAACCCGGGGCGGGCTGAGCCACGCCCCGCTGGCCCCGAGCGAATCGGTGATTGCCCAGATCGCGCAGGCGCTTCCCGGTCTCGACGCGACCGAAGAGCGGCGCGCGGCCGCGGTGGCCATCTACCGGGAGCTCCTGGCCGACGTCGTACAGATCCCCGAATCGGCCACTGCCACAAGTCCGTTGGTGCGCTTCCCGTTCTTCGTGGCCGACCCCGCGGATGCCGAGCCGACGTTGCAAAAGCTCACCGCTGCCGGTCACTACGCCGGTCGTTGGTACCGGCCCGCGCTGTTCCCGGGCGCCGCCAACCCCGCCGACTACGGCTACACGCCAGGAGACCCGTCGGTCGCCCGCACCGAGGACCTGATCTCGCGGATCGTGAACCTGCCGACCGACGTGACGCCGGACCGTGCCCGGGCCGCTGCCGACGTACTGGCCGAATCCCTTACTGCGAGCGCGTCTTCGCGTACTTGAAGTAGGCCAGCGTGTGCCGGGCGTCGATCCGGGCGATGTCGATGCGCCGGGCAGGACTCAGGTCGGGCGCGTAATCCAGCGTGTGCACCTTGCCGTTCTTGGCAGCCGACTTGTATTGCGCCCGAAGGGATTTCGGCGCGAACTTGAGCACCACCGGGTAGGGCACATTCAGCCAGAGCCGTTCTTCGGTAGCAACCGTGAACGGCACCGGCCGGTTGTAGACCAGATCCTGAACGACCGGTCGGATCAGGTTCCCACCGCCGGCCATCGCGTAGTACGACGTGGCGCCCGGTCGCAGGTTCACCTCGAGGAGTTTGCGCAGCCCGGTGCGGTTGTCGTGCATGACGTCGAAGTTGGCCAGACCGACGTACCCGACGCCGTCCAGGAAGCGCCGCATCGACTCCACGAGGTCGTCGTCACGCACCGAGATGATCGCGTTGTTGTTGCCCACCAACGCCGGATCCCACTCGGTGAGCACCACCTGCCCGCAGGCGGCGAACCGCATCGAACCGTGCTGGTCTGAATAGGTGTTCGCGACCCGCATGACCGCCTCGTCGCCGGCGAGGTACTCCTGCACCACCAGATCGTCGTCATAACCCGCCACGAAGATCCGACCCGCGATGTCCCGCAGTTCCGCGGCGTCCTGCACCACGTAGACCTTCTGCTTGCCGGCGAAATCCAGCCGCGGGTAGATGTCGGTGTTCGACGGTTTCAGGATCACCGGGTAGGGGAACGGCAGGTCGGTGCCGAACGTGTCGCCCAGCGGAGTGTCCGGTCCGACGATGACCGTCTCCGGGTGGGGCACACCCAACTCGGCACACGTGCGGTAGAAGTCGGTCTTGTTCATCAGCCGGTCGGTGACGTCGCGACCGGGCAGCGGCACGACGTACCGCTCATCCAGCTCGCCGCGGCGGTCCAGCACGACGTTGGTGTAGAACTCGATCGTCGGGATCAGCAACAGCGTGCGGTCGGGGAACTCGCGTGCCACCTCGTCCAGGACGCTCACGATGACGTCGGCGTCGGCGAAGTCGGCGCGGGCCCGCACCTCGACGATCGTCGAGTCCGCCGTCTCCCGGACCGCGAACCGCCCAAGGGCCAGCGACCGCACGCCGTACGCCTCGTGCAGCGACCGGGAGATGTTGTACGCGTTGAGGTTGGTGCCCAGGATCACCGGGACGAAGTCGTCGTTGCCGAGTTGCACCCGGCCGATTCTAGAGCGCGTCCTGGTCGCGCACCGTGAGCCGGACCCGGTCCGGGGCGAGTCGCTGCGCGCTCCAGGCCAGGCGTTCACCGGCCAGGGCCACCTCGACGCGGGCCCAGAACCGGCCCAGCGCCACCGGGTCCTCATCGGTGAACTCCACGGCGTCGTCGTCGACCTGGGCGGCGATGAGCGGCTGCCCGTGTGCCGCTACGCGTACGGCGCGCTGCAACCTGTCCGCCAGCGGCTCCGCGCTCACGGACAGCAGACCGATCCGTTCGGCATCCGGTGAACCGGGGGTGACTCCGAGCGCGTCCCGGACCGCTTCGTGCCAGCCGAGGGCGAACCAGTCGGTCGGCCCAGTGCGCACCAGCGACGGTTGGGGATCGTCGGTGAGGAGTGAGGCTGATCCGCGTACGACGGCCACGGGCACCCGATCGACCTTGCCCTTGACTAGGTCTGCGGCAGAGGCGATTTCGTCCGCGAGGTTGCGCACAGTGACGGCGAGGTCGCGACCATGGGTGTCCGCCAACCCCCGCAGATCGTCCAGGCGTCGGAGGCCGGACGTGCCGAGCGCGAAGTCCGACAACCCTTCCCGCCAGGGGCGTGAGGAAGTGTCCGAGAGCACGACGGCTAGGTGCACTCCGGTGGCGGCTTCCAACGCAGAGCGCAGCTGCGAAGCGGCCGCATCCGGGTCCGGCGGCAGGAGCAGCAGTTCCTCGCTGTTGGAGGCGTCGATGCCCGCGCCGGTCATCACCGGTCCGGCCGAGGCGGCCACGACGCGGGTTACCCCCGTCGGTGTAGAACGCTCGGCCACCACCGCGGTGGACTGCTGCAGGACCAACGTCTGACGGTCGTCGGTGAGCACCCCCAGGCCGAGCGCCTTGGAGACCACTTTGCTGGTGATCACCACGATGTCGCCGTCCTGCAACACCACAGCGCCCGCGATCAACGCAGCCAGGTCGTCGCCGGCGCCGATCTCCGGCAGGCCGCTGACCGGCAGCACGGTGAGGGTCACGGTCGCACGGCAGGGGTGGCGCCGGCGAGGTCGATCGCGGCCTGCGCGATATCTGCCGTCGCGTCGAGATCAGTCATCAGCACGGGGCGGGCCAGGACCCGCACGCCCGGCAGATCGGCGTACGCCGAGAGGTCGTCGTCCTCATCGACCAGCCAGCCGGACAGGAAGTCGGCGTAGAGACCCGCCACCGCGCGCGACGTCGACTCGACGCCGATCGCGGACAG
This sequence comes from Branchiibius sp. NY16-3462-2, assembly GCF_001594145.1. Lineage (GTDB taxonomy): Bacteria > Actinomycetota > Actinomycetes > Actinomycetales > Dermatophilaceae > Branchiibius. The sequence goes on along the minus strand of NZ_LVCF01000046.1, from coordinate 37,484 downwards.
GCAGGCATCGGCGTACCCGCGCACGGGGCGACCGGAGATCAACGGGCTGACCCCGACCACGGGTGCATTCGTGCCGCGCAGCGCGTCGCGAACGCCGGGCACGGACAGGATGATCCCGATCGAGACCACGGGATTGCTCGGCGGCAACAGCACGACGTCCGCCTGTCGGATGGCGTCCAGCACACCGGGTGCCGCCGCCGCGCGGTCCATCCCGGCCACGACGAAACGTTGCGCGGGGATCGCTGCGTGCTCTTTGACCCACCACTGCTGGAAGTGCACCGCCTGCGGCCCGGAGCCGTCGTCGATCACCACGTGCGTCTCGACGGGGGAGTCGGTCATCGGCAGCAGGGTGACGCCGCGGCCGGGCAGGCCCCAGCGATCCGCGAGCCGCGCCGTCACCTGCGACAGGCTCTGCCCCTGCCCGAGCCACTGACTGCGCACGATGTGCGTGCCGAAGTCCTTGTCGCCCAGCCCGAACCATTGGGGTTGGGCGCCGTACGCCGCGAGCTCACCCTGCACGGAGAATGTCTCGTCGGCGCGTCCCCAGCCCTGCTCCTCGTGGATCCCGCCGCCCAAGGTGTAGAGCACCGTGTCCAGATCGGGGCAGACGCGCAGGCCGAACAGGGTGATGTCGTCGCCGGTGTTGCCGATGACGGTGAGGTCGGCTGGCTCGCCGGAGCGTTCGAGTGCGTGCAGGACGCCACGTAGGAAACGGGCGCCACCGACGCCACCGGACAGGGCCGTAATCCGCATTCCGACAGTCTCGCAAACGCCCTACACCATCGTGCGGGCGCATATCTTCCGGTCTCACGGGGTTGACCTTTGGGAATGACACGCGTGTAATTGCATTGCTGTCATTCGCTGAGGAGCCCGCCATGACCCAACAGGCAATGCACGAACAGACAACAATCACGTCTGGAGCAACCGTCCTGCCCCTGCCCGACCAGAACGCCGTGCTGCGCGAGCTGACTATCGCCGCTTCGACCTCCGCCATCGAGGAGGAGGACGAGCTGGGGTGGCAGCAGCGTGCCCTGTGTGCCCAGACCGACCCCGAAGCGTTCTTCCCCGAGAAGGGCGGCTCCACCCGTGATGCCAAAAAGGTGTGCGTGGGCTGCGAGGTGCGTTCGGAATGCCTGGAGTACGCGCTGCTGCACGACGAGCGGTTCGGCATCTGGGGCGGCCTGTCCGAGCGCGAACGGCGCAAGTTGAAAAAGCGCGCGGTCTGATCAGCGCGCTGCCCTCGCGGCCCGGCCCGCTCCTCTGCGCCCACGCGGTTCACCCATGACCACCCTCAGCACCGTGACCGACAGCGATTCCGCCAGCGTTTCAGACAGCGTCGATGCGACGGCCGTCCAGGTGACGGCAGTCCTGGTCGTCCAGGACTCCCGGCCCGAACTCCTCACGGGCACCTTCAGCGCGCTCAGCGCTCTGACCCGTCGCCCCGACCGCCTTGTCCTGGTGGATGCCACACCGGACCGCAGCTTGCGCGAGGTCCTTGACGGTCCCGCGGCGGCCCAACTGCGCGCGGCGTACGCCGACCTGCCGGTGATCACCGCAGCGTCCGGTGCCGCGTTCGCCGACATCATCGACGAAGCCGTCGAGGCGTTACCCGACCCGGGCGAGGAAGTGGTCGTCGGCAAACGCCGGCGCTCGCGGGCGCACCGGCGCCCGATCCGGCCCCGGGATCGCCGCGAGTGGTTCTGGCTGTTGCACCAGGACGATTGCCCCGCTCCGGACAGCCTGCAGATGCTGATGGCGGTCGTCAGCCGGTCGACCCGCGTCGGCATCGCTGGCGGCAAAGTCGTGGCTGGCGATGACAGCCGCCGGTTGTTACACGTCGGTCTCGACATCACCCGCAGCGGTCGCGTCGTGCCGTTGCTGGGCGCGGACGAGACCGACCAGGGCCAGCACGACACGCGTCGCGATGTCATCTCGGTGAGCACCTCGGGGATGCTGGTCCGCCGCGACGTCTACACCAGCCTCGGCGGCTTCGACCCGGCGTTCGACGGTGACGGTGACGCCCTGGATCTGTGCTGGCGCGCGCACCTGACCGGACATCAGGTGGTGATCGTGCCGCAGGCGACCGTGTTCACCGGCACCACCGAGTCCGCGCCGACCGACCGGGAAGACACCCGGCCGGTGCGCATCCAGCGCCGGTTCCGTCAGATCGCCCTGGCCCGGTGCTCATGGCTCGCCCTGCCGTTCCTGTGGTTGTGGAGCGTGCTGGGTGGGGTTCTGCTGGCGGCCGCGTTGCTGATCGGGAAACGTCCCCGCACCGCTGGTCACGAACTCGCCACTGCCACCGCAGGATTCGGATTTACCCGGATCATGGGTGCGCGTTTGCGGTTCCTGCGCCAGCGAAGTGTCAGCCGCCGGTCGCTGCGGCAGTTGTTCGTCCCCGCCGGAGCCGCGATCAGCGCGGCATGGGCGTCGATGGGGCAACGCACCGGCGACGCCCTGTCGGTGACCGGCGGACTGAACACGCAGGACAGCGATGAGGCCCAGGAACTCCCGCAGGATCTGAATCAGACGCCGTTCTTCGCCGGGCCGGCGCCGTGGGCCGGATTGCTCACCATCGCGGCGGCCCTGGTCTGGTGGCGACACGCTCTGGGTGCCGGCGTCATCACGGGAACCGGGTGGGGCCTGACCGGCGGCGAGCTGTTGCCGTTCGCCACCGACGCCTCTGGTGTCTGGCACACGTACGTCGATGCCTGGCAGGGCGCGGGCCTCGGCCATCCGAACGTCCCGACCCCTGTCCTGGCCCTGCTCGCGCTGCCCACGTGGGTGGTCCAGGCCCTGCCGTGGGTCACGACATCGGCTGCATCCGCGGTGACCGTGTCGTGGTTGCTCATGGCGACCGTGCCGCTGTCCGGGCTGAGCGCCTACCTCGCCGGGCGGGTCGCGACCCGTGCGCCGTGGCCGCGCACCGCGGCCGCGCTGCTGTGGGCGTTCCTGCCGATCGTCACGGGTGCGCTGCGCGACGGCCGCCTCGGCCCGGCGATCGCGCACATCCTGCTGCCGCTGGCCCTGGCCGCCGTGCTCCGGATCGGGTCCAGGCGTCGACGAGTGGTTTCGACCGCCGGCGCCATCCTGTTGCTGGCGGCGTTGGGTGCGGTCTCACCGGTGTCGATGGTCGCGCTGATGGTTCTGGCTCTCGGGATCGTGGTCATCGGTCCGGGATGGGCCCGAGCTCACGCGGCGGCGGTGATCGTCGTGCCCTATTTGTTGCTGGGTCGGTGGAGCTGGCAGGCACTGACGGCCGACTGGCGGATGGTGCTGGCCGGGCCGGGGCAGTTGGCCGATCCCGCACAGCTGGTGCCGTGGCATCTCGCCCTGCTGCAACCCGGTGACGGCGTGCCCTGGCTGGGGGTCCCGGTCGTCGTACTCGGAGTGCTCGGCCTGCTGCGCGCCGGTTTCGCCCGGGGCCACCTGGCCCTCATCGTGCTCGGCCTCGGCGGTCTTGCCGGCGCCCTGTGGGCACCGCACCTGCTGCTGGTCGACACCGCCGGGGGAGCGCGGACGCCCTGGGCCGGCACCCCGCTGGACCTCTACGCGGCGGCGCTGCTCGGTGCCGCCCTGTTGGGGGTTCGCGGTTGGTCCCGCGCGGACGGGCGCGTCGTGGCGCCTGGTCTGCGCCGCTCGCTTGCTGTGTTCTGCGGGCTGTCCGTGGTAGCCGGGCTGGGCGTGGCCGGGTACCAGATCTGGCGTACGCCGCAGCGCACCGTGGTCGCCGCCAGCGACACGGTGCCTGCGTTCGTCCGTACGGCGATGGAGGGCCCTCGCGCTGAGCGCGCGCTGATCCTGCGCACGGGGTCCGCCACGTCGTTCGAACTGGTCGGGCGCGAAGTCGGAGGTCCCGCCCGTGACCTACGCGCGTCGTTGGCGGGAGGCGCGCCCACGGCGGCGGTCGTCCGCTCGTTGCTCGACGGAGGTAGTTCCGGAGCGACACTGACCCAGCAACTGCACGATCTGGGGGTCGGGTATGTGCTGGTCGATGGTCCGGGATCGACCGCTGTCGCTGCGTTGAAGGTGTCCGGGGCGGTCACCCAGGCCGGTGATGGTGACCGGGTGTGGCGGGTGCTGCCCATCGAGGATGGCTCGCGAAGTGTCGGTGTGAGCCGGGTGGTGTTGGCCTCCGGTGACGACCCGTCGACGGCTATCGACGTCGTGGACGTCACCGGAATGCATTCCCGCACAACGGCGGACCTATCTACGGACGAGGGTGCGCGCACGGTGGTGCTCGCCGAGGGTCAGGGCTGGTCGCGACACGGCACGGTCACCCTTGATGGCACCCGCCTGTCCGCAGTGCCCAGCAGCGAGTGGCCGGCCTACCGGTTGCCCAGTGACGCGACGGGTCGCCTCAGCATCGACCCCGGTGTGTCTGAGGGTCGCTGGCTGTGGATCCAAGGGGTTCTGCTCGCGCTGGTGACCTACTTCGCGATCCCGTTCGGCGGCCGCAGAAGGGACCGGCCATGAAGGTCACCGGTGTGGCCCGTGCGATCGCCGCGGTCGCAGCTGCCATTGGGCTCGTCGTGGCTGCGGGAGCAGCAAATGGCACGGTGCGCGCGACCCGGCCGGCCGACGTACCGACGATTCCGGCGTTGTCCGCCGCCCAGATCCAAAGTCAGGTCATCTGCCCCGGTCCGGACCGGCCCGGGAGTGCGGCGCCGGATGCGAAGCAACAGGTCGGGGTCGCGGTCGCCGCAGCGCCGGCGCAACTGGTGCAGACCGCAACCACCGGCGGGTCCGTCACCGGTCAGCGGCTTCCGGGTTCGGCCGGCTCGGCACCCTCTCCCGTGACGGCGGCTGGCGCGGTCGTGAGTACGACGCTGACCGGTGCGGGGGCAATGCTGGAGACCGGTTCCGGCGCCTTGGCCGCCGGACTCACCGGGACCCAGAGCAGCCTGGAGAAGTCGGCAACGGTGCGCGGGCTGACGACCTTGGCCTGTCCTTCGACACCGACCACGGAAGCGTGGTTGTTCGCCGGCGGCTCCGATCCGGGTCGGGTGGTGCGGGTCGTCCTGACCAACCCCAACAACACAGCGGTCGTGGCCCGCCTGCAGGTCGTCGGCCGCTCCGGTCTCGACGCAACCGCAAGCGTTCCCGCGGTGACCGTTCCCGCAAAGAGCCGCAGCGTGGTGACCCTTGGTGCGTTCCCGGCGGCGCTGGCGACCGCGGCCATCCGGGTCACCACCGCGGGTGGCCCGTTGGCCGTTGCTGCGAGCGACAGTTGGTCCAAGGGCGAGACGCCGGTGGGTCTGGAACTCAGCGGCCCCGCTGCTGCGCCGGCGACGGCGATCGTGATCCCGGCCGTGGGTGTTGTGGGGTCCGCCCCGGTGGTGCGCGTGGCCGTTCCCGGCACGCGGCCAGCGATCGTGCGCGTCCAGGCAATTGATGCGAACGGTGCCGTTGCCGCCGACCAGGTGGCGACGGTCGCTGCGCAATCCAGCGATGAGATCACGCTGAAGGACGTGCCGGACGGGGTGTACGAATTTCGGGTCAGCGCTGATCAGCCGCTCACCGCAGCGGCGTTCACCGCGTCCAAGACAAGCGACTTCGCGTGGGCGCCGGCCACTGCTGCGATCAACGACAGTTCTGCGTTCGTCGTGCCGGCCCTGCCGTCGGGCTCGCAAGCGACTCTCCTGCTGGGCGCCGGCAGAGCCGCCAGTGTCGAACTGACCAGCGTCGACACGTCCGGCGCTGCGACGACACGCACCGTGACGGTGGCCGCTGACCGGCCCACGGTGGTGCCGCTGACGCTTGGCGGCGGCGTGTGGTTGAAGGTCACCAGCGGTGCCGTGAATGCCGGCGTCTTCCTGCGCAGCCCGGACGCCAGCGGTGACGTGATCGCTGCTACCGGTCTAGGTCGAGTTCTGCTGCAGCCCAACGGTGTTGACGTGACAGAAACTCCACGGTAAGGGCTTGTCAACGGTTATCCCCATACCGGCCTCGTGACTCCTGCAGGCTGTCGGTGGTCGAACATATGCTCGGGTCATGATGATCGCAGCGGCCACCTCCGGCCCCCAGGTGGCACCCGTGGTGGGTGCGCGTGCGGTGGCGGGTAACGGTCGGGCGGTGGGCGAGTTCGGGTTGCAGGTTGCGGCGTGGGCCAGCAGCAATCGGCGGTCAGCGGCGGTGCTGCGAGGTGTTGCTGGCGCGATGGTCGAGCCTGAGCTCATCGACACGCTGCAGGCACTGGGTCGGGCGCGTGCCGCGCTCGATCGGATCGAGGTGGAGCTGGTCCGCGAGGGCATCACCCGGGGGTTGCCAGCCCAGCACGGGCAGCGTCCGGTGAACTGGGTGCGGGAGATCGAGGGCCAGGATGCGCCTCCGCCGGATGCTGGCCAGGCGACTCGCACGGTGCGACTCGCGACTGCGGCTGCGCTGGGTCCCGATGCGATGACGGAACGGACGATGGAGTCGTTCTTCGCGGGCGGACTCAGCGCGGTGAAGACCGATCAGCTCCTGCGGTTCGTCGACGATGTGCAAGCGGTCACCGACCCGGTGGAGCTGGCCGGGGTGGTGGAAGCGATGCGAGCAGGTTCGGTCGATGGTCCCGACGCCCTTCCTGTCACTGACGACTCCGAGGCTTCGCCCGTGTTGTCGGCCCTACCGGCGTGGGTCGGTACTCCGCCGCCTGCGGCGGCCGGTGTCGGCTGGGGTCTGACCAGTCGCGAGTTGGGCAAAGCGATCGGGCATACCCGTCGCCACCTCAAACCCGCCGACCTGTTGGCCGAGGAGGAGAGTGCCGCCCGTCGAGGCCGCGCGCTGCACAGCCTGCCGGGCCCGGGTGGCCTCACCCAGTACCAGTTGACGCTTGATGCTGAAGGCGCTGCGCTGATCGACGCTGCGGTTGCTGCGTTGTCTACGCCGGTGCCAGGTCCTCATGGCGAGCCGGACCCTCGTCGGGCTGCCCACCGTAGGGCCGACGCGCTGCTCGCGATCGTGCAACGAGGGATGGAGGCCGGTGGGTCAGTGCCGGGACAGGCCAAAGCGCAGGTCGTGGTCACCATCTCCCTGGCCGATCTGCTCGCTGAGGCCAAGGGCGCCGGTGTCACCGGAACCGGGCAGGTGCTCTCGCCTGAGGCGGTGCGTCGTTGGGCTTGTGACGCGGGGATCATTCCCATGGTGCTGGGCGGCCTCGGTCAGCCACTGGACGTCGGCCGGATGAAGCGATTGATCACCGACGCTCAGCGGCTCGCGTTATGGCAACGGGACCGCGGTTGCACGTTCCCGGGCTGCAACTGTCCACCGCAGTGGTGCGACGGGCACCACCTGACCGCCTGGGCCAGGGGCGGCAAAACGAACCTGGATCAGCTGGCGCTGCTCTGCCGGCGCCACCACACCTACGTGCACGAGCACCAACTCACCGCGACCCTCACGCCGACCGGTGTCCGTTGGAACCTCCAGACCTGACCGGCAGGCGTGCGCTTTCGATACGGGGGCGCTATGACAACCATGAATTAACCGAATCGCGTGCCCGAGACCCGATGCGGTTTACAGTGGGGGCCGGGCATTCCTGCGTAGCCCGGACGCTAGTGATGACGGTCAACGTGCAGCACCAGTGAGCACCTTCTCGACGAAGCCGGGACCCATTAGGCCGTCCCTGGGTCTCTGCTCGGCGGCGCCAGGCAGAATGCGATCCTCGCGGACCAGCCTGCTGGGATCATCCTCGGCGTAGGTGACCTTGAACGACCGACCGCTCAACTCCTCGTACCGAACCAGCGCAGGCATCGGCCAAGCGTCCCGACTCCAGTTCGCTAGCCGGCCAACAATCGGCCACCGGCCCTGCTCAAGACCAAGGTGGCCAAACCGGCCGACCAGGAGCGCGTCTCCCTGCGCCAGGTCGTCGACGTCGGTGAGGGACGGAATTTCGTCACGGCGGGGTCCGAAGAAGTACCCCAGCAGAATGCCGTCCCTGCTTGCGCGAGCCACTAAACCGATCGCGTACCCGCCGGTGCGTAGGGGCACAGCGAACCAGTCACCCTCCTGGTAGTTGGTCCTGCCCATCAGTCCGATCCCATCCGGTAAAGCGTGCCGCGAGCACTATGGCTGAGCGCGAGTAGCCAGCCACTCGGCGTACGTCGATCCACCCCGCTGCGCGGTCGGCCCCGGCAGGTTGCTGCCGTCCCGGAACGCCCGCAGGGTGGCTCCGAAGGCCGGTGCCGGCAGCCGGAACGGCGTACGGCGCCCCTCGACGTGCGCGGTCAGTGCCGCCAGCTCCTGGAAGCTGAACGTCTCCGGCCCGGCGTACTGCGAAAGCTCTGGCGGATCCTCCGCCAGCGCGAGGTCAACCAGGCGAGCGGCGAACCACGCCGGATCGAGGGGAGCGAAGCGCAGGCCGGACACACCCACGCTCACCCCTGCCCGCGGTCGCAGCAGGTCATGGACGAACGGGTGGAACTGGGTCCCGCGCGCCACCACATGCGGCACCGGCGCCTCGTAGGTCAGGCGTTCGGCGTCAGCCTTGGCGCGGTAGTACGGGAATGGATTGTCGAAGACGCCGACGATCGACACGTGAACCAGACGGGCGGTCGGGTTGTGCTGCTCCATCGCGTTGATAAGGTTCCGCGTGCCGTCAACGTCGACCCGCTGAGCATCGGATGGGTCTGTGGCGCAATGGATTACCGCCGCAACCTCGGCCAGCGCAGCCTCGAGACCAGTATCGAGTGCTAGGTCGGCCTGCAGCCAGCCTTGGGCTCGCTGCGCCGCGTCCGGATGCCGGCTGATCGCGCGCACCGGAGTGTGCGAGGTCGCCAGTTCGGCAACCACGGCTCGGCCGAGGACTCCCGAGGCGCCGGTGACCAGGACGGGGCGACGACCGAGGCCGGGAACGTAACTGACCAGCGACGGCGCATCCGTGGGATCGGTCACTCGCGACCCAGGTCCTCGGGAGGTACGCCGATCAGATCGGCGACCTGTTCGGTCACCACCTCGTCGATCAGGTCCGCGAGTTCTTCCTCACGGCCCGCGCGCGATTCGATCGGACGTCGGTACAGCACCACGCGCGCGGGATTACCGTGCTCGGCCGGGAACGTCCGCGCGAGGGCGATCTGGGTCTCCCACGGGGCCGGGTCGCTCGGCGGAACATCCTCAACGGCGAGTTCGATCAGGCCCAGCGGCTTGCCCAGGCGCGCTTCAATGCGTTCAAGGGCGTCCAGCACCAGTTCGTCGAAAAGCGCCGCCCGGGGACGCATGGCAGGCACCGGGGGCCAGGCCAGCGGGCCGCGAATACCGCGTCCGTGCCGGTTGTGCTGCATGGAACGACTCTAGATCACCTGGGGGCACCCTGCCGCGCGCCGCCACGGCTGGGTGCCACGGGTGACCTAGCATCGGGAAGCGCCTGGTCGGTAGGGCCGTGGCGCGCAGAAACTCGGGATCACGAAGGGACGTGCGGTGCGGTTGAAGCGGCAGTGTGATCGGACGGCGTGCAATGCCGGAGCGGTCGCGACCCTGACCTTCGTGCAGTCCGAGGGGACCGCAGTCGTCGGTCCGCTCGCCACCCATGCTGAACCGCACACCTACGACCTGTGCGCTGTGCACGCAGCACGCCTCACGGTGCCCCGCGGTTGGACTGTTGTGCGGCTGGCCGTCGAGGAACAGGAGCCGCAGCCCAGTGACGATGATCTGCTGGCCCTGGCAGACGCCGTACGTGAAGCGGGACGGGTCACCCCGGCGGCGGACCTGGGACGCGTAGCCAACGGTGCGGGATCAGCGGCGCCCGCACGGCCCGCCCTGCGCCTGGTCTGAGTGAGCGAGGACGACTCCTCTGGCACGCTGGGTTGGTGGTCTACCTGCCCGAACACGACGCCGCTCCGGATGCGGCGGCGGTCATCGATCTGATCCGCAATGCGCCGCTCGCTGCCCTCGTCACCAACGACGGCCAGCAGTTGGCCGCTGATCACCTGCCGTTGCTGCTGGAGGGTGATCTCGAGACCGGTCGCCTGATCGGGCACGTTGCCCGGGCAAATCCTCTGTGGCGCAACGGAAATCACGCCGGGGAGTCCTTGGCGATCTTCGGCGGCGCGCACCATTACGTCTCGCCGAGCTGGTACCCCTCCAAACAGCAGCACCACCGAGTGGTTCCCACGTGGAACTACCTGATCGCGCACGTGTACGGCCGGGTCGTCGTGCACGACGATGAACGATGGGCACGGGGCGCGGTCGCCAAACTGACCAAGGCGATGGAGGCGCAGCGGTCACAGCCCTGGCGGATGTCTGACGCACCGGCGAGCTACCTGAGCGAGCGACTTGCGGAGGTGGTCGGGATCGAGATCGCGATCACTCATGTCGTCGGCAAGTTCAAAGTGAGTGCGGCTCGATCAGCCGAGGACCGGCTGGGTGCCGCGGAGAACATCGCGGCGGAGACGGACGCACCGGCGGCTGATTTGGTCAGTGCGATGCGGAACGTGCCAGTCGCCGACTAGGCTCGCGCACTGTGGAACTCGCCTCTTTCGTCAAGGCCTACGACGTGCGCGGCGTCGTTCCCGATCAGCTCAACGACGCGGTCGCCGAGTCCTTCGGCGCTGCGTTCGCGGCGGTCGTTGCCCTGCCGGACCGGGCCAGCGGCATCGTCGTGGGCCACGACATGCGGCCCAGTTCGCCGGCCCTGAGCGAGGCGTTTGCGCGCGGCGCAGCCAGCCAGGGGGTCGATGTCACGGTGATCGGGCTGTGTTCCACCGACGGGCTGTACTACGCCAGCGGCGCCCTCGATGAGCCCGGGGCGATGTTCACCGCCAGCCACAACCCCGCTCAGTACAACGGCATCAAGATGTGCCGCGCGGGTGCGCGACCGATCAGCCTCGAGACGGGTCTCGCGCAGATCCGCGACCTCGCCCAGCAGCAGGTCGACGGTCAGCCGTTGCCCGTGGCGGCCCGCAAGGGCACCGTCACTACCAAGGATCTTCTCGCCGACTACGCGGCCTACCTGCGGGGCCTGGTCGACCTGAGCGACATCCGTCCACTCAAGGTGGTCGTCGACGCCGGCAACGGGATGGGCGGCTACACCGTGCCCGCCGTGCTCGGCACCGATGCCGGGCTGCCCGCGTTGCCGCTGGAGATCGTGCCGCTCTATTTCGAGCTCGACGGAACCTTTCCCAACCACGAGGCCAATCCGTTGGAACCGGCCAACCTGGTCGACCTGCAGGCGGCCGTGGTCAAGCACGGCGCGGACGTGGGCCTGGCCTTCGATGGCGACGCCGACCGGTGTTTCGCCGTCGATGAGCGCGGCGAACCGGTCAATCCCTCGGCCATCACCGCGCTCGTCGCAACCCGGGAAATTACCCGCGACGTCGCCGCTGGTGTCCCGGTCGCCCAGATCAGCATCGTGCACAACCTGATCTCCTCGGCCGCCGTACCCGAGATCGTCGCCGAAGCCGGGGCCACGCCGGTAAGGACCCGGGTCGGTCACTCGTTCATCAAGGCCGAGATGGCCCGGCACAACGCGGTGTTCGGCGGCGAGCACTCGGCGCACTACTACTTCCGCGACTTCTGGTTCGCCGACACCGGCATGCTGGCCGCGATGCACCTCTTGGCCGCCCTCGGAGAGAGGGATCTGCCCTTGTCGGAGCTGGCCGGGCAGTTCCAACGCTACGTAGCCTCAGGTGAGATCAACTCCACCGTCGAGGACCCGGCGGCGGCGACAGAACGGGTTCGCCGGTGGGCGGCGCAGCAGCCTGGGGGAGAGCTCGATGTCGACACCCTTGACGGCACCACGCTGACCTTCCGTGGCACCCCCATGTGGTGGCTGAACCTGCGCGCCAGTAACACCGAGCCGCTCCTGCGGCTGAACGTCGAGGCAGCCGACGAAGCGACGATGAGTGCCGTCCGGGACGCGGTCCTTCCGCTGATCCGGGCAGCGGACTGACTAGGCTGCGTTGTTGTGAACGACGTCATCGAACCCTGGCTGCGCGAGATCCTGCGCTGCCCCATCGGAAAACACGAGCTGGCTGACGGTACGGCCCCCGACGGCTCGGCCGAACTGCAATGCACCCAGGACTGCGAAGGCCCTGGTCAGCGACGCGGCTACCCCATCCAGGACGGCATTCCGGTGCTGCTGGGCGATCAAGCCCGCGTCTTCACCGTCTGAGGCCGCGCCCCGATGCCCAGGCTGGAAGAGGCCTGGATCGACGATCCGGAGCAAGTCGCCGCACGTGACTCCCGCGGCACTCTGCGTGCGCTGGCCACCGCCGGCGCCCAGGTCCGCGAGTCCATGGCCCTGGCCCACGAGGCCGGGATTGATCAGGTCGCGTACGGCGAGCGCCCCCGCAGCGTGCTGGTCAGCGCCCTCGGGGGCAGCGCCGTCGTCGCCGACATCCTGCAGGCCCTGGCCGAGCAAGGCTCTCCCGTCCCGGTGACCGTTCGCCGCAACGTTCCGGTACCCGCGTGGGTGGGCCCGCTGGATCTGGTCGTGGCGGTGTCGTTGTCCGGGGCCGCTGACGGACCGGTGGCCGTCGCCGCGGAAGCGGCACGGCGGGGTGCCGCCCTGCTCACCGTCGGCGCGCAGGATTCGGTCCTTGCCGACATCAGTCGGCAGGCTCGCGGCGTCCACGTGGACGTCGGCCGCGGGCGCACCTCGAGCCGTACCTCCCTGTGGTCGTTGCTGACACCGGTGCTGATGGCCGGCGACCGGCTGGGCCTGGTCGACGTACCCGACGAAGCGCTCGCGGCGGCCGCTGAGCGGCTGAACGAGTGGGCCGAGGCCTGCCGGCCGAGTTCCGAATCGTTCGTGAACCCTGCCAAGTCCATGGCACTGTCGATCGCCGAGAGCGTTCCGGTCGTCCTCGGCGACGGTCCGCTGACGGGCGTGGCCGCTCTGCGCGCGGTGTCCATGCTGTCCCGTACGGCGCGCATCCCGGCTACCTGGGGTGAGTTGCCGGACACCGCGTCGCAGGTGGTCTCCCTCTTCGACGGTCCGTTCACCGCCGGCGGCGGCGCCGGGGTGGCCCCGGTCAAGGACATTTTCGCCGACCCGTTCCTCGACGGCCCGGAGCAACCGGCGCTCGGGGTGGTGATGTTGCGCGATGCGGAACCGGGCGAGACCGCCGACGCGCTGACGGATTCCCTCCTGGAGACCGCGCGCGACGCAGGTGCGACCGTCGTCGAGCACCGGCCCGCTCCCGGGCCGCCCATCGCCCGGTTGGCGGAGCACGTGGCTCTGACCGACTTCGCAGCGACGTACGTCGCGCTGGGACTTGGCGTGGACCCTGCAGTCTCCCCGCATCTGGCCGACTATCTGGAACGGGTGCGCGCGAAGGGACTGTGATCGCGACTCTTACGCTGGCAGGGTGACTACAGAGCACTTCGATCTGGCCGTCATCGGCTCCGGCTCCGGTAACTCGATCATCACCCCCGATTTCGATGGGAAACGGGTCGCGATCATCGAGCGCGGTACCTTCGGCGGCACCTGCCTCAACGTGGGGTGTATCCCGACCAAGATGTTCGTCTACGCCGGGGAGGTGGCCGAGCACATCAGGTCCGCTGCGAGGTACGGGGTCGATGCGCATATCGACGCCATCCGCTGGCGGGACATCCGGGACCGGGTCTTCGGCCGGATCGACCCGATCTCCGAAGGCGGCAAGGACTACCGGGTCAACGGCCCCAACACGACTGCCTACTTGGGGTCGGCCCGGTTCACCGGATCGCGCGCTCTCACGGTCGCCGTGAATGGCCAGGACCACGACCTCACCGCCGACCAGATCGTGATCGCCACCGGGTCGAGCCCGTTCATCCCGGACGCGATTCGCGACTCCGGGGTCACCTACTACACCAACGAAGACATCATGCGAATCAACGAATTACCCTCTCGCATGGTCATTCTCGGGGGCGGATTCATCGCGGCGGAGTTCGCCCACGTCTTCTCGGCGCTCGGTGTCCAGATCAGCATCGTCACCCGCGGCGCGGCCCTGCTGCGGCAGACCGACGACGACGTGTCAGCCGCCTTCACCGAGTTGGCGGCGAAGCGGTGGGATCTGCACCCGTCCGCCGAGGTCATCGCGGCCCGGCAGGATGCGGCCGGCGTCACCGTCGACCTGACCACGGGGGAGTCGGTGACCGGGGACATCCTGCTGGTCGCGACCGGCCGCCAACCCAACACCCCCGACCTGGACCTGCCGGCGGCGGGGGTCGCGACGCACCCCGACGGTCGTGTGGTCGTCGACGAGTACGGCCGGACCAGCGCGGAGGGCGTGTGGGCGCTGGGGGACGTCAGCTCGCCGTACCAGCTCAAGCACGTCGCCAACCACGAGGCGAGGGTCGTGGCGCACAACCTGGCCCACCCGCGGGAACTGCGTAGCGTCGACCACCGGTTCGTGCCGTCCGCGGTCTTCACCCACCCGCAACTGGCCGGCGTCGGTCTCACCGAGCGGCAGGCACGCGACGCCGGTCGCGAGGTGGTCACCAAGACCCAGAAATACGGCGACGTCGCCTACGGCTGGGCGATGGAGGACACCACCGGCTTCGTGAAGCTCGTCGCCGACCGGCGCACCGGAGAGTTGCTGGGCGCCCATCTCATGGGCCCGGAGGCCAGCAGCCTGATCCAGCCGCTGATCCAGGCGATGTCCTTCGGGCTCGGGGTGCACCAGATGGCCCGTGGGCAGTACTGGATCCACCCGGCGCTCGCCGAGGTGATCGAGAACGCGCTGCTCGGCCTGGAGTTCGGCGACTAAGCCCGCGCGGGCGGCCCTAGACTGCCGGTCATGTCCACCGGCGGAGGAAATAAGGCCATCATCGCTGCGCTGTCGGCGAACCTGGGGATCGCGCTGACCAAGCTGGTCGCCTACCTACTCACCGGTATGTCCTCGATGCTGGCCGAGGCGGTGCACTCCTTCGCCGACTCCGGTAACCAGTTGTTGCTGCTGGTGGGGGGCAAGAAGGCCAAGCGCACAGCCGACGTCGACCACCCGTTCGGTTACGGCCGGGAGCGGTACGTCTATGCCTTCATCGTCTCGATCGTGCTGTTCACCATCGGTGGCGTATTCGCCCTCTACGAGGCGTATCACAAGTGGCACGAGGCGGTTTCGGGTCACGGGGAGCGACCGGGCACCGATCAGCAGTGGTGGTGGGTGCCGTTGCTGGTCCTGGTGGTGGCGATCGGGATGGAGGGATTCTCTTTCCGTACGGCGATCGGCGAGGCCAACCACACCCGCGGCGGTGCGTCGTGGGTGCGTTACGTGCGTGGTGCCAAGGCCCCGGAGCTACCGGTCGTCCTGCTGGAGGACTTCGCTGCGCTGATCGGTCTGATGTTCGCGATGTTCGGCGTCGGGCTGGCGATCATCACCGAGGACGCGCGCTGGGATGCGGCGGGCACCGCGATGATCGGTCTGCTCCTGGTCGCGGTGGCGGTCGTGCTGGCGATTGAAATGAAGTCGTTGCTGATCGGAGAAGGGGCAGCTCCCGAGCGGGTGCGGTCCATTCGCGATGCGATCGAGTCCGAGGAGGTCATCGATCGGGTGATCCACCTCAAGACGCTGCACCTGGGCCCGGATGAGCTCCTGGTCGCGGCCAAGATCGCGATCGACACCGGTGATTCCGGGGAGGAGATCTCGGCGGCGATCGACGCTGCCGAGGCGGCGGCGCGGGCCGCGCAACCCGATATGGAGTTGCTGATCTACCTCGAACCGGCGCTGGACACGGGGGAGGCCGGCGCCGATTCGATCGGACACATCAGGTCAGGAAGCGGAAGCTGACCGATCCCGGATCGAGCCGTTCGATCTCCAGGGGCGTGCGCGACATCCGGTCCAGAAGGTCGGAAATGTCTGCGGCGCGGGCCAGTTCGATACCCACCAGGGCCGGTCCGGTCTCGCGGTTGTTCCGCTTCACATACTCGAACAGCACGATGTCTTCGTCGGGCCCCAGCACCTCATCGAGGAAACGGCGTAAGGCACCCGGCTCCTGGGAGAAGTTGACCAGGAAGTAGTGCTTGAGTCCCTGATGGATCAGGGAGCGTTCGACGACCTCTCCGTACCGCGACAGGTCATTGTTGCCGCCGGACACCACGACGACCACCGCGTCGCCGGCGTGCACCGGTAATGGTGCTGCGTCCGGATCGGTCACGGCGGCCGCGGCCAGCGCGCCGGCCGGCTCGGTGATGATGCCTTCGTTCTGGTAGAGCTCGATCATCTCGGTGCAGATCTGTCCCTCGGCGACGGTGCGAACCTGCACACCGTGCTCGCGCAGGATGGCGCTGGTGAGGTTGCCGACAGTGCGCACCGCGGCTCCGTCGACGAACGGGTCGATCGCGTCGATCGTCACAGGATGTCCTGCGGCCAGGGCGGCCGTCATCGAGGCAGCTCCGGCGGGCTCCACCCCCAGGACGCGTACGTCCGGCTGTCGTTCGGACAGGTACTGGGTCACTCCTGCGGCCAGGCCACCACCGCCGATGGGCAGGACCACGAGAGCGGGCGGTTCGCCGAGTTGGTCCAGGATCTCGCGGGCGATGGTGCCCTGCCCGGCGATCACCAGGGGGTGGTCGAACGGCGGCACGAGGGTGCGTCCACTGCTGAGCGCATCGGCGGCGGCGGCTTCGGCGGCCTCGTCAAAGGTGCTGCCCACCAGGTGCAATTCGACCCACGGGCCGCCGTGGTGCTCGATCCGGTTGCGCTTCTGACGGGGGGTGTTGCGCGGTAGGTAGATGCGACCGGGGATCTCCAGCGTGCGGCAGGCCAGTGCGACACCCTGGGCGTGGTTGCCGGCGCTTGCGCAGACCACCCCGGTGCGACGGGCTTCGGGGTCGAGGCCGGTCATCAGGTTGAACGCGCCGCGCACCTTGTAGGAGCGCACCGACTGCAGGTCTTCGCGTTTCAGGTAGACCCGGGCCCCGGTGGCAGCCGACAGGCGCGGGCTGAACTCCAGAGCCGTCGGGCGTACGACGGAGTGCAGGCGGTCCGCTGCGGCATCGATGTCGGCGGCGGTGACCGGTGAGGTCGTATCGGTCCGGGACTGCATGTCTGCATTGTCCCGCCTGCCGGCGCGTTGCTACCTCAGTGGTTCAGATGGCGAGCAGGTGTACTGACCCAGGTCACGAATGCTGGGTCAGCGTTCCTGGGTCGTGGTGGGCGACGGCGGCTGGTGTGCGGACGCATCGACGACACGGGTGACGCCGAACAGCAACAACAAGGCAAGCAGGTAGATACCCAGGTGGTATCCGGCGCGATGGGTGGCGGTCATGCCCATCAGGAGCAGCGACCTGAGCGCCGAATACGAATACGTCAGCGGCGTCGCCCGGGGGGACGACGCCGCTGACGTACTTGCTGGTGACGAGTGCTACTTGACGGTCACCGTCGCGATGGTGACCGGACCGCCGACAGGGGTGCAGCTGATCGGTAGCGTGGTGCCCTTGTTGGTCTTGAACGTGCCCGACACGGACGTCGTCGCGTAGGTGACAGTGCCAGCCTTGTTCGCGGCGGTGTCGGTGATCGGTCCGCCGACCAGAGCCACACCGAGCGCGTTGTTGGACGAAGGCACCACGGCCAGCGGCGCCGCAACAGTGGTGCTGCGGGCACCGGGGTTCGCGACGGCGCCGGTCGCCGAGTACTTCACGGTCACGGTGCCCTGCATGTACACGATGCCCTTGGCCTGCAGGAGCGCGGCGGCCTGCGCCGGAGCACTGATCACACCGGTGACCAGCGGAGTCGAGATGGTGGCGCCCCTGGCAACCGACGACGGGCTGAACGCGGCGACCGCAGCGGTCCAGGTGCCCACCGAGATCGGGCTGCCCTTCAGAGTCGAGGTGCAGTTGTACTGGCCAGTACCAGCCCCGACGGCGTGAGCCGCCGGTGTCACGAGCGCCGAGGCGGAAGCCACGAGGGCACCCGCTCCGGCGAGAACAGCAGCGCGGCGTACGGCGGAATTCATGAAGCCTCCTGCGATATCTGGACACCGTCCAGAACTGGTTACGGTTACGTAGGTGGATTAACCATGGCACGGTGTGTGCTAAATCACAAGAGGTTCTTTTCCGCAGGCCAGCGGGGGCGGAGCCGGTCTTCGTCGGCCCCTGCGGGTGGCCCGGAGGGGCAGTGGCGGCCGTGCCGCACGTCACATTACCTACACCTACGGTGGCGTAGGCGAACGGGCGGCCACGGGGCGCCTCCGTGAGCCGGCTCACAAGAGATCGACGGAAGTCGCCGGACACTGCGCGAAATTGTGAACCTGATCGCGTGTCCTCACCGTAGGAAGCGGCACTGCGGGCAGACCTCGCTAGAATCGATGCGCCGGCGCGGGTGATGACCGCCGCAGTAGCGAGGCCCAGAAGGGCAGCGCCGGGTAGTCCACCGAACCATCACCAGGAGTTGTCTATGTCCGTTGACACCACACCCGACACCAAGCCTTTTGACTTCAAGGTCGCCGATCTTTCGCTTGCTGAGGCCGGCCGACACCAGATCCGCCTCGCCGAGCACGAAATGCCCGGCCTGATGTCGCTGCGTGAGGAGTACGCCGCAGCCCAGCCGCTGCGCGGCGCCCGCATCGCCGGTTCGCTGCACATGACCGTGCAGACCGCCGTCCTCATCGAGACGCTGGTCGCGCTCGGTGCGCAGGTCCGCTGGGCCTCGTGCAACATCTTCTCCACCCAGGACGAGGCCGCCGCGGCGGTTGTCGTCGGCCCGAACGGCACGCCAGAGGACCCGCAGGGTGTCCCCGTCTTCGCGTGGAAGGGCGAGACCCTGCCGGAGTACTGGGACTGCACCGAGCAGATCCTGACCTGGCCGGGTGAAGAAGGCCCGAACATGATCCTGGACGATGGCGGCGACGCCACGATGCTGGTCCACAAGGGCCGCGACTGGGAGATCGCCGGCGCTGTCCCGGCCACGACCGAGGAGGACTCCGAGGAGTTCGGTGTCTTCAAGGACCTCGTGCGCCGGACCCTGGCGCAGGACCCGAAGAAGTGGACGACTGTCGCTGAAGGTATCCGCGGTGTCACCGAGGAGACCACCACCGGCGTCCACCGCCTGTACGAATTGGCGGGCACCGGCGAACTGCTCTTCCCGGCGATCAACGTCAACGACTCGGTCACCAAGTCCAAGTTCGACAACAAGTACGGCTGCCGGCACAGCCTGATCGACGGCCTGAACCGGGCGACCGACGTGTTGATTGGTGGCAAGGTCGCGGTCGTGTGTGGCTACGGCGACGTCGGCAAGGGCTGCGCGCAGTCTCTCGCCGGTCAGGGCGCGCGGGTCATTGTGACCGAGGTCGACCCGATCTGTGCGCTGCAGGCCGCGATGGAGGGCTTCCAGGTCGCGCGCCTCGAAGACGTCCTCGACATCGCCGACATCTACGTCACGACGACGGGTTGCTACGACGTCATCCGCGCCGAGCACATGACCAAGATGAAGAACAAGGCGATCGTGTCCAACATCGGTCACTTCGACAACGAGATCGACATGGCCGGTCTGGCGAAGGTCCCCGGCGTCATCAAGACCGAGATCAAGCCGCAGGTGCACGAGTGGACCTTCGAGAACGGCGACAGCATCATCGTGTTGTCCGAGGGCCGACTGATGAACCTGGGTAACGCGACCGGGCACCCGAGCTTCGTGATGTCCAACAGCTTCTCCAACCAGACCATCGCGCAGATCGAGTTGTTCACCAAGAACGGTGACTACGACAAGCAGGTCTACGTGCTGCCCAAGCACCTCGACGAGAAGGTCGCCCGGTTGCACCTGGGTGCCCTGGGAGTCGACCTGACCGAGCTGACCAAGGCCCAGGCCGAGTACCTCGGTGTGGACGTGGCGGGTCCGTACAAGCCGGAGCACTACCGGTACTAATTGGTTCCTCGCTCACCGAGCCAACCCGCGACGTGGGGTACGCCGATCACTGGCTGATCGGCGTACCCCAGTGCGTATGTGACACTTGGGGCGATATGAACGCACGGGTATTGGTGGTCGACGACGATCCGTCGCTGGCCGAGATGCTGGGCATCGTGCTGCGCGGTGAAGGCTGGGATGTTGGTCATTGCCCCGACGGCAGTGGCGCCCTCGAAGCGTTCCGGTCGTTCAAGCCCGATGTAGTCCTTCTGGATGTCATGCTGCCCGGCCTGGATGGGGTGCAGGTCTGCCAGCAGTTGCGCGCCGAGTCCGGGGTTCCCATCGTGATGCTGACCGCTCGCACCGACACCGTGGACGTAGTTGCCGGGTTGGACGCGGGGGCCGATGACTACATCACCAAGCCGTTCAAACCGCAGGAACTCATCGCCCGGGTGCACGCCCGGTTGCGCCGTACCGACGAGCGCGACGGTGTCGACGACACCCTGCGTATCGGTAACCTGTCGATCGACATCACCGGGCACTCGGTGCACCGGGGGGACGAGGCGATTGCGCTTACCCCCTTGGAGTTCGACCTGGTGGTCACCCTCGCGCGCAAGCCGTGGAAGGTGTTCAGCCGCGAAGAGCTTCTGCAGAAGGTCTGGGGTTACCGCCACGCGGGCGACACCCGACTGGTCAACGTGCACGTGCAGCGCCTGCGGGCCAAGATCGAGCGCGATCCGGAGCACCCGGAGATCGTGCTGACCGTGCGGGGAGTCGGCTACAAGGCCGGCGCCCCCGCCTGATCGTCCGGCGGGCTGAACCCCATGCGGTCCCTGGCCCGGTTCTGGCGCCGCTCGCTGCATTTCCGGGTGGTCGCCATCACCACCATCGTCGGTGCGCTTTTCACGCTCGCCATTGGTTCGTACATGTACCAACGCATCGCGGACGGCCTGGTCACCAACGCGATCAACTCCGCGCAGCAGGAAGCGCAATCGCAGCGTCAGATCGCCCAGAACACGTTCTCCAACGGAGACCGCACGGACCTCACATCGCTGCGCGTGGCTGCCCGGCAGATCGCCCAGCAGGTCGCCTCGCCAGGTTCGGACACCTCGCGGCGGGTCGTCATCATCCAGGCCGAGGGCAACACGGCGGTGTCGCTGGGCGATGTCAGCACCCAGGGCGCTGATCCGGAGATGATCCCGGCGGATATCCGGCTCGCGCTGAAAGAGGATCCCGATCACGAGCAGGTCAAGATCATCACCGTCCCGGACAGTGGTGGTCGCAGCAAGATCCCGGCGGTCCTGATCGGCAGTCGGTTGGAAGTGCCCAACGCCGGTGCCTACGACCTCTACTTCATCTTCCCGATGGACGTCGAGGCGCAGACCCTGACCATCGTGCGCAACACCTTCGTCTTCGGTGGGATCGCGCTGGTGCTGGCGCTCGCGGCCCTGGCGTATCTGGTGACCCGGATGGTCGTCGCGCCGGTGCGGTCGGCTGCTCACGTGGCCGAGCGACTGAGCGCCGGGGCGCTGAATGAACGGATGCCGGCTGGCGGCGAAGACGACCTGGCCCGTCTGGCGACCTCCTTCAATGCGATGGCCGACAGCCTGCAACGGCAGATCAGACAGTTGGAGGATCTGTCGACGCTGCAGCAGCGGTTCACCTCCGATGTCTCCCACGAGCTGCGGACACCGCTGACGACCATCCGGATGGCCGTCGACATGATCTATGCCAGTCGCGACGACTTCACGGCGCCGGTGGCGCGCTCGGCGGAGTTGCTGAGTCGCGAACTGGACCGGTTCGAGGGTCTGTTGACCGATCTGCTGGAGATCTCCCGGTTCGACGCCGGTGCGGCGGCCGTGCAACTGGAACCCGCCGATCTGCGCGATATCGCGGCCAGTGCCGTCGATGCGGCCGCTGCGCTCGCAGCCCGGGCGCACACCAGTCTGCGGTTGCAGGCGCGTCGCCCGGCGGTCGCCCCGATGGACAAGCGCCGGATCGAGCGCATCGTGCGCAACCTGGTCAGCAATGCGATCGAGCACGCGGAGGGCCGACCGATCGAGGTGGCCGTGGCCTCGAACGAGACCGCTGTGGCCCTGACGGTCCGCGACCACGGGGTCGGGCTGGCCCCGGGGGACGCCGCCCGGGTGTTCAACCGCTTCTGGCGCGCTGATCCGGCACGTGCCCGCACGACCGGTGGGACGGGGCTGGGTCTAGCGATCTCCCTGGAGGACGCACGGATGCACGATGGCTGGTTGCAGGCGTGGGGGGAACCAGGAAACGGCGCCTGTTTCCGGTTGACGCTGCCCACCCGCGCCGGCGTCCCCATCGCCCGGTCCCCGCTGCCGTTGGCGCCGGATGACTCCGAGGTCGGGCGGGTGATGCCGCCGGGCAACAGCCTGACCATCGGAAGCACTCTGGTCAGCGGTGCCGCGCCCAGGGGCGGCGAAGGCGGTCAGTCCTGATGCGCCGTACCCGCCTCCTGCTCGTTCTCCTGGCGCTGGCCATGGTCGGGACGCTCAGCGCCTGCAGCGGTCTGCCGTCGAGCAGTCCGGTGCAAGCGCGTGCCTCGATCGCGCCCGAGCCCGCTCCCGTGGTCAACGTACGACCACCGGGTCCGGCGACGGATGCCTCCGCCCGCGACATCGTGCGCGGTTTCCTGCGCGCCAACGCCTACACGACCGATGACTACTCGGTGGCCCGGGAGTTCCTCACCGGTGCGGCCTCTGCGACCTGGGATCCGAAGAAGGAGCTGTCCATCAACACCGGGGAGCGCGACTTCGTGGACTCCATGACCGACGCCCGGACCGTCTCGGTGACGGCCCGCCAGAGCGCGCTCCTGGATGCCGACGGACGACTGCGCGACACGGCGACTCCGCAGACCCGCACCGGTTCCTTCACCATGCAACGGGTCGATGGGCAGTGGCGCATCAGTGCACTTCCCAAGGGTTTCGGAGCATGGATCAGCCAGGACGACTTCGACGTCAGCTACACCGCACAGAAGGTCTATTACGCCGTTCCGGCCACCAAGACGTTGGTGGCCGATGTGCGGTGGTTCCCCTTGAGCGGCCTGACAACAGCGCTCGCGCGTGCCGTGCTGCGGCCCCCGCCGGCCTACCTGTCGCCGGTCGTGACCGCCCAGATGCCGCAGGGCACCCTGCTGCGGGTGGACGCGGTCCCGGTGGACACCTCGACCGGCGTTGCGACAGTTGACCTGACCTCGGCGGCGCTCACTGCCAGTCCGGCGCAGCGCACCGCGTTGTGGGCGCAGATGCTCGCGACCCTCTCCCTGACCCGTGGCGTGCGCTCGGTCGTCATCACGGTCGATGGTGCGGCGCGGCTGGAGACACCTGACCTGCCGCAGGACCCGACGTCACCGGAAGATCTCGGGTACACCGTGGTGCAGGTGAACCGCACCGAGCTCATCGCCCGGTCCGCCGACCAGTTGCGCTGGTTCAATCCCGCCGCCGGCGCCTCCGCGGGTGGGTCATCGTCGGTGGCGCTGCCTTCGGTCGCCAAGACATGGACGCAGCTCGGGGTATCGGCGGACGGACGCCAAGTGGTCGCAGTGTCCGCGGATGGGACCACCATGTCGCGGTGGGTCGCGGGCCGTCAGTTCACGCGACCGGTCTTCGGCACGCAGTTGACCAGACCCAGTTTCGCCAGCCGCACCCCGTCGGAGATCTGGGTGGCCGGTACGCCGCTCACCCCCGCCCCAGGTAGCGCCGGTTCGGCCGTGTGGTTCATCTCGACCTCCGACCCTCCGCAGTCCGCGCCGCCGCAACCCGTCGACCTCCCATGGCTGGGTGCGGCCACCATTACCGCCATTGCGGTTGCTGCCGACGGTGACCGGATCGCGATGGTGGTGCGATCGGACTCCGGAGCGACCCATATCAACGTGTCATCGATCATCCGGGACGCCTCGGGGCATCCCACGGCGCTCTCGACGCCGCTGGTCGTCGGTGACGGGCTTCAGGAGGTGCGGGACGTCACCTGGTTGGACGACAGCACCCTGGGTGTTTTGGCGCGCAGCATCGCGGACAACGGTGCGGTGCAGGCGGTCCAGGTGCCGATCGGTGGCCTGCTGGAAGATCTCGGGCAGGACCCGAAGCAGCCGCTCCTGGCGATCCGGGGCGTGGGCGACGGCCCGAGCGACGTCTATCTGATCACGACCGCAGGGCAGGTTCTCATTCACGAAGGGGCCACCTGGTCGCCGATGAGTGGGCTGAGCGACCTCGTGGTCCCCGGCACCTGAGGTTTTCCACAGTCACGCGAGGCGCCCGCGCAGCGCACCCGGCACGCTGGCCGGATGAGCTGGCGACACGGTGTGAGGACGTTGCTGGCGGAAGTCGCCGATCTGGCGATGCCCAGACGGTGTGCGTGCGGCGAGCCCGGAGTGCTCATCTGCGCGCTGTGCGCCCACCAGGTGCGTGAAGCGGGCCGGTTGTCGCCGTTCTGGTCCGTCCCCGACCCGTGCCCCCACGGGTTCCCGCCCACCTGGTCCGCGACGCCGTACGCCGGGGTCGTGCGCGAGTTGCTCCCGGCGTACAAGGACCAGGGGCGGACCGATCTGCGGGAGCTGCTCGGCGCGTGGCTGGGTCGCGCCCTGCGGGCCGGCGTTGGCTTGGATGACGTTGTCGCTGAACGTCTTTCGTCGGGTCGATGCGTGTACGTCGTGCCCGCACCCTCCAGCCCCGCGGCCCGTCGTGCGCGGGGCCGGGACCCGCTTCGCGACCTGGTGCTCACCGCTTCGGGCGCAGACCCGGTGCTGCCGGTGATCGATGCGCTGGGCTATACCCGCCGCGTCCGGGACCAGGCTGGTCTGCACAGCGCCGAGCGAGCACACAACCTCGCAGGTGCCTTGCGGGTCCGCCAGCGTGCTGCGGACGTCCTCGTCGGCCAGGTCTGTGTTCTCGCCGACGATGTGGTGACCACGGGCGCCACGCTGGCGGAATCGGCGCGCGCATTGCGCAGCGTCGGAGTCGCACACGTGGTCGCCGTCACACTGGCCGCTACACCACGCACCACCGGTCCGCGGCGAGGTCCGGCGCCTGGGATGAACCTGTTCGAAGAGTGATCAACCACCACGACGCGCCGGATAACGGTTCCGTCACGGGCCTTTGCGAGTTAACGTCAGGTCATGAAGAACCTCACCGTCGGCCGGGCGCCGACGGAGGGGTGCGACTGCTCCCGGACCGGGAGGTGATGTGGCGACCAGCGGCCCCGCCCGCCTGCGACGAATCACCGACACCACGGCCCTAGGAGGTCGCCATGGAGATCACCATCACCGGACGTCACGTCACGGTGCCCGAACGCTTCCGTCGCCACATCGCCGATAAGCTCGCGAAAGTTCCGCAGCTCGACCCGCGCGTCACCCGCTGCGATGTCGTCGTCACCCACGAGGCGAATCCGCGACAGGCCAAGGAAGCTGAGCGCATCGAGATCACGTGCTACGCCAAGCGATCGGTCATCCGTGCTGAAGCGGCAGCTGGCGATGAGTACGCCGCACTCGACCTTGCGACCACGAAACTCGGCGAGCGGCTGCGTCGGCGCCACGACAAGCGAGTCGTGCACCGCGGTCGCAAGAGCGCTGAATCCCTGCGCGACGCGGCAACGGTTCTGGACGAGATCGCCGCCCCACCGGAGCCGGTTACGGACGAACTTCCTGAGCACATCCGCAAGGTCGGCGGGGACGAGGGGTGCCCGATCGAACTGCGTGAGAAGGTGCACGAGTCCGAACCCATGACGGTTGACCAGGCGCTGGCCGAGATGGAACTCGTCGGGCACGACTTCTACCTCTACCACGACGCCGACACCGACAAGCCGTCCGTGGTGTACCGCCGACGCGGCTGGTCCTACGGCGTGATCCACCTCGATATCGAGGCCGCGACGAGCGAGCAGGACGAGCACGCCGACTCCCTGGTCGCTGGCTGACCTGTCACCTCACACGTGCCCACCCCGATCCGGGGTGGGCACGTTTTGTCGTATACGTGGCGATCGTGCGGTCATATCGTAAGAAAGATGACCACCAGCACCGAAACTCCCCGGGCGGCAGGCCAGGTCCGTGAACTGACAGTCCGCAGTGTGATTCTCGGCGGAATCATCACCTTGGTGTTCACCGCCGCGAACGTCTATCTGGGGCTGAAGGTGGGCCTGACCTTCGCCACCGCCATCCCCGCGGCCGTCATCTCGATGGCGGTGCTGCGCTACTTCGCCGATCACTCCATCGTCGAGAACAACATCGTGCAGACCATCGCCTCGGCGGCGGGCACGCTGTCAGCGATCATCTTCGTGCTGCCCGGCCTGATCATGATCGGCTGGTGGACCGGCTTCCCGTACTGGATCACCGTGGCCGTGTGCGCGGTGGGCGGCACGCTGGGGGTGATGTATTCCATCCCGCTGCGCCGGGCGCTGGTGACCGGGTCGGATCTGCCCTATCCGGAAGGGGTCGCCGGCGCCGAGGTGCTCAAAGTGGGCGACAGCAGTGGTGGCGCCGAAGAGAGCAAAGCCGGTCTGCACGTCATCGTCATGGGTGCCGTCTCCGCCGCAGCCTTCTCTCTCCTGGCGTCGCTGAAGGTCGTCAGCAATTCGCTGGCGGCAGCCTTCCGGGTCGGGTCCGGCGGGACCATGTTCGGGGCCAGCTTGTCGCTGGCGCTGATCGGTGTCGGACATCTGGTGGGTATCACCGTCGGGATCGCGATGCTCGTCGGCCTGGTCATCTCCTTCTTCGTGATCTTGCCGATCCGCACCAGCGGCAAGGTCCCGGCCACCGGCGACATCATGGACACCGTCAGTGGGGTCTTCGCTTCGGACGTGCGTTTCGTGGGTGCCGGTGCGATTGCCGTGGCGGCGGTGTGGACCTTGCTGAAGCTGATCGGTCCGGTGGTGCGCGGGGTGGTGGAGGCGGTCGCCTCGTCCCGCGAGCGGCGTACGGGCCACGAGGTGGACATCACCGAGCGGGACATCCCGATCCAGATCGTCGCCGCGGTCTCGGTGCTCTTCCTGATCCCGATCGGTCTGCTCCTGTGGGATTTCGTCAAGGACACTGCTCTGGCCGGCAGCGCCGGGGGCATCATCGCGGTGAGTGTCGTCTTCGTGCTGGTGGCCGGGCTGCTGATCGCGGCCGTCTGTGGCTATATGGCCGGGCTGATCGGCTCATCGAACAGTCCCATCTCCGGCGTCGGCATCCTGGTCGCGATCACCGCGGCCCTGCTGATCAAGGTGACGTACGGCGGAGCCAGCGGCAACGAGTTGGAAGCACTGGTCGCCTACACGCTGTTCACGACGGCCGTGGTCTTCGGCGTGGCGACCATCTCCAACGACAACCTGCAGGACCTCAAGACCGGACAACTGGTCGGGGCCACCCCGTGGAAACAGCAGGTCGCGCTGATCATCGGCGTGGCTTTCGGATCGCTGATCATCCCTCCGGTGCTGGAGCTGATGCAGACCGCCTTCGGTTTCCAGGGCGCGCCGGGGGCAAAGGCGGATGCGCTCGCCGCACCGCAAGCCGCGCTCATCTCCGCGTTGGTCAAGGGTGTCTTCGGCGGTTCCTTGAACTGGTCGTTGATCGGCCTCGGCGCACTCATCGGTGCCGTGGTGATCGCGATCGACGAAGTCCTCGGCAAGACCACGAGCAACCTGCGGCTGCCGCCGCTGGCCGTCGGTATGGGCATGTATCTGCCGATGGCGCTGACCTTGATCATTCCGATTGGTGCCTTCCTCGGCCGGATCTACGACAACTGGGCGGCCCGGGGCCCGAACCCGCAGTTCCGCAAGCGGTTGGGCATCCTGATGGCCACCGGGTTGATCGTGGGGGAGAGTCTGTACGGCGTGCTGTTCGCCGGCATCGTGGCGGCCACCGGCAACGACGAGCCGCTGGCGGTCATGGGGGACGGGTTTACCACGATCGCCAACTGGCTGGGCGTCATCGTGTTCGCCGGCCTCATCGTGTGGCTGTACGCCCGGACGCGCTCGATCGCCAGCCACACCACGGCGCCGGAGACGCCCCACGACTGAGTCCGGAAAATTCTTGCGCGGGCATGTCCGTAGGTCCCCGGTCGGTGCCTCCTGATCGGTGAGTTGTGGTGGCCGGTCGCGGACCGGCCGGCCACCACAGCCGGACGGAGGAGCCGTGATCATTCGTGCCGGACTACCGGTCGCGTTTCCCGCCGAGCAACGCCACGCCCGCGGCCGCACCCTGGCCGCGTTGATCATCGCCATCACTGCG
The DNA here is from genome assembly GCF_001594145.1 of Branchiibius sp. NY16-3462-2. Taxonomy (GTDB): domain Bacteria; phylum Actinomycetota; class Actinomycetes; order Actinomycetales; family Dermatophilaceae; genus Branchiibius. Next base: position 9,521 of record NZ_LVCF01000046.1, on the reverse strand, counting down.
GGGGCGGTGGTGCTGGCCTGGTGCCTGGCGCACCACCAGGACGTGGGCCTCGCAGATCCCCGGCCGGTGTCCGCACCTGCACCCAGCCTGCTGTACCCCGTTGGTTATCTGCTGCTGCTCGGCGGGTGGGGGACACTTGCCTACTGCTTCGCGTGGACGCCATACGCCCGCTGGCTCGGTGGCGGCGCTGCGCTGTGCGCGGTGGGCGCAGCCCTGGCCCACCTGGTGCGCGACGTGTTGTTGATGACCGGTACGGCGGCGCCACCGATCCTCGCCGTCCTTGCCACGGCGGCGCTGGTGGGGTTGGTGCCGGCATCCATCGCGCTAATCGTCGGCCCGTTGGTCCTCGCGCGGGTGCTCACCGCGCGACGGCGCCTGAGCGATCGGCGTACGCACGCCGGGAACTACGTCGTGCAGATCGCCCCGCACTCCGCGGCTGCCCCGGACGGCGACCAGCAAGGAGCGCGATGGCGCCGGGCGTATGTGCCTGCCGCCGTGACGCCCTTCGGACCCGGATCCGGGCCTGGTACGGCGATCTGCCTGTCCGGTGGTGGCGTGCGTTCGGCCAGTGTGGCCCTCGGCGCGATGCAGCAGCTGACCCGCCCTCCGAAGGACCTGCATCCCGCGGTCGAGCCCGACTACGTCGTGTCGGTCTCCGGCGGCGGCTATACCGCGGGCGCTTATCTGCAGGCGTTGGGTCGCAACGACGAGCCGCCGGCGCCGCGTCGGCTCGGTCAGGTCTTCGGCGAGAGCAGCGAGGAGTACGAGTGGATCCGACGGCACTCCAGTTACATCGCAGACACTCCCGGTGCGCTCGTGGTGGCCCTGGGAACGCTGGCGCGGTGCCTCGTGGTCACCCAACTGCTGTTGTGGTGCCCGGCCGTGGTCTTCGGCATCCTCGCCGGAGCGTTGTACGCGAGAGTGCCGTTGGCTGCGATCAGTCCGGTCGGCAACCGGGACGTGCCGCTCAACCAGGGCGCGTGGTGGTTGGTGGCGATTCTTTCGGTGACGTTCCTGGTCGCGATCTTCGGCGCGTGTGTGTGTGAGTACGGCCGGTTGCCCGATTCCACCGCGGGCAGCACGGAGCGCACGGGGCCCGACCGGTGGCGCTGGCTGATGATGCGGCTGGCCACCGGGGTCTGCGCTGCGCTCCTACTCACCGTCCTGGTGACCATCGCCGCACCCAGCGTCATGCGCGTTGCCGATGCGCTGTTCGAAGGATCGACGCGTCACCTGGTCTGGACCGGCTCGGTCGTAGCTCTGGTGAACTACGCCGCCGTCGTGGCGACCATCCTGTGGCGCAGGCGGGGGATTTTCGCCAAGGTGGCGGGCTGGTTCGGCAAGGGCGGTCAGGGCGCACCCGCTGCGGTCCCACGCGGCATGTTGCAACTGCTGATCGTCGTTGCGACGCTGGCGGTGATCGCACTGGCCTGGGTGGTGACCTTCGGCGGCGTGGCCGTCTGGGCATTCGAGAACCGGTTGTCCGGTGGCGACGGCCGGGCGGTGCTCGCGCTCCTGATCGCGATCAGTCTGCTGTGGTTGATGCTGGCCAACCTCGACGTCACCAGCAGCAGCCTGCATCCGTTCTACCGGCGGCGGCTCGCACGGGCCTTTGCGGTCCGGCCGCCCGCATCCGGCCGACCCGGTGCCCGGCCCTACGACTTCGGTGAGTTCACCCAGCTGCAGAAGTTCGGCACGACGGCGACACCACAGTTCGTCTTCGCCGCCGCAACCACGCTCAGCGGTGCCGCGCAGGGTGAAGCCGGCCTGACCGCGACGTCGTACACCATCGGTCCCGACTTCGTGGGTGGCCCCGACGTCGGGTGGATCGCGACGGGCGACCTGGCGCGGTTGGTGCGCGGGCGGGTCCAGCGGGATCTGACCGTTCAGGCAGCCGTGGCCACCAGCGGCGGCGCATTCGCCTCCAGCATGGGCCGCTCGAGCACCGGCATCGAGAAACTTCTGGCCATCTCCGGTGCCCGGCTGGGCACGTGGTTGCCCAATCCGGAGTTCATGGCCCGCAGCAGTCAGGTGGCGGCCAGCGAGCGCGGCCCGGGCTACGCGTGGCGGTTCAATCTGCCCACCTACCGTGGCGCCGGATATCTGTACGCCGAGTTGCTGGGTCTGCATCCGGCGTGGGGACGTCTGGTGCAGGTTACCGACGGGGGCCACTACGAGAACCTCGGGTTGGTCGAGGCGTTACGGCGCCGCTGCCACACCATCGTGTGCATCGATGCGGGTGGCGACACCCCACCCAACCTGTCCGGCCTGGGGGAGGCCGTGCGGCTGGCAGAAGCCGAACTGGGTGTGCAGATCACCTTTGACGACGGCGCGCTGCAGGATCTCGCACCGGGCACCGGGGCACCATTCGGCCCTGCTGATGACTTTGCCGCTCTGAACGCCCGGATCACCAAAGGTTGTGTGCTCGAGGGACGTATCGACTACCCGGCTGCTTCCGGCCTGGATCCGCAACACCGCCGTGGACGTCTCATCTTCGCCAAAGCGGTGCTGTGGCAAGGCTGCCCGCCGTGGTTGATGACCTACGCCAATACCAAGGGTCATGAGGTGTTCCCCTACGACAGCACCGCGGACCAGTGGTTCGACGAGGGCCAGTTCGCGGCGTACGCCGAGTTGGGGCGACTCATCGGGCAGGAGGCCCTCGGTGTGCTGCACCAGCCGGTGCGCACGGGTACGGCGCGCCCCCAGACCCCGGGGCTGGCGGCCTGAGCGAGGGCCGGCCGATCTAGTCGACCTCGGGCGACCGGCGCCCGGAATCCCACTGCGGCAACGTAATCCGGTCGGTCGCGAAGACTTGACCCAGCCGGCCCCACTCGCTGCGGCCGAGGCGGGAGAGCGGGTCAAGAGCACGTGCGTCGGGCAGTCCGTCCTCAGCCAGGACGGCCGGATCCACCGACAGGTGCACCACCTCGCCGAAGACCATCACGCAGTCGCCGATGACGTGCTCGCCGCTGGCCCGGCACTCAAAAGCGACCGGCGCATCGGCCACCCGCGGGGGCCGCACCACGGTGCTGGGTGTCGTGGCGAGGTGCGCAGCCGTGAACTCGTCCTGGTCGGCCGGAAACGGGGTGGCACTGTCATTCATCTGGGCCAACTGCGACCAGCGACCGATCTGCAGCACGAACTCGCCGGTCGCGCGCACGTTGGCCAGCGTGTCCTTGGCGCCCACCGACACGAAGCACAACGTCGGCGGATCCACGCCGGCCACGGTCGTGAAGGAGTGCGGCGCGAGATTGGGCACCCCATCGGCGCTGATCGAGGACACCCAGGCGATGGCCCGGGGGATGAGGCTGGCGGTGAACCACGGATAGAGGTTGCCGATCTCGGCCCCCGACCGTTCGAGGCGTTCGCTCACGCGTCTGGACGCTACGGCACCCGGTCGAACGCGAGGAGATCGACCACCCTTCCGTCGCCGAGGACCTCGCGCTGGTGCCACGCTCCGACCGGTCGGTAGCCGGCGGCGAGCGCGACCCGGATCGAGGCCTCGTTGCCCTCGGCGACCTGCACCGCGAGGTGCCGGAAGCCGCCGTCGGCGAACGCCCACCGGGTCACTTCGCGCAGTGCTGCGCTCATCAGACCCTTGCCGCGGGCGTCCGGGTGCATCCAGTAGCCGATCTCGGCCTCGCCGTTCTCGATGTTCTGGATGCTGATCCCGCCGGCCAGCTCATCGCTACCGGGTGCACAGATCACCCATCCGATTCCCCACCGGCCGGTGTCGATCAGCGACCGCTGTGCGGCGCGCTCGCGGTTGAGTTCGACTGATCGAGGGGTCGAGTTGAACCAATGCCGGAAGACAGGGTCGGCCTGCGCCTGCGTCATTCGTTCGGCATCGTGGCGCGAGAACGGGCGCAGCCACACGCGGTCCGTGTGCAGCGTCGGCGGTGGCGTGGCCCGCTGCGCTTCTCGGTCATCGGTGGCCAGCAGTTCGAAGAACGTGCCGTCGGACGCGGTGCCGTCCATCCGGGTCCAGTTCTGCCGATCGCTGCCCCAGAGTTTGAAACCCGCTCTGCGCAGGACGTTCTGGGACGCGACGTTATCCGTGTCGGTGCCCGCGTGCAGCCGGGTCAGGCCCCCGTCGGCGAACGCCCAGCGCACGACCGCCTCGACTGCTTCGTCGACATAGCCGTGCCCACGAGCATTCGTGTGCAGCCAGTAGCCGAGTTCCGCGTTGCCCTTGACGTTCTCGTCGAACCCGAAGAGCAGGATGTCGCCCAGCGGTTCGTCGGTGGTCGCGTCGGCGATGCACCAGCACGTGACCTCGCCGCTGTCGGTCAGTCGCTGGCGCCGCGCGAACCACTGCTCCCACGGCAGCGCCGGCCCGGGTTGGGCGTTGGCCGGCATGAAGCGCTCGCTGAGCTCGTCTCTCTCCTGGCCCGGGCGAGGTGCGTCGTCGGATCGCCACGGCCGCAGCCGCAATCGCTCGGTGAGGAGCACCGGCGCGATCCGCGGTTCGACCCGCTGCGCCTCGCGATCGTCGGAAGCGGACACCTCGAACTGGACGGCGTCGCTGACCCGGGTGCCGACGTACGTCAGGGCGTTCTTCTCCGTGCCGATGAGCCGGAAGCCCGCCCGGCGCAGCACCCGCAGCGAGGCGGTGTTCTCCTGGTCGACCCCGGCTTCGAGGCGTTGCAGACCCAGCTCGCCGAACGCGTGCGGAATGAGCAGCTCCAATGCCTTCCCGAGCGCGCCTCGGCCACGGGCCGACGGGTGCAGCCAGTAGCCCAAGCGGCCCCGTCCCCACCGGTCGTGGGTCGCCAGATTGACCAGTTCGATCCCGCCGAGCGGCTGGTCGTCGATCGCCGACGCGGTGCACCAGAAGATCGCGTCACCCCCGGCCATCCGCTCCTGCTGGCTGGTCAGCACCTCGGCAAACGAGCCAGCGCCGGGTGCGGCGCGACCCCAGAACCGCACCGTCGTCTCGTCGTCGGTCTGCACGCCCGCGTCCGATTCCCGCCACGGCCGCAGCCGGACCCCGTCGCCTTCCAGGACCGCTGGCTCCCACCACGGCAGTTTCGGTTCCCCCGGATCGGTCGCGTGCCGGTGACCCAGCCACGTCCCGGCGACCTCGCCGTCGCCGACCGGGTGGCTGGCCGGCCAGGTGCCGTCCACGGTGAAGCCGTTCGCCCATGCGACGCGACGGGAGGCCCAGTTGCCTACCGCGGCGCGCCACAGGACGGTGCCCAGCCCGAGCCCGTCGTACGCGTAATCCAGCACCGTGCGCACCGCCCGGGTCATCAGACCCTGCCCGCGGTACGCCGGGTGCAGGCTGAAGCCGATCTCCCGGGTCCCGGGGGCCACCAGTTTGAGATTCACCGACCCGGCGAACGATCCGTCGACGTCGATCGCCCAGGCCAGGATGGAATCGTCGCGCCAGCCGGCGGCCACGGAGTCCAGGAACGCGAGGGCCTGGGGCCCGGCGTACGGGCTGGGCAACGGCACGAAGCGGCGCATCCGCTCATCGGTGCACATCGCCACGATCGCCGGTACGTCGCGCGGTGCGTGGGCGCGCAGCGTCACGTGGTCACCGGTCGGGGAGGGGACGGTCAACACGGGGACGGTCGCGGCCAGGAAGGCGTCATCCACCCCAGCAGGCAACCACGGACGCGGCCGCACGCGCATCCGGTTTTGGTGTGGGAACGGTGATCCGGCCCACGCCCGTTAGTCTTGGTAGGTCTGTCCACCCATTGCAGGAGAGCTTGTGCCCAAGGTTGTCGAGAAGGTGCTGCGTGCCGGCGAAGGCCGCACCCTCAAGAAGTTGCAGGCGATCGCGAACCAGGTGAACCTCCTCGAGGAGGACTTCGAAGCGCTGTCCGATGAGGAGTTGCGCGAGGAGACGGACAAGTTCAAGAAGCGGCTCGCCGACGGCGAGAGCCTTGATTCCCTGCTGCCCGAGGCGTTCGCGGCGGTCCGTGAGGCCAGTAAGCGCACCATCGGCAAGCGGCACTTCGACGTGCAGATCATGGGTGGCGCGGCGCTGCACCTGGGCAACGTGGCCGAGATGCGCACCGGTGAGGGAAAGACCCTGGTCGCGACCCTGCCGAGCTACCTCAACGCCCTGGAGGGCAAGGGCGTCCACGTCGTCACGGTCAACGACTACCTCGCTGGCTACCAATCGGAGCTGATGGGCCGCGTGCACCGCGCCCTCGGCCTGGAGACCGGGGTCATCCTGGCCAGCATGACCCCCGACCAGCGACGGGCCGAGTACGCCAAGGACATCACCTACGGCACCAACAACGAGTTCGGCTTCGACTACCTGCGCGACAACATGGCCTGGTCGACCGAGGAACTGGTCCAGCGCGGCCACCGCTTCGCGATCGTCGACGAGGTCGACTCGATCCTGATCGACGAGGCCCGGACCCCGCTGATCATCAGCGGCCCGGCGGATGCCGCGACCAAGTGGTACGTCGAGTTCTCCAAGATCGTGCAGCGGCTGGACCGCGCGGAGAAGGACAAGGACGGCAAACCCGGTCGCGGCGACTACGAGGTCGACGAGAAGAAGAAGACCGTCGGCATCCTGGAGCCCGGGATCGAGAAGGTCGAGGACCTGCTGGGCATCGACAACCTCTATGAGGCCGCGAACACCCAGTTGATCGGCTACCTGAACAACGCGATCAAGGCCAAGGAGTTGTTCAAGAAGGACAAGGACTACGTCGTCATGAACGGCGAGATCCTGATTGTCGACGAGCACACCGGCCGCATGCTCGCCGGCCGGCGCTACAACGAGGGCATGCACCAGGCGATCGAGGCCAAAGAGGGCGTCGAGATCAAGAACGAGAACCAGACCCTGGCGACCGTCACGCTGCAGAACTACTTCCGGATGTACGACAAGTTGTCCGGCATGACCGGTACCGCCCAGACCGAGGCGGCGGAGCTCTACCAGATCTACAAGTTGGGTGTCGTGACGATCCCGACGAACAAGCCGATGATCCGTAAGGACCAGGCCGACCTGATCTACCGCACCGAGGAGGCCAAGTTCGCCGCGGTGGTCGAGGACATCGTCGAGCGGCACCACGAGGGTCAGCCCGTACTGGTCGGTACCACCAGCGTCAACAAGAGTGAGTACCTCTCAGATCAGTTGCGCCGCAAGGGGATTCCGCACGAGGTACTGAACGCCAAGCAGCACGAGCGCGAGGCGACGATCGTTGCCGACGCCGGTCGCAAGGGCGCGGTCACCGTGGCCACCAACATGGCCGGTCGAGGCACCGACATCATGCTGGGCGGCAACCCCGAGTTCATCGCGGTCGCTGCCCTGAAGAAGCAGGGGCTGGACCCGGAGGAGACGCCGGATGAGTACCAGGCGGCGTGGGACGAGGCGCTGAAGAAGGCCGAGAAGGCCGTGGAAACGGCCGGCCACGAGGTCACCGAGCTGGGCGGCCTCTACGTGCTGGGCACCGAGCGGCACGAGTCGCGCCGCATCGACAACCAGTTGCGCGGTCGCGCCGGCCGTCAGGGTGACCCGGGGGAGAGCCGGTTCTACCTGTCGCTGCAGGACGACCTGATGCGGTTGTTCAACGCGGGTCTGGTCGATCGGTTCATGGCCGGCGCCGGGATGGACGACGACGTGCCGTTGGAGTCCAAGATGGTGTCCCGCTCGATCCAGAGCGCGCAGACCCAGGTGGAGAGCCAGAACTTCGAGATCCGCAAGAACGTCCTGAAGTACGACGACGTGCTCAACCGGCAGCGCGAGACGATCTACCGCGAGCGGCGCCAGGTGCTCGAGGGCGTCGAACTCGAGGAGTCCGTGCGCGGGTTCATCAACGACACGATCGACGCTTATGTGCAGGGCGCGACCGCCGAGGGCTTCTCGGACGACTGGGACCTGGACGCGTTGTGGAGCGCGTTGAAGGACCTCTACCCGGTCTCGATCACGCTGGGTGAGTTGGAGGACGAGGTCGGTGGGCGTGCGGGGATCACCGCCGAGCACCTGGCCGAGGAACTGCGCTCCGATGCTCAGCACGCGTACGACGCCCGCGAGGCGGCCCTGGGGGAGAAGGTCACCCGGGAGGTCGAGCGCCGCGTCATCCTGACCGTGCTGGACCAGCAGTGGCGTGAGCACCTCTACGAGATGGACTACCTCAAGGAGGGCATCGGGCTGCGGCAGTTCGCCCAGCGCGATCCGCTGGTTGAGTACCAGCGCGAGGGCTTCCTGCTCTTCGATGCGATGAACGACGCGATCAAGGAAGAGACCGTCCGGTTGCTCTTTAACGCGCAGATCGACCCGGCCGAGGTCGAGGCGTCGCTGCCCGAGCCGAAGGAGGAGCGCCTGACGATGGTTGCTCCGAATGAGGACGGCGAAGCGGAGTCCTTCGCGATGGACGACGAAGGCCGTGCGGTGGCGCCGGAGGGCAAGTTGTCCCGTCAGCAGCGTCGGGCGAAGGCTCGTTCGGACAAGAAGACGGACAAGAAAGCCCAGACCAAGCCGAAGGCCTCGACCAAGTCCTGACCCGGCGTACGCCCTGGTGACCGTGAGGCACCACTGGACGTCAACAGGTCGGGCGGTGGTTGTCACGGTGACCGTTAGCCACCACACGACGTTAAATGGCTCGCCGGTCGGCGTCCCGCGCTCAGCCGATCTGCAGCGCGGTGACCAGCCAGCGCCCGTCCACCCCGGACAGCCGTGCGGCCACGGCGCGCACCCGGCCCTCGTGCTGCACGACCAGGGAGACCTCCGCGACGCCGTCGGCGGGTTCGCAGGCCCGGGCGCGCAGGACCGAGGACCGGCCCAACGGGCGCGTTCCCCGGCGCTGCGCGGTCGTGTAGCGCCGCGCGACCATCTCCCGTGGAGCGGTGTCCAGCCATCGGGCGAGCTGGGTGACCGGGCGTAGGCCGGTCGTGCATTCCAGCACCGCGCCGATGATCTGACCGGCCCATGCGGCCGGTTCGGGCAACTCGCTGCGCCTGGTCGCCTGAGGTCCGAAGACCGGGTCCTCCCCGGACTCGCGGAAATCGATCGCCAGCGCCGATTGCACGTACGCCGATCGGCGGCGGTCCTGCCGCGTGGCCTGCTCGGTGAAGAGCTGGGTGACGGTCGCCGTCTCCAGGGGTTCCGGATCGGCACTGGGTGCCGGCACCACGCGTAGCGGCGGGAACTTCTCGTACGGCTGGGCGGCGTGCGGTGTGGTGCTCATCGTTCCCCCTGGGTGGTGTGTTCGGTCGGTGCGGTGTCCGGGATGTGCAGGCGTTGGCCCACCAGGAGCAGGTCCGGGTCGGGCCCGATGACGGACCTGTTCGCGGCGTACCAGTGCGGTACCGCGGCGGCGATCACGGCGGCATCGTGGGTGTGCAGGTGCCGGGAGATCAGCGACCACAGGCTGTCCCCGCGGTGCACGACCACCTGCGTTGACTCCTGGCGGCTGGGGCAGCCGGCGATCAGTCGGGCGCCGGTGGCACACCGTTGACTGGTCGGTGAGGGTGCTGGCGTCACCCATCCGGGCTGGGGGATGTCCTTGGTGTCCGCGGCCGCCGGCGCAGGGGGGGTTACCGGGGGCCGCGGACACCAAGGA
>NZ_LVCF01000045.1 GCF_001594145.1 Branchiibius sp. NY16-3462-2 | reverse complement strand
TGGGCGTGAGTAAGGTAAGGCGGTCGCCAGGGCACACCGGCGGCACTCCTACACGGGGCATTGGCGCAGTTGGTAGCGCGCTTCCATGGCATGGAAGAGGTCAGGGGTTCGAATCCCCTATGCTCCACCAAATAACCGCAGGTCAGGGGCCGTTTGGCCCCTTTCTTTTACCCGTTTTGTGGTGGTTGGTCCCACGGAATCATCCACAAAACTCCGGCGAAAGATCGACCAGTGACGCAAAACCCCCGTCCGCCCGCAGCGCGTCGCACCGTCTGGGCATGTCCAGTCTCACTACACGCGACAAAGTCCTGCGCACCGCGCACTCTCTGGAGCGTCAAGCACAGACGCTTCTCGACCAGGCCGCGACGCTGCGTGAACTGCTGGAGGAGGACGAGCCACCGGCTGGACTGCACGTCGTCCGTGACCCACAAGGCCCCATGGTCTACACCACCGAGGAAGCCGCTGACGTGCTGCGGATCGGGGAGTCGACCGTGCGCAAGCTGATGGCGCAGGGGCGCCTGCGGAAAGTGATGATCGGCAGTTCGGTGCGCATCATGCGTGAAGACGTAATGGACCTGCTGGAGCGTTCCCGCGCCGAGGACCAGCCGTTGTCCAAGCCGGAGCTCGCCTGATGGCGCGGCCGCGCAAGAAGGGGGGCACGATCAGTCCGGTGGCCAGCGGCGGGTACCGGCTCACGATCACGCTGACGGTCGCGGGGGAGTCGATCCGTAAAGAGTTCCGCGGCACCTCTAAAGCGGCGGTGCTGCGCAAACGTGACGACTGGTTGGAGATCAACGGGCTGGGTCTGGACGACGGACCGCCATCGCCGGCACCAGCCGCAGGGGGGATGCCGACGCTCCATGAGTGGATGCGGGTGCTCGACGAGGAGTACGTCAAGCGGGGCAGATCCGACGCTACCCGGGCTGCAGCAGCCAGCCAGTACCGCAACCACATTCAGCCGTTGCTGGGGGAGCGACGGCTGGACGCGATCACTCCCGAAGACGTTGCACAGTTGCATCGGCAGGCGGCGGCCAAGGGGCTGGCGACTTCGTCTGTGGTGTCGGTGCATAAGTTCTTGTCCCGAGCATTGACGTTGGCGTGCACTCGTGGGGTCCTGATGCAGAACGTGGCGCGGATGGTGCAGCCTCCCGCGGTCAAGGAAGTCTCTCCGGAGCCGTTCACCGATGACGAGCTCCGCGCGGTGGTGGAGGTGGCTAGGAAGGATCCGCAAGCAGTGCGGTGGATGACGACACTGATGACGGGTGCCCGCAAAGCCGAAGTGCTCGGGTTGTGCTGGGACAGTGTCGATTTCGACCGCGGCGCCCTTGTGATCCGGCGGACGCTGACTCGCCAGGTGTGGCAACACGGCTGCGGCGCAACGCTGATCGCTTCGCAGGCGGGGCATTCGCCCTCGAAGTGTCCGCAACGGATACGCGGCCAGATGTTCGGTCGAACCAAAACCAGCGGCAGTGTCCGGGTGATCGCGATCGCGCCGGAACTGGTCGACATGCTGCGGGCGCACAAGTCGTCGCAGGATGCCTGGTTCAAGATGTTTGGGCGGCGCCCGGAGACTGGGCAGGAGTTCGGTGGCCTGGTGTTTTTGAGCTCGGCCGGCACCCGGATCGACCATCGCGGCGATGACCGGCACTGGTTGAAGCTGTTCCAGCGTGCTGGTGTTGACCTGAAAGGTCAGCACGCTTCGCGGCACACGATCGCCACGCAGATGCTGGAGGAGGGTGTTGACACTCGGGTCGTCGCGGACGCAATGGGGTGGGCGAGCACCCGGATGGCGATGCGCTACCAGCACGTCGGGGAAAACCTCTCACGGGAGGCGTCCAACGCCATCTCCTCGCGTTGGGGCGGCATCTTCGGCAGCGACGACGACACGGTGGTCGCGTTGGATCGGACTCAACGTCCGGGCTGAGCGCACCCCGCCAAGCGTCGCACCGTGAGGCTATGAGCACCGTTGGTTCCCGCCGCCCGACCAAGAGCCACCAGCGTGTTACCAAGCGCGACTTATGCTCTTCACCGCCCCGTCGCGCCCGTTCGGCCCCTTTAGGTAGGTGATGGCGCCGTCGAGGCTTCGGAGCTCTAGGAAGGTCGTCTCGGACAATTGCCACCGTCTACAGTCGGGACGTGCATTGGGGCAATCGTCGGTGACATCCGTAGTGGCCGGTCTCCAAGGAGACCGCGAGATGCGAGGAACCGGCCGAAGCCGAGTGAGCACTACGCGGCGGCAGAATCGACTATTAGGCGAATCGGATGAGGCTTGCGATTCCTGCGATGAGGCAGTACGCGACGAAGGGCCAGAGGGTTCGGGTCTTCATGAGTCGGGTGAGGTAGCGGGTTGCTAGGTATGCGGCGGCGAACGCGACGACCATGCCGATGAGGACCTGCCCGCGGATATTGGCTGTTTCGGGGGTGGCAAGTTCGGGCATTTTCAGGACGCCGGCGGCGAGGATCAGTGGTGTTGCCAGCATGAGCGCGAATCGGGTTGCTCGTTCGTGGGTGTAGTGCCGAAGAAGTCCGGCGGAGATGGTGACGCCGGATCTGGAGATGCCGGGCAGCAGGGCCAGGATCTGCGCGGAGCCGATCATGATGGCGTCGGAGAATGACATACGGCTCAGCCGTTTTGGGCGGTGGCTGATGCGGCGGTTCTGGTCGGCGCGGGTGAGTAGTTCGGTGACGGCGAGGACCAATCCGTTGAGCGTGAGGAAGAGCGCGGCGATAGCGGGGGTGGAGAACGCTCCGCGGAGCGGCTTTTCCAGTAGGAGGCCAGCGATGCCGGCAGGAATCGTTCCGGCGACAAGGAGCGCAGCGAACCGGGACCGGTTGCTGGACAGGTTGCGGTGACGGGCGATGTCAATCAGACCGCGAATGACATCGAGCCATTCACGGCGGTAGAAGGTCAGTAGGGCCATTGCCGTTGCTACGTGGAGGGCCACGATGAACGCCAGGAATGGGGTGTGCCCGGACTGTTCTTGTTGCGTCACAAGGCTTTCCCAGCTTCCTCCGATCCACGCTGGCACCAGGATTGAGTGTCCGAGGCTGGAGACGGGGAACAGTTCGGTGACGCCTTGGAGCGCTCCGATCGCAACGGCTTGTAGGTAGCTGAGGTCAGCCATTGACGGGGACTGAGACGGTCTGAGGTGCGGTCGTGGTCACCGTGAAATCATGCATGGCACTCGCTGAGCCGAACCTGAGGATTTGGTGACTGCCCTCGTCAACGTTCGGCTTCCGGCAGCTACTGCGCGCGAGGGGTGATCAGGCCGCAACTCCGGTGGGCGTTGTATTCTTCACGGGCGCAGGCGGTTTCACTCGATCACTACAATATTAACGATTGTGGTCGTGATTCTGGCCGGGTCTTGTATCGCCGTTTGCGTGAGACTGCTTTGCGCGTCTCAGACCGCGATGCAGCCTGGCTAGTTGGCGGTGGCGACCTTCTCGGCGATTCGGGAGAGCGGATCTTGCAGTCCTTGAACGGTTTTCGAGAGGTTGGGCGCGTCGCTGGCACGTAGCTGAGGGGTCCAAGGGCGGTACCCGCCCAGGGCGGCCGGGTCCTTGTACTTGGCCAGCGACGCGAGAACGGCTTGGAACTGCTCGTTGATGCGGCGGGAGAGGTCTGGGTCGAGTTTGTCCAGGCCGGGTTTGAGGAAGGGGTAGGCCTGTTGGGCGCCTTCGATGTTGGCTGCGAAGTCGAGTAGGTCGAGGTGGCTGTACGCCTCTTCGGTGCCTTTGATCTTTTTGGACTGGACTTCCTCCAGTAGTGCGGCCGCGCCGTTGCCGAGGTCTTCGGGGCGGTACGTCAGGGTCTTACTCAGAGCGGCGAGTTGGGTGACGTTCGAATCGAGTTCGTGGGCGAGTTTCTTGGTGTCTGCGGTGATTGCCGCGCGTTGCCACAGGTCTCGTTCAATGGCGTGGAACCCGTGCCAGCCCACCGATGGATCAAGGTTGGTAGCGCGCATGTCGATGAGGTAGTCGAGGTTCTTGGAGTTGTCGGTGGCGCTGGCGCCAGGCAGCACGAACCCGGCCACGTCCGATTCGACCTTCTCGTAGAACCTGCGTGCTTTGGCGTACGCGCTCTTGGATGCTGCGACGTCACCGGAATCCACTGTGGCGGTGAGGGTATGGGTTGCGCTGACGAGGTCAGCGACCGTGTTGGTGACGTAGGTGCCGTACCCGGTTGCACCTTCGGTGAACAGTTGCTTTGTGGTGCTGGCGGGTTGATCGCTGGCGGTGCCGGACACAGCGAAGTCTTGTAGCTCACTGCTGGCTCCGGGGCAGTACAACTGGTAGGTGCCGCCGGTAAGGGTGACCGTGAACTTCACGGGCCCAAGTCCAGGTACGACGTTTTCTTTCTCGCCCAGGATCCGCTGGTCGCTGAGTAGTTCGATCTCACTCATCCCGGTGGCGTCGGTGTTTTTCACGGTGAACGTCACCGGTCCAGCGGGCGCGGAGGTGTGGTCGCTGATGCATCGGTCCCCGCTCATCTCGACGGACACCTGCGCGGCACCGTTGCGTGTGGGCGCGGCGGGTCCGCCGGCAGCGGCAAATGTGCCCCCGCCGGTGGTCGGTTGGGTAGAGCATCCGGCGATCGCAGCGATGAGGCCGGCGCTGCACGCGATGGTCAGGAGTCGAAGACGCATGAGGGTTCTTTCCGGGCGTGACGGTAGGTGGCGTGGGGAGCGGACTAGGAAATCAGCGCGGACTCGGGCTGCGTGGCCGGTGCGCGGTGGAGTCGCTTGGTGCGCGCCGCGAATCCGACAGTGACCAGGCCAGCAAGGACTAACAGCGCGGGCACTAGCCGGGTCCAGAAGTTGACGTCGATTAGTTGGGCCTCGTAGGTCTGTACGGCGCGAGCAACTTGCTGCTGACGCTGCGGTGTGACTGACCACGAGCTGTCGGCGACGGTGATGGTGCGGGGGTGGCTCAGCCCGCCGCCGCTTAAGGTCACAACAGTGTTGGTGTCGTTGCGGGCGTCGAGGATGGTGTCGTGGATCTGCCAGACCCGGGCTGAGCCGCTGCTGGTCCATGCGGCGGTGAACGGTCCCGGGTTGCGGGCGGCGGTGATACCCACCGGTAGCCGTCCACCGCTGAGTCGAGTGACATCGGTCAGCGTCAGGCTGCGTGCACCGATCTGCGCATCGACGGGTTTTTGGGTGGCTACGAAAATGGTGGTGGCCAAGCCTGCGTGTTGAGTGATGCCTTGGCTGCTCAAGGGCGCCGTGGATGCTTCGCCAGCCTTGGTGATCACGAGGTGGTTACCAACCACGGCGACGGTTCCTACGGCGGTTCCATCCGGGTTTTGGATGGGGGCTGGTGCGGGCACGCCCATGGAGACCGACGCTGGGTAGAGCGCGAGCCCCGCCGCGGTCGCCATGCAGACCACTCCAGCGGTCAATTGCAGCCTGCCACGGGCCTGGGGTCCAGGTCGGCGGTGCGCGGGCCAGAGGACGAACGCCATCATCGGCAGCACGTACGCCGCGTACGCCAAGACCTCGACCAGGCGCGGGTCGGCTGGGATTCCGAGTATGCCGGTGACGACCGTTCCGCGCACGGAGCCAACTGGAGCCAACCAGCTGAGGTCGATCGTGCGCGCCTGGCCAGCGTTTAACCAGCCCGCTTCGTGGAACTTGCGTAGCGATGTGACCAGCAGCCCGCCGGCCACCAGTACGAGGAAGATGCTGGTGTATCGGAAGAAGCGGGCAAGGTTGAGGCGAAGGCCTCCGTTGTAAAGGCCAATCCCGAGCGCGACCGCGACCAGTAGGCCCAGGATGGCACCGGTGGCCGCATATACGGCGTTCCCCGCAGCTTGGAACGTCGCCAACAACAGGACCGCTGTTTCAAATCCTTCCTTGACGATCGCGAGAAACGCCATCACGACCAAGGCGCGTGATGTGCCCGAAGCCAGCGCGATGCTCGCTGCGTGCTCCAGATCGTGCTTCATGGACCGGGAGTGCTTAGCCATCCATAGGACCATCGTGGTGACCATCGCGGTAGCGATGAATCCGATGATCCCCTCCATCGCTTCCTGGGCGGTTTGCGATAGGGCGCGTTCCGCGACGGTGATCGCAATTCCCACGAGCGCGCTCAGCGCGATCCCCAAGCCGACACCGATCCACATCGGCCGCAGCGAGTGTCCATGGCGCCGAAGGAAAGTTGCGACGATGCTGACGATCAGTGCGGCCTCAAGTCCTTCGCGAAGGCCGATGATGAACGTGGCGAGCATGACTTCCTGACCGGAGATAGGCGGTGGTTAGGTTTGGGTAACCATACTGAGGCGGTTGGAGGGTATGACGGCCCGCCAGGGGCGGCGGCGGTCGGGTTTCCTAGTCCGTTGCGGCTGGTGTGCGTCGGCGACGTACACCCTCAACGACCACGGGCATCAGCGAGAGCACGATCAAGGCGACTACGAGGAAGTCGATGTTCTTCTGCAGGAACGAGATTGCGCCGAGCGCGTACCCCAGCAGTAGCAGGCTGAGGGTCCATACAGCGGCTCCGATGGCGGACCAGAACAGGAACGGCTTGCGGGGCATCCGGGCAACTCCCGCGGCCAGCGTCACGTAGGTCCGCACGATCGGGACAAAGCGCCCCAGCACCAGGGCACGGGTTCCGTAGCGCTCGAAAAAGTCATGGGACTGGTCCAGGTAGCGGCGCTTCACGATCCGCCCGTCGCGGCGGTACAGCGCAGGGCCGCCGGCGCGTCCGATTTCGTAGCCAACGACGTTTCCTGCGAACGCGCACGCTGCCAGCACCAGCCATGCCAGCGGCAGGGAGATGTGCAAACCGTTGCCACCATCGTGCGCGACGCGAATGAATGCCCCGATGCTAAACAGCAGTGAATCGCCCGGGAGGAGAGGGAACAGCAGCCCGCACTCGATGAACACAAAGATGCAACTGATGAGGAGCAACTGCGTACCGAAGCGGCTCAGGAGCCAATTCGGGTCCATCCACGATGGTCCTAGCTGATGCATCACCCTGCCGAAGTTAGGTGGCCCTTCCTGAGAAAGTGCTGAGACTGAGTCGACGACCGAGTATCGAGGTCTGGCCGAGAGTTGTCGCGTACTTAGTGCGGGGGTTGGCGCCCGTCAGCCGTCGCGGGTTCGACGTCGGCCGCCAGGCTGCCGAGTAGTGCTAGACGTTCGGCAGATGGCGTTTCTGGTGCTGGGGTGAACGCGAACATCGTCCAGTTGGGACGGTCGGGCAGCAGCAATGCCTCGTACGACAGCTCGATGATCCCGACCGAGGGATGATGGATTCGCTTCGTTCCCGCCCGGTGGTGGCGGACGTTGTGAGTTGCCCATCGACGCGTGAACTCATCGCTACGTGTGGTCAGTTCGCCGACCAAGTCGCTGATTGCCTTGTCCCTCGGGTTGCGGCCCAAGTGGAGGCGCAACGTGGCGACGGTGTCGTCGGCCGCACGCGCCCAGTCGACGAAGTAGGCGGGGGCAGCGGGACTCAGAAAGGTGAACAGGGTGTTGCCGCCACGGCTGCTGGGGTCTTCGATCACCGGCGCGTAGACGGCTCGACCCAAGGCGTTGCAGGAGACCAGGTCCATTCGTTCGTCGCGGATCCACACCGCCGACCGAGTGATTGAATCGATGAACGTCTGTAAGCCGGGACGAACTGCCGCTCCGGGCGCCGCGGTTCGTCGTCGGGCGGGCGAGGCAGTGGCAGCCGATTGGGCAAGGTCGTACAAGTGCGTGGTTTCGGCGTCATCGAGTCGAAGCACCCTGGCAAGCGCGTCCAGGACCTCCGTTGACACACCCGCGAGGTTCCCACGTTCCAACCGGGCGTAGTAGTCAACGCTGACCCCGCTGAGAAAGGCCACCTCCTCGCGTCGCAGGCCTGGTACTCGCCGGTTGCTACCGCTGATGATCCCAGCTTCGGAGGGGCTGATCCGGTCGCGGCGGCTACGGAGGAAGTCGCTGGCCTCGGGATTGGCGTCCATCGACACCACGCTACTCACTAGCGGAGGTCTCAGGGAGGACCTGTCAGTACGTGGAACGACAGAGCCTTCTGCCCGCCAGAGACTAGGTGTGAAGTTGACTAGCTGTCCGTTAAAGAAACAGACGTCTGTGCGCCCGCCCTGGGACGTTCAGCATTGACTAACTCAGTTGTCCCATAGGAGAAACAGGCTCTTCACAGTTAAGGGTGTAATTGGGGCCGGCGCGGGGTAGGCGTCGAGGCCCTCCGAAGATGGAAGTTCTGGCGCTGTCCATCTGGAAGACCTCGACGTGCTTGACGCTACCTTCGCTTGCCCTGATCTGACTACGTTCGCCTGCCTCGACGGCCTGGGCCTGGTGGTGATCGGGCAACGGCTGGAGCCGGATCGGGCGGTGTTGGCGTGCCGGGTCGTCGAGCCGGATCAGTGGTGCCGCCGCTGCGGGTGCGAAGGGACCCCGCGGGACACGGTGACTCGCCGCCTGGCGCACGAACCGCTGGGTTGGCGCCCCACCACGTTGTTGGTCACGGTCCGCCGGTACCGGTGCACCGGGTGCGGGCACGTGTGGCGTCAGGACACCAGCTTGGCGGCGGAACCCAAAGCGAAACTATCCCGGGGCGGCCTGCGGTGGGCGTTGGAAGGCATCGTGGTGCAGCACCTGACCGTGGCCCGGGTCGCCGAAGGCCTCGGGGTCGCCTGGACTCCCCCGCAAGCGGGAGGTACCCCCTCCGCCAACGACGCCGTCCTGGCCGAAGGCAGGCGCGTCCTGATCGACGACGAGCACCGCTTCGACAGTGTGGCGGTGATTGGGGTGGATGAGCACGTGTGGCGTCACACCCGCCGCGGCGACAAGTTCGTCACGGTGATCATCGACCTGACCCCGATCCGTGACGGCACCGGCCCAGCAAGGTTGTTGGACATGGTCGAGGGCCGCTCTAAGGCGGTGTTCAAGACCTGGCTCGCGGACCGTCCCCAAGCCTGGAGGGACGCAGTTGAGGTGGTGGCGATGGATGGGTTCACCGGCTTCAAAACCGCTGCCGCTGAGGAGATCCCCGACGCGGTCGCGGTGATGGATCCCTTCCACGTCGTGCGCCTGGCCGGCGACGCCCTGGACCAATGCCGCCGACGGATCCAACAAGACCTGCACGGGCGTCGTGGCCGTAAGAACGACCCGCTCTACTGCGCCCGGCGCACCCTGCACACTGGCGCGGACTTGCTGACCGACAAGCAGCAAGCCCGGATCACCGCGCTGTTCGACGAGCAGGCCCACGGCGATCGGCACGTGCAGGTCGAAGCGACGTGGGGGATCTACCAGCGGATGGTCGCGGCCTACCGTCACCCCGACCGAGGCGAAGGCAAGAAACTCATGAGCGCGCTGATCGAGTCGGTCAGCACCGGCGTGCCGAGGGGCCTGGCCGAGATCACTACCTTGGGCAGGACGCTGAAGCAACGCGCCGCCGACGTGCTGGCCTACATCGACCGGCCCGGCACCTCCAACGGCCCGACCGAGGCGATCAACGGCCGGCTGGAGCACCTGCGTGGATCAGCACTGGGGTTCCGGAACCTGACCCACTACATCGCCAGATCACTACTCGAAACCGGTGGCTTCAGGCCCCGACTCCTACACCGTGGATTGTGAAGAGCCGCTTTTGGGCCCGTTCTCAGCGGCTCAGCACTCAGACTATCGAACGATGGTAGAGGTGAACCTTCTAGGCGCAATTGCGACGACCGAGGTGTTCCTCAACCAGCTGCAGAACAACGGTGGAGACATTGTGAATTTGTCCTCTGTGGCAGGGCGCACCGCCCGGGCGGGAAACGGCGTGTATGCCGCAACCAAGTGGGGGGATCAACGGGTGGTCGGAGTCGCTGCGGCAGGAGCTATTACCGCAGATCCGCGTCACTTTGATCGAGCCGGGGGTGGTGGATACCGAACTTCCAACACACATCACGCATGCGGCGACACGATCAGCAGTCCTGGACAACTACGCGACAGCAACGGTTAAGCCGGAGGAGGTTGCTGAGATTATCGCTTTCGCAATCGCCCAGCCCCGGCACCTCGCAATTAACGAGATTCTGCTGCGCCCCTCGACGCAACTGTGAACCGCCTCAGGAGGCTGCTGCTTGGTCCGGTGGCGGTGACTACTGCCGGATCTAGGTGACCTGCTAGCGCAGGTGCTCTCAGGTTGGGCTCAGCGAACCTGGGTGAGGGTGGCGGGATGCTCAAGCAATCGGTCGGCTCCGTGGTTGATTCCGGGCGTCGCGAGCAATCGGGCACAGCCGCGTTATACGCGTTCGCAGCGGTCTGTCTGGTGGTGTGCGCGGCACTGACCTGGCAGGTGCACGCTGGGTCGGGTTTGGTGGAGCTGGACCACCAGTGGCATGGGGCTTTCGTTGCGCACCGTCAGCCGTGGCTGACAGTCCTTGCTCACGCGGTGACGGCCTGCGGGAGTGTGGTGCTGGTGAGCATCGCCGCTGTGGTGGCCTGCGCGGTCGCGTTCATCCGGCGCGATCGTGTCGGTGGCATTGTTCTTGCCGCGTCGGTAGTGGTAGCGAGTCTGCTGGTGCTGGTCGTTAAGAACACGGTGGGTCGGGCACGGCCTCCGATCGCTGACATGCTCGGTGCGTCGCCGCATTCGTATTCGTTTCCTTCGGGCCACACGGCCATGTCGACGGTGCTGTACGGAGTGCTGACGGTGGTGCTGTGTCGCCACGTTGCCCACGGCGTGGGTAGATGGCTCTTGGCGGTCAATGCCGCGTTATTGGTGGTAGGCGTCGGTCTGTCACGGGTGTACCTGGGGTTTCATTGGTTAACGGACGTCCTCGCTGGATGGGCGTTGGGCGGCGCGATCGTCACCGTCGCCATCGTCGTGCTGAACAGTAGGAAATTGGACCGAAGGGGGGTCAGGTAAAGCCATGCGGGTGCTGCTGGTGGAGGATGAGAAGGCTCTGGCTGACACGGTCGCGCA
The DNA here is from genome assembly GCF_001594145.1 of Branchiibius sp. NY16-3462-2. GTDB lineage: Bacteria > Actinomycetota > Actinomycetes > Actinomycetales > Dermatophilaceae > Branchiibius. The sequence continues at coordinate 13,848 of NZ_LVCF01000045.1, read as the reverse complement.
TGGACTGCGCCAAGAAGGTTGCGTCGTGGACGTCGCGTATGACGGGATCAGTGGTCAGTGGATGGCCACGGAGAACCCATACGACGTGTTGGTCCTGGACATCATGTTGCCCGGCCGCAATGGCTACGACGTTCTGCGGAACCTGCGGGAGTTGAAGGTGTGGACGCCGGCGATGATGCTTACTGCCAAGGATGGTGACTACGACCAAGTTGATGCATTCGATCTCGGCGCCGATGACTACCTGACCAAGCCATTCAGCTTCATCGTTCTGGTTGCTCGGTTGCGGGCACTGGTCCGACGTGGCGCTCCGGAACGGCCCGTTCAGCTGATCGTCGGTGATTTGGAACTCGACCCTAATCGGCGCACCGTTCACCGTGGCAGGACTCGTATCGAGCTCACCGCGAAGGAATACGCGGTGCTGCAGTTCTTGATGCGCAACCATGAAGTGGTGGTGTCAAAGATCGAGATCCTGGACAACGTGTGGGACGCGGCGTTTGAGGGCAGCGAAAACATTGTCGAGGTGTACATCGGCTACCTGCGCCGAAAGATCGACGAGCCATTCGGGGTCCAGTCCCTGCGCACGATCCGCGGGCAGGGATACCGCCTCGACCCGGTCGTCACTGAGGGTGCTGGGAATGGCACAACTTGAGCGGCTCACGTGGTCCAGGGTTCATGGGGTCGTGGAGCATCCAACGCCGGATCGTGACGGTCACCGCGGCGACGCTGGGACTGGCGTTGCTTCTGGGGGTCGTCGCGTTCGCGGTGTCCCTGGACCGGATCCTGTATGCCTCAGCGCGGGATGCTGCCGAGCAGAAGGCGACCCAGATCGCTCAGGCGCTGAACGGGAAGGCCACCTCGACTCAGGACACCGTCAACCAGTTCACCAACCGCGGCGATCTCGTACAGGTACTGAACTCCGCTGGATCTGTTATGGCAAGTTCAGAGGTAGCGCTACAGGAAGCGAGGATCGCGGACCCGGCAACTACCGTCGGCCGGGTAACCGTGTCCCAGTCTGCCACTGTGCCAGGTGAATTGGGGGAGCCGCACGCGGTGGCCACAGTAGGCGTGCGAGCCGAGGACGGTGGCATCGTTACCGTTGTGGTCGCCAAGTCGCTGCAGGTGGAGTCCTCGACAGTCAAAACAGCCACGGCATTGCTCAGCGTGGGTTCAGCGTTGCTGTTGGCTCTGGTGATGTGGTTGGTCAGCAGGGGAGTGCGACGTGCCTTGGAACCGGTGGATGACATTCGCGCGGAGGTTGATCAGATCACCGCTGTGCGCGGCTCGGGCCGTCTGACGGTCCCAGCCTCTGGCGATGAGGCTGCGCGACTGGCGACCACCATGAACCAAATGCTCGACCGCCTCGCGCAAGCGGACGCTGCCACTCGGCAGTTCGTTTCGGATGCCTCGCATGAACTTCGCAGCCCGATGGCCACCATCCGCGCCAGTTTGGAGATCGACGCAGGCCCCACCGCACAAGCACGTCAGGAGCGGGATGCGGTGATCTTGGCTGAGACGATTCGCCTGCAACGGCTAGTCAACGATCTGTTGATGTTGGCCAAGTCTGACGACCGGGCGCCGCGGACGACACACGACGTCGACCTCGATGAGATAGCCGCCGGTGAGGTCCGTCGGATCCGCGCAACCACGCCGTTGAGAGTCGACGCCCATATCGAGCCGGTGCGGATCACTGGCGACGACGCCCAGATGATCCACTTGCTGCGCAATCTGGTCGACAACGCCACGCGGCACGCCGAACACCGCGTCGTCATAGAGGTGCGGGCCGACGGCGTACAGGCTGTCCTGCGGGTGGACAACGACGGACCGCCCATCCCGGTCGCGGACCGGGAACGTGTGTTCGGTCGATTCACTCGCCTGGACGAAGCCCGCGACCGAGACCGCGGTGGCAGCGGCCTGGGGCTAGCCATCGTGCACAGCGTGTCCAGCGAGCATGGTGGGACGGTGCTGGCAACGCAGTCCCCGCAGGGCTGGTGCCGGTTCGAGGTGCGTCTACCGCGCCAGGTCAGTTCAGACCCATCCTCGGGCGAATGAAGCAGTTGTCTGCTTCCGCGAGGCGACAGACGGGGCGCGGGCCCAGGCATTATCCGAGTGCTCCTGATCGTCCAACGGTACGGGCTCGTCGACCCTGACGGGTCACCGTTGTGAGTATGCCCGTGGTCATACACGAACCGCGCAAACCTCACGACCGTAGATGGATTCGCCGCAGCGTGGTGCCGACCTAGGCTCGATAGCCATGAGCACAGCATTGGTAAACCCCCGGCGGCGGGCGCTGAAAGTCCCTGAGGTCACGCTCGTATTCTGGGTACTCAAACTGCTGAGCACCGCGGGCGGCGAAGCTGCCTCGGACTACCTGGGCTCGATCAGCATCGCCGTTGCTGGCGCGGTCGGCGTTGGATTGATGGTCATCACCGGATGGATGCAGTTCCGTGCTCACCGCTACGAGCCGGCCACATACTGGGCCTTCGTCGCAGCGATCGCCATCTTCGGCACGATGGCCGCCGACGCGATGCACGTGGTGCTCGACCTGCCCTACCAACTGACAACCTGCCTGTACGTGATCATCGTCGCCGCGGTCCTGGCAGCATGGAAACGGTGGGAAGGATCCATCTCCATTCACACCGTCACCGCCGGAGCGCCCGAACGGTTCTACTGGGCGACCGTATTGGCGACCTTCGCGCTCGGCACCGCCGCTGGCGACCTGGCCGCATTCACGTTGAAACTGGGGTATCTCGACTCGGCGCTGCTCTTCGCGATCCTGTTCGCGATCCCGGCAATCGCCTGGAAACTGTGGGGTCGCGCCGAAGTCGCTCTCTTCTGGTCGGCCTACGTTCTCACTCGGCCGCTCGGTGCCTCCGTGGCCGACTGGCTCGGTAAGCCACCCAGAAAAGCGGGCGGCCTGGGCTGGGGCGACGGAGTCGTCACGCTCGGCCTGTTCGTGGCTTTCGGTGCGATCCTGGCCGTTCAATCTCGTCACAGCGACCAACCCCACGTGCTGGCAGTCAGCGCTGTCGAAGACGAGCCCGCGTGACCGATCGGCTCGCAGACGCCACGCAAGCGTCTCTGACACTGTGGCTGGCGGCGAACGCGATCTTCGCCGCGTTGCTCATCCACGCCGTCGGTGCGGTGGGTGGCGCGACCAATGGTCGCCTCGACGCCGCAGTGCGCGGAAGCATCACCGCCATCATTGGATTCGGGCTCGCGACAATGGCCGCGGCAGCCTGCACCGCGCTGGCAATGCTCCACATCTGATAGCCGCTGACGTCCGCCCACGCGGTCGGGACTACGGCGAGCACGTATGGCCATCGAAGGTCTGGGCAAGTTATGAGGACGCGCACGGTCCCGAAAACCTCTGGAACCATTGGTAATTCGTGATCGGTTTATGCCCTGCGGGCAACGGGCACTACCGCGACGTCTTCGGCAAGGTCGAAGAAGGCGTGGTCTACGCCAAACCAACGAAGCTGGCCGAACACGGTGGAATGAACCCCGATGACCAGCATGTCCTGATGCTCATCGACACACCCGGGGCACACCATCACGCGGTCTCAGCGCCAGTCGAGACCACCCAGGTCGCCCCGACCACCCTCGCGTTGCTCGGACTCAACCCCCGCGACCTGCGAGCAGTCCGCGTGGAGGGGACCGCCGTGCTCCCCGGGTTGTTTCGGCGCCTTTAGGGCCTCTGGTTGTTGCCCTGGGCAGTCATTCCCCTGTGCCCAGGGCAACAACCAAGTTTTGGCCGCCGCGCGGATGTAGGCGCCACCTTCTCAGCGCAGCAGAAACCGTCTTCGCTCAGCAAAGACTTAGCCGATCTTGTGAAAACTGCTGGCATGACGACCAATTCAGTTGTTCAGGACCATCCGAAGCGCATCGTGGCAAACAAAGTGCCCGAAGTGATCATCTGGTTCTGGATCATCAAGATCCTCTGCACCACAGTGGGCGAGAGCTTCGCCGACTGGATCAACACGACCCTTGGTGTAGGCCTCACCAACACCGCTCTTCTATTCACGGCGGTACTCGCCGTGGTCCTGGCGGTGCAGATGCGACTGCCGCGATACGTGCCCGTCGTGTATTGGCTGACCGTGGTGGTCGTCAGCATCACAGGAACTCTCTACACCGATATCCTCACTGACAGCCATGGGGTGCCGCTCTGGTTGAGCAGTACAGTGTTCGCTGCCCTCTTGATCGCTGTCTTCGGCCTCTGGTTCGCCCGCGAACGCACCCTGTCCATTCACAGCATCACAACCACGCCGCGTGAAGCGTTCTACTGGCTAGCGGTACTAGTTACCTTTGCTCTTGGTACCGCGGTTGGCGACTGGACCCTCGAACTGACCGGATGGGGTCCCGGGGTTGCCGTGCTGTTGCCGGCCGCACTGATTGCCGTGGTCGCCGTCGCCTGGCGCATCGGCGGCCAGCCGGTCCTCGCGTTCTGGTTGGCATACATCCTGACCCGGCCGCTGGGGGCCAATATCGGTGACTGGTTCGCGAGCCCCACCGCTGACGGAGGCCTCGGGCTCGGCACCGCGATGACCAGCCTTCTATTCCTCACCGCGATCGCCGCCACCGTGGCCTACCTCAGCTGGACCAAGTCCGACGTCACCTCGCCGAACGCATCAAGCCACAGCGAGGCGCACACAGATCATGGCGACCGGCACCGTGCCGCCCTGACCATGTACGTGATCGCCGCCATGACTGCGGCATCGGTCATGGCCCAAGCAGCGCAGTCCCCGCACGCCAGCGCCGCTACCGACGAAACCGGTGGACAGACCTCAACCGTGACCCACATGGCACCCGCAACAGCGATCGCCCACTTCCCAGCCAGCGACGTCTCGACGCTGCGCGGCATCGTCACCGACGCCTCCAAGGATGTCAGTTCCGGCCAGCAGTCAGCCGCGACTGCTCGGGCTGACGAACTCGAAAATGCCTGGGACGCAGCACAATCACGACTCAAACCGGCGAACCCGTCTGGCTGGACCTACCTCGACGGACAAATTGACTCGGTGCTGACCAGTCTCCGTGCCAGTACGCCTGACCCCGCTACCGAGACATCCAGTCTCAAGGCGCTCTCGACAACCCTTGGCGGTTGAGCCTTCGCCGCGCTGCAGAAGGCGTCAGCACACCACCCGGTCCGCGCATTCGGACTGGGTGGTGTGCGTGATCGCGGGCGATGATGTCGCCGTACATCAACAGGTTGTCGGCGTACCCCCACGGCTCTGCTTCTGAGTACGGAGCTCAGGGCGCTGAGTTGAGTTCCGGAATCTTTACCGCTCGGTCGCAGTTAGCGATCGCAGCGTAGTTGGTCAAGACCCATTGACTGGACTGGTCACTGACCAGCCAAGACCTCCGCGCCGCAGTTGCTTTCGCAGACACGGAACCAGTGACCTGACGTAACAACCAGGATGCCAAGAGCGCACGGGCCTGGACCACGGTGCGAACCCACGCGTCGCTCCTGGCACACGGACGCGGCCCTGCGATACCGGCCGCGATCTGCTGGTTCAGCGTAGATGTCGGTGACGAAGACCCTGCTGGTACTGCCAATGCCACGTAGGTCGACGGCGCCGCCGAAGAGCCGGTCAAGAAGAACCGTGTCGGCGGATTCAGGCCGAACTCCTGGAGAAGTTCCACATACCCAGTGACGAGGTTGGACACCCGAGAAGCCTCGATGTGGGAGTCCGCGGCGACGCAAGTGGTGGCGATCGATGTGTAGACACAGCGAGGCTGTGTCGCTGGCTGTGCAATCTGGTCTAGCGCCAGGCTGCCGTGGGCAAGCACAACGGCACCAGCGACCGAGGCCAACCCCACCGCGAAACCCCCGAGAGCCACCCAGGGCGGCCGCAGCCACCTTCGCGCAGGCTCCTTAGGGGTGTCCTCCGGCGTCGCAAGTATCACGGTCTCAGATTGCGCCCCTTTGGTTGAGAGCTTGCTGAGCACCGACCTGAGAGTTCCGGGTTGCTGGGCCTGAGTGCCGAGGGAATCTTGACCAATCCGGGCGCCCCAACGCGGTGATTCGCCGGGCAGGCGTCGCACCGTGAGGGTATGAGCACCGTTGGTTCCCGCCGCGTGGCCAAGCAGCGCCAGCATGCCCCGAGGCACGATTTCCGTCCCGGTGACGTCGTGGCGGTGTCGGGCGTGTGGCCGAACTGGCAGCAGGTGCGCGAGATGCTGCTGGCCGGGTGTGACATCGCCCCGAACATCTACTTCGACGCCGACCGCTTGACGCATGCAGCTCCGGGCGAAGTGCGGGGGCCGAACGATCCGCCGCTGTTGGTGGTGACCGGAGCGGTACAGGGTCGCCCGCTGCGCTGCAAGGTGCTTCGTTAGCAGGGTCTGGGATGGTGCCCAGTCGCTTCCAGTCAGGCGATTGCAACCCGCGATAAGGGCAATTATCGCAGTAGACATAGCGCCGAGTCGAACAGGTGTCCTAAGTTTGAGGGATGGGGCAGTCCAAACGGGAACGCACCTGGCGCACCCCGAAGACCACCCGGCACGTCTGGGTCAAGCTGCCCGGCGACGGCCCCGCAGCGCGCGTCCACCCTCATCAGACCCCGCGACAGGGTCTGGTCGTGACATGGCGGCGCGTGTCCTATCGCTGGCAGGCCCTCGTCGTGCTGGTCGACGACCCGACGCTCGACGGAACTGAGCGCACGAAGCAGACCAACGACCCGGTAGTAGTCCAGCTATGGGTCGACGCCAGCGACCTACGGCCCGTGCCGGCAGACCCGAACCGAGCCTTCGGGTTGCGGTAGCGAACTGAGTGCTCGCTGAATCGAGCACTCAGTTCGTAGCGACCGGCACAGCCTGCACGACCTCGTTGTCCTCGTGGCCGTAATAAGAACCAGCCGGACCAGCCACGGTGCCCATCGCTCCACCGCAGGTGATGAGGGTGAGCATGCGCTGGGTGGCGGGGTAGAACACCTCGTCGGGTAGTGCGCGTTTGCCGTAGAGGTTCTTGGTCGCCACGCGCCAGGCGGTCGTCTTACCGCTGCCGTCACTGGTGTAGATCAGCGAGCCCACATTGAGCTTCGAGAGATTCGCGAAGACTCCTGGCGTTCCGCCGAGACTGACGTGGCCAGCGATCACCGTGTTGCCCGTGCTGGCGTTCAGGGCCGCAGACTGGTTGTACCAGGCGGCGCGCCAGCTCTGCGCGGGGATCGTCAGGTAGCCGGCCGAGACTTTCTCGGGGATGACCGAAGCCAGCACGCCGATGCTCGGGATCAGAACCCGGTTCGGGTGCAGCGTGGTGACCTTCGAGGTCGAGGCGTTCGCTGCGTGCTCGGTGTTGGCGTCGCGGATGGTGGCTGCCACGTTGCGGATCGAGCCGGAGTTGTCCCCGGTGTACGCCGCGCGACGGTCCGCGCCGTCGTTGTCGTCCGGGTTGGCCGTGGCGGTGGCCCGCGCGACCGGCAGGGCCGGGGCGCTATGGGTCGCGGCGGGCGGCACCTTGATCAGGCCGGACTGGCTCGACGCGCTCGGTCCTGTCGTGGGTGTCGCAGCCTGCGTGCTACTCGGATCTGCGACGGCTTGTTCGAGCACCGGGTGGGTGGCGGCGTGGATCGCGGTGTACGCGCCGCCGCCGACGCCTGCGGTGCCGAGGATGGCCATGGCCAGCAGGGCTGCGTTGCGATTGCGTTGGGCGGTCTTCATGGTCGGTGGTGCTTCCTTGGTTGGTGTCGGGGTGCACAGACGGGGGTGTCGATCGCTCGACACCCCCGTCTGCTTGGAACGCTTCCGCTAACTCAGGTGACCCCGAGTCAGTTCTCCTGAGTTGCCTTGCGGCGCAGGCGGAAGGCCCCGATCAGGCCCGAGGCTCCAACCACGGTGATCAGGCCACCGACGGCCAGCGCCCCAGTGTCGACACCGAACATCTCGGCGTCACCGGTGGGAACGACGGGCGGCTTGGGCGTCTTGATGTTCGAGGTCTCGGCCTTCTGCCCGAACTTGCCCTTCACCGCAGGCCAGACGTGTCCCTGGTGGTTGCCGCTCTTGGCGGACTCCACGTACACGTAGGTGCCGTCGGTCTTGTTGACGGTGTACTTGGCCGTCGTCGTCGACAGGTTGCCCTTGGCGTCGGCCTTGCCGGACCAGGTGAACGAGCCGACCTTGACCGCGCCCTTGGGGATCGAACCGTCGGTGGTGACGGCGACACCCTTGGGCAGGTAGTACAGGTCGTCAGAACCCTTGACCGTGGCACCGGCCGGGAAGCCGGAACCCAGCACCGTGTCGGACAGGGCGTCGCCCTGCTTGACGGTGGTGTTGGACACCTTGGTCGACACCTTCGGGGTGACGTTCTTCACCAGGGAGGCCGACTCGGTGTGCTCACCGAACCTGCCCTTGATGTTGCCCCAGGTGACTCCGACGCCCGAGCCTGCGGTGACAGCCTCGCGGTAGACGTACAGGCCCGGCTTGGCCGCGGTGTACGTCGGGGTCTTGGCCGAGACGTTGCCACTGGCGTCAGAGGTGGCCGACCACTCGTACGAACCCACCTTGACGGCGTTGGCTGGCACCTCATCGGAGGGGCTGAGCTTGGTGCCGTAGGGCAGGTAGTACAGGTCGTCGGTGCCCTTGACCGAGACACCGGCGGGGAAGCCGGAGCCGTTGATCTGGTCGCTGATCGGCTTGGAGATGTCCTGCCCGGCCTGGATCTGGGTGGTGACGCTGGGCGCGCCCGCCTTGGTCAGCGACGCGGACTCGGTCTTGGAGCCGAACTTGCCGGTGATTTTGCCCCAGGTGTAACCGCCGTGGTTCCCCGCATTGGCCGACTCCACGAACACGTACGTCCCAGCCTTGGTCGGGGTGTAGTTCGGCGTGGTCGCGGTGACCTTGCCAGACCCGTCGGCGGTGGCGCTCCACGTGTAGGTGGTGATCTTCTGCGCGTTGGCCGGCACGGTGCCTTCGACGATCTGCGTGCCGTAGGGCACGAAGTACAGGTCGTCGTTACCCGTGACGGTCGCGCCGGCCGGGAACCCGGACCCGTTGATGGTGTCCGAGATCGGCTTGGCCACGTCGGTGCCCGCCTGGATCTGGGTGGTCACCACCGGGCTGGTCGGGCTGGTCAGAGACACCGTCTCGTCGGTGTCGCCGAACGTGCCGGTGATCTTGCCCCAGGTGCTGCCGCTGGCGCTGCCCGCGTTCGCGGTCTCGACGTAGACGTACACGCCGGGCTTGGTCACCGTGACCGGGGCCGTGGTGGCCTGCAGGTCGCCGTCGGAGTCAGCGGTGGCCGACCAGTCGTAGGAGCCGACCTTGACGGCGTTGGCGGGCACCGTGTCGGACTCGGTGACCTTGGTGCCGTAGGGCAGGTAGTACAGGTCGTCGGTGCCGGTGACCTTCGCGCCCGAGGGGAACCCTGAGCCGATCACGTTGTCGGACAACGGCTTGCTGATGTCCTGGCCCGCCTGGACTTGCGTGGCGATGGTCGGGGTCTCGGCCTTGGTGAACACCGAGGACTCGGTGGCCTCACCGAACTGCCCGCTGTAGGCGGCCCAGGTCGAGGTGTCGTTGCTGCCCGCCGCGGAGTGCTCCACGAACACGTAGATGCCGGCCTTGGTCGGCTTGTAGGCCGAGGTGACCACGGTCAGGTTGCCCTGCGCGTCGGTCTTGCCCGACCACGGCAGGGTCGTGACCTTGGTGGCGTTGGACGGCACGGCACCCTGGGTGACCGTGGAGCCGTACGGCAGGAAGTACAGATCGTCGGTACCGGTCACCGTCACTCCGGCCGGGAAGCCGGAGCCCTTGATGGTGTCGGTCAGGGACTGCCCCACCTTGCCGTTCGCGATGCTGACCGCAGTGGTCAGCTTCGGGGTGTACCCGTTGGTCGTCGCGCTCCACGCGGCTGCGGCCTTGATCGGGGTGGCCTCGGTGCCACCGATCCACAAGTTCTGCCACTTGGGGCTCTTGGTGATCCACAGACCGTAGTCGGGGGTGGTCGTGGACACCGACAGCGTCGCCCTCGCCGTTCCGGTGTACTTCACCTGCAGCGAGGTCAGCGCCGTGCCGGTGGTGCCGGTCTTGGTGGTCGAGCCGTCGGCGAACGTCGCGCCGCCGGTCAGCGTCGCGGTGTAGGTCTCGCCGGGCACGTACAGGCCGCTGGCGTTGGCCTTCGCCCCGAAACTGACGGTCCCGGTCGCACCGACCTTGCCACCGGCTGCGCCGTTGACGACCATCGTCTGCGCACCGTGGTACTTCTGCGCCTCAGCGAGGTACTGGTTGAACAGCGCCTTGGTCGCCGTGTAGTCCGCAACAGCCGTGGTCGCGGGGACGCCCGCACTGGGCAGACCCGGCGACGCTTCCAGCATGTGCTCCTTGCTGTTGCCGGCCAGGTAACCGTTGAGCGCGTCGACGGCGGTGACCATCCGGGCCCGCGTCGCCAACGGCAGCGACTTGGAGGGGTTGCCGTACTTGTTGATGACGTACGCGGCCTCCTCCAGCGTGGTCGCCGTGTACTTGCCCTCGGTACCGGTGTACGCACCGGTGACCCGCACCGGGGTCGACCAGGTGCTGTCGGCGATGGAGTTGTAGCCATTGCCGGACGGGCCGGTCTTCTCGTCCTGGGCGCAGTAGTACACCTTGCCCGAGGCCATGTTCACGAAGCCGTGTGCCCGGAAGCCCTGGGACGAACCCAACTTGGTCCCAGCAAGCGGCTGCGGGTGGTTGGTGTTCGCCGACAGCCAGTAGCTGCTGACCGGCTTGGGCGGAGTCGCGGCCATGGCCGGTGCGGCGATGCCGAAACCGACGGCAGCCAGACCGGCAAACGCAACAGCGCGCGCACCGCGGCCGTAGCTGGAGGGAGTGACGGGAGCCGCGTGACGCGGCTGGAGAGTCTGAGTCATTTTGCTGTTCCTCGGGTGGTAACACGACGAAACCCCGGGCCGACAAGGCCCGGGGTTCTACACGAATTGCGTGTACTGACAACGGTATAGAGCAGCTTCTCGAAGACGCAATGACCGCAGCGAGAAACTTTCGCCAGGGCTACCGGTGCTCGAAATGCTGGTAGTCCAACACCCCGGCCTTCCAGTCGCCGCCCCAACTGAAGCCACCCGCCGTGAATGCCTTGTACGTTGCGTCGCCGCACAGGATCTTGCCCTTGCCCGGTGTCCGCGGGACGTAGGTGCTGACGCCGTACTGCGGATGTCCTTGGTACACGTACGGATTCACCCACGGGTTGATGTCGATCGCCTTGCCGTAGGCGTGCATCGACCAGCCGGTGCCGTTGGTGATCTTGCGGCAGTTGTAGGCCGAGGTGTTGTTGGCTTTCACCGAGTTGTCGTCGTTGCCGCCGAAGTCGTCGACTAGGCGCATCTGCTGGATCGGGAAGTGATTACGGGCCAGCGTGTTGAACGCGGTGACCGTGGCCGAGGCGATACTGGCGTTCACCACCAGTTCTCCAACGTGGTAGCGCTGGTCGTACCCCCAATACGGCACCTTCACGTAGCGCAGACCGCTCAGTGGCACCGGACAGCCAGCCCGGTAGGACGTCTTCATCCGTGTCGCGAGAGCCGGGGTGATGCTCGAAACACTCGCAGCGACAGAGGTTCCCACCGCCGAGCACGGGAAGCCACCGAGCGCTGACCAGGTGAGCGGGCCGACGATGCCATCGGCCACGAGACGGTGCGACTTCTGGAACGCCACGACTGCGGCTTTGGTTCGAGGTCCGAACACACCGTCGACGCTGACCCGCAGCCGAGACTGGATCGCGGACACCAGGACACCGCTGTCGCCGGACTTGGTAGCGACCACCGAACAGGACAACGTGCTGGTGGCAGCCGAGGCCGACGGAGCGGCCACGAGGGTCGCGCCAAGCGCGACTGCGGCACCGGTGCCGGCGAGAAGCCGAACAAGGTTGTGAGACAAGATGATTCCTTCCGAAGTTGTCTTCTTGAGATGTACGGGAAACGCACTGCGCCCCGGGGGTCCGGGGCGCAGTGCGCGAACAGGGGAGTTGCTCAGCTCAGCCGGTGAAGTTGAAGTGGTAGGACTCACCGGTGGTGCCGTAGGCGTACGGCTGGGTGAACCCGTACTTGCCGCCGTTGGCCCGCAACCAGTTGGAACCCACACCGCCCCAGTCGAACTCGGTGGTGTGGCCGTGCCACTCCTGGAAGTCGACCGCCAGGCCCATGCCGTGGTTGGAGGTACCGGGCTTGTTCGCCTGCGCCGGGCCGAGCTTGTTGTACCAATACTGCTGCTCGGCCCAGTCCCGGTAGGCCAGGTCGATGTTGGCGTAGTGCCCGAACTTGGCCTTGTACGCCGCCTGCAACGAGTCCAGTGCGCGGCCCGCCGAGCAGTTGATGTACCGCGTGGTGTTCACCGTGTAACCGGGGTCGAACGAGTTCGGCGAGTTGTACGCCCCGTTCACCGCGCACAACTGCGACACCGGGATCTGGGCGTTCACCCGAGTCAGCGACGACGAGGTCGTCTCGATCTCACCACGGTTGATGTACCCGCCAGCGATCTTGACCCAGTCGGCGTTCACCTGCGTGCCGGAAACCGCTGCACCACTGGCCTTGTGACCCAGCACGCCGTAGTTGAACCCAGGCCCGGAACGCACAGTCGCGGTGATACCACCCGTGGTCGCGATCCAGCCATGCACGTTGCTGGTGGGCGGCTTGGGGCCGACCTTCGGCACGTCGATCAGGTAAGACGCCGCGACGTACTTGCCGGCATAGCCACCGCTGGTGATCTTCATCCAGCCGCCGTTGATGATGCCGGTGACCTTCGTGCCGGGGGACAGCTTGGCCACCCGGGCGTACCCGGTTCCCGGACCGGTGCGCACCGACAGGAAGTCGATGCCCGAAGCGACCTGCTTGGTCACCACGGTGGTGTTGGATCCACCGTTGCTGCAGGGGAACCCGCCCAGCGCCGTCCAGGTCTTGGGTCCGACGACGCCGTCGGCGGTCAGCCCGTGTGACTTCTGGAACGCCTTGACCTTCGCCAGCGTGAGGTTGCCGAACACGCCGTCGGCGGTCAGCCCGCCCAGCCGCGACTGCAGTGTCTTGACCAGTGCACCGGTCGAACCCTTGTGGATGGTGACCACAGTGCAGGAAGCAGCCGACGGACTGGCGGCGGCATCAGCGTGTGGTGCGACCGCGGCGGCAACACCTCCGGCCACGCTGACCAGGCCGAGTACGGCAATGGCGCCTTTACTGGCGATTGAGTTGAACATCCAGGGTGATGCCTTTCAGTTGGTGCCGGCCGCGCGGTCAGCGATGGTGGATGCGAACTGGCGGTGCATGGCGCACAACTGCGCCAGCGGAGTCAGGTCGCCGAACTCGGGGCTTTGGACGGTCACGCCGGCCGGCGCGGAAACGCGCGGGAGCGTGTCACCGGTGTTGAATCCGGGAGCCAGTTGAGTAGAGGCAGCCGCCAGCAACCGGCGACCTTCCTCGTCCCACATCACGCAGCCGTGGTGGCCGGTACCGATGTAGATGCGGCCGAACGCGCCATGCACGACACGGCCCGATTCGGAGTCGAAGTCGGTGACTCCGAAGCCGCGAGCCCCCAGCACCTGGAAGACTCCGGCGAAGCCCCACATCACGTCCTGCGCGGTGGCCGCAACACCTTCGGCCCGGCCGAGGCAGTCGTCGATGAACGCCTGACCGGCGAACTGGTTGAGCGTGCCGAGCTCGCTGGTGCCGACATCGCGCACCGGGGGAGAGGCGACGAACGCGACCTGCGCCTCGTCGACGGGCGCGAACGTGCCGCCGTCGTTGACCGGGACTATCGCAGTTTCGGTGTTTCTGGTCCGTGACACGCCCACTGCTGTGGGCGGGATCGGAATAGGGACGCATGACACTGCAGGACATGAACGAAGAGCAGGTCGAGCCGACGCACGACACGGCT
>NZ_LVCF01000044.1 GCF_001594145.1 Branchiibius sp. NY16-3462-2 | reverse complement strand
GGATGGTGGTGGGGGTTTTGGTGACTTCGGTGGGTTCGGCGACTGACGAAGAGCGAGCGCGGAGTTGTCGATGAGGCGCTAGCCGAGTCGGCGGCGGACTCACAAAGAGCGAGCGCGGAGTTGTCGATGAGGCGCTGGCCGAGTCGGCGGCGCAGCGGCGAGGTTGAGGACTCGCCAGATTGATGTTTGGGGATTGAACCGAGGTAGCGGCCCACTAGGGTGAGGCCATGCGTGGGGTACGGATTCTGGCCGTCATCGGAATGCTGGCTGCATTGGTCTTCGGACCCGCCTCCATGGCGTCCGCGGCGACGGGTGAGCGAATCATCAGCTGGGTCAGCACCTACGACGTAAAGGCGGACGGCACCGCGCGGGTCACCGAGCAGCTGACCTGGCAGTTCGCGCCCGGTCAGGATGCGCACGGCATCAAGCGGTGGATCATCACGCGGCAGGGCTACGAACCGCAGCCGGACAAATACCGCAGCTACGACTTGGACGACGTGTCGGTGAGCAGCTCGACCGGTGCGCCGACGGAAGTGCAGCGCACGGAGTCCGGGGCGAACACCGTGCTGCGGATCGGTGACCCGAACACCACGGTCTCCGGCACGCAGAAGTACACGATCTCCTACACATTGCACGGCGTCGTGAACAAGCAGGACAACGGTACGACCGAGTTCTACTGGAACGTCACCGGCGCCCAAGTTTCAGTCCCGATCAACTCGGTGCGGGTGACGGTCGCGGGTCCGGCGGCCAGCACGAAGGCAGCCTGTTACTACGGTGCGGCGAAGAGCACTAACCAGTGCCAGGCCAGCGCCGGCGGCGATGCCACGTTCTCCGCATCGAACCTGGCCGCCTACCAAGAGGTTTCGGTGGTGAGCGCCATGCCCACTTCGGCCTTCACGAACACCGACCCGATCCTGCGGGACGGTTCGGCTGACCAGGACGACAGCAGCGGCCTGACCCCGGATCAGAAGGCGGCGCTGGCCAAGGTCGGTCTGGTCGGCGGTATCGCGCTGCCCGTCCTGGCCGCGGGCGGCATGGGAGCCCTGTTCTGGAAGCGCGGCCGTGACGAGCGGTACGCCGGCCTGACCCCGGGCCTGACGCCCACCGAGGGCGAGGGTCAGGTCGTGCGCGGCGGCAAGCAACCGATCGCGGTGCAGTTCAACCCCCCGGCCGGTGTGCGGGCAGGCTTGATGGGCACCCTCATCGACGAATCCGCGGACACGGTCGACGTGAGCGCCACCGTGGTCGACCTCGCGGCTCGCGGGTATCTGACCATGCGGGAGGTCGAACAGCGCGGCATGTTCGCGGCCGGCGACTGGGAGTTGACGGCGACGCGCAGCGAGGAGACCGAGCCGCTGCTGCAGTACGAACAGGTGGTGCTGCGTGGGTTGTTCAGCCGTGGATCGCCGATCCAGTTGTCCCAGTTGAAGAACCACTTCGCGAGCACCCTGGCCAGCGCCAAGAGTGAGATGTACGCCGAGACGATCCACCGGGGTTGGTTCCGGCAGAACCCTGCGGCGGTCCGATCACGCTGGCAGATGCTGGGCGCGTTGCTCATCGGTGCCGCGATCGCCTCGTTCGTCTTCCTCGCCAACCTGGCGATGGCAGCCATCGGCCTGCCGATCGGTCTGGTGATCGCCGGCCTGATCGTGATGTTCATGGGCCGCCGGATGGCATCACGTACGGCGCTCGGCAGCGCGATAACCCAGCAGTCCCTGGGCTTCAAGCAGTACCTGGAAACGGCAGAGGCGGGTCAGATCAAATTCGAGGAAGCCTCGCAGATCTTCAGCAAGTATCTGCCGTACGCCGTGGTCTTCGGTATTGCCGAGCGGTGGTCGAAAGTATTCGGCCAGGTCGCGGAAGCGGCTGCGGCACAAGGCCGTCCGATCATCATGCCCATGTGGTACATCCCGATCAACCCTGGCTTCAGCGGGTTTGAGAGTATCGGAAGTGGCGTCGACGCATTCGGTACGGTCTCGGCCGGAACCTTCGTGAGCACCCCCGGTTCGTCCGGTGGCAGCGGCTTCGGCGGCGGCGGCTTCGCCGGTGGAGGTATGGGCGGCGGCGGCGCCAGCAGCTGGTAGGTAGAGTAGCTATATAAATGGCTTAGCGGGCAGAGGAGATCACCATGATCGGACAACAAGCTCACCTCGCGGCCGTGCAGCGGGTGCGCGATCAGTTGGCCACCCTGCCTCATGATCAGCCGGTCCGGTTGGCCAAGAAGACTTCCAACCTGTTCCGCAACCGCGAACGCATCAGCAGCCCCGGTCTGGATGTCACGGACCTGAACCACGTCATCTCGATCGATCCGGAGGCGCTGACCGCCGACGTCCAGGGGATGACGACGTATGAGGATCTCGTCGCCGAGACACTGGCCTTCGGGCTGATGCCGTACGTCGTGCCGCAACTGCGCACGATCACTCTCGGCGGCGCGGTCACGGGTCTGGGTATCGAATCCTCCAGCTTCCGGATGGGCCTGCCGCACGAGTCGGTGACCGAGTTGGACATCCTGACCGGTGCCGGCGAGATCCTGCACGTCACTCCCGACGGTGAGCACGCCGATCTCTTCCGCGCGTTCCCGAATTCCTACGGCTCGCTGGGCTATTCGGTCCGCCTGCGGATCAAGCTCATGCCAGTGAAGCCGTTCGTGCGACTGCAGCACCTGCGGTACGACGATCTGGACTCGTGTATCGCCGCGACGGACCAGATCGTGCGCAGCGGCGAGCACGACGGCCGGACGGTCGACTTCCTGGACGGGGTCGTGTTCTCCCGGCACGAGGCCTACCTGGTGGTCGCCACGTTCGCCGACCACGCGCCGTACGTCAGCGATTACACCGGGCAGCAGATCTACTACCGCTCGATCCAGCAGCGCAGCGATGACTACCTCACGGTCAAGGACTACATCTGGCGCTGGGACACCGACTGGTTCTGGTGCAATGGCGCCCTCGGGCTCGGTCGGCCGATGGTCCGCAGGCTGTGGCCGGATCGCTACAAACGCAGCGACGTCTACAGCAAGATCATCCGCTTCGAGACGACCCACGAGGTCAAGGCACGCATCGACCAGTGGCGGGGCAAACCGGCGCGCGAGCGGGTCATCCAAGACGTGGAGTTGCCGATCGGACGGACCGCGGAATTCCTGCACTGGTTCACCCAGAATGTGCCGATCAGCCCGGTGTGGCTGTGCCCCATGCGTCTTGCAGATCACACCGCCCCGGGCCAACCCTGGCCGCTGTACCCGATGCGGACCGGGGAAACGTATGTCAATGTTGGGTTTTGGGCAACGGTGCCCATTGAAGACGGCGCGCAGGACGGCGACGTCAACCGGCGCATCGAGCGCGCGGTCGGAAAGTTCGACGGGCACAAATCGCTCTACAGCGACGCGTATTACGACGAAGACACCTTCTGGCAGCTCTACGGCGGCGAGACCTACCAAGCGATCAAGAAGCGGTACGACCCCTCGGGCCGGTTGCCGGACCTCTACACGAAGGCGGTGTTGCGCAAATGAGCATGACGCGAAGCAACGGAACGATGACGATCGGCGATGTCGTCACCAAACTGATCGGTGAGGACGCCCCGTTCAGCGTCACCGCCTACGACGGTTCGGTCGGCGGAAACGCAGACGCGCCGTACGCCGTGCACGTCGAGAACGAGCGGGGTATCCGCTACCTGATCACCCACCCCGGCGAGTTGGGGCTCGCGCGAGCCTACGTCAGCGGTGACCTGACGTTGTCCGGCGTCGATCTGGGCGACCCCTACGACTTCCTGAACATCTTCTGGAGTGGGTTCGAGCCGAAAACGCCACCGCTGCGGGAGATTCCGGCGATGCTGTCCGCGGTCGGCCTGGGCGCGCTGAAGCCGCCGCCCCCGCCGCCGCAGGAGGCGCCGTCGCAGTGGCGTCGTGCGGTCGAAGGTCTGCGGCACTCGCGCAAGCGGGACTCCGAGGCGATCCAGCACCACTACGACGTGAGCAACGAGTTCTACGAGATGGTCCTCGGGGACTCGATGACCTACACCTGTGCCTGCTACCCGTATGACGGCGCGACGCTGGAGGAAGCCCAGTTCCACAAGTACGACCTGGTATGCAAGAAGCTCGGCCTGGAGCCGGGAATGCGCTTGCTGGACATCGGCTGCGGCTGGGGTGGCATGGTTCGCCACGCGGTCGAGCACTACGGCGTCACGGCGCTCGGGGTGACGTTGTCGCGCGAGCAGGCGACCTGGGGCGAACAGAAGATCAAGGAACTCGGTCTCGATGACCGGGCCGAGATCCGCTACAGCGACTACCGCGACGTCACCGAGACCGGATTCGATGCCCTCAGCTCGATCGGGCTGACCGAACACATCGGCGTCCGGAACTACCCGGCGTACTTCCGGTTCGGGATGACGCACCTGCGCGACGGCGGGCGGATGCTGAACCACAGCATCACCCGTCCCGACAACAAGGCGCCGTCCCTGACCAAGGGCGGATTCATCGACCGTTACGTCTTCCCGGACGGCGAGATCACCGGTGTCGGGACGATCGTCAGTGCGATGCAGGACGAGGGTTTCGAGATCCGGCACGTCGAGGATCTGCGTGAGCACTATGCGCGCACCTGCCGGGCCTGGTGCCGCAACCTCTCGGACAACTGGGACGCCTGCGTTGCCGAGGCCGGCGAGCCTACCGCCAAGATCTGGGGTCTCTACCTAGCCGGATCCTCCCTGTCGTTCGAGACGAACCGGATCCAGCTGCACCAGGTCCTCGGGGTCAAGGTCCCGCAATCCGGCGATGCCTCCTACCCGTTGCGTCCCAGCTTCGGGGTCTGAGGACCCGCCGCTGGGAAATAACCGGTTGCGGCCGGGCGTTAGGATCAACGAGCCAACTGAATAGTGTGACGCGCCTGCTTCATCATGGGGGTGATCGGTTTCGACGTTGATCGCCGTCGCAGGGGAAGCGGGTCGAGGATGCACGCTTATCTCGTTAACGATGCGTGCAAAACCAATAGGTGCCAACTCCAAGCGCACCGACTTCGCCCTCGCCGCCTGAGCGAGCCTCGAAGTCCGTCAGCCTGAGGTAGTTTCCGACTCAGTGCCTGGCGTCAGCTAGGAAACTTGCTGCACCGTCTCGTCGGGGGACGGTGTGGGACTCTTACCCGACTGGGCCTGTCACAGAACGTGTGCGCGCGAGCTGCGGGGCCGAGAAAATCCATAGCGCACTGCACCCGGAGAAGTCCTGTCTCGCCGTTAGCGGACGCGGGTTCGATTCCCGCCACCTCCACTTCGCGCAGGCGCGTCACACCAGTTGCTCTGTCAGGTGAGTTGGTAGACCACCACGATTGTCGCCGTCACCGTGAACTCGCCACCCTCGATCATCGGGCCGCCCGCGTCCGCAGACATCATGCGCATCGCCTTGGGCTGCAATGGAATCGGTCCATTTGCGGGTGAGGTGTCAATGGCCAGGACCGGGCCCAGTTGGCGTCCCGCCCGTCGGGCCAACTCGGTTGCCTGAGTGCGGGCATCGTCGAACGCGTCGCGCTGTGCTCGCGTCCGCAGCGGGTCGGTATCACTGACGGCCAGGCTGACCGACTCCACCCGCAAGTCGTCGCCAGCGGCGTCGGCTGCAGCAGCGATGACCTCACCCGAGGCATCCAGAGCGGTGCGGACCGCGAACCGGTGCCGCGCGACGTACCCGCTGGGGACGTTCTTCTCCGGGTCCCAGCCGCGGTCCAGGGACAGGCCCGCAGTCTGCACGTCGTGATCGGCTACATCGGCTGCCTTGATGGCGGCCACCAGGCGATGCGCCGCGGCCGCTGCAGCGTCGAGCGCGGCGGGGGCGCTGCTGGCGCTGTGTTCCACGCCCAGTCGCAGTTCGACCCGGTCCGGTGTGGCTCCGCTGGTGGCGGTTCCGGTCACGCGCAGTGTTGCGGCCTCTGTCGTCATGACCGCAGCGTGGCACATGGATTCTGGTCTACGCAGCAGTAGGGGTCACAATGAAGTACGTGACTGTGCAGCCGTCCGTGTCGAACTCCGTGACCATTCGCCTCTCCCTGCCGGCCCGCCCCACTGCGGTGAGCGAGTTGACCAGCACGGTCGATGAGGCCGGGGGACTGGTCACCGGTCTGGACGTCACGTCCTCGGAGACCAATCGGATGGCGGTCGACGTCACGATCGCGGCCCGCGACCCGCAGCACGCCGACCACATCGTGGGGATGATCGCCGACATCGACGGCGTCGAGATCGGCAAGGTCAGCGACCGGACGTTCCTGGCCCACCTGGGTGGCAAGCTGTCCATCGAGTCGAAGGTGCCGATCCGTAACCGCGACGACCTGTCGCTGGTCTACACCCCGGGTGTGGCGCGGGTCTGCATGGATATCGCCCAGAACCCGGAGAACGCGCGCCGGCTGACCATCAAACGCAACACCGTGGCGGTGGTGACTGACGGTACGGCGGTCCTCGGCCTGGGCGACATCGGCCCGTTGGCAGCCATGCCGGTCATGGAGGGAAAGGCCGCGCTGTTCAAGCGCTTCGCGGACATCGACGCGTTCCCGATCTGCCTGGACACCAAGGACCCCGACGAGCTCGTGCGCACGGTGAAGGCGCTTGCCCCGGTGTTCGCCGGCATCAACCTCGAGGACATCTCCGCGCCGCGCTGCTTCGAGATCGAGCACCGCCTGCGCAAGGAACTGGATATCCCGGTGTTCCACGACGACCAGCACGGCACTGCTGTCGTTGTCCTGGCTGCGTTGACCAACGCGCTGAAGGTCGTCGACAAGAAGCTCGCCGATGTGCGCATCGTGCAGTGCGGGGCTGGTGCGGCCGGTACGGCGATCACCCGGTTGCTGCTGCACGCGGGTGCCCGGGACGTCGTCGTGGCGGACATCCACGGCGTCGTCAGCACCGATCGACCCGACATCGTCGCGGGGGAGAACCCTTCGCTGGCCGCTCTGGCTCGCGACACCAACCCGCGCGGTGTGAGCGGCACCTTGCAAGAAGCGTTGGTGGGTGCCGATGTCTTCGTCGGTGCCTCTGGCCCGAACATCCTTACCGGACAGGACATTTCGACGATGGGCCACGATGCCATCGTGTTCGCGTTGGCCAACCCGGTCCCGGAGGTGGCGCCCGACGAAGCGGCCCAGTACGCGGCGGTGGTGGCGACCGGTCGCAGTGACTTCGCCAACCAGATCAACAACGTCCTGGTCTTCCCGGGCATCTTCCGCGGCCTGCTCGACGCGGCGGCTCGCAAGGTCACCGACGACCTGCTGCAGGCCGCCGCGATCGCGCTCGCGGGTGTGGTCCCGGACGACCAGTTGAACCCGACCTACATCATTCCCAGTGTCTTCCACCCCGACCTGAGCAAGATCGTGGCAGCGGCAGTCAGCCGCGCCGCCAGGGGGCAGTGAGCGCACTCACGTCGCACGTGGTCATGAGCACCACCTGTCACCCGGTACGATAGTGACATCCGATCTTGCGTTCTTGAGGTCAGTCTTCTACGCCGGGCACTAACCCGGACGTTGTGTGAGCGCTGAGATCCGGCGGCCTGTCACCCGGACAGGACGAACCGCCCGCCAGTTGCCACCTGTGAAGGAACGCACCCATGTCACATCATTCAACGACGCCTGCCGCCAAATCGGCTGGCAAGAAGCCGCGTTGGACCCGCGAGCAGAAGCTCGCCGCCCAGAAGGGCAAGTCCAACGCCTCCACCAAGAGCCGCCCCGAGCGCGAGAACCGTTCGCGCCGCGACGGTTTCGACTCCTCTCGTTCTGATTCGCGTCGCTCTGACGCGCGTCCGCAGCGCTCCGGCGAGCGTCGGTACGACGACCGTCGGGACAACCGTTCCTACGGGGACCGTCGTGACGACCGTTCGTACGGCGACCGTCCGCAGCGCAGCAATGACCGTCGCGAGAACCGTTCGTACGGCGAGCGTCGTGACGACCGTTCCTATGGGGACCGTCGTGACGACCGTTCCTATGGGGACCGTCGGGACAACCGGTCCTACGGGGACCGTCGTGACGACCGTTCGTACGGCGAGCGTCGGGACAACCGTTCGTACGGCGACCGTCGGGACAACCGGTCCTACGGCGACCGTCGTAACGACCGCTTCTCTGGCGACCGCCGTGAGAACCGTTCCTACGGGGACCGTCCGCAGCGCAGCGATGACCGGCGTTACGACAACCGTCGTGACGAGCGTTCCTCGTACGGCGAGCGCCGCGACAATAACCGTCGTTACGACGACCGTCGGGACAACCGCCGCGACGACCGCGCAGACGACCGCCGCGAAAGCCGCACCTACGGCGAGCGTTCCGAGCGCCGTACCTTCTCCCGCCCCCAGCAGACCACCACTACCCGCGCCGCCGCAGCACGCATTCAGGAACCGATCGACATGTCAGACAACGGATTCGCCGCCCTCGGATTGCCCGAGGTTCTCGTCGAGCGCCTCGCTCGCGACGGCATCACGCAGCCCTTCCCGATCCAGCAGGCGGCCATCCCGGACGCCCTCGCCGGCCGGGACGTCCTGGGCCGCGGTCGCACCGGTTCCGGTAAAACGCTGGCCTTCGGCCTGCCGACCCTGACCCGGTTGATGGGTTCCAAGGCGCGGCCGCACCAGCCGCGTGCGATCGTCCTCGTGCCGACCCGCGAGTTGGCCATGCAGGTCAGCGACGCGCTGCAGCCGCTGGTGCACGTGGCCGGTCTGCACCACAAGCTGGTCGCCGGTGGCATGCCCTACGAGCCGCAGCTGAGCGCCCTGGCGCGCGGTGTCGACCTGTTGATCGCGACGCCCGGCCGCTTGAGCGACCTGATCGCCCGTGGTGCTGCCGACCTGTCCGCGGTGCAGATCGCCATCCTGGACGAGGCCGACCACATGGCCGAGATGGGCTTTCTCGAGGCCATCACCGAGATCCTGGACCTGGTGCCCGAAGGGGGCCAGCGTCTGCTGTTCTCGGCGACCCTCGACCGCGGGATCGACACCGTTGTCGACCGCTACCTGACCGACCCGGTCACGCACTCCACCGACGACGGCACCGCATCGGTGACCACGATGGAGCACCACGCGCTGTTGATCGAGCCGCGTGACAAGAAGATCGTCACCGCCGAGGTCGCCAACCGCACCGGTCGCACCGTGGTCTTCGTGCGCACCAAGCTCGGTGCCGACCGCGTCGCGACCGAACTGCGTGAGCAGGGCATCGTGGCCGCCGCACTGCACGGTGGTCTGAACCAGGGCCAGCGCAACAAGGTGCTCAGCGCGTTCAAGGACGGCCGCATCCCGGTGCTGGTCGCAACGGACGTTGCCGCTCGCGGTATCCACGTGGACGACGTGAGCCTTGTCCTGCAGATCGACCCGCCGGCCGACCACAAGGACTACCTGCACCGCGCCGGGCGCACCGCCCGCGCCGGTGAGGCCGGCACCGTGGTGACCCTGGCTCTGCCGCACCAGCGCAAGGGTGTGCAGCGCCTGCTCGACGAGGCCGGTGTCGGCATCCAGTTGACCAAGGCCCGTCCGGGCGATGACATCATCGCCGCTGCCGGTGGCAGCCGTCCCTCGGGCGACTTCGTCAGCCAGTCCACGCTGGAAGACCTGTTGACCCCTCCCGGACAGCGCGACCGTGGACACCGTGGTGGCCCGCGTGGCTACCGGGGCGGCCCTCGTCGGCCCGGCCAGGGTCGTGGCGAGTACCGCGGCGACCGTCGCGGCGGTCGTTCCGAGCGCGGCTACAGCCGCGCCGGTCGCGACTGAGCAGTCGTCTGGAGCAGACAGAGGCAGTGGCCGACCTGATCACTCAGGTCGGCCACTGCCTTCTGTGCAGACTGGTTGGTCAGTTCAGCCCCGGGTCGCCCGGAAAACTGGACACAAAGGCAATCGTGTTGCGTTGACGCCGGGCCACACAGGACCACAACTCATGCGGACGGGTGGTGAAGGCGTCGTCGGTGTGGGCGTCCACGACGTACCACGCGCCAGCGGCGATCTCGTCCTCCAGCTGATCAGGCTCCCACCCGGCGTACCCCGCAAAAATCCGCAACGCGCCGACCTCGGGCATGACCACGGCGGGAGGGGCGTCCAGGTCGACCAGGGCGACATCGCCGAAAAGCCTTTTGATACCGATGGATTCATCATCCCCGGGGATTGCCACCAGGCCCAGAGCCGTGTCCAGTGACACCGGTCCGCCCTGGAAGATCGTGTCCGGCGCCGTGACGTGGTCCTGCCAGCCGGGCAGCACCGCATCGACCTCGGCCGCCAGTGGACGGTTCAGGATCAGGCCGTGCGCGCCCTCATGGTCATGGTGCAGGACCAACACCACCGAACGTTCGAAGACGTTGTCCTCGTCGACTTCGGTGATCTGATCGACGTGGAGCAGCCCGTCGTCCCCAGCGCCCACGGCCGGCAACTGCTCGTGCCGCACCCGCGGTACGGCGATCAGAAGCCTGCCGGTCAACGCATCCACACCTCATTATGCGACGCCGCAGCGCCTATTCTTGACCTATGAGCACTCCGCTTGACCAGCCCACCGCGCCGGGCGCACCAGACACCGAACCGCAGGCCGCGCCGGCCGGCCCGCGCACCACCACCAGCGTGCTGGAGCGCGAGGAGGTCGAGGAGCAAACCTGGGAACCGGGCGATCACGAGCGCTTCGCGCACTACGTGCGCAAGGAGAAGATCCTGGAGTCGGCGCTGTCGGGTGAGGCCGTGACCGCGCTGTGCGGCAAGAAGTGGATCCCGAACCGTGACCCGGAGAAGTTCCCGATCTGCCCGACCTGCAAGGAGATCTACGAAGGTCTGCGGGCGCCTCAGGACGGCGAGGACTGAGCTTCTAGAGGCTGGGCTGGCGCTACCAGCGCCGGACCGTCCGGCAGGCTGACCGAGCACCGGGCGCCGGGCGGGTACGACGAGGCGACCTCCGAGGGCACGTCCGCCAGTGCGGATTCCTCCCCGCGCCGCAACTGCAGACGCGTGGTGGCGCCGCGGAAGGTCGCGACGAAGACCTCCCATGGTCCCGCCTGGTCCGGCCGGATCCGCATCGCCTCCGGTCGCACCAGTACCTCCACGGGCGTCCCTGCTCCGCCCGGGGCTGCGCCACGGATCGGCAGGGTCTGGTCACCGAACCGTACGGACCCTTGATCGACCATGATCGCTTCGAGGCGGTTCATCGTGCCCACGAAGGTCGCGACGAAGGCCGTCGCCGGCTCGTCATAGAGCCGCTGCGGGGCGGCGATCTGCTCCAGGCGTCCCGCGCGCATCACGCCCACCTGATCGGCCATCGACAGTGCCTCCTCCTGGTCGTGGGTGACGAAGAGCGTCGTGACACCCAACTCGACCTGCAACCGGCGGATCTCATCACGGAGTTGCTCTCGGACTTTCGCGTCCAGTGCGGACAACGGCTCATCCAGCAGCAGCACCCGCGGCTGGATAGCCAGGGCCCGCGCGAGGGCCACTCGTTGTTGCTGGCCACCGGACAGCTGGTGCGGGTACTTGTCGACATGCTCAGAAAGGCCCACGAGATCGAGCAGCTCGGTTGCGCGTGCGGAGCGTTTGCCCGAGTCGTGGCGGCGCATCCGTAGGCCGAAACCCACGTTGTCGCGCGCGGTCATCGTGGGGAACAGGCTGTAAGCCTGGAAGACCATGCCCATATCCCGCTGGTTCGGCGGCAGGCCGCGCACGTCGCGCCCGCCGACACTGATGGTGCCGGCGTCGGGGGCGTCGAACCCGGCCAGCAACCGCAGGGCCGTGGTCTTCCCGCACCCCGACGGCCCCAGGAGGGCCAGCAACTGGCCACCGGGGATGTGCAGGTTCAGACCGTCAAGAGCAACCGTGCCAGGGAACACCCGACGTACGTCGCGAAAGTCGACGTCGACGCCAGCCTGCCCATCAGCAACTGGTAACGCGCTCATGTTTGGGAGCCCTTCTGTCGGCTGGAGGTCACGACGGAGAACCCGATCAGGAGGAGCCAGGTGAAGCCCAGGCTGATCAGCGACAACGCGGTCGTGAGGCGGCCGTCGGTGTTGTTGAACTGCAGCAGCCAGACCGTGAACGGCTGGTACTGAAGGATGCTGGCCACGGTGAACTCGCCGAAGGCCAATGCGAAGACAAGCAACGCGGCGGTGACGACGCTGCTGCGCAGCGTGGGCAGGGCGACCCGCCACAGGACCGACCACCAACTGGCGCCAAGACCCTGGGCGGCCTCGACGTACGTCGTCAGGGGTACGGCGCGGATGCCGGCGTCCAGCGCCCGGTAGGTGAACGGCAGTGCCAACACGAAGTACAGCAGCGGCAGGATGAACGGCGGATGGCTGTTGAGCAGTTGGTTGGTCACCTGCCACCGCACGCTGCTGGTGTCCGTGGTGTTCCCCCAGGCGATCACCTTGCCGACCCCGACGACCAGCACGATCGGCGGCACGACCAGCGGCAGCAGGCACAAGACCTCGACGATCGGACGCATACCCGGCAGCCGCAGGTGCAGCAGGAGCATAGTCGGCACCATGATGAACAAGGTGAGCAGCACGGCCACCACGGAAATCTGCAGGGACAACACAACAGCGTCGACGAGGCCTGGTGCTGAGGGGATTTCGGTGTAGGCGCCGAAGTCGACCCCGTGCGTGTTCTCGATGGAGAACCAGAACGCTGCGGCGAGCGGGCCGATGAAATAGACCGCTGCGATCAGCAGGACCAGCCACCGACCCCACGGCAGGGACCGGACGCGCCCGGACGTGACGGCGGTCATTGCAACCACCGCGCGGTGCGCCGCTGCAGGAACAGGTACAGGGCAGTCAGCGGCACGATCAGCACCATCAGGTCGAGAGCAAGCGCCGCGCCCACATTGGCCTGGTCGGCCAGGACGTTCCCGGACAGCACCGCGGCGATCTGGAGCGGTGTCAGCGCCAGGGTGCCGTTGGTGAGGGCCGCCGCGGTCGCGTAGGCGGAGATGGCACTGCAGAAGAGAAGAGCGAGTGCGCCGAGGAAGCTGGGCAGCAGGACGGGGGTCGCCACGTGGCGCCAATACTGCCAGCGGTTGGCGCCCAGGTTGAGCGCCGCCTCCCGCCATTGCGGACGCAGGCCTTCCAGGCTCGGAATGATGACCAACACCATGAGTGGGACCAGGAAGTAGAGGTAGACCACGACGACGCCGCTGATGCCGTAGAGGTTGAAACCCATATCCGACAGGGAGATTCCCAGATGGTCATCGAGCAGCTTCGTGACGACGCCAGCGTTGCCGATGGCTGCGACGAACAAGAAGGCCAGGGGCAGACCACCGAAGTTGGTGAGCACCGCTGCCGCGGTGGCGCTGAGTTCCTTGAGGATCCGGCTGCGGCTGCTCACGATCGCCTGCGCCAGGAAGAGGCCGAGGATGCCCGCGAGGATGGCGTCGATCAAGGACACCTTGACGCTGTTGATCAAGCCGGTCCGGTAGGCGCCCTGCAGCGAGGTGGACACGTTGTCCATCGTGAAGCCGCTGCCGGAGGCGGGTTGGAAGGCTGTATAGAGCAGGATCAGCGTCGGCAGGATGAAGAAGACCGTCATCAGCAGGAAGAACGGCAGCATTCCCCACGCAGCGTGCACCCGGACGCGTCTGCGCGGCGGGGGCCCCGCGGCCGCACCGGCGCCGGACGTAGTGTCCGAGACGCTCGGCGCGGCCACGGTGATGTCGGAGTCAGCCACGTCAGCTGACTGCCGCCGACCAGTTCTGGGTCAACGTGGCCTTGGCCTTGGTGACCTGGTCCTGGGTCGGGAACACCGGATCGCCACTGACCGGAGGCAGTTTGGCGGCCGCTTCCTTGTCGATGGTGCCGGCCTTTTCCATCGCCGCCATGGCGGCGGGGCGGGCGAAGCCCTGAAGGAAGCCGTTCTGCCCCTCGACGCTGAACAAGTACTCCTGCCACAGGCGCGCGGCCGCGGGGTGCGGTGCGTAGACACTGATGGCCTGCGCGTAGTAGCCGGGGAGTTTGCCGTCGGAGGGCACGACCGTCTTGAAGGTACTGACCTTCTCAGCCTTGGCAGCGTTCAGGTAGTCCCAGTCGAGCACGATCGGGGTCTCGCCACTCTGGATCGTTGCGGCGGTCGCCTGCACCGGGACATAAATGCCGTCCTTCTTCAGCTTGCCGAAGAAGTCGATACCCGGCTGGATGTTGTCAAAGGAACCGCCCTTGGCCAGTGCGGAGGCCCATACCGCGTTGAAGGCGGCGTTGGCCTTGGTCGGGTCACCGTTGAGAGCGACCTTGTTCTTGTACTCCGGCTTGTCCAGGTCAGCCAGCGTCGTGGGGCAGTTGCTGACCTTCGCGGTGTCACAACCGATCGAGACGTAGCCGCCGTAGTCGTTGACCCAGTTGCCGTTGGCGTCCTTGAGGCTGTCCGGGATGTCGTTCCAGGTCGCGACCTTATAGGGGGCGAAGAGGCCTTCGCTGGTGCCGCTGAGTGCGAAAGCCTGCCCGACGTCGACCGTGTCGGGGGCTGTGGCCTGGCTCTTCAGGGTCTTGATGGCGGTGATCTCGTCCGCGCTGGAGCCATCTGGGTTGGCGTCGGTGATCTTGATGCCGTACTTCTTGGTGAAGTTGTCCATCAGCATGCCGTAGTTGGCCCAGTCGCGCGGCAGCGTGATCACGTTCAGCTGGCCCTCGGCCTTCGCGGCCTTGACCAGTGCGTCCATGCCGCCGAGGTCGTCGGCAGAGGTGGCTTTGGCTGCTGAGACACCCGAGCTGCCCGTGCCGGCGGCCGAATCGCCGCCAGAGCCGGACGCCGAGGTGCTGGCGCAACCGCTCAGGGCCAGCGCGCAGAGGCTGATGGTGGCCGGCGCGGCCAGGATCCAAGAACGACGAGGGATGTTCATTGCGTACCTTCTGTGAGAGGGGTGCTGGCAAATGCCGGCGATAACTGGTCGACGACGTCCGCCGCCAGTCCGAATGAGGTGGTCATACCGATGCCCGATGTGACACTGACGACGTGAACACCGGGCGACGGTTCAGCAACGAGGAACGGATCGCTGGCTGACGCATAGACGCCCTGCCAGCGGTATCGCACATCAAAGTCACCAATATCGAGCAGATCCCGAATCTTGTTGACTATCAGGGCATCCCACGACTCCGCGGGGAAGACGTCCGGCACCTGGTCGTAGGAATGGGTGTCGCCGATGACCAGATCGCCGTCCGGGCGTTGGGTGAACATCAGGTTCAGCCCCGCGGTCGCCGCTTCCGGCTCCTCACGGGCGATGCGCGCCCGGACCTCGGCCAACCGGGGACTTACCCCGAAGCCGGCGTAGCGCAGCATGGAGTGGCCGGTGAGGACCGCCGGCCGGACGGTGATGTCACGGTGCGGCCGGATCTGCAGCATGTGCAGCGAACACCGCCGGACCGAGGCCGCGAGATCGGGGAAGAGGCGGTCGACGTCGTGGTTCACCGCAATCACGACGTCATGGGCAGCGATGGGCCCGCGACTGGTCTGCACCTGGCCGTCAGCTGCTGAGTGGACGGCGGTCGACCATTGGAACTGGACTCCCTGACCGGCAAGCCACCGGGCGATGGCAGGTACGGCGGCCCGCGGATCCACCCGCAGGTCCCCGGGGAGCAGCGCACCCCCGATCGTGGCTCGCACGGGTGCAAGCCGTTGCACCGCAGGGGGATCGAGCAGCTTGACGGCCTGCGCGCCACGTACGGCCGCCAGGTCTTGGAGGACCGCCCACTCGTCATCGTGGCGAGCTACCACCAGGGTGCCGGCCTCGCGAGCCCAGAAGCCGGCCGCGTGGGCGACGTCGAGCCAGTGCTGACGGCCGCGTTGTGCATAACGCAACGCGGCGCCGTCCTGGACCGTGATGCAGCAGTGACCGAAGTTGCGGATCGAGGCGCCCACGGCTCGGGCGTCGCGGTCGAGGACGACAACGCGTAGGCCCTTGCGGACCGCGTGGTACGCGTGCGCCAGGCCGACAATGCCCGCGCCCACCACGACCAGATCGGCTGTCATCACGCTGCCAGTCCGCCATGGTCAGTGATGGCCGTCAACCGGTTCAGGGATTTCCCAGGTAGCGTTCACTGACTGGATGAATTGCGTTACGACAGAGCGTCATTCGTTCACCTAGCGGCCATTTTGGGGCGATGCGAAACCGGCCTTGGCGGGGTCATGCACCCGTAGGCTTACGGGCTGTGACTACCGCTCGCGCTCTTGAACTGGTCGCCTTCGACATCGCAGGAACCACCGTGCAGGAAGGGGGTCGGGTCTACGTCGCCCTCGAAGAAGCCGCCCGCGCACTGGGCGCCGATCCCACTGCGGAGCAGATCGAGAGTTGGATGGGCGCGGACAAACGAGCTGCAATCAGCGGGCTCCTCACGGCCAGTGGGATCGAGGCCGACTCCCAGGTGGTCGAAGCGGGATTCGCCGACTTCCGCGCACGGCTTGACGCGGCGTACGGCGAGCACCCGCCCACCCCGATGCCGGGCGTGCTCGACCTGTTCGACGCACTCCACGCCCGCGGCACCAAGGTCGCGCTGACGACGGGCTTTGACCGGCCGGTCGTCGATACGGTGCTCGCGGCCGTCGGCTGGGACGACACCATCCTGGACGCGGTCGTCTGCGTCGACGACGTAGCGCAGGGGCGGCCCGCCCCTGACATGATCGAGCGAGCCATGGAGATGACCGGCGTCACAGATGCCACAGCCGTCGCGGCGGTGGGCGACACCGTGCGGGACATCGGCGCCGGCCGCGCCGCACAGGTGGGGCTGGTGGTGGGGGTGCGCAGTGGCGAGACCGACGGACAGACGCTGTTTGATGCGGGCGCGGACGTCGTGATCGACAGCGTTGCCGAGTTGCTGGGGGTGCTCCCTTAGGCTGGTGGGTCTATGAGCACCTGGGCCGCCTCGCATCTGCCGCCGGCCTTCCCCGACCGCGCGCCCTGGGGAACCGCGGCGAAACTGCGGGCCTGGCAGCACACCGCGCTGGAGGAGTATTCCGGCGGGAATCCGCGGGATTACCTGGCCGTTGCAACCCCGGGGGCAGGGAAAACGACGTTCGCCCTGACCCTGGCTGCGCGCCTGCTGCGCGAGGGTGAGATCGAGCAGATCACGGTTGTCGCGCCCACCGAGCACCTGAAGACGCAGTGGGCCGACGCGGCCGCCCGCGCCGGTATCCACCTGGACCCGCGGTTCACCAACGCCCAGGAGGAGCACGCCAAGGGCTTCCACGGGGTAGCTGTGACCTACGCCGGGGTCTCGATGCGCCCGGCTCTGCACCGGATACGCACGGCGCGCAAGCGCACCCTGGTGATCCTGGATGAGATCCATCACGGTGGCGAGAACAAATCGTGGGGCGATGGTCTGCGCGAGGCGTTCGACCCGGCGTACCGGCGAATTGCCTTGACTGGTACCCCGTTTCGCTCCGATACCCACCCCATCCCGTTCGTGCGCTACGAAGAGGGCGCCGATGGGATCCGCCGCTCGGCCAGCGATTTCACCTACGGCTACGGCGATGCGCTGCGCGATGGTGTGGTGCGTCCCGTGTTGTTCATGGCGTACGGCGGGTCGATGCGTTGGCGGACCAAGGCCGGCGACGAGGTGAGCATCCGGCTGGGTGAGCCCGTGACCAAGGACGTGACCGCCGCCGCGTGGCGGACTGCGCTGGACCCGACGGGGGAGTGGATCCCCGCCGTGCTGCGCGCGGCCGACAAGCGACTGACTGAGGTACGTCGACACGTGCCTGATGCGGGCGGGCTCGTCATTGCGTCGAATCAGACTGCCGCACGGGCGTATTCACGGATCCTCGCAGAGATCACGGGTGACCGGCCGACCGTGGTGCTCTCCGACGACGCAGGATCCTCCAGCCGCATCGAGCAGTTCGCGCAGTCCGAGGATCGCTGGATGGTCGCCGTACGCATGGTCTCCGAAGGTGTCGACGTCCCGCGGTTGTGCGTCGGGGTTTATGCGACCTCGGCGTCCACACCGCTCTACTTCGCCCAGGCGGTCGGGCGCTTCGTGCGGGCCCGTCGCCGCGGTGAGGTCGCCTCGGTCTTCCTGCCCAGCGTCCCGCCGGTGCTGCGGCTCGCGGCGTTGATGGAGGAGCAGCGCGATCACGCCCTGGATCGGCCGCGTGCCGTGGAGGAGGACGTGTGGGCCGAGTCCGAGGAGGAGATGGCAGAGGCCAACTCCGGCGAAAAGGCCTCGGACAGTGGCGAATTCGCGTTCGAAGCGCTGGAGTCACAGGCCGAGTTCGATCACGTCCTCTTCGATGCGCAGCAGTTCGGCCTGGCCGCCCACACGGGCAGCGAGGAGGAGGAGGCCTACCTCGGCCTGCCCGGGCTCTTGGAGCCTGACCAGGTAGCGCATCTGTTGCGTCATCGCCAGTCGCGGCAGGAAGCGGCCAGCCGCAAACGCAATCACGACGGCCCGGAGCCACTGGCTGCCCACCGGGCGTTGGCTGCCAAACGCAAGGAACTGAATTCTCTGGTCGCGGCGTACGCCCGCAAGACGGGCACGGCGCACGCCCTCATCCACGCCGAACTTCGTTCCACCGGTGGCGGTCCCGCATTGGACCGGGCGTCCACCGAGGACGTGGACAAGCGGATCGAGTTGATCCGACGCTGGTTCGTCGGACGCCGCTGAGCCCTCGGTAGAGTCAGTGTGTGGCCTCCCAACACGTCCTCGCTGAGCCGGCGACCGCCGCCATCTTCCTGGTTGCGACGATCGACGACGGTGGCACGGCTGGCATCCGTGACCTGTTGGCCGACCTGGCCGGACTGACCCGCTCCGTCGCGTTCCGGTCGCCCGACGACCGGTTGACCTGCGTAGCCGGGGTGGGTTCGCGGGTCTGGGATGACCTGTACGGCGAGCCACGACCTGCGGGATTGCATCCCTTCCAGGAGGTGGCCGGGTCCAAGCACACCGCGATCGCGACCCCCGGCGACCTGCTGTTCCACCTGCGGGCCCGGCGGATGGACCTGTGTTTTGAGCTCGCCCGTCAGATCAGCCTGCGCCTGGCCGGCCTCGCGACCGTGGTGGATGAGGTGCACGGCTTCAAGTACTTCGACCAGCGCGACGTGCTCGGCTTCGTCGACGGCACGGAGAACCCCGACGAACAGGACGCCGTCGACGCGGTCACGGTGGGCGATGAGGATCCTGCCTTCGCTGGCAGCAGCTATGTCATCGTGCAGAAGTACGAGCACGACATGGCCGCCTGGCGGGCGATCAGCGTCGAGGAGCAGGAGCGCGTCATCGGCCGCTCGAAGGTCGACGACATCGAGATGCCGGACAGCATCAAGCCCACCAATTCCCACATCGCGTTGAACGTGATCGAGGACGAGGACGGCAACGAACTCGACATCGTGCGCGACAACATGGTCTTCGGCAGCATCGCCGAGGGATCGTTCGGGACCTACTTCATCGGCTACGCCAAGACGCCGGATCGGATCGAGCGGATGCTGCGCAATATGTTCATCGGCGACCCGCCGGGCAACTACGACCGGATCCTGGATTTTTCCACCGTCCTCACCGGCAACCTCTTCTTCGTCCCCACCGCCGACTTCCTGGAGGACCAGCCGTCGGCGCCGCCGACCGCCGACGGTTCGCTCGGTATCGGCAGCCTCAAGTAACTCCCGCTTCAGTCACTACGGAAGGTCAGTCATGAACAACCTGCACCGCGAACTCGCTCCGATCTCCGCAGCTGCGTGGCAGGAGATCGACGACGAAGCCCGGCGCACGTTCACCGAACGCATCGCTGGTCGGCGAGTGGTCGACGTACCCGATCCTGCTGGCCTCGAGTACTCAGCGGCGGGCACGGGGCATATCCATCCGGTGGAGGCTCCGGTGGCGGGCGTCGTCGCGCAGCAGCGGGTGGTGCTTCCGACGGTGGAGCTGCGGGTGCCGTTCTTCGTGGAGCGCTCAGCGGTCGACGATGTCGATCGAGGCGCGCTCGATTCGGACTGGCAGCCGGTCAAGGACGCGGCGACGCTTATTGCGACCGCGGAGGATCACGCGATCTTCCACGGTTCGCAGGCGGCGGGGATCGAGGGCATCGCACCGGCCAGTTCCAACCCGACGATCTCCCTTCCCGGCAAGGTCGAGGACTTCCCGGCCGCCGTTGCCCAGGCCCTGAACACCCTGCGGCTGGCGGGCGTCGAGGGCGACTACTTCCTGGTTCTGAACGACGACCTCTACACCGAGGTCGCCGAAACCACCGACCACGGGTACCCGATCCGGGACCACATCGCCCGGATCCTCGGCGACGGCAAGATCATCTGGGCGCCGGGTGTCGACGACGCGCTGCTGGTCACCGACCGGGGCGGGGACTTCACCCTGCAGCTGGGTCAGGACCTGTCGATCGGCTATCTGTCCCATGACGCCGAGCAGATCCAGCTCTATCTGCAGGAGTCGTTTACCTTCCTGGTACACACCTCTGAGGCCAGCGTTGTCCTGAAGCGCTGAGCGCCGCACCCATGTCGCTCCTTGAGCTCCTGCTGATCGCAGTAGGAGTGTCCGCGGACGCCTTCGCGGTCTCCCTGTCCCAGGGCGTGACCATGCGCCGGTTCCGCTGGCGGGACGCGCTGTTGATCGCCGGTCTCTTCGGGATCTTCCAGGCGCTGATGCCGCTGTTCGGCTGGCTGCTCGGGAAGGGTTTCGCCGACGCCATCAGCGGTGTGGATCACTGGATCGCGTTCGGCCTGCTGGCGTTGATCGGCGGAAAGATGCTGTGGGAGGCCTTCCAGGATGACGACGACGAGGTGGACGACGAGCCGTCGCTGGATCTGCGCGGCCTGCTTATCCTCGCCGTCGCCACCAGCATCGATGCGCTCGCCGTCGGCGTCAGCTTCGCGGTGCTGCCGGTCAACCTGCCGCTGGCCTTGGTGCTGATCGGGGTGGTGACCTTCGTGATCTCGCTGGCCGGGGTGCGCCTGGGCTGGTCGGTCGGCTCCTGGCTGGGCAAACCCGCCGAGATCCTGGGCGGCGTGATCCTGATCGGCATCGGTGTGCGGATCCTGCTCAGTCACACCGGAGTGATCTGAGTACGCCGGGTCCCGGGTTAGAGGGGCGACCCTCTCGCGGTGCGCCTCTTAGGCGGACCGCTCCTGATCCAGGCGTTCCAGAATCCAGGAACGGACCAAGGTCGAGGGCGGCAAGTGTTTGGCCGCCGCGACGCGCTGCACCTCGGCTTCCTCCTGTTCGCTCAGCCGCACGGAGTACACCTTCTGCCGGTTCGGGCGAGTGCCGCTGGTCCCTTCTGGATAAGGCGAGTCCTTGGCTTCTTCTGATTCCGCTCGCAGATTGGCCGCGAGTTTGGGATCAATCGCCTGCGCCATCGTCATCTCCTTGCTCGTACAACCGGCGGTCCGCACCCGTGGCGGGCCATGCATTGACCCCGTGGAGATCGCCATCGAGGTCCCGGTACGCGATCACCACCAGCACCCGTCCGGCCGACGGTGAGTAGCCGATGAACCGGGACGCTCCGATCCGGGACTTTGGATCAGGCTCAAGCGCCAAGAGATCCGCATCGGCCATCACCTCCTGCGTCCATTCGGGCTCCACGCCAGCCCCACCTGGATATCGCTGTGGTCGGGACTGGATGTAGGCGGATGACTCTGGATCCCACCAGAGCCGCTCCGTCACCGAATCAGACTACGCGCCGTCATACGATGTAGTACATATAGTCGCTGAGGGAAGCGGTCCCATACATGCGCGATGGAGTTCACGCGCCGGGTTGAATGCCGACGACGTAGCGCCGTGCCTCGGCATTCACGAGCAGGTCCACGTTGTCCGTGCGCTGCTCGATGCTGCCGAGTCCGGGCGGAAGCCGGTGGACCGACGGATCCCCGACGGAATCTATGAGACCTGGAACCATCCTCGGATTGATGCACACAAACGGCCGATCCCAGAACGGAACACATGCTGGCGCAGCGGTTGGGAGGCCGCAGTCGTCCTGCCGATTGGCCAACACTTCAAGGGCGGCGGCCAAGTGCCGACCACGGGACTGCCGGTCGCAGGACTGCTGGAGAATCACACGTTGCGGAAGATGGTGCGATGCCAGTCGCGTTGGGCGGTGCCGGTCCGGTCGAACATCACGTGCTTCACGACGGTGTAGTCATCGAAGGAGTAGGTCGACATGTCCTTGCCGAAGCCGGACTGCTTCATCCCACCGTGCGGCATCTCGCTGATGATCGAGATGTGGTCGTTGACCCACACGCAGCCAGCGCGGATCTGCTCCGTGCCGCGCAACGCCCGATAGACGTCCTTGGTCCACACCGATGCCGCCAGCCCGTAGACGGTGTCGTTGGCCAACGCGATCGCTTCGTCGTCGGAGTCGAAAGGCATTGCGGCTAGGACCGGTCCGAAGATCTCGTCCTTCACGATCTCGCTGGCCGGGTCCGCGTCGGCGATCAACGTGGGGGAGTAGTAGTGGCCCGCCGTCAACGCACCACCGGGGATCACCCCGCCCGTCACGACCCTCGCGTAGCTGCGCGCGCGGTCGACCATCCCGGCGACCTTGTCCCGGTGGGCAGCTGAGATCAGCGGACCCAGATCGGTCGCTTCATCCGCGGTCGGCCCGAGCACGACCTTGCCCATCAGGTCCGCGACGCCCGCGACGAAGTCGTCATAAACGCTGCGGTGCACGATGGCTCGCGTTGCGGCAGTGCAGTCCTGTCCGCTGTTGATCAGCGAACCCGCGACCGCACCGTGGATCGCGGCCTCCAGGTCGGCGTCGTCGAACACCACGAACGGTGCCTTGCCGCCCAGCTCGAGATGCACCCGCTTGGCCGTCGTCGCGGCCGCCTCCAGCACCGTGCGACCGACCCGGGTGGATCCGGTGAACGACACCATGTCGACGTCGGGGTGCCGCAGCAGCGTCGAACCAGCATCCGGCCCCGTGCCGGTGACCACGTTGAAAACCCCTGCGGGCAAACCGGATTCGTGAGCAACCTGCGCGAAGAGCACCGTGGTCAACGGGGTGATCTCGGCTGGCTTCAGCACGATCGTGTTGCCGGCGGCGATCGCCGGGAGCACCTTCCAGGCGGCCATCTGCAGCGGGTAGTTCCACGGCGCGACCGACCCCACGACACCGACGGCTTCGCGACGGATCGACGACGTGTGGGCGCCGGAGTACTCACCGGTGGCCTTGCCCTCCAGGTTGCGAGCCGCACCCGCGAAGAAGGCGGTGTTGTCGATGGTGCCGGGCACGTCGAACTCGGTGGTCAGCCGGATCGGTTTGCCCGCCTGCCGCGACTCCAGGGCCGCGAACTCACCGGAGCGTTCCTCCAGAGCCCGGGCAAAGGAAGCCAACACACCCGACCGCTCGGCAGGCGTCGCACGCGACCACTCGCCGAACGCCGTACGGGCCGCCTCGACCGCACGCCCCACCTCGGCCGCGCCACCCAGGGTGATGTCCGCGACCGGGGTGCCGTCCGAGGGGTCGTAGACGGTGGCGGGCGAGCCGGCGTTGACCAGGTGGCCGTCGATGAAGTGCGTCACGAGCGGTGCGCGGCGAGGGTCTCGTCGATCATGTCCAGGCCGCGGTGCGCCTCGTCGGCGGTGATGATCGCCGGCGGGACCACGTGGATCCGGTTGTCGCTGATGAAGGGCAACAGACCACGCTCGAGCAGACCCGCCTTGAGCTTGCCGACCTCTAGCGCACTCAGCGGTTCCTTCGTGTCGCGATCGGCGACCAACTCGATGGCCCAGAAGACGCCCTTGCCGCGCACCTCGCCGACCACCTCGCGGGTCGCGGCGATCTCCTGCAGTCGCGGGCCGATGACCTCGGTGCCGATCTGCGCGGCGTTCTCGACGATCTTCTCCTCGCGCATTGCCTCGATCGTGGCGATGGCGCTCGCCGTCGCGAGCGGGTGACCCGAGTAGGTCAGGCCGCCGGGGAAGACCCGCTCGTCGAAGTGGTGCGCGATCGGGTCGGAAATGATCACACCGCCCAGCGGTACGTACCCGGAGTTGACGCCCTTGGCGAAGGTGATCAGGTCCGGGCGCACGTCGTAGGCGTCCAGGGCCAGCCACTCACCGGTACGACCGAACCCGGCCATGACCTCGTCCAGGATCAGCAGGATGCCGTAGCGGTCGGCGATCTCACGCGCCCCGGACAGGTAACCCGGCGGCGGCGGCATGATGCCGGCGGTGCCGGGGATCGTCTCAAGCAGGATGGCGGCCACCGTCTCGGGACCTTCGGCCTGGATGACGCGCTCCAGGTGGTGCAGCGCGCGCTCGCACTCCTCCTGCTCGTTGCTGGCCCAGAACTCCGACCGGTAGAGGTAGGGGCCGAAAACGTGCACATGGCCGCGCGCGTACTCGTTCGGGATCCGCCGCCAGTCGCCGGTGGCGACGATCGCTGCGCCGGTGTTGCCGTGGTAGCTGCGGTAGCGGGAGATGATCTTGTCCCGACCGGTGAACAGGCGCGCCATCCGGATCGCGTTCTCGATCGCGTCAGCGCCGCCGTTGGTGAAGAAGACCTTGTTGAACCCGCCCGGCGCGATGTCGGTGATCAACTCGGCTGCCTTGGCGCGCGTTTCGTTGGCCTGCGCGGGCGCGATGGTGGTCAGTTTGTCGGCCTGGCGCTGGATGGCGGCGACGACCTTCGGGTGTTGGTAACCGATGGTGACGTTGACCAACTGGCTGGAGAAGTCCAGGTACTGCTTGCCGTCGAAGTCCCACAGCATGCAGCCCGAACCGCCCGCGATCGGCAGCGGGTTCAGGGCGCCCTGTGCGGACCAGGAGTGGAAGACGCGGCTGCGGTCAGCCTCGCTGACATCAGCGTTGGTCGGACCGGCGATGAACTGATCGGCTGCGGCGGTGTAGGTCATGCTCCCCATTGTGCCGTGCCCGATTCGGGCGGGTATCGACAGTTTGTCGAAGTAGGCCGAATGCTCTGGACATAAGCTCAACAGATGCCCACGACGTTGCGCGCCCTGGTGGCGACCCCCGACTTCGTGATGCGTGCGCGTACGCCGATCGCTGACTCCCAATGGGATCTGCCCCTGGCGTGGGCGCACAATTCCGATCTGCTCGATCCGACGCCCTGGCTGGAACCCGGTGGTCTCCTGCTCACCGACGGCGTCCAATTCGGGGAGCGGGTGAACGCGCGTCGAGCGCAGGCGTATGTGACCCGGTTGGTGGACTGCGGTGTGGTCGCCCTCGGCTTCGCGGTGCGCATCGTGCACGACCGGGTGCCGGACGTCCTGGTGACCGCTTGTGAGCGAATCAACCTGCCGCTGTTTGAGATTGGTCCCCGCACTCCGTTCATGCAGATCATCCGGTCGGTGTCCGACGCGGTGGCGGCCGACCGGCAGGAACGCCTCGAGCGGTCGTTGGCGGCGCAACGGGCAGTGGCCCGGGCAGCGCTGCGACCGGACGGCTTGGCCGCGGTCCTCCGGGAACTCGAACGCAACCTCGGCACGTGGGTCGTGCTGTTCGATGCTGGCGGCAGTCGGGTCCGGGTCCCGACCCATCGCAGCGTTCCGGCCGAGTTGGAGCCGGTCGTGGTGCGGGCGGCCCGGGATCTGTTGGCCGGTGGACGACCTGCGGGTGCGAGGCTGTCGGATGACGGCGCGGGACCGGTCACGCTGCAGACGCTCGGACAGCGGGGGCGGCCACTCGGCGTACTTGCGGTCGGAGTCGGCGCAGGCCTCGATCGCGCCGGCACCGACCTGATCACCTCGGTCATCGCGCTGGCGAGCATCGCCGTCGAGCAGAGCCGGGCGTTGGACCGAGCACGACGCCAATTGCGTTCAGGTGCAATGGAATTGCTTCGATCGGGGTCGATGGACGCAGCGAGTCGCACGGTCGCGCAGGTGTGGGGTGAGTTGCCAGCAGAGCCGATCCGGGTCGCGGCCGTCGTGCCTGCGGACGGATCGACCGATGCACTGCTGGCTGCACTCGAACTGCTGGCTGACGAGCAGGAGGGTCAGATCTTCTTCGCGGAGTCCGAGGACGGCATCACGGTAGTCATCGGGGCTTCGGGTCAACGCGATGTCCGTGCGACGTTGCGGACCTACGGCTCCCGGGCTGGCTTCTCCAGCCCGGCGCGGTGGGCGGAGTTTGAGCAGGCAATGGCCGAAGCGCGCAGTGCTCTGCGGCGCAGTACTCCCACGCAGCCGTTCGTCGACTTCGAGTCGGTTGCCGCTACTGGTCTACTCGGTCACCTG
The DNA here is from genome assembly GCF_001594145.1 of Branchiibius sp. NY16-3462-2. Lineage (GTDB taxonomy): Bacteria > Actinomycetota > Actinomycetes > Actinomycetales > Dermatophilaceae > Branchiibius. Next base: position 3,277 of record NZ_LVCF01000044.1, on the reverse strand, counting down.
GAGGCAACCGGTGCCGATCAGGTGGCTCGCAAGCTGCTGGCCCCGCTGGACGAGGAATCACTGGAAACACTGCGAATCTGGTTGGAACACAACGGATCCTGGGATCCGACGGCCAAGGCACTCGGCGTCCACCGGCACACCGTCCGGGCACGTGTCGACGCCGCGGGCGCGGTCCTTGGCGTCGACCTGAACACCTTTGCCGCCCGGGCAGAGATCTGGAACGCGTTGCAATTGGTCGGCTGACCGCGACTTTTGGAACGGGATTCACTTCCGCAGGGCTGAATGAGGTGAATCCCGTTCCAAAAGTGGGTAGGGGGAGTGCGGCGGACCGGGTCAGTTCTGCGGGAAGCCCAGGTTCAGGCCACCATGGCTCGGGTCCAGCCAGCGCGAGGTCACGGCCTTGAGCTGGGTGTAGAACTTCACGCCCTCGGCACCGTGTGCCTTCGTGTCGCCGAACATCGAGGCCTTCCAGCCGCCGAAGCTGAACGTTGCGACCGGGACCGGGATCGGCACGTTGATGCCGACCATGCCGACCTGGATCTCGTTCTGGAAGCGCCGCGCCGCGCCGCCGTCGTTGGTGAAGATGGCGGTCCCGTTGCCGAAGGCGCCGTTGTTGATCAGGTCGACGCCCTCCTCATAGGAGCCGACGCGCACCACGGACAGCACCGGGCCGAAGATCTCCTCGGTGTAGACCCGTGAGGTGACCGGCACCTGGTCGATCAGGGTCGGGCCGAGCCAGAAACCATCGGGCTCACCGTCGACCTCGATGCCGCGGCCATCGATCGCGACGACCGCGCCGTCCGCCTCGGCGACCTCGATGTACGACGCCACCTTGTCGCGGTGCGCCTCGGTGACCAGCGGGCCCATGTCGCAGCCCCGGCGGCCATCACCGGTGCGCAGCGTGGCGACGCGCTCCTTGATCTTCTCGATCAGGGCGTCGGCGACCGGTTCGACGGCGACCACCACGGAGATCGCCATGCAGCGCTCACCGGCGGAACCGAAACCGGCGTTCACCGCAGCATCCGCGGTCAGATCCAGGTCGGCGTCGGGTAGGACCAGCATGTGGTTCTTCGCGCCGCCGAGTGCCTGCACCCGCTTGCCGTACTTCGCACCCTGCTCGTAGACGTACTGGGCGATCGGCGTCGACCCGACGAACGAAATCGCTTGCACGTCAGGGTGTTCCAGCAGTCCGTCGACGGCTTCCTTGTCGCCGTTCAGCACCGTGAAAACGCCGTCCGGCAGTCCGGCGTCCTTCCACAACTGACCCATCCAGATGGCGGCCGACGGGTCCTTCTCGCTCGGCTTGACCACGACGGTGTTGCCCGCGGCGATCGCGATCGGGAAGAACCACATCGGGACCATGGCCGGGAAGTTGAACGGCGAGATGATGCCGACGACACCGAGGGGCTGGCGGGTCGAGTAGACGTCGATTCCGGTCGAAACCCCTTCGGAGTACTCGCCTTTCAGGTGGTGGGCCAGCCCGGTGGCGAACTCCACGACCTCCAGTCCGCGGGTGATCTCGCCCATCGCGTCGGAGAGCACCTTGCCGTGCTCGCTGGTGATGATCTCGGCCAGTTCGCCCTTGCGTGCATCGAGCAGTTCGCGGAACTTGAACAGGATGGTCTGCCGCTTGGCTAGCGAGGTGTCGCGCCAGGCGGGAAACGCTGCGCGTGCCGAGGCCACCGCCGCGTCGATCTCGGCGCGGTCGGCCATCGCGACCTGCTTGGTGACCACACCCAGGGCCGGGTCGTAGACCGGTGCGGTCCGCCCGGAGTGCGATGGCGACTGGGCGCCGTCGATCCAGTGCGGGACGACCGTGACGGTGTTGGGGCTGGCGACGGACATGGCGGCTCCTGACAAAGGTACGGCGATCGCTGACCCGATCAGCCTAGGGAGCCAGGGCGCGGGGGCGGGCTGCCGTTTTGTCACAACGGCGGACCGACGATCGACAGTTCGTCCATCAGGTGCGGATAAACGTCCATCAAGGCCCGGACGGTGCGCCCCTGGAACCCGGTCATCGTCTTCGCGGCCAGCAGGGACTTCAGCACGGCTGCCTCGGTCGCCTCCATGGTCGCCGTGAACAGCGGGCTGAGGTCGGCATCGGCAACCGACGCACCGGAGCCGGTGGTGAATGAGATCGCGTAATCCCCACTGCCATGGGTGAATCCGGCTCCAACGCGGGACAGTCCGTACACCGCTCGTCGGGCGACCCGGCCCAGCTGACGGGCGTCCAGGTCAGCATCCGTCGCAACAATGATCATGCAGGAGTTGCCCGCCCGGGCGACGGGCTCGGGGGCTGGCGGATCGACGTACCGCGGGCCGAACCGCAACCGGCCCTCGAAGTTGGCTTGGACCAGCACGCCGACGGTGGCACCGCCAGCAATTCGGGAGGCGGTGCCAATGCCACCTTTGAACCCCAGGGCGCACATGCCGGTGCCCGCGCCGACGTTGCCCTGGGCCACCGGCCCGGTTGAGGCCTCCGCGAGGGCGCGATAGACGTGCTCCACGGTGACCGGCCGCGCGCGGATGTCCGACAGCCAACCGTCGTTGCACTCACCCACCACCGGATTGACCGAGCGCAGGGAAGGGTCGCGGTCCAGCAGCCAGCCGACCAGCGCGTCGGCGACCCGGAAGGTCGACAGTGTCCCGGTGAGCAGGATCGGCGTCTCAACCGTCCCCAACTCACTCAGTTGGGTGGCGCCTACCAACTTGCCGTGCCCGTTGCCGACGAACAGCCCCGCCGGGGTCGGCAGCCGAGACGGTACGACGGCAGTGACGCCCGTCCGGAGGTCCCCAAAACTGATCGTCGTGTGTCCCACGCGCACGCCGTCCACGTCGGTGATCGCGTCGAGCGGCCCGGTGAGCGTCTCGTGATGCAGGACTTGATCCAGCAACACTCGGTCAGTCTAGGCCGGGCAGAACCTGGGAAAACCCCGCACCAAACCTAGGAACATACTGGGATCGCGTCCACGACGCCGTGACATCCAGCAGCCTCAAGGCTGCAAGTCACACGCCGATATGCGCGTACCGAGCGGCAATTCCGTTGTGGACCAGCGGAATTCGTGAACAAGCTGGCCGCGAACGGCCATCATCGCAGTACGTTCAATCGGAACCGAATCGCGCGACGCGCCGGAAAGAGCGAACTGCAGGGGGTCTGTCCGGAACTTTGTGTAAGTGGCGTGGCGTGAGGTCCCTGCCGGAGGTGGGGTCTGGAAGGAAGATCGCGTCATGTCTGATGAGCAAGCGCGTGAGTTGGTGACAGTGTCGGCGACCGAGG
>NZ_LVCF01000043.1 GCF_001594145.1 Branchiibius sp. NY16-3462-2 | reverse complement strand
AACCGGCCCAACCCCACCGGGCAGATCGCCGGGTGGAAGAACATCCTGAACGTCCTGTCCCTGACCTACGGCGACCGCCTAGGTCTGAACTAGCCAATGCCACTTACACAAAGAATCCAACAGACCCGAACGGGGAGTACCGCGACCAAGCAACATCGGAAACGGTGACCGGGTTGGGCACGATCACCGCAACCTACGACGCTGATGGGGACCTGAACACGCAGACGTTGCCAAATGGGATGGTTACCAGGACGACTCGTGACTCGGCCGGGTTTGCTACATGGCGCACCAACGTCAATGGCGGACGAATCTGGCTGAACGAATACATGTCCCCGGATGCGCATGGCCGCACAGCGCTGGACATCGCTGCTGGTGCTAGCAGTTTCATGCGGGTGACTGGCTACACCTACGACCGTGCAGGCCGGCTCACCAAGGCGACTGATGCGTCGGCATCCCTTGGGTGCTATGTGCGCACCTACGGCTTGGACAATAACTCCAACCGCACCAGCCAAGCTGTGTACAACCCCACCAGCTCTCCGTACTGGAACGACACCTGCCAAACCACGGCCCCAGCCAGCAGCACCACCCACAGCTACGACACCGCCGATCGCCTCCAACCCTCCGGCACCGACACCGGCCTGGTATACGACGCATTCGGACGGATCAGCACCCTTCCGGCAGCCGACGCCCCCAACAGCGGCGGCGGGAACGTCACCAACAGTTACTACACCAACGATCTGGTCCGGTCGATGACCCAGAACGGAACGACCACCGCCTGGGCGTTGGACGCATCCGGCCGGTTCGCCAGCTACGTCACCACCGGAACCGGAGCAGGCACCAAAACCAACCACTACGACCAGGCATCCGGCGATTCCCCGGACTGGATCGCCGAAAACGCTGACGCATCCAACTACACCCGCAACATCACCGGGCTTGACGGCAACCTCATCGCGACCATCGACCAGACAGGAACCGCCACCTACCAAATCACCAACCAACATGGCGACGTCACCGCCACCGCAGCCGCCGGCGACACCGACCCGGCCAACTACTACCTCGCCGACGAATACGGCAACCCGGTTGGCGCCACCACCCAACCAGCCCGCTACGGCGCCCTCGGAGCAGACCAAAGATCCACCGAAACCCCGGCAGCGTTCACCCTTATGGGAGCGCGGCTCTACACGCCAGTTCTCGGTCTGTTTTTATCGGTCGACCCTATGGTAGGGGGTAACTCGACATCCTATGGATACCCATCAGATCCGGTTAACGACTCGGATCCGACCGGTAATTCAAAATGTACTACTTGTGAGGGGGGCGGCGGCGGCGCGAGCGGGCGCCATAGCGGTTGGTCGTGCGATTGGCGCTGTCGTGCTGCACACGCCGCAGCATGGATTGATCACTTCAACAATCATATATTCAGTGCGGAGTGGTGCGTTGGCTACTATTGCACCCTAGGTGCTGTAGTATTGAGATTAGTCGGAGCGGTGTTGTGGGGGGTTTATCACCGCGGCAACGACTGGCTGCGGTGGATGATCGGTGATCTTAGAGAAATTGGCATGGCTTTCTTGGGTGATAAAATGGGTGAGGGCGCTGAAGTATACACTTTTCGATACATTGGTAAACACCTGAGTCCGCTCTTAAAGAAGGTCGAAAGAGTTGCGAATTTCTTTAGGAACTGGATCGGAGGGGTGGCCATCAACAGGATCCTTGAGTTGGCTGACGAAGCGATGGACGTCAGATGAAGCCGCAGGATCAAATCGTTAAAATCCCACTCTCCGAGACTCGACTGTCCGGTTTCTCCTCAAGCTTCTCATTGGTCACGTTGGTATTCGTAGCTTTTTGCATAGTTGTTGGCTGGCTGCTTTCCGCAGTTTCTCCGGTCTTACTCGTTGTGGGACTACTGCCAGCAACCGGAGCGCTTTATGCAGCGGTCATCGCCGCACGGATTTTCAGAACCCGTGGCTACGTTATAGCAGATGCAGAGTCAGTCACCATCAACTCACCGATCTTTGCTTCCGATCTGATCGTCGACCGTCGATCAGTACTTTCTATCAGGTCGGATCGAAGCGTTGCGTCTATTTTTACGACTGATCTTTCATCTGGAATTGACCTTAATTCTCCGGACGTTGCCTGCTTATACTTAGGAGTAAACGTAGGCTTTCGATGTGAGATTCTGTTGAGTGCGGATATCGAATTGCCGGAAGTCAAGCGGGTGGTAAACATCATTGGGCTACTTCTTCAACCCGGACCTAGAGGTCACCATCTCCCCCGGGCGGGCAGGAGCTATTCCTGTGTGAGCTTGAAGCTCGCGACCAGGAGCCCGACCATAGATACGACCTGACTTGGCATTCGAATGGGCTTAGTGGTAATGCCGTTCAGTTAGGGTCCTGGTGCGGCGTGTTTGAATTATTCTGACGGTTGGCCATCGTAAGGGTTAGCCTCAATCTTTAATCCGGTGCTGGCTTGAGGTCGGCGCCGGCGTGATTGCTCGACTCGGTCAGGACGTTCGGGTTGGGGTGTGACGGTCGCCGGGGGGGGGGTGAACCGGCCCCAGGTTTGATGCCGCATCCTTTCGAGTTGAAAGTGAACCGGCCCAGGTTTGATGCCGCATCCTTTTGAGTTGGAAGGATGTATGCCATGCCGAAGAAGATCGATCCGAAGGTCAAGAAGCGGTGCGTGCGGCTGGTGCTGGAGCATAAGGGCGAGTACTGCTCGCTGACCGCTGCTGCTGAGGCCATCGCCCGCCGTGAGGGGCTGGGCAAAGAGACCGTGCGCCGGTGGGTGGTGCAGGCCCAGATCGATGGTGGCCAACGCCGCGGTGCGACCAGCGAAGAGCTGGGTGAGATCCGGGAGCTGAAGGCCAAGGTGCGCCGGTTAGAAGAGGACAACGAGATCCTGCGCCGGGCATCGATTTTCTTCGCGGGGAAACTCGGGCATCCCGCGCTCGTTGATCGTGGCGTTCATCGATCAGCTGCGCGCCGAGGGATTCGTGGTCGAGTCGATCTGCCGGGTCATGCGTGAGCAGGGCGTGCAGGTTGCCGCGAGGACCTACCGGGCCTGGGCAGCACCCAACCAGCACGTCGCGACCCGCACGATCAACGACGCCCTGGTCATTGACCGGGTCCGTGACCTGGTGTGGCAGGTCGATGAGCAGGGCGTGCGCCGGATGACTCCCGAAGGGTTGTACGGGCGGCGCAAGATGACTGCCCTGGTGCGGCGCACCGACCCCGCCACGTCGCGTGGGTCGGTCGACCGGGCGATGAGAACCCTGTGTTTGCAGGGGATCCGACGATCCAAAGGGACCCGGACCACGATCCCATCCAAGGATTGGTCGCCGTGCGGGGGACCTGCTGGATCGTGACTTCACCGCCACCGCCCCCAACCGGACCTGGGTGATGGACTTCACCTACGTGCGGACCTGGGCCGGATTCGTGTACACCGCGTTCATCGTCGATGTCTTCGCCCAGAAGATCGTCGCCTGGAACGTAGCAGCCACCAAAGCCGTCGAGCTGGTCGACGTCCCGTTGCGGATGGCGATCTGGGCGCGGGAACGCGACGGGCACCCCGTGGTCCGCGATGAGCTGATCGGGCACGCCGACGCCGGCTCGCAGTACACCTCGATCACCTTCACCGACCACCTGACCGATGAGGGCATCCGCCCCTCGATCGGGTCGGTCGCCGATGCCTACGACAAACGCGCTGATGGAATGCGTGATCGGTTTGTACAAGACCGAATGCGTGCGCACCACGGTCTTCCACCCCGGCCCTTACCGGAGCATCGAGCACGTCGAGTACGCCACCGCTGGATGGGTCGATTGGTACAACAACCGGCGCCTGCACACCAGCCTTGACATGATGACCCCACGGGAGTTCGAGCAAGCCCACTACGCGACTCTCACACCAGAGCCGCAACCCGCATAGGAGCGGCAAAGAACCTGGGCCGGTTCAATAGCGCTGGCCAGCGCCGATGGGCTGGTGCGCGCGCCCGAATGAGAAGATCGGCCCATGAACGATGCGCGGCCGTCCGGCTGGTACGACGATCCGAACGACCCGAACCTGCTGCGCTACTGGGATGGGGTGTCGTGGTCCAACCACACGATGCCGAGGGTAAAGCCCGACCTGGAGCGGTCGAGCATCGGGACAGCACCGGATGTCCCGGATCCCGCTCAGCAGCAACCCGGATACGGGCAGCCCGGGCAGCCGCCGCAGGGCCAGTGGGCGCCGTACGCACCGCCCATCGCTCAGGCGGGCACGCCCAAACGGCTCACGCCCGACGGTGCGGTGCTGGCGGGGTGGTGGAAGCGGGTGCTGGGCTACATCATCGACAACCTGCTGGTGTCGGCGATCGCCATCGCGATCACCTGGGCAAGTTTCAGCGACTGGCTGACCAAGTACCAGACATGGTTCGACGACACCATGGACCGCGCGTCCTCCGGTAGTTCGGCCACCCTCCCCGATCCGCCCGGCGTCCCGTGGCAGTCCTTGGCCGCGATCCTGATCATCAGTGCCGTCTACGAGATCGCTCTGGTGGCCTGGCGTGGTCAGACCCTCGGCCACATGGCGGCGGGGATCCGGGTACGCCGACTGGACAGTGACCGCCCGCCGGACGTGGCGTCGTCGGGGGTCCGGTGGGTCGTCAAACAGGCCGGCAGTCTCCTGGGTGCGCTCCCCGTGCTCGCGTTCTTCGGCAGCCTGTTCCAGTTGATCAACTACCTGTTTCCGTTGTGGGACAAGCTTTCTCAGGCATTGCACGACAAGGCGGCCAGGACCTACATCGTCCGCAACGATTCCCACCCTGGCGAACACCAGGCAAAGACTTGGTAAAAGGTGCGAACGGCTGCCGCGCTGGGACCCGGCGGCACCCGCGAACGCCTAGCCTCGGCGTACGTGACGAACTCACCAGAAACCCGCAAACTGCCGCACACCACGCGGCGCCAGATGCTCACCGCTGCCGTGGTCGGAGGTGCCGGCTTGGCCGGCATCACCGCCCCTGAGGCCGACGCCCACGGCTGGGGCGGCCATGACAAGTCCTTCAAGCTGACCGTGCTGGGCACCACTGACCTGCACGGTCACGTCTACAACTGGGACTACTTCAAGAACGCCGAGTACGACGACAAGGCGCACAACGACATCGGTGCCGCAAAGGCAGCGACGCTGATCAAGGCGGTCCGGGCCGAGCGCGGCCGGCACACCTGCCTGACGCTCGATGCCGGCGACACCATCCAGGGCACGCCGCTGGCCTACTACTACGCCAAGATCACGCCGATCAGCCGCTCCATCAAGCACCCGATGGCTGTCGCAATGAACGCGATCGGGTACGACGCGGCCGCGCTCGGCAACCACGAGTTCAACTACGGCATGGACATCCTGCGCACCTTCCAGCGGCAGCTGAACCACCCACTGCTGGGCGCCAACGCGCTGGACTGGAACTCCGGCCGATCAGTCTTCCCGCCCTTCACGTTCAAGCGGATCTGGGCGAACGGCCGCCGGCTCACGGTGGGCATCCTCGGTCTGGTCACCCCCGGCGTGGCCATCTGGGACAAGGCCAACGTCGAGGGCAAGGTCAAGTTCAACGGCATCGTTGAGCAGGCGAAAATTGTTGTGCCGCAGATGAAACGGCTGGGAGCCGACATCGTCGTCGTGTCCTGCCACTCCGGCGCCGACACCTCCTCGTCGTACGGCGATGCGTTGCCTTACCCGGAGAACGCCAGCACCCTGCTGGCCCAGCAGGTGCCCGACATCGACGCGATTCTCGTGGGGCACGCGCACGTGGAGATCCCGCAGCGGTACGTCGCCAACGAGAAGACCGGCAAGCAGGTGCTGCTGTCCGAGCCGTACTACTGGGGCAACCGCGTCACGGTCATGGACCTGGACCTGATCTGGCATCGCGGTCGCTGGTCGGTCGCCTCAGCCACCTCGACGCTGTTGAACTCAAACACCGTCGATGAGGACCCGCAGGTCGCCACGCTGGTGCGCTCGGCGCACGAGAAGGTGCTGGCCTACGTCAACTCCAAGATCGGTGTCTGCACCCAGGAGATGAGCGGCGCGACGGCGTGCTGGGAGGACTCGGCCGCGGTCGACTTCATCAACCTGGTGCAGGCCACGACGGTCAAGGCCGGTCTGGCCGGGACCGCCGACGCGAACACTCCCGTGCTGTCGATCGCCGCGCCGTTCAGCCGCGACGCCGACATCCCGGCGGGCGATGTGACAGTGCGTGACGTGGCGGGGTTGTACATCTACGACAACACGCTGTTGGGCATCAAGTTCACCGGCGCCCAGGTGAAGGCCTACCTGGAGCAGTCCGCGACCTACTTCAAGCAGGTCACCGGCACGGGTCCGTTCCCCTCGTCCGCGGTCACCAACGCGGTGACGGCGACGGCTCCGAACGGCACCCCGGACTACAACTACGACGTCATGGGCGGCCTCGATGCACGGCTGACCTACGACATCGACATCGCGCAGGCTCCGGGGTCGCGGATCAAGAACCTGCAGTACGCCGGCGCCGCCATCGGTGACGCCGATCCGTTCGTGATCGCGATCAACAACTACCGCCAGTCCGGCGGCGGTGGCTTCCCGGGTGTCACCACGGCACCGGTCGTCTACAACCGGCAGGGCGAGATCCGCCAAGCGCTGATCGACTACGTGACCGCCAAGGGTCAGATCGACCCGCCGACCTTCCACACCATCGACTGGAAGTTGGTGTCGAACGGCACCCCGATCACGGTGACCGCCTGAGATCAGGAGACTGTGACACCGGCCGCGCGGAGTTCGTCCACCGCGCGGTCGGTGCTTTCGGGAGCGACGCCGACGGTGAGCTCGCGCAGCACCGTGGTCGTGAACCCTTCGTGTACGGCGTCCAGGGCCGTGGCGCGCACGCAGTGGTCCGTGGCGATCCCGACGACGTCGACTGCATCGATACCGCGGTCGCGCAACCAGTCCGCGAGCTCTGCGCCGTCGTCACTGTGACCCTCGAATCCGCTGTAGGCAGCGTCGTGTTCGCCTTTGCGGAAGGTCGTCACGCCAACCAGAGCGGGAGCGATGTTGGGGTGGAAGTCCGCACCCGGCGTACCCACCTTGCAGTGCACGGGCCACGAGTCGACGAAGTCGGGGGAGTCCGACCAGTGGCTGCCCGGGTCGATGTGCCAGTCGGCGGTGGCGACCACCGCGTCCCAGTCGTTGGGTCGGTCCGCGAGGAGTCCGGCGATGTCCGCGGCCACCTGGGCACCACCGGTGACCGCCAGCGACCCGCCCTCACAGAAGTCGTTCTGGACGTCGACGACGATCAGTGCGCGCGCCATCTCAGGCTCCCTCGTAGACGGTGGGGATGCACGGTTCGCCGCGGGACATCTGCATCGCGGTCGGCGGCAACTCGGCGCGGGAGGCCTCGTGGCGCTCGCGGGCGTCCTGCAGGGTGGCGTCGTAGACCCGCTCGCCCGCGGTGATCAGCGGCACCAGTAGCTCCCGGTCGTCACCGTCGTTAGCTGGCGGCTCGCCGATACCGAGAACTTCGGCCTGGGCGACTCCGGAAGCGGAGCGGCGGCGCATCGCGTACTTGCGGCCACCCACCGACTTCTTGTCCTTGCTGGCCTTGGCTACCGACAGCATTGAGCCGTCGGCGGCCTCGTGGGCGACCAGTTTGTAGACCAGGCCGACGGTCGGGGCACCCGATCCGGTCACCAACGAGGTGCCCACGCCGTAGGAGTCGACCGGGCCGGCGGCCAGCGCCGCGATCGCGAACTCGTCCAGGTCGGAGGTCACGACGATCTTGGTGCCGGTGGCACCGAGGGAGTCGAGCTGGGCGCGCACCTCACGCGCCTGCACCAACAGGTCACCGGAGTCCAGGCGCACCGCGCCCAGACCCGGACCGGCCACCTTGATCGCGGTCTCGACCGCTTTGGGCACGTCGTAGGTGTCCACCAGCAGGGTGGTGTTCGTGCCGAGGGCTGCCACCTGCGCCGCGAACGCCTCCTCCTCGGTGTCGTGCAGGAGCGTGAACGCGTGCGCCGCGGTGCCCGTCGTGGGCACCCCCCAGCGCCGGCCCGCCTCCAGGTTCGAGGTGGCTGCGAAACCCGCGATGTACGCCGCGCGTGCGGCTGCCACGGCCGACCACTCCTGGGTGCGGCGCGAGCCCATCTCGATGCAGGGCCGCCCATCGGCCGCGGCAGTCATCCGGGAAGCGGCGCTGGCAATCGCACTGTCGTGGTTCAGGATCGACAGCAGCACGGTCTCGAGCAGGACGCCCTCGGCGAAGCTGGACTCGACCACCATCAACGGTGAGCCGGGGAAGTAGGCTTCCCCCTCGGCGTACCCCCAGATGTCGCCATTGAAGCGGTAGTCGGCCAGCCAGTCCAAGGTCGGGTCGTCAACCACGGATCGCGCTCGCAGGTCCGCCAACTCAGCGTCACCGAAGCGGAAGGCGGCCACGGCGTCCAGCGCCCGGCCGATCCCGCCCACAACGCCGTAGCGGCGCCCGTCGGGTAGCCGGCGGCCGAAGAGTTCGAAGACGCACCGGCGGTGGGCGGTGCCGGACTGCAGGGCCGCCTGCAGCATCGTCAACTCGTAGTGGTCGGTCAGCAAGGCGGTGTTCACAGGCTGCGTGGCGCTCACAGGCAACACTGTAGGCCCGACCGGCCCACACGCAGACGGCTCTAGGCTAGGTGGGTGCCCATGACCGAGACCGCCCCGATCGAGCAGACGGACGTGCTCTCCCAGGTCGATACCCCCTGGATCACGATCGTCTGGAACGACCCGGTCAACCTGATGTCCTACGTGTCCTGGGTGTTCCAGACCTACTTCGGCTACTCCAAGGAGGAGGCCGAGAAGCTGATGATGCAGGTGCACACCGAAGGGCGGGCGGTGGTCTCCCGCGGTACCCGGGAGAAGATGGAGACCGACACCGAAGCCATGCACGGTTACTCGCTGTGGGCGACCTTCAGTAAGGACGACTGATGGCAACCGCCTTCCAGCGCAAGGGATCGCGCATCGTCGGTACCCTCGCGCCGCAGGAGCGCGAGGTGATCGTGGGTCTGCTCGGCCAGGTGCGTGAACTCCTCGGCGGCGACGAGGTGGCACCCACGGGCGACCCGCTGACCGATCTGATCGGGGAGCTCGAACCCGCGCCCGAGCCCGGGCCTGCCCAAGACCGCGACCCGGCCCTGGACCGGCTGTTGCCCAGTGGTCACGAGGACGCCGAAGAAGCGGCCGAGTTCCGCTCGATGACCGAGCGCAGTCTGCGTCAGCGGAAGGTGGCGCGTATCGACACGACGATCGACACGTTGCGAGCCGTCCAGCGCGAGAAGCTCGAGCTCGACTTCGGCCAGGCCCAGGAATTCATGGTGGCGCTGACCGACGCGCGGCTCGTGCTGGCCGACCGGTTGGACCTGCACACCGAGGAAGACGCCGAGCGGCTGCACCACCAGACGACGCGCTTTCTTGAAGGCGGGGCGGACTTCAGCGACGTGGACGAGACCCTTGCGCTGTTCTATGACTTCCTGACCTGGTTACAGGAAAGCCTGGCAAACGCGCTGATGACCACTGGTGGGCGGCGTAGATCTCGTTAGGATGGCGCCGCTATGACTACGTCATCTTCTGCCCCCAGCGGGCCGCGGCTTCGGGTCGCTCCGTCACCGACCGGCGATCCGCACGTCGGCACCGCCTACATGGCCATGTTCGACCTGGCCTACGCCCGACAGCAGGGTGGACAGTTCATCCTGCGCATCGAGGACACCGACCGGGCCCGGCTCGTCGAGGGTAGCGAGCAGCAGGTCTACGACACCCTGCACTGGCTGGGTCTGAGTTGGGACGAAGGTCCGGACGTCGGGGGGCCCTACGCGCCGTACCGCCAGTCCGAGCGGCTGGAGACCTATCGCCCGTACGTCGATCGCCTCCTGGCCGACGGCCACGCCTACTACTGCTGGTGCTCGGCGGAGCGCCTCGCCAAGATGCGGGAGATCCAGCAGCGCACCAAGCAGCCCACGGGGTACGACCGGCTCTGCTACGGCAAGACCAAGGAAGAGCGCGCCGAACTGCCGGGCTTCACCGAGACGCCGGTCGTGCGGATGTACATCCCCGACGACGCGCCGCTGGAGTGGGACGACCTGATCATGGGCCACACCAGTGCCCCGCGCCCGGACGACCAGGTGATCCTCAAGGCGGACGGTTTCCCGACCTACCACCTGGCCGTGGTCGTCGACGATCACGAGATGGGGATCACCCACGTGGTCCGGGGGCAGGAGTGGATTTCCAGCACCCCCAAGCAGTTGCTGCTCTACAAGTGGCTGGGTCTGGAGACGCCCGCGTTCGCGCACATGCCGTTGTTGCGGGATGAGAAGAAGGCCAAGATCTCCAAGCGCAAGAACCCCTGGGCTCGTCTGACGTGGTTCCAGGAGGAGGGCTACCTGCCGGAGGCGCTGCTGAACTTCCTTGCGCTGCAGGGCTACCCGCCCATCGTTGAGGCGGATGGTTCGGAGCGGGAGGTCTTCTCCTTCGAGGAGTTCGTGCAGCGCTTCGAGTGGTCCAAGGTCAATAAGGCGGGCTCCGTGTTCAATCTCGACAAGCTGAACTGGCTCAACGGGCACTACATCCGCAACCTGTCGCCGGAGGAGTTGTCCCAGCGGCTGCTGCCGGTCCTGCAGGACAGCGGCGCGGTGCCGATGCCGGCAACGATCGGGCAGTTGGCGCTGCTGAAGGACATCACGCCCCTAGTGCAGACCCGGATCACGACGCTGAAGGAAGCGATCCCGCTGGTCGCGCCGTTCTACGTGGCCAATGACGCCGTGCCGATCAGCGACCAGGCCCGCGAGAGCCTGCCCGACAACGCCGACGAGGTGCTCGATGCAGCCATCGCTGCACTGGAGCCGATCAGTGGAGCGTTCCCGAAGCCGGACGGCACGGGTCGGGAGTGGCTCGCCCCGAAGATCGAGTCCTCGCTGCGTGAGGCGCTGGTCGACGGCCTCGGCCTCAAGCCGAAGGTGGCCTTCGGCCCGGTGCGCGTCGCCGTGTCCGGGCAGAAAGTCTCCACGCCGCTGTTCGAGTCGATGGAACTGCTCGGCAAGGAGCCGACGCTGATCCGGCTGCGGACGCTGCGCGCTTCGCTGTGACGGTGGTCGACGGCGTCCTGCTGGACGTCGACGACACCCTGCTGGACACCCGCTCGGCGATGATCACCGGCGCCGAGGCGGGGGTTGCGGCGGTCTGGCCGTCGTTGCCGGCGGCTGAGGCGCACGAGGTGGCGGTCGCGTTCTACGAGGACGGCGGGCGGCACTTCCCGCGCTTCACCCGCGGCGAGATCGACTTCCGCACCATGCGGCACTCCCGGCTGGAGTACGCCGCCTCGTTGCTCGGCCTGCCATCGGTGCCCGACGACGGGCCGGAGGTGTTCGAGGACACCTTCCGGCCGGCTTTTCACGACGCGCAGCGGGTCTTCGACGACGTGCGGCCGTTCCTGGCCTCCTGCCGGGACACCGGGGTGCCAGTGGGCGCGTTGACGAACTCTTCCGCGGTGATGACTGCCGACAAACTCGCCGTCGTGGGCTTGTCCTTTCCGGTCGTCGTCACCCGCGACACCCTCGGCTACGGCAAACCGGCGCCGGAGGTCTTCCATCACGCGTGCGGATTGCTGGGGACAGCGCCGGAGCGGACCGTCTACGTGGGCGATGAGTACGAGATCGACGTCGTTGGCGCGGCCGGTGCCGGGCTCATCGCCGTGTGGTTGAAGCGCGGCACGCAGCCCGACGGACGGGGGAGCGGACCCGCTGTCCATGCAGGCGCCGTACGTTCGCTGGACGAGTTGTCCGATTTGGGCTGGCAGGGTCTGAGCAGGTAACGTTTCCCCTCGGTTCACCCCACTCCTGGAGCGGCGGTGATACCCCCATGGGGTATGGTGTAATTGGCAGCACGACTGATTCTGGTTCAGTTAGTCTAGGTTCGAGTCCTGGTACCCCAGCGCTGATCGCGCTAGTCCTTCGGACCAGTCGATTCGCCGGAAGCCGCACCGCGCAGGTAAGGTCTTCCGAAGCCACGGCCCCGTTGTGTAGTGGCCTAGCACGCCGCCCTCTCAAGGCGGTAGCGCGGGTTCGAATCCCGTCGGGGCTACACCTGAAGGTCCCGTGACCAGCGCAAACGCTGGCCACGGGACCTTTCTCATGGGTTGTCAATCGCCGCCACTACCGCGCAGATCGGCGTAGGCGCCGTCGGTGACCGGCTCCAGCCATTCGTTGCTGACCTCGCCGCCGGGAGTGATGAAGGCCAGGTGGGAGAACCAGGAGTCGGCTTTCGCGCCGTGCCAGTGCTTGGTGCCGGCCGGCACCCGGATCACCACGCCGGGTGTCATGCTCACGGGTTGCTGGCCCTCGGCCTGGTACCACCCGGACCCAGCGGTGCAGATCAGGGTCTGGTCGCCACCCCCGTCGGTGCCGTGGTGGATATGCCAATGGTTGCGGCACCCGGGCTCGAAGGTCACGTTGCTGACCGTGACGCTTCCGTCGGTGAGGGGAGCCAGATAGCTCTGCCCGCTGAAGTACTGCGCGAACGCGTCGTTGGGTTCCCCGAGCGGGAACATCTGCTCGAATTCGGTCATCGGGATCATCTCCGTCGGGCCTTAGCGGCGAGTTCCGCTGCGCCGTAGCTGTTGTCGTCCGGGTTCATCGTCACGCCAGGTGCCACGATCTGATCAATCTGGTCGAGCACCTCGTCGCTGAGGGTGACGTCGAGCGCCGGCAGATAGGACTGCAACTGCTCCATCGTGCGCGGTCCTACGATGGCGGCTGACACCGCGGGGTGGCGGATCACGAACGCGATCGACAACTCGATCATGGAGATTCCCGCGTCGTCGGCGACCTGCTGCAGCGCCTGCACGGCTTCGAGCTTGCGCTGGTTGGCCGGCACCGACATGTCGAACCGCGCAGATGGCCGGGCGCTGGAGGCGGGGGAGGAGGTGCTGCCCCATTTGCCGGACAGCCAACCTCCCGACAGCGGACTGTAGGACAGGATGCCCATGCCGTGCCGCTGCGCCGTGGGAAGCACGTCCTCCTCGATCCCGCGCACGAGCACGGAGTACGGCGGCTGTTCGGTGGCGAAGCGTTCCAAACCCCTGTCATGGGAGACCCATTGGGCCTGCACTATCCCGCTCGCGGCGTACGAGGAGGAGCCGATCAGCCGGACCTTGCCCTGCCGGACCAGGTCGGTGAGTGCTCCGAGAGTCTCGGCGACGTCGGTGTCCGGGCTGGGCCGGTGCACCTGGTACAGATCGAGGTAGTCGGTGTCCAGGCGGCGCAGCGAGTCTTCGACGGCGCGGTAGATCCATTTGCGGGAGCCGCCGCGCTGGTTGGGATCGTCCTGGCTCATCGGCATGAAGAACTTGGTGGCCAGGACTATGTCGTCGCGTTGGCCCTGCCAGGAGTCGAGGGCCCGGCCGAGGATGCCTTCGGACTCGCCGCCGGAGTACACGTCGGCGGTGTCGACGAAGTTGATGCCCGCGTCGAGCGCCGCGTGAATCACCCGGATCGAGTCCTGCTCGTCGGCGTTGCCCCACGACCCGAACATCATCGTGCCCAGGCACAGCGGGCTCACGTGCAGGCCGGTGCGGCCCAAGGGTCGGTATTGCATCAGGTGGTCTCCTCGTACGGTGCGTTCTGGTTGATGGCGTTGATGGCGTTGAGAGTTCGCGGGTAGCCGACGAAGGGCAGCAGGTGCGTCACCACCGCGATCAGCGTCGCTCGGTCGTTGCCGACGTTGAGGTTGGCGCTCACGTGGGCCGCCAACTGCGCGTCTGCGCCGCCGAGCGCGGTCAGCATCGCCAGGGTGAGCAGCTCGCGGGTGGCCAGGTCCAAGCCGGACCGGCCGACGTGGTCGCCGAAACAGTGGGCGGACAGGTATTGCTGCAGGTGCAACAGGTCCGGGGGTGAAGAGTCGTACATGGCTGCGACGCGATCGGTTCCGACGATCCGTTCCTGTACGTCGCGCCCCACCTCCTGCCGGTTCTCCCGTGTCGTGGTGGCCTGCGAGGGGAGTGGTAGCTGCACGCCTCGCTCGATGAGCAACCCGTTCGTGGCGTGCAGGACGTCGAAGACCCGGCCCATCCCGGCGTACGGAACCGCCTGGTAAACAACTTCTTTCAGCTCGATGGGTGTCACTCCGACATTGAGGGCGGCGCCGGCCATCGCCCGGTACTCGGCCACCGACCCACCAGCGATCAGCGCTGCGCACTGCACCATGAGCCGAGTGGTTCGCGGTAACGGTGCGTCAAGCACGACGTCGTCGAACGCGAGGTTGTCGAAGATCTCGATCAGGTCCGGGTCGGTCTGCGCCAGCGTCGACACGTGATCAGGGAAGAGGGTCTCGTGCTCGGTGATGGCTGCCTCGGTGATACTCATGCCACCTACTGAACGCCGCCCCCATCCTCGCAACCAGTGACTGACGAAACCGGTACTGGCGGTACCTCCCTGGGACACGAACCGGCCCGTACCGTCAGAGCATGGACATCAAGGCCGAGGTCAGTCAGTTCCTGGCCACCCGGCGGGCCCGGATCACCCCGGACAAAGCCGGCCTACCCGCCTACGGTGGCAACCGGCGGGTGCCCGGACTGCGCCGCGAGGAGGTCGCGATGCTGGCCGGGGTCAGCGTCGACTACTACACGCGATTGGAACGCGGCAATCTCGCCGGGGCATCCGAGGAAGTTCTCGAATCCCTCTGCGAGGCCTTGCAACTCGACGAGGCTGAGCGCGGTCACTTGTTCGACCTGGCCCGCGCGGCCAACGCCTCCGGGGCCGCACGCAGCCGCGCCCGGCGTACCCCGGCGCCGACGCTGCGGCCCACGGTGCAACGGATCCTCGACGCCATGCCCGACACGCCGGCGTTCGTGCGCAACGGCCGGCTCGACGTACTCGGCGCGAACCTCCTGGGCCGGGCGCTCTACAGCCCGATGTACGACTCGCCGGAACGCATCGCGAACCGACCTGTCAACACTGCCCGCTTCCATTTCTTGGATCCCGGTGCGGCACAGGCGTTCTGGGGCGACCAGGCCCAACGGATGGCGCACGACGCGGTCGCCATCCTGCGCGCCGAAGCCGGACGCAACCCCTACGACAAGCACCTGACCGCTTTGGTCGGTGAACTATCCACCCGCAGCGAGCAGTTCCGCCAACTCTGGGCGTCACACGACGTGCGCTACCACCGCAGCGGGACCAAGACCTTCCACCACCCGGGCGTGGGGATGCTGACCCTCGACTTCGAGGCCCTGATCCTGCCCGCCGACCCCGGTCTGCAACTCAACGTCTACACCGCGCCCCCCAACTCGCCAGCAGCTGATGGATTGAAGCTCCTTGCCTCCTGGGCCGCGACCACCATCCTCGCCTCCGAATCGGTCCCGAACGATGCGTGACACTCAAGACAGGAGTTTGAGTCACGGGGAACAGCCCGGCTGCATCGTGGCGTTGCCAGGTTTATGGGCTATCACCAGATGACTGACGACGAAGCGCTGGACTGGTTGGCACGGGGGCGGGCCCGTCCTGGCGTCCTGGCCACCACCCGCGCCGACGGGCGGCCGCATGCGGCGCCGATCTGGTACGACGTGCAGGACGGCGTCGTCTACTTCAACACCGGCGCGGACACGGTCAAGGGCCGCAACCTGCGGCGGTCGGGTCAGGCGGCGCTGACCGTGCAGGACGACGTGGCTCCCTTCTCGTTCGTCACCGTGACCGGCGGTGTCGAGTTGATTGATGACCTGGATCAGGTACGCCGGTGGGCGGCCCGGATCGGTGGGCGCTACATGGGTGCCGATCGGGCACAGGAGTACGGCGATCGCAACGGCGTGCCCGGTGAGTTGCTGGTGCGTCTGACACCAGCGCATATCGTCGCGGCTACAGACGTCGCCGACTGACTAGCTTTCGCCGCGCTCTTCCTGCACGCGAGGAGCGGCCCGGACCAGGCGCAGGGCGGTCACCAGGCCGATACCGCCGACCAGGTTGCCCAGGGCCGCCCACGCCACCGCGCCCAGCCATTGACCGGCCGAGATGTCGCTGCCGGAGAAGATCGCGCCCAGCATCAGGATGCCGTCCAGCACACAGTGGAACAGTTGCGCTCCGACCAGGAGCGCACCGAACATGATCGCAGGAACCAGCTGGACACCCAGGCTCTCGGTGGCGTGCTGCATCCGGGTCATCAGCGTGATGACGACGCCGGCCAGGACCGCGAGCAGGAAGCTCTGCAGCGACACCCCGAGGTGGGCGTAGTGCTCGCCGGTCTCACGTGCCACGGGTTTGAGGTCGGGCCGCGCGGTGACGATGATCCAGATGATCAGTGCCCCGCCCAGCAGGTTGGTGACCAGGGTGACGACCCAGAGCCGGACCAGTTGGGGCCACGAATCACGTTGTGCGGCAACGGCAGTAACCGGCACGAGGAAGTTCTCGGTGAACAACTCACTGCGCGCAAGAAGTAGTGCGACAAAACCGGTGGAGAAGGCGAGCGAGGCTAGCAACTGGTTATCGGTCTTGTGCAGCACCACGAAATAGGCGAGGACTCCGACGCCGATGTCGATGCCGCCGAGAATCCCGGTGGGCACCAGCGAACGCAGCGGGCGTTCGAGGCGTTCCTGCCCTTCCTCAACTAGGCGGTCGAAAGCCTCGTCGATCTCGGGTTCGGGAGCTTGCTGGTCCTCGGCACTCACCACGTGCGAATACTCGTCGGGGTGATCCGCAGCAGATCGGAGTACGACGACTGGAACTTCTCCGGCGTCGATCCAAGACTCTTGATCCCGTCGGCGTACTTCGCCAGATAGGCCGACAACTCCGCGGCTGTCGCACCCTTCGCGTCCAGGTTCGCATCACCCTTGAGCGCAACGACATCGCCGCCGGATGGAGATGAGTTGAGGTTCAGAGCAACCCGTGGATTGGCGCTGATGTGCCGCAGCTTGCCGGTGTCGGGCTGGCTGAACACCAGGAAATGCTCGTTCTGCCAGAGGAACCACACCGGGGTCGACACCGGTCCGCCCTGCGCATCGACCGTGGTCAACCAGACGATCTGCTCGTCGGCGAGGCGCTGGGCGACGGGCTCCGGGATCTCGATGCTCATGCCGTAACCCTCCTCTGCATCGTGGGCCGCTCGCAACGTCCATGCGCGTGGTGCGCGAGTCTTCGCGTTACGCCTCCGGTCGCGCCGTGTCCTGCTGGGCGAGGCGTCTCAGTGTCGCCATGATCGGGTCAGTCAGAAGGGTGCCGATGGTGACCTGGCGGACCGCACCTTCGACGTCGTCGGGCAGCGACGCGACGTCCGCGTCCGCAAGTCGACGGATGATGCGGGCGTACCTCTCCAACTGTGCATCCGTGAGGACGACGCCGGCACGGCGCGCTATCTCCAGTTGCCGGTCGAGGGCCGCGAGCAGTGGCCCGTGCGGGTCGACGTACCACCCGAGCCTGTCCACCAACGTCTCCGCCGCTCCGGTGCTCGGCTCCGGCGTGAGGGGCAGGGTGGACGCTTGCGCCGCCGCCAACAGATCCTGCCGATCACCGGGCGGATCGTCGATGACTGCGAGCACCCGGCGCACCGTGGCCAGATCCAAGCCCGCCGAGTCCCTCAACGCCCGAATGGTTTTGACCCGTCCAACGTGGGACTCGTCGTACGTCGCCGTAGTGCGCGACGTGACGTTTCCCGGGTGCAGCAGCCCCTCGCGCAGGTAGAACTTCAGCGTCGCGGTGGACGTGCCGGTGTGCTCCGCCAGCTCTGATATCCGCACTTGGTCACCTCCGTTATCCCACCTCTTGACACTGGACACTAACACTATCTAGATTGGCGAGTGCCACTATCCAAGGAGACGAGATGGCCGATCAACTCGTGCATTTCACCCACGCCCACGACGGCGACCTCGCGGTCTTCCTGATCGGCGCTCGCCTGAACAAGCCGCTGCGTGTGCGCAATTGGTTTCCCGTCGTCACGGCGATGACCCGGATGCTCACGGAACTCGAAACCGATACGGCCAAGGGCGGTTCGCTGGGTTTTCTCGGCGCGCGGACCCTCGTGGGCGGGCGCGGTCCCACGGTCGTTCAGTACTGGCGCAGCCTCGATGACATCTATGCCTACGCCAACGCGCCCGATCTCGCGCACCGGCCGGCATGGCGCGAGTTCTACCAACGCGCACGGGATGCCCAGGGTGCCGTCGGGATCTGGCACGAGACCTACTCGGTCCCGGCCGGCCATCACGAATCGCTCTACGTCGACATGCCCGAAACGGGGCTCAGCAAGGCGTTCGGTTCGGTGCCGATGCGCCACCGCGGACGTACGGCGCGCGAGCGACTGGCGAGCACTCTGCCCTGATCTCGCGGGACTAGGACGCAGGGCCTAACCGCCCCGTCCGAGGTGCAGGCCGAGCCACGCCGCGAACATCGTCGCCGCAAGAATGCCGAGCCCGTTCACCACGGCCAGCACGTAGCGGCGCTCCTGGGCCAGGCGCACGGTCTCCATGCTCGCAGTGCTAAAGGTGGTGTAACCGCCCATCGCCCCGGTGCCCAGCACCAGAACCCAGTTGTGCCCCAGCGCCATTCGCAGCCCGAGCCCGGTCAACAGGCCGAGGATGAACGAGCCGGACACGTTGATGACCGCGGTGCCGACCGGGAAGCCGGACGGCCATCGCGCCCGCACGAAGCCGTCGATGACGAACCGCAGCACGGCCCCGAGACCGCCGGCGACGGACAGCGCGGCGAACACGGCCGGATTCATACCGCGCGTCCACGGGTCGTGATCGCGCCCACGATGATTCCGGCGGTGGTGGCCAGCGCGCCAAGGACGACCGTGGCCACCGCGTAGGTCCAGCCCGTGGCGTGCTGGCCGGTCTGCAGGAGCTGCACGGTGCCCACGGCGAAGGTGCTGTACGTCGTGTAGCCGCCGAGAAAACCGGTGCCCAGGAGCAACCGCAGCCGGCGTCGGCGCCCGGCGTCCGGGCCAAGGCGCAGCAACGCCTCCAGCAGTACCCCGAGGGCGAAGGCGCCGGTCAGGTTCACCAGGAAGATCGTCAGCGGGAAACCACCGCCCCCGGGGAAAGCCAGGCTCAGGCCTTCCCGGGCGGCCGTACCGCCCACGCCGCCGGCAAAGACCAGCCCGACGTACGGCGCGCGCAGATGCAGCGGGCGACTCACCCGGCCATCGCCGGAGTCGACGTCCGGATCAACCGGCAGGTCGTCGTACCTCACGGCTTGCGGCTCAAGCCGATTCGCTCCGGCGGGTTTGCGCGCTGGCGTTCGCGGACCGTCCCAGGACCTCGGTCAGCTTGTTCGCGCCGGCCACGACGGTCGCCGCGTGCAGCCGACCCGGCTGGCGGGAGACGCGCTCGATCGGACCGGAGATCGACACCGCGGCGATGACCCGGCCGCTGGGGGAGCGCACGGGCGCGGAGACGGAGGCGACGCCGGCTTCGCGCTCGCTCACGCTCTGCGCCCAGCCGCGGCGCCGCACGCCCGACAACATGGTCGCGGTGAACTTGGCGCCGTGCAGACCGCGGTGCAAGCGGTCCGGCTCCTCCCAGGCCAGCAGCACCTGCGCAGCCGAGCCGGCCTGCATGGACAAGGTGGCGCCGACGGGGATCGAGTCGCGCAGACCCATCGGGCGGTCGGCGGCGGCCACGCAGATGCGCTGGTCACCCTGCCGGCGGAAGAGCTGGGCGCTCTCGTTGGTGTGGTCGCGCAGGGCACCGAGGACCGGTCCGGCGGCGGCCAGCAGCCGGTCCTCGCCAGCGGCAGAGGCGAGTTCGGCCAGGCGTGGGCCGAGGACGAAGCGCCCCTGCAGATCGCGTGCAACCAGGCGGTGGTGCTCCAGTGCGACCGCCAATCGGTGGGCGGTCGGGCGGGCCAGACCGGTGTGCGCGACCAGTTGGGCAAGCGTGGAAGGTCCGGCCTCGAGTGCGGAAAGCACGATGGCGGCCTTGTCCAGAACGCCGACGCCGCTAGAATTGTCCATGCCTTGATATTGCCGTCTCAGTGGGCGAGACGCAACTTCATTCGCGGAATGTGCGAGAGAACCTCGTCACAACAGTATTGCCGACAGGAGAGAAATTATGGGACGCACCCTGGCGGAGAAGGTCTGGGATCAACACGTCGTGCGACGCGCTGAGGGTGAGCCGGACCTGCTCTACATCGACCTGCACCTCCTGCACGAGGTCACCAGCCCCCAGGCCTTCGACGGTCTGCGGCTCGCCGGCCGCGGCGTACGTCGCCTGGACCTCACGGTTGCCACCGAGGACCACAACGTCCCCACGACTCCGGGCCCGATCGTGGACCCGGTGAGCCTGACCCAGGTGCAGACCCTGCGCAAGAACTGCGAGGAGTTCGGTGTCCGGTTGTTCCCGATGGGGGACAAGGACCAGGGCATCGTGCACATCATCGGCCCGCAGCTGGGCCTGACCCAGCCGGGGATGACCATCGTCTGCGGTGACAGCCACACCTCCACCCACGGCGCGTTCGGCGCCCTGGCCTTCGGGATCGGCACCAGCGAGGTCGAACACGTCCTGGCCACCCAGACGCTGCCGTTGAAGCCGTTCCGCACGATGGCGATCAACGTCGAGGGCACCCTGCCCGACGGGGTCACCGCCAAGGACATCATCCTGGCCGTGATCGCCAAGATCGGCACCGGCGGCGGCCAGGGCTACGTGCTGGAGTACCGCGGCTCGGCGATCCGGAACCTGTCGATGGAAGCGCGAATGACCATCTGCAACATGTCGATCGAGGCCGGTGCCCGCGCCGGGATGATCGCCCCGGACGACACCACCTTCGACTACCTCAAGGGGCGCCAGTACGCACCGGCCGGCACCGACTGGGATGCCGCCGTCACCTCCTGGCGCGACCTGGCGACTGACGACGACGCGGAATTCGACGCCCAGGTCGACCTGGTCGCCGATGACCTGACCCCGTTCGTCACGTGGGGCACCAACCCCGGTCAGGGTCTGCCGTTGGGCGAATCCGTCCCGTTCCCCGACGAGTTCGGTGACGAGAACGCACGTACGGCGGCCGAACGAGCCATCGAGTACATGGGCCTGACGCCCGGAACCCCGTTGCGGGACATCGCCGTCGACACCGTGTTCCTGGGCTCGTGCACCAACGGCCGCATCGAGGACCTGCGGGCCGCCGCCGACGTCATCAGGGGCCACCAGGTCGCCGACGGCGTGCGAATGCTGGTCGTGCCCGGTTCGGCGCGAGTCCGCCTGCAGGCCGAGGCCGAGGGTCTCGATGAGATCTTCAAGGCGGCCGGTGCCGAGTGGCGCCTGGCCGGTTGCTCGATGTGTTTGGGAATGAACCCCGACCAGTTGACTCCGGGTGAGCGCAGCGCCTCCACCTCCAACCGCAACTTCGAAGGTCGCCAGGGCAAGGGCGGGCGCACCCACCTGGTCAGCCCTCTGGTGGCAGCCGCCACCGCCATCCGCGGACGCCTCTCGGCGCCGTCGGATCTGACTGCTGATCAACCGGATCCGGTTCGCCCGGTGCCGGCCGGCGTGCGCTGAGACAAGGAGATCGACATGGAAGCGTTCACCACCCACACCGGCGTCGGGGTCCCGCTGCGGCGCAGCAACGTCGACACCGACCAGATCATCCCCGCGGTCTACCTCAAGCGGGTGACGCGCACCGGTTTCGAGGACGGCCTGTTCGCCGCCTGGCGCGGGGACGATGAGTTCGTGTTGAACCAGCCTGCCTTCCGGGACGGTTCGGTGCTGGTCGCCGGTCCCGACTTCGGCACCGGGTCCTCCCGCGAGCACGCGGTGTGGGCGTTGATGGACTACGGCTTCCGGGTCGTGCTGTCCTCGCGTTTCGCCGACATCTTCCGGGGCAACTCCGGTAAGGCCGGACTGCTGACTGCGCAGCTGCGACAGGAAGACATTGAACTGCTGTGGAAGTTGCTCGACAACGACCCAGGCCTGCAGGTGACGGTCGATCTGCGTGAACGAACCGTCACCGCAGCCGAGTATGTCTTCGCATTCGAGGTCGATGACTACACCCGGTGGCGCCTTTTGGAGGGTTTGGACGACATCAGCCTCACCCTGCGCCATGAGGACGAGATCTCCACGTTCGAAGCGTCCCGGCCGTCGTGGAAACCCGCGGTCGAACCCGTCGGCTGATTCTCGAATGTCACGAATTCCATTGTGCTGAAAGGCCATTGAATTCGACCGTCACTGATGAACCAGGCGTGATGACCCACCGCTGAAGGCGTTCAGGAAAGCCCGCGACAGCGGATCAGCCCGCCAAAGATGTTGTGCGACAGTCAGATTCCTGGCGCGTCGGGTTGCAGTCGCGCCATTTTCCGGAATACCGTCGGTGTGTCAGAGCCGACCTCGGCCTGGCGAAGTTGTCACCGGATCGGCGAGGTGCCGCATCCACAGAATTAAAGGGGCATCATCGTGAACAAGGCTGAACTCGTCGACGCGTTGGAATCGCGCCTCGGCAGCAAGAAGGCTGCCAGCGACGCCGTCGAAGCCGTTTTCGACGTCATCGTGCGTGAAGTCGCCAAGGGCACGAAGGTCGGTATCACCGGATTCGGCACCTTCGAGAAGGTTTCGCGTGCAGCGCGTACCGGTCGCAACCCGAAGACCGGTCAGGCGGTTCGGATCCGCAAGACCACCGTGCCGAAGTTCAAGCCGGGTACCTCGTTCAAGACCGTTGTGGCCGACCCGCGCAAGCTGCCCAAGACCGGTAACGCCAGCGGCCGGCAGAGCACCGCCGCCGCAGCACCGGCCAAGACGGCTGCGAAGAAGACCACCGCGGCCAAGAAGACCACCGCCGCCAAGAAGGCGCCGGCCACCAAGACGACTGCGGCCAAGAAGACCACCGCCAAGGCGACCCCGGCCGCGAAGAAGACCACGGCGAAGGCCACGCCCGCCAAGACGACTGCGGCGAAGAAGACCACCGCCGCCAAGAAGGCGCCGGCGACCAAGACGACTGCTGCCAAGAAGACCACGGCGAAGAAGGCCACGCCGGCCAAGAAGACCACGGCGAAGAAGACCACCGCCAAGCGCTGATCAGACCGCCTATAGCCAAAAGCCCGGATACCGAGAGGTATCCGGGCTTTTGACTGCGTAGAGGCGGTCAGCGGATGGTCTGGCCCGGTCCGATACCGGCCAGCCAGAGGCGGCTGACGCCGTCCGGTCCGACTTCGATGTTGAGCCGCTGACCCACCCGCAGCAGGCGCAGCGCCGAGGCCTGGAACACCTCCGCGCTGAAGGGCAGCAGGCGTCCGTTATCGGTCAGCACCGACCCACTGCCGTTGCGGTCGTCGTACTCGTGCACCGTCGCTTGCATTTCAGGCCAACTCCCCCAGGTCGAGGTCGGAGTTCTGCAGGACGGCCGAGGTGTGGCGGCCCAGGCCGAGCACGGCGGCCAGGCGCAGCGACTCGAGATCGTCGACGTCGGTGCGCAGGCGTGGCAGATCGAGGTCGAGGCGCCGCGCGGTCTGTCCGTGCCGCACGGCCGAGCCGTGCCCGAACCGCGGCGCCAGCAGGGCAGCATCCTGATGGGTCAGCAACACCGTGCCGGCGCCGGACTGGTCGGGTACGACGGCCGATTCGGTGGCCGCGCACGCCGCGAGCGCGGTGCGCAGGTCGCCCGGTGTCAGCGCCGGAAGATCACCCAGCAGGATCCCGACCGGCGCCCCGGAGTCGCGGTCCCGCGCAGCACTGATCCCCGCTTCCACGGCGGGATTGAGTCCCCGGCCCGGATCGTCGACCACCTGCGCACCACCGACCCGCAACTGCGCGGCGATCTGGTCATCGGAGGTCACGACGATCAGCCGGTCGGAGGAGATGACTTCGGCGATCGCGGTGAGGGTATCCCGGGCGAAGGCGAGCGCCAGGTCGCTGCGGGATACCCCGTCCGGCGGCGCCAGGCGGGACTTGGCGGCGTACCGGGACTTCACAGGGACGACCAGTTGCCAGGTCGAGAGGCGATGGGCTCGCACAGGCATGATGGTGCCATGCACGGGCCGACGCCGTAGCATCCACCCCGTGAAAGGACACCGATGACCAAGGCCGCCGTACTGGGCAGTGGGAGTTGGGGGACCGCCTTCGCTGCCATCATGGCGGACGCGGGCACGCAGGTCTCCCTGTGGTGCCGACGCTTCGAGGTGGCCGAGGAGATCGCGGCAACCCGCCGCAACAGCGCGTATCTGCCTGACCTGATGCTGCCGGACCTGGTCGAAGCGACCAACGACGTGCAGGAAGCGCTGGCCGGCGCCGAGATCGTCGTGGTCGCGATCCCGGCACAGGAAGTGCGTACGGCGCTCGCTGCCTGGCTGCCGTACATCCAGGAGGGCGCGCTGCTGGTGTCCCTGATGAAGGGCATCGAGCAGGACACCGGGCTGCGCATGTCGCAGGTGATCGGTGAGGTCACCGGTGTCGAGGACGCCCGCCTGGTGGTCATCTCCGGCCCGAACCTCGCCAAGGAGATCGCGGCCCGGCAACCTGCGGCTGCGGTGGTCGCCTCGACCAGCCCGCGCGCCCGGGCGCGGGTCGCGGAGGCCTGCGCCGCGCCGTACTTCCGCCCCTATCTGGGCGCGGACGTGATCGGGATCGAGATCGCCGGGGCCACCAAGAACGTCATCGGCATCGCCGTGGGCATGGCTGCCGGGATGGGGATGGGTGAGAACACCGTCGCCAGCCTGCTGACCCGGGGACTGGCCGAAACCGTCCGGCTGGGAGTGGCATTGGGCGCCGACTCCCAGACCTTCCTCGGCCTCGCGGGCGTCGGTGACCTGGTCGCGACGTGCACCAGTCCGCTGTCGCGCAACCGCAGTTTCGGCTTCGAACTCGGCCGCGGCCGGTCGGTGCAGGACGTCCTGGCCACCAGCCATTCGACCGTTGAAGGTGTGAAGTCCTGTCGCTCCATCCTGCAGTTGGCGCGTGGGGCAGACGTCGACGTACCCATCGTGGAGAACATCGTCTCGGTGCTGTACGAGGACCGTGAGCCGCGAGAAGTGCTGGGCGCGTTCATGAGTCGCACCCGCAAGCACGAGATCTAGGTCAACCCTCCAGCGCCTGCAGCAGGTCGGCCCACAGGTCCTCGACGTGTTCGATGCCGACCGCGAGGCGCACCAGGTCCTCCGGGACCGTGTCGACCTCGAGCGCGTGCCGCCGGCGGCGTTCCAGCAGTGACTCGACGCCACCGAGGCTGGTCGCGTTGGTCCACACGGCCACCCGGTCCTCCAGTGTGAGGGCCGCGGGAAGGCCACCGGTCAGTTCGATCGACAGCATCGCGCCCACGCCGGGGTAGCGCACCCGGCTGACCGCCGGATGCTCGCCCAGGCGCCCGGCCAGAACCGCCGCGCTCTGGGCGCCGCGTTCCATCCGCAATGCCATCGTGCGCATCCCGCGCAGGGCCAGCCAGGTCTCCATCGGCCCGGGGATGGCGCCATGCAACGTACGCCGCGTGAGGAGCCTGGCGTGCAGCTCCGGGTCCGCGGTGACGGTCGCGCCCATCACCACGTCGGAGTGGCCGGAAAGGAACTTGGTCACCGAGTGCACGACCACATCGGCGCCCAGCGACAGCGGTCGCTGCAGGATCGGCGTCATGAACGTGTTGTCGCAGACCGTGATCACGTTGGCGGCCCGGGCGGCGGCGCACAGTGCGGCCAGATCGGCGACCTCCATCATCGGGTTGCTCGGTGACTCCAACCACAACAGGGTTGCGCCCGGCAGGGCTTCGATGACCGTCCGGGTGTCGTCGATCGGCACCCGCCGGACCTGGGTGCGTCCTTCGGCGGCCAGTTCCTCCAGGAGGCCGCCCGTGCCGCTGTAGACGTGGCGTCCGGCCACGACGGTGCCGCCCGGCGGACAGAGCGACATGGCGGCGGCAATGGCGCCCATGCCGCTACTGAACGCCAGCGCCCGCCCGCCTTCCAACTCGCCGAGAACCTCCTCGAAGGCTGTCCACGTGGGGTTCCCGGATCGGGCGTAGTCCGGTTCTGCTCCCGCGACGTACGTCGAGGTGAAGGTGACCGGTGCGCTAAGCGAAGCGCCGGGCACCTTGTCCGGCCGCCCACCGGCGACGAGAACGGTCTCGGGGTGCAGATCATCGGGGTGCTGTGGCATGCCGCCAGGATCCCAGACGCCGCACCGGTTACGCTCGGCGCGATGAATGAGAAGCGCACCGTGGCGATCATCTTCGGCGGCCGGTCCTCCGAGCACGCCGTGTCGTGTTCGACCGCAGCCAGTGTGTTGCGGGCGATCGACCGTGACCGCTACGACGTGGTGCCGATCGGGATCACGCCGCAGGGTCAGTGGGTGCGGATGGCCGACGATCCGGCGCCCCTGGTGCTCACCACGTCGCAGGTGCCGCAGGTGGACGGGTCGGAGCAGGTGCTGCTGCCGATCGCCCCGTCCGGCGATGCGCGTGCCGAAGTCGTCGTCCGCGACGCCAGCGGCCTGCCCGCCGAGTTGGCCCACGTGGACGTGGTTTTCCCGTTGCTGCACGGTCCGTTCGGCGAGGACGGCACGGTGCAGGGGATGCTCGAACTCATCGACGTGCGCTACGTCGGGTCCGGCGTCGCTGCCTCCGCGGTGATGATGGACAAGGCGCTGATGAAGGTGGTCTTCGCCGCGGCCGGTCTGCCGGTCGGACCGTACGTCGTGATCACCGACAAGGAGTGGCGCCGCGACCCGGAGGCCAGTCTCGACGCCGTTGCCGCCCTCGACTACCCGGTCTTCGTGAAGCCGGCCCGCGCCGGCTCCAGCCAGGGCGTGGTGAAAGTCGATGCGCCCGAGGACCTACGCGCCGCGATCGAGGTCGCGCGCCAGCACGACCCGAAAGTCCTTGTCGAGCAAGGGATCGTCGGCCGGGAGGTGGAGTGCGGCGTACTCGAAGGTCATGGCGCCGATCCGGCGCGGGCCTCGCAGATCGGCGAGATCGAGGTCGTCGGCGGCCAGCACAAGTTCTATGACTTCGAGGCCAAGTACCTCGGCGACGACGCCCGGCTGACCTGCCCGGCGGACCTGCCGCCGCACATCTCCGAACAGGTGCGGGAGTTGTCGGTCAAAGCGTTCGACACCGCTGGCTGCGAGGGCCTGGCCCGGGTCGACTGGTTCTACACCCCGCACGGTGACCTCTACCTCAACGAGATCAACACCCTGCCCGGTTTCACCCCGACCTCGATGTACCCGCGGGTCTGGCAGGAGTCCGGGATCGACTACACCGCGTTGATCACCGAACTGATCGAGTTGGCCGCCCAGCGCAACACCGGCCTGCGCTGAGTCACGTTCAATTGCAGCGGTGTGCGTTCTGCGGGACCTGCCCGGCGGCCTGGTCGAAAGCTGCCAGCACCAGCGGTTCGGGGGAGTACGCCGACGGCACGAGCACCTCGATCGCCGGCACCCGCCCGTAGGTCACGAATCGTTTGCCGTCGGACAGCGAACTCATCACCCAGTCGATGTCGTCCGCCTCGATGCAGTCGGTCGACGGGCCGGGCGCATCGACTCCGCAGCGCGCGATGATCGCCGGATCACCCCACGCCGCAACGGTTTTGGCGACGTTGGTTGAAGGGTTGCCGCTGACGTCCACGCTGACCCGGTCCTTGCTGCTCACGGTGCTCGGCCAGTGTGCAGCGACCTTGGCGCACAACGGATCCGCGGCGCCCGCCGCCGGGGTCGCGCTGGGGGTGTCCGATCCGCAGCCGGCCAACACCAGGCCGGCGGCGAGAACAGCGACCAGGTGTGCGGTCAGCGCACGACGCTGCACGTCAGTGTCCGGGTGATCCCGGGTACCTGTTGGATCTGGGTGATGATTTCCGCACCGAGCGCCTCCACTGACACGGCCTCGACCTTGGCGATCAGGTCATAGGGCCCGATGACCTCCTCGGCACTCAGGACGCCGGTCAGAGCACGGAGCGCGGAGGTCACGGAGGTCGCCTTCCCCACATCGGTCTGGATCAGGATGTAGGCCTGCATACGCCGAACGCTACTCTGCCGAGTGGTTACTGCCACCGGCGGCGTCTCACATGGGGAGAGGACACATGGCCCAGGATGAGGCTGCACTGCGCGGCCATACCGAGGCCCAGATCCTCTCGGTCATCAACGAGGGACTGGCCATCGGGGGGTCTTCTGATGAGGTGTTGACCGGTCCGGGTGACGACACGGCGTGGCTGCGGGTGCGATCCGGTGCCGTGCTGGTGACCACCGACGCCATGGTCCTTGGCCGGGACTGGCGCAACGACTGGTCCTCGCCGCGGCACGTGGGGCGAAAGTGCGTGGCGCAGAACGCTGCTGACATCGAGGCAATGGGCGGTACGACGACCGGCCTGGTGGTGACACTGGTTGCCGACCCGGCGACCCCACTGGCGTGGGTGCGCGAACTGGCAGTTGGCCTGGGGCAGGAGGCGGCGCAGGCCGGGGCCGTGATCGTCGGTGGGGACCTGTCGTCGGCCGGTCCCGGAGTCTGTGTCATCAGTGCGACCGCCCTGGGTGAGTTGCCGGTCGGCGCGCAGCCCGTGCTGCGCAGCGGTGCACGCCCCGGTGACGTACTGGCCGTGTCCGGGCCACTCGGGCGCGCCGCGGCGGGATTACTACTGCTGCAGGAGGATCGGGGCTATGAGGATCCCGAACTGGTGGGTTACCAACAAAGCCCACGACCGGCGTACGGCGATGGGCGGCGCGCGCTGGAGGCGGCGGCCAGCGCGATGCTGGATGTGAGTGACGGTCTGCTGCTCGATGCGGGGCGGATCGCGCAGGCGAGCGGGGTTCGGATCGACGTACACACGGCCGCGCTGGCCGCTGACATCGCGGCGTTGGCAGCGGTCGGCGACGAGGCGACGGAGTGTGTTCTGCGCGGGGGAGAGGAGCACGTTCTGCTGGCCACGTTCGCCGCCGGGGACGTCCCCTCGGGGTGGCGGGTGATCGGTACGGTCGCCCGGGGCGCGGGCGTTTCGCTGGACGGCCATGACACGCAAGGCGGTGGCTGGGAGCACTTCGCAGTCCAACAGGAGTAGCGTCTGGACGTTGGATAGCACTGCGATGCAAAGGAGCTGAGCGTGGTAGCGGACGCATCTTCGTCGTTACAACTGAATGCAGGGTTCATCGATTACACGCTGATTGCGCTGTATTTCGTGTTCGTCCTGGGCATCGGGCTCATGGCTCGGCGGCAGGTATCCAGCTCCATCGACTTCTTCCTGTCGGGCCGTTCGTTGCCCGCCTGGATCACCGGGTTGGCGTTCATATCGGCCAACCTGGGCGCGGTCGAGATCATGGGTATGTCGGCCAACGGCGCCCAGATCGGTATGCCGACGATGCACTACTACTGGATCGGCGCCGTCCCGGCGATGCTGTTCCTGGCCGTGGTGATGATGCCGTTCTACTACGGCTCCGGCGTGCGCAGCGTGCCGGAGTTCATGCACCGCCGGTTCGGCTCAACGGCCCACCTGGTCAATGCCATCAGTTTCGCTGTGGCACAGGTGCTGATCGCTGGCGTGAACCTCTTCCTGCTGGCGACGATCGTGCACACGCTGCTGGGTTGGGATCTGACCGTTTCCACGATCGTGGCGGCCGCCATCGTGCTGGCCTACATCACCCTCGGTGGTCTGTCGGCGGCGATCTACAACGAGGTACTGCAGTTCTTCGTGATCGTGGCGGCGTTGCTGCCGTTGACGCTGATCGCGCTGCACAAGGTGGGTGGCTGGTCGGGACTGACCGACAAGATGACCGCGGCAGGCACGAAGGGCGAACTCGCCTCGTGGCCGGGCGAATCGCTCACCGGCTTCACCAGTGCGTTCTGGTCGGTGATCGGCATCGTCTTCGGTCTGGGCTTCGTGCTGTCCTTCGGTTACTGGACCACGAACTTCGTCGAGGTGCAGCGGGCGATGGCCTCCAAGGACATGAACTCCGCCCGGATGGCACCGGTCATCGGATCGTTCCCGAAGATGTTCATCCCGTTCATCATCATCATTCCCGGCATCATCGCCGGCGTGCTGGTGCCCGAGCTGTCCGGGATGAAGGCGGGTAAGGACACCGGCGGTTCCTACAACGACGCATTGCTCTATCTGATGCGTGACCTGCTACCGAACGGCCTTCTCGGAGTGGCGATTGCCGGCATGCTGGCCGCGTTCATGGCCGGCATGGCAGCGAACATCTCGGCCTTCAACACGGTCTGGTCCTACGACATCTGGCAGACCTACATCAAGAAGGACCGCCCCGACAACTACTACCTCAAGGTCGGCCGTTGGGCCACTGTGGCCGCGACCGTCATCGCCATCCTGACGTCGCTGTTCGCCCGTCACTACAGCAACATCATGGATTACCTGCAGACGTTGTTCGGGTTCTTCAACGCTCCGCTGTTCGCGACGTTCATCCTCGGTATGTTCTGGAAGCGGATGACCCCGACCGCAGGTTGGGTGGGTCTGGTCTCCGGTACTCTCGCTGCGATCTTCGTGGCGATTCTGTCCAAGGATGCGCTGGGTCCGTTGTCCATCGGCGCGCTGAACCTGTCCGGTCAGGGCGCGAGCTTCGTGGCCGCGGGCGCCGCCTTTGTCGTCGACATCCTGGTCAGCATCGTGGTCACGATGTTCACCAAGCCCAAGCCCGAGTCGGAGTTGCGTGGGTTGGTCTACAGCCTGACGCCCAAGGAGGACTTCGGTGACCAGTCCGTGGCGCACTGGTGGCAGTCGCCGACCAAGATGGCCGGGCTCTCACTGGTGCTGGTCATCATCCTGAACATCATCTTCCGCTGAATCGGCTGAGAGGTTAGCCATCATGAGTGACAGTGACACCGACACCCCGGCGACGACCGGCCGCAAGACATCGGCGGGGTTGTTCGACGTCCGTAACATCATCGGCGCACTGCTGACGATCTACGGCGTCGTCCTGGCGGCGATGGGCTTGTTCAACTACACCGCCGACGACAAGTCCAAGACCGGCGGCTTCAACATCAACCTGTGGTCCGGTCTGATCATCCTGGTCTGCGGAATCCTGATGATCGCGTGGGCAGTGACCAGACCGATCCTGGTGCCCGTTGAGGAGGGCACCCAGGAGGACAACGACGCGTAGCCGGTTGAGCGTTACGGCGCGGCGATCAGCTCACCGCTCGGCACCATGAACCAGCCGTCCGGATCGGCCGCCCACTCGCGCCAGCCGTCGGCGATGCGCTCGAGGTCGTCGGTGCTGGCCCAGCCAAGGCTGGTGGCCTGGGTCGCGATCGCTGAGGCGGTGATCCGGTCCGCCCAGAGGCCACCCCACCATCGCCGGTCCGTAGCTGTCGCGTAGGTCCAGTTGCTCGAACTGGCCTGCAGCACCTGTAGATCCGCGGCGCGCGCCCAGGACAGCAGACGACGGCCGGCGTCCGGTTCGGCGCCGTTGTGCCGCGCAATGCGGCGGTAGAGGGCAAGCCATTCGTCCAGTGCTGGAACTCGTGGCCACCAGGTGAACGCGGCGTAGTCGGCGTCCCGTGCTGCGATCACGCCACCGGGCCGGGTCACCCGACCCATCTCCCGCAGGGCGCCCACGGGATCGACGAGATGCTGCAGGACCTGATGGGCGTGGGTCACGTCGTACGTGCGACTGGGCAGGTCGAGGGCGTGGACGTCGCCCACGACGTACGTCGCGTCAAGACCCTGGGCGTCCAACTCCGCCTTGGTCAGCGCGATGGCTTCGTCGTTCGCCTCGAGGGCTGTCACCGGCCCGGGCGCAACGATCCGCGCGAGGTCAGCGGTGATGGTGCCCGGGCCGGAGCCGATGTCGAGCAGGGACTGACCCGCATGCAGGCGGGGCAGGAGGTAACCGGCAGAGTTCTCGGCGGTGCGGGAGCGGTGGGAGCGCAGCACGCTCTCCGCGTGGCCGTGGGTGTAGGTCGGCATGTGATCCATCCCAGCATTTAGTCTCGCAATATGGAATGACTGGTCGCCATATGAGACGAAGGACCGAACGGGCGAACAGCAGGTCCGTAGGGTTTCGCGCATGACAACAGCCACTGAGGGTCGGGAACTCGCCGCGGGCGGTCGCCGTCTCGGGGTCTGGCCGTGGGTGGCGCTCGTCGTCGTCTACCTGGTGATCATCCATGTGCTGACCCGTTCTCTGACGTCCGGGATGGATGTGAAGTACGCCGCGCCCACGTCGGTCGAGGAGGTGGTGCGCGGTTACCTGGTGCCGATCGGGGTCTCCGCCCTCTTCGCGGCCGGGGTCGTGACCTATCTGCGGTGGTGGCGTCCGGCCATCGTGGACCATCAACCGGTCCAGCGCTGGGTCATCGTCGTGCCGGTCCTGATGGTGCTGGCGATCGTTGCGATGACCAACTACCCGGGGTTGGCGCGCAAGGGGTTGCTCTTCACCGTGCTGCTGCTCGTGTCCACGCTGTTCGTCGGTTTCGCCGAGGAGATGATGTTCCGCGGGATCGGTCTGACGATGTTCCGGTCCAACAACTTCACCGAGGGTCAGGCCGCGTTGTGGTCGACGGTCGCCTTCGGCGTGGCGCACGCGACCAACCTCTTCATCGAAGGCCCCAAGGCCTTCCTGCAGGTGCTGACCACGATCGTCGCCGGCTACTTCCTGTACCTGATCCGTCGACGCGCGGGCACCCTGCTGGCAGCGATGCTGGTCCATGGCCTGTGGGACTTCGCGCTGATCTCCAACTCGGTCGGCGGTTCACCCCGCGCGGTCGGTCTTCTTGGGCTGCTGACCATGCTGGTCCTGGTGATCGTGCTCGTCGTCCGACGCCACGAGATCGAGCCCGCCACCGACCACCCGGACCTGCGCCACGCCGCGGACGACCGGCCGCTGTGAACACAAGTTACACAATTACGCGGCGCGACCAGGCACGACCATAGGGTCGAATCAGAGTCCCTGGAACACGCAGGGGATCACGATGTCAGCATCGCCATCTTCCACGTGACGGCCGGAAGGGCCGGCCCGAGTTCGGGGTCGTCGGCCCGCACGCGGGCGGAGGAGATGAGCAGCGTGATCTGGCTGCACCTGGTGGTCGTTGTTGTGTTCATGGTGATCGGTGCCCGAATGGGTGGCATCGGAGTGGGGCTCGCCGGAGGCGCCGGTGTCGGCATGCTCGCTGCGACGGGCCTGGAGGTCGATCCGGGCGAAGATATCCCCTGGACGGTCATCGGCATCATTGTCCCCGTGGTCTGTGCCGTTTCGGCGCTACAGGCCTCTGGCGGTATGGACCATCTGGTCCACCTGACCGACCGACTACTGCGCAAGCATCCGGGTCAGATCAACTACCTCGGTCCGGGGGTGTCGTTCGTGCTGACGGCGCTGGTCGGCACCGGTCACACCGTCTACTCCATCCTGCCGGTCATCATCGACGTCTCGAAGGAGCGCGGCATCCGGCCCTCGCGGCCCTTATCGATGACGGTGGTCGCATCCCAGGTGGCCATCGTCGCCTCACCGATCTCTGCGGCAACGCTGATCATGGTGGGCATCCTCAAACCGCTCGGGGTCGGTTACCTGAAGATCCTTGCGGTCACTATCCCGACCACGTTCATCGGGTGTGCCGTAGGTGCTGTCGTCGCATCGAGGTCCGGTTGTGAACTTGCCGATGACCCGGTCTACCAGGAGCGGATGGCTCAGGGTCTGGTCAAGCAGCCCATCCATGTGGCCGACGAGGACTACCGCCCGGCCAAGGGCGCCATCGCCGCCCTGGGCATCTTCTTCGTGGGGATCCTGGCCGCCGTGACGTACGCGACCCTGGTGTCCAAGGAAGTCGGACTCATCAAGGACCCGCCCATGGAGGGGGTCGCCGGGGTCATGACCGTCATGCTGACCGTCGCCGCCCTCATCGTCCTGACCACGAAGAAGGACCCGGCCGAGCTCACCCAGCAGTCGACCTTCCGCGCGGGGATGACCGCCGTCGTCTGCATCCTGGGTGTCGCCTGGCTCGGCACCACGTTCATCGACGCCTACACCGACCAGATCAAGGACTCCATCGCAGGCACGCTGCAGGGGGCTCCGTGGTTGCTCGCGGTGTTCCTGTATTTCCTGGCGCCGGTGCTGTTCAGTCACGCGGCAGCGACGGCAGCGTTCATGCCGGTGGCCGCCTCGCTGGGGGTGAGCGCGGTCGCGATGCTCGCCTGCTATCCGGCGGTATCCAACTACTACCTGCTGCCCACCTACCCCACGACGGTGGCCGCGATCGACATGGATGACACCGGGTCGACCCGGGTCGGCAAGACGGTGCTCAACCACCCGTTCGTGATCCCGGGAACCGTTGCGATCGTGGTCACGGTGATTCTCGGATTCTTGTGGGCGCCGATCGTCCTGTGAGCACCGACCTGCCCGGAACTCGCAGGCTCCGACCGACGCAAACGGCCGGCTCCCAGGGGAGCCGGCCGTTCGTCGTACGGGAAAGAGTCAGCGAGTGACCTTGCCCGCCTTGATGCACGAGGTGCACACGTTCAGTCGCTTCGGCGTCGCGCCATTCTCACCCACACGGGCGCGGATGCGCTGGATGTTGGGGTTCCAACGGCGCTTGGTGCGGCGGTGCGAGTGCGAGATGGAGTGACCGAAGCCCGGACCCTTGCCGCAGACGTCGCAAGTGGCAGCCACAGTTATCTCCTACGAATAGTTTGGTCGGTGTGCGGGATGGTCCCGCGGCAGTCGCGACCAAGATCGTCGCGAGCAACCCTGAAATGGTAGCCGAGGCGGCACCGGACAACCAAAACGAGTCCGGCCGGCCGGGCATTGTCGGGGCCGCGCACTATTGTGCGGGACGGGTCCGAACAAGGCAAAGGGGCAGTCGATGGTGCGAGCGGAGCCGTTGCGTTCGCTGGACGCGACTGCCCTGCGCCGTTGGGCGGTCATCGCCCGCGCCGGTCTGGCCGCTGCCGCGAACACCATCGATGCACTCAACGTCTTTCCCGTCCCCGACGCGGACACCGGCACCAATCTGCTGCTCACCTTCGAACAGGCCCTGCTCGCGGAGCGGTTCGCGGTCTCCGCTGACGCCGGGATCGCCGAGTTGACCGATTCCTTCGCCCGGGCGGCGGTGTTGTCAGCACGGGGCAATTCCGGCGTGATCCTGAGCCAACTGGCCCGGGGAGTGGCCGCGGGAGCCGCCGAGGAGCACCTCGTCTGGGGGCCCGCCGAGGTCGCGGCCGCGATGCGGTTGGCGGCCGATCACGCTCGCAGCGCCGTAGCGCAACCGCAGGACGGCACGATCCTCAGCGTCGCCGACGCCGCTGCGGCCGCTGCGCAGCAGGCCGCTACCGGCACTCTCGCCGAGGTCGTCGATGCGGCCCTGGCCGCAGCGCACACCGCGCTCGACCAATCGACCTCGGCGCTGCCGGCGTTGCAGCGCGCCGGGGTCGTCGACGCGGGCGGCGCCGGGTTGCTGGTCCTGCTGCAGGCCCTCGCCTCGGTGGTCGACGGCCGCCCGGGGCTGGCGACGACGCTGGCCGAGTGGGCGGTCGCTGACACCGTGTCGGTGACCAGCGCCTGCGACCTGCCCGCGGATGACGCCGGCCCCGGATACGAGGTGATGTTGGTCCTGGAGAACAGCACCTCGGCCTCCGTCGCCGCGCTCGAAGCCGACCTGATGGCCATTGGCGACTCGGTCGTCATCGCCGGTGATGATTCGCTGCGCTCGGTGCACGTCCACACCGACCATGTGGCCGCTGCTCTGGAGCGGGCCGCGCGGGCCGGCACGGTCGGCTACCCCGAAGTCACCCGGTTCGCCGACCAGGCCGGCGATGCCGTCGGGCGCGTGCCCCTGCTGGTGATCACCGAGTCGCCCGGGCTGGCTGCGCTCGCGGCTGCGCTCGGCGCGGGGGTCCTGGAGCACCAGCGGCTCGATCCGACCGTGGGCGAGATGGTCGACGCCCTCGCCGCGGCCGGCGGTGGCCTCGTCGTTGCCTCGACCGCCGGCGGCCTGGCCGAGGCCCGGGCAGCCGGCGGGCTGGTCGACGACTGCTTCGTCGTGCCCGCGACGAGTCCGGTCACTGCCGCTCTGGCTGTGCAGACATGGGCAGAGCTGCCGCCAGGCACCGCCGGCGCCGAGGCGGCCAAGGAGTGCACCGAGGTCATCGCGGACACCGCGGTGGTGGACCTGCGGGTCGACGGTGGTGACCTCGCGGCCGCGACGCGGGCCGCATTGCAGCAGGTGGTCACCGACGACACCGAGATCGTGACGATCGTTCGCGGCGCCCACGCCGACTGGCGGGTGCTCGAGGAGGTGCTGGACGACGTACGTCGATCCAGGCCGCAGGTGAGCACCCAACTCCTGCTCGGCGGGAGTGCCGAGATCGCCGCCTCGGTCGGTGCGGAGTGAGGCCGTCGCCGTGACCGGGTGGGACACGCGGCTGGACCGCATCATCGGTGCGGCAGGCACCAAACTGGCCAAGGCCAAGAACCTGCACACCGCCGGCGACCTGTTGGACTTCCTGCCGCGGCGCTACCTCGACGTCAACCAGGCCGGCCTGCTGTCGGAGTTCGAGATCGGCGAGCAGGTCGTCCTGGTCGCGCGGGTCATCAAGGCCAGCACCCGCCCGATGCGCAACACCAAGCGCAAGATGCTGGAGGCGGTGATCGAGGATGCGGTGGGCCAGCGCGCCCGCCTGGTCTTCTTCAGTGCCTACGGTCATGAGAAGGCGCTGGTCCCCGGGGTGGGCGCGGTGTTCTACGGCAAGCTTGAAAGCTACCGCGGCGACCTGCAACTGGCGCACCCGTCGTACTCCCGGGGCGATCTGGACGCACCCGATCTCTACCCCGGCAACTTGATGCCGGTCTACCCCCACATCGACAAGATCCCGGATGTGGCGATCACCCGCTCAGTGACGTTGGTCCTGGATGCGCTTGCGGCACAAGGGGTCCGCGACCCGGTCCCGGACGACATCCTGGACCGGCACCACCTGCCCCGGCGTCTGGACGCCTACCGGGCGCTGCACCTGCCCGTCGACTACGCACAGGTCGGGCGGGGCAAACGACGGCTGCGGTACGACGAGGCCTTGGTCGTGCAGGTCGCCCTGGCCCAGCGCCGCGCCCAGTACGACGCCCTGCGCACGACCGCCCGCCGTCCCCGCCCCGCCGGACTGCTCGAGCGTTTCGACCAGCGGCTGCCCTTCGAGCTCACCCAGGGTCAGCGCGAGGTGTCGGCCACCATCCTGGCCGACCTGGCGCGCGAGCGCCCGATGCACCGGCTGCTACAGGGCGAGGTCGGCTCCGGCAAGACGGTCGTTGCGTTGCGGGCGATGCTGGCGATGGTCGATGCCGGCGCGCAGGCGGCACTGCTGGCACCCACGGAAGTCCTTGCGCAGCAACACTTCCGGTCGATCGAGACGATGCTGGGCGACCTCGCGCAGGGGGGCATGCTGGGCGGCGCCGAGCACGCGACCCGGGTGGCGCTGCTGACCGGGAGCATGCCCAAGGCGCGCAAACAGCAGGTGCTGCTCGACATTTTCACCGCCGGGGTCGGGATCGTCGTCGGTACCCATGCGCTGATCCAGGAGCAGGTTGATTTCGCCGACCTCGGGTTGGTGGTCGTCGACGAGCAGCACCGCTTCGGAGTGGAGCAACGAGATGCGTTGCGGATGAAGGCAATCTCGCCACCGCACGTCCTGGTCATGACGGCGACCCCGATTCCGCGGACGGTCGCGATGACGGTGTTCGGCGATATGGACATCAGCGAGCTGCGCGAGCTGCCGCCGGGGCGGCAACAGATCACCAGCCACCTGGTGCCGGCCGCGAAACCCGGGTGGCTGGAGCGCACCTGGCAACGGGTGGCCGAAGAGGTCGCCGCCGGTCACCAGGCCTACGTCGTGTGCCCGCGGATCGGCGAGGAGGGCGATAGCGCCCAGCCGGAGGAGGAGTTGCCCGAGTGGGCGCTGGAGGTCGAGGAGTCCGGGACCGCGGACACCACGCCCCGCCACCACGGCGTCATCGAGACCCTCGCCACGCTGCGTCAGGAGCCGGCGCTCGCGGGATTGCGGATCGAGATGATGCACGGCCGGATGAGTTCGGCCGAGAAGGATGCCGTCATGAGCGCGTTCAGCGCCGGCGAGATCGATGTGCTGGTGTCCACCACCGTGATCGAGGTGGGTGTCGACGTGCCCAACGCCACGATCATGGTGATCCTGGATGCCGACCGCTTCGGCATCTCCCAGTTGCACCAGTTGCGCGGCCGGGTGGGCCGGGGCAGTGGTGGCGGCCTGGCCCTGCTCGTGACCGACTCCAGCACCGAGGCGACCGTCGACCGGTTGGCCAAGGTCGCCGCAACCACGGACGGGTTCGCGCTGGCCGACCTCGACCTGGAGTTGCGCCGCGAGGGAGATGTGTTGGGGGCTGACCAGTCCGGTCGCGGCACCCATCTGCGGCTGCTGCGGCTGACCAACAGCAAGGACGTCGAACTGATCGAGTTGGCGCGTGAGGATGCGGCCCGGTTGATCGCCGACGACCCCGAGCTCGAGGTGCATCCGGCGCTTGCCGCGCTGATCGCCGGTCGGGTCGATGAGGAGCGCGCGGCGTTCCTGGAGCGTGGCTGATGACCCGCATCATCGCCGGCACCGCGGGCGGTCGGCGGCTGCAGACTCCTGCCGGATCCGGCACCCGGCCCACCAGCGACCGGGTTCGTGAAGCACTCTTCGCCCGGCTGGAGCACCTCGGCGCCCTCGACGGCGGCGCCGTCGACCTCTACGCCGGTTCCGGAGCCCTCGGCCTGGAGGCCGCCTCCCGCGGCGCGGCACCGGTGTTGCTGGTGGAGTCCGACCGCCGCGCCGCGGCCGTCATCAAGACCAACGTTGCGGCCCTGGGGTTACGGGATATCACTGTCCGCGCGGCCACGGTGGAGCGCACGCTGGCCGGTGGCGCGCCGTACGCCGCGGATCTGGTGCTCATCGACCCGCCCTACGCGGTCGGGGAGGAAGCGCTCGCGGGCGTCCTGGAGGCGCTGACCCATGGCTGGCTGGCCGACGAAGCCACGGTCGTCGTGGAACGATCCAGCCGCACTCCTCAGCCCACCTGGCCGGCCGGGCTGACCTGCGAGGATGAGCGCAAGTACGGCGAGACAACCCTCTGGTTCGCGCGTTTCGCAGGGATAGGGTCGGGTCTGTGAACGATCTGCTGCCCGGGGATCCGCGCCGCTGCGTCTGCCCCGGCTCCTATGACCCGATCACCATGGGCCACCTGGATGTCATCACCCGCGCGGCCTCGATCTTCGAGGAGGTCATCGTCGCGGTGCTGTTCAACCCGGCCAAGGCGGGCACCTTCACACCGGACGAGCGGGTCGCGTTGATCAGCGAGTCGACCGGTCATCTGCCCAACGTGCGCGCCCAGGCGTTCGAGCCGCAACTGGTCGTCGACGTGTGCCGCAGCGTCGATGCGGGCATTCTGCTGAAGGGTCTGCGTGGGGTCACCGACTTCGAGTACGAGTGGCCGATGGCGCTGATGAACGCCGAGATGGCCG
The DNA here is from genome assembly GCF_001594145.1 of Branchiibius sp. NY16-3462-2. Lineage (GTDB taxonomy): Bacteria > Actinomycetota > Actinomycetes > Actinomycetales > Dermatophilaceae > Branchiibius. The sequence goes on along the minus strand of NZ_LVCF01000043.1, from coordinate 162,186 downwards.
GTGTGGAGACCCTCTTCATGCCCGGTGACCCGGCGATGGCGCACTACTCCAGTTCGCTGATCCGGCTGATCGCCAGCCACGGGGCCGACGTGTCGGCGATGGTGCCCTCACCGGTCCTGCGACCGCTGATGGACCGCCTCCGCCACTGAGTTTGGGGATTGCCGGTCCCCACCGGTAAAGTTGATCTTCGGTTTGTGTCGGCTTCCACGCCGTCCGGCCGCGCCGAAATCGCTCTACTTCTCGGACATGTGATGGCCTTCGAACCGCAACGCCCCCTGGTGCTCGACACCCGGGAGCTCGCGCGACGACCCGGTCAGATGGTGACCGAGCAGGTGCGCGTTCCGGCGCCGGATGCCCTGGGCAACGCCGTGATCGAGGTGCCCGCAGGTGAGCCCATGGGGCTGGACCTGCGCCTCGAGTCGGTGCTTGAAGGGGTTCTGGTGTCCGGGTCGGTGCAGGCCGAGGCCGTGGGTGCCTGCGTGCGGTGCCTGGATGACGTGACGTACGACGTCGATGTCACGTTCCAGGAGCTGTTCGCCTACCCCGACCGCGCCGCGCATCACCACGAGGTGGCGCCGGTGGACGACGAGGAAGAGATCTACGAGCTCGACGGTGACCTCGCCGATCTCGAACCGATGCTGCGCGATGCGGTAGTGCCCGCACTGCCGTTGCAACCGATGTGCCGGGAAGACTGTTTGGGTCTGTGCTCCGAGTGTGGAGCGCATCTGAACGATGACCCGGACCATCACCATGAAGTGTTAGACCCCAGATGGGCGGCGTTGAGCCAGTTGGCCAGCACGCCCGACGATGAGAAGAGGAACTGACGTGGCTGTCCCCAAGCGGAAGATGTCGCGCTCGAACACCCGCTCGCGCCGAGCCAACTGGAAGGCCAGCGCCACCCCGGTGCAGGCATGCCCGGTGTGCAGCTCGCCGAAGCAGGGCCACCAGGCCTGCCCGAGCTGCGGTGCCTACAACGGTCGGCAGTACTCGGCCGCGGTGCGCGCCGAACACCAGGACTGACACGCCCGACCAGGGCGTGAGCACCCAACGAGCGCGGCGGGACCCGACCGCCCGACCGGTCGAGGAACTCGCCGGAACCCTGCATGAGCTCAGCGGTACGTCGATCGACGTACCGCTGCTCTTGCGTGCCGTCACGCACCGCTCCTACGCCTACGAGAAGGGCCAGGGCAATGCGGTGCTGCCGCATAACGAGCGCCAGGAACTGCTCGGTGACTCGGTCCTCGGGTTGGTCGTCACGGACGAGTTGTACCGCCGCCACCCGGACCTGACCGAGGGCCAGCTGACGCCGATCAAAGCGTCGATCGTCAACGCTCGTGCCTGCGCGCAGGTGGCCCGCAGCATCGGCCTCGGCGCCTACGTCCTGTTGGGCAAGGGCGAACTGGGCAGTGGCGGCCGGGACAAGGATTCGATCCTCGCGGACGCCATGGAGGCGATCATCGGCACGGTCTACCTGTGCGGCGGTCTGCCCGCGGCTCAGCGATTCATCCTGGCGACCTTCGGGGACCTTTTCGAAGGCTCCCTCGAGCTGGGCCCCGGGCTGGACTGGAAGACCTCCCTGCAGGAGTTGTGCGTCGCCTTCGATGTGCCCGCGCCGCGGTACCTCGTCACCGAGGAAGGGCCGGACCACGACAAGGTCTTCACGGCGACCGTGGTCGTGGGGGAGGAGACCTTCGGCGCGGGTGTAGGACGCAACAAGAAGACCGCTGAGCAGAAGGTCGCCGAGATCGCCTGGCGGGAGATGTCGCAGCGACCGGTGCCCGACCTTCCGCGTGCCTGAGCTTCCCGAGGTCGAGGTCGTACGCCGTGGCGTGGCCGACCACGTGGTCGGCCAGCGGTTCACGCGGGCGCAGGTGAGCGGCGTACGCACAGCACGTCGGCACCTGGCCGGTCCCGCGGACCTGTCCGACCGCCTCACCGACCGATCGGTCGCGTCAGCGCAGCGCCGCGGCAAGTACCTGTGGCTCACTCTCGACGACGGGGACGAGGCGCTGGTCGTCCACCTCGGTATGAGCGGTCAGCTCCTCGTTGAGGAGCCGGATGCTCCGCTGGAGAAGCACGCCCACGCCGTCTTCGACCTCTCGGGCGGTCAGCAGTTGCGGTTCGTCGACCAGCGCACGTTCGGCGGGTTGCAGCTGACGCCCGTGGTGGCCTCGCAGGTCGACGGCAGGCCGGTGCCGGAGCCGGTCGCACACATTGCGGCCGACCCGTTGGAACGCGAATTTGACCAGCGCGCAACGGTTACGGCCATTCGACGGCGGCGTACCCAGATCAAACGGGCACTCCTGGATCAGTCGCTGGTGTCCGGCATCGGCAACATCTACGCCGACGAGGCGCTGTGGTCAGCCCGGCTGAACGGGTTGCGGGCCACCGACCGGTTGCCTGCCTCGAAGGTGGCCGAGGTGCTCGATGCGGCGTCCGGCGTGATGAACGCGGCGCTGGCCCAGGGCGGGACGAGTTTCGATGCCCTCTACGTCAATGTGAACGGGGCGAGCGGCTACTTCGACCGGTCGCTGCACGCCTACGGCCAGCAGGGCCGGCCCTGCGCCCGGTGCGGGACCATGATCGTCCGCGAGTCCTTTATGAACCGCTCGAGCCATTTCTGCCCGAAATGCCAGCCTCGCCCGCGCTCGGCGGGTTCAGCCACCCGGATTAGAGTCGGCCCGTGACGTCTGCTCCTGCCATCTTGTCCCCGCTCGCCCTGCCCGCACCGCAGGAGGCTCGCACCTGGCTGCTGCAGCGCTGCGACGACAGTCTTGCCAGCGCCGCACAGACCGTTGCGGATCTCAAAGCAGCCGACCAGCCATCCGCGCAGCAGGTGGTGGATGCGTGGAACGAGATCCAGATTGCGCTGAGCAACGCTTCGGCCGCGGCCTCGCTGCACTCCGAGACCCACCCCGACGAAGCCGTCCGGGAGGCCGGTGACGACGCCCAGCGCCGCATCGACGCCTTCTCCACGGATCTGGGCCTGGACCGCGAACTCTCCGACATCGTCAGTGCCGTCTCAGGCGATGGGCTCGACCACGACTCCGCGCGGCTGCTCAGCCGAATCCGCCGCGACTTCCATCGTTCCGGAGTTGACCGGGACGAAGCTACTCGTGCCCGGCTGAAGGAACTGGCTGAGCTGGAACTGGCCGCCAGCCAGGAGTTCAGCCGCAACATCCGCGATGGTGTGCGCCAGATCCGGGTGCGGCCCGAAGACCTCGCGGGACTGCCCGAGGACTGGCTGAACGATCATCCGGCCGACGACAACGGGCTCGTCACGGTGACCACGGACTACCCGGACTCCGTGCCGCTGATGAGTTTCTGCAACGTCCGGGCGACCCGTGAGGCGATGACCCTCGAACGACTCAACGTGGCGTGGCCGGTCAACGACGAGGTGCTGCTGCGACTGATCGCGTTGCGCCAGGAGCGTGCCGGTCTGCTGGGCTACGCGACGTGGGCCGACTTCGACGCCGAGGTCAAGATGATCAAGACGGGTACGGCGATCCGGGAGTTCATCGACAAGATCGCCGCCGCCGCGCACGACAGCGCGTTGCGGGACAAGGCGGTCGTGCTGCGCCGGCTGCAGGAGGACGAGCCCGGGGCCCGGGACATCACCTCGGTCGACCTCGCCTATTACGGCGAGTTGGTCCGTAAGGAGAAGTACGACGTTGATGCCCACCTGGTGCGCACCTACTTCGACTTCGCCGCAGTGCGCCAGGGTCTGCTGGACGTGACGGGCCGGTTGTTCGGCTTGTCGTGGGTCGCCGTACCTGATGCTCCCGTGTGGCATCCGGACGTCGCAGCGTACGACGTGGTCCGCGACGGTGAGCGCATCGGGCGGATCTACCTCGACCTGCACCCCCGGGACGGCAAGTTCAAGCACGCCGCCCAGTTCGACCTGGTCAACGGGGTCACCGGGCGGCAACTGCCCGAGGGGGCACTGGTCTGCAACCTCACCAAGGGGTTGATGGAGCACGACGAGGTCGTCACTCTGTTCCACGAATTCGGCCACCTGATCCACCACGTCGTCGGCGGCGACCAGCGGTACGCCCGGTTCTCCGGCGTGGCCACGGAGTGGGACTTCGTCGAAGCGCCCAGCCAGATGCTGGAGGAATGGGCCTGGGACCCGGCGGTTCTGGCGTCCTTCGCCAAGAACGCTGCGGGGGAGCCGATTCCGGCGGCGCTGGTTGAGCGGATGAAGAAGGGTGAGGACTTCGGCAAGGGCTACCAAGCCCGCACGCAGATGTTCTATGCCGGCCTGTCGCACGCGGTCTACACCGACCCGCAGACCGATGTGACCGCGACGCTGCGCGAGCAGCAGGAGCGCTACTCGGTCTTCCCGTACATCCCGGGCACCCACTTCCACTGCGCCTTCGGGCACCTGGACGGGTACAGCTCCGCCTACTACACGTACATGTGGTCGCTGGTGATCGCCAAGGACATGTTCAGCGCGTTCGACCCGCACGACCTGTTCGACCCGCAGGTGGCGGGGCGGTACCGCGACACGGTGCTGGCGCCCGGCGGGTCCCGGGACGCTGCGGATCTCGTGGCCGACTTCCTGGGCCGCCCGTATTCCTTTGACGCCTACGCGGATTGGTTGGCCCGATGATCGAACTCAAGTCGCCCGCCCAGATCGAGCAGATGAAGCCGGCGGGACATTTCGTCGCGTCGGTGATCACCGCGCTGGGTGAGGCTGCCGCCGTCGGGGTCAACCTGCTGGAGCTGGATGCCCTGGCGCACGACATGATCCGGGAGGCCGGAGCGGAGTCGTGCTACATCGACTACCACCCCAGCTTCGGGGCCATGCCGTTCGGCAAGGTCTTGTGCACGAGTGTGAATGACGCTGTGCTGCATGGACTTCCGCACTCCTACCGGCTCCGCGACGGGGATCTGCTGTCGGTCGACTTCGCGGCCTCGGTTGAGGGCTGGGTTGCGGACTCGGCGCTCTCGGTCGTCGTCGGCAACGCCCGGCCGGAGGACCTCAAGATCATCGACACCACTCAGCGGGCTCTCACCGCCGGCATCGAGGCGGCCCAAGCCGGAAACCGCCTCGGCGACATCTCCGCGGCGATCGCTGAGGTCAGCCGGGCGGCTGGGTACCGGATCAACACCCAGTTCGGCGGACACGGGGTGGGCCGCACGATGCACGGTGACCCGCACGTGCCCAACGACGGCAAGGCCGGGCGGGGACTCAAACTGCAGCCGGGTCTGGTGATCGCGATCGAACCCTGGCTGATGGAGGGCACCGACCAGATCTACACCGACAAGGACGGCTGGACGCTGCGCAGCAAGGACGGGTCCCGGGGTGCGCACAGCGAGCACACCATCGCCGTGACCGCTGACGGCCCGTTGATCCTGACCGCGAGGGACTGACGTGGTCTTCGATCTGGCCCAGACCGACGAGTTGCTCTCGACGACGCGGGCGGTCCGCAAACGCCTCGACCTCGAGCGACCCGTGGACCTCGACGTCCTGCTGGAGTGCATCGATCTTGCCCAGCAGGCGCCGACCGGTGGCAACCGGCAGGGGTGGCGCTTCGTGGTGGTCACCGACCCCGCGCAGCGGCAACTGATCGCCGATACCTACCGCCGGGTATCGCAGTCCTACTTTGCCTCTCGGGCAGCCACGCCGACCGACGACCAGACCGGGCGGGTGCGCTCCAGTTCGGACTACCTGCGCGACAACCTGGAACGGGTGCCGGCGATGGTGATCCCGTGCCAGCAGGGCCGGCCCGAGTCGCTGCCGCTCGCGGCGATGGCCTCCTACTTCGGCTCGATCATCCCGGCCACCTGGTCGATGATGCTGGCGTTGCGGGCCCGCGGACTCGGTTCGGTCTACACCACCTTGCACCTGGTCGACGACGGTGAGCAGGTCGTCGCCCGGGCCCTCGGAATCCCCGATGGGTGGACCCAGACCGCGCTGATCCCGGTGGCCTACACGATCGGCACCGACTTCAAACCGGCCAAGCGGCCGCCCGTCACCGAGATCGTCGGCGTCAACGGCTGGTAGGGCGCAACGGCAGACGCCCGCATCCGGAAGTCCGGATGCGGGCGTCTGCGTTTGCTGGCGGTGTCAGTGCACCATGACCGGTGGGACACCCTCGTCGTCCAGCAGGTGACTCTCCTCGTGCTTCTTGGGCAGGAAGAGTGACACCAGGAAGGTCAGTGCACACAGCGAGAACGCCACCATGAAACTGACCGCGAAGGCGTGCGCCATGTCCTTGTGCACCAGGTTCGTGAAGTTGGTCATCGCTTCCTGGGCGGTCTTGCCGAAGCTGGCGATGTACTGCTGGATGTCGGTCGGCACCGGCTTGCCCTGCTCCTGCGCCAACTGCGCGGCCTGTCCCGCGGTCACCGCCGGGCTGGCTTTGTACTGGTTGGTCAGGACCACCGAGATCACCGCAACACCAACCGAACTCGCGATCTGCTGAGTGATGTTCAGCAGGGTCGAGCCGCGAGCGATCTCATGCCCGTTGAGCGTGCGCAGGGCCGCGGTCATCAGCGGCATCATGGTGGCGCCCATTCCCAGACCCATCACGAACAGCACCGCGATCAGGTAGCCGTAGCTGGTGTCGGCCTGGATACGGGTCAGGCCGAACATGCCGGCCACGATGATCGCCAGTCCGACCGGCACGATGCGTCCGACGGGGAACTTGTCGGCCAGCGCTCCGGCGAGGGGCATCGTCAGCATGGCGCCCAGACCCTGCGGCGCGACCAGCAGACCGGACTGCAACGCGGACTCGCCGCGCACCTGCTGGAAGTAGGTCGGAACCAGCAGCAGTCCGCCGAAGAAGGCGGCCGCGAACAGGAACATCGTGATCACGGAGATCGACAGGTTGAAGTTCCTGAACAGACGCAGATCCAGCAACGGGTGTCGGGGTTTGAACGAGTAGAAGACGAAGGCGATCACCAGCGCCAGGCCGATGAGGCCAGGGATCAGCACCTTCGCCGACGCCACGCTGCCGGCCTCGGGGATGGAGGACACGCCGTACAGGAACAGAGCCAACCCGGGGGACATCAGCAACATGCCGATGAAGTCGAAGGATTCGCTCGGGGTCGGGTTGTCCTTGGGCAGGATGAACCAGGCGTAGACCAGAGCGATCAGCCCCAGCGGCAGGTTGATCAGGAAGATCCAGTGCCAGCTGGCGTGCTCGATCAGGTACCCACCGATGATCGGGCCGAGGATCGGCCCGAGCAGCATCGGCACACCCAGGATGGCCATCAGCCGGCCCATCCGTTGTGGTCCGGCGGCGCGGGTCATGATCGTCATGCCCAGCGGCATCAGCATGCCGCCGCCCAGGCCCTGCACCACGCGGAACGCGATCAGCATGCCGATGCTGTCGGCGGCGGCGCACAGCACCGAACCAAGGGTGAAGAGCAGGATCGCCATCATGTAGAGGCGTTTGGTGCCGAACCGGTCGGCTGCCCAACCGGTCAGCGGGATGACGGTCGCCAGCGCCAGGGTGTAGGCGGTGACGGTCCACGCGACGGTGGAGTAATCGGCGACCTGCAGGTCCTTCTGGAAGGTCGGCAGGGCGACGTTGACGACGGTGATGTCGAGGATCGACATGATCGCGCCCAGGACGACGACGCCGGCGATCTTCAGGACGGCGGCGTCGATCTTCTCGGGATACTCGTGCGGAGCGCCCGGGGTGACGGAGGAGGGGGCTTCAGACATGCAGACAACCGTACTCGGAACCGGTGACAGCCTCCGCATCGTTTTCGGCCGGTCGGTCACCGCTGCCGGGCCCTGCCCGCATTAGGCTCACCCCGAAGGATTGTCGCCATCGCACGAGACGGGCTGTCGTTGTACGTCAAGAACCTGACCCTGAAGGGCTTCAAATCGTTCGCCTCGGCGACCTCGATGCGCCTTGAGCCGGGTATCACCTGCATCGTGGGCCCCAACGGCTCCGGCAAGTCCAACGTCGTCGATGCCCTGGCCTGGGTCATGGGTGAGCAGGGCGCCAAGAGTCTGCGCGGCGGCAAGATGGAGGATGTCATCTTCGCCGGAACCCCGGGCCGGGCTGCGCTGGGCCGGGCAGAGGTGTCGCTGACCATCGACAACTCCGATGGTGCGCTGCCCATCGACTACACCGAGGTGACCATCACCCGGACGATGTTCAAGGGTGGCGGCTCGGACTACGCGATCAACGGCACCTCCTGCCGGCTGCTGGACATCCAGGAACTGCTGTCCGACTCCGGTATCGGCCGGGAGATGCACGTCATCGTCGGGCAGGGGCAGCTGGATGCCGTGCTGCGGGCCACCCCGGAGGAGCGGCGCGGTTTCATCGAAGAAGCCGCCGGGGTGCTCAAGCACCGCAAGCGCAAAGAGCGGGCCCTGCGCAAACTCGATGCGATGGAAACCAACCTGGCCCGCGCTACCGATCTGACCGCCGAGATCCGCCGTCAGTTGGGGCCGCTGGGTCGCCAGGCGCAGACCGCGCGCCGGGCAGCGACCATCCAGGCGGAGGTCCGGGACGCCCGGCTGCGGCTGCTTGCCGATGATCTGGTCCAGTTGACCAGCACCCTGGAGCAGGAGGTGGCCGACGAGCAGGCGGTGTTGCAGCGTCAGCACGCGGTCGAGGCGCAACTGGTCACGGCCAAGGGACGCCTCGAGGCGTTGGAGGCTGAAGCGGCCCAGCAGGCGCCCGCCGTGGATCAGGCAGCCGCCCGGTGGTACGCCGCGAACGCCCTGGCCGAGCGCGTCGCCGCGACCGGTTCGCTGGCCGCAGAGCGGGTGCGGCTCCTGGCCGAGCACGAGGCCAGCGAACAGCAGTCCTCCGGTCGTGATCCGGAGAAGTTGCGTGAGCAGGCCGCCCGGTTGCGTGAGGACCACGAGCGTCTCGGTGGTGAGATCGACCGCGCGGCAGCGGCCTTGGAAGCGGCGGTGCAACGCCGCACCGATCTGGAGCAGGCGCACCAGGAGGAGCAGCAGCGGCTGCAGCGGGTCGCCCGGGCGATCGCCGACCGTCGCGAAGGTTTGGCGAAACTCGAGGGTCAGGTTGCTGCCCGGCACAGCCGGATCGATGCGGCACAGGGGGAGTTGGACCGGTTCGACGCGTCGGAGGCCGACATCGCGCAACGGCTCGCCGACGCCGAGCGCGAGTACGCCGAACTCGAGGCGGGCATCGCCGCCGACGAGCAGGGTGAGGCCGATCTGGACACTGTCTACGAGGCGGCCGAGGCCAAGCGGGTCGAGGCGGCCGCGGCCCTGGAGGAAGCTCTCGAGGCCGAGCGCACTGCTGACCGGGACCGCTCCAGCCTGCAGGCGCGTCTGGATGCGCTGTCTCTCGGTCTGCGACGCACCGACGGTGCCGCGCACTTGCTCGCCGCGGACGACGCCGACGGGATCGCCGGGCGGTTGTCCGAGCAACTGACCATCGAGTCCGGCTCCGAGGCGGCGATCGCTGCCGCTCTGGGCTGGGCCGCCGACGCGATCCTCGTCGCGGATCTGGAGACCGCCGGTCAGGCCGTCGGGCGGTTGCGTCGCGAGGAAGCCGGCAGCGCCGGATTGGTGATTTCCGGTACGCCGACCCCCACCGTGGCTGCCCCGTCTCACCTTCCCGACGGCGCACGTCCCGCTCTCGCGGCGGTGACCGCTGCCCCGGAGGTCGCGGGGGTCGTGGATCAGTTGCTGCGCGACGTGGTGCTGGTGGATTCGGTCGATGTCGCGAAAGCTGTTGTGCGGCAGGACGACTCGCTGACTGCTGTGACGCTGGACGGGGACGTGTTCGCCCGGCGGTTCGTCCGGGGCGGATCGGCCGGTGCACCGAGTCTGCTGGAGATCCAGGCAGCGGTCGACGAAACACAGACGGCGCTGGACGAGGCCACTGCCCGTGCTGAGCAGGCCCGCTTCGCCAGCACGGGACTGCGTGCGAAGGTCCAGGAGCACAGCGAAGCAGCGGAGGCCGCCCTCTCCAGGCTCGGCGAGTCCGATGCCCGCATGGCGGCCATCGCGGAGCAACTCGGCCGGCTCGGACAGGTCATTCGGGGCGTGACGGGGGAGCGCGCCCGGTTGGAGCAGTCCCGCACCCAGGCGCAGGAGGCCGTGACCGCCCATCGCACCGAGTTGGCCGATCTGGAGCAGCGGTTGGCCGATGCGCAGGCTGATGGCGATGACCTGGCCGAACCCAGCACCGACGAGCGCGACCGGTTGGCCGTCGAGGCGGCTGCCGCACGGTCCGCCGAGACCGACCAACGGCTGAACCTGCGCACCCGTGAGGAGCAGGCGCGTTCGTTGAAGGAGCGCGTCGATGGCCTGGAGGCCGCTGCCGAGTCCGAACTGCGTGCCCGCGAACGTGCCCGCCAGGCCAGAGCGCGACGGGAGGCACAGGCCACCGTGGCACGCGCCGTACAGCACGGGTGCCGGCAGACCAAGGGACTGGTCGACACCGTCCTGACCGTCGCGAAGATCCAACGGGAGGAAGCAGAGGCCGCCCGCACGGTGCGGGACACCGCCCTGCGGGAGCAGCGCTCGGCCGTCGCGGCGATCGGCGACCAGCTGCGGGAGTTGACCGACACGGTCCACCGCGACGAAGTGGCGCGCGCCGAGCAGCGGTTGCGGATCGAAGCGATGCAGACGCGGGCCGTTGAGGAGCTCGGTATCGAACCCGACGTGCTGGTCGAGGAGTTCGGCCCGCACCAACTCATCGCGCACATCCCCGGACCGGACGAGGGTGCCGATGATCTGCCCGAGCCGATCCCCTTCGAGCGGGCCGCCCAGGAGCAGCGGTTGCGCTCGGCGGAGCGGCGGCTGTCGCAGCTGGGGCGGGTCAATCCGTTGGCGTTGGAGGAGTTTGCGGCGCTGGAGGAGCGGCACAAGTTCCTCACCGAGCAGCTGGAAGACCTCAAGAAATCCAAGGCAGACCTGCTGGACATCGTGGCCGAGGTCGACCAGCGGGTGCAGCAGGCGTTCGCGGATGCTTTCGTCGACACCGCCGAGCAGTTCGAGGGGGTGTTCTCCCGGCTCTTCCCCGGTGGCGAGGGCCGCCTGGTGCTGACGGATCCGGACGACATGCTCACCACCGGCATCGAGGTCGAGGCGCGTCCGCCGGGCAAGAAGATCAAGCGGCTGTCGCTGCTGTCCGGTGGTGAACGCTCCTTGGTGGCAGTGGCGTTGCTGGTATCGATCTTCAAGGCCCGGCCCAGCCCGTTCTACATCATGGACGAGGTCGAGGCCGCTCTGGACGACGCCAACCTGGGCCGGTTGATCACGCTGTTCGAGGAGCTGCGCGACTCCAGCCAGCTGATCGTGATCACCCACCAGAAGCGCACGATGGAGGTCGCCGACGCGCTCTACGGTGTCTCCATGCGTGGGGATGGTGTGACCACCGTTGTGTCGCAACGGATCCGGGACGTACAACCCGCCTGATCAGGCGACGGCGCTCGTTCGTTGCGCCGCGATCAGGTCGCGGTACCAGCGGAAACTGGTCTTCGGGATCCGGCGCTGCGTCGGGTAGTCGACGTAGACCAGCCCGAATCGCATCCGGTACCCCTCGGCCCACTCGAAGTTGTCCAGCAGCGACCAGCAGAAGTAGCCGCGCACGTCGACGCCCTCGGCGACCGCCGCTGCGACAGCGTCGAGGTGCTCGTGTAGGTAGCGCACCCGATCAGGGTCATCGACGCTTCCGTCCGGTGCGATGACGTCATCGCAGGCCCGCCCGTTCTCCGTGATGTAGATCGGCGGCAACGTCGGGTAGTTGTCCCGCAGCCATACCAGCAACCGCCGCAATCCATCGGCCTCGACGGGCCAGCCGATCTGCGTGGTCTCACCGCGCGGGTCGATGACATCGTGGATACCGAGGTCGGTGGCGGTCCGCCGTGCCGGGTCGGGTTCGTCATAGCCGACCGCTTCGACCCGGCTCGGGAAGTAGTTGTTCACTCCGAGGAAGTCCAGGGGTGCGCTGATCACCGGCAGATCCTCATCGCGCAGCCAGCCGAAGTCCGTGATGGGAGCGTAGGTTTCGCGTGCGAGGGCCGGATAGCGGCCCGCCAGGATCGGGTCGGTGAACAGCAGGTTGGAGTTCATCAGGGCTCGCTCGGCCGCTGCTTGGTCCTGGGCGCTATCGCTGGCCGGCTGGACCGGCTGCAGGTTGAGGGTGACCCCCACCCGGGCGGTCACGTCGGAGCGCAGCACCTGTGTCGCGAGGCCGTGTCCGAGCGCCAGGTGGTACGCCGCGGCGAGTGCACCGTCACCTTCCCTCGCCCCGGGTGCGTGCCGGCCGGTGCCGTAGCCGAGCATCGAGGAACACCACGGCTCGTTGAGGGTGATCCAATCCTTCACCCGATCCCCGAGGCGATCGTGGGCGATCTGCGTGTACTGCGCGAATCGCTCTGCGGTGGAGCGCATCCGCCAGCCGCCGGCGTCTTCCAGCGCTTGGGGCAGATCCCAGTGGTACAGCGTCACAACCGGGGTGATGCCGCGATCAAGCAACCCGTCGACCAACCGGTCATAGAAGTCCAGACCGGCGGTGTTACCGACGCCGGTGCCGTCCGGCTGGATTCGCGGCCAGGCCAGCGAGAAGCGGTAGGCGTCTACCCCTAACTGGTCCAGCAACTCCACGTCCTCGGCCCAGCGATGGTAGTGATCACAGGCCACGTCGCCGGTGTCACCGTTGAAGGTGCGACCTGGCGTATGACTGAACGTGTCCCAGATGGACGGTGTCCGTCCGCCCTCGGCCACCGCCCCTTCGATCTGGTACGACGCGGTCGCCGCTCCGAACACGAAACCGGCGGGTAGGGGGTGGGTCACGATGAGGCTCCTGGGGTGATGGGGTGGATCAGGACGTCGACGCCGTACGGCGCGAGGGTGCGTTGACCGGTCACCGAACCGCCCTGCAGCGTGGTCAGATCCGGATCGGGGTCATAGGTCACGGGCTCGTCGGAAGCGTTGACGTACCAGTGAAATTCGCGACCGTCCTCGTGGCTGAGGCGATCGGTCATGACTCGCGGATCGGCGCCTGCGGGCTGGTCGGGTAAGCCGGCGAGCAGACCCAGCGCCCGGTAGATGCGCCAGGTCGGATCGGGGTTGGCCCGCGCACGGCTGGCGGCGAAGTACTCCAGTGGAAGGGTGCACAGCACGGCCTGCCCTTCACCGCGCGCCGCGCGCAGCAACACAGGCCGCCCGTGCTGGTCCCGTGCCACCACGATCGCATCGGTCGGCTCGACCGGCAGGATCGCCCGGCCGTCCGCTGTACCCGCCACGGGAATGCGCACGGTCTCTCCGGCGGCGATGTCGCCGAAGTCCTCGTCGAAGTGCACCACCACCTCATCGTCGAGAACCGGCTCGACCAGTCCGTAACTCAAGGTGTGGCGTGCGCCGAAAAGCGGCTCCATCCCGGTCCACCAGGGGCCGCGCTGGGCTGTTGCGTCCCCCGTGCCGTACGACGCGAAAACCGTTGCGCCAGAGGCGGCCAGCTCGCGCAGCCGGCGCCAGGTCGGGGTGGTGACGGCCTTGGTCGACGGCAGGATCCACAGGGCGGGTTCCGCGGGCAGACCGTCGGCTTCGCGGATGACGGCCGGCGCCATCCCTGCCTCCCGCAGCGCGATGTACGCCTGCTCGGCGTGGCGGAACACATCGGTGCGATGCACCGGATCGACGAACCAGTTGTCCGGTGCATCCAGATAGGCACTGACCAGCAGGGCTACCGGACTGGGCACCCGTCGGCACCGGGGCAGGTCGATGGCGTCGAGGATCTCTGCGAAGCGGCGCATTTCAATCAACTGCGGTTTGGGCTCTCCGGTCACGTCGGTGAGACCGAAGTGCTGCTCGAACGGTTGGTGACGGTACGGGTCGAGATCCCCGAGGTTGTCGAAGTCGGTGTTGTTCCATGCCAACCAACCGGTCGACCCGGCAAGCAGGGACAGGTGCAGCACCTGTCGGTAGTAGTCGGCCGCGTGCTCGTCACTGGTGAAGTCGCTGGTGACGCCGAACTCCTCAAGCACCACGGGAAGGTTTGCGACAGAGGTCAATTCGCAGATGAACGCCGCGCGTAGATGTTGCCGGACGGGGTCGTCTCCCATCGGGTAGACGTGCGGACCGACGAAGTCACTCAACGCCGCCAGGTCGCGCACACTGAAGCCGTTGTCGGCGCCGGTCACCTCGACGCCCCAGGCGCCATCACCGAAGGAGAGCGGCTGGTCACCACCACCGGCTCGTACGGCGTTCGCCACGATCCGTGCCCATGAGGACACGGTCGCCCGGTCGGCGGAGCGGTCGTAGTTGGGCATCTCGTTGCTGATCAGCCAACCGCCGATCGCGGGGTGGTCGGCGAACCGCTCGGTCACCGCCTCGATGTACCAGGCCTGTTGGGCCACCATCCACACGTCGCCGTACAGGTCCCGGCCTGCTCGCCACGCCGGGTCCCAGTTCTGCCCGGACATGTGCCCGACCAGAAAGGTCGGGATGGTCTGCATCCCCAGTTCCTGGTGGGCGTCCAGGAAATCAGCGAACCGGTCCAGGACGTCCTGGTCGAGCACACCGGGCTCGGGGACCGCGTGCGGCCAGAACAGGAACGACCTGGTCACGCCGAGGCCATGCTCGTGCAGGGTGCGCAGTTCGGTCCGGACAAGACCGGCGTCGTAGGAATGCCACATGAACGGTCCGCCGCTGCGTGACCAGAAGTTGACCCCCAACCAGACCAGGGGTCGGCCGTCGGTGGATCGGACGCAGGCCGAGGGCCGGGGTACGGACCGGGTCATAGGTGTGCTCACTTCACGGCTCCTGCGGTCAGGCCGGCCACCAGATAGCGCTGCAAGAGCAGAAAGGCCACGACGATGGGCACGCTCACGACCAGCGAGGCGGCCATCACCTGGTTCCAGTAGACGTTGATCTGCGTGGAGTAGCTCTGCAGGCCGATGGACAGCGTCTGGGTATCGGTGTTGGTCATCTGGGAGGCGAACAGGATCTCGCCCCAGGAGGTCATGAAGGCGTAGACGGCTACGGCGATCACCCCCGGCCTGGCTGCCGGCAGGATGACCTGCCACAGGGTGCGCATGGTGCCGGCACCGTCCACCTTGGCCGCTTCGTCGAGTTCACGAGGAATGCCGTCGAAGTAGCCCGCCAGCATCCAGATCGAGAACGGCAGCGTGAACGTCAGATAGGTGACGATCAGGCCGAGGCGGGTCTGGTAGAACACCGTCGTCCCGAACACCTTGTCCAGGTTGACGAAGATCAGGAACAGCGGCAGCAGGAACAGGATTCCCGGGAACATCTGGGTGGACAGGATCGTGCCGGTGAACAGGCGTCGACCCCGGAAGCGCCACCGGGAGACCGCGTAGCCCGCCAGGATCGCGATCAGCACGCTGAACACGGTCGCGACGCTGCACACGATCAGGCTGTTGGTGAAGTATTTGGCCAGGGGGACGGTCTGCCAGATGTCCTTGAACGGCTGCAGCGTCGGGTGGCTGGGCCACCATTCGAACTCGCCCTGGACGTCACCCAGTGGTTTGATCGCGCCGGTCACCATGACCCACAACGGCACCAGGACGATCAGGCCCAGGACGAAGAGCACCACCACCCGAAAGATCCTGAAAGACAAGGGCTCACGCACGACGCGACCTCCGGTTGACGATGAGCAGATAGCACGCGGTGACCACCAGCAGGAACAACAGCAACAGCACCGACATCGCCGAGCCGAGTCCGAAGTTCCAGTTGATGAAGGACGCACCGTAGATGTGGATGGACACCAGATCGGCGCTGCTCGGCGGCTGGGAACCGAACAGGACGAACGGGGTGTTGAAGTCGTTGAACGTCCACAGGAAGAGCATCAGGATCAACACCACATTCACCGACCGCAACGCGGGCATGGTGATGTAGCGGACCTGCTGCCAGACCGAGGCACCATCCACCGACGCTGCGTCGTACTGGTCCTCGGACACGTTCTGCAGACCGGCCAGCAGCATCAGGAAGGCGAACGGCCACGAGCGCCAGATGGCGACGACAACCGCTGACCAGAAGGCATTACCGCCCAGCAGCCAGAAGGTGTTGCCGTCAGTCAGCCCGACCGACTTCAGGACGTGATTCACCAGGCCGTTGTCGCGCTGCAACATGAAGCTCCAGGTGATGATGCCGGCGTAGATGGGCATGGCGTAGGGCACCAGGAACAACGTCCGGAAGAACCCGCGGCCACGGAAACTGCGGTGCACGACCAATGCCGCGGACATTCCGAAACTCCACGAAACCCCAAGCACCAGAAGGGTGTACGCCGCGGTGATGAGGAAGGAGTGGGCCAGACCCTTGCCGACGGGGGAGGACACGTCCAACGCGATGCGGTAGGCGGTAAGGCCGTGGTAGGGCGCCTCGGACCAGTTGGCGATGTAGAACTGGGTCAGATCCACGAAGGACATCCACACCCCGACGAGCATCGGGATGATGTGGATCAACAGTTCGAGCAGGACCGCCGGAAGGATGAGCAGATAGGGGGCGAGCCGGCGGCCGGGACGCCGCCCGCCGGCTCGCTGAACGGAGACCGACATGTCAGCCGGCGGCCGCCATCGTGTCCTGGGCCTTCTGCAGAGCGGCCTTGATGTCGTCATCGCTGGGGGCCTTGCCCGTCGCCGCCTGGGCGGTCAGCTGAACCACGGCGTTGCCGACATTCGTCTCGTAAGCGGCCTCGTTGGGCACGAGCGGCAGGGGGACAGCGCGGGTGTTCAAGATCTCCTGGAAGGTCTTGGCCTCATCAGCGTTGTCCGTGAAGTTCGGTGTCACGCCCTTCAGGACCGGCAGGGCGGCGAAGGGCTTGTCGAAGATCTTCTGCTCCTCCTCGCTGGTCATGAAGTTGACGAACTTCAACGCCGCGTCCTTGTTCTTGGTGTTCTTGAACACCGACAGGTTGATGCCGGCCACGAAGCTGGCGGTGTTCTTCGGGGCGTTCGCCGGAGCAGGAATCGCCACGACGCCGTACTCGTCGGACTTCATCCCGTCGGCGACCAGGGTGTTGTCGGCGTTGTTCTGGCTCATCAGCATGGCGGCCTTGCCCTTGGCGAAGTCACCGGGTGCCTCCGGGCCGTTCTTGTACTGCGCGCTGCTCGGATTGACCACGCCGTCAGCCATCAGATCCACGTACTGCTTGACGCCCTGGACCTGACCGGCAGAGGTGAAGTCCGCCTTGCCGTCGGTGGTGAAGGGGTTGGAGTCCTGCTGCTGACCGAAGATGAAGGCGAAGTGCACGCCCTCGGTGTAGCTGCCGCCCTCCATGGCCATGCCGTAGACGCCCTTGCTCTTGTCGGTGAGCTTCTTGGCCGCGTCCTGCAATTCCTCCCACGTCGTCGGAGGCTTCAGTCCGGCGTCGGCGAACATCTTCTTGTTGTAGTAGAGGCCGTAGACCAGCGAATACAGCGGCACCGAGGTCGGATCCTTGCCGGCCATTCCGCCGGTCGCCAGTGACGCCGGCACGAACTTGTCCTTGCCCCCGATCGCTTTGAACTCCGCGTCCCCGAACGGCAGGAAGGCACCGGTCGCCTGCAGCGAGGGCGCCCAGGTGTTTCCGATGTTCAGCACGTCCGGTCCGTTGCCGGAGGTGGTGGCCGCGAGGATCTTGTTCTGCAGGTCGGGCCAGCCGATCACCTGCAGGTTGACCTTGACCCCGGTCTGCTTCTGGAACTTGTCCAGTTCCGGCTGCAGGACCTTCTGGTCGTCCTGCAACGACGCGCCCTGGTTGCTGGCCCAGTAGGTCAACGTGGTGCCACTGCCGCCGCTGCCACTGCTTGAACTGGATCCGCTTCCGCAGCCGGCGATTCCGACGAGGGCCGCCGACACCGCGACCGCCGTGATGAGACGTACTTTCACAAGAGTCCTCCTGCTGAGTCCGCGGCCCCGTCGCCGCAGTGAGATCTACATCACAACACTTACCCGGTTAAGTTGCCAGACCCAACAAATCGCCGTTATCGAATTGTTAACCGGGTAAGTGGAGGACCGAACGGGCTCAGCGCGCGGCGCGGGCCGGCCCGGTGCTGTCCCGGATGACGATGTCGGACGGCGTCACGCGCACCCGGCCCCGGTCTACTCCCGCGATGCGATCCAGCAGGACGGTGGCCGCCTGCTCGCCGTACGCCTCGGTCTCACGAGCCAGCGCCGTGATGGGGGTTGCGACCATCTCGGTCAACGGGGAGTCGTCCCAGGAAATCACTGAAACATCCTGTGGCACAGTGAACCCGGCGTTCTCGAGCTCTCGTTGTCCGGCGACGGCGTTGAGGTCATTGGCGTACACGATGGCCGTCGGTGCGGTGGTGGGATCGGCCATCAGCGAACGGGTCGCCTGCACTGCCGCCGCGGCGTCGTAGGCCGCCGACCGGCTCAGCAGGTCCAGGCCATGCCGCGCTGCAGCCCGTTGCATTCCCCGTTGCCGACCACGTTCGTGCGCAAACTCGCGCGGGCCCGCGATATGCGCGATGCGCCGGTGACCAAGTCCCGCGAGATAGTCCGTCAGCGTCTCGGCGTCGGCGGCCTGGTCGGTCCACAAACACGGCATCGTCGTGTCACGACGCGGACCCCCGCACAGCACGGCGGGTAGCCCGAGCTCATCGACGGCGGTGATGCGCGGATCGCGGTGCCGCTCGTCGACCAGGATCACCCCATCGATGCGGCCCTCGCCCCACCACTTGCGATATACCTCGACCTCCTGGTCGGGATGGTCACCGATGATCCGTAGCAGAAGACTCCAATCCCGTTTGGCCAGAGCGGTTTCCACCCCCACCAGGAACCGGATGAAGAACGATTCGATCGCAACCGTCTGCGCCGGTCGGGCCAGAGCAAGCCCGATGACCTTGGTGTGAAAGCCGCCGAGGGCCCGTGCGCTCGCGCTGGGCTGCCAGCCCAGATTCCGGGCGACGTCAAGGACTCGTTGGCGCGTCTGTTCCCCCACGCCGGGTTGTCCGTTCAGGGCGTAAGAGACCGCCGCCTTCGAGATCTGCAGTTCGCGGGCGATGTCGGCGATGGTCGGCCTGGTGGCCATAGCGGTCTCCTGTCGGGCCCGGAGGGGGTTCCGGCCGTGGTGGAGTCTACTTATCCGAGTAAGCCGGCGTCCGGAGAATGCGGACGAACGGCGGACGAACGACTGAGCCGATCAGTCCACCAACGCTGCGTAGGTGATCTGCTTCAGCAGCGGTCGGATCGGCAGGGCAGAGGACGGGATCAGTTGGGTCATGAAGATCGCGGTGAGGTCTTCGATCGGGTCGATCCAGAAGTACGTCGATGCCAGGCCGCCCCAGCCGTACTCGCCGGGGGAGGACGCGATGCCGGTTGCCACCGGGTCCAGGGTCACCGAGAAGCCGAGTCCGAAACCCACTCCGGTGAACGGAGTTTCGGCATACAGCGGGACGCCGAACTCCTCGAGGTCGGCGTCACCGGGCAGGTGGTTGGTGGTCATGAAATCCAGCGTCCGCGAGCTCAGCAACCGTGTGCCGTCCAATCCGCCGCCGCCCAGCAGGAAGTCGGCGAACCGCTGGTAGTCGGCCATGGTCGAGTACAGGCCGCCACCTCCCGACAGGAACTTCGGCGTGGACGCTGGGTCGGGCCCGAACTTCTCCAGGATCCGCGCACCGTCGGGGGTGTGCAGGTGCAGTGTTGCCAGCCGGGATGGGTCGACCGCGTGGAAGGCAGTGTCGGTCATCCCCAGCCGGGTGAGAATCTCCTCGGAGAAGAAGGAGTCCAACGACCGTCCGGAGGCGACCTCGACAACGCGCCCGAGGACATCGGTCGCGACGCTGTACAGCCAACTGGTGCCCGGCTCGAACCGCAGTGGCATCGCAGCGAAGGCATCGCACGCGGTCGCGAGGTCCTTGTCGGCCGGATTGAACTCGTAACCGGCGAGCCGGTAGATCTCGTCGGTGACGTGGGTGCGGTGGAACCCGTAGGTCAGCCCGGAGGTGTGCGTCAGCAGGTGTTTGATCAGCATCGGCCGCGCCGCCGGATGGGTGACGGGCGCGGTCGCCGGCCCCCCGGCGTACACGCGCAGATCGGCAAACGACGGGATGTACGCCGAGACAGGGGCATTCAGATCCAGGCTGCCCTGCTCGTAGAGCATCATCGCTGCCACCGAGGTGATCGGCTTGGTCATCGAGTAGATCCGATAGATCGCGTTGTCGAGCGCACGCGCAGCCCCGGTCTGTCCTGCGCTGCCCAGGCTTGCGACCACCTGGCCGCGACGCGAGACCTGGAAGGTCCAGTCCGGCAGGCCGCCGCGAAGTTGATACGGCGCCAGGGCCTGCGCGATATGACGGATTCGGTCGCGGTCCACGCCGTGGGCCGCAGAAGTGGTGTCAGTCACACGCGCAGGTTATGCGGCGGGTGAGTCCGAGTTGCCGGAGTCGCCGGCCCGGCGCCGGATGGGTCGACCGTGCTGGGTGACCTTCGGTTCAAGCTCGGTCTCGGTCTCGGCCTCGGCGCTGGAGCCATCCCGGCGCAGCACCTTCTCGGTCACCTTCTCCGTCTTCGATGTCACCGTGGAGACCAGTTCCTCGGCTCGATCGGTCAGGATCTCCCGGCCCTCGCGGCGGGCGGGAATGGCTACGACCGCGACCACCGCGGCCGCCAGGGCGACACAGAGCAGCAGGGCGAGAATCAACCAGACCATGGTCCTATTCTGCCTGGTGATCCTGGGGATTCCCGTGCAGGTCCTGGTAATGGGTGTGGCGTCGGCCAGCGGGTGATCGGGCCGAGCGGCGCTGGTCGCTCGTTTGTCATGATGGGCGGGTGGACAGTCTCTGGGTGATCCTCACCGTCATCACACTCCTCGTTCTCCTCGCGCTCACCGTCGGCGTGACGTTCCTGCGTCGTGGCAGCAGCCGTTCGACCTCGGCCCCGACGTTGCCACCGACCCAGGAGAGGGGGGAGTCGACCTCGACGCTGCCGTCGGCGAAGGATGCGCAACGCCGCGGGGCGAACACCTATCAGGCGGCACCGGCCAGCACGATCGACTTCAGCAAGGTGGCGGAGCCGCAGCAGCACGTGCCCGTGAAGGACCTACCCACCGAAACGGCAGCCGGCGGCAGCGCAGCAGCCGACGAGGTAGTGGTCGATGAGGTAATAGTCGATGAGGTAGTCGTCGATGAGGTAGTGCTCGACGAACCGACGGTCGAAGGTGTCGTCGTCGAGGATGCGCCGGGCGCGCAGGGCACTGCCGACCAGTCGGTGCTGGCTACTGCGGCAACGGACACCGCGGAACTGCGTGCCGACCAGGCCGCGCGGGCCCCGGCGGTCGAGAAGCCGGAGTCCGCCGTCGGCCGGATGGGCCGATTGCGCGGGCGCCTGGCCCGGTCCAACTCGGCCATCGGCAAGACCCTGCTGAGCCTGCTGGCCAAGGGCGAGCTGTCCGATGCCGACTGGGAAGAGGTCGAGGATGTCCTGCTCGGCGCCGACCTCGGCGCGTCGGCCACCACGGAGCTGGTCGACCGGTTGCGCTCCCGGGTGGCTGTGGAAGGCACCCCCACGCCGGAGCAACTGCACGACTGGCTGCACACCGAACTGCTCACATTGGTGGACCCGTCGATGGACCGCCGGATCGCCGCGACCCGCGTCGGGGACCGCCCGGCCGTGCTGATGGTCGTCGGCGTGAACGGCACCGGCAAGACCACCACCGTCGGGAAACTCGCGCGGGTCCTGGTCGCCCAGGACAAGCAGCCGGTGCTCGGCGCCGCCGACACCTTCCGCGCGGCCGCCGCCGATCAGTTGCAGACCTGGGGGGCCCGCGTCGGTGTGCCCACCGTCCGCTCCGACAAGGAAGGGGCCGACCCCGCAGCGGTGGCCTTCGATGCGGTCAAGGAGGGCAACGAACAGCACGCCGACGTGGTGCTGATCGACACCGCCGGCCGGTTGCACAACAAGGTCGGCCTGATGGACGAGCTGCGCAAGGTCAAGCGGGTCGTGGAGAAGCAGAGCCCGATCGACGAATGCCTGCTGGTGCTGGATGCGACCACCGGTCAGAACGGTATGCAGCAGGCCCGCATCTTCAGTGAGGCCGTCGACGTGACCGGGGTGGTGCTCACCAAACTGGACGGCACCGCCAAGGGCGGCATCGTCGTACTCGTGCAGCGCGAACTGGGCGTCCCGGTCAAGCTGGTCGGCCTGGGCGAAGGTCCGGATGACCTGGCGCCGTTCGACCCGTCAGCCTTCGTGGACGCCGTCCTGAACTGAGCGGTCGCCGTCCTGAACTGAACGGTCCTGGCGGCGGTCGGTGCGCACCATCGGATCGGACAGCATCCACCGGATCAGCCCGACCCCGACCTGACCCGCACTCCGCAACGGCACGGCGCCACCCGGGAGCAACCGGACCCCGAGCAGCCGGCGGGCGTGGGCAGGCAACGTGCCGAGCGCGCCGGCGACCAACGTGAGATATCCCGGGCGCACGGCCAGCGGCATCGGCGGGTCCGCTGCGATGAAGCGCAACGTCTCACGCGCGGCCGGAGTGCTGGCCAGTTCGGGGGTGAAGGCCTCCAGCGCCGCCGTGAGTTCGGCGACGGACTGCGGGGGGTCGATGACACCCAGCCGGGTCGCGATCGAGCCGGCCTGGGCGACATACCGATCCGCGTCGTACGCCGAGAGCGGGCTCGCGCCGTACGTCTGGTAACACGTCAGGAAGCTCTCGGTCTCCGCCAGGTGCACCCACATCAGCAGATGCGGGTCGCTCGCGGCGTACGCGCGCCCGTCGTCAGCGGTGCCGCGCACCCGGCGGTGCATACCCCGGACCCGGGCGATCAACCGCTCGGCATCGGCGGTGGTCCCGAAGGTCGTGGTCGAGATGTACGCGCTGGTCTGCTGCAGGCGCCCCCACGGGTCGTCGCGGTATCGCGAGTGCTGGTCGACCCCGGCCATCGCCAACGGGTGCAGCGACTGCAGCAGCAGGGCGCGGATCCCGCCGAGGAACATCGATGCGTCCAGGTGCACCCGCCAGATCGGATCCTCCGGCGTGAACCAGCGCTCACCCTCGGCGCCCCAGATGGCGCCGGCCCGCTCCGCAGCATGGTCTCCGGCGACCCTCGAACGCAGGGCCAGAGCGGCACGGTGGCGGATCACATCGTGCACCCGGCGAGCAGGCGCCAACACAGGTCGGGAGATCGCAACGGGGCTGGTCAGACGCGGTGCGAGCACCCCTCCAGTGTGCAACGGCACTTCGCAACACAGTGTTAACACACGACACGTTCGGGTGAAATGCGGCCTTGCGATTGTTCTGCCCCATGAGCGCACTATCACTTGTGGCGGCAGATACGCCGACACTCGACACCGGTAACACCGCGTGGATGCTGACGTCAGCCGCGTTGGTGCTGTTCATGACCATCCCCGGTCTGGCCCTGTTCTACGGCGGCCTGAACCGATCCAAGGGTGTCCTGAACATGATCATGATGTCGTTCGGCGCCTTCGGCGTCATCGGCATCATCTATGTGCTGTGGGGCTACTCGATGTCCTTCGGCCCCAACAACGTTGGTGGCATCTTCGCCAACCCCTTCGACTTGTGGGCATTGAAGGATCTGCTGCCCGGCGCGCCGGGGGCGGACGCGTCGCTGGCCTACACCGCGACCGGCGTACCCACGCTGGTGTTCGTGGGCTTCCAGTTCACGTTCGCCGCCATCACCGTGGCCCTGATCAGCGGTTCGCTGTCGGATCGCGTGAAGTACTCGACCTGGTTGGTCTTCTCGGTCCTGTGGGTCACCCTGGTCTACTTCCCGCTGGCCCACATGGTCTGGGGCGGCGGCCTGCTGAGCGGCTCGAAGGACGGTATCGCCGCCAAGTTGTTCGGTACGACGGGTGATGTGGCATCAGTGGCCCCGATCGACTTCGCGGGTGGAACCGTCGTGCACATCAACGCCGGTATGGCCGGTCTGGTGCTGTGTCTCTTCCTGGGTAAGCGCATCGGCTTCGGCAAGGTGGCCATGCGCCCGCACAACGTGCCGCTGGTCATGCTCGGCGCGGGCATCCTGTGGTTCGGCTGGTTCGGGTTCAACTCCGGTTCGGCGCTGGCCGCGAACGAGTCGGCCGGTCTGGTCTGGGTCAACACGACCACCGCGACCTGCGCCGCGATGATCGCCTGGCTGCTGGTGGAGAAGTTCCGGGACGGGCACGCCACCTCCGTGGGCGCCGCCTCGGGCATCGTGGCCGGCCTGGTGGCCATCACCCCGGCCTGTGGCAACGTGACGCCGTGGGGCTCGATCGCCGTGGGTGCGATCGCGGGCATCCTGTCCGCCTTCGCCATCGGTCTGAAGTACAAGTTCGGGTACGACGACTCCCTGGACGTCGTCGGCGTCCACCTGGTCTCGGGTTTCTGGGGCACCATCTCCCTGGGCTTCCTGGCCCGTGGCACCGGCCTCTTCTACGGTCAGTGGAAGCAGTTGATCGTGCAGTTAATCATCGCCTGTGCGGCGCTGCTCTTCACGGCGATCATGACGGCGATCATCGCGACGGTGTTGAAGTACGCCATGGGTTGGCGGATCTCCGAGGACGACGAAACGCAAGGTATCGACCAGACTGAGCACGCAGAAACTGCGTACGACCTGGCGACTACCTCCTTCGGTACCGTCGCCACGTTCGCCCACGAAGAAGGAGCGAAGGCATGAAACTGGTCACCGCCATCATCAAGCCGTTCAAGCTGGACGAGGTCAAGGAGGCCCTGGAGTCCTACGGCATCGCCGGGATGACCGTGAGCGAGGCCAGCGGCTACGGCCGCCAGCGCGGTCACAGCGAGGTCTACCGCGGCGCCGAGTACAACGTCGACTTCGTCAGCAAGACCCGGTTGGAAGTCATCGTCGACGACGCTGACGCCGCCAACGTGGTCGACGTGATCGTGAAGGCCGCTCAGACCGGCCGGATCGGCGACGGCAAGGTGTGGATCGTTCCTGTCGAGGAGGTAGTCCGCGTTCGGACGGGTGAGAAGGGTCCCACCGCGCTCTGACGCGGTGCCCTGCACCACCCATCCGACAACCGCAATAGAGAGGCTGTCATGAGTACCCACGCGGACCACATGACAGAGCGTCTCGACCTCGCCGGCACTCGCGACTTCACACGTCCGGGTGCCGGCGAGGCGCGTCGGACGCGCTTGGCCGCTTATGGCCGGCAGTGGCTCGGCGGCCTGTGGGACGAAGCGATCCGGCCGCTGCACTCTGGTTCGCAGGACGGTGTCGCTCTGGCCGCCGTCGGGAGCTTCGCCCGCGGTGACGGCGGACCGCTGTCCGACTACGACCTGGTGCTGTTGCACGACGGCCGCTCGTTGCGTCCGGAGGTCATCACCGCGCTCGCGGACCGGATCTGGTATCCCGTGTGGGACGCCGGTGTCCGGCTCGATCACAGCGTGCGCACGATGTCCGAATGCCGGGGCGCGGCCAGCGGTGATCTCACCGCCGCCGTCGGGATGCTCGACATCGACTGGGTTGCCGGCGATCCCGTGCTGGTCTCCGGGGTGCGGCAGATGATCGCCCACGACTGGCGCGCCAATGCCCGCAAACGGCTGCCCGAACTGATTGAAGCAACCCGTCGCCGGCACGAACGGCACGGTGACCTGACCACCTCGATCGAGCCCGATATCAAAGAGGGCCGCGGTGGTTTGCGCGACATGACCGTCTTGAAAGCTCTCACTGCTGCGTGGCTCTCGGACCGTCCGCACGGGGAGGTCGACGCGGCGTACAACACCTTGCTCGACGTACGTGACGCACTGCACGTGGCCACGGGGCGCGGTCGGGACCGCCTGGGCCGCGAGGATCAGGACGCGGTTGCCGCCCTCCTGGGGCATCCGGATCCGGACGCCCTGCTGACCGAGGTCGTCCAGTCCGCCCGGGTGATCAGCTACTCCTTGGACGGCACCGCGCGCCGTGCCCAGCAATCCCAACGCGCCCGTACGCCGCGGATCGGGCCGCGTCGCCCCGTCCTGTCCCCGGTCGGGTACGGGCTGTTCGAACACGACGCGGAGATCGTGCTCGGTC
The DNA here is from genome assembly GCF_001594145.1 of Branchiibius sp. NY16-3462-2. Taxonomy (GTDB): domain Bacteria; phylum Actinomycetota; class Actinomycetes; order Actinomycetales; family Dermatophilaceae; genus Branchiibius. The sequence continues at coordinate 136,281 of NZ_LVCF01000043.1, read as the reverse complement.
CGAGTTTCACGACCCGCCCGACGCCGCTGCTCTTGCTGCGTGCCGCGCGCGCAGCCGCCCGCCGTGGCATCCCGCTGGCCCCGGCCACCCTGACCAACCTGTCCAACGGCCTCGAACCACCCAGCGTCCCGTGGGAGCCGGAGATCCGCGATGCGTTCGTGGACCTGCTTGCGGCCGGCCCCGGTCTGACCCAGGTGTGGGAGTCCCTCGACCTCGGCGGGGTGATCGGCACGTGGATCCCGGAGTGGCGTGCGGTGCGAAGTCGCCCGCAGCGCAATGCGATTCACCGGCACACCGTCGACCGCCACCTGATCGAGACGGTCGTGGAGGCCGCTGATCTGCGGGTCGACGTCGAGCGGCCCGACCTGCTACTGGTCGCTGCTCTGCTGCACGACATCGGCAAGATCTCCGGGGTGCACGACCACGCGGTCGAGGGTGCGCCGGTCGCGGCCAACATCGCCCGCCGGATGGGTTTCCCCCGCGATGACGTCGACGTCATCGAACTGCTGGTGCGCGAGCACCTGTCCCTGGTCGATCTGGCAACCCGACGCGACCCGCACGACCCGCAGACCGTCAGCGCACTGGTGGCAGCCGTCGAGGAACGCCGCGACATCCTGGAGTTGCTGCGGGCCCTCACCCAGGCCGACGCGATCGCGGCCGGCCCGCGGGCCTGGACCCAGTGGCGCGCCTCGTTGACCGAGCAGTTGACCGAGCACGCCCGGGTGGCGCTCGGTGATCGGCACGTCATCGCGGCCGAACCCGCTGACATCGACCAGGAGCTCAACCCGCAGGTGCTGCGTGACCTGGCCAACGGTGTGCCCAGTGTGGATGTGGTCGCCACCGCCGCGGGCGCCCGGATCGAGATCGCCGATCGCGACCGGTTGGGCCTGTTCGCCGATTCAGCCGGGTTGCTGTCGGCCGCCGGCGTCCAGGTCCGGTCCGCCCGGGTGCGCACCATCGACGGGGTCGCCGTGAACACCTGGGAGATCGAAGCACCCTCGGGTGATCTGCCCCTGGCAACCAACCTGCAGCGCGGCCTCAGCGCGCTGTCCCGCGGCGACCGTTCGTCGTTACGTTCACTCGAGCGCCGACGCAGGACCGCGGCGCCGGCGACCGCCGGCACGCGCGCCACCGTCATTCCCGGTGCGTCCGCCGAGGCGACCGTTATCGAGGTGCGATCGCAGGACCGGCCCGGCCTGTTGCGCGATATCGGTATGACCTTCGCCCGGTTCGGGCTCGGGGTGCGCTCGGCCCATGTCGCGACGTACGCCGGGCAGACCCTGGACACCTTCTACGTCACCGCCGCGGGGGGCCAGCCAGTCACCCCGCCCCAGGTGGCCCAGGTGATCGCGGCGCTCATCGACGCCTGCGACGGTCCGGTGCCGGCGTGACGGTTCGCGATTCCTGACCCGCGGGGCCTGGAAGATACCCTGAACCTCGTGTTCAACACTCTGTCGGATCGTCTTACCTCGACGTTCAAGAACCTGCGCGGCAAGGGCCGGTTGTCCGAGTCGGACATCAACTCGACCATCCGCGACATCCGCCTCGCGCTGATCGACGCGGATGTCGCGACCCCGGTGGTGCGGGAGTTCACGGGCCGCGTGCGCGAGCGCGCCCTAGGCGCGGAGGTCAGCGGTGCACTGAACCCCGCCCAGCAGGTCGTGAAGATCGTCAACGAGGAGCTCATCGCGATCCTCGGCGGTCAGACCCGCAACCTGCAACTGGCCAAGTCCGGGCCGACCGTCATCATGCTGGCCGGTCTGCAGGGTTCGGGTAAGACGACTTTCGCCGGCAAACTCGCGCGCTTCCTGCGCGACCAGGGGCACTTCCCGGTCCTTGTCGCCGCCGACCTGCAGCGACCGAACGCCGTCACCCAGTTGGAAGTCGTCGGTGACCGCGCCGGCGTCCCGGTCTTCGCGCCGGAGCGGGGCAATATCGGCGGACACGACGTCGTTGCGGATGAGGTCGAAGGCACCCGCTCCTACGGCGACCCCGTCTGGGTCGCCCAGGCCGGTGTGGCCCAGGCCAAGGTGCGCCAGTACGACGTGGTCATCGTGGACACGGCCGGCCGGCTGGCCGTCGATGAGAACCTCATGCAGCAGGCCCGCGACATCCGCGACGCCATCCAGCCCGATGAGGTCCTCTTCGTCATCGACGCAATGATCGGCCAGGCCGCGATCGAGACGGCGCTGGCCTTCTCCGAGGGCGTCGACTTCACCGGCGTCGTGCTGTCCAAGCTCGACGGTGACGCTCGTGGTGGTGCCGCTTTGTCGGTCGCGTCGGTGACGGGTCGACCGATCATGTTCAGCTCCACCGGTGAGCAGGTCAAGGACATCGAGGTCTTCCACCCGGACCGGATGGCCTCCCGGATCCTCGATATGGGCGACGTGCTGACGCTGATCGAGCAGGCCGAGAAGGCGTTCGACAAGCGCCAGGCCGCCGAGATGGCGCGCAAGTTCATGGAGGAGGAGGACTTCACCTTCGATGACTTCCTCCAGCAGATGGCGGCCATCAAGAAGATGGGCAACTTCAAGGCGCTGCTGGGGATGATGCCCGGCATGGCCGGGATGAAGGATCAGCTCAACTCCCTGGACGAGCGCGAGTTCGACCGGGTCGAGGCCATGGTGCGTTCCATGACGCCGTTCGAGCGCACCCATCCCAAGCAGATCAACGGCTCGCGCCGGGCCCGGATCGCGCGCGGATCGGGTGTCTCGGTCTCCGAGGTCAACCAGTTGCTGGAGCGCTTCACCCAGGCGCAGAAGATGATGCGCCAGATGCGCCGCGGCGGGGGAATGCCCGGCATGCCGGGGATGCCCGGGCTCGGCGGCGGCGCTCCCAAGCGCGGCAAGCAGCAGGCCAAGAAGGGTAAGAGCGGCAACCCGGCCAAGCGGGCCCAGCAGGAGCAGGTGGCCGCGAAGAAGGCCGCGGACGCGCGGACCCGTGCCCTCGAGGGCGCTTTCGGGCAGCCGGAGGAAGAGCCGGATCTGGCGAATCTGAAGCTGCCGAAGGGCTTCGAGAAGTACCTCGGTCAGAAGGACTAGCCCGACTCCGCGACCCAAGACTCGTTGCCCACGCTGCGAATACGACGGTTGGTGCCGTGGGGTCTGCTGTTCGACATGGTCGAGGGCGGGTGGCCATGCGGAGAGGGCAGGCGTGCGTCTACGCGGCTTCCGAGGATTCTATGTGGGGGCGCTGAAGTAGTGCCACGATCGACTCATGCGAAGGGTTCTGTTGGCCACTGGACTATTCCTGCCGCTGATCGGCCTCTTTGGATGCAGTGGAGGAAGTACGCAAGTTGTCACCAAGACCGTGGTGGAGTCTTCAGCACCGCCGAGTACGTCCCCAACCTCAGCCTCCACGGCGACTACCAGTTTCACATCGGAGACGAGTGGGGCTCTCGCGGTGGGTGGCACGTTCAACACGGCCGAGGGAGGCAAAGTCACAGTGCTGTCGGTGCAGAACTCCAATGCTCGCACGACTTCGCTCATCGGTGCCGACCAGCACTTCGTGGCGGTGAAGGTGCGGAACTGCCTTGGGTCCGAAGCGGGCAATATCAGCCCGGCGCCTTGGCGCGTAGTGGACACGGACAGCGGAGAGTACGAGGCCATCGACGTGAAGCCCGCACCCACGGACTTTCCGCAGCCGACCTACCCGTCCGACGTCGAAGGGGACGCAGTGCGGCCGGCGGGCTCCTGCGTCTCTGGTTGGATGATGTTCGGCGTGAACAAAGATGCGAAAGTGAGCCGCATCGACTACCGCAACAGCCACGCCGGCTCCGCCTCCTGGAGCGCCAACCTGGGCTAATCCGACAACTCGATATTGGGTCGGGATGCGACGGACCCGCGCTGAGCGGACCGGGCCTAAGCCTGAGCGCGTCCGGCAGCCTTGTCCAGGATCGACCTGCGCCCGCGTTGGTAGGGACCTGGCGCAAGCGTTCGGGTCGGTGGGAGGCGTGGCTGATCGCGGTCACCGATGACGAGACCGTGACCCAGTTGTGGGCGCCGGCAGACCGGTTGCGACCGATCGTCACGAGTCGAGAAGTACCTGGGTCAGAAGGACTGATCAGCTCCTAGTACTGCTTTCAGTACCGCGCGACACGCCGGCGCAGCGCAGGTCCGTCGAAAATGTGACGGCTGGTGCAATAGTTATTGTTGGGATACAAGTGCCCATCTACGACTAAGTCGCGCTTTAATGGGGGCCATGCGCCGCCACGCTGCCACCCTCGCAGTCGTCCTCGCTTCCGCCGTCGGTTCCACGGCGATCGCTCCTTCCGCCCAGGCGTGGCGGCCACCGCCGGTCAAGTCGTGTGGGGCGACCGCCGCCGACAAGGCGCTCGCTGCGAAGCTGTCGCCCACCATTCGTTCGGCGGGACTGGCCGGTGTCAGCGCCGACCAGGTGTCCTGCGCCCGGCAGATTCTGGCCCAGGTCAAGGCGGAAGGCCTCTCGCCCCAGGCCGGCAAGATCGCGTTGATGACCGCGATCACCGAGACAGGTCTGCGCAACTACCTCGGCGGTGACCGGGACAGCCTTGGATTGTTCCAGCAGCGCCCCTCGATGGGCTGGGGCAGCAGGGCCCAGATCATCCGTCCGGCCTACAGCACGCACCGATTCCTGTCGGCCATGACCAAGCGCTATCCCAAAGGATCCTGGGCGACCAAAGATCCGGGTCGGGTCGCCCAGAGCGTCCAGCGATCGGCGTACCCCAGTCGGTACAACCGCGAACGCACGTCGGCCGCACGATTGGTGAGTGCGCTGTGGGCCGGTTCAACAGCGCCCGTGGCCCCGGCGCCTCCTGCCAAACCCAGGCCGCCGGCCAAGCCGACCAAGCCGGCTCCGGCGTCCGCCTCGTTGGCCCTGGTCGTGCCCGGCTCCGGGATCCGGGTGCGTTCGGGTGCGACGACCGCGGCCAAGCAGGTGCGCTTCCTGCGCAGCGGCAGCAAGGTGACCGCGACCTGCCAACGCCTGGGCAAGTCCATCACGATCGGCAAGTACCGCAGCGGGTACTGGCTGTACGTACCGGCCCAGAAGGGCTACCTGAGCGTGGCCGCGATGCACCGCAACGGTGGCACGTCCCTGAAGGCCTGCTGAGGTCAGCCGACGAGTTCTTCCTCGTTCTCCTCATCGATCATCTCGGTCTCGCTGAGCGGTGCGACGACCTCGCCAGCCCGGCGGGCGGCCCGCTCGCGCAGCGTGGCCAGGCCCAGCAGCAGACCACCGACAACAACCCAGCCGACGATCTTCAGCACGTCGGAGCCGATGCCCAGGTCGGGGAAGTAGATCAGGTTGCGGCCGGCTTCGTTCAGGCCCGCGCCGATCCAGAAGTGGTGCAGCGCAGCGAAGAAGCCCGGTTGCAGGGCGGGTGGGAACACGCCACCGCTGGTGGTGAAGTTCAGCCCGACGAAGAGGGTCACCATGGCCAGGGTCGTGAACCGGCCGATCAGCGAGTGCAGCGAGATGCCGAACGCCATGACCGCAAGGCAGTAGACGAAGGCCAGCAGACCGATCTGCCACTGGTGTGACGGCAGCGCGTGGAAGACGAGGGTCGCGATCCCGGTGGCCAGGATGGTGTTGACCGCGGCAGCACCGACGCCCAGGCCGATCCGGGTGCGCATCGGCTTGCTTGCCGCCGCGACACCGATAGCGATGGCGGTGCCGTACCCGCCGACGGTCAGGGCAACGAGGTAGAAGAAGAGTGACTGCCCACTCGGGTCAGCGTCGGGGTCGACCGGGACAACGTCCCTGATGTCCAGGGGCAGACCGGCGCCGGCAGCGACCGGCTGGAACATCCGCTCGACGGTGACCGCCTGGGTGTCCGAGGCCGCCGTGCTCACTAGCAACGCGGGTTTGGTGGGGGACAGGACGAACGCGCCGGCGAGGTCGCGGTGCTCGATGCTGTTGGTGGCCTCGGCCTGCGAGGACACCAGCTTCAGATCGGCTGCATCGCCGAAGGCGGTCTGCAGTTTCTGGGTGGTGGCGGTAGCGGTCGGGCCGGATCCCACGATGTCGATGCGCAGGTGGTCCGGCGACGGGTGGTGGAAACCGCCCAGGTAGGCCAGGGCCATGACCGCACCCATGATCAGCGGAACAGCGATGTGCGAGAGCACAGTTCGCATGGTGGGTGGAGTCTGCGCGGTGTGCGACACGGTCCTTCTCTCGTCCTGAGTTGTAAAGTGCAACTAATAGAGTTGTAATATACAACTCATGAGGACTGCAGCACAACCCAGGTCAGATACGTCACGGCAGGACCGGGAGCGCAACGAGGCGCGGGTCCTGGGTGGGTTGATCGCGTTCTCCCGCCGGGTGCGCGCGGATGCGCGCTACATGCATCCCGACCTCAGCTACGTCGATTTCACCCTGCTGCGCATCGTGCAGGACAACCCCGGGGTGCTGGCGGGAGATCTCGCCGATGCGGCGCGGATCGACAAGTCCACGGCCAGTAGGCAACTGACGGCGCTGGTCCGACGAGGTCTGCTGCAACGGACCGGGAGCGGCGGCCGAGAGGGCAAGCCGCTCGAGCTCACGCCGGACGGCGAACGCGTGACTGCGGAGGCTCTGGCCGCGCAGCAAGCCACGGTCGCCGAGCGGCTGGTCGACTGGAGTACGTCGGACGTTGCGGTCTTCGCCGACCTGCTGGCCCGATACAACGAGGCCGATGTGCGCTCAGCGTGACGCGAGCAGGTGACTAAGGTCGCGTTTATGGGTTCCGTTGCACCGCCGCTGCACCTGACCGGACCGGTTCTGCTCGGTCCTGACGAAGAGCGCGACGGTCTGTGGGTGATCGACGGGCGGATCAGTTTCTCGGCGCCCACCTCCGGCGAGGCGGTGTCCATCGATGGCTGGGTCCTGCCGGGTCTGGTCGACGCGCATTGTCACGTCGGGCTGGAAGCGACGGGCGGCGTACCTCCCGAACGCGCTGAGGAGCACGCGCTCGCCGACCGCGCCGCGGGGGCGCTGCTGCTGCGGGATGCGGGCAGCCCGTACGACACCCACTGGATCGACGAGCGTGCGGACCTGCCGCGGATCATCCGGGCCGGGCGGCACATCGCTCGTACGCACCGCTACATCCGCAACTTCGCGCACGAGATCGAGCCGGACGAACTGGTCGAGTACGTACGCCGAGAGGCCCGGCGCGGGGATGGCTGGGTGAAGTTGGTGGGGGACTGGATCGATCGCGATGTCGGCGACTTGTCGCCGTCGTTCCCACGCGAGTCGCTGCCGGCGGCGATCGCAGCTGCTCACGAGGAGGGCGCGCGGGTGACGGCGCACTGTTTCGGGGAGCAGTCGTTGTTCGACCTGGCCGATGCCGGGATCGACTGCATCGAGCACGCGACGGGTCTGACGCCGGACTCGATCGCCCTCTTTGCCGAGCGGGGGATCGCGATCGTGCCGACCCTGGTCAACATCGCCAACTTCCCGAAGTTCGCCGACGCGGGGCAGGCCAAGTTCCCGGGGTACGCCGCGCACATGCGTGATCTCTACGAGCGACGCTTCGAGACGATCGCCGCGGCCCACGACGCCGGGCTGGACATCTACGTAGGCACCGACGCCGGCGGCCAGCTGCCCCACGGCCTGGTGGCCCAGGAGGTCGAGGCGCTGACCCAGGCCGGACTGACGCCGCTGGAGGCATTGGACGCTGCGACGTGGAAGGCGCGTGCGTGGTTGATGCGACCGGCGATCGAGGAAGGTTCCAGTGCCGATCTGGTTGTCTACGAGTCCGATCCGCGCCGGGATGTGCGGGTGCTCGCCGCTCCGCAGCACGTGATCCTGCGGGGGCGGAGCTGGTGAGTTGGTGGTCGGGGCCGACGACGCAGTTGGCCGCCCACGGTGTCCGGGTACGGGTCGCACCCGCTACCTCCGCAGACGTTGCTGCCTACCGGGAGGCGGTGCGGCTGTCCAAACAACGGATCGGTCAATGGAATCCGGTCAACGCGGCCGACCTGGAGTGGCACCTGACCCGTCAGTCGCCAGAGCATCGCACCTTCCTGATCCATGCGCTGGATCCGGCCGGTTCGCACGGCATCGTCGGAAAAGTCAATGTCACCAACGTCGTTCGTGGCCGGTTCGATTCAGGCACCTTGGGTTACGACGCCTATGACCCGTACGCCGGCCGCGGACTCTTCGCCGAAGGGCTGCGGCTGGTCATCGGGCTGGCTCTGACCCCGATGCCGGACGGCATGGGTCTGCACCGGGTGGAGGCGAACGTCCGACCCGGCAACGAACGATCCGCAGGACTACTGCGCTCGTTGGGTTTCCGGCGTGAGGGGACCGTGCGCCGGATGCTGCGGCTGGACGGACCGGATGGGCAGGCGTGGCGGGACCATGACATGCACGCCCTGACGATCGAGGAATGGCCTGGCACGCCGTACGTCCCGCACGAGCCGGAACGCGTTGCAGTACTTGTCGATTCGAGCTTGGGCGCTGACTTCGCCTATCGGCTCGGCCAGGAACTTGGCGTTCCACTGTTCGACCAGCAGGTCGTCCCGCAGCCGGAGGTCATTAGCAGTCTGATGTCCGTGTCACCGGTGGGGGCGGTCGTCTGCGGCAGCGAGCTGCCCACGGCGGCGGACCTTCACCGGGCGGGCTTCGACCCCGCTCGTACAGCGCGCGTCGGTCGTGAGCCGACCGATGGGGTATCGATACAGGTCGACACCACACGGCCTATCGATGCCCGTCGGATCACCGCGATTGCCCTGCGCTGCAAAGCGATTGCGGTAGGGATGGCGCAGCTGCACCCCGAACGTTTTTGACGCCGTACCGACGCGAGAACTGGCGTTCCGCGTCGGTACGGCGTCAATAAGGTGGAGCGGTGGAGCAGATCGTGCGTCAGGCGGGGACGGAGACCTTCTCCGACTGGCGCAGATCCTCGGGAGCCAGCGTGCCGCTCATCTGCAGCGGACGCTCGGTGAGGTAACGCACGTAGGCGTACGGCGTGAAGAAGCCGGGCAGGTAGCTGCCGAAGGCCACTTCCTCCAGCACACCGCGCGCTGCCTCGTAGGCACTCTTCTCGGTCTGCGGAAGGCTGCGGGTCAGCTTGTTGACCTCTTCGGTCACGATCCGGTCCAGCAACTGACGGTTGACCTCCGGGCCTTCAGCCAGCTGCGACTTGTGGAACAGCCACTGCCACAACTGGGCCCGGCAGATTTCGACGGTCGCCGCGTCCTCGACGTGGTTGTCGATCGCGACGGCGCCGCGGCCACCGACCCACGCGGCGAGGTACTGCAGCGCCACCGAGATGTTGCTGCGCACACCTTCCAGCGTGATGGTCTGGACCAGGCCGTCAAGGGACACCAGGTCCTGCGCGGTGATGTTCACCGTCGGGATCTTGTCGCGCTGGTCGGGCTTGTCACCCAGCACCGCGTCGTACGCCTCCTGGCAGATCGCCACCAGCGCCGGGTGCGCGACCCACGAGCCGTCGTACCCTTCGGCCGCCTCGCGCTCCTTCTCGGTCTGCACCTGGGCCAAGGCTCGCATGCGGCTGGTCTCGTCCTGCCGCGAGGGGTTGACGTTGGCCGGACCGCCGATGGCGTGCGCACCACGCTTGTGGCACGTGGCGATCATCAGGTCGGTGCAGGCTCGCACGAACGGCGCACTGGCAGTAATGCGCTCGCGATCCGGCAGCACGAACTCCACGCCGCGGTGGGCGAAGGTGCGCACGTAGCTGAAGATGTAGTCCCAGCGTCCGGCGTTGAGGCCGGCGCTGTGCTCGCGCAGTTCGTAAAGGATCTCGTCCATCTGGAAGGCCGCGGTCATCGTCTCGATGTGCGCGGTCGCGCGGATGGTGCCGCGCGGGATCCCCAACTCGTCCTGGGCCAGGTTGAACACGTCATTCCAGAGGCGCGCTTCCTCGGCCGACTCGATCTTGGCCAGGTAGAAGTACGGTCCGAAACCCTGGTCGATCAGCTTCTGGGCGTTGTGGAAGAAGTAGAGACCGAAGTCCACCAGCGCTGCCGACAACGGGCGGCCGTCGACGCTCAGGTGCTTCTCGCACAGGTGCCAGCCGCGGGGGCGCAGCACGATCGTGGGCCGGTCGCCGGTGGGCTTGACGTCACGGTCCTCGTAGTCGACGTAGGAGAGCGTGCCGTCGACCGCGTCCTTGAGGTTGACCTGGCCGCCGATGACGTTGGCGAAGGTCGGCGCGGTGGAGTCCTCCAGGTCCGCGACCCAGACGTTGGCGCCCGAGGACAGCGCGTGCACGGCCATCCGGCGGGTCACCTGGGACACCAACTCGCAGCGGCGGTTGGTGAGGCCGGGAGCCGGCTCGGCGACCTTCCAGGAGGCGTCGTCACGGATTTCGGCGGTCAGCTCGGAGAAGTCGAGGTTGGCACCGGCATTGATGGCCCGGGCCTTCTCGCGCCGCAGTTGCAGCAGTTCGGCGCGGCGCCCGGCGAAGGCACCGTCGAGTACGGCGAGGAACTCCAGCGCTTCAGGAGTGAGGATCTCCTCGAATCGGGGTTGCAGCGCGCCACGGATCGTGGCGGTCCGACGCTGACCGTTCATAGCTCTTCCTTGCTGGCTCAAGGGCCGTTACTGGTGCCGTGTGGCGTATGGGTTGGGTTGTTCCTGGCTCGCGGGTCGAGATGTGTGACCCGGGCCCCCGCGACCGGAGCCAGGTTGACCGCGGGGGACCGGGTGGTGCGTGTCGGGGCGGCGTTCACCGATTGGTGTACGCCGCCCCGAACCGTTGCGGCTTAGTGGAACTGGGCCGCTTCGGTCGAGTTGGCGAGCGCCGTGGTGGAGCTCTCCGGGTTCAGCGCGGTGGAGATCAGGTCGAAGTAGCCCGTGCCGACCTCGCGCTGGTGCTTGGTGGCGGTGTAGCCGCGCTCCTCGGAAGCGAACTCCGCCTCCTGCAGCTTGACGTAGGCCGCCATCTGCTCACGGGCGTAGCCGTGGGCCAGGTCGAACATCGAGTAGTTCAGGGCGTGGAAGCCGGCCAGGGTGATGAACTGGAACTTGAAGCCCATCGCGCCGAGCTCACGCTGGAACTTGGCGATGGTGTCGTCGTCCAGGTGCTTCTTCCAGTTGAAGGACGGCGAGCAGTTGTAGGCCAGCATCTGGTCGGGGAACTTCGCCTTGATGCTCTCGGCGAACTTCTTGGCCAGCTCCAGGTCGGGGGTGCCGGTCTCCATCCACAGCAGGTCGGCGTACTCCGCGTAGGCCAGGCCACGGGCGATGCACGGCTCGATGCCGTTGCGCACCTCGTAGAAGCCTTCGTTGGTACGGCCACCGGTCAGGAACTCCTGGTCACGCTCGTCCACGTCGGTGGTCAGCAGGGTGGCGGCCTCGGCGTCGGTGCGCGCGATGACCACCGACGGCACACCGGCGACGTCCGCGGCGAGGCGGGCGGCGTTCAGGGTGCGCACGTGCTGCTGGGTCGGGATGAGCACCTTGCCACCGAGGTGACCGCACTTCTTCTCCGAGGCCAGCTGGTCCTCCCAGTGCACACCGGAGGCACCGGCCGCGATCATGGCCTTCATCAGTTCGTAGGCGTTCAGCGGGCCACCGAAGCCGGCTTCGGCGTCGGCGACGATCGGCACGACCCACTCATCGACGGTCTTGATGCCCTCGGAGAACTCGATCTGGTCGGCGCGCAGCAGAGCGTTGTTGATGCGGCGCACGACCTGCGGGACCGAGTTGGCCGGGTAGAGCGACTGGTCGGGGTAGGTGTGACCGGACAGGTTCGCGTCACCGGCGACCTGCCAACCGGACAGGTAGATGGCCTTCAGGCCGGCCTTGACCTGCTGCACGGCCTGGTTGCCGGTCAGGGCGCCGAGCGCGTTGATGTAGTCCTCGGTGTGCAGCTTCTCCCACAGCTGCTCCGAACCGCGCTTGGCCAGGGTGAACTCCTCCTGGACCGTGCCGCGCAGCTTGATGACGTCGCCAGCGGTGTAGTCACGGCGCACGCCGGACCAGCGCTCGTTGGTGTGCCAGTCGTTCTGCAGTGCAGCTTCCTGGTCGGCAATGCTCGGGGCGTTGGTGTTGCTCATGGCTCCCTGTCTTTCCCATCCTCGTCGGTGGTGCTTCGTTTCGTGATTAACACTGTGCATGGCGGCTGCGCCGATTACCGCAGAGTTTTCGAGTAAAGATCGTCGTTTTTTGCGCTATCGTCGTCGCATGGCGAGTATTTCCCGACCCAAGGGTGTTCGATCCGGCGTCAAGAGTGGCAATTCTGTCCGTATGACCTCGACAGCACCGACGCCTACCGGCCGGTTGACGACGCCGGACGAGACGCCGGTGGCCACGGCCGACAGTCGCGCCACGCCTGACCCGCTCACGCTCGGGCGGCGCCTGCGGCACGCTCGCCAGCAGTCCCAGCGCACTCTGACCGATGTCGCGGACGCGGTCGGAATGTCCCCATCGGCGCTCTCGCTGATCGAAACCGGAAAACGGGAGCCTCGTCTGTCGGTGCTCACTGCCCTCGCGCACGCGCTGGGAACCAGCGTGCCGGATCTGCTCGCGGCGGCGCCACCGACCCGGCGAGCCGCGTTGGAGATCAAACTCGAACGAGCGCAGCGCAGTGAGGCCTACGAATCTCTGGGCCTGCCGAAGGTGAAGATCGGCCCGCGGCTGCCCCAGGAGGCGCTGGAAGCGCTGGTCGGGATGCACGAAGCCATGACCGCCGCCCAGGCCGATCAGGCGGCCACTCCTGAGCACGCGCGCCGCGCCAACCTCGAACTGCGCGAGCGGATGCGCGCCGCAGACAACTACTTCGGCGACATCGAACGAGCGGCTGCCGAGATGCTTCGTTCGATCAACCACGCGGGCGGTCCGATCAGTCGGGCATCGGTGGACCGGCTCGCAGCCCACATGGGGTTCACGCTGGTACACACCTCCGATCTGCCCAGCTCGACCCGGACCGTGACCGATCTGCAGAACCAGCGCATCTACCTACCGCAACCTGAAGCGGGACAACACGATTCGCGGTCGCTCGCCCTCCAGGCGCTGGCGCACCTTGTGCTCGGTCACCGGGTCCCTGCTGACTACGCAGAGTTCCTCAGCCAGCGCGTCGAGATCAACTACTTCGCGGCTGCCCTTCTGATGCCGGAGAAGGAGACCGTGCAGTACCTGCGAACGGCCATGCAGGACAAGGACATTGCCATCGAGGACTTGCGCGACTTCTTCGCGGTGTCCTACGAGACGGCGGCCCACCGGTTCACCAACCTCGCGACCAAGCACCTGGGGTTGCCGGTGCACTTCATGCGGATCGCGCAGAACGGCGTGATCTTCAAGGCCTATGAGAATGACGGCATCCAGTTCCCCAGTGACCCCTCCGGGGCGATCGAGGGCCAGCGGGTGTGTCGGTCGTGGACGGCCCGCCGTGTCTTCGAGCAACCGGATCTGTCCCAGGCGTTCAAGGCCTACACCGACACCCGATCCGGGACCTACTGGTGCACCGCGTTGGTGGATCGGACACCGGACGGGTTGTTCTCGGTCAACGTCGGCGTGCCCTACCAACACGTGAAGTGGTTCCGCGGCAGGGAGACCCAGCATCGTTCCGTGTCACGCTGCCCCGACCCGGCGTGCTGCACGCAACCGCCGGCCCAGTTGTCGGAGCGGTGGGATGGGCAGGCCTGGCCCTCAGCCCGGGTGCACTCCCACCTGTTGGCCGCCATGCCGCCCGGGGTGTTCCCCGGAGTCGACGACACCGAGGTCTACCGCTTCCTGGAGCGGCATGCTCCGACGGCATCGCCCATCGACTGACCAACGCCCGGGTGAGCAGGAATCTCACCCGGGCGCTCGGCGTACGTCGATGATTCAGGTACGCCGATCGGTCACCGCAGACGCAGCGCGCGACCGACCGTGCGGAACAGGTCGGTCTGGTTGGTCACGCCCAACACGTTGGCGGCCTGCGGGCCGGCGGCAGCGATCCGCACCTGCGTTCCGGTGTGCTGCTGGGACTGACCGTAGGGCGCGGTGGCGTAGCTGATCGTCATGTCGGCGTCGTCGTGGGTGCGCAGGGTCGCCGTGACTCCCGTTGTCGTGGAACCGGTTTCGACGATCTGGCTGGTGTGCCCGTGGTCGGCCGTGACCACAACCAGGGTGTCGGGGTGGCGGCGCTGGTAGTCCAGGGCAAGCTTGACGGACTTGTCGAACTCCACCGTCTCACCGATCTGCCCACAAGGGTTGGCCGCATGGTCCTGCTTGTCGATGGATGCTCCCTCGATCTGCAGGAAGAAGCCCTTGCGCTGCCCCCAGCTCTGTCGGTCCAGGATGTTCAGCGCCTTGCCGGCCATCTGGGACAGGTGCGGCTGGCTCTGGTCCCGGGCGGCGTTGACCTGGCACGCAGTGCTGGGCGTCCCGGTCGTCGTCGGCGTCGGACCGACCCACTCCAGATCCAGGTTGTTCTTGCCGAAGGAGCCCAGCACCGGACCCTTGGGATTGTTGGGGAGGGCGGCCAGGCCGGCCGCGTCGGTCAACAACGTGTACCCCTGGGTCTGTGCCTGCTGCCACACCGACAGGCCCTGGTACTTGCCGGCCTGCACGGTCTGGTCGAAGTACTGCTTGCCACCGCCGAAGGTGACGTCGGCGCGGGTCTGCACCAACTGCTCGGCGATCGAACCAGCACCGCCGTTCTTCAGGTCGTTGACCGCGCACTTGGTCATGGACTGCGGCCCCTTGCAGTCGCGCTGGATGACATGGGAAGCAAGGACGGCGGGCGTGGCGTCCTGCAACTCGGCGGTTGTGACGTTGCCCGTGCGGTAGCCGTTCTTCTTGGCCAGCTCAAGGATCGTGGGGACCGGCTTGCCGTTGGGTAGCACCGAGATCGCCCCGTTGTAGGACTTGTGGCCGGTGGCCCAGCCCGTGCCCGAAGCGGCCGAATCAGTCACATAGTCAGGCTTGCTCGGATCGGACTGCTGCACGGAGTAGGTCGTGTAGGCGCCCGTCAGCGGCAGGGTGTCCAGAGCCAGGCGGCCGTTGGCGCCAACCTGGTAGTTGCGCGCGATGGTGATCTCGGAATCACCCATCCCGTCACCGATCAGCAGGATGACGTTGCGGGCGCTGCCACCGTTGATGGCATGCCGGGCGGCGCTGCTCCTGTCGCCGCTGGTGGAGGCGGCGACGCCGATCGAGGTTGCGCCGATCGCGGCGGCCAGGGCGCCGACGCAGGCGACGCGGGTGGTGGTGCGAAGGGACATGCGAGCTCCTTGGAAGTGACGGATGAAGCACCGCCATCTCAGCCCCAGTCGCCGACCCGTTGGGCAAATCGCCAGCGTACGTTCAGCAAATAGTCAGTGAACGCTCGGCCCGCAAATACGCACGCTACTAAAAGATAAGTAATGGTCGCTTTTGAATATGATTCCACCATAGCTAATCAATCAGGATCAGAATGCATCATCAATTTCAAACGATTTCGCCAAGTTTCGTTCTACTTTATCAAACTTGTTTCGGTACGCATCGTCTCGTTACTAGAGTCGCAAGTATGTGACCGACAACCTTGAGCGCCCTCACTGGACGCATGTATCTGGAGCATCTGTTCGGTCAGCGTGGAGCAGCGTTTTGCTGAGTCACGTTATAGCGCGAAACGAAGGATACTGGCATGGCTGATGACATAACGACTGGTGGCAAGCTCAACGTCTCCGACAAGGTCGCCCCCCGCGAATTTACCGTCCAGCGTCTCGTCGAGAAGCCGGTGGAGAAGGTGGTGGACAAGCAGGTCGACGTGCCGCGCTCGGTCGAACGGCTCGTCGTGACGACGGTGGACAAGGTGGTGGACCGACCGGCCAGCGTGAGCCGGCTGGTCGAGAAACCCGTGGTGACGATCCAGGACAACGTGGTCGATAAGCCACACACCGTGCAGCGATTGGTGGAGAAGCCGGTCGTCACCATCGTCGACAGCGTCAAGGACAAGCCGATCGAGGTCCAGCGACTCATCGAGAAGTTGGTCGTCACGGTCGTGGACAACGTGTCGGAGAAGCCGGTCGAGGTCCAGCGATTGGTCGAGAAGCTGATCGTCCAGGTCAAGGACAACGTCGTCGAGAAGCCGGTGACGGTCACCCGGCTCGTCGAGAAGCCCGTGGTCCAGGTCGTGGACAAGGTCGTCGAGGTGCCCGTCCAGCAGATCGTTGAGCGGGTCGTCGAGAAGCCGGTGGAGAAGATCGTCTACAAGACCGTTGAGAAGCCGGTCGAGAAGATCGTCGAGAAGATCATCGAGGTACCCGTCGAGAAGATCGTCTATAAGACCGTCGAGAAGCCGGTGGAGAAGATCGTCGAAATTACCGTCGAGAAGCCGGTAGTAAAGGTCGTCGAGCGGCCCAAGGAAATCGCGGTCGAGAAGATCGTCGAAAAGGTCGTCGAGAAGCCAGTGGATCGGGTTGTCGAGAAGGTCGTCGAGAAGCCGAACGTGGTGGAGAAGGTCGTCGAGAAGCCAGTGGATCGGGTTGTGGAGAAGGTCGTCGAGAAGCCGAACGTGGTGGAGAAGGTCGTCGAGAAGCCAGTGGATCGGGTTGTTGAGAAGGTCGTCGAGAAGCCGAACGTGGTGGAGAAGGTCGTCGAGAAGCCAGTGGATCGGGTTGTCGAGAAGGTCGTCGAGAAGCCGAACGTGGTGGAGAAGGTCGTCGAGAAGCCGGTGGATCGGGTTGTCGAGAAGGTCGTCGAGAAGCCGCGCATCGTGGAGAAGGTCGTCGAGAAGGCCGTCGACCGGGTCCTTGAGAAGGTCGTCGAGAAACCCCGCATCGTGGAGAAGGTCGTCGAGAAGGAAGTGAAGTTCTTCCAGGAGCGGGTCGTTGAGAAGCCCGTTGAGGTCGAAGTGGAGAAGGTCGTCGAGATCGTCGTCGAAAAGCCGGTCTACGTCCGCAAGGTGGTGGAGAAGGAGGTCAAGCGGGTCGTCGAGGAGAACCAGACCGTCGTCACCAACAGCAGGGAGCTGAAGGGCGCAGCAACGCAGACGACGGCCCGGTTCGTCGGCGGGGAGGCCACCACAACCCAGTTCGTCGATGCTCAGACCGGTCAGCATCCGCAGGACAACGTCGTGGGACGCAAGACCGAGCACCTCGCCGCCGAGGAGGTGCGCATTGTCGAGGGCACCCGCGCTGCGGGCCCGCGCGTCGAGGGCGCTCACGTCGAGGGCGCTCGCGTTGAGGAGATCGACGAGGACGAGACGAAACCCTCCTGGCGTCGACGCTTCAACCACAACAACCCCAACAAATGACAATCGGTCACCGAGGAAGAGGTGGGTTCGCCGTGGGTGAATCTCGTATGACGATGAGGTCTGGCTTTCTTGCCGCCGGAGCAGTGGTGCCGATCGCCCTGGCTGCGTTCGTCGGCGTCGGGTTGACCAGCGCGAACGCGCTACCGGCGGCGCCGGCAGTGTGCAGCGTGACGGGCCAACTCCGGGTGGGATCGGTGGGCCAGGAGGTCCGGGTCCTGCAAGGCGCCCTCGGCGTGCCCGTCGACGGCCGCTTCGGGCCACAGACGCTGGCGGCCCTGAAGGCATTCCAATCCGCGCACAACGTGGCGGCCTCGGGTGTCGTGGACAAGGCGACCCTTGGTGCGTTCGGTTGCACCGCTGCCGTGGCTACCTCGGCGGCGCCGACTACCGCTGCACCCACCGCGACAGCGACCGGTGGCGCTGCCGCGACCGCGACCACCACGACCAGCGCGGCGCCCACCACGACCGAGGCCACGACCACCACCGAGACCACGACGACGACGCCTGCGGCAACAACGGCCACTTCGGCGGCCACCACCGTGGCTGCTACTGGGGTTGCGACGGCCGGTGGCAAGAGCGGGGCGTCGCCCTGGTGGTGGTTGCTGCTGCCGCTGGTGTTACTGCCGCTCCTGGGGTGGCTCCTATGGCGCCGGCGGGCCGTGGAGGACGAGGTCACCCGGCACGCCGTACGTCCCGCTCCGGTGAAAGCGGCCGAGAAGCCGGTTGTCCGCGAGACGCCCGTCGTGCGTGACAAGCCCGTCGTGCGGGACAAGCCTGTGGTGCCCGCGAAGCCGGTCGTCCGCGAGCCCGTCGTGCGTGACAAGCCCGTGGCGCCCGAGAAGCCGGTGGTGCGTCAGACCCCTGCGCCGGTGGTCGACGCGTCGAAGACTCGCCCGGTCGTCAAGGATCCGAGCGTTGATCCACTGAAGTCGACGGTGCGTGAGACACCGGTGGTGCCCGACAAACCAGCGGTCCGACAGACGCCTACACCGCTGGTCGATACCACTCGCACTGTCGGCGGCACCGGTCCCGAGATCCACGATCTCACCGAGGAGGTCGGCACCGGCAAGGTCGAGATTCGCTACCTCAACAACGCCGTCGGCGAACACGAGCAAAGCCTCGAGGACAAGTCGGACGACGACTGATTCCGGCTGCGCCCACCCGACACGGCGGCCCCCACCTCTTCTCAGGAGGTGGGGGTCGTCGCCGTCAGTGGCTGGTCGCCTCCGCGGCCTCGGCGGCCAACCGGTCGCGGCGGGCCCAGATGTTGTTGCACTCCTCGCACACATCGGCCGGGATCACGCCGATCTTCATCAGTTGGCCGAAGACGAAGCAGCCTGCGCAGAAACCGAAGACGGATTCAAGAGTGGCGAAGACCGCCAGGATCGCGACAAGGACCAGGGCGAAGCCGGTCCAGCCGAACGCGAGGCCGGTGATGGCGGCGACGGTGGTGAGGGCCGCGCCGATGCCCTGGGCGAAGCGCTTCGGCGGCCCGGGGGTGTAGACCGGTTCACCGAGGCGCGGCGCGATGACCTTCATCGATAAGGCGCCGAGCGGGCTGAGCTTCGGGCCGGTCAGAACCCGGGCCCAGAAGCCGTAGGCCAGGGGGATGAGCAGCCACAGCCAGCCGGTCGCGAGGATCACGATGCTGGTGATCGCGACGACAGCAGCAACCGTGCGGGCTGCCTTCTCGTTCACGGGATTGGGAAAACCGATCAGACTCACCCCTCGATCATAACGATGACCAGGAGAGTCGATAACAAAATGTGATGATGACGGGGTCGTCCAGCCGCGGATTTCCGGGGACGCGCTCTCCTCTGGCAGACTAGGGAGCTGTACCCGCCCGGCGTCCGCCGGTGCGCCTACCCCCGACGTACGGTTCCCCGCACTCATCTGCGGTCTCGCCGTGCGCCACAAGATGAGGAAGCAGGAACCACGACAGTGGCTGTCAAGATTCGTTTGAAGCGGCTCGGCAAGATCCGCAACCCCCAGTACCGCGTCGTCGTCATGGACTCCCGCGCCAAGCGCGACGGTCGGGCGATCGAGGAGCTGGGCAAGTACCACCCCAAGGAAGAGCCGAGCCTGATCGAGATCGACTCCGAGCGTGCGCAGTACTGGCTCGGCGTCGGCGCCCAGCCCACCGAGCAGGTGCAGACCCTGCTGAAGATCACCGGTGACTGGCAGAAGTTCAAGGGCGAGCCGGGTGCCGAGGGCACGCTGAAGACCGCCGAGCCCCGCCCGGACAAGCGGGCCCTCTACGAAGCCGCGCTCGCCGCTTCGCAGAATGCCGCTGCCGGTGACGGCGCGACCACCGCCAAGAAGAAGGCCGCCAAGGCCGAGACCAAGGCTGATGAGAAGGCCGAGAAGGCGGACGCTGCCGACGAGGTCGCGGTGCCGGTCGAGGAGCCCAAGGCTGCCGAGCGCGCCGAGGTCGAGGAAGAACTGGCGACCGACGCTGCCGAGACCACCGAGGCCTGACCTTGCTGGAAGAGGCTCTGGAGCACCTGGTCAAGGGCATCGTCGATCACGATGAGGATGTCGTCGTGCAGGCCAAGAACGGCCGGCGCGGTGAACTGCTCGAGGTGCGCGTGCACCCCGACGATATCGGCCGCGTGATCGGTCGGTCCGGTCGCACCGCTTCGGCGCTGCGCACCGTTGTCGGCGCGCTCGCCGGCGGCAAGAACGTCCGGGTCGACATCGTCGACACCGACCGCGTGCGCTGACCGACGTGGATCGCTCCGGTCCAATGCTGATCGCCCGGGTACGACGTGTTCGTGCCCGGGCGTCATGCTGCCCGGGGGTGGCCGATGGCTGATGAAGTCCTGATCGCCCGGATCGGCAAACCACACGGGCTGCGCGGTGAAGTCACGGTCCAACTGCACACCGACCGCCCCGAGGATCGTTTCCTGGTAGGGGAGTCGTTCACCACGGAACCGGCCGCCGTCGGGCCCTTGGTGATCCGAACGGCTCGCGGGCACAACGGCATCCACCTACTGTCCTTCGAAGGTCACCCCGACCGCACCGCCGCCGAAGCGCTGCGGGGCGTGCGGTTGCTGGCCGCTGCGGATGAGGACGAGGACGATGCGTGGTACGCCGAGGACCTGGTCGGTCTGTCCGTCCAGGACACCTCGGGTCAGGTCGTGGGGACTGTGACGGATCTGCATTCGCGGCCGGTCCAGGATCTCCTGGAGGTCACCCTGGCCACGGGTGGCACGGCGTACGTGCCCTTCGTCGAGGAGATCGTGCCGGAGGTGGACACCGAACGAGGGGTTGTCATCATCGACCCACCGGAGGGTCTGCTCGAACTCGGTGAGCAGTGACGTGCAACTCGACGTCATCAGCATTTTCCCCGATTACCTTGCGCCACTTGATCTCTCACTGATCGGCAAGGCCCGCCAGGACGGGCTGATCGACCTGCGCGTGCACGACCTGCGCGACTTCACCCATGACCGGCACCGCACCGTGGACGACACGCCCTACGGCGGGGGAGCGGGCATGGTGATGAAGCCGCAGCCGTGGTCCGAGGCACTGGATCACGTTGCGGCACAAACTGACTCGCGGCCGATCCTGATCGTCCCGGGCCCTGGTGGTCAGCGCTTCGACCAGGCCACCGCTCGTGAACTGGCCGGACAACCGCATCTGGTCTTCGCCTGCGGCCGCTATGAGGGCATTGACGAGCGGGTCTACGACTACGCGGCCCGCGACTACGACGTGCGCATCCTGTCCCTGGGTGACTACGTGCTCAACGGTGGCGAGGTCGCCGTACTCGCCATGGTCGAAGCGATCGCCCGGTTGATCCCCGGTGTCATCGGCAACGCTGACTCCCTGGTGGAGGAGTCGCACGAAGATGGCTTGCTGGAGTACCCCGTCTATACCAAACCTGCCGATTGGCAGGGGCGTTCAGTGCCTGAAGTGCTGCTATCAGGCGACCACGGCAGGATCGCTGCGTGGCGTCATAAGCAGCGATTGCTCCGGACCGCGGCCCGGCGACCAGACCTGCTGCCGGAGGCTGCGGCGACCGCGGCCGGCGACCTGCAGATCCGGCTCGCGACTCCTGCCGACGTCGGGGAGTTGCTGACCCTCACCCACGCCTGCTGGCTGAGTGAAGGCATCGCCAACCAGACCTTGGATATTCCGGCGCAACACGAGACGACGCAGAGCCTGACCCAGTCGCTCGCGCAGTGGTCGACGTACGTTGCGCGATCAACGGACGGACGCCTGGTGGGTTCGGTCAGAGGCAAGCAGCAGGGCAGCGAGTGGCACGTCGGGCGGTTGATGGTCGCGCCCGATCTGCAGGGCCGGGGGATGGGTCGAGCTCTGCTCGACCACATCCAAGCGGTCGTGCCATCCGGCTGTGAGGCGATGGTGTTGTTCACCGGCGCGCGCAGCGAGCGCAACCTGCGGATGTATCGCCGGGCCGGGTTCCGTTCTACGACAGCGCCCGCGGGTACGCCCGACGACGTGGTCTACCTGCGCAAACCGATTCGCGCAGCTAGGAATCCGCGGTCGTGAGGTGCCGCTGGACCACCGGTGCGACCCGGCCGGTGAGTTCGTCCAGATTGGCACGCGCCACGTCCGGAAGCTGTACCACGTAGCGCAGGATCGCGAGACCGACCAGGTGCGACATGGCCAGGAAGAACCCGGTGCGCCGACCCTCCAGCAAGCGTTGGACGTCAGGGTCCGCGACCAGACCGATGAGTGTGTTCTGCAGGGCGCTCGACGCTTCCGGGTCGGCCAGCGCCGCTCGTACGATCGCCTGCATCTGGGGTCCGGTCTGCGGGTCTTCCCATAACGACAGGTACGCCGCGGTGAGCCGCCTGCCCTGGGTGCGGGTCGGACCGTCCAGCGAAGACACCAACAAGCCGTGCGACCTCTCCGGCAACTGCAGGCTGGCGGCGAACAGCCCCATCTTGCTGCCGAAGTGATGAGCGATGAGGGCGACGTCGACGTCTGCCTCGCCCGCAATCGAGCGCAGCGTGGCCGCACGAAAACCGTTGGTGGCGAACTGGTTACGTGCAGCCGCCAGGATCCGCTCACGCCCGTCGCCGGCGTTGGCGGCGGGGCGTCCGCGACGTTTTGACCCCTGGCTCACCCCTGGAGAGTAGCCCCATCGGCAACTAATCAACAAGTGTTGAATAAGTCGGCCGATGCTCGTACGGTGAAGAGTATGAGAGCGATGATCCGCAAGGAGTTCCGCGAGTTGTTCCGTGACAAGCGGACCGTCGGCCTCATCGTGGCGCTGCCGCTGCTGCTCCTCGTGGTCTTCGGTTATGCGGCCAACTTCTACGTCACGTCCGTGCATACGGCGGTGATCGGTTCGCAGTCCCAGCAGGTGAGCAGCGCACTGCCGGACTTCTTCGAAATCAGCAAGACCGAGTCGTCCGGAGGGGCTGAGCAGGCGCGAAACCTGTTGCGGGACGACTCGGTTGACGTGGTCTTCGTCGCCGACAGTGGCAAGCCGCAGGTCTACGTCGATGGCTCCAACCTGTTCGCTGCGCAGTCGACGGTCGGACGCCTCAATGCGTTGGGCGACAAGGTCTCGGTGCACGTGCTCTTCAACCCGGACCTGAAGACCTCGTGGGTGATGATCCCGGCCATCATCGGGCTCATCCTGACCTTTATCGGCACCATCATCACCAGCATCGGGTTGGTCCGCGAGCGCGAGGCCGGCACCCTGGAGCAGTTGGCGGTCATGCCGATCAGGCCCAGCTCGATCATCCTGGGCAAGATCACGCCGTACTTCATCCTCGGTGCCGTCGACATGATCATCGTGACGGTCCTGGGAGTGTGGCTGTTCGGAGTTCCCTTCAACGGCAACGTTCTTGTCTTCGCGCTCGGCGCCGCACTCTTCCTCTTCGTCGTCCTCGGGATCGGTGTCTTCATCTCGACCATCTCGCAGAACTCCGGGCAGGCGATCCAGACCGCCATCTTCTTCCTGATGCCGCAGATCCTGTTGTCCGGCATGATCTTCCCGCTGGAGGCGATGGCGGCGGGTGTCCGGTGGATCGGCTATCTGCTGCCACTGACCTACTTCACGATGATCTCGCGGGGCGTGATGCTGCGCGGAGCCTCGATCACCTCGCTCTGGCTGCCGTTCCTGGTGCTGGCGGTCATGGCCGTCCTGGTGTTCAGTGCGGCCACCCTGCGGTTCCGACGGGACCTCGCGCCTGAGCGCAAAGCCGACAAGCAGCCAGCCGGGGCGGTGACCTCATGAGCGCCGAATTGGTCGACGTGACAGTGCAGTTCGCAGACACCGTTGCCCTGCAGAACGTCACCGTGAAGGTCCCGGAAGGCACTGTGGTCGCCGTGGTCGGTGGCGATGGTGCCGGCAAGACCACGCTGCTGCGAACGCTGGTCCGGGAGGTCATCCCTACCGCGGGAACCGTGTCCGCGCCCGGTAAGGCGCAGATCGGCTACCTGCCGGCCACCGCCGGCAGCTGGGCGAATCTGAGTGTCGCTGAGAACCTCGACTTCGCTGCCGACGTCTACGGAATGGCAGGCAGCCAACGGGCCGATCGACGTACGCGCATGCTCACCGCCGCGGGCCTGGCCGACGTCCCGGACCGGCTCGCGCGGGACCTGTCCGGTGGGATGCGACGCAAACTGGGCTTCGCGATGGCGATCGTGCACGATCCCTCGCTCGTCGTCCTGGACGAGCCGAGTACCGGCGTCGATCCGGTCAGCCGGATCGACCTGTGGCGGATGATCTCCCGCTGCGCCGCGGACGGCGCTGCGGTCCTGATGTCGACGACCTATCTCGATGAGGCCGAGCGCGCGGGTCACCTGGTCATCCTGGATGAGGGACGGGTGCTGGTGCAGGGCACGTACGACGAGGTGCGGGCCGGGTTCGAGGGCACGGTGACGTCCGCGACCACGGCCGTTCGCGGGCCATGGTCGTGGCGGCGCGGGCGGCAGCGGCACGAATACTGGCCTGCGGGCGAGGGGCCGCCAGCCGGCTCCACCGTGATCGACCCGGACCTGGAGGACATCGTGATCGCGCTGTCCTTGCAGCGTGAACAGGCGAAGGTGTCGGCGTGAGCGCCCGGATCGTGCTGTCGGCAGATCAGGTGACCCGCCGGTTCGGTGACTTCACCGCGGTCGACTCCGTGTCCCTGCAGGTGCGTGCCGGTGAGGTGGTGGGCCTGCTGGGCGCCAACGGTGCCGGCAAGACCACCGTGATGCGAATGCTGCTCGGGCTCTTGCCGGTCAGTTCCGGGTCGGTGCGCCTGCTGGGCGGTCCACCGACCCGCGAGCGCCGTCGCTCGATCGGGTACGTGCCGCAGAGCCTCGGGCTTTACCGGGATCTGACGGTGCGAGAGAACCTGGCTTTCGTGGCCCGGGCCTATGGCACCCCGGTGCCGGTGCTGCACAAGGAGTTGGCGCCGTACGCCGATCGGCTGGTCGGGCAGCTACCACTCGGTGCCCAGCGCCGGGCTGCGTTCGCTGCCGCGTTGTCGCACGATCCGGCGGCGGTGCTGTTGGACGAGCCGACCTCGGGGGTGGATGCGTTGGCCCGCGCCCGCTTGTGGGACACGATCCGCGACCAGTCCGACGCCGGCGTCGGGGTGCTGGTGACAACGCACTACATGCAGGAGGCGCAGCAGTGTGACCGGCTGCTGTTGATGTCCCGCGGTCGGTTGGTGGCCCACGGCACGGAGTCGGACATCATCGACGGAACCACGGCGGTCGCGGTCCGATGTGCTGACTGGACCCGGGCGTTCGCGGCGCTCAGCGACGCCGGATTGGCTGCCACCCTGGACGGGCGCGCGGTGCGGGTCGTCGCGGCCGCACCGGACCGGGTCCGGGAAGTGCTGCGTGATGCGGGAGTCAGCGCCGAGCT
Source organism: Branchiibius sp. NY16-3462-2 (assembly GCF_001594145.1). GTDB lineage: Bacteria > Actinomycetota > Actinomycetes > Actinomycetales > Dermatophilaceae > Branchiibius. The sequence continues at coordinate 111,295 of NZ_LVCF01000043.1, read as the reverse complement.
GACGCAGGTGCCGGCCACCATCGAGGAACGCATGCTGCTGCTCGACCGCGATTTCGCGGATGCGGGCTGATACTGGCAGAATTGACCGGTACGTCCGGATACCTGACCCCCGCCACAGGGGGAGTGAACGTGAGTTCATGCGGTCAGCGGACTACTCCGACATCTCGATGATCGATCGCGTGCGACCTGTGGCGCCGCAAGGAAGTAGTACCTCATGCAGAAGTTCGACGAACTCGACGCACAGAGCCTGAAGTCCGACCTGCCCGACTTCCGCGCCGGTGACACCGTCAAGGTGCACGTGAAGGTTATTGAAGGCAACCGCTCCCGTGTGCAGGCCTTCCAGGGTGTTGTCATCCGCCGTCACGGTGGTGGCATCGGTGAGACCTTCACCGTCCGCAAGGTCAGCTTCGGCGTCGGCGTGGAGCGCACCTTCCCGCTGCACACCCCGGTCATCGACAAGATCGAGGTCGTCACCCGCGGTGACGTCCGTCGCGCCAAGCTGTACTACCTGCGCGACCTGCGCGGCAAGGCCGCCAAGATCAAGGAGAAGCGCGAGACCCCGGCCGCCAAGGCCTGAGCCACTGCCTACTCCAGCTACGGGCAGCGACGTGTCTACTGACGCGTCGTTGCCCGTTTCGCGTCCACGGCGTCGGTGGCCCTGGTTCCTCCTGATCGGCCTGCTGCTGCTGGTGGTATTACGAGGTCTGGTCGTGGAGACCTTCACCGTGCCGTCGGCCTCGATGAGCCCGACCCTGCACGTGGGTGACCGCATCGTGGTGTGGAAGCCCGGCGCGCACGACCTGCACCGCGGCGACCTGATTGTGTTCAACGGTGACGGTGTCTTCTCGCAGGCGCCGGCTGCTCCCGGTGGACTGGCGGGAGCGGTGCGTTCGGTGGGGACCGCGCTCGGCGTGCGCGTGGGGGAGTCCGACTACGTCAAGCGGGTGATCGGACTACCCGGCGATCACCTCACGGTCGGCAGCGACGGTGTGCTGATGGTCAACGGCACCGCGGTCAACGAGAGCTATCTGCCAGCGGGGATGAGTTCAAGTGCCACCTCCTTCGACATCAGGGTGCCCGCGGGCCGGATCTTCGTCATGGGGGACAACCGGATCGCCAGCGACGACTCCCGCGAGCACCTCGGCGATCCCGGTGGCGGCACCGTCCCGCAGGACCAGGTGATCGGAACGGTGACCTTCCGGTACTGGCCCCTAGGTTCGTGGGGCACACTGCGCTAGGTGATTAACGAATGACAACGGGGGAAATGCGCCCCGCCGCGAGGCGGTCGGGGTGGCGGTGGCTGCGCGAGGTTTTCATCGTGGTCGCCTGTTCGGTGATCTTGTCGTTGCTGATCAAGACTTTTCTGGTCCAGCCGTTCTGGATCCCGTCGGGCTCGATGGAGAACACGCTCATTCCCGGTGACCGCATCCTGGTCAGCAAACTGACGCCCCGTTTCCAGCACATCAACCGCGGCGACGTCATCGTCTTCTCCGACCCGGGCGGTTGGCTGGAGGGCGAGGATGACCCGCCGCAGCGCACCGGTCTGAGCGGGGCGGTGCAGAACGCGCTGGAATTCGTCGGGCTTTATCCCGCGGGCGACAACCATCTGATCAAAAGGGTCATCGGACTGCCTGGTGATCACGTGGTGTGCTGCAACGCGGCTGGTCAGATCACCGTCAACGGCGCGCCGCTGAAGGAGTCCCAGATCTACCCGGGCGATGCCGCCAGCGGCAGGAAGTTCAACATCACCGTGCCCGCTGACTCGGTGTGGGTCATGGGTGATCATCGCGGTGACTCCGCCGATTCGCGCTTCCACGACGACGGCACCGGTGCCACCGGGTCAGTGCCGATCTCCGACGTCACCGGCCGGGCCATCGTGGTCATCTGGCCGCTGGACCGTATCGGCACGCTGTCGGATTACCCTGACATCTACGACGTCGCATCGAAAGGGTCTGGCCCATGACGGACGCACCACCGGACGAGCAACTGCCGCCCGGCGCCGCACCGCCGGTTCAGACCGGTCGCAAGGAGAAGTCCCGGGGTTCCTTCCTGCGTGAACTCGTCATCATCGTCGTCATTGCCCTGGCGCTGTCCTTCCTGGTCAAGACGTTCCTGGTGCAGCCGTTCTCGATCCCGTCGGAGTCGATGGAGAACACCCTCGACGTCGGTGACCGGATCCTGGTCAGCAAACTGACGCCGCAGCATTCGCCGTTGCACCGCGGCGACGTGATCGTCTTCGAAGCGCCGCCCTCCTGGGGCGAGATGGGTCCGGAGAGCACCGGTCTCAAGGCGGTCGTGAAGAACGGCCTGGAGTGGGTGGGCATCCTGCCGGCCGGTGGTCATCACGTGGTGAAGCGGTTGATCGGCCTGCCGGGGGACAACGTGGTGTGCGACGCGACGTGCGCCGACTCCGGTGGACCGCTGAAGATCAACGGGGTCGCGATCAACGAGTCGTCCTACCTGAAGCCGGGCAATGCGCCCAGCGGCCAGAAGTTCGACATCACCGTGCCAGCGAATTCGGTGTGGGTGATGGGCGACAACCGGGGGGACTCGTGGGATTCGCGGGGCCACGACAACGGCACGGGCAAGACCGGTTCGGTGCCGATGAGCGACATCACCGGTGAGGTGGTTGCCATCGCGTGGCCGTTGAACCGTATCCAGACCGTGGGTTCGCACCCCGAGGTGTTCGCGAAGGTCCCGTCGCCATGAGCGGTACGCCGTGACCAGCGGTAGCGCGGTGGGCACCTCGGTGCGCACTCGGCGTACGGGAACCTCCAAGGTGCCCACGCTGCGCACCGAGCGGGCGCTGCAGCGGGAGGGCTACCGGCTGCTGGCCGGGATGGACGAGGTGGGCCGCGGCGCCCTGGCCGGTCCGGTGAGCGTCGGTGTCGTCGTGATCGATGAGACGTGTCGTACGGCGCCCCAGGGCGTGCGGGACTCCAAACTGCTCACGCCGGCGGCACGTGAGGCGATGGTGCCGCGGGTGCGGCGGTGGGCGCTCGCGTACGCCGTGGGGCATGCGTCCGCGGCGGAGATCGACCAGATCGGCATCATCGCTGCGCTTCGGCTCGCCGGCACCCGCGCGCTCGCGGCGCTGCCGGTCCGGCCGGATCTGGTGATCCTGGACGGCAACCACGACTGGCTGACCGATCCGGCACGGGTCGGGCTGTTCGCCGAGCTGGCGCAGCCGACCCTGCCGCCGGTCCGCACGCTGATCAAGGCGGACATGAAGTGTTCTTCCGTCGCAGCGGCCAGTGTGCTGGCGAAGGTGGAGCGCGACGGAATGCTCACGGAGTTGCACGAGCAGTACCCGCACTACCAGTGGGCCGCGAACAAGGGTTACAGCGCGCCCGAGCATCTGACGGCGTTGGACGAGCACGGCCCGTGCGAGTTGCACCGGCGGTCGTGGCGCCGCTTTGTTGCCGGTGACGCGGCCGTGGATCTGGAAGGAGTGAGCTGATGAGCGCCGAGGATCTGGAACGTTATGAGACGGAGCAGGAGCTTGCTCTGTATCGCGAATACCGCGACGTGGTCGGCCTGTTCAGCCATGTGGTGGAGACCGAGCGCCGGTTCTACCTGTGCAACGACGTCGACGTACTAGTGCGTGGCGAGGGCGCCGAGGTGTTCTTCGACGTGCGGATGAACGACGCGTGGGTGTGGGACGTCTACCGTCCCGCGCGCTTCGTGAAGAAGGTGCGCGTGCTCACCTTCAAAGACGTGAACGTCGAGGAGTTGCCGGCGCGCGAGATGGAGATGCCGGAGGCGTAATCGCCTTTCAGAACCCGGCGCCGAACGCCAGGAACGGCGCCCGCTCGTCCGGCCCGGCCGCGAGCAGTGCGTCGGACGGCGCCAGGCCGCTGGCCAGCCCGGAGTGGACGGCGGCAAGGTAGTCGCTGGTGGCGGCGTCGTTGACCGTGCAGGGCGCTGCGATCACACAGCGCACGCCGGAGTGCAGCCAGGCCCGCGCCATCCCGATCGTCTCCTCGCCCCACCGGGCCGTGGAGCGGCCCAGCTCGCAGGCGGAGAGTACGACGACCGATGGCACCATGGTCAACTCGGCGACGTCGTGGCCGAACCAGGGGCCGTCGAGTAGTTCCAGCCCGGAGAACATCGGGTTGCCGGGGGTGTGCCGACCGTGTGCCGCGACGTGCAGAAGATCGGTTTCCCTGGCGAGCGTGCGAACGTTGGCGGTCGTTGCTTCAGGACCCTCGAGGACTGTGGCCCCTGGCCATTGCTTCGCGGCGTGCTCGATCTCGGTGTCTGCACGAGGCACATTGGGGCCGGCGATGAAACCGACTTTCCGTATCGGGTCCATGGCTCCGGCGTGGTGCATCCAGTGCGTTGCACTGGTGACTACCGAAATAGACCGATCCTGCAGCGGTGCAAGGAGATTCCACGGCACTGCGGCCAGTGCGGCCGGTGCGCTCACTGCCACCCGCCGGGTGCCGACGTAGGACTCAAGCGGCGACCAGATGCGTTTGCTGAGTGCGCTCAGGCGGGCTCGCAGGCTGCGTCGGACGGCGTCACTGAGGCCGGGGCGCAGTTCGGCCGAGGTCATGTCCAGGTCGGCTTGAAGCCCGGCGAGCGCAGCGCGGATCGCGGACCGGCTGCCGATGGGGACAACATGGGCTCCGCTGCCGCCAATCACGACGGCACTGACCTCGGTGGGGTCCGATAGGTACGCAACGAGGGTGGCGTCGCGCTCCTCGAGGGCACGCTGGGTGTGCTCGATGTCGACGATGTCGATCCCGACGCGCGAGATGCGTTCCCGCGCCCACTGGCGTCGACGCACCCGGTCACGCAGCTGAACGACCTCGGGTGTGTCATGGCCGGCGCTGCCTGCGAGTACCCCACGCAGCGCTTCCAACTCCGCGGGTTCCACCTCGTCGGACTCGGTACCGCCGACTTCTACGTTGCCGACGACGAATCCGCGCGAGCGTTCCGACCACTCGAAAACGTCGCTAACGTCACCGCCGGACATAGCGACAGATGCGGCGTGTTCGATGATGCGATAACCGTGCATTGCCAGGCTGGAGCGCAGTTCCGGACTGTCCGTCGTGCCTTGCCAGGCGCGCAGCAACTCGACCGATGCCCGCGCGCGGTCAAGGGCCTCGTCTGTGTTGCCGGTCAGTTTCGCGATCTCGACGCGCACCTCGGCCTCGGCCAGACGGGAGACGAGGGGTGCCGAATCCGGTAGATCCGGGGTGCGTGGCCACGGTCGGCCGGCGCGGACGTGATGCAATTCCAACGCCAGTCGCAGTTGGTCGCGAGCGCTCGTGAGATCGTCACTCTCGAGGCGGTCCAGCAGTTCTTCGGCACCGCGCACGCTGGCCGTGTCCTTGCGACGGCTGTTCAGCGACGTTGCCAGGGCCAGGGCATCGGCGCGGTCGGCGTAGTTCTTGCCACCCAGCCGACGGAACCGTGCCGCCGCTCGCCGGGCGAGTCGGACTGCCTCTCTCGGATCAGTGTCCGCCAGGGTGCGGGCCAGCAGGTACTCCGCCTCGGCCTGATCGGTCCTCATCCGATGCCTGGCGAAGCTCGTCACACAGGTGCGCAGCACCTCGGTGCCTTCGTCGGGCAATCCTGCCGACAGCAGGAGTTCTGCACGCAGGAGTTCGGCCGAGGCGGCCAGTACCGGCGACTGGCGTTCGATGAGTGGCCGGGAGTCCTCCATCAGACGGAGTGCGTGCACCAGGTCCCCAGCCGCCATCGACGCCATGCCCTGGTTGAATCGAGCGTTCGCCGCGTGCCACTCCAAGCCGTGGGTAGTTGCCAACTCGGCCGCCCGGTCGAAATCGGTGCTGGCTCGTCGTGGGTCGTCCCGCAGAAGCCAGACGGAGCCCCGGTTGAACAGCACTGCCATCAGCCGCAGGGGATCGTGACTGAGGTGTTCCGCGGCAAAGTTCAGGTTAACCAGCGCGCGCTCACCATCGGTCTCGATGAGGATTCCGCCCCGTTGTGCATGGATGAGCACTAACGTCTCGAACGATAACCCAGGCTCCGCGAGCAGCTCATCCAATGTCCTGATCGCTGCGGGAACGTCGGTGTTGGCCTGTAGAAAAGCACCGGTGATCTTCGCGCGGGCCAGCAGATCGCGGTCCGTGGTTCGCCGTGCCGCGGCATCGAGATCCCGCCGGGCGGCGCGATTGCGTCCGGCCCGTGCATGCTCGACAGCGCGCTCATACAGATCCACTGCGGACAGCATTGGCTCGTCATTTCGTCGACTGGTCCCGGTGCAGGCCCGGGATGTCCCACGGTAGCGACGTTGCCGTCGCACTGTCCCGTGCTTTTCTGACTATCGCCGCACGCCGGTCAACTCGCTCACCACGTGCCAGACGGCGTCCATTCCCGCAGGCTGCGTCGGACGGTCGCTTGCTGGCAACTCGTCCTGCAGCCGGTCGGCGATCGCGCCCGCGACATAGGGCGCGGCGAACGAGGTCCCACTCCACACGGCGAATCCACTGGTCGAATCATCGGGATCGATCGTTTCCCGGATCAGTCCGTAGGCCTCCGCCCGAGCTACCGGTTCGAGCCCGCCTCGGGTAGCAGGCGTCGTACTCATCACCGAGGCACCCGGCGCGTAGCAGGTCACCCACGGTCCGGAGTTGGAGAAGAGCGCCACAGTGCCGTTCGGGTTGAGCGCACCCACCGAGATGAGCGGCGCCGCGTCCCGGACGGGGGAACCCATCGTATGGTCGTCGTTCCACGTCGCGAACGCGGCCGGATAGAACGGCGCGTCCGTGCAGTCGTTGCCAGCCGAACAGACAACCACAGTGCCTGCTCGACGGATCCGCAGCAGGGTCTCGAAGAGAAGGGCGCCGATCTGCGCGTACTCCGGTGACTCATGGTAAAAGCCGAGCGCCAGGACCAGCACGTCGAGAGCTCGCGTGCCCGACTCCAGCAGATCGGCAATCTGGTTCAGTGCCCGGATAAGTTCGGATTCCGCGATGGTGCCGTCCGCGCCCACCAGCCGCCACGACACGATGTCGGCCGATGGGCAGGTCTGCCGCACGATGCCAGCCATGAACGTTCCGTGGCCGGAAAAAACGTCAACGGTGTCGTCGAGCGGACCGTGCAGGTCCGGGTGTATCTCCGGGTCGGTGGCCGGGTCCGTCTCCCCGATCGGCTGACCACTCGCACCCAGGACATGCCGTCGCACATCGGTCAGCCACGCGTGCTCGCCGCAACCACTATCAAGGATTCCGACCGATGGCCGCCGAGTTGTGCGGCCGTGATCAGGACCACGATCCGGCGCCGGGCCGAGGAAACGAATGGGTTCACGGCCACCTTGCCCGGCAGCGAGGTAACTATCCGCCGGACCCGATCCCGAGCCACCGGTGGTAGTTACGGGCCATTTGGAGATCTTCCCCTGCGGGGTTATCGACACTGGCCATTTGGAGATTTTCCCGTGCGTCGTGACCGAAGTTGTCAGGAGTGCGTGGTCCAGTCCGACCGGAAGATCCGAGTTGGCACCGCTGATGGTCCGGACCCGTTGCAGGAGCTTCCACGCCTCGGGTTCGTTGACCGCGCGTCCGGGGTCGGTGCCGATGGTCACCCGGGTCACGGCCAACGGGCCGCTTGCCCAGGGCAGTCGTTGCTGACGATCGGCGACGGCGTCAGCGGAGTCAGGGGCTGACACCTGGTAGTCCTCGTCGGGGGTCACCGTCCACCCGAAGACCCGAGCGGCCTCTTCCAGCCGCTCCAGCAAGTTGTCGGCGTCCCCCCGCAGGTGCGATATCAGCAGGGTCTGCGGTGCATAGGCCGTGGCCGGCGCATCAGGAGTCGCGTCGGTGTCCAGTACGTGCCATCGGCTCGCGCTCGCATCAGCTGAAGCGCGGCGCGGCGCAACCGGGGCTGCAACGATCTGGAACGGCTCTTCACGTGAGGGCATGACACATACCTCCTGAACAGGGCCAACCCTGGGTTGGCCTGATGGGTCAGACGTCGAAGTGGGGGGTGGACGAGCGGTGACCGCCCGGACGGTCAAACCAGAGGCGGATCGCGCCGGCAGGATGTTCGGCGACCTCGAAGCGGCCGTTCTCATCGATGGGCACAGTGACCTCGCCGTCAGCGGACGGGATCCGCACCGTGCCTGCGGTGGGCGGGTCGGTCCAGCCGTCCAATCGACGTACGCCGGGGCCCACCGAACTGATCCGCACGACCACACTGAAGTCCTCGCCGGAGAACTCGACCACCGTGGGCGTTTCCGTCTGTCCGCCCCGGGTCCCCAGCAGTTCGCGGTCGGCGAACGACATGGCGAGAAGCTCGAATTCCTCTGCCATGCCTTCGGATTCGATCGCAACGATGCTGCTCTCGACCAGATCGGTCGGCACGGGGTCGCTCTGCGACCACATGGCACGCAACCGGGCGTACAGTTCCTCGTCTGTCCAGGCGCTCATGATTCTTCGTCCTCCATTGTCTCCCCCAGGTGAGTGCGAAGTTTTTGTAGACATCGCGACCGGGTCGGTCCGATGCTGCCGACTTTCATATCCAGTTCCGTGGCGATGGTGCGGTAGTCGGGCCGTTGCTCGAACGCCACGATCCGCAACAGCTTCTGGCATCGTTCGTCGAGTTTGGCCACGGCGAGCCACAGTCGTTGGTTGTCATCGCCGAGGGCCACGGTCTCGGCAGGATCGATGCTGTGGGTGGCCAGGTCGCTTCGATCCAGATCGGCGTCCTGCAGGATCTCCGGGTCGGTCGAGGTCTGGCTGCGACTGCGCCGGGCAACACGCCAGGCCTCCCGCCGGGCCGAGATGGTCAGCCACGAAGCGATGGCCTGCGGGTCGGCGATGTGGTCGCGGTTGCGCACCAGCGCCAGCCAGGTGCTCTGCACGACATCCCGGGCATCGTCCTCGTGCAGGCCGCAGGCGCGTACGACGTGCCAGAGCACCGGCGTCATGACCTGAACCAGTGGGTCGACCTTTGCCCCGCCGTCCACCCACTCGCGGAACGCGGCCGCTGCGAGATCCCACACCGGTTGTTCTTCATCTGAGGGTGATGGCGCCATGGCATCACTGACGTGACCGTCATCCATGCTCCGCATTGTCCTCACGTTCGGTTAAGAGGGATAGAACCGCCGCTCTGATACCAACTGTTGCGTGTGACGTGCCTCACGAGGTTGTCCACAGGCTGCGCTGCCGACGTCCGGGCGGACCGGCACAGTAATGGAGTGCCAACGCAGCGAGCAACCCTCGGCCAATGGGGTGAACAGGTGGCCGTGCGGTTCCTCACCGACGCCGGGTGGCAGGTCATCGAGCGCAACTGGCGGTGCAGGTACGGCGAGATCGACCTGATCGCGCACGATCAGCGAAGCGGGGTGCTGGCTTTCGTCGAGGTCAAGACCCGCCGGTCCGATGCCTTCGGTGGTCCGTTGGCTGCCGTCGATCACCGCAAAGCGGTGCGGCTGCGCCGACTTGCAGGGCAGTGGTTGCAGGAGCACTCGTACAGCGCGAACCAGGTGCGGGTGGACGTGGTAGCGGTGTGGCACCGAGCGGGACAGGTGCCACTGGTGCAGCACGTGTGCGACATCGCATGAACGGGGTGGCGCGCAAACCCCACTGAACTACTTTGCGTCTCTATGGTCGAACGAACCAGTGGTGAGCCAAGGAGAAGCGATGTCTCAGACCGTTCCGGCCACGCGGCGTACCGCAAGCAGTTATGTGCGATTCGCCCTGGGCGCGCTGCCCTTCATCGGGATCCTCGTGCTGGTCCCGTTCGCCAATCGGGATACGCCGATGATCCTGGGGATGCCGTTCCTGCTGGTGTGGATGGTCGCGTGGGTGATCCTGACGTCCGTCTGCATGACCATCGTGTATCTGATCGATCCGCAGAACCGCGACAACGAGCAGGACTCGCTGTGAACGCGGCGCTGGTTGTTCTGATCGCCTTCTTCGTCCTGGCGCTCGTCCTGGGACTGTGGTCGCGCCGGGGCAAGGAGATGGATATCGAGCAGTGGAGCGTGGGCGGGCGCAATTTCGGCGCCATCTTCGTCTTCCTGCTGCTGGCGGGAGAGATCTACACGACCTTCACCTTCCTGGGCGCCAGCGGGTACGCGTACACCTACGGCGGCGCGGCGTTCTACATCCTGGGATACGGCGCCCTGGCCTACGTCATCTCGTACTGGTTGGCGCCGGCGATCTGGCGGTACGCCAAGCGGGAGAAACTGGTCTCGCAACCTGACTGGTTCCGTCGCAAATACGACAGCCGCAACCTGTCGTTGATCGTCGCTCTGATCGGCATCGTGGCGATGGTGCCCTACCTGGAGTTGCAACTGACCGGGTTGGGGATCATCGTCCAGGAGACCTCCTACGGCTCACTGTCACGGACTGCGGCGATCTGGATCGGCGCCATCGTGATGGCGGTGTACGTCGTCGTCGCGGGGATCCACGCCGCTGCCTGGAACGCAGTGGTCAAAGACATCCTGGTGTTGGTGGTGGTTGTCTTCATCGGTATCTACCTACCGATGCACTACTTCGGCGGTGTCGGATCGATGATGCAGAAAATTCATGAGCAGAAGCCCGGCTTCCTCAGCGCGAATCTGCCCAGCCACGACATGGGCTGGTTCATCACCTCGATCCTGCTGTCGGCCTTGGGCTTCTTCATGTGGCCGCACTACTTCGGCGCGATCTACGCCTCCCGGGACACGCGTACCTTCCGGCGCAACGCGATGTTCCTGCCGCTGTATCAACTGGTGTTGCTCTTCGTCTTCTTCACCGGTCTGGCGGCGGTGCTGGTCGTGCCGGGCCTGAGCAACGGAGACCTGTCGCTGTTGGCGATCAGCCGCAAGACGTTCTCCCCGGTCGTGGTCGGTCTGATCGGTGCGGCGGGTATCTTCTGCGCACTCGTGCCCGGCGCGATGTTGCTCTCGACCTCGGCCACCCTGCTGGCCAAGAACGTGGTGCAGGAGTTCCGGCCCGGTCTGAGCGGTCGGCAGACGGCGATGGTCGCCAAAGCGCTGGTGCCGGTGATCACCCTGGTCGCGTTGTACCTCACCTTCGCCGGCGGCGACGCGATCGTGAATCTCCTACTGCTCGGCTATGCCTTCGTCACTCAGCTGTTCCCGTCGATGATCGCCAGCTTGCATCCGCGCAACCCGGTCACCACGTGGGGTGCGGGCGCCGGGATGGTGGTGGGCGCCGTACTCGTGACCTGGCTGACGCTGGGCAAGCACACGGCCGGCGATGTGCTGCCGTTCCTGCCGCAGTCGTGGCACCACGTGAACGTCGGCATCGTTGCCTTGGTGGCCAACATCCTTGTCTGCGTGCTGGTTTCGTTGCTGACGGCGCGGCGGCGGAGCCCGTCAGTCCCAGCAGCCGCCGGAGCGGATGCGCCACCAATCGGCGCTGGGGCCGCTGAAGGCCGGTGAGTGCAACAACGGATGCTGGCTCATCCCTGCGTAGTAGACCGCCATGGACGCTTTGGCCGGATCACTGGCAGCTGCCCGCAACTGCTCGTCGCCGATGTCGTGCCGCAGGTGCGCGCAGGCCATGAGGCCGATCCGGGCAAGGTCGGGCTCGGGCCGGTGGACCAGTGCGTCGACCGCGTCGGTGTTGTCCGATGATGCCAACCGGGACACGAGGTAGGTCGCCAACTGGAACGTCTCCGCCGGAGTATGCGGCAGGTCGATGAGGTGTAGCGCGGCGTCGGTGAGCGCGGTCGCATAGGGACTGACCTGCAAGAGGCTCGCGGTGTGGAACTGCACGCCTGGGCTGGCCGCCGACAGCACCACACGCAGCATTTCCCGCAGCACTGAGTCCGGGTGGCCGGGCCAACTGGCCGCCGCCGCAACGTCCAGGTAGACCTGCAGCTCGGCATCGATCCTGCGCCTCTCGCGGCCGCCGGACATCCGGGCCATCGGATGGACGGCGTCGATGGCCGCCAGGACCCGGTCGCGATGCCGGACCGGAAGGGCTGAGGCGAGCACCGCGATCGGCTCCATCGAGGACAGGGTCCAGGTCGCCGTACGGTCGACAAGGATGTCGGCCAACGCAGTGTTCAGGTGCCGGGGAAGCAGCCCGAGGTGGCTGTGCTGCCACAGGGCGAAGCAGAAACCAGCGAACTGGTCGTCCTCGCAGACGGGCAGCCGGTCGACGATGCTGGAAATCGTCGCGTGATCGGTGATGTCACCCAGAAGACCCCATGCGTCGCGGGTGCCGGATGCGCCAGGGGCAGTGGCAAGGGCCGTGACCGCATCCAGCAGCAGAGGGGCGGTCGCCGGGTGGCTCGCGAACATGGAGGCAGCCTCCATCCGGCAGTAGTACGCGTAGTTGACCGAGCGCATGAACTCATCGACCAGGCGGAATATCCACTGCCGCAAGAGCTCTCGCGGAAGATGGGTCGAGTCAGTCTTCGTGAGGAGCTGGGCGAGCTGGATCCAGCGATAGCCGGGAAGTTGGCCGCTGGCCAGGTAGGTGTCATAACACTCATCGACGACCGATGGGTCGTCGGGAAGTCGTGCCTGCTCCAGCAGGGTCGCCGACTCGGGCAGGTCCGGCTGCAGACGGGCCGCACCGCGCAGCGGCGCGAGCAGGGTCGCCGGCGCGAGTCCCAGCGCCACCTCGTACCCGGGGATCGCTCCTGCCCAGCCCGGTCCGCTGCCCGACTCCGCCCGCGAGATCACGAACGTCGACAACGACACCCCGACGGACTCGGCGTGGGCGGCAAAGGCCGATCCGGGAAGCGCGCCGAACGGCGAGGCCATCCGGTGGGTCCACAACAACCAACTGGCTGCACTCTGCAGGTCATCGAGCAGGGACCACGAGTGAGCGGCGTACGGACCCGCGGATACCCGGCCAGAACGCTCCACAACGGGCCAGGTCACCGGGCCATCGTGAACCCTTATCCGACCGATGTGAGCGGTGTTGCATGGCGAGTTGATCCGTGCAACATGTCGTCGGTCCTGTGGATGGCGATCTGGGAGGGACACGTTGTCCACACCGCTGGGCGCTTGGCTTTCGTCTGGCGCCCCTGGCCGTCCAGGCTGTTCTGCAGGGGGTGAGACGTGATGAGGAATTCGATTCACGCACAGTGACATTGGGGCGCACCCGCGCGGTGGCCGTCACGGGTATCGAGGGGGTGCCGATCGAGGTGGAGGCCGACTCTGCGCCGGGACTTCCGGCGTTCACGATCGTGGGCATGCCGGACACGGCCTGCCGTCAGGCGCCGGACCGGGTGCGTTCTGCTGCAGCCAACAGTGCGCTGCAACTGCCACGCCAGCGGGTGACGGTGAACCTCTCGCCCGCGTCGCTGCCCAAACAAGGCTCGGGTTTCGATGTCGCGATCGCGATCGCCGCATTGGCGGCTGCCGGCGTCGTGGACAACGCCCAGATCGCTGAGGTGGTGCATATCGGCGAGCTGGGTCTCGACGGCACGATCCGGGCGGTGCCGGGAGTGCTTCCGGCCGTGCTGGCGGCGGCGGCCGCCGGGCTGACGAAGGTGGTGGTGCCCACCGCCAATGCCGCGGAGGCCGCGCTGGTGCCGGGGATGGAAGTGCTGCCCGCGACCGACCTGGGTTCGCTGGTCAGCAGGTATCGGCTGCAACACAAGGGGAAGCCGGTGCCGCCGGTCGTTGTGCCGACCACCTCGGAGCCTGCCGCGCCCATAGTGCCGGACCTGGCAGACGTGGTCGGGCAGGTCGAGGCCCGCTTCGCCCTCGAGGCTGCCGCAGCAGGTGGGCATCACATGGCGATGGTTGGTCCACCCGGAGCGGGCAAAACGATGTTGGCCGAGCGCCTTCCGGGTCTGCTACCTGCGCTGGGTGTCGATGATGCATTGCAGGTCACTGCGGTGCATTCGGTGCTGGGAGCATTGGGTTCGGGGGAGGACGGCCGGTCGCCGTTGTTGACCCATCCACCCTTCGTCGCGCCGCATCACGGGGCGTCGATGGCCAGCGTGGTCGGCGGCGGCAGCGGCCGGATCCGACCCGGTGCGATCTCCCGGGCGCATCCAGATAGACCGGCATTGTTTCTTGAGCGATCAAGAGCAGGACGCCCGGTGGCTCTCGTCCCGTTTGCGCCGGGCGTCCTGCACGGGACGAACAGGAGAACAACCACATGAGTACCGATCCCAACAGCGCCGCGCCGATCGCAACGGACGGCGGCTGGCGCAGCCGCAGCACCAGTCCCCAGCCACGCAAGGTCGATGCGGACAAGCTGAACGCGCATTACCTGTCGGTGGATTCGTTGCTGACCGAGGCGGAGGACGCCACGGTTGAGCTTGGCAAGCGCGAAGCAGCGCGGGCCGCGATCTACGCCGACGACACCCAGTCCGATGCGGCGTTGGCCGAGAAGTACGGGGTGGCCTGATGGACATCAACCGCAACGACGTACTGACCGTGCTGGCGCAGGAGCAGCACGCGCAGGCCACCCGTGAGCTACACGCCGAGCTGGACGAGAAGGACGCCGAGCAGCAAGCCGAGTCGATCCGTACCCAGGCAATCGACAAGACGCACCAGTTGGCGCAGGCGGCCGAGCAGATCGAGAACGAGCTTCGCGAACTGAACAACGAAGCGCGCGAAGTGCTCGACGCGGCCAAGGCCGGACGGATCACTAAGGCTCAGGCGGTTGCCAGGCTCCGCAAGGCTCGTTCGCGCTACGCCGACCTAGCTGGACGGCGTCAGAGCTTCGAGGCTGATCTGGCCGCGACCAACGCCGTCATCGCGGACCCGGCAGCTGAACGCGACCGGCTACTCAGCAAGTACCCGGTGCTAGGGCGATGACGACGAAGCTGTCCGAGCAGTGGTGGCTGGAGCATCCCAACGCGACCCGCTGCCATGCCAAGAGTCGCCGCAGCGGCAACCAGTGCAAACACCTGGCGATGAAAGGCGGTGTCGTCTGCCGAACTCACGGCGGGGCGGCACCGCAGGTCAAAGCCAAAGCGGCCGAGCGGTTGATCATGGCCGCCGACGATGCGGTGTCCCGGTTGCTGCAATGGATGCGGGACGATTCCATCCCCATCCAGGAGCGGCGCAAGATCGCGGAATCGGTGCTCGACCGGGCGGGCTTGGGCGGTGCCAAGGTCGCGGAGATCGGCGTCACGCACAAGTTCGAGCAGACCTTTGCGTCGGCCACCGAGATCGTCATCGTCGATGACGACGACATCGAGGACGCGGTCATCGTCTCCGAACCGCCCGCGCCAGATCCATACGCGGACAGTGACATTCCCAGGTCACCGCGTGCTGACCTGGTGACGTTCGGTGACCAGATGGCCGAGGCCGTTCCGTTCCCGCCCGTGAATCCAACTGCCGCTGAGATGCGGCGACGACTGAAAGCGCAGGCACGACAATGAGCGAAATGGCCGACTTCTCCGGTGACGGCAACCTGCCGGAGGACGATTACACCAAGCAGCGCCGGTTGATGTTCGCCGACGTCAACGAGGGCCAGGAGGCTCCGATCAACTCCAGTCCCGAGGAACAGAACCGCGTCCGCGGTCTGGGGTCGTCGTAGCGGGCGCTGAGAGGCGTTCGTGTCGCCGACGGACAACCAACCGTCCGGGACGCGAGGGGGGCTGAGATAGCCTCTGAACACACGGGAAGCCCCGGCCAACACCTCTGGCCGGGGCTTCCTGTTGTGCTGCGCGGGCTAGCTGGTCGTGCAGGTCACCGCGCCGATTCCGACCTGGGAGACCGGAGCCATCTGGAGGCCGTCACCGGTCGCCAGCGAACCCGACCCGGAGTCGCCCGCCTTGATGGTGAACTGAACCGGCGTTGCCGCGCCTTGCACGACGGTCAGGCCGCACGAGTCCAACGACGAGGTCCAGCCTGCGGGCAGGGTGAACTTCGAGCCAACGATCCGCGCGTTCTCGGAGGCGGTCAGGATGATCGTCCCCTTCACCGTGCACGTGTCACCGGGGTAACCCTGCACGTTGATCGTCAGCTTGTCACCGGAGCCGCTGACGTTGCACACGGCGGCCGAACCGGACGCGGTGGCAACGGGGTTCGCGGCCCAGGTGTAGTTCATCGAGCGGGTCGCGACGGTGCCGTCCACCTTGGCCTGCAGCAGGTACGCGGCCAGTGCGGTTCCGCCACCGGCGATCAGCAAGCCACCGGCTGCGGTTACGGCCACGGTCTTCTTCTTCATCTTCATCATTTCCTCTTTCACTTCCCCGCGCTGGCTGCGCGGGTGTTCTGGGGCTTGCGGACGGGCGTCGTCCGCTTCCGGGCGGGATTGGTCGCAGGGGCCGGTTCCACAGGCTCAGGGGGCCCGTCGCGCAGGACCGCGCAGGCGTTGCACCACTCGGCGACCGCGGCGCGGGTGCCAGCGGTGCAGGCGGTCCGCAATGTGTCGGACCCGTGCTGGGTGTTGTGCTCCAGGCAGATGGTGACCCACCGTTGATCACAGGCAACTCCGGCGGTCGCGGTTCGGGCGACGCGGTACTCGGTTCCCCACGGCGTCTTGCGCGTCAGATCGACCTCGGCGGCTGCGTTGCGGGGCTTCTTGATGTGCGGCATGACTAGACCCCTGCCCGGGCGTCCATGACGCCCATGGTCCGGTGCATGCGGTACGTGTCCGGGTCGCCTGCGTTGGCCGAGATCAGCCGCGTCTCGGCGCGGTCCACGACCAGCGCCAGCGCTTCCAGGTCGCGGGTGAATTCGGGCATCTGGGACATTTCCATTGCGGCCAAAGCCGCTTCGGCTTCGTCGCGGATCTTGCGCAGCGCGTCGTACATTTTGGCCGAGTCGCGGCGGACCCATTCGGAGGTGGTAGCCATCAGCGGACCGTCCCGTCCCATGCGGCACGCGGCGCGTACGGGTCATCGAAGATCGAGTCACCCTCGACCAGCCAGACGACCGAGTCGTCCGTGCAGTCGTCGCACGAGTAGTACCCGTGCTCGTCGCATTGGGTCTCGCCGGCGATGCTGCTGCCGGTCGCGATCCCGCGTAGCTGGCTGGCCATGGGCCAGTGCGGTTGGGTCGCCATGCGGACCTCGGCGTCACCGGGCAGGTCCGCGAGCAGGTCGCGCAGTTCGGAGACGGTCATCTTCACAGCGACTCACCACCCTCGAAGTCCTTGCGGTCCAGGTAGACGACGACCTCGGCGCGGTTGGTGCCGCGCTTGACCAGACCGACGACGTTGTCGACGTCCGGGTCGAAGATCCACATGTAGTCGTGGGTCTGCTCGAAGTCCTCGACCTTGCGGACGAAGGCGGGAACGGCGGTCTCGTTCAGGACCTCGTAGGCGAGGTCGCGTGCTGTGGTCATTGCTTCCTTCCGGGTCCCGTACCTCGGGGCCAACAGGAGCAACAGAACTAGGAGAGTGACCCGTGTGCAACGTGAAACCCACTGCGGCACAGTCGGTTTCACCCACGAGACGGGTGAAGTTGCAGGTCCGGGCGGTGCGGGAACCCGAGAAATTCGTAGGCCGGTAGCCCGCCCTCAGAGCGAGAGCGGGCCACCGGTCTAGGTCCAGTCCGTCACGACCGGGTCGCCAACCTGCTCCGCGGTTACGTGCTGCGGGTCGATCTTGGCGATGCGGCTAATCCACCGCGTCAGGTCGGACGGGTAGCCACCTCGGACGGTGTAGACCACCGTCATCGTCAGCACGTTGTCGCGGACCTCGCCATCGGTGATCTTCTTGCTGCCGGGTTTGTCACCACCGGGGCCGAACCGCGCGAGCAGGTAGTCCAGCAACTCCTGCGGATTCGGATCGTTGCGGACCACGACATGCCAGGTCTTGCGCGTCACGAACTTGGTGTGTCCGTTCAGCGTCTTCGGCTGGGCGTTGCCGTTGTCGTCCGGGTCAGTCGGCCAGGAGGTCATACCGGTAGCCACTCGTCGAGCTCATAGATGCGTCCCTGCATTTCCACGTCGCAAGAGACCAGCACGGGTTCGTAGAAACCGGACTGGTCCACTGCGTCCGCCCACGCACGAGCCAACTGCTCCGTGATGGGCCGCTTGTCTGGGGTCACCGAACGACGTGCGATCCAGACGAGGAGGGTGTAGACGCCGTCATCGTCGGGTCTACAGGTCAAGCCGCGAACCTTAGATACGCGACTTCCGCCCATCGTGTTTCCTTGCAACTGGCGGAAGTAGGCGCGGTGAAATCTGGGCTTTCCGCGATACAGGACGCGGGCGTGAAAAGACCGAGTGATGGGTTGCATGATGGTGAGTTGCCTTCCGGGGCGTGGTGATAGATGGATCACCCAACAGACCGGGCAACGTCCTCAGCGCGGGTGCACGCCGGGTCTACCTCTTCGGTCTGGTCACGTCCGCGTCGTCCGGGCTCGGTGGCTGTCTCGGCTCAATCGGCGGTGTATGGAAGGGTCCACCACACCTATGCGGTTTGTCAAGCGTACCCAACTCGTTTGCGCAGCAACAGGATTCGGGTGGGTGCGTGGGGAGTGGAACGGAGTTTGTGTGACGGTGTAAGCGGGGGGCTACAGTAGTCCTTAGCGGAACCACACAGGGTGGAGAGACCCGAGTTCGGACCGCCGGTGAAGAGTGATCGACGTACCGGCCAGGACTCCAGTAGCTGAACTGGAGTCCCATCATGAATCCACCTTGGGTCGTGCAGCCTGCGCGCGACATCTTGTATGCACAGCGATGGAACGCATCGAGTGCGTCGGCCGAGATCAACGTCCCGTACCTGCATCTGAGAGCAGTGCTCCTCGGGAAGACGCGTCCGCGTCCGGAGGTTCTCGAACGATTGCCCAAGCTGCTTGGCGTTCCGGTCGAGGAGCTGTTTACCGAGGAGATGCTGGCCCAGCCGTTCGGCGTGGCTGGTGGTCGTCCGCCAAAAAGTGAAGCCCGCCGCAAGGGAGAGCTTGCGGCGGGCCGGAAGAAGATCACGCGTAGGCGGATGAGCGGTGGTCCTCGTGTCTGATTCTAGCCCAATCCCGTTGCCTAACACGAAGACTGGGTATCTGGAGGCCGCGCTGTGGTGGGTCTCTCGCGGGGTGGCGGTGATACCCATGATGCCAGGCAGCAACGAGTGTCACTACGACTGGTCGCGAGGGCGCACGTTCGATGAGGCGTCCTCGGCTAAGCCCTTCATCGGCATCCGGGACGTCGCGCAAGTCGCGGCGGTCTGGTCCGGCAGCACGCGTGTCTGTAACGTCGGCATGGTCTGCGGGATGCCTAACCGTGTGCTGGTTGTGGACTGCGACACGCACAAGGTCGGCCAGAACGGAGTGACGGCGTTCACCGCCTGGTGTCAGGTCAATTCCGTTGACCTGCAATCAGTTCCGCGAGTTCAGTCACCCTCCGGAGGCATGCACTTCTACTTTCGGTTGCACGCTCCGCAGCAATCGCGGATCGGGTGGCTGCCCGGCGTCGATGTCCTGGCCGACGGTAAGCCGGTTGCGCTGCCGCCGTCGATTCGGGAGATCTCGCTGGTGGGTGACTTCAAGACCCATCCGCGCGATATCGGCTCCGCGTTCGTCATGTACGAGTCGGAAGGTGACCTCCTTGCGCCGCCAGCGGTGCCAGGTGCGCTTCTGACGGACGTAGATGCCGTCCGGGTCCAGTCCGCCAGCCGGTCCTCTGAGGAGGTCCCTGAGCTGGATTGGTGGCTGGGCAACGGCTTCGGTGCGGTGTCCGGCTCGCGTGACACCGACTGTCTGGCTTGGTGCCGGTCAATGCTCAATCAACACAACGGGAATCGGGCGGTCGTCGAAGCGTTGATGAGCGCGGTCTGGAACGTGACTCCCCAGACGGGGCACTCGTTCCGTTGGCGCGATGCGCTGAAGTGCCTCCGCCAAGCGGAGCAGTACTACCGCGCGGACCTGTCGCGGATACCGAGGTGGCGAGGATGACCAATCCGGATGAACTGCTCCCACCCGAGGAATTGAAAGCCCTGTTTGACCGGGTGAGTGCCGACGACACGGGTAAGGCAAAGGCAGTGCAAGATGTGCTGCTATCCCTAGACGGCCAATCGGTTTCGCCCGTGACGGACTACGGACCGGCGAACCTGCTGGACCTGGTGCGGAAGCTGGCCGCTGAGAACGACACCCTGTCCACATCGGCGATGCAGTCCAGTTGGGCACCTGCCGATATGGCCGCCGTTCTGGCGGGGGATCTGGACGTGGCGAAGCCGACGTTGCTGGAGCGATCCGACAGCGAGCGGCTGATCTACGGCGAGTTGCTCAACGGCCTACATGGCGAGAGCGAGTCCGGCAAGACATGGGTCGCGCTGTTCATGTGTACCCAGGTCATGCAGGCGGGCGGCAAGGTGCTCTACCTGGACTTCGAGTCCAGCATGGTGGACATCGCGTCGCGGCTGATGGCGCTCGGCGTCGACGCCGCGGTGGTGGTCGATTGCCTGACCTACATCGGACCGTCAGACCGCTACTCGGACAAGGAGATGCGGGCGCTCGGTGACCTGATCGCGTCCGGCCAGTTCGAGGTCATCGTGCTGGACGGTGTGACCGATGCGATGAACGCGTTCGGCCTCAAGCCGCGTGACGAGAGCGACTACGCCGAGTTCAAGCGGGCTTTGCTGTTGCCGCTGACGTTGGCCGGTGGTGCATGCGTGACCATCGACCACATCGCGCGCGGATCGGACGGGCGCGAAGCGTTGGGCACCCAACACAAGCGCGCCAGTATCCGGGGCGCGTCGTTCTTGGTGGAGGTCATCACGCCGTTCGCTCGCGGCCAAAGCGGCTCAGCGCGGCTGGTGGTCTCGAAGGATCGGCCCGGGTGGGTTCGTGGCGTGTCGGAGCGACAACAGGACCGCAGCATCGCGGGCGTGTTCTCCCTGACCGCAACGGAAGACGGGCTTCTCGTGCCGTCGTTGGTGACAGTCGCGGAGTTCAACGAGCAACCCGTCTCGTTCGCGGACCTGTCCGCTCGCCACGCGGACCGGTTCGAGTCCGAACTGGCCAGCTTGGTTGCGGCAATCCGGGCCAATCCCGGCGCGGGCGTCAACGACCTCAAAGAGGCAACCAATCTGCGGGACATCAAGCCGTATGTCGAAGAGGCCGTAAAGCGGAAGCTCATCGTCACCCAGCAAGAGAAGCGCAAAAAGATTGGGCACTACCCGTTGCTCGGATCGGAGGAGGTCTGATGTACGTCTGCGAAAGCCGCAAGACCGGCTACCGCTTCGAGTCGGAACTGGAGCTGTACTGGGAGGTCTCGGGCGACCCGCTGTCAGACGACTACGCGCCCAGCCAGATCAGCGCTGCCCAGTTGTTCAGCCGCTATCTGGCGCGATGCTCAGAGCGCCCGCAGCGGCGTGTCTGGTGGGCAGTCAGCGGCATTGGGAACGGGAAGTTTGAAGCTGCGCCGTTCCAGGACGACCCGCTATATGACGGCAACTGGTTGACGCATTACACGTGGCCGGTAGATGTCATCACGGGGGAGCGAGTCAACTTCGCGACGCTGCCTGTGGTGGACAAATTGTGGCGGCCCGGTCGAGCAGACAAAGGCGGCTTCATTCAAGAAGCAACGGGCTGGAAGCCAGCGCCGTTGCAATCCAGCATCAACATCATCAATCTGGCTCGCGCTGCGGGCCTTGCGTAAAGGAGAACAGCATCATGGAAAGCTTCTACCATTCGCACGTCGTGTCTGCGCCGCCGAACTTGCGGTTGATCTCAACGAGGGTCGAGCAGGATTGGGGAAGGACAACCTTTCGTGCGTCGGCTCGTTGGGAGGCAGACGTCGTCGCTATTGCCGTCACGCCGGACGGGAGACCCGTTCCGATCACCAATAACGATGTCGCCGCTGGGTACAAGACGTGGGATTCGTTGGGCGATAGCGACGACGGGCGAACTCGCACGAACACGTACTGCATCGCTGCCGAAAAGGTCGAGGACGCGGTGGCTGAGGCGTTGGACCGAGCATTGAGCAAGTTCATGCCGCCCCAGAGGGACGACTACCGCGTCATCGGTAATAGCGCAAACTGGTCCTTGGAATATGTCCCCAGCGACTGATACTGCACCAGTGCGGGACTGGTACAGCGACTGGTACAGATGACTGGGGCGCGACTGGTCTATATAGACCAGTCGCCCCAGTCTGTACTGCTCCAGTCGTATCGCGGACTAGTGCAGACATATATAGGAAAGACCCCTTGGTGAACAGCTGTAGCCCAAATGGCCGTCTCACCTCCCCAGCGGAGCCCCCAGAAACGTGTCTACAAAGGAGAACGACGTGAAAGCACCGTGTGTTGTTTGCGGCCAGCCAGCTAACGGCCACTGCTTCCGAGAAGCGTGCGGCCAGGCGGTGCACTCCGCGTGCCGATCTGCCCACTCGGCGGTATGCGCTCACGACAACCGGAAAGGGAGTGGGCCGAGTTGCACGGTCTGCGGCGAGCCAACAGGATCGCGCAGATGCAAGCGCGAAGGGTGCAACGAACCGGTACACGCGAAATGCTCGACAGCGCATACGCCGCTATGCCGAGGCGAGCGCAAGAAACCGGGTCGGCCAACGGGAAACCACATAACGGTGCTGAAGACACTCAACGACGGCAGGCCGTTGCCGAAGTTCACCAAACAGCCGCGCCGGTATTCCTGCGTGCAATGCCGGGGCGTCATCAGCCAAGGCGTGCCGACCTGCCAGGACTGCGGCGCGCACGTGCACCAGCTGTGCGCCGAAGATCATGCCCGCGTTAGCTCGGCGCTACACCTGCGGTTCGCGTCGCAGATGAACCGGACCTACGAACGAAACCTACCGCCGGAGGACACCAGCGATTCGGACTTCGCGTCGGCGCTGGCACTGGAGGTGGCCGAGCATGACGCGGTGCTGGACTTGCTGGCGGGCGACTGGCCGGAGACATGGCCGACAGACGATCCGTTACTGGCCGGCAGGCGGCTCGGAGATCAGTTCCGAGCGGCGATTGCGCGCCGGGGGTAGCGACTAGCGGCAACGGTAGGAACGAGGCTCAGAACGCGTTACAACGCCGCGGGTAGCGGGCGTCTCGGTAACCCCGCGAGACTGTCCGATTAGGGTGTAATCCAGATGGCCAATCGTACAGGTGTTCGGATAGATTCGATTCGTCGTCAATCGAACACAACCGTCAGAGGATCTAAGACCATGCGAATCAGCTACATCCGCGTAAGCACCGCTGGACAGAACACCGCCAGGCAGGAAGACATCGAGGCGGACCGGGTATTCACCGACAAGGAAAGCGGCAAGGATCGGAACCGACCTGGGCTGGAGGAGATGTTGAGGTTCGCCCGCGAAGGGGACACAGTGCTGGTCCACTCGATGGACCGACTCGGCAGGTCCACCATCGACATACACAACATCGTTTCTGAGTTGACCGACAACGGCGTGACGGTCGAGTTCATCAAGGAGAAGTTGATCCTGTCGAAGGACAGCGGCCCGAACGCGAAACTCATGCTGTCCGTGTTTGCCGCCATTGCCGAGTTCGAGCGCAGCATCATCCGCGAGCGCCAACGTGAGGGGATCGCCAAGGCCAAGGCGCGCGGTGTCTACAAGGGCCGCCAGCCCGCGATGACGGCGGACCAGATCGAAACCGCGCGGCAGCGAAAGGATCTAGGCGTGCCGTTGTCCCGGATCGCGCGGGATCTAGGCGTCGCGCGTTCGACGCTCTATGCCGCGCTGGGCGGGGCAGGGGCGTACGCGGGTGAGGAAACAACCGCGTGAGCGTTCGTACCGGCGTGCCGAGCATGAAGCGGATTGCTGAGGCGCACGACCGGCCGAGGTTCAAGTGTTGGCGCTGCAATGACGGAGCAACGCGACTAGAGCGAGCGCACGCCGTTCCATCAATGCTGGGCGGATCAGACAGTGACCCGAGCAATTACGCGTTGTTGTGTCCGCAATGCCACGTGGACGCGCCCGACATTCTCGACGGCAAGGCGTTCTGGCGATGGGTTGAGCACGGCTCGGTGGTCGTCGAGATGTGGGATTCGTTTCGGTCCAGTGCGCTGCTTGAGGCCACCGCGATCAAGGGCGAGGACTGGGTCGTGGCGCAGTTCGACAACATGTATCGGATGGCGATCTTCGACGCGACCGGATTGCACGAAGGAATCAACCCGGCCACCCGTTCATGGGCGATGTATTCCGCCGCGCGGATCGTGCTGGCAATGGCGGCCCCTACACCCGCCACTCAATGGTGATCCGCGACGCGTCGAACGTGTTGCGACCACGGAACGCGGGACGTATGACGACACGCTCGATGACCCGCGCCAACGCAGCCCGTCGCCACGCCAACGACTCGGATTGCCATTCTTGCCACAATTCCTCGCGCGTGCTGGGCAGGTCCGCGAACGACGCGAAAACGCCTGCCGTCTTGACGACCATCTCGCGCTGATTGGCCAGCTCCTTGCTGAGGGTGTCCGACATGCGGAGCCACCTGTCGCGCGGAATCTCCTTTCGCACGTAATAGTCCTCGTCCAACTCGGAGATCTGAGACTGAATCTCGATGCCACGTGCGATCCAATACAGGTGCTCGGGATCGGCGTCGTCCGGCCACACCGGGCGTTCTGCGTCGCTTTCCTCCGGGCGCAGATGCCACAACCACGAAGCAACGACAAGGTCCTCCAGCGGCGCGCCCTTCACCCGCAACTTGCCGTTTCCGCAGCCGTGCCGACGAGCGCGGACCGAGTCGCAAACATACGACGGCATCCGAGTGCCGTCCTTCTCGTTCTGCTGCGGGCGCGACACCATTTTGCTGCCGCACATTGAGCACACCAGCAGGCCGGTCAACAACCGGCGAGTTTTCAACATGCCGCCGTTGGTCCTGCGCCGCGGATCGTCCAAAATCGTCCGCAGTTTGAGGAAGTCCTCCGGCGTGATGATCGCGGGCCACTGGCCTTTCACGGGCTGCCCATTAACGATGACCAGTTCGCCGTGCCGAAGACGCAAGCCAGCAATCCGGCCCGAGCGCAACATGCGGCGTAGCGAAACCCGCGACCATTGCGGCGGGTCATAGATCGGTACGTTCCGCGCGTTCAAGTCATGCATGATCGCGGTTGCGGATTCCCCGTCGGTCATCCGGCGGATTACCTCCTGCCCAGTCTCGGAGTCCGGCTCTTTGGCCGCGACACGGCGTACCTGCGGCTGGGTCCATTCCTTGCCCGTCACGGGAGGTTTGCCCTCGTCGTTCCAACGCGCGCAGATCGCTCCCAACGACGAACCGAGGTAGATCTGCTGCATGGCCCAGCGGATCATCTCCGCTTCGTCCTCAACGATGTTCTTCCGGTCGTACGTGTAACCGAACGGCCTCGTTCCGCCGCCGCCTTCTTTGCCTTCCTCGGCGAGTTGCAACGCCTTGCGCTTGATGCGATCCGACTTGGCTTCCGACTCGTATTGCGCCCATGCGCCGAGGGTCTTGGCCGTTGCCCGTCCAGCGGGCGTGCTGAGGTCCAGCAAACCCGCGCGGACGGTATGGACTGGCACGTCACCGATGACCTGGATGAAGTCCTCCAGTTCGCGGGTCGAACGATGCAGCCGGTCCGTGTGCCACGCGACGATCGCGACGTACTTCTTAGCGGCAACATCCGCCAGCATCTGCTGATACTGCGGGCGTGCCCTTCCGCTGAATGCCGAGATGTCGTTGTCCACATAGACGTGACCGACTTCCCAGCCGCGTTCCTCGGCCAGTTTCCGGCAGTCCTGCTCTTGACGTTGCACGCCGAGTCCGGCGCCCTCTCGGTCACTGGAAATCCGGCAGTAGATGGCACATACAGAGGCGGTCATACGATAGATTGAAACCAGCTCAGAACTATGCTGCAACCCTGGTCCATCGGGGGGTTCTGTTCATGGACGAGGCTCCGGAGTTCCGTCGGGACGTCCTGGACGCGTTGCGCCAGCCGTTGGAATCCGGTTCGGTCACCATCGCCAGGGCGGATCGGTTGGTGCGGTTCCCCGCGCGATTCCAACTCGTGCTGGCGGCGAACCCGTGTCCGTGCGGTGCTGCCCGGGACAACAACTGCACCTGCTCGGCGATGGTGCGCCGGACCTACCTCAATCGTCTGTCGGGACCGTTGCTCGACCGGGTTGACGTGCGTCTGAACCTGCTTCCGGTGTCGCGGGCTTCATTGGCCCAGGGTCGCGGGGAGTCGACGGCCACTGTGGCAGAACGGGTTACGGCCGCTCGAGCGCGTCAGGCGGCTCGTTGGTCGGCGTTCGGTTGGCGACTCAATGCCGACGTGCCGGGCACTGTGCTGCGGGCAATTCCGTGGCGCCTGTCCAAAGAGGTGTCCCGGCCGCTGGACGAACAGTTGGAGAAGGGAACCCTGACATTGCGTGGATACGATCGCTGCCTGCGCGTGGCGTGGACGCTGGCTGATCTTGCCGGGGAGAAGGCGCCCGGTCCCGCCCA
Source organism: Branchiibius sp. NY16-3462-2 (assembly GCF_001594145.1). Lineage (GTDB taxonomy): Bacteria > Actinomycetota > Actinomycetes > Actinomycetales > Dermatophilaceae > Branchiibius. The sequence continues at coordinate 85,076 of NZ_LVCF01000043.1, read as the reverse complement.
GGTGGGCGGCGCGTCAATGTTGCGGACGGAGTTGCGGGCCGCATGAACGTCTCTGAAGCCGGTGTCGGCGTCGAAGCGCACCAGGTCCGCCAGGACGCTGAGTTGTCCGCCAGGGTTGCGTTGTCGGTGGTCGTGGAGCCGATGGACACCAAGCTCGCACCGTTGATCCGGGAGCTGGGCACGACGCGGGCCTGGTCGGCGATCAGCCGCAACGAGGGCGGTCATTTCGATCGCTGCCAGCCGCGCGTCCAGGCCCTGGACCTGGATCAGGTGCTGTTCAACACCCACCAGACCGGTGCCCGGTTGCTGTTTCCAGGTCTGCCGGGGTGGCCGGCCGGACTTGATGACCTCGAGTTCGCTCCGTTCGCGGTGTGGGCCCGCGGCTGCATCACGGACATCGACTGGGCCCGTAGCATCGCCGTCGTCGGGTCGAGAGCGGCCACCTCCTACGGTCTGCATGTTGCGGGCGAACTCGGCTACGACCTGGCCAGTTCCGGTTACACCGTCGTCTCGGGCGCCGCATTCGGGATCGACGCCGCAGCCCATCGGGGTGCGCTCGCCGCCGATGTCGCAACCGTTGCGGTGCTGGCCGGAGGGGTCGACAGACCTTACCCGGTCGCCCACAGTCAACTGCTGGATCAGATCCGGGCCAACGGATTGGTGCTGTCCGAAGCACCGCCGGGTGCCTCCCCGCGGCGCGAGCGCTTCCTGGCCCGCAACCGATTGATCGCGGCCCTGACCACGGGGACTGTGGTCGTCGAGGCCGGGCTGCGCTCCGGTGCGCTCAGTTCAGCCGGGCACGCCGAGCGGCTGGGTCGGGTGCTGGCTGCGGTCCCCGGGCCGGTCACCAGCGCCGCATCCGCGGGCACCAACGCGTGGATCCGGGACGGGCGAGCGGTCCTGGTCAGCAACGCCGCGCAGTGCGTGGAGTTGGTCGCCCCCGTGGGCGAGGGACTACTGGCACCGGAGCGGGACGAGCTGGCCTTGGTGTACGACGACCTGCCCGAGGTGCCACGGCGGGTCTTTGAATCGCTGCCGAAGACGCGCACCACGACAGTGGACCGGCTGGCGGTGATCGCCGGGGTCAGCGGGCAGGAGGTGATGGCCGCGCTGGGGTCATTGGAACTGTCGGGTCGGGTCGAGCGCAGCGCCGGAGGCTGGCGGCGCAGCAGGCAGGAGGTGACCGGTTAACGGCCGCCGGGCTCGCTGGGTAGCTTGATTCCCCTGCAGCCCTGCAGGATTCGGATCATCGCCGACTTCTCGGCCGCGGTGACCCACGCGCGGTACTTGGCTTTGACCGCGACCTGCAGCGCGACGTACCGGCACCGGAAACCCTTGTTCGGTGGCAACCAGGTAGCAGCGTCCCCGGCGCCCTTCTTCTGGTTGGTCGGACCGTCGACGGCCAGGAGGTTGAGCGGATCGTTGGCGAAGGCCACGCGCGTGGCAGTGCTCCATTGCTGGGCGCCTTTCTGCCATGCGTCGGCCAGCGGCACCACGTGATCGATCTGCACCTTGCTGGAGGTTCCTCGCCCGCGTACGAAATTGATGACCTTGCCGGTGTACGGATCGGTGATGCGTCCCGAGGTGACGACCTTGCTGCATCTGCCCGACTTCTTGAAGCGCAACTGGGTCAGGTCCCGGCGCAGGATGTCCTCGCGGGTGGAGCATCCGTTGTGGCCCCACGGCGCACTGTTGTTATCGGTCCAGGCGGTGCCGAACTTCGCGCGGTCGTAGCCCGTCTTGGGTGCCCGCCCCTTGACCGTCAACCGCTGCGCGACGCTCAGCGCGCTCGGAGTCGCCGCCTGCGCGGGAAGGTCAACGGGCAGGACGAGGGCAACACCGGCAGCGGCGGCCACGGCGAACGTCATCGGTCGGCGAGTCACCGGAGCAAGGTAACCCGGGGCGCGATCCGCTGATGCCGGTTCCACCAGATCCGACCCGCACCAGCACAGCGAGCAGCCGCACTAGAGTCGCCGCCATGAGCGTCTCGCCCGTGCCTGCTCCTGAGATCGACCGTGATCGGCTGAGAACGCTCTACCAGCGCGAGGTGGAGCGTTTCGCCGCTGAGCATCCGGCCTCGCACGCGGCGTACGCCTCCGCCGACCACTTGTTCGGCCGGGTGCCGATGACCTGGATGAACAAACTGGCCAGCGGGTTCCCGATCTACCTGGATCGCGCGGTCGGCAACCGGGTCGTCGATATCGACGGCCACGAGTACGTCGACTTCGCGCTGGGCGACACCGGCGCGATGGCCGGCCACTCGCCCGAGCCGACCGTGGCCGCGATCCAGCAGCGGATCGCCACCCAGGGTGGTCTGACCACGATGCTGCCCACCACCGACGCCGAATGGGTGGGCGCGGAGCTGACCCGCCGCTTCGGAGCGGCGAAATGGAGCTTCTCGCTGACCGCGACCGACGCGAACCGCTGGGCGATCCGCCTGGTGCGGGCGCTCACCGATCGACCCAAGATCCTCTTCAACGCCTACTGCTACCACGGCTCGGTCGACGAGTCGTTGATCGTCGTCGGCCCGGACGGTGACGGGATCGACCGCCCGGGCAACGTGGGCGCGCCGGTGCCGGTGACGGCCACCAGCCGGGTGGCTGAGTTCAACGACCTGGCCGGGCTCGAGCGGCAACTGGCGCATGGTGACGTGGCTGCCGTCCTGATGGAACCGGCACTGACCAACATCGGCATCGTGCTCCCCGAGCCGGGCTACCTGCAGGGCGTGCGTGAACTGACCCGGACGTACGGCGCGTTGCTGATCAACGACGAGACCCACACCTTCTCGGCGGGTCCGGGAGGGGCGACGGCGGCGTGGGGCCTGGAACCGGACATCGTCATCATCGGCAAGTCCATCGGTGGCGGAATCCCTTGTGGCGCCTACGGATTGAGTGAGGAACTGGCCGACCAGGCTCTGCGGCGTACTGACCTCGACCTGGTCGATATGGGTGGTGTCGGCGGCACTCTGGCGGGCAACCCGCTGTCGGTGGCGGCCATGCGCGCGACCCTCGAGCACGTGCTGACCGACGCGGCGTTCGAGCAGATGATCGCTCTCGCGACGCAGTTCACGGCCGACGTGCGGCAGGTGATTGACCACTATCGGCTGCCGTGGTCGGTCAGCCAGCTCGGCGCTCGCACCGAGTACCGGTTCGCCGATCCCGCGCCCCGCAACGGCACCGAGTCGGCCACTTCGGCCGACCCGCTGCTGGAGGACTACCTGCACGTCTATCTGGCCAACCGGGGGATCCTGCTGACGCCCTTCCACAACATGGCGCTGATGTGCCCGACGACCAGCGCGGACGATGTCGCACGGCACCGTGAGGTCTTCGAGTCCGCGGTTGGTTCCCTGATCGCCTGAGCAGCTTGGCGCGTCCCTGCTGACCAGCACCGGCACGGTTTGTAGCCTTCAAGGGTGACACCGCCGACCGGACTGCAGCCCGCAGCACTGCTGGGGGAGTTCGAGCGGTATCTGCGTCTGGAGCGCGGTCGCTCCGAACACACCATTCGTGCCTACCTCACCGATCTGCGACACCTGGAGTCGCATCTGCTGTCCGCTGGTCTCGACCAATGGTCCGAGGTCGGTCTGGCGGATCTGCGCACCTGGCTGGCCAGCATCGACGCGGCCGGCGGAGCGCGTTCCACCGTGAGCCGTCGGGCCGCGTCAGCGCGGGCCTTCTTCGGGTGGGCGGCCCGTACCCAGCGGTTGCCGGGCGATCCCGCTGTGCGGTTGATTTCACCGAGGCGACACCGCACGTTGCCCGGGGTCCTGCGGCAGGCCGAGGCCGATCGACTGCTCGACGTGGCCGCAGTCGCCGCCGACGATGCCGTCCCCACCCACCTGCGGGACCGGGCCATGCTGGAACTGCTGTACGCCAGCGGGATCCGGGTGGGCGAGTTGTGCGGCCTCGACGTCGATGACCTCGACCGCGACGCGCGCGTCGTCCGCGTCACCGGCAAGGGCAACAAACAGCGCGTCGTCCCGTACGGCGTGCCCGCGGCTGAGGCGATCGACCACTGGTTGACCCGGGGCCGGCCCAGCGTCGTCGCACCGACGAGCCCACCGGCGCTGTTCCTCGGCGCTCGCGGCGGTCGCATCGATCCGCGCACCGTCCGTCGGGTGCTGACGGCACTGCTGCAGGAGGTGCCCGACGCGCCGCACCTGGGGCCGCACGGGCTGCGGCATTCAGCGGCCACCCACCTGCTGGAAGGCGGCGCCGACCTACGCACGGTGCAGGAACTGCTCGGCCACGCGAGCTTGTCGACGACCCAGATCTACACGCACGTGTCCGTCGAACGCCTGCGATCCTCGTTCGCAAAGGCGCATCCCCGCGCATGAGTGAGCCCGTGCCACCGCGTGACCCAGACGAACGCGCGCATCAACAAGTGGTGCGCCGACGCGGGATCGTCGCTACCGCAGCAGTAGTCGGTGTGGTGGGACTCAGTGCGCTCATCGGATTTCTGCACGAGTCGGGTCGGGCCGAGCCGACTGCCCGCCCGAACCCCTCAGTCACGTCGTCCACCGCGCCGACCACCACAGGACCCGCCGCTGCCCCCAGTACGACGCCGATCGTCGTACCCACAAGGGGCACAGGCACGTTCACCACGGTGCGAGTCCCTCAGACCACCACCGCCAAGACCGGCCGCGAGATCACCTACATCCTGCAGATCGAGAACGGCCTGGGTGCGGATAACGCCTCCATCGCCAAGACCGTGGGAGCCGACCTGCTCAATGCCCGGGGTTGGCAGAGCGTGGACCACGTTCGCTTCGTCCAACTGAGCGCGGCCGAACTGGCGAGGGGCCAGAAGCCCATCCTGGCCATCACCCTGGCCAGCCCCGACACGGTCAACAAACTCTGCGCACCGCTGGATACCCACGGTGAGTGGTCCTGCGGCAACAACGGGCGGGCGACGCTGAACTACGAGCGGTGGATGCTCGGCGTGCCCTACTTCGGGACGGACCTGGCGACCTACCGGGCGTACATGGTCAACCACGAGGTCGGTCACATCCTCGGGCATCAGCACCAGCACTGCGCCAAGGCCGGCGACTACGCCCCGGTGATGCAGCAGCAGTCCATGGGACTTCAGGGGTGTAAGCCCTGGCCCTGGCCGCAACGACCCACCGCCGGCTGAACCGGCGGCGGGCCACTGGGTCACGGCGACTCAACCCCGCATAGGTGCACATTGATGCCGAGGGAGTCGAACATGGCCGCCTTCGCTGCCAGCGCCTTGTCCGCCGTCTCCTCATCGGGTGCGTAGGCGACGTTGAGGTGATTGGCGCGATGGCGGGCCATGAACTGATCGCGGCTGACGCCGTGCAGCACGGCGTGCATGATCGGCCACTGCGGGTTGGTTGCGGCGAGCCGTCGCTGGGTCTCCTCCTCCGGCAGTGTCACCGAAGTCGCTCTTCCGAGATCCGCATGAAGCACCCCGTCCATGATGAAAACCCTTGACCACACGACTGATCCGGGCTTGGAGACACCGCTCAGGGTGCCCCCGCCGAGCGGGAAGAACATGGGGGGCTGGCGCATACTCCACGACTTGTCGTACCCGCCGTTGTGCGATGCCGGCACCGCTCCGGAGATCTCCCACACCCAGACGAACTGCCCGTCGTACTCCTCGCCCCAGCGGATGTCGTGCAGCGTCGTGGCCGGGTCCAGACCCATCGCCGTCCAGATCCGGTTGGTGGCCAGCGAGTCAACCGCGACGCCCCAGTCCACCTCATTGAAGTGGGGCAGCGCCTTGCCGGCGTACAGCTCACGCGATCCGTCCCGGCTGAGGACCGGAGGGCGTTCGACGTTGTTCAGCAGACCCTCGGCGAGGTCGCTGGCCGGAACGGTGTCCTTCAACCCCTGCTGGTACTGGATGCCGACCGCGTCCAGCCCGAAGTCATCGGCGATCCGCAGCGCGGCGATGTACATCCGGAACTGACTGAGCAGTTGCGCTTCGGTTAGTTCGGTCTTCTCGTCGGTCCCCAGATGGAAGACCATCCCTCGGTCTTTCAGCCAGCTGTACACCGCCTGCGCCTCGTCATCGGAGACCCGGCTCATTTCGTAGACCAGGGCGCTCTGGGACAAGCGCTCCTTGTAGAGACCGAAGGCGTTGATGAGTTCGTCGTCGAAGATGGCGTTGTACATACCCATGCAGCCCTCGTCGAAGACGCCGGCGATCGCCTTCTGCTGCCTCAACTGCTGCGCCAACGCTTTGCCCAACGTGGTCTCGTCGCTCGTCGGCAGCTCGCCGAGGTCGTGCACGTGGCTGGCGTCGTGCTCGATATGCCCGGTGTCCAGCCATTCCTGGAGACGGTCGCGACTCCACTGGTCGGCGAAGTCGGGGCTCCACAGCACGGAGTATTCGATCCCCGCCTTGGTCATGCTTCCGGCGAGGTTGAGCAGACCCACCAACCCGGGGAACTCGCCCGCCCAGTTCGCGACAACCAGGATCGGGCCGCGGTGGCTGCGCAGCCCGGCCAGCACGTGGTGGCTGTACTCCCAGACCGCCTCCACCACCACGAGGGGGGCGTCTCGCGGGATGTTGCGGAAGGCCTCAATGCCGGCGCGTTGGCTGTCCAGGAAGCCGTGACCTTTGACCGGGTCGGGCTGATGACCTCGGATCACCTTGTAGCCCAGTGATTCCACGGCGGCGCTGAAGTCGGCCTCGAGTTTCTGCTGGACCGGCCAACAGGTCTCGTTAGCGGCGGGTCGCAGGTCTCCGCTGGCGACGGTGTAGACCGCGCCCTGCACGGCGGTGGGTGCTTCGTCGATGGTGGGAACAGCGTAGGCAGTCATCAATCCTCCTGGTGTGATGCGTCGGATGCGTCGTGCTGGAACCGGGTCAGGGCGTGGACTACGTCCCGTGACGCGAGATAGAGATCCCGGTAGAGCGGGTAGAGCCGGTCATAGGTCGCCTGGTAGTCGGGGTTGGGCTGGCAGACCCCGTCCGGGGGATTCCACTCGTCGATGTCGGCATCCCCTAGTGCGCGGGCGGCCAGGTACGCATCGCCGTACGCCGCGCCGATCGTGACCGACGGAACGACCTGTTCCCGGCCGGTCACGTCCGTGACGATCTGGGGCCAGACGGCTTGCTGGGCGCCCCCGCCCACGGCGATGATGCGCTCGATCCGGCCACCAGCATTCTCGAAGGCCTCGATGTTGTGCCGCACCCCGAATGCCGTTGCCTCCAGCGCGGATCGGTACAGATCGCCGCGGGTGTGCCCCAGGGTGAGCCCGGCAATCACCCCCCGCGCGTCTGGGTCCATGATCGGTGTCCGTTCACCGGCGAAGTAGGGAAGCGTCAGCAATCCAGCTGAGCCAGCGGCGGATTCACGCGCTTCGGCCATGAGCGTGGCGTGATTGACACCGGTCAGATCGGCGAGCCACCCGGTGATCGCTCCACTGGTCGCCATACCGCCGGCGAGGCAGTGCGTGCCCGCGAAGACACCGGCGGTGCCCCACAAGGAGACGTCGTGCAACGGCTGATCGACCGTCAGGACCAAGAACATGGTGGTGCCGTACATCAGCATCAGGTCACCCGGCCGGACGGCGCCCACGCTGACCTGCTCGGCCCACGCGTCGATGGTGCCGGTGAGGACCGGAATACCCTCAGGCAGAGTGGTTTCGGCCGCCGCCGCTGCGGTGATCGACCCGGCGACCTCGTCGGTCCACTGCAATGGCGGGAGGGCGATGTCACCGGCGAGATCGCCGGCCCAGGGCTGAAGCCACGAGCCGCCGGCAGCGTCGTACATCGGAGTGCATTGACTCGCGGAGTGCTGGTCGAGGACGTAGGCGCCGGTGAGGTGTCGGACCAACCACGAACTCGGCATGTACAGGCGGCGGGCGCGTTGAAACACCTCAGGCTCTTCCTGGGCCACCCACGCGAGTTTCGGTCCGACTGCCTGGGTGGTCAAGGCCGACCCGCACCGCGCCAGGATGGTGTCCTGCCCGTAGCGCTGGGTCAGTTCGTCGATCTGCCGGGTGGCCCGGGTATCGACGCCGTAGAGGATGGCTGGGCGCAACGGCCGGTCATCCTCGTCGGTCAACAGGACGCACGGACCCATCCCGCTGACACCGACGGCCGCGACGGCACAGTCCGGGTTGCCCGAGACCAGTTCGCTTGTGATGTCGACGAATTCGGTCCACCAGATGTCGGCGTCCATCTCGACGTGCCCGGGTCGGGGTCGCTGCGGTTGATGGGCGCGAGTACTCGAGGCCACCAGCGCACCGGTGGCGTCGACCAGCACACCCTTCGTGCTCGACGTGCCGATGTCGACACCGAGTGTCACAGTCGTGGTCATGAACGCACCTCCACACTCGAGAAGCCCGAACCGAGTCCGGGGATGTAGGTCGCCTTCCAGCCCGGTCCGTCAGCGGTGATCTCGACGATTCCGATCCGGCTGCCCGCGATCACCGGCCACCGCCCGGTGCGCGGTGCCACGCTCAGGTCGTCGCCCCGGACGACGGCACCGGACCATGCATGGGCCAGTCCGAAGGAGGCCATCGAGCGCACGTAGTGGTTGCCGCACTCGATCTCGTTGAACGGGTTGCGGCGCTCTCCGTTGTACCGGTCACGAACCTCGCCCGCGATCGTGCTCGCTGCATCGACATCGCCCTCGATCGCCAGGCCGACCGCTGCCGAATATTCCAGACCGGTCCACACCTCATAGCAATAGGGGAAGGGGCGCTGCGGACGCTGACCGCGGGGGAACGAGCAGTTGATCAATCCCCGCTCATCTGCCGTCGCGAACGTCCGCAGGTGGTTCAGCTGGTCTGTGAAGCCGTCGCGGTGGTTGTGTGCCACAACGGTGCGCAGGGCCTGGCGGACGTGCTGCGGATCCAACCCGGTGCCGAGCCCACTAAGCGCCAGCATGCTGTGGCCGACCAGTTGATCTGTCGTACAGCCAGATCCGATCTGCAGGTCTGGATGCTCCAGGTCATCAGACCCCACCGCGGGATTCTCCCCGGCGTACCGGATCCGTAGACCCTCGGCGATGTTGTCCACGCTCATCGCCGGCCGGACGTCCTGCTCGTAATAGCCGGCGACATAGAGCAATTCATCAGTCGACTTGGCTCCCGCCGCTGCCAACTGCGTGCATCGCGCGGCGAAATCGATGTCGCCGCAGGCCGTGGCCATGTCCGCGCACGCGACGAGCGCTGCGAGATACCAGGACTGGTCGACCCCGTTGGGTCCGTAGTACTCCACGTCCATCGTGTTGTGCTGGCAGCCCTCCATCAGCCCGTCCTGGTCGGCATCCCAGCCGTGCTCGATCCACGCGAACTCCATCGCCCTGCGCGCGTGCGGCCACAGGGCCTTCAGCCGATCGCGGTCCCCGGAGAGCAACCACGTGCGGTGCAGCCGCACGAGCGCACCCATCTGCCCGTCGGCCGCACCTACCCGCCATCGGTTGCCCTGCGTGGCCAACGGTAGGCCAGCGCGGAAACTCATCATCCCGCGATCGTCCAGACTCCAACGGAATTCGACGTCTCGCATCGACCAGGCCAGGTCGGGGAAGAGCTGTTCCAGGGCGTACTGGTAGTTCCACACGTGCGTACAACTGCCGTGGCAGCTACCCGTCGTCGGGTTGCAGCCCTCCCAAGCCAGGAAGGTGCCGCCGGCGATCCGGAAACAGGTCGGTGATTTCAGGACCGCCACGTTGGACAGGACCGCATCCTGTACCTCCACCGGTAGTCCACTGTCGGCGACACTGCGCACGTACCCTGCGGTGGCCGCTTCCAGTCCCGCCAACCGCGGCGCAAAGTACTCCACGACCGCACCCGCATCGGTGAACCGCTGCGCGTAGTGGTTACCCACCCAGTCGGTCGAATGGCTGCCCTGGGGCAGGCCCGCCCAATCATGTTGCCAGCCGTAGCGATTCGGTGTGTGCCAGGCGATCACGAAAGAGACCTCGCGCGCCTCGCCCGGTTCCAGGTCAACCGAGGTGACCAGGGACCCGGTGGGTACGGTGGCTCCCGGCTGCTCGGGTTCGGTCACCTGACCGTCGGCCGCGAAGTCGTCCCAGAAGTCCAGGAGGGAGTCACCCCAGGACCGGCGTGCCCACGTCGTACGCCGAGTGCTCACCTCATCCCCGAGGACGGCGAAAGCCAGGGTGCCCCAGGTCTCGTCGGTCTCATCCACAGTCGTGCTGTACCCACGCAGGCCGTCAAAGCCACCACCCGAGAAGGGTTCGAAGCGGTTGCCGTCAGGGATGCGATCCTCGCCATAGGGCGACTTGCGCCAGCCGATGATGTGTTGCACGTTGCCGCACACGTCGGCATGGACCGGTCGCTGGCTGAGGTTGGACAAGCGCACCCGGAACACAAACAGCGGAAGCCCACTAGCGTCGGAGTCGCCCGGAACCAGCGGGTTGAACGCTGACACCGTCGCCGCGATCGGTAGCTCGGGGTCAGAAAGTCGCACCCGGCCGAACGGATAGGCCGCTTCAAAGACCGCGTCGCTGAAACGCGGTAGACCAGCGCCGGACACCGCGCTGCCGAGGTGGCCGTCGCGTTCCCGTGGTGTGAGTGCGCCCTCCAGGACCCGGGTGATGCTCTGGCCGTCTGCGTCCTGGGTACGAACTGCGAAGAACGACAACGGGTTGAAACCCTTGGCCGGACGATTGAACAGCTCCCAGTCGATCAGCTGGCCGCGCCCGCCCAGACTGATGCAGCCGGTCCCGATCCCGCCGACAGGCATCGCGATCTGCTCCAGGCGCCGCCCGGAGTAGCGGGTGACGACCGGCCACTCGATGGCCTCCGTGTCGAGGTCGATCACGTCAGCGGATCCATCGGCTCACCGAGGATCTCCAGGTCATCGGCGCTCGGGAACTGCGGGCGGTGGGTGGTCGGACGGTCGAGGTAGAAGAAGGCGGTCGAGGCGATGTCGTCGTGCAGCGGGTTGTAGCGGTGTCCACTGCGCCAGCCCAGTGCCTGGATGTCGACGCTCAGGTCGTCGGCGAAGTGGATCGGGTCCAGGATGTGCCAGCGGTACATGCCGAATCGTTGCTGGGAGTAGTACAGACCGTCGGGCCGTAGCACCTGGGGCATGCCGAGGTACGGCGTGCTGAACGGTGTGTAACCCTGGCCGGGCACATCGAAGTTCCAGGCGCCGCCGAAGTAGTCCTCGGTGCCGGTGCCGCAGATGGTCGGGAAGGCGCCGTCGGCCTGGTCGCGATCGCCGTCGAGGTAGAACTTGATCTCGCCCTCACCCCACCACCCGGGGGAGTTCACCCCCCACGCAACGTAGGTCCCGACGTACTGCCCTTGTCCTTGAATGTCGCTGACGATCGGGTGGGTCTCCCTGTGCGGCAATGGATTCGAGCGACGGAACTGGGTGTGCAGGTAGCCGTCGTTCTGGTGGTCGCTGCCGATCTCGTAGGTGATCTGGTAGTACACCGTCGCCACCTGCGGCGCGAGATTCTCGATCGTCAGGCGTGCTCCGGTGCGGAACGGCATCGGCCAGTAGCCATTGAAACCGCCGTTGGGGTTGGCGGCGACCATGCTGGAGGACACCTGCGCGAAGCGTCCCCACCCGTTGGCGAAGAAGTCTCCGAGCGGGACCTCGATCGCCGGTTCGTCACTGCCGTCCCAATAGGCGCGCAGCACCAGAGAGCGCCAGTTGGACCGGTGGGTGGTGCACCAGATATGGGTGATCTTGGCCGGCCCGTCGATACCGGCCAGTTCGAACGTGTCGCCGGCGGCGATATCGACGCTCGGGGAGATCTTCCAGCCCACCCCGAGGTCACGGGCACAGTCAGCGCCCGTCCCTTCGGTGGCTCGTCCACCCTGGCCCTTGGCACCGGAGAAGTTCTCCGGCGAGATCGAACGGGTCTGCACCGAGCGCAGACTGGCCAGATTGCTGATGCCGCTGTCGGTCACGACGAGGCGGTCCTTTCGTCGAGGATGTGCTCTTCCGGGGATTTCAGATCGGTGGCGCCGAGTTCGACGGCGCTGGCCCAGAACGCGGCGGCGGCCAGAAGGAGGACCGGTCCGGGAACCAGGGGAAGCAGCGTGCCGGTGATCGACAGTCCTGCCCAGAGGCCGAGGCCGAGCACTGTGAGCGGCGCGACGAAGCGCACCGGCCATCGGGCCACCAGGTGCAAGGCGGTGGCCCAGAGCGCCACGCCCCGCAGGTCCGGCCGCGCGACAGTCGCAGGCAGGGCTGCCAGCAGGGTGAAAACCGCGAGGACGGTAGCACTGGCGCTGGCCGCCATAGGGGCCAGCCAGAGCGCCGAGCCGGTGCGTTCGTGCACGACGACGGCGACCATGAGCAGCGCGGCGGGGATCGCAGGCACGAGCAGCAGGCCGATGCCGGTGCGGGCGGTACGCCGGGTGGCCCGGGCCCATCCACGGATCGTCGCGTCGTCCTCGATCACGATGTCGTGGCACACCTGCGCCAGGCCGGTGATGGGTGGGCCGGCGAGCAGAGCGGTGAGCAGCAGCGACCATGGCGTGAAGCCACCGCCCAGCACGACACCCGCGGTGACCGCCAGGGTGAGAGCCACACTGCCAGCCAGCAGCGCCGGTAGTCCGGCCCAGATACCGCGGATCGTCCGCTGGATCACCAACCGCTGGGTGGCGTCCCGCTGGGCCGGATCGATGGTGTGGGCGCTCATCCGCGGATCCCCGCGGCGGCGACGCTGGCAATGAACGCCCGCTGGGCGAACAGGAAGACGATCAGGACGGGTACGACGACTGCGGTGATCGCAGCGAACACCACAACGCTCGAACCGCCCTGTCCTGCCTGCAAAGTCACTAGTCCGATAGGCAGCGTCATGTTTTCCGGCGAACTGAGAAAGATCAGTGGGCCGAAGTAGTTGTTCCATGACGCTTCGAAGGTGAGGATGCCCATGGCGGCGACTGCCGGTCCCGACAGCGGCACCAGCATCCGGAACAGGATCCAGAAGTGGCCGGCTCCGTCCATGGTGGCTGCCTCGTCCAGTTCCCGCGGGATGGAGTTGAAGTACTGCCGGAAGAAGAAGATCGAGAAGACGTTGATCAGTGCGGGCAGCCACAGCGCGGCCAGGTGATCGATCAGGCCCAGATGCCGCATCAGGATGAACACCGGGATGATCGTCATCTGCGCCGGCACCATGAGCGCAGCGAGCATGAGGCCGAACACCTTGTCCTTGCCGCGGAAGCTACAGCGGGAGAAGGCGTACGCCGCGAGCAGGCTGACCATGATCGATCCGACCGTGGTGATGACCGCGACGATGACGCTGTTCAGAGCCATCCGCCAGAACGGGATCAACCCACCGATCGCGCTGAAGTTCTCCGTGGTGAACGGGCGTGGAACCCAGTTGGGTGGCAGGTCGAAGGCGGCGGACTCCTGGGTGAAACTCTCGCTGATCAGCCAGACCAGCGGAGCCAGCATCAGGATGCCGAGCAGCACCAGCACCACGGTCAGCGCCGCGCGGCCGAGGTGGAGACGATTTCTGGTCACGACTGCACCACCCACCGTCGGCTCGCCCAGAACTGGAAGGCAGTCACGACAGCCATCACCGCGAACACCAGGATCGAAACTGCGGACGCGTAGCCGACCTCAAAAGCCTGGAAGCCCTTCTGGTACAGGTACATCACGATCGTGGTGGTGGCGTTCTCCGGGCCACCGTCCGGAGTGATGATCTGCACAGGGTCGAAGATCTGGAAGGCGCCGATGAAGGTGATGATCGTGGCGAAGAAGATCGTCGGTGACATCATCGGGATGATCACGTGCCACAGCCGCTGCCAGGCGTTACAGCCATCGATCTTCGCCGCCTCGATCAGTTGGGCCGGGACGGTCTGCAACCCCGCCAGCAGGATGACGAACGTGTAGCCGATGGTGTGCCACCAGTCGATGCCGATGATGGCGGGCAGCGCCCAGTGCGGATCGGTGAACCAGTCCGGTGGGTTGATCCCGATCTTCTTCAGGTAGTAGGTGCCCATCCCGAAGGTGGGATCCAGTACGTACTTCCACAGCAGGGCCACCGCTGCCCAGGAGATGACGAAGGGGAAGAACAACGACGTGCGCACGAAGTACGACGCCACCCGGCTGGTCAGCGCGTTCACGCCCAGGGCGAGCAGCAGACCGCCGATCAAGTGGGTGACGACCGAGGCGATCGCGAAGATGAAGGTGTTGGCCAGTGCCTTGTACAGCAGCGGATCACTGAACATCTGGGTGAAGTTGCCGAAACCGTTGAAGGTGGCCGGCGTCAGCATGTCCCAGCTGAAGAAACTCAGCACGATGGCGGCGATGAACGGGCCGAGCACGAAGACCAGGAACAGCAGCACCGCCGGGCTGACGAAGAACCAGCCCGCCAACCCGGCCGACCGCCCGGTGCCCCCCTCCCTCGAGGGGGTCCGGGCGGTCGCCTCAACCAGGGCAGTTGTCACAGCAGGGCTTGGATCGCCGTGTTCGCCTGGTCCAGCGCGTCCTGCGGAGACTTCTGTCCGAGGATGGCAGCCTGCCAGCCCTTGGTGACCTCGGTCTGGATCTGCGCGCCCTTGGCAGGGCTGGGGATCGGGGTCGCATAGTCGATCGCGCTGGCGATGAGCTCAGTGCCCTTGGGTGCGTCCTTGAGGAAGACCTCGCTCTGGGCGACAGCGGTCAGAGCCGGAACGTTGGTGCCGCCGACACTGGCATAGAACTCCGAGGCCTTTTCGGACATCATCCACTTCAGGAAGGTCCAGGCCTTGTCCTTGCGTTGGGAAGCCTTGAAGATCGGCCACGCATCCCAACCGGCCGCCGAGCCGTTGCTCTTCTTCATCGGCCACTTCACGATCTGGGTCTTGTCGACCATGTTGAGTCGGCGGATGTCCAGCGTCGGCCAGCGACCGCCACCGAGGGTCGCGAGTTTGCCTTTCTGGAACTGAGCGGCCGCATCGAAGGTGCCACCGGGCTTGGGGGAGTAGCCAGCGTCCAGCAGGCTCTTGACGTAGGTGACGGCCTCGACGGCCTCGGGCGAGTTGAAGGTCGCCTTCTTCCACTCTGCATCGATCGTGCTGGCGCCGTTGGTGAGCAGCCACGGCATGATGTCTACGAACGGGAAGCCGTAGCCGACACCCAACAGGTAGGCGCCCGTCTTGGACTTGATCTGCTCCCCGGCATTCTTGTAGTCATCCCAGGTCCAGTCACCGGTCGGCAGGTCGACGCCGGCCTTCTGGAACACCTCGGTGTTGCAGTACTGCACGGTGGTGTTGTAGCCACCGGGGATGTAGTAGGTCTTGCCGTCCGGCGAACCGTACTTCGCGCTCCAGGTCTTGAGGTTCGGAGCGATCCCGTTGAAGAAGGTATCAGTCTCGGCCTTGTCCTTGGCGATGCGGTCGTCCAGCGGTTCCAGCAGCCCCTTGGACGCCATCAGTTGCTGACCCTCGGTGGCGACATCGACAATGTCGGGCACCTTGCCGCCGGCGATCTGCGTGGAGACGGTGTTGACGAAGGTGGCCCAGTCGCCCGCCGCGATACCGGTCGCCTTGATCTCGATGTCCGGGTGTTCCTTGTGGAACGCGTCGAACAACTGCTGGAACGCTTTCTGCTGGGTGGCGTCACCCATGTAGAGCAACGTGAGGGGGCCGCTCGCGCCGCCACCGCCGCTGCTGCCGCCGGAGGATCCGCCGCAGGCAGCGAGGGAACCGAAGGCGGGAAGAGCCAACGCTGCCGCGCTGGCCTTGAGGATGGTCCGCCGCTGGATGCGGGCCTGACCGGATGCGGACATGGATACACCTCTTTGTGAATTTTGCCGGACGTGCGAGGAATCGATTACTCATCCTCGGGAGTGACACTATGTGGCCTGGGTCACTGCCGTCAAGCGGTTCTCGTCCAGCCGGTCAGGGGTGTCGCAGCGAGCTCTCGCGCACGGTCAGTGAGGTGCGCAGCAAGACCATCCGGGCGATATCAGAGGTGCGGGTCGTGGAGTTGTGCGGCGAGCGGTTGACCCGCTGGAGCAACAATCGGGTTGCTTCCGCGCCGATGTTGTAGGCGGGCTGGTCGATCACCGTCAACGGAGGTTCCACGAACGGCGCCCACGGGGTGTCGTCGAAACCCACCAGGCCGATGTCATGCCCGATTCGCATTCCGCGAGAGCGGATTTCCTCGATCGCACCGATGACCATCTCGGAGTTGGCGACGAACAACGCGTCCGGAGGCGTCGAGGTGTCGAGCAGGTCTGCCGCCGCTGCTCGACCGCCGGCAACGCGGTAATCCGCGTACCGGATCAGCGAGTCGGGGTGACGGTCGCCGGCGCGGGTCATGGCCTCCCGGAATCCACGGGCCCGCCGTTCTGCGGTGTCGGCCTCCCGGGGTCCGGTGATGCACGCCGGGCGTCGCCAGCCCTGCTCCAGCAGATGCTCGGTCGCGCTACGGGCGCCCTCGGAGGAGTCGACGAACACGCTGTCGATCGCGTCGTTGAGCGCGCGGTCGATGGCGACGACCGGGATGTTGGCGTTCAGCAGGGCTGACACATCAGAGCCACCGGCGTTGGGAGACAACAGAACTCCGGCCACCATGCTCCGTCGCGCGATATCGAGATAGCGCGATTCTTTCTGGGAGTCCTCGTCCGAGTTGCACAACAGGACCGAGTATCCGGCCGTCTGGGCGACGTCCTCCACTCCGCGTGCGACGGCCGTGAAGAACGGGTTGCCGATATCGGAGATGATCAGTGCCAGCAGATCTGACTTCTGGGTGCGCAGGCTACGGGCGACCGGATTCCCCTCGTAGCCGAGGGCTTTGGCCGCCGCGCGCACTCGGCGCGCCATCGCGGGATCGACGGACGCTACTCCGTTGAGCACTCTGGAGACGGTGGCGACCGATACGTCAGCTCGGGCGGCGACGTCTTTGATGGTGGTCGGCATGTTCGGTCTCCGGGGGATGAAGGCGGCGGGCTGCGATGACCCTATCGGCATTCCGTGGAAATCGATATCGCACGTCGCCGTTCGATTTTCCCGATGTTTCTCGCAGCGTGCTCAGCCCGTCGGGAGCAGGACGATCGGCGCAGTGCGAAGCAGTGACAACGGGTCCCGGTACTGGTCGTCCCCGACCAGCAATCCCCAGTGCAGGCACGCCGATGGCGCGCAGTGGCTACCGCTCACCGAGAGGCGACCGAGCGGCGTACCGGCGATCACCTGGGTGCCCGAGGTGACCCGGTCATCCAGAGGTTCGTACGTCGTGCGCCGACCGTCCGGATGCCGCACTGCGACCACGCCCCGGCCGGCGACCATCCCACTGAAGGTGACCACCCCGGGGCCCGCCGACACGATGGCCGTGCCGCCTGCGGCGGCCAGGTCGACCCCGCGATGTCCTGCCGACCACGGATGCGGTGGCGCTTCGAATGGTCGAAAAATACTGTGCGGCAACGGGATCGGCCAGGCGTAGGACGTAGCGGGGACGGCGGCCGGGGTCACCGCGAGGGCGTTGGCGATCCCCATCACGACCGCGAGGAGGACCTGCATGACGTCAGCCTGCGAGGGCGACGGGCGGATCCGCCATGTGAACGACGCGATGTGTGGACAACCGGCAGGGCTGCGATCGGTATCCACAACCGGTCCGGCCACAATGTGTTCATGGCACAGTCCGCACCCGGAGCCCCGATCGATCTACCGACCCTCGCCAACCTGCGCGACCTCGGCGGGTGGACCGCAGCGGACGGCGCAGTGGTCGCATCAGGTCGGCTCTACCGCTCGACCAAATTGGCCGGTATCGACGAGGCCGACACCGAACAGTTGGTGGACCGGCAGGTGCAGACGGTCATCGACCTGCGCACGAAGCTGGAGCGGGACGCCGAGCCCGACCCGGCGGTGCCCGGGGCCACGAACGTGTTCCTCGACGTGCTGGAAGGTAGCGAGATGGCGGCTTCCGCCGACCTGCGCGAGTTGCTGAAACACCCGCGCGAGGTCACCACTGCGCTCAGTGATGGCAAGGCGGTCGAGTTCATGTCGGTCGCCTACCGGGAGATCGTCGTCCTGCCCAGCGCGTTGACGGCCTACCGCAGCTTTTTCGACGTCATCGAGCAGGCGGTCGAGCCGGTGCTGTTCCACTGCACGACGGGCAAGGACCGCACCGGGTGGGGTGCGGCGCTCATCTTCACGGTGCTCGGAGTGCCCCGCGAGCAGATCGTGCAGGAGTACCTGCTGACCAATGAGCAGCTGTTGCCGAGGTTCAAGAAGTCGTTCGAGGCCTTCGAACTCGCCGGCGGTGATCCCGACGTGCTGCGGCCGGTGCTGGGGGTGGACCGGGCCTACCTGCAGAACTCCTTCGACACCGTCGACAAGGAGTTCGGGTCGATGGACCGCTACCTGGCCGACGGTCTGGGCATGAACCCCGAGCGGCAGCAGGCACTTCGGGCGAACTACCTGTCCTGAAGGCTCACTTGAACCCGGATGTCTTGATCGACTCCGTGATCTGTTTCTGGAAGAAGAAGAACAACGCCAGCGTCGGCAGCGCGGCGATCATGGATGCAGCGATGACGTATTGCTGGCTCGAGGCGTACTGCTGTTTGAAGGTGGAGATCCCGACCTGAACCACCCGCAGATCGGGGTCGGAGGTGATGGTCAGCGGCCAGATGAACGAGTTCCAGTTGGCCAGGAAGAAGAAGACGCCCAAGGCGGCAAGGATTGGTCGCGACAGCGGAAGCACGATGCTCCAATAGATCCGCCAGTAGCTGGCTCCGTCGACCAGTGCGGCTTCCTCCAGTTCGTCCGGTAGCGACAGATAAAACTGCCGCAGCAGGAAGATTCCGAACGCACTGAACAAGGGCGGGATGATCAGGCCGCCGTAGTTGTCCAGTAACCCCAGGGTGCGAGCCACGAGGAACGAGGGAATCAGCACGACGGGCAGGCTGACCAGCAGGGTTGAGAAGATGATCAAAAAGAGCGTGTCGCGACCTTTGAAGTGCAGCCGTGCCAGGGCGTAGGCAGCCATCGAATGGAAGAACAGCGCGACGACCGTGATGACCGCCGACACGACGAAGCTGTTGAGCAGGTATCGGGCGAACGGGACCTCTCGGAAGACATACACGATGTTGTCCACGGTCCAGTGCTTGGGCCATAGGGACGTCGAGTAGATCTCATCCGCCGGCTTGAAGGAGGACAGGACGAGATAGACGAGCGGAAAGATGGTGACGAGTGCAACGATCGCGCCAACCAGGAACAGCACCGCGGTCCTGCCGGTCCATCTGCGATCAGAACGACGAATCCTCTTGTTCTTCAACGGGATTGACTCACTCGTCATCGACCCGCCCTCCCTTCGTAATCTTGAACATGAACGCCGACCACATCAACAGCACGAAGACAAGCACCGATCCGATCGCTGCGGCGTATCCGTACTCGCCGAAGAGGAACGCTTGCTCGTAGACGTAATAGATCAGCAGGGAAGTAGAGCCGGCTGGCCCACCGCCGGTCATGATGTAGATCAGATCGAACCCACCGGTGATGACCGAGATCGTCACGGTGATGAAGACGAACAGCGACGTTGGTCGCAGCATCGGCCACGTGATGTGGCGGAAGCGCTGCCACGCGTTCGTGCCGTCGAGCCGCGCTGACTCGTAGAGTTCCTGGGGGATGTCCTGCAGCCCCGACAGAAAGATGATCATGTAGTAGCCCATCTGGAACCAGATGGAGATCACGATCACCGTGACGAGCGTGTAGTGCGGGTCGCCGAGCAGTGAGATGTCGTGAATTCCGAACTTCGACAGGAAGGTCGGGATGACGCCCACCCGGTCGGCGAGCATGAACTGCCATAGCAGGCCGATGACCACCAGGCTCACCACGTACGGCGCGAACAGGGCGCTGCGGATGACCCCGATGAAGGGGATCTTCTGCTGCACCAGGAGCGCCAGCAACAAGCTGATGATGAAGACGGACGGCACCAGGGCCACCAGGTAGAGGCCGGTGACTCGCACCGACTGCCAGAACGCGGGGTCGCCAGCCATCCGGGTGTAGTTACTGACCCCGATGAAGGAGGCGTGGCCGAAGCCGTCGACGCGGAAGAACCCCAGGACGATCGCCAGCACCATGGGGACGAACACGAAGATCGACAAGCCGAGCACGTCGGGCAGAAGGAACCAGAAGGCGGCACGGCCCTCGCGCCGTCCACCGCGCCGGGCGCGGGGTGAGGCCGAGGCACCGACGCCCGGTCGGGTGACGCTGCGAGCGTGGGTGGTCTGACTGGTGCTCATCGAAGTGAACCTCCGTCGTAGGTCTCAAGGAACGCCTCGATCGCCCCTTGGGCGACACGTACCTGGCCGGCCGCGTTCGCGCCTGCGCTCTGCACGTTCTGGATGGCGTTGGACAGGGCCTTGTACAGCGGCGGGGGATAGCGTGGTTCGCTGCGACCGGCGGGCAGGATCTTGTCCCGGAAGTAGCCGAGCATCGGATCCTTGGTGAACACCCCGGATGCGGCCATGTGCGCCTCGACGCTCTTGCGCGGCGCCATGTCGCTTTTGGCGACCGAACACCAGGTGGCGACGCGGGCGATCGAGGCGGCCGACATCGAGCCGATCGACTCCACGACGAACTTTGCCGCCGCCTCGGGGTTGCGGCCCCGCGCGTTGACGCACCAGGCCCAACCGCCAAGGACGGTGGCGGGTTTGCCGCCCGGCGGAGTCGGTAGCGGGAAAACGCCGTACTGGAAGTCCGGCTGGTTGGCGCGAAACCCTGCTACTTGCCAGATGCCGCTCTGCCACATGGCCGCGAATCCTTCGCGGAACGCACCTGGCAGGTCGCCGTTTGCTGGCAGTGTTCGCGGTGCAACTCCTTTGGCGATGGAGTCGCCCCACAGGGTGAGTGCCTGGACCGCTGCCGGGCTGTCGAAGGTGGCCTTCTGCGTCTGCGGGTCGATCACCTCGCCGCCGCCCTGCCAGAGCCAGGGGTACCAGGTGAAGTTCTGGAAGTAGCCAGGTGTGGTCTCGAAGACCAGACCTGACTGGGTAGCAGTCGTAAGCTTGCCGGCCACCTCGAGCAACTCATCCCAGCTCGTGGGGAGGTCCGCCTCGGACAGGTGCGCCTTCTCGAAGGCCGGCTTGGAGTAGAACATTGCCAACGGTTCGACCTCCATCGGCAGGCCAAAGATTTTGTCGCCGATCGTGCGGGTTGACAGCACGCTGGGGGAGAAATCGGCGATCGCTTCCTTGGTCATGAAGGGGGCAAGGTCGAATAGCGCGCCGCCGTTGGCGTATCGGAGGAAGTCGCCGGGGGAGATCAGGAAGATGTCCGGGCCGGATCCCGACGCGAACGCCGTCGCCAGGCGGGTGTTCGACGGATCGGTGAAGTTGGGGATGTAGACCATCTGGACCTTCGTCTTGTTCCGCGCGTTCCAGTCGGCAGCGGCATCCAGGAACCATTGGTTCTGGGCCTTGAGGTCGGGTTGGCTCAGGGATTGCGGAGCGTAGAACTGCCAGAACTGCAGCGGCGTGTCATCGCCGGTAGTGGATCGGCTGCCGCAGCCAACGAGTCCGCCCGCTCCTGCCACTGCTGTTGCGGCGACACCCGCGTGCAGGACGGCGCGGCGAGTAACGCGGTCGGACATGGTTCAGGTCCCCTGTCTGGTTTTCGGTGGCCGGGTCGGCTGCTGAGATCGTCTGTGTGAGTCACGTCACAGCGGAAAACGATTTCTAACATAGACCATGGAGAAGCCACAAAGGCCAACAAAGGCAGAGCGAATTTGCGGTTTAGAAAGTGGAAACGTTTACTTGTGGGTGGTCAGGTGCTCCACCGCGTCGTGGAGCACGTCGTCCTTCTTGCAGAACGCGAACCGCACCAACGTGCGGGCCACATCCTTGTCGTCGCAGAACGCCGACACCGGGATCGCGGCGACGCCGTGGGTGCGCGGCAACTGCCAGCAGAAATCGACCGCGTCGGTGACACCCAGCGGCGCGGCGTCCGCGATGACGAAGTACGTGCCGCTGGGCCGGGCGACCTCGAAGCCGGCGGCGGTCAGCCCCGCTGAGAGCAGATCGCGCTTGCGGCCCAGGTCCGCAGCGAATCGCGTGACGTAGTCGTCCTGGGTGTCCAGACCGAGGGCGATGGCGGGCTGGAAGGGCCCGCTGCCGACGTACGTCAGGAATTGCTTGACCGTCCGGCAGGCGCTGACCAACTCGGCCGGGCCACTGAGCCAGCCCACCTTCCAACCCGTCGTGGAGAAGGTCTTGCCGGCCGAGGAGATGGTGATCGTGCGCTCCTGGGTACCCGGCAGGGTCGCAAACGGTATATGCCGCGCGCCGTCGAAGGTGAGGTGCTCGTAGACCTCGTCGGTCACGACGTACGCGTCATGGGCGGCGGCCAGCTCGGCGATCAGGGTCAGCTCCTCGCGGGTGAACACCTTGCCGGTCGGGTTGTGCGGCGTGTTGAGCAGCACCAGGCGGGTCCGGTCGCTGAACGCGGCGCGCAACGCGCCCTCATCGACCGCGAAGTCCGGGAACCGGAGCGGCACGGTGCGCCGGGTCGCGCCCGCGAGTGCGATGCAGGCCGCGTAGGAGTCGTAGTAGGGCTCGAAGGTGACCACCTCATCGCCCGGCTCGCACAACGCGAGTACGGCGCTCGCGATGGCCTCCGTCGCACCGACCGTCACCAGGACCTGGGTCTGCGGATCGATGGTGAGGTCGTAGTACCGCTGCTGGTGGCGCGCGATTGCCTCGCGCAGCACGGGATAGCCCAGGGCGGGCGGGTACTGGTTGTAGCCGCCGGCGATGGCATCCTGCGCGGCCTGCAGTACCTCGTCGGGGCCGTCGGTGTCGGGGAAACCCTGCCCGAGGTTGACCGCACCGACCTGGGCAGCGAGCGCCGACATCTCACCGAAGATCGTGGAGCCGAACACGGACAATGCGGGTGCGATCGGCGGGCGGTTGGTGGTCACGAACGCCAGCCTATGGCGCACGGCAGGCGCCGATTCGCCGCACAGCCCGGGCTCGCCGTACGATAGATGCACGGTCAGTGTCGCAATCGCGGCATCGGCCGAATTCGCGTGTCCTTCTCCGGATCCCGATCCGGGCCGCGGTAGCAGCAGTCTGACCTCCGGGTCAGCGCGAAACGGCAGGACACCAGGGCGGCTCCTCGAGAGTCGCAGCCAACTGAAACGACAACGAAAGGACTTCGGCATGGCCGTCGTCACGATGCGCCAGCTCCTGGAGAGCGGCGTCCACTTCGGGCACCAGACCCGTCGCTGGAACCCCAAGATGAAGCGCTTCATCATGACCGAGCGCAATGGCATCTACATCATTGACCTGCAGCAGTCGCTGACCTACCTCAACGACGCGTACGAGTTCATCCGCCAGACCGTGCAGCACGGCGGCACGATCCTGTTCGTCGGCACCAAGAAGCAGGCGCAGGAGTCGATCGCCGAGCAGGCCACCCGCGTGGGGATGCCCTACGTGAACCACCGCTGGCTGGGCGGCATGCTCACCAACTTCGGCACCGTCTCCAAGCGCCTCGCGCGCTTGAAGGAGCTCGAGAACATCGACTACGACGATGTCGCCGGTTCCGGTCGGACCAAGAAGGAACTTCTCGTGATGAAGCGCGAGAAGGACAAGCTGCAGCGCACGCTGGGCGGTATCCGTGACATGGCCAAGGTGCCGTCGGCGATCTGGGTCGTCGACACCAAGAAGGAGCACCTGGCCGTCACCGAGGCGCGCAAGCTCAACATCCCGGTCATCGCGATCCTGGACACCAACTGCGACCCCGACGAGGTCGACTACAAGATCCCGGGCAACGACGACGCGATCCGTTCGGTCACCTTGCTGACCCGCGTGGTCGCCGACGCCGTCGCCGCTGGTCTGATCGACCGGTCCAAGGGTCGTGGCGGCGAGGCCGACGAGGCCGAGCCGATGGCCGAGTGGGAGCGCGAGCTGCTGGAGTCCGAGCAGGCTGCTGCGGACACCGACACCGCTGCCGGCCCGAGCCAGATCGACGCGGCCGCTGCTGAGACCGCTGCGGTCGACGGCGGCAACGAGGGCGTCGCCGCGGCGACCGTCCAGGCTGCCGAAGAGACCACCGAGGCCTGATTTAGCCCACGCCACGGTCCGCGCCTCGGTGCGGACCGTGGTCATGCGGGGGAACCCCGCATCTGATTCCACATTGCTGACGAAGGAGTCTCTGAACTCATGGCGAACTACACCGCCGCTGACATCAAGGCGCTGCGTGAGCGCACCGGTGCCGGCATGCTCGACGTCAAGAAGGCGCTCGACGAGGCCGACGGCGACCAGGCCAAGGCCGCTGAACTGCTGCGCATCAAGGGTCTGAAGGGCGTCACCAAGCGCGAAGGCCGCTCTGCTACCAACGGATTGGTCACCGCCCACACCGCTGGCGAGGCCGGCACCCTGGTCGAGGTCGCGTGCGAGACCGACTTCGTGGCCAAGAGCGAGCCGTTCATCGCGCTGGCCGACAAGGTCCTGGCGATCGCGGTCGCGACCGAGGCGAACAGCGTCAACGAACTGCTGAAGGCGGACCTCGATGGTCGCTCCGTGCAGGAGATCGTCGACGAGGCCAACGCCACCATCGGCGAGAAGATCGAGGTTCGTCGCGTGGCCCGCGTGCACGGCGGGACGGTCGTGTCCTACCTGCACAAGACCAGCCCCGACCTGCCCGCGCAGATCGGTGTCCTGCTGGCCGTCACCGGTGACCACGAGCAGGCCGCCCGCGACATCGCGATGCACATCGCCGCGTTCAGCCCGACTGCGCTGACCCGCGCCGAGATTCCGGACGCCGTGATCGCCAAGGAGCGCGAGCTGGCCGAGGCGACCGCCCGCGAGGAGGGCAAGCCCGAGCAGGCGCTGCCCAAGATCATCGAGGGCCGGGTCAACGGTTTCCTGAAGGACAACGTCCTGCTGGAGCAGCCGCACGCCAAGGAGCCGAAGAAGACCGTCGGCAAGGTGGCGGAAGAGGCCGGCATCACGGTGACGGGCTTCGCCCGGTTTAAGGTCGGCGTCTGACCAAGCGCGAGCCCGGACTTGTCGACGAGGCGCTAGCCGAGTCGGCGGCGGAGGGGGAGTGCGCAGGGAAGACGCCAAGAAAATACGGCGTCTGACGAAGCAAGACCAAGCCAGACGAGAACGTACGCCGCCCGCTCAACTGAGCGGGCGGCGTACGTGCGTCCGGATCCAGTTCGGCTCAGGCAGTAGCGCTCTCGATGGCGCGCAGGAGTTCCTTGTCGAAGTCGGGCAGATCGTCAGGTTTGCGACTGGTGATCAGGTTGCCGTCGATGACGACCGACTGGTCGACCCACTCACCACCTGCGTTGGAGATGTCGCTCTGCAGGCTCGGCCACGAGGTGACCTGTCGCTGACTGACGACGTCCGCCTCGATCAGGACCCAGGGCGCGTGACAGATGGCCGCGACCGGTTTGCCGGAGGCGACGAACTGGCGGACGAAGTTGACGGCGTCCTCGTCCTGGCGCAACGCGTCCGGGTTGGCGACGCCGCCAGGCAGCACGAGGGCAACGAAGTCATCAACGGTGGCCTCGGCAACCTTGCCGTCCGCCTGCTGATTCGACGCCTTGTCGAGATGGTCGAACAACTGGACGTCGCCACCGTCGGGGCTCAGCAGGAACGGCTCATATCCGGCATCGGTTACCGCCTGCCACGGATCGGTCAGCTCGACCCGCTCGACACCTTCGGCAGCGGTCAGGAACGCGATCTTGCCACTTGTCATCAAGGAACTCCTCCTGTCTTGGCGTCGCAATGTACGACGCTGGCCAGTTGCAACACCGGCCCCTTCGACGCTAAGCGGAGGATGGCCGAACCGGTTCACCCCCAAGGACCCGGGTCGTCTGTGACCCACGTTATGTAATCGTTATTACAAATTCGGCGTTCCAGCGCGACACGGCCATGTAAGCGGTTTTACAGTTCCGTGAGGCCCGTCACAGGGTCGCATCCTCAAGGAAGAGGGCTGGTCGTCTCGGCCACCCACATTCAGGTGAAAGGGAGAGACGAATGGCTCTCAGTTCCAAACGGACCGTCGCGGCGCTCGCCGGACTGGTCGTGGTGTCGTTCGGCACGGTCGCCTGTGGCGGCTCCTCGGACGACGGCAGTGGCTCCACCGGGGGCGGCGCCTCCGTGGGCGCGTCGCAGATCGACAAGACCGACTACTCCAAGTGGTGCGACATGAAGTCGCAGCTGCAGGGCAAGACGGTGACTGTCTACACCTCGATCATCGGACCCGAGCAGACTGCCCAGGTCGCGTCGTACAAGAACTTCGAGGCGTGCACCGGCGTCACCATCAAGTACCAGGGTGACAACGACTTCGAGAAGAACCTGCCGCAGCGGGCGCAGACCGGCAACCTGCCGGATATCGCCTTCATCCCGCAGCCGGGTCTGCTCAAGACCATGGTCTCCACCGGTAAGGCGATCCCGGCTCCGCAGACTGTCGTTGACGAGATCGACAAGGGCTGGCAGCCGATCTGGAAGACCTACGGCACTGTCAACGGCACCGTGTACGCCGCGCCGCTGGGTGCGAACGTGAAGTCCTTCGTCTGGTACTCCCCGAAGTTCTTCAAGGAGAAGGGTTACACCGTCCCCACCACCTGGGACGAGATGATGACCCTCACGAAGAAGATCGCCGCTGACGGCGGAAGCACGATGAAGCCGTGGTGTGGTGGCATCAGCTCAGGTACGGCGACCGGCTGGCCGGCGACCGACTGGCTCGAGGAGTCGATGCTGCGCTTCAACTCCCCGGAGGACTACGACAACTGGATCACCAACAAGCTGAAGTTCAACGACCCGAAGGTCCTGACCGCACTGAACAAGATCAGTGACATCTTCAAGAACCCGGCCTACGTCAACGGTGGTCACGGTGACGTGAAGTCGATCAAGTCCACGACGTTCCAGGACGCGGGTCTGCCGATCCTGAAGAACCAGTGCGCGATGTTGCAGCAGGCCTCGTTCTACGCCGCCAACTGGCCGGCCGGCACCAAGGTCGGCCCGGACGGCGACGTGTGGGCGTTCTACGAGCCCGGCCAGACCGCGTCGGATAAGCCCGTCGAGGGTGGCGGTGAGTTCACCGTTGCCTTCCGCAAGGCTCCCGAGGTGCAGGCGTTCCAGGCGTTCCTGGCGTCGGCCGACTGGGCCAACGACAAGGCCAAGGCGACCCCGGCCGGTGGCTGGGTCAGCGCCAACAAGGGCCTGGACGTCAGCAACCTGACCTCGCCGCTGGACCAGGAGAGCTACAAGCTCCTGCAGAGCGCGACGGCCTTCCGGTTCGACGCCTCGGACCTGATGCCCAGCTCGGTGGGCGCCGGCAGCTTCTGGACCGAAATGACCAACTGGATCATGGGCCAGAGCAACGAGCAGACGCTGGACAACATCCAGAAGTCCTGGCCGTCCAACTGATCCCTGCACGCAGCGCACCGGATCGCTGATCCAGACCGGGTGGACGAAGACGATCGTCTTCGTCCACCCGGTTCACATCGGAAGGAACGACGTGAACCCCGTAGCCCTTGTTGCGGCCGGCCCCACCACGACCGGCGGCAAGCTCACCCTGATGGTCATCGGCATCCTCGTGTTTGCCGCCGTCTTCGTCGGGATCCTGCTGATCGCAGCCTTGTTCAAGGGCCGGCTCGGCGAGAAGGTCCAGGCCGCAGCGTTCGTCGGCCCGACTATCGTCCTGCTGATCGTAGGTCTGATCTACCCGGCCATCCTCACCGTGCGCCGGGCGTTCTACGGCGGTCAGTTCATTGACACGAGTATCGGCTACGCGCCGTACGTCGGCATGCGCAACTTCCAGAAGTTGTTCACCACCCCCGGCCTGGGGGAGGTCTTCCGCAACACCGCGCTGTGGGTCATCCTCGTTCCGACCATCGCCACCGGCCTCGGCCTGCTGTACGCCGTGCTGATCGACCGCGCGCGCGGTGAAGCCTTCGCGAAGTCACTGATCTTCCTCCCGATGGCGATCTCCATGGTCGGCGCGACGCTGATCTGGAAGTTCGTCTACGCCTTCAACGGTGACCCGGGCGGCACGCAGATCGGCATCCTGAACGCCCTGCTGACCGGCGTCGGGCTCAAGCCGTTCGACTTCCTGAACGCCATCCCGTGGAACACCCTCTTCCTGATCGTCATCATGATCTGGATCCAGGCGGGCTTCGCGATGACCGTCCTGTCGGCGGCGATCAAGGCCATCCCGGACGAGATCGTCGAAGCGGCGAAGCTGGACGGTGTCGGCGGTTTCAAGATGTTCCGCTACGTGACGCTGCCGAGCATCCGCTCCGCCGTCATCCTGGTCACCACCACGATCGCCATCGCCACCCTGAAAGCCTTCGACATCGTGCAGGCCAATGACGGTGGTACCGGTGGCGACTCGGTGCTGGCCAACGAGTTCTACCGCCGCACCTTCGTCACCCAGCAGCCCGGACTCGGCGCCGTGCTGGCCATCCTGATCTTCGTCCTGGTGCTGCCGATCATCATCTTCAACGTCCGTCAGATGCGGAAGGACGCCTGATGACCAACATCACCCCCATCCCAGCCCAGCTCCCCGAGGGCTCCAAAGGGGCCCGGTTCGGCCGCAAGTCGGCCGTGGGAGATGCCGCCAAAGCGGTCAGTTCGCCGTGGGCTTCGATCGTCGCCATCGTCATGGCGATCCTGTGGACGATCCCGACCATCGGTCTGTTCGTCACCTCCTTCCGCAACCAGAGCGACATCAACAACACCGGTTGGTGGCACGGGCTGTTCGGGCCGTTCACCCTGGACAACTACAAACAGGCGCTGAACGGTGCGGGTAACCCGACCAACGCGTTGTCGAACTTCTTCGTCAACTCGATCGTCATCGTCATCCCCTCGGTGCTGCTACCCCTGCTCCTGGCGTCGCTGGCGGCCTACGCGTTCGCCTGGATCAAGTTCCCGTTCCGCGACTGGCTGTTCGTCGGCGTCTTCGCGCTGCAGATCGTGCCGTTGCAGATCGCACTGGTGCCGCTGACCCTGATGTTCCAGGATGTCGGCCTGGGCGGCAGTTACTGGTCGCTGTGGTTGTCGCACACGGCGTTTGCGCTGCCCCTGGCGGTCTACCTGTTGCACAACTTCATGAAAGAGATCCCGGGCTCGCTCCTGGAGGCCGCCCGCGTCGATGGTGCCGGCCACGTGCGGATCTTCTTCCAGGTCGTCCTGCCGCTGATCGTGCCCGCCCTGGCTGCCTTCGGCATCTTCCAGTTCCTGTGGGTGTGGAACGACCTGCTGGTCGCCCTGACGATGCTGGGCGGCGCGCCCGAGAACGCACCACTGACGATGGCGTTGAACCAGTTGCAGGGCAACTGGGGCAGCCAGTGGTACCTGGTGAGCGCCGGTGCGTTCATCTCGATCATCATCCCGGTTGTGGTGTTCCTCGCGCTGCAGCGTTACTTCGTCCGCGGCCTGCTCGCCGGTGGTACCAAGGGCTGATGAGCGCCAACGCCGGTCGCAGCAGCGCTGGGCGGTCCCGCGGCCACGCGACCATCCACGATGTCGCTGCGGCAGCAGGGGTTTCGGTCGCCACCGTCTCGCGGGCCCTCCGGGGGCTGGACCGGGTGAATGAGACGACCCGGGAGCGGGTTCTGGCTGCTGCCGACGAATTGCACTACGTGGCGTCGCCCTCGGCCAGTTCGCTGGCCTCGGGGCGGACCGGTGTCATCGGGGTCGCCGTTCCCTTCGGGGACCGGTGGTACTTCGCGACGGTGCTTTCCTCCATCGCGCGGCGCGTCCGCGCCGAGGGATACCAGGTCATGCTGCTGGACCTGGAGCAGCAGGGTCAGCACGAGGAGCGTCTGCCGCTGACCTCGGACATGCTGGCCAAGCGTCTCGACGGCATCATCACCGTCAACATCGCGGTCACGGGCGCGGAGACCGCGTTGATCGACCGACTCGGGATTCCGTTGGTGTCCGTGGGAACCCGCGTGCCAGGACGACCGCTGGTGCGCATCGACGATGAAGCGGCGGCACGGTTGGCGACCGAGCACCTGGTGAGCTTGGGACATACCAAGATCGGGTACGTCGGTCGGGTACCTCCGCAGGCGGTCGGCCTGACCACCCCTGCCCACCGGTTCGAGGCGTTCGCGGAGGTTCTGGCGCAGCACCGCATCCCGTTGCGGTCCACCTGGGTGCTGGAGTCGGACTGGACCATGGACGATGCGTTTCGGGACGCGACGACCCTGCTGACGCGGGCACAACGTCCGACGGCCCTGGTGGTGGGCTCGGATGAGATGGCTTTCGGCGTGATGAACGCCGCCCGCCGCCTCGGTGTGCAGGTGCCTGCTGACCTGTCGGTCGTGGGTATCGATGACCATCCGTTCTCTGCCGTGCTGGACGTGAGCACCGTGCGGCAGGACGTGGTGGGTCAGGGAGTGGCTGCTGCCGACATCCTGTTACCGGCCCTGCGCGGCCGGCGCCAGGACCCGGCGTTGATCCACACCGATGAGATCCGGTTGATCGAGCGGGGGAGTACGGCGCCCGCGGGCTGACCGCCTGCGTCACGCCGTGCTGGGTACGGCGTCCTTCGGGTGGTCCAGCACTTCGAGCATCTCGTCGTGGTCGCGAAGGAAGGTGGTCCCGGCGCGTACCGCCCAGGCGTAGATCACCAACGATCCCGCCGCGACCAGGATGCTGTCCCACGGCGCGGGGATGGTCCCGGTTCCCTTGAAACTGCTCAGCGCGGACAGACCATAGACGAACACCAGATAGACCACGAGCCACAGCCCACCCCACAGATCCCGCAGGTCCCGGTGGTGCGCGCGGACCAGGGTTACGGCGTACCAGACGACGCCAACGGCCACGATCGGGATGGTCTTGTACAGCGGATCCCACTCCTCCCAGAAGATGACCAACGAACTGATGGCGAAGGCGGCGGGGGCGATGAGACTCATCCCGCGCAGGTGGTCGTCCTCGTGGCCGTATCCGACCCGGCGGAACACCATCACCGAGACGGAGCCGATCGAGAACGTCAGCGCCGCCATGGCGCTCATGACCTGCACGATCTGCTGCCAGCTGGGCAACGGCAGCAGGAAGGCGATACCGATCACGAAGTTGAGCAGCAGCGCCACGATCGGAACGCCGCGGCGGGGATCGACCTTCATCACGGCGGAGGGGAAGAACCCGTTCTTGGCCAGTCCGAACACGTTGCGGCTGTTGGCGGCGGTGTAGACGATGCCCGAGCCGGACGGAGAGATCGAGGAGTCGGCGATCAGCAACCAGTACAGCCACATCATGCCCAGCAACTTGGCGAGGTCGGCGAACGGCGAGTCGAAGTTGACCAGGTGCCAGCCCTTGGCCGCGTCCGCGCCAGGCACCGCGCCGAGGAAGGCGAACTGCAATCCGAGATAGAGGACCACGGCGAAGACGATGGTCACGATCATCGCTCGCGGGATATCGCGGCGCGGATTCCTGGCTTCACCGGACAACTCGATGATGTTGCGGAAGCCGGTGTAGCTGAAGATCAGGCCGCCTGCGGCGATGGCGCCGAGCGCTGCGCTGTAACCGTACGGCGCGAAACCCGTGGCGGCGATGTTGTCGTGCAGCCCGCCGGCTTTGCTGGTGTGGTCGAAACCGCTGATCAACAGCAGGATCACGGTGAGCGTGGGGATGATCACCTTGACCGAGGTCAGCGCATTGTTGGCGCGGGCGAAGGCCTCCACGCCCAGGATGTTGATCACGACGAAGAGCGCCATGAGTCCGATGGCCACTGCGATGCCCAGAGGCGTCAGTTTGTGCGCATCGGAGTCGTAGACCGCCCCCCACCAGGTCGAGGCGTACTGCACCACGGCGGAGGCTTCCGAGGGCGGGTTCCCGACGTAGGACAACCACATCGCCCAGCCCACGACGCTCGCGGCGAGACGGCCGTTGGTGTAGAGCGGGTAGCGCACCAGACCGCCGGATTCTGGTCGCACCATCCCCAACTCGGCGAAGACCAGCGCGATCAGCAGCATGAGACCGCCGCCGATCAACCACGAGATGATCGCTGCGGGGCCGGCGAAGTTCGCCGCTGCGTTCGCCGCCAGCAACCAGCCGGAGCCGATGACCGATCCGATCCCGGTCGCCGTCAACGACCAGAAGCCGAGGGATTTCTTGAGGTGGCTGTCCTGTTCGCTGGCCCGGGCCTGCTGGGCCACCGAGCCAGCGTCGGATGATCTCGATTCCATAGCCTCAGTATTCGACTCACGAGGGCCGCATTGTTCCTAGCGCGTCTATGGAAACGCCCCGCAGGGCAAACTCCCCTCTAGCTGTGGAAAGATTGCGCGACCGCGCATCACCCCGCTGGGAGGCACCGTGACCGAGCAGACCGTTTCCACGCCGTACAACCGGGTTCTTCTCAAACTCTCCGGGGAGGTCTTTGGAGGCGGCACGGTCGGCCTCGATCCAGAGGTCGTCCGGCAGATCGCTGCCCAGATCGCCGAGGCAGTCCGCAGCGGCGTCCAGGTCGGCATCGTGATCGGCGGCGGCAACTTCTTCCGCGGTGCCGAGTTGCAGACCAAGGGGATGGACCGGGCCCGCGCCGACTACATGGGGATGTTGGGCACCGTCATGAACTGCCTTGCGCTGCAAGACTTCTTGGAGAAGGAGGGCGTCGACACGCGGGTGCAGACCGCGATCACCATGGGTCAGGTCGCTGAGCCCTACATCCCGCGCCGGGCCATCCGGCACATGGAGAAGGGTCGCGTCGTGATCTTCGGTGCCGGCGCCGGTATGCCGTTCTTCTCCACCGACACCGTCAGCGCCCAGCGCGCCCTGGAGATCAAGTGCGACGCCGTTCTCTACGCCAAGAACGGGGTCGACGGGATCTACACCGCTGACCCGAAGCTGGACCCGTCGGCCACCAAACTGGACCAGCTCACCTATGACGAGGCACTGACCCGCAATCTGCGCGTCGTGGACGCCGCGGCATTCAGTCTGTGTATGGACAACAAGCTGACGATGCGGGTGTTCAGCATGGACGGCGAGGGCAACATCACGCGTGCGCTGCGGGGTGAGAAGATCGGAACGTTGGTCACCGCGGACTGAGTCCACCAACGATCCGGCCGCCGGTGGCACCAGAACGTATAACCAAGGAGTATCAGTCCCATGAGCGACAGCGTCGACGAGAGCCTGCTTGAGGCCGAAGAGAAGATGGACAAGGCCGTCGAGGTCGCCAAGGAGGACTTCTCGGCCATCCGCACCGGCCGGGCGAGCGCCGCGATGTTCAACAAGTTGACCGTCGAGTACTACGGAGCGCCGACGCCGCTGCAGCAGTTGGCTTCCTTCCAGACCCCCGAGGCGCGCACCGTGCTGATCCAGCCGTTCGACAAGTCGGCGATGACCGCGATCGAGAAGTCGCTGCGGGAGTCGGATCTCGGCGTGAACCCGAGCAACGACGGCAACATCATCCGGGTGATCCTGCCCAGCCTCACTGAGGAACGCCGGCGCGACTACATCAAGCTGGCCCGGGCCAAGGGCGAGGACGCCAAGATCGCGATCCGCAACATCCGTCGCAAGGCCAAGGAAGAGATCGACAAGCTGGTCAAGGACGGCGACATCGGCGAGGACGAGGGCACCCGCGGGGAGAAGGAGTTGGAGTCGACCACGAAGAAGTACGTGGACGTCGTCGACGACCTGCTCAAGGGCAAGGAATCCGAACTCCTCGAGGTCTGACCCGGGGCCATGAATCAACCGCATCGCGATCCGGCGACGCGTCGTCGGCGTCGCGAGCAGCCGGTTGCGTCGCCCGACCCCTCGAACCCCACCCCGCGCGCGGGACGAAATCTCTACGCCGCTATCGGTGTCGGCGTGGGGCTGGCCGCCCTGGTTCTGATCACGCTCTTCACCCGCAAGGAGATCTTCCTGGGGGTCGCATCGGCGGCGTCAGCCCTCGCCGTATGGGAGTTGCACCGCGCCATGGCGCACCGGGACTTCCAGCCGCCGGTGATCAGCACGTACGTCGGGAGTGTGCTGATCCCCGTCGTCGCCTATGTCTGGGGCAGGGACGCGTTCGCCAGTGCGATCGTCCTGGTGCTGGTCGCGGTCATCGTCGAGGCTTCCGTGGTGCCGCACGCCGACGTGCAGCGCAACGCCGCGGTCGGTGCGCTGATCACGTTGTATGTACCGGCACTCGTCGGGTTCGCGGCACTGCTGTTGAAACCGGACGACGGTGCCTGGCGCATCGTCGCCTTCATCCTGGTGGTCGTCTGTAGCGACATCGGGGGATACGCCGTCGGTGTGATCTTCGGCAAGCACCCGATGGCCCCATCGGTTTCACCCAAGAAATCCTGGGAGGGCTTCGCCGGCTCCGCCACGACCTGCCTGATCGGTGGCGTCCTCGCGGTGACCCTGCTGTTGCACGGCCGCTGGTGGGTCGGGCTCCTGCTGGGAGCGTGCGTGGTGCTGACGGCCACGATCGGTGACCTGTGTGAATCGGTCATCAAGCGCGACCTCGGCGTCAAGGACATGAGCAACCTGATCCCGGGGCACGGCGGGTTGATGGACCGGCTGGACTCCCTGCTGGTCTCCGTGCCGGTCGTGTGGGCGATCCTCACGGTGCTGGTCCCGAGCTAGGAGTCCGTAGACTCAAGGGGTGCCTGAGACTCCCTTGCCGACACCCGCGGTCGGCCGACCCGTCCCAGGGCAACTGACGTTCAACGCCCCTCGCCGGGGCAAGCCGCCGGTGCACCTGGCCGATCTGGATATGCCCGGACGTGTCGAAGCGATGAAGGAACTCGGCTATCCGGGGTTTCGCGCCAAGCAGTTGTCGACGCACTACTTCGAACACTGCACCGTCGATCCCGCACAGATGACCGATCTGCCGGCGGACACCCGCGAGCAGATGGTGCAGCAGATGTTGCCGCCGCTGCTGACCAGCATCCGCTCGCTGGAGGCTGACCAGGGCCAGACGATCAAGCAGGTCTTCCGGCTCTTCGATGGTGCCTTGGTGGAGTCGGTGCTGATGCGCTACCCGGGTCGGGTCACGATGTGCATCTCCAGCCAGGCCGGGTGCGGGATGAACTGTCCGTTCTGCGCTACCGGCCAGGAAGGGCTGACCCGCAACCTGTCGACTGCCGAGATCGTCGAGCAGGTCGTCGCGGGAGTTCGCATGCTCAGGTCCGGCCAGATCGCCGGGGTCGACGCGGACGACCAGGCCAGCGCCGTACGCGTATCCAACGTCGTTTTCATGGGAATGGGGGAGGCCCTGGCCAACTACCGCCAGGCGATCAACGCGATCAAGCGCCTCGTCGCCCCGCCCCCGGAAGGCCTGGGGATGAGCGCTCGCGGTATCACGATGTCGACCGTCGGTCTGGTGCCGGCCATCGACAAACTGGCCGCCGAGGGCATCCCGGTCACCCTGGCCCTGTCGCTGCACGCGCCTGATGACGAACTGCGCGACGAATTGGTCCCGATCAACACCCGCTGGAAGGTCGATGAGGCCCTCGATGCGGCACGCCGCTATTTCGAGACCACCGGCCGCCGGGTGTCGATCGAATACGCCCTGATCAAGGACATCAACGACCAGGCCTGGCGGGCCGACCTGCTGGGTGAGAAGTTGGCCGCCCGCGGCAAGGGCTGGGTGCACGTCAACCCGATCCCACTCAACCCGACACCCGGCTCCAAGTGGACCGCGTCCCGCAAGGGCGTGGAGCAGCAGTTCGTGGAACGCCTACGCGCACATGGGATTCCGACGACCATCCGGGACACTCGCGGCTCGGACATCGACGGCGCCTGCGGTCAGTTGGCGGCCTCGACCGCCTGAGGCTTACGCGTCCGAGGCGGGTTCCAGGACGACCGCGGTGCCGTAGGCGAGGATCTCGGCCAGCCCGTCGGCGACCTCGCTGGATTCGAAACGTACGCCGATGACGGCGTTGGCGCCCATCGACCGGGCATGCTCGGTGAGCCGCTCGACGGCGTGACCGCGGGCGGTGTTGACCACGTCGGTGTACTCGCTGACCTCGCCGGCCCGCAGGGACTTGAAACTACCGGTGAGGCCCTTGGCGAACCCGACCGACCGCACCAGCGTGCCCCACACCAGGCCCAGCGGTCGGGCGACGCGGTAGCCGGGGACGTCGAAGGTGGTGGACAGGTAGAGCGGAGCTTGTTGCGGCGCAGGGGGATTGGTCATGGTCCCAACCTACTGCTGCGGGCGGAGTCCATGGAGATACACGTCGGTCAGCCAGTCGGCGAGGCCGTCCATGGGCAGGTCCGGGATCGGTGGCTCGGGCAGCGGCCGGGTCAACGTCGCGAGGCCGAGTTGGAAGCGCGCGGCAGTGAGGTCCTGCTCGACCAGCCGGGCGGCTTTCGCCTTCGTCAACACCTGCTCGAATGCCGCGAGGATCTCGCCACGGATGCGGGAGAAGTCGGCGCTCATCGTCTCGCTGGCGGCAACGTCCAGCAACCCGGGGATCAGGGCGCCCGGTTTGGTGCTGGCCAGGTCATGGACCAGGTTGACCCACGCCTTCTCCGGGTCGTCGTCGAACTGGTCCGTGTGTCGGTCGATGGTGGCCAGAGCTTGATCGTGCAGGCCCTGCGCCACGGCGAGGAACAGGTCCTCGCGAGTCGCGAAGTGCCGGTAGAGCGTGGCGATGCCAACCCCGGCATGTTGCGCCACCGCGCTCAGCGGGATATCGGCGCCGTGGGTCGCCAGTAGTTCCCTGGCGGCGGCGGTGATCGCTTCGACATTCGCGGCGGCGTCGGCGCGCATGGCGGCTCCTTCGGTGGTGTCGGGATTTACAGAAGTCTATACGGAGGATTATGCTCCATTTATAACCGGAGCAAATTACTCCACTTAGACGAGGAGCAACGATGGGTAAGCACGAGGTTCACCCGGCAGGGACCACCGCGCAGAGCGGACCAGTGAGTGACCCGCCGCGCGGTCGCATCTTCGGATTGGTGCTGGGCCTGACCGCGGCGGTGGCGTTGATGGTGCTGGCACTGGTTCTTCCGGCATCGCACTCCGGACCGGACAATCTGCCCATCGCGGTAAGTGGCCCGCAGGCGGCGCAGCGCGAACTGGTCGGCAAGCTCGACGCCGCCCACCCGGGCGCCTTCGACATCGTCACGAAGTCGGACGCGGCGGGCGTCGCCGCGGCGATCAAGGACCGGTCGGTGGTGGGCGGGATCTCCCTGACCCCGTCCGGCGTCACGGTGCAGACCGCCTCAGCCGCCGGAGCGCCGTACGTCACGCTGTTGCACTCGATCGGCACGGGCATGACCGACCAGGGCCTCAAGGTGACGTACGTCGATGTGGTGCCTTATCCCTCGGCTGACCCGGCCGGGTCCGGGCTGACCGCCCTGGGGCTTCCACTGGTCTTCGGCGGAATGGCATCTGCGGTAAGCCTTTCCACGCTTCTCAAGCGACGCTGGTGGCTGCGGGTGATCGCATCCCTCGCCTTCTCGGTACTCGCGGGGCTTGCGGCGACGGCCATTCTGCAGTTCTGGATCGGGACGTTGGAAGGCAACTTCTGGGAGGCGGCGCTGACCATGATGCTGGGCATCGCAGCCATCTCACTGACGGTGCTGGGGTTGGAATCGCTGTTCGGCTACCCGGGACTACTCGTCGGGGCATTGGTGATGCTGTTCGTCTCGAATCCGCTGTCGGGGATACCTACCGGCTCGCAGTGGTTGCCCCACCCGTGGGGCACGATCGGGCAGTGGCTGCCCATCGGAGCAGCGGGCAACGCGGTGCGCGGCGTGGGCTTCTTCGACGGAGCCCTGGCGGGCGGCTCCTTGCTGGTGCTGCTCGGCTGGGCGGTCTTCGGGGTGGCACTGACGACCATCGCGCACGTCCGCCACGCCCGGGCCCGTCAGCAGGCCGCCGCGGCGAGCGCGCAACCGGAGCTCGTTGCGGCCTGAGGCAGCAGTGGCCTGAACGAGCCGTGCCGGAGCCGGAGCGCCTCAGGACAGGTGCACCGGCTCCGGTCGGGCTTTGTGGCTGTCATCGGAGCCCACCTCGTCCTGGCCATCGACCGCCGCGTCACCGTCGAACGCTGTGCCGGCCGGCACCAGTCGGATGATGACGGCTTTGGAGGTGGGTGTGTTGGAGCCTTCGGCCGTGGAGTCCAGCGGGATCAACGGATTGGTCTCCGGGTAGTAGGCGGCGGCGCTACCGCGCGGGGTGGCGTACTCGACGATCCGGAATTGCTTTGCCACCCGGTCGATCTCGTCGTCCGCCCAGTGCGTGATGAGGTCGACCATGTCGCCCGGCTCGAACCCCAGCATCGCAATGTCCTCCCGGTGGATGAAGACCACCCGCCGCCCGTCGTGGATGCCCCGGTAACGGTCGTCGAGCCCGTAGATCGTGGTGTTGAACTGGTCGTGGCTGCGCAGCGTCTGCAGGACCAGATGCCGCTCCGGCACCTGCATCACCTCGATCGGGGCGACCAGGAACTCAGCCTTCCCGCTCTTGGTCGGGAAGGTCCGCGAGTCGCGCGGCGGGTGCGGGAGGGTGAATCCGCCCGGTTGCTTGGCCCGCTCGCTGTAGTTCTCACATCCTGCGACCACGCGGGAAATGTGATCGCGAATCACGTCGTAGTCGTCGCGCATCGCCGCCCACGCGATCCCGTAGCGGTCGCCCAGCGTCGCCTCGGCCAGCCCGGTGAGGATGGCGACCTCGCTGCGCAGGTGTTCACTGGCCGGCTCCAACGGCCCGTGGGAGGCGTGCACGGAGCAGACCGAATCCTCGACGGTGACCTGCTGCCGGCCACTGGCCTGCTCGTCGATCTCGCTGCGGCCCAGCGTGGGCAGGATCAATGCCGTGTCACCGGTGATCAGATGCGAGCGGTTCAGGGTCGTGGAGATGTGCGCGGTGAGATCCGCCGAGGACAACGCGGCGTAGGTCACCTCGGTATCCGGGCTCGCGTCGACGAAGTTCCCACCAAGACCCAGGAAGAACGACGCCTTGCCATCACGCAGGGCCCGGATGGAGTCGACCACGTCGTGGCCGTGCTCGCGCGGTGGTTCGAAGCCGAACTCCTTGGCCAGCGAGTCCAGGAAGTGCCCCGGCGGACGCTCCCAGATGCCCATCGTGCGATCGCCCTGGACGTTGGAGTGACCGCGCACGGGAAACAGTCCGGCGCCCTTCTTGCCGATGTCACCACGCAGGAAAGCCAGGTTGCACAACTCCCGGATGGTGTTGACCGCGTTGCGGTGCTGGGTCAGGCCCATCGCCCAGAAGTAGATGGTCGCGTTGGAGGCGGCGATCATGTCGGCGGCCTGTGCGATCTGAGCCCGGGTGAGCCCGCTGGACTCCTGCACCAAGGCCCAGTCCAGAGCGCGCAGGTGCTCGCGCCACTCCTCGAAACCCGTGGTGTGCTCGTCCAGGAAGTCGTGATCGATGGCGTCCCGCTCCAACAGCAGCGCGGCGATGCCCTGGAAGACCGCCAGGTCACCGTTCAGCTTCACCGGCAGGTGCAGATCCGCGATCTGCACTCCGTTGCCGATGACCCCCTTGGGCTTCTGCGGATCCTTGAAGCGCATCAACCCGGGCTCGTTGAGGGGATTGATCGCGATGATCTTGGCGCCGCGCTGTTTGGCGATCTCCAGGGCCGACAACATGCGCGGATGGTTGGTGCCCGGATTCTGTCCGGCGATGATCAGTAGGTCCGCGTCGTAGACGTCCGACATCCGCACACTGGCCTTGCCGATCCCGATGGCCTCGGCGAGCGCGACACTGGTCGACTCGTGGCACATGTTGGAACAGTCCGGCAGGTTGTTGGTGCCGTACGCCCGCACGAAGAGTTGGTAGACGAACGCTGCTTCGTTCGAGGCGCGTCCGGAGGTGTAGAAGATCGCCTCGTCGGGATCGACGGAGTTCAGGTGCCGGGCGATGAGGGCGAACGCCTCGTCCCAATCAATCGGCGAATAGTGTGTAGCACCAGGCCTTTTCACCATCGGGTGGGTGATCCGACCCTGCATCCCGAGCCAGTAGTCGTCGTGCGCTCGCAGGTCGTCCAGGGAGTGATCGGCGAAGAACTGCGGCGTCACCCGCTTCTTGTTGCCCTCGTGGGACACCGCCTTCGCGCCGTTCTCGCAGAACTCTGCGGTGTGCCGGTGGTCCGGATCCGGCCACGCACAACTCATGCAGTCGAAGCCGTCCTTCTGGTTCATCTTCAGCAGGGTCTTGGCGCTGCGCACCGGACCCATCTGGGTGAGAGCGGTCTTCATGGCGACGGCTACCCCCGGGACGCCGGCGGCCCAATCCTTCTGGTGGCCCACCTTCAGATCCGGCTCGGCCACGTCGGGAAAGACCTGCTCGACTGCATCCGGATCCGTCATAGCCGCGACGCTACCCCGGCGGGCTGACAGGATCATCCCCCTCTCGGTGTGAACGGTGTGCAACGGTGGGCGGCATGGGTGGCAACCGATCGACATACGACGCGATCGTGCTCGCGGGAGGAGCCGGCTCCCGCCTGGGCGGGCCGGGCAAACCCGACCAGGCGGTGGGGGGCCGATCCATGCTGGCTCGCGTCGTCGCCTCGGTCACCGACGCCGAACAGGTGATCGTGGTCGGCCCGGAACGTACGGCGATCGGCGGCGTGCGCTGGGTCCTGGAGGACCCGCCCGGCGGGGGACCGGTCGCTGCCATCGCGGCGGGTCTGCCGCTGGTCCGCGAATCCGTGACGCTCCTACTGGCGGCCGACCTGCCTTTTGTGGCGGCAGCGGTCGAACCCCTGCGGGCGGCCCTGGGCCGCGACGACGACGCAGTGGCGCTCGCGGACCGCACCGGCCGGATCAATTTCCTGGCAGCTGCCTGGTGGACGCAGCGACTGCGGGAAGCGATCGACGCGTTGCCCGACCCGGCGGGACGGCCGATGCGGGCACTGGGGTTCCCACGCGGCGTACCCGATCCGGCCGGGTGGGGGGATGATTGCGATACCCCAGAACAGTTGGCGGCAGCCCGGGCCCGGGCAGGAGAGGAACAGGCGTGACGCAAGAAGTACAGGAATGGTCCGATGAGCTGGCGGCGGCACTGGGGCTGGACCCCGGGGTAATCGATGTCGACGAGATCCTCGGGATGACCGGTGTCGTGGCGCACGCCGTGGTGCGTCCCGCTGCGCCGATGTCGGCGTTCCTAGTCGGCCTGGCGGCGGGACTGCAGGGCGGTGACCGCGCGGCGATCGAGCGCGCGGTTGCGGTCACCAAGGACCTGGCCCAGGCCCAACCTGACGGCCTGGGCCGGTGAGGAAGCAGGCCGCCCGTCGCCGGGTCACCCGGATCGAGGTCGGCGACGACGGCACGGTGGTGCGGCGCGCCGTCCGCGAGGATCACGTAGCGGCGGAGGAACCGCTGGAGATCCGCCTGGGCGGTCGGTCGTTCGTGGTCACCATGCGTACGCCGGGCCATGACGTCCAACTCGCCCAGGGCTTCCTGGTGGGCGAGGGCGTCATTCGCGGTCGCGATGATCTGCTGAGTGCGCGGTACTGCGCCGGCGAGGTCGAGGGGGAGAACACCTACAACGTGCTCGACCTGCAGCTAGCGCCGCACGTGCCGGCACCGCTGGCCAGTGCCGAGCGGCACACCTACACCACCTCGTCCTGCGGGGTCTGTGGGAAGGCGAGTATCGATGCGGTGCGGACGATTTCAGCGTTCGACGTGGCCAGCGATCCGCTGGAGGTCCAGGTGACCGAGCTGATCGGGCTGCCGGAACGGCTGCGTACTGAACAGCGAGTCTTCGATCGGACCGGTGGTCTGCACGGAGCCGCTCTCTTCGACGGTCGCACCGGTGAGTTGCTCGTGGCGCGGGAGGACGTTGGCCGGCACAACGCGGTCGACAAGGTCATCGGCTGGGCGGTCGAGCACGACAAGCTGCCGCTGGCCGGCACGATCCTGATGCTGTCCGGGCGTGCTGGCTTTGAATTGATCCAGAAAGCGTCTATGGCCGGGATTCCTTGTGTTGCAGCGGTTTCCGCGCCGTCCTCACTCGCGGCCGAACTTGCGCAGGAGGCCGGGATCACTCTCGTGGGGTTCTTGCGGGACCGCTCGATGGTGGCGTATTCGGGCGCGCATCGGCTGGTGGGTGAGGTCAACCCAGCGTGAGTGTCCTCGCATCGGCGTCCAGCGTGGCGGCGACGCCGATCGGGTAGCTCTGCACATGGCCACCGTGGCCGATGTTGGCACCTTCGATGGTGGGAATCCCCAACGGGCCCAACCGATCTCGGACCACGCGTGAGATGACGTCTTCGTCGCCGCTGTCGTGCCACGTGCCGCAGATGATGCCCGCCGCACGGTCGAAGTAGCCAGCCCGGCGCAGGTGGGTGAGCATCGTGTCGATGCGCTCAGGCGACTCGGTTTCGTCCTCGAGCAGCCAGATCCCACGCTCCGGTATCCAGGCGGTATCAGTGCCGACGGACCCGGCGAGCAACGACAGGTTGCCGCCACAGGTGGTGCCCGCCGCCTGGCCAGCGGTGACTGTGCGCGCATCGGAGAACTGCATGACGAGGTCGACGGGCTTGGTGGTGGCCAGGCGGAGCAGTGAGTTGAAGGAGTAGGACTCGGCGAACTCGTGCTCGCTGACCATCGGGCCCATGATGCTTGACCAGCCCAGGCGTGAGGCGATTGCCTCGAGCAGGCCGGTGACGTCGGAGTAGCCGACGACCAGTTTGGGACTGACAGCCTCGAGCCCGGTCCAGTCCAGCGCTTCCAGCGTGCGCTGTGAGCCGTAACCGCCGCTGACCAGGAAGATGGCGTCGATGTCGTTGTCCAAGAGCGCGTTTCGCAGGTCCGTGGCTCGTTCGGTATCGGAGCCGACCAGCCAGCTGAACCTCGTCCCGCGGCCGCGTGCGGTGGGGTACTCAACCGGCTCGAAACCCGCGAATCGAAGGGTGTCGAGACCCGCGTCCAAGCGGTCGAGATTGGACGGGCTGCTCACGCCGAGGACGCCAATGCGTGCGCCGGTCCGCAGGGGCGCTGGTTGGCGGAGCTCTGTGTTCATGATCAGTGGCTGTGATGCCGGTGTAGCAGGGGGAGCACCTCATCAACCGAGTCGACCAGGTGGGTTGCCCTGGCCATCGGACGGTCCTTGGCCAGTGCCTCGATCGCGGGCCACACGGGCACGTCCGTCGCCCATTGCTGGCGGCCCACGAGGATCAGGGATGGAAGCGGGCGTTCGTCGGCGACGTAGTACATCGGCGTGACCGCCTGGAAGATCTCCTGCACGGTGCCGGCGGTCCCGGGAAGGACCACGATCGCGGTCGAACTCCGGGTCAGCAGCGCATCCTCGCGCAGCGCGTTGGAGAAGAACTTCGCGATCCGTTGGGCGAACATGTTCGGCGGCTCGTGCCCGTAGAACCAGGTGGGAATGCCCAGACTGCGCACCTGCGGCGACATCCGGACCGATGCCGCAACCGAGGCGGACTCGCGTGCCCAGGCGTCGATGCCTTCGGACCAGTCCGGCGCCTTTGCCAGCCTCTCGACGGCATGGTCCAACGAATCCTTATCCCGCACGGCGGCACCGAGATTCGCCGCTTCCATCGCTCCTGGGCCACCGCCGGTCGCGACCAGGAAACCGGCCTCGGCGAGTTCGAATCCCAACCGGGCGGCATCGGCGTACTGGGGGCTGTTGGCCAGCACCGAGTGTCCGCCCATCACGCCCACTACCAACCGGTCGTCCAGCAACTCGACGAGCGCGTCGGCCATGGCGTCGTCGTGCATCGCGCGCACCAGCGTGGCGTAGGCGTCCCCCGCCGTACGTCGATCGCGCAGCCAGCGATAGGCGCGGGCGTCGGGGGTGGTTGAGTAGCCGCCCTCGGACAAACCGGCGTACAGCTCGGCAGGCGTGTACAGCGTGCCGCGGTAGGGGTTGACGGGCAGTTTCGGATCGGTCGGAAAGACCAGCGCACCGATCTGGCGCAGGTGGCGATCCAGCGCTGGGGTGGTCTCGCCGCCCAGCACGATCGTGCCGTTCGCATGGGTCTGGGCCAGCAGCACGGCCTCGCGATCGCGCAGGTCCAGATCCTGCAGACGCAGCCCGTCGAGCGAGCCGCCCGCCTGCAGGACAGCATCGAGGGCGCGTAGCGTGGCGATCTCCGTAGCACCGGTCACCCGGTCATTCTGCCCGCTGCCGTCGGTGCTCGACCGTAGGGTGCGAGCATGTTGCGCACGCTGGCCATCCGCGGGTATCGCTCGCTGCGTGACGTGACGGTGCCGTTGTCCGGTCTGACGGTCATCACCGGGCCCAACGGAAGTGGCAAGTCCTCTCTTTACCGGGCGGTGCGACTGCTGGCCGATGTCGGTTCCGGACGGCTGATCGGCTCGTTGGCGCGCGAGGGCGGCTTGGGCTCGGCGTTGTGGGCCGGCCCGGCCGAATTGCGTTCGGCGCGAACCAGTGGTGTCACCCAGGGCGTGTTGCGCAAGGGACCGATCAGTCTGTTGGTCGGGTTCGGCAGTGACGACTTCGGCTACCTGATGGATCTGGGTCTGCCGCCGCAATCACCCCAGGCGCGGGAAGCGCCCCGCCCCTCACTCTTCCTGCGCGACCCAGAGATCAAACGTGAGGTGGTCTTCGCCGGCACCGCGATGCGGCGCGCCAACGTCCTGGCCCGTCGCTCGTGGGGACTGGTCGAGGTGGCCGATGCCGACCTCGACGGCTCGGCGGGTTGGCAACGGTTGAGCGACAAGTTGGTGCCCTACCGATCGATGCTCACTGAGTACGCCGATCCCGCTCGTTCCGCCGAACTCGTCGCTGTCCGTGAGCAATTGAGATCCTGGCGGTTCTATGACGGCTTCCGCGCGGACG
This sequence comes from Branchiibius sp. NY16-3462-2, assembly GCF_001594145.1. Lineage (GTDB taxonomy): Bacteria > Actinomycetota > Actinomycetes > Actinomycetales > Dermatophilaceae > Branchiibius. The sequence continues at coordinate 40,482 of NZ_LVCF01000043.1, read as the reverse complement.
TGGACGCACCGGCACGCCACCCGATGGTGGGCACCCGGACCCCCGTCCTGGCTGACGACGGCCGCGACCTGGCGGCCGCGCTGCAGACCATCATCGAAGACGGCCGCCGCCACCTCGACGCAACGATCGACGACGCGTTTCCCGGGTCAGCCATCGAGATCGTCGAGAGCGACGGGTTGTTCGATATCGCGCTGCATCAACCGGGGATGCTGCGCGCGATGCGTGCTGCCGAACTCTCCGACGGGACGCTGCGCTACCTGTTGTGGGTGGCGGCCCTGCTCAGTCCAACACCGCCGCCGTTGCTGGTGATCAACGAGCCGGAAGCTTCGTTGCATCCGTCCCTGTTGGAGCCGCTGGCCCGGTTGATCGCGGATGCGGCCACCCGCTCCCAGGTGATCGTGGTGACCCACTCGGCGGTGATGACGGCTGCGTTGGACGCGGTGCCGGTGTTGGAGTGGGACGGATCGCAGCCGCTGTTGTTGCCGCTGAACAGGGATACGGGGGAGACGGTGGTCGAGGGTCTGGGCGCGTTGACGACACCGGAGTGGAACTGGGGATCGCGCCGATCATGACGTCCAGCTGAGTGAATGCTGGCAATTCACTGATGCACCCCCACAGGTGGTTACGGGACCGGTCACCCGGGGACAGGGTTCACATGGCTTACGCACAGGATGGCGGGCGAGGCCAGGCAGATTGATCCGCCGTCACCGTCAGAACAAGGGGTCGTTCACGTGCAGATGGTTCGAAAAGCAGCGGCGGGTGCCGCGGCCGCGGCGGTGGTCGCAATGATGTCCAGCGGTGCGGCGATGGCGGTGAGTACACCGAAGCCGATCACCTCGGGCAACTTCGAGTACACCGCTCCGCAGTATTACTGCAGTGGTCAGGTACCGGCGATCGCCGGATACTTCCGCACGCTGGGGCACGCGGAGAAGGCAGTGACCCTGACCCTGCCAGGAGTGGGTAGCAAGACCCTTGGGTCTGCAAAGCCTTATGAGCCAGGGGTTTACGCCGCTGCCGGCGTCAAGGGAGCCGACGGTGCGATCGTCGTCAGCGGGTCGAGCACCGGGTCGAAGTTCACCGTCCAGATCCATCTGCCCACCAGTTGCGCCGGGTTGCCGACCACCCGCCCCGCGCCACCGGCCTGGGTGGTCGCCAAGCCGACTGGCCCCAGCAGTCCGACGAGTTCTGGCCACCCGACCAGCGGGCCGCCGGTCGTCACCGATGGCCCCGTGGCCCCTGCGGTCACGGGTGCTAATGATCAACTGGTCGGGGGTGCCGCAGTCCTGGCCGCGGGTGCCCTGCTGACCGGAGTCGGTCTGCGTCGTCGCCTCAAGCGGCAACGTTAACGAGCGCCTGGCCGGCCCTGGCTCAGCTGGGGCCGGTCGGCTGCCGACGCAGGACCCGTCAGTCGCCGGGATTCGTGATGTAGGTGCGGCCGGTGGGGCTGGTCCAGGTGCAGACCCCGGTGGGGGACATGACGACTTTCCAGCCGCCTTCGTGTTTGGCGCGGTGGTGGTGGCGGCAGAGGCATTGCAGGTTGCCGGCGGTGGTTTCTCCGTCGGGGTAGCGGATGACGTGGTCGATGTCGGACAGTTTCGCGGGTCGGGTGCAGCCGGGGAAGCGGCAGTGTTGGTCGCGGGCTTGGACGAACCGGGCCAGGCGGGCACCGGGCCGGTAGGAGCGGTCACCGGTTTCCACCACGACACCTGTTGCTGCGTCGGTGAGGGCTCGGGAGAGTTTCACGCCGAGTAGGTGGGTCATCTCCACGATGCTGTCCGCGGGGATCACCCCGACCCGGGGTAGCAACAGGTCACCGATCATCCCGGCACCGGTGGCTTTGGTTGGTGGGCGGTGTTGGTGGGTGAGGTTGTCCGGCTCGGGCACGTGATCACAGCCCGGTGGACTAGCGCTTGGTGCATCCGGTGGACCGGTTCGTGCCTGCAGTTCCGTGGATCCACTGGCGATGGCGTTGAGTTCGGCGAGTTCGGCATCGAACAGCGCCCGTAGTTCTTCATCCATGAGGTCGCGGCCGTTGATCGGGACCAGGCCTTCGGCGCGCAGGTCCTGCTCGATCAGCGCTTCGTGGGCTAGCAGGGATGCCTCGATGAAATCCAGGCCATTGAACAGGTCCTCGCCGGGGTCACCCGCGAACGGGTCGTCCTCCTCAGATCCGACCGGATCGCCGGACGCCGCCGCAGCTGGCGGGTCAGCGTCGGCTGGGGCAGTGGTGTCGATCGGGATCAGGAACGTCAGCTGGGTGTCGACACCGACCCCGGCCAGGGTCAGGTCGGTGAGGGCGTCGACCCGGCACTCCGCCAGGGTCTTGTCCGTGGTGGTCACTGAGTGCAGGTCCCGGGCTAACTGGTCGATGGCGGCCATCAGTTTCGCCGCATCCAACGTCGGAAGCACCGCGGTCAGTTCCGACAGGCCGGGTTCGTGATGCTCCCGCACGAACACCCCCACCGCGGAGCGGCGCCGGGCAGCGGCGGCTGCATCTGCTCCGATCGGGTCCAGGCGCACCCGCAACCGACGCGCCTTCGCCCGCAGCTTCGCCGCCGTGGTGGCCTCGGGGTCACCAGCCAACACACGCTCTTCCACCGCAAGGGTGACGTGCTCGGGGGCACCGGTGGTCACGTCCGCGATCACGGTGGCTTTGAACGGGTCCAGCCCGCCGGCACCGACCCGGTCCAACAACCGGGGGCAGCGTTCGAGGGTGTCGATGGCGTCGCTCATCCGGTTGCCGGCTTGCCGGTCCGACCAGCCCAGGCGGGTGGATAGTTCGAGGGGGAACCATTCATCGACGTACGACCCCGGCTCATGCCGCACCACCCGCGACACCAGTCGCGGGAGAGCGTCTTCGACGGGGTTGGGGTCCTCGCGGTGTTCGATCGCCGCAGCCTGCGCGATCCGATGCGTTTGCACACCCCACGCGGAGTTCTGCACCCGCTGCGCAAGAGTCACGTCGGCAAGTAACTCATCCTCCGACAAGCCCGAGACGGCTTTACCGACCCGGTCGTAGGCGACCTGCAACAACTGCGAAGCAGCCGCCAACAGGTCCGCCACCGAGGCATCCGAGAGCGCCTTCTGGCGGATCACGGAGCGCGGCACGGACATACCCATAGTGTACAGGTGTTCGACACCTCGAAATCGATATGCACAGGTCCAGTTCTGCCCAATTCGATACGCTCACAGCGGAATTGGAGTCAGTGTCACATCACCAGCTGATCGATTCGGGTGGCGTGTGGTGAGCAGGCCAGGGCTGCTACAAACCCATGCAACTTCAGATCGTGAACTCGCAACGGTGGCAACGGATTGCCTGGCCACGCTGTAACCGCTCCCTTGCGAATCTCGATTTGATTCATCGGGATCCGCAGGCCGTCGCCGGTCAGTTTGAGCACCGCCTCCTTGCGCACCCAATCCACCAGGTCCGCGGCGCCCGAGTCGGGTGGCACCGCGCGACCGAGGGGTTCGAGATCGACACCGACGGGAGCATCGCTCACGGCAACCAAGGCGGTGCCGCACGCGTGCGCGATGCTGACGTGGGCGCCCGCAACGCGAGGTCGACCGTGCGGCCGGCCGCATCGCTCGCACGTCCGGTCGAGGGGGACCTCACCCTCGGGTACGCCGAGCCAAGCCCCGAGCGCGAACCTCGCGAGCGTCGTACCCACCAGGAAGTCCTGAGCGGCAGCGGTCGAACGAAACCGCGAAAGTCTCTGCCACTCAGTGTCATTGAGCCACTCCACGGGGCCAGCCGTCGAGCTGCACCAGACCTGGATGACGTCGGCCATCACGTAGGGAACGAGTCGGAGAGGCGGCGGAGCGCGCGGTCCACCGGACCACGAAGCTCACCGTGGAAAGGTGAGACTTCGATCGGACTGGTCGCTTTCCAGGTACCGACCACCGTTGCGCTATCCAGCACCGTCGGCAGGAAGTAGCCGTTACGACCCGGTACCACCTTCTCAAAATCGCCGGGAGACAACGTGGGAGACCGATCGGCGTACCCCAGGATCAGTTCGTCGAAGGCAGGCAACAGCATCGGCGCCCGCGCCGCCCGTCGCAAGGCGGGGAGGGAGTCCATGACGGCAGGGTCGACGAAGAGCGACCGTCCCTCCACGATGACCTCTTCGAATGACGAAACGATCTGCGGCCACAACGGTTTCACGTCACGCACCAGCAATTTGCTCCACCAGCAGAAGTCCGCCATGGTCGCCGGTCCGTGTGATCGCAGATAGCGTTGCGCGAATTCAACGATGGCGGCCTCACGGGCGAGAGCGCGCGGCGACGGGATCCAGAGGGAGCAGAGCACGAGTTGCTGCTGCCCGTCGATCACCGGTCCGAAACAGATGACCCCATCCAACGCGAGTCGTTGCAGCAGATGGATGAACCGCTGACCGGCTACGTCGACGCCGGCCTCAGCCCAGAGGGCCTTCAGAGCGTTGCGCGAGCGAGAACCGGCGGACAAGGCGGACTCCGTCAGCCGTCGCACTTCTTCCACATCCGAGTCGGCGATACCGAGTTGCCGATGCCGCCCCGCGGCAGCACGCACCGTCGAGGCGGCAGTGAGGGACAGCATCCATTGCAGATCCTGCGCCGGGAGCCAGTGCAACGTGCCGCGCATCGGCCAACTACGCACGATCGCAGCGCTGTTCGCGGCGTCGTCCACTTCTGCGGTCGAGCAACCTGCGCGCAGTGCCAGCGCCGATCGTGACGCCTTCCAGTCCTGCGCCTGCACGCACGTCAGGTGGGTGACTGCGTCGATGATCGACGGGGCCGGGGTCGCCAACTGCTGGGAGATGACCCGCAGCTGTGCGATCTCCGACCCGCTGCGGCTCACGCCGTGACCGGACCCGCAGTGATCGTGAACCCTTGTGCGCGTAGCCGATCCGACAGCACACTGCCGAAGGCGGTGGCTGGCGTGAGGACACCCCCGTGAAGCCCCTCGGGCAACGGCAGCTCATCGCGCTGGGTGGCCAGAGCGAGTGCGCTCTCACCGAGCATGACGCACGTCGCCGCATAACCGGGGTCGCCCTTGGCGGCGACCACGCTGCGGTGACCACCCGATCGGGCCTCGACGCTGAACCGGCCGTTGGTGCGGTCCTCTTCCGACGGACCCTCTCCCGGCTCCGGCACGACCTTGTCGACCAGCGGTGACAGCTTGTCGACCGACAGCGCAGCCATCCCGAGGGCCATACCCTTGGCGATCGCTTCGGCGCGCAGTCGCCCCTGCCAACCATCCCCGGTGGTGAGGGTCTCCCGATAACGGAACCCCTCGCCGTACTCGTGACCAAGCAGGGCATTGCTGCGCCGCACGATCCGGGTGTTGAAGGTGGACATGATGAACGGCGCTGCCCACGAGTGCATTTCGTCGCTGTGCCAGACCTTGAGGGAGTCCTTCCACTCGCCGTTGGGCTCTGCGGAGCGGTCGGGGGAGAGGGCGAACTTATCCAGGGCGATCGCGCGTTTGTCCTTGTCGGACCGCACCTGCGCCATCTGTTCGCGGGCCGAGGCCACGGTGCCGCCGCTGACGCCGCCCTTCATCCGCACGTAGAGGGTGGTCTCGCCCAGCGGAGCAGCGACCTGCGCCAGTTCGAACACGGCCAGGTCGGAGGGGACCGAATCGAAGCCGCAGGAGTGCACGATCCGCGCACCCGTCTCGCCGGCCAGGGCGTGGAAGCGGTCGATGGACTCCCGGACGAAGAGCACCTCTCCGGTCAGGTCGACGTAGTCGGTTCCCGCCGTCGCACACGCTTCGACCAGGGGCAGCCCGTATTTCGCGTACGGGCCCACGGTGCTGATCACGACGCGGGTGGACTCGGCCATCGCCCTCAGCGAGGCCGGGTCCGACGAATCAGCAGTCACGAGAGGCCAATCCACGCCGAGATCGGCATGCACCGCTTGCAGCTTGCTCGGTGAGCGTCCCGCCAGCGCTATCCGAACTCCCTCGGGCGCATGCGCCGCCAGGTGCTCGGCGGTGAGTTTGCCGACGAACCCGGTGGCGCCGTACAGGACGATGTCGTAGTCACGCTCGGTCATGCACCGAGCGTAACCACGCATCCGGCACGCGTCAGAGGATGTCCAGCGCCTCGGTCAGCACGCCCCGCAGGGTCTGCTCGATCCAGTCGAACTCGTCCTGGCCGATGATCAGCGGCGGGGACAGCTGGATGACCGGGTCGCCACGGTCGTCGGCGCGGCAGTAGATACCGGCTTCGAAGAGTGCCTTGGACAAGAAGCCGCGCAGCAGCCGCTCGGACTCCTCCTCGTTGAAGGTCTCGCGGGTCTCCTTGTCCTTGACCAGTTCGATCCCGTAGAAGTAGCCCTCGCCGCGCACGTCACCGACGATCGGCAGATCCAGCAGCTTCTCCAGGGTCGACCGGAACTTCGGCGCGTTGTCGTGCACGTGATCGGTCAGCTTCTCGCGCTCGAAGATGTCCAGGTTGGCCATCGCGACCGCCGCAGAGACCGGGTGCCCACCGAAGGTGTAACCGTGCCCGAACGCCTCGTGGCCCTTGCGGAACGGTTCGAAGAGCCGGTCGCTGGCCATCATGACCCCGAGCGGGGAGTAGCCGGAGGTCAGACCCTTGGCGGTGGTGATGATGTCCGGCACGTAGCCGAAGTCGTTGCAGGCGAAGATCTCTCCGATGCGGCCGAACGCGCAGATGGTCTCGTCGGAGACCAGCAGCACGTCGTACTCGTCGCAGATCTCGCGCACGCGCTCGAAGTAGCCGGGCGGCGGCGGGAAGCAACCGCCGGCGTTCTGCACCGGCTCCAGGAAGACTGCGGCGACCGTGTCGGGGCCCTCGAACTCGATGGCCTCACCGATGCGGTCGGCGGCCCAGCGGCCGAACGCCTTCGGGTCGTCGCGCAACTCTGGTTGCGCACGGTAGATGTTGGTGTTGGGCGCGCGGAACGCACCGGGGACCAGCGGCTCGAAGGGGATCTTCAGGTCCGGGATACCGGTGATCGCCAGCGCGCCCTGCGGGGTGCCGTGGTAGGCGATGGAGCGGCTGATCACCTTGTGCTTGGTCGGTTTGCCGGTCAGCTTGAAGTACTGCTTGGCCAGCTTCCACGCCGACTCCACGGCCTCACCGCCGCCGGTGGTGAAGAACGCGCGGTTCAAGTCACCGGGGGCATAGGTCGCGAGGCGCTCGGCCAGGTCGATCGCCGGCGCGTGGGCGTAGGACCAGATCGGGAAGAAGGCCAGCTTCTCGGCCTGCTTGGCTGCTGCTTCGGCCAGTTCGGCGCGGCCGTGTCCCACCTGGACGGTGAACAGGCCCGCCAGGCCGTCGAAGTACTTCTTGCCGTTGACGTCCCAGATCCAGGCGCCCTCACCGCGCTCGATGATCGGCACGTGCGCGCCGAGGCCACCCTCGGACACCGGTTCGTAGACGGACTGCCGGGTGAAGTGACCCCACAGGTGGTCCCGGGCGGCGACGTACCGGTCGGTGCCTCGGGGCGTCGTACCTGCGCCGGAAGTAGTTGCGGTAGTAGCGGTTTCGGGTGTGGTGCTCATCGCGTTCCCCAGTCGTAGCGTTGTTTCGTCAGGTTGAGATACATCAGGGTCTCGGTCTGCGCGACGCCGTCGACGGCGCGGATCCGGCTGCCCAGCAGCTTCAGGAGGTGATCGTCGTCCTCGCAGACGACCTCGATCAGGATGTCGTAGCGACCTGCTGTCACCACGACGTAGGCGGCTTCGTCCAAGCGGGCCAGTTGGTCGGCCACCTTCTGGATGTCGCCGCGCACGGTGATACCGATCAACGCTTGGCGCTGGAATCCCACCTGGGTGGGATCAGTGACCGCGACGATCTGCAACGTCTCGTTTTCCAGCAGACGTTGCACCCGGGCACGAACTGCGGCTTCCGAAAGGCCCACTTCGCGTGCAATGGTGGCGTAGGGCGCACGGCCATCGCGCTGCAACATGGCGATGATCGCCTTCGCGGTGTCGTCCATGGCGCCCGCGTCGCCGGCGCGGCTGCGCATAGCGTCTGTCACGAGCCCATCCTGACATCGAATCCGTTGTGAAACAACCTTTGAACGATGAATTCGTGTTTTTCCTCCCGCTCGTGGCTATTCTTTCCGTATGGCGCTCAGTGCGTTCGACCTCTATTCGATCGGCATCGGCCCGTCGTCATCCCACACGGTCGGACCGATGCGTGCTGCGCGGATGTTCGCGGGCGGTCTGCCCACCGCCCGCGTGAGCCGGGTGAGCGCGCAACTGTTCGGTTCGCTGGGCGCGACCGGTCACGGGCACGGCTCGGACAAGGCCGTGGTGCTGGGTCTGGAGGGCTCGGCGCCCGAGACCGTGGACACCAGGACGACCGATTCGCGGTACGCCGAGGTGCGGCAGACCGGCAAACTCACCTTGATGGGCGATCACCCCATCTCCTTCGACCCGGACACCGATCTGGTGCTGCATCGTCGCAAGACGTTGCCCACCCATCCGAACGGCATGCTCTTCGAAGCCTTCGATGCCGCAGGCGACTTGGTGGACAGCCACGTCTACTACTCCGTGGGTGGGGGCTTCGTGGTGGACGAAACAGCGACCGGAGCCGATCGCGTCGTGGAGGACGACACAGCGGTCCCGCTGCCGTTCAACACCGGCGCCGAGTTGCTGGCCATCTGTGAGCGGGAGAACTGCTCCATCAGCGAGGTGATGCTGCGCAACGAGATGGCCTGGCGCAGTGAGCAGGAAGTACACGACGGGTTACTGCACCTGTGGTCGGTGATGCGTGAATGCGTCACCAACGGATTCAACGCCCACGGCGTGTTGCCGGGCGGGCTACGGGTGCCCCGGCGGGCGCCGGCGCTCTTCGATGAGTTGATGCAGGCCGGAGCCCGGGATCCGTTGCACGTCATGGACTGGGTCAACCTGTACGCGTTGTCGGTCAACGAGGAGAACGCCGCTGGCGGCCGGGTGGTGACGGCCCCGACCAACGGAGCCGCCGGCGTCATCCCAGCAGTGCTGCACTACTACGCCCGGTTCGTCGAGGGTGCCGACGAGGAAGGCATCGTGCGCTTCCTGCTCACGGCGGCCGCGATCGGCATCCTGTTCAAGCAGAATGCCTCGATCTCCGGCGCCGAGGTCGGCTGCCAGGGGGAGGTGGGCTCGGCCTGTGCCATGGCGGCCGGCGCATTGTGCGAAGTCACCGGTGGCACGCCCACCCAGGTCGAGAACGCTGCCGAGATCGGTATCGAGCACAACCTGGGGCTGACCTGCGATCCGGTCGGCGGCTTGGTCCAGATCCCGTGCATCGAACGCAACGCGATCGCCAGCGTGAAGGCGATCAACGCCGCTCGGTTGTCCCTCAGCGGCACCGGCGTCCACGCCGTCAGTCTGGACAAGGCAATCAAGACCATGCGCGACACCGGTCGCGACATGTCCGTGAAGTACAAGGAGACCGCCCGGGGCGGTCTCGCAGTCAATGTCATCGAGTGTTGAGGTGGAGCTATGACCCGCATCCTGAAGAACTTCATCAACGGCGAGTACGTCGAGGCGCGCAGCGATACGCGCCAGGACGTGGTTGACCCGAGCACCGGACAGGTCGTCGCCTCCGCGGCGATCTCGTCCGAGGCGGACGTCGACGCCGCGTACACCGCCGCGGCCAAGGCGTTCCAGGAGTGGGGACAGACCACTCCGTCGGAGCGGCAGCAGGCGCTGTTGAAGTTCGCGGACGCCATCGAGAAGCGCGCCGACGACTTCATCAAGCTGGAGGCGCAGAACACCGGAAAGCCCTGGGCCCTCACGGAATCCGAGGAAATCCCGCCGATGCTGGACCAGCTGCGCTTCTTCGCGGGTGCCGCCCGTGTCCTGGAGGGTAAGGCCGCTGGCGAGTACATGAAGGGGCACACCTCGTGGATTCGCCGCGAGCCCATCGGCGTCGTCGGTCAGGTGACCCCCTGGAACTACCCGATGATGATGGCAATGTGGAAGATCGCCCCGGCCCTGGCCGCGGGCAACACCATCGTGCTGAAGCCCAGTGACACCACCCCGGAGACCACGCTGCTGTTGGCCGAGGTCGCCTCCGAGTTCCTGCCGGCGGGCACGTTCAACGTCGTGACCGGTGACCGCTCGACCGGTCAACTGGTGGTCGACAACAAGGTCCCGCAGCTGGTCGCGATCACCGGTTCGGTGCGCGCCGGTATCCAGGTGGCGTTGTCCGCGGCGGCCGACGTGAAGCGGGTCCACCTGGAGCTCGGTGGCAAGGCGCCGGTCATCGTCTTCGACGACGCCGACATCGAGGCAGCGGTCGAAGGAATTGCGATCGCCGGCTACTTCAACGCCGGGCAGGACTGCACCGCAGCCACCCGCGTGCTGGTGCAGGAGGGCATCCACGACGAATTCGTCGCTGCTCTGGCCGAATACGCCAAGAACGAGGCCAAGGTCGGTCTGCCGGACGACGCCGACGCGCTGCTCGGGCCGGTTAACAACAGTAACCAGTTGGCGCACGTCACGGGCCTGTTGGAGCGGCTGCCCGACCATGCGTCCATCGCCGCGGGCGGGTCGCGCCTGACCGCGCTGGGTGGTGGCTTCTACTTCGAGCCGACGGTTGTCTCCGGGCTCCTGCAGGACGACGAGGTCAGCCAGAACGAGATCTTCGGACCCGTCATCACCGCGCAGAAGTTCACCGACGAGGCGGAGGCGATTGCGTCCGGCAACGGCGTGCAGTACGCCCTGGCATCCTCGGTCTGGACCAGGGACTTCGGCCGGGCGATGCGCGTTTCGAAGGCGCTCGACTTCGGCTGCGTCTGGATCAACACGCACATCCCGCTGGTTGCCGAGATGCCGCACGGCGGCTTCAAGCACAGCGGCTACGGCAAGGATCTGTCGCTCTATGGCTTCGAGGACTACACGCGCGTGAAGCACGTGATGGCCAACATCGAGTCCTGAGCGTCCTGAAACCCTCTTACTAGCAAGGAGATTCATCGTGGCATCTTCGGCAGCCGTGGACGGCGTCGCCAAGCAGCTCTTCATCGGTGGGCAGTGGCGGGACGCCACCGACGGTAAGACTCTCGTCGTGGACAACCCGGCCACCGGGCAGGAGTTGGCCAAGGTCGCGGACGCGAGTCCGGCCGACGGTATGGCTGCGCTGACGGCGGCGGCGGACGCGCAGAAGGAGTGGGCACGCACCGACCCACGCGAGCGGGGTGAGTTGCTACGGAAGGCGTTCGAGCTCATCACGCAACGGGCGGACCTCTTCGCGGAGTTGATGACTCTGGAGATGGGCAAACCGCTGGCCGAGGCGCGCGGTGAGGTGACGTACGGCGGTGAGTTCTTCCGCTGGTTCTCCGAGGAGGCGGTGCGCATCTCGGGTCGCTACTCGGTGGCGCCATCCGGCGGCACGCGGTTGCTGACGATGAAGCAGCCGGTCGGGCCGGTGGTCATGATCACGCCGTGGAACTTCCCGCTCGCCATGGGAACCCGCAAGATCGGGCCGGCCATCGCGGCGGGTTGCACCATGGTGGTGAAGCCAGCTGCGGAGACACCACTGACCATGCTGGCCCTCGCCCAGCTGCTGGAAGAGGTGGGCCTGCCGGGCGGCGTACTCAACGTCATCACCACCTCGTCCAGTGGCCAGGTGATGGAGCCGATCATCCGTGACCCGCGCACCCGCAAGCTCACCTTCACCGGATCGACTGCGGTCGGTCGGAAGTTGATCGAGCAGTCCGCGCAGCAGGTGCTTCGGGTCTCGATGGAGCTGGGCGGCAACGCACCGTTCATCGTCTTCGACGACGCCGACATCGACGCCGCCGTCGAGGGGGCGATGCTGGCCAAGATGCGCAACATCGGAGAGGCATGTACGGCGGCCAACCGGCTGTACGTGCACGCCTCTGTGGCGGACGAATTCGCCTCAAAGATGGCGACCAAGATGGGTGGCCTGGTCGTCGCGGACGGGATGGACCCGAAATCGCAGGTGGGTCCGCTGATCAACCAGAAGGCCATCGACAAGGTCGAGGCACTGGTCAAGGACGCGGTGGATCGTGGCGCGCAGGTGGTGACTGGTGGTTCGACGACCGGTGAGGCCGGGTTCTTCTACGAGCCGACCGTCATCACCGACCTGCCGGCGGATGCGGACATGGTGCGTGAGGAGATCTTCGGCCCGGTCGCCGCGATCCAGACGTTCACCGACGAGGACGACGTCATTGCCAAGGCGAACGACACCGAATACGGCCTGGCGTCGTACTTCTTCACCCGTGACTTCTCCCGCGCGATCCGGGTGGCCGAGGCGTTGGAGTACGGGATGGTCGGGGTCAACCAGGGCATCATCTCCAACCCGGCGGCACCGTTCGGTGGCGTGAAGGCCAGCGGATTCGGCCGTGAGGGCGGGTTCGAAGGGATCGACGAGTACCTCGAGGACAAGTACGTCGGCATCAAACTCTGAGGAGCCCATCGTTCAGATCGCCTGGTAGTAAAGGGCGTTCGGGAACGGAGTGGTCCCGAGGCTCTCGTCGAACCGTCTGGCAGGAGCACGGAAGTCGATCTGGCGGGCGTCGTTTTCACGCGCGGTCATCGCGTAGTAGGGGTTCCGCGTCGCTCACCGAACGCGCGTGGCGTGATCGGGCAGACCGAAGATTCACTTTGTGGGGTCTTGTCTATCCGTGGCGCCCTTGAAAGGTTGGTACTAGACGGCGGGTATGCCGTCCTCGACGAGGAGAGGGCTGACGATGTACCACAGCAACGGCAATTTCGAGGCGTACGCGCAGGCGATCAAACCCGAGGGGGCTGAGAAGAAGCACGCGTATTTTGTTGGGTCGGGCCTCGCCTCGCTGGCCGGCGCCGCGTTCCTGATCCGGGACGCTGGCGTGCCCGGGAAGAACATCACGGTCTTCGAGGAACTCGCACTGCCCGGCGGCAGCATGGACGGAATCCTCGATGAACACAAGGGATTCATCATCCGCGGTGGCCGCGAGATGGAAGCGCACTTCGAGACGTTGTGGGACCTGTTCCGGTCCGTGCCCTCCCTGGCCAAGCCGGGCGTCTCGGTGCTGGACGAGATGTACGAGCTGCACAAGTCCGACCCGAGCAGTAACCCGATGCGCGCCACCTACGAGCGCGGCAAGGCCGTACCGCAGATGAGTGAGCTGACCCTGACGCCGAAGGCGGTCCAGGAGATCATCGACCTAGCGCTCACCCCGGAGTCGAAACTGGACGACAAGCGCATCGACGAGTACTTCAGCGAGGACTTCTTCGCCTCCAACTTCTGGCTCTACTGGGCCACCATGTTCGCCTTCGAGCCGTGGGCCAGCGCGCTGGAGATGCGCCGCTACCTGCTGCGCTTCATCCACCACGTCGCCACCCTGCCGGACCTCACCTCGCTGCGGTTCACGCATTACAACCAGTACGAGTCGCTGATCGTGCCCCTGGTCAAGCACCTGGAGTCCGAAGGCGTGACGTTCCAGTACAACACCCAGGTCGAGGACATCGGGCTGGACCTGAGTGGTGGCAAGAAGGTCGCGACCTCCCTCGACCTGACCGTCGACGGCACGCAGAAGACCATCGACCTCACCGTCGATGACCTCGTCTTCGTCACGAACGGTTCGATCACCGAGAGCAGCACGTTCGGGGACAACGACCACCCGGCCCCGATCGAGACGGATCACGGCGGTGCCTGGAAACTGTGGAAGAAGCTGGCCGCCAAGGACTCCTCCCTGGGTCACCCGGAGAAGTTCTGCGAGAACATCCCCAGCGACAACTGGGTCATCTCCGGCACCGTCACGCTCACCGACGACAAGATCTGGCCCTACATCCAGAAGCTCACCGGTCGCGACCCGCGGGACGGCAAGATCGTCACCGGCGGTCCCTGTAACTTCAAGGACTCCGGTTGGCTCTACGGCTACACCATGAGTCGTCAGCCGCACTTCGAGAAGCAGGACGTCAACAAGGACCTCGTGCTCTGGGTCTACGGCCTGTTCTCCGATCGCCCCGGCGACTACGTGAAGAAGACCATCAAGGAAGCCACCGGCATCGAGCTGACCGAGGAACTGCTCTATCACCTCGGTGTCCCGGTCGAGGAGATCCCCGACCTGGCGCGCAACAGTGCCAGCACGGTGCCGTGTCACATGCCGTACATCACCTCCTACTTCATGCCCCGCGCCGCCGGGGACCGGCCGCTGGTGGTGCCGGAGGGCTCGCAGAACCTGGCCTTCATCGGTAACTTCGCCGAGACGCCGATCGACACCGTGTTCACCACGGAGTACTCCGTGCGCACCGCGATGGAGTCGGTCTACACCCTGCTCGACGTGAACCGTGGCGTCCCGGAGGTGTTCGGATCGCAGTACGACATCCGGGTGCTGCTGAACGCGTTGTACTACCTCAACGACAAGAAGAAGCTGGCCGACGTCAAGCTGCCGCTGATGACCAAGGTCGTCGGGGCTGCTGCGATGCACAAGGTCAAGGGCACTTACGTCGAGGAGTTGCTGAAGGACGCGGGCCTGATCTGACGACTGGACATCGAACCGCTCGACCCAGGGCATACGGTAGGGACGTGTTTGACGATCGCCCGTGGCTGAGCAGCTATTCGCCGGGTGTCCCGGCTGATGTCGAGATCCCGCCCACCCTGCTGGACGGCCTGTTGCGGCAGGCCGCCCAGCGGTGGCCGGACCGGGTGGCCGTCGACTTCTTCGGCGCCCACACGACGTACCGCGAATTGGATGACCTCGTCGATCGGGCGGTCGCTGGCCTGCGGCAGCTCGGGGTAGGCGTGGGCACGCGGGTATCGCTGGTGATGCCCAACTGCCCCGCGCACATTGTCGCGTTCTACGCCGTATCCCGTTGCGGCGCAGTGGTCGTCGAGCACAACCCGACGTATACGACGGCGGAGTTGCACGAGCAGTTCGCGCTGGCGCAGTCTCACGTCGCTCTGGTGTGGCGCAACCGGGTCGCCGATGCGCAGGAAGCGGTGCGGGGCACCGACGTGCAGCACGTGGTGTCGGTGGACGTCGCTCAGGATTTGCCGCGCAAGATGCAACTGCTCCTGCGGCTACCGGTGAAGGCGGCCCGCACCAAACGCGCCGCGCTGACCGGCGGCCCGACGGGCGATGCGAAGGACTGGAGTGGGCTCTTGCGCACCGAAGCGGGTGCGCGGGTGCCGGTCGACCGGGAACCGACCGACGAGGCCCTGGTGCTGTTCACCGGTGGCACGACCGGGGTGCCCAAGGGGGCGAGCATCTCCCACCGCAATCTGGTGGCCAATGCGACCCAAGGTACGGCGTGGGCAGGCTTCCAGCCGGGCGCCGAGGTGGTCTGTGGTGTGCTGCCGTTCTTCCATGCGTTCGGGATGATCTTCTGCGTCGTGCTTCCACCGATGATCGGCGCGACGCTCGTGGCGTTCCCCAATTTCGACCCGCCGACCGTGATCGACGGACAGAAGCGGGCGTCGTACACCTTCATGCCGGCGGTCGCGCCGATGTTCAGCCGCATCCTGGATGCGGCAGGAGATGTTGACCTGCACTCCATCAAACAGGCGTTCTGCGGAGCGATGCCGTTGGACGCCGCGACCGCGGACCGCTGGGAGAACGCGACGGGTGGTTTGCTGATCGAGGGGTACGGCTCCACGGAGACCTCACCTATCGCGCTGGGCAATCCGGCGTCCGAGAAGCGACGCCATGGCGCCTTGGGAATTCCCTTCCCCAACACCGAGATTCGCGTCGTCGACCCGGATGATCACACCGCCGAGGTCAGCCCTGATGACGCTGGGGTGACGCGAGGAGAACTGCTCGTGCGGGGACCCCAGGTCTTTCTCGGCTACGTCGACCGACCGGACGAGACGGCCAACGTGTTGTCGCCGGACGGTTGGCTGCGCACCGGTGATGTCGTCGAGGTCGACCCGGACGGTTTCGCGGTCCTGGTCGATCGCATCAAGGAACTCATCATCGTGGGCGGGTTCAAAGTCTTCCCGACGGTCGTCGAGGACCACTTGCGCGCGATCCCCGGCGTCGAGGATGTCGCGGTGGTCGGTGTGCCGCGTGGTGTGAGTGGCGACGAACAGGTGGTCGCCGTCGTCGTCGCGAACGGCAAGCCGCCAACGTTGGAGCAGGTTCGTGAGCATGCGGCGCAGCGCTTGGCCAAATACGCCGTGCCGCGGCACCTGCACGTCGTCGAGGAGCTACCGCGCTCGATGATCGGCAAGGTGCAGCGCCGGTTGGTGCGTGAAGACGTCCTGAAGCGTCATCCCGACTCCTGAGGTCACTGCGCTGTGCGCTCCACGTCACTGCGCTCTGCGCGACAACGCGCTGGGCCACCAGGTCTTCGGGCCGATGTCGATGGTCAGCGCGGGCACGAGCAGGGTGCGCACGATGAGCGTGTCGAGCAGGACGCCGAAGGCGACCAGGAACGCGACCTGGACCAGGAAGAGCAGTGGGATCACCGCCAACGAGGCGAAGGTCGCCGCGAGGACCACGCCAGCAGAAGTGATCACACCGCCGGTAGAGGTGAGCGCACGCATGATGCCCTCGCGGGTGCCGTGCTGGAGGGACTCCTCGCGGGCGCGGGTCATCAGGAAGATGTTGTAGTCGATCCCGAGGGCCACGAGGAAGACGAAGGCGAACAATGGCACCACCGGATCGGCGCCGGCGAAGCCGAACGGGCCGTTGAAGAGCAGCGCCGCAACGCCCAGGGTGGCGGCGAACGACAGCACGGTGGTCGCCAACAGGAGCACCGGCGCGAGGATGCTGCGCAGCAACAGCATGAGCACTACGAGCACCACGACCAGCACGACCGGGATGATCAGGTTGCGGTCGTGGATCGAGGTCAGCCGGGTGTCCAGGTCCGTGGCTGTGGTGCCGCCGACGAGCGCATCGGAGCCGGGAACGGCATGTACGGCGTCCCGCAGCTTCTCGACGGTGGCTTGGGCGGGCAGCGACTCGGCGTTGTCTTTCAGGACTACCTGGACGGCGACGCGACCGTCCTTGACGACCGGCTGACCGTCGGCACTCAGGACCTCGGCGGACGCCACACCAGCAGTCGACTTCGCCTTAGCCACAACGTCGTTCGCGGTGTCTTGGGATGTGATGACCCAGGTGGGTGAGCCGCTGCCCGCGTCGAAGTGTTCCGCCTGCAGCTTTGCGCCTTCGACCGAGCCGACCGTGCCCATGAAGTAGTCGGTGGTGGCGATGCCGTCGGCTTTGAAGGTCGGTGCGAACGCGGCAGCCGCCACGAGAATGAGTGTCGTCGTGATCCAGATCTTGCGCGGCTTGGACGCGACCCAGTGCGCTACCCGTGACCAGAACTTGTGCCCCTGTCCGTCGGCCGCTTCATCGCTGACCTTGGGCTCGAACGGCCAGAACGCCTTGCGGCCCAAGAGGGCAAGGGCCGCAGGCAGGAAGGTCATCGAAGCCAGGAAGGAGGCCACGATGCCCAGCGCCGCAACCGGTCCGAGGCTGCGGTTGGAGTTCAGGTCAGACAGCAGCAGGCACAGCACTCCGAGGATGACGGTGGCGGCGGAGGCGGCGACGGGTTCGATGGTGGCGCGGTACGCCGACCGCAGAGCAGCGACCTTGTCCTGGGTGTGCATCAACTCTTCGCGGAACCGGGATATCAGCAACAGCGCATAATCCGTCGCCGCCCCGAAGACGAGGATGAACAAGATGCCCTGACTCTGACCGTTGAGGTCGAGGATGCCCTGTTTGGTGAGGAAATAGACTGCGCCAGAGGCCAATCCGAGCGCAAAGATCGCGGAGATCAGAACGACGAACGGCAGGATCGGGCTGCGGTAGACCACGATCAGGATGAGGATCACGACGCCGCCAGCGACCAGCAGCAGCAACCCGTCGATGCCCTTGAATGCTTCGCTCAGGTCGGCGATCTGCCCGGCCGGACCGGTCACCTTGACGGTCAGCCCGTCCGGCGGGCTGCGCAGCGCATCGCGCAGGGTGGTCACCGTGTCGCCCGGCTCGCCCGCGCTGTCGATCGGGACGAAGACCTGTGCGGCATTCTGGTCCTTGGAGGGGATCGGCGGAGAGATCTGGGCGCCGAAGCCGCTCTTGCCGGCGAACTCTTGGGTCTGTTTGGTCAGCCACGCCTTGTCCGCTGCGGTGATGCCGCCCTCGCGCACCGCGATCACGATCGCTGGCACCTCGCTGGTGTCCTGGAACTTCTCCAGTTCCTTTTGCGCCTTGGTCGACTCCGCCGACGCGGGCAGGAAGGCGGTGTTGTCGTTGGTCGAGACGGAGGCGAGCTTGCCGGCGTACGGTCCGGTGAAGCTACCCACCGCCAGCCAGGCCAGGAGGACCAGAGCTGGGATCAGCCAGCGTTTGCGGGACGTGCCGGACGATGCACTCATGGCGCCATCCTGCCAAGACGGCTTCTCAGGCGGGTGCCAACACCGTGAGCCCGAGTGCGCGCGCCGCGTCACCCAGACGCTCGTCATAGGTCAGCACGCCTTCCAACTCGTCACCCAGTGTCAACGCGCTCGCCAGATGTACTGCGTCCAGGCTGCGCAAGGTGTTGGGCTCCAGCACCGCTGCTGCGTCGAAGATTGCCGACGTTGCTCTCAGGAGAACCAACCGGGCCAGGACATCGCGTGCCGCGCCGACTGCTGCGGGCGCGATACGCCGAGCCGCACGCAACAATTCCGTCCGGGCGAGATCGCTGGAAACCAGCACGGTGCCTGAGGTGGCAAGCTGATGGACCTCGGAGGACTCTGGTTCGTGCACAACAAGTTTCACCAACGCTGAGGTGTCGGCGTAGATCATCAGTAGCGCTCGTCTTCACGCATCTCTTGCAGAATGGAACTGAGCTCAGCTTCGAGTTGTGGAGCGGGAAGATCGGCGAGAGAGCGTAGGGGTGCCCGTGCGGCCCCAGACGCAATCAATCGGTCGAGCAAGGATTCTTCGAGCGGAGTCAGGCGCGCCACCGGACGCCCACGATCGGTGATGGTGACCGACTCCCCGGCTGTGGCAGCAGCAACTACCTGTGACGCGTTCTGTTTAAGCGCGCGAATACCGACATCCATGTGCTACATCGTAGAACAAGACTACATCTGCTGCGATCCTTACCTGGCGATGAAGGCCGCCGCGAATTCACCACGCACTGTCGCGTGTCACCTGACGTAACGTCGACAGGTCCAACCGCAAAGGCTCAGTCGATGACCTGCGCAGTGAAGGGCGTCTGGTTCATCGGGTTGTCTTCGACCTTCGACCACGTCGAGATGGGAAGTCTTTTCAGGGCGGCGAGCGATCCCGCCACTGGGTTTGGTCACCGTTGGCTGGTTCGAACGACTCCGATGCGCCAATGACATCCGAACCCGGTGAAAAAGGGGCAGGGGGAGAATGGCGCCCGTGAGTTCACCACGCACCGTCGCGTTGCTCGGGTCGACTGGTTCCATCGGCACCCAGGCCATCCAGATAATCACCGCCAACCCGGACCGATTCCGGGTGATCGCTATCAGCGCGGGTGGTCGGGATCTTGACCTCGTGGCGCAGCAAGCCGTGCAACTGCAGGCCGAGCTGGTCGGGATTGCCGCGGGGGAGGAGCGAGACCTGGCCACGCGGATAGGTGAGGTCGCGCGGGAAGCCGGGCGATCGGCGTACGTGCCCCAGATCGTCACCGGACCGGACGCGAGCGTGGCGGTCGCGCAGAGTGGCGCCGACGTGGTCCTCAACGGCATCACTGGATCCATCGGGTTGCGTCCGACTCTCGCTGCGCTGCAAGCTAATTCCACGCTGGCCCTCGCGAACAAGGAATCGCTGATCGTCGGGGGTCCGCTCGTCAAGGCCCTGGTGAAGCCGGGTCAGCTGGTGCCCGTGGACAGTGAGCACAGCGCCATCGCCCAGTGCCTGATGGCAGGGACCAAACCCGAGGTACGCCGATTGGTCGTCACCGCGAGCGGCGGCCCGTTCCGCGGCTGGTCACCTGAGCGACTGAAGGAAGTGACTCCCGAACAGGCGCTGGCCCATCCCAACTTCGCCATGGGCAAGGTCATCACCACCAACTCGGCCACGCTGGTCAACAAAGGCCTGGAGGTCATCGAGGCACATCTGCTGTTCGACGTCCCGTTCGAGCAGATCGAGGTGGTCGTTCACCCGCAGCAGTACATCCACTCGATGGTCGAGTTCGTCGATGGCTCAACGGTTGCCCAGTGCGGGCCACCGAGCATGCTGGTGCCGATCTCGCTCGGGCTGGACTGGCCGCACCGGGTGCCGGACGCGGAGGCGCCGATCGATTGGACGCAGGCCCGCAGCTGGGATTTCGAGCCGCTCGACAACGACGCGTTCCCGGCGGTGCGCCTCGCCCGGCAGGTCGGGGAAGCGGGCGCGACGTACCCGGCGGTCTACAACGCCGCCAACGAGGAGTGCGTCGAGGCGTTCCACGCCGGACAGATCGCCTTCACCGACATCGTGCCGACAGTGCAACGCGTCGTGGATGAGCACACCCCTGACACGCAGCTGGATCTCGACACGGTGCTGGCCGCCGAGGACTGGGCGCGGGCGCGTACCCACGAAGTGTTGAAAGACTGACAGACCCGCGTGCGACACTGCCGGATGTGCTGTTCGTAGTCGGCGTCCTGCTCATCGCCCTCGGTGTGGCGCTGTCCATCGCGCTGCACGAGATCGGGCACCTGGTGCCGGCCAAGAGGTTCGGCGTGAAGGTGACCCAGTACATGGTCGGCTTCGGCCCGACCGTGTGGTCGCGGACCCGGGGGGAGACCGAGTACGGCATCAAGGCGATCCCGCTGGGCGGCTACATCCGGATGATCGGCATGTTTCCGCCGAAGCCAGGACATCGCGCCGCGAACGCGTCCACCGGTCGTTTCAGTCAACTGGTGGACCAGATGCGCGACGAAGCGCAGGCGGAGGTCAGTGAGGCCGATGATCAACGGGCGTTCTACCGGTTGAAGACCTGGCAGAAGGTCACCGTGATGTTCGGTGGGCCGTTCATGAACCTGGTCATCGCCTCGGTGTTGATGCTGATCATCCTGGTCGGGATCGGCACCCCGAAGATCACCGGCACCGTGCTGGGCGGGATCGCGCCGTGCACGAGCACGGCGTGCAGTCCGGCTGCCAAAGCCGGGCTGAAGGACGGCGACAAGGTCGTCTCGGTGGGCGGGGTCGCTGTGACGACGCCCACCCAGGTGACCCAGCAGATCCGTCCACATGCGAACGAGATGGTGCCGATCGTCGTACGTCGGGACGGTCAGGAGCTCACCCTCAACGTCACGCCCGAGGAAGGCACCCTGCCCAAGCTCGATGCCGACGGCAACGCGGTCACGGACGCGAACGGCAAGGCGGTCACCGAGAAGACCGGGATGGTGGGCGCCGCCCTGGCGTCGACGCACGTCTACGAGCGGCAACCGGTGACGGCGGTTCCGGCGACGATCGGCAACGGTCTGGCCCAGACCGCTGGCGTCTTCCTGAAGCTGCCGCAGAAGATGGCGGGCGTGTTCCAGGCCGCCTTCAGCGGGCAGCAGCGCGATCAGGACTCGCCGGTCTCGGTGGTCGGCGTCGGACGACTCGGTGGTGACGTCGCGAACGACTCGCGCGTGGCGTTGCAGGACAAGGTCGTGATGCTGCTCAGCCTGCTGGCCGGGCTGAACCTGGCGCTCTTTGTCTTCAACCTGGTGCCGCTGCTGCCGCTGGACGGCGGGCACATCGCGGGCGCGCTCTGGGAGGGAGTGAAGCGGCGGATCGCGCGGCTGCGCGGGCAGACCGGCGAGATCTACGTCGACGTGGCCAAGGGCTTGCCGGTGGCGTACGCCGTGGCGCTGGTGCTGATCGGAATGTCGGCACTGCTGATGTACGCCGACATCGTCAACCCGGTGAAGTTCTAGCCGCTGCTAGCCGCCGAAATTGTTGAGCTTGATCAGCAGGCCGCTGGGGGAGCGCAGGATCAGTTGCTGGCCGAAGCCGGTGCTCTCCACGTCCCCGGCGGCGTAGGGCGACGACGCGAACTCGGTCAACTCATCTGTGGTCGCCTCGAAGTTGAGCTCCACCTCGCCCTCGTGCTGCTCGGGGTTCGGCGGGTGCGCCAGGAGCGACAGTTCGGTGCCGTCGGCCAGTTGGAGGAGGGCAAAATCACCGTCCGGGTCGGCGTGCAGCACACTTCCGCCGAGCGACTGGTAGAACTCCAGGCTCGCGTTCAGATCCTCGACGTGCACCATCGGCTGCAGCTTCATAGGAGTGACGGTACGGCGGGTGGCTGGGAGCGGCGCCACCCTGGGGGATACTGGGTGCATGAGTGTCTCGCTCGGCATGCCGTCGGTCAAAGAAGCCCCGCAGCTGATTGCGCCCCGGCGCAAGTCCCGCAAGATCCGCGTCGGGAAGGTCGAGGTCGGCGGCGACGCCCCGGTCTCGGTGCAGTCGATGACCACCACGCCGACCACCGACATCAACGCCACGCTGCAGCAGATCGCCGAACTCACCGCGGCCGGCTGCGACATCGTGCGGGTGGCCTGCCCGAGCCAGGACGACGCAGACGCGTTGCCGATGATCGCCCGCAAGAGCCAGATCCCGGTCATCGCCGACATCCACTTCCAGCCGAAGTACGTCTTCGCCGCCATCGACGCCGGGTGTGCCGGCGTGCGCGTGAACCCGGGCAACATCCGTAAGTTCGACGACCAGGTCAAGGAGATCGCGCGCGCCGCCAAGGACGCCGGCGTCTCGATCCGGATCGGGGTCAACGCGGGCTCGCTCGACAAGCGTTTGCTGGAGAAGTACGGCAAGCCCACCGCGGAGGCCCTCGTGGAGTCGGCGGTCTGGGAGGCGAGCCTGTTCGAGGAGCACGACTTCCACGACTTCAAGATCTCGGTCAAGCACAACGACCCGGTCGTCATGGTCCGGGCCTATGAGCAACTGGCGCAGCGGGGCGACTGGCCGCTGCACCTCGGGGTGACCGAGGCCGGCCCGGCCTTCCAGGGCACCATCAAATCCGCGGTCGCGTTCGGCGCGTTGTTGTCGCGGGGGATCGGCGACACAATCCGGGTCTCCCTGTCGGCGCCGCCGGTCGAGGAGATCAAGGTCGGCAACCAGATCCTGCAGAGCCTGAACCTCAAGCCCCGCAAGCTGGAGATCGTCTCCTGCCCGTCCTGTGGCCGCGCGCAGGTCGACGTCTACACGCTGGCCGAGCAGGTCACCAAGGGCCTGGAGGGGATGGAAGTTCCGCTGCGGGTGGCCGTCATGGGCTGCGTCGTCAACGGTCCCGGTGAGGCCCGCGAGGCGGATCTCGGTGTCGCATCCGGTAATGGCAAGGGCCAGATCTTCGTCAAGGGCGAGGTCATCAAGACCGTCCCCGAGTCGCAGATCGTGGAGACGCTGATCGAGGAAGCGATGCGCATCGCCGAGGGGATGGAGCCGGTCGAGGGATCGGCCCCTGCCGTCACCATCAGCTGACCCGTTGCGCGCAGCAAACGCGCGGGTTATCGACATTTGCTCGGCTTATAACCCGCGCGTCTGTCGATAAGTCGCGCATCTGGGCGAGTTGGTCAGCCGAGGTTGCGCAGGGCGTCGACCCATCGGCGTACGACGTCCTGCCGGAAGGGCGCGCGCCCCGCCTGCACGTCGGCGAGCAACCCGTCAGCGTCCTTGCGGACCTGGGCGACGACCTCGTCCGGGTAGCCGAAAAGCCTTTGGTGGTCGAGGAATTCATCTTCATCATCGATGTACGGCGCCTGCCCACCGCGCTCGACCACGTCCAGATCGAAGTCGATCATCGACACCTCGAGCCCGACGTCTACCGAGGTCCAGACCGGCACGCTCGAGAGGTCGATGTAGTACCGGATCAGGCCCTCGGGGGCGGTGTCGTAGAGCCGCCCGACCCAACCCTCGTCGCGCGGGAACAGCAGCGTGTGATCACGCTTCGCCGTGACCCGTTTGCCCGGACGGTAGAACTCGCTGTCCGCGGAGAAGCCCACCCACACGCCGTACTCGTCCTCACCAAGCAGCAACCCGTCGGACTGCCAGTGCTGGCGCCCGTCCCACTTGGTGAAGTTGACGTGCACCGGGGTCCCGGGGCGCGCGACGGTGTCCACCTCACTAGCTAAGCAAGGCGGGGCAGCAGAACGCGGATGAAACTCCGTACCTTCAGAGACTTCGCAGTGTTCCCAGCCAGTTCTGGGTCGTGTCATCGTCGAAGGGTGGCCGATGGGCATGGACTTCCTCCAGGAGCGCATCGGCGTCGGCGCGCACTCGGGCGATGACCTCGGGCGGATAGCCGAACAGCGACTGGTGCTCGATGAACTCGTCCTCGTCGTCGATGAAGCAGTACCCGTCTCCGTTCTCTATGACATCCAGGTCGAGGTCGATCAACGTGGCCACGAGGCCGTTGTCGGATGCCGTCCAGGTGGTGGTGGATGACAGGTCGACGTAGATCCTGACACCGTCATCGGTGGGGGTGTCGTAGAGCCGCCCGACCCAACCTTCGTTGCGGGGGATGGCGATGACGTGATCGGGGGAAGCAGTGAAGGAATGGCCTGGTCGGTAGTGCCTGCACCCGGCACGGAAGCCCAGCCACACGCCGTACTCGTCCTCGCCCAGAAGGACGCCATCACTCTGCCAGTGCTCGCGGTCATCCCACTTGCGGAAGTTCAGGTGGACAGGAGTACCGACGACGAAGTCGGCGGGATTGACGGACACAGGAGCAACTTACTTGGGCGTTTCGCACCTCTGGCTGAGGTGGGGCAGGCACTCTTAGAGGGTGTTGCGGATCATGCACGGGGCGAGGGTGCTCGGTCGGGATGACTATCCCGCCGCTCTCGACGTGTGCGACCTGGACCCGCTGACCAACGTCTTCGTCGCCGCCCGGCTCCTGGAGGGCGGTGCGTACGCCACCTCGTCCGCCCTCGGTGTCGACGACGCCGACGGGCTGCGGTCGCTCTGTTGGATGTCCGCCAACGTCGTCCCGGTGAACGCCGACGACGCGGCCCTGGACGCGTACGCCGAGCGGTTGCGCCGGCACCAGCGGCGCACCTCCTCGCTGTTCGGCGACGCCGACCAGGTGTTGGGGCTGTGGGACCGTCTCCAACGGCATTGGGGCCCGCCGCGATCCCTGCGGCGCAGGCAGCCGATGATGGCGGTCAGTACTGCGCCCCTGGCCGACGGCCGGGAGGTCGACCCGCGGGTGCGCCCAGCCCGGCCCGACGAGGTGGATCTGGTGCTGCCGGCCTCCGCGCACATGTTCACCGAGGAGATCGGCTACCGGCCGTACGTTGGCTCCGACCGCGACTACCGGCGACTGGTCAGCGCGTTGATCGGGGCCGGCCAGACGTTCGTGCTGGTCGAACGGGGACGGGTGGTTTTCAAGGCGGACGTCGGGTCCGTGGCCAGCGGTGTGGCGCAGATCCAGGGCGTGTGGGTCGCGCCGGATCGCCGCGGCCAGGGCATCGCGATTCCTGCCATGAATGCCGTCGTGCAGCAGGTGCTGGACTTCTATGCGCACACCGTGACGCTCTACGTGAACGACTACAACGAGGCGGCCGTGCGCACCTATACGTCGGTGGGCTTCCGTCAGGTCGGCGAGTTCGCGACCGTCATTCTCTGACCTGGCGCTGGTGCGCAGTGATCCTGCCTCCGGTCCGTGATCCGCGGTTGATCACCATCCGACGGGGCGGCGCCCTGGTCGACGAGGACCACCACCTTCTGGGGTTGTGGGCAGCTGACTGCGCCGAGCACGTGCTGGGGTTGTTTGAGGCGCAGGTGCCGAGTGATCCGCGTCCGCGTGAAGCTATCGCTGCGATCAGGGCGTGGGCCAGTGGCGAGGTCGGCGTGATGATTGCCCGTGCGGCCGGTGGTCACGCAATGGGTGCCGCCCGCCCGCTGCGCGGAGCACCTCGGTGGGCTGCCTACTCGGCCGGACAAGCGGCCGTCGTAGCGCACGTCGCGGAGCACGACCTTGGGGCCGCTGCGTATGCCATCAAGGCTGTGATGGCGGCTGCCCCTTCGGATGGCGTCGAAGACGCTCGACTCGCTGAGAACGACTGGCAGCACGACCGATTGCCTACTCAGGTAAAGGCATTGGTACTAGAAGATCAGCGTCGGAGAAACCCGATCTGCTGGTCGGTGTTCGAGGTGGGTTTATGACCGGCACTACAAGCTTGCTTACCCGGAAACCAGCTGAGACTCTTGCTCAGCTGGGGCTCTGCTCGCCCAGGAGATCGATCGGCGTCCATAGGTGAGTCAGCCGACACTGCGCGGCGGGTTCGTACTCGGCTTCCTCGAAAACGGCTGAACTCAGCAGGTATCGGCCGCTCGCCGCTGGCACGCGGCTGCCCTGGTAATCATCGACCCGAACGACCTCTACATGGTCACCCGAGCGGACCAGGCACAGGCGGCGACCCTCGTCGACGGTCTGCTCCTTCCATCCCGCGGACGCAGGAAAGCGGTCTCGGTAGAAGGCGATCAACTCGCTCGTCGGGTGGTCAGCGATGTCAGCGACCACAAGCTGTGAGCGCATGGGATCGTCGACGTCGGACGCGTCGTCTGTGGCCACGGATCTCGCAAAGGCCGGTAGGGGCAGTTCGGCCGGGGCCGCCAGAGAATCGGAGCAACCGGCGACACCGCCAACCATCGCGAGCGCCGCGAGTAGCTCCTTCCAGGACATGGAGGAACCGTAGCGGGCCCTCGTTTTCGTGGTTGGCAGTGCTCGCGCGGCGCGTCACGCTGACAGCTGTGGAGTGGACGGCGCCGCCACCGGCTGGCGGTTGGGGCGCAGCATGAGAGTTGCGACGAGCGCCGCCGCCACGTGCATGCCCGCGACGACCAGCAGCGCTGTCGGTAGCGCGTCGCGTGGGACCTTGTTGGCGATGATGGTGACCAGGACCGCGATGCCGAACGCCATTCCGACCTGGCGGGCCATCGAGATCACTCCACCCCCTGTGGAGGTCGCCGCCGGGGGAAGTTCAGCCGTGCCCGCAGCGACGAGGTTGGGCATGGCCAGGCCGACGCCGATGCCGCCCAGCAGCCATCCGGGCAGTACGCCGATCCAATAGTTCCCGCCCGCCCTCAGCGAGACGGCGGTCAGGGCGGCGCCCGCTGCACAGACGATGCATCCGGTGCAGATCATGATCGCGGGCCGCATAGTCGGTGCGATGCGGTGCGCCAGTAGTGAGGTGATGGGCACCAAGAGGGGGCCAAGGGCCACGCCCAGGCCGGTGGTCAGTGCTGACCAGTGCCACACCTCCTGCATCCACAGGATCAGGGCCAGCAACGACCCGGCGAACCCGAGGTTGAAGACCAACGTCGTGGCGGCCGCAGAGGTGAAGCTACGGGTCGCGAACAGCCGGGTATCGATCATCGGCGACGCATGCCTGGCCGTGCGCCACGCGAACGCACCGCCAAGGACGAGAGCGACGACCAGTGCGGTGATCACCCCTGAACTGACCCACCCCCAGTCTGTGCTCTGCACGATCGCCAACACGAGAGCGGCGATGCATGCGGTGAGCAGAGCGGCGCCGAGGAGATCAGGTCGTGGGGTCGACTTGTCGTGGCGGACGTCGGGCACGTAGCGCAGCGCGGCTACCAGCATCAGGATGCCGACTGGCACGTTGATCAGGAAGGCCCACCGCCAGGACAAGCTGACCAGCCCACCGCCCAGGGCGGGACCGACCGAGGCTGCGAGGGCACCGGTCATAGCCCAGGCGCGAGCAGCCGGACGCCGTTGCGCTGCAGGCAAGCTCGCCAGCAGCAGACCGAGGCTGGTCGGTGTCATCGCAGCAGCGCCGACGGCCTGCACACCCCGGAACGCTACGAGCATCCACACCGAACCCGCAGCGGCACATGCCGCACTTGAGAGCGTGAACAGGCTCAGCCCGAGGATGAAGACCAGGCGGTTGCCGTAGCGATCGCCCATGCGCCCCATCGGGATGAGCAGCGCGGCGAACACCACGGCGTACGCATTGAGGATCCAACTCAGCTGACTCAGGGTGGTGCTGGCATTGCCGAGGTCCCTGGCGATGTCGTCAAAGGCGACATTGACGATGAACAGGTCGATGCCGGTCAGGAAGGCCGAGCCAACCAGGGTGGCAGTCACGATGCGCTGACTTTGCAGATGCATAGTCAGATGGTCACCGCTGTCTTTGGATACGTCAAGTCAGGGGTATCCTGGGGGGCATGACCGATGTTGAGCTGGCTGGGGCGCTCGCGAACCGCGGGGATCAGCCCCTGGGGCAGTGGTGCCCGATGGAGCGCTCGCTTGCGCTGCTCGGGAACAGGGTCTCTTTCGTCCTTCTTCGTGAAGTCGCCTATGGGACAACGCGATTCGACCACCTGGTCAAACGGGTCGGAGTCACCGAATCCGTCGCGGCCCGCCGCTTGCGCGAGCTCGTTGACGCCGGGGTGCTGACCAAGGTGCCCTACCAGGAGCCCGGGCAACGCCAGCGCTTCGAGTACGCGCTGACCGATGCGGGTCACGAGCTGCTGCCGGTCCTGTTGAGCTTGCACGCGTGGGGGAGCCGTCACATCCCCGGTCGGGCTCCGCGATTGCGCCACGAGGACTGTGGTGCGCCGGTGACGGTCAAGCTGGTGTGCGAGAACGGGCACGACCTCACCGAGGAGATCATCGAAGTCGGCTGATGTGCTCAGGTAACGCCCAGTCGCGTGAGCACAATGGGTCGGCGTGACAATCACAGACGAAGAACCGCTGACCCCGACTGAGGCGGTACGCCGCACAAGGCACAGCTGGACTCACGACATCGGTCGAGACGAACGGGCCGCCATCCTGGCGTGGGGATCGTTCACGGCGACGTTCGCCGGTGTTCGTGCTCTCACCCACTGGATCAAGGACGGCCACGGACCCAAAGGCGGAGGGGTCTCCCTCGGCGGCGAGCATTTCCACCACTACAACCTGGGTATTCTCGGGCTGTCGATCATCGGTAGCTTCGCGGTCCGTGCCGAGGCAAACAACGCGATGGGCGAACATGCGGCGATTCCGATCGGGTACGGCGTGGCCAATGCCCTCATCGCCGACGAGGCAGCGCTGTTGCTGGATCTGAAGGACGTGTACTGGGCGCCGCAGGGGCGTCGTAGCGTTGACGTCGCCGTCGGCACAATTGGCCTGGGTGGTTTGGCCATCGCGCTGACGCCCCTGGTGAAGGCGGTGCGTGGCGCGCGACGGAAGGGATCTACGGATGAGCACGAAGAAGGCGTTGGTGATCGGAGCATCCCGGACGTTGGGAGCAGCCGTGGTACGGGAACTGTCGGACCACGGCTGGGAGGTGACGGGGACGGTTCGCGGCGATCGGCGTACCGAACTGCACGACCTGGCCGATGAGCCAGGACGCACCATCCACATCGAGAGTGTCGATATCACCGATGACGCCCAGATCGACCGTCTGCGAGAGCAATTCAGCCCGGCCGAGCTCGATCTCATCTTCATCAACGCGGGTATCACCGATCCTGACGTCCCGGTAGGGGAGGTGTCGGCGGACGTCTTCTCCACGGTGATGGTCACCAACGCCCTCGCCCCGCTGCACGCCATCGAACGCTTGGCCGACCGCGTGTCCGACACCGGGACGATCGGCGTGATGTCGTCCCGTCAGGGCAGCATCGGGATGAACACCCGTGGCGGTCACGAGGTCTACCGGGCCAGCAAGTCGGCGCTGAACCAGCTCATGCGCAGTTACGCGACCCGGGCACCGTCAGGTGTCACGCTGCTCCTGATGCATCCCGGCTGGGTGCAGACTGAGTTGGGCGGTGAGGGGGCCACCCTGACCGTGGCCCAGAGCGCCCACGGAGTGGTCGGGGTCATGTTGGCGCACGCGCGTGATGGCGGGCTCCAGTTCCTGGACTACCAGGGCAATCCGGTTGCCTGGTAGCCGCATTGGTGCGTCTGTCGTTCAGATGTCGAGTACGCCGTTGACGGCGTCCTGCGCGGGCGGCACGTGGTCAGTGTCCAGGTCCTCCATCAGATGGATCGACGCATATTCGTGGTCCACCGGGTAGCCCTCGTCGTCGAAAATCCGAAGTTTCCGCCGCAGGACGAGGTCGGGGCGGCTGGTGTGCTTGAACGTCACGACGACGCGGGAGGTTGGCCAGTCACCCTCGACGGAGACCGAGGGTTCGGACAGGCCGCGGAGGAGCGGGTGAGAGCTTCCGTCGTCTGCCGTCCAGAAGCCGCCCAGGTTGCTGAACTGACCCCGCACCTTCTCGATTGCGTCGTCGATCTCCTCTTGAGATGGACGACGGGGGTTCGGCGAGAACTGGCTGATGTCGAGGGTGTCAGCCTTATACACCTCGCGGGCAGAGCCATCCGCGCGGACTACGAGCACATCCGCGCCC
The DNA here is from genome assembly GCF_001594145.1 of Branchiibius sp. NY16-3462-2. Classification (GTDB taxonomy): domain Bacteria; phylum Actinomycetota; class Actinomycetes; order Actinomycetales; family Dermatophilaceae; genus Branchiibius. The sequence continues at coordinate 10,284 of NZ_LVCF01000043.1, read as the reverse complement.
GGATTCTCCGGAGTGGGCTTTGACTGCGCACGAGCGACGGCGACCCACAACTCATCGCCGACTGCTTGGACGTCACGCACGAAGCCGATCCCGAGATCGACTCGGACTACTTCGTCACCAGAACTCGGCTCGTGACCGACGGCGTAGACCCGACGACGGATCGTGTCACTGCGCGGCTGCGAACCGGCCTGCCACACAAGCCCGTCCGCGGGAACGCCGTACCGTTGGACCTGCTCCCACGGATCCAACCAGTACCAGGCGTACCGCCGGTAGGCAGGTGTGTCCGGGACGTGCGAAGGATCGACCAGTTGCCCGTCGAGTTCACCGCCCAGCAGGGTTGCGCGGTCGGTTCGCAACACCCTCGTGGGATACCCGAACGACCATCCACCATCCCGCGGATACGCAACAACCGGATCGCTCAGCGTGACAAAAACATCGCCTCCGGCCACGTTGATGGCCCGCACAGGAGCGGGCGTGCCGACATCGACTGCGGTTCCATCGCGGCGTACGGCGACGATGCGTCCGGGCTCCAGAGGGGGCGCCGGCGCGGGCGGGTCGCCGGGATCGATGTAATACTCCGCGGTCAACCACGCCACTTCCGGATCGGCCGCGTCCAGACGCAACTTCGGGTCGATGTGGACAGCGACGCAGCCGTCCCGCCGTGCCCAGACGACCTGGGTGCCGTCGCGCACCACGATGCCGACCCCATCGGCGAGGCCCTCGTGGTCGAACTCGGACCCGTCCCGCTCGAGCGGCCACGGCCAGGCTTGGACGGTACGGCTCCCGTCGTCGGCGATGCCTAAGGCGACCGGCCACGTGGTGTCTAGCAGCCAGGTGCAGGTCCCGCTGCGCACGATCTGTTGTGGCTGGAAGTATCGAGGCAGCGGCATCAGAGGAATTCTAGGCGGGCGCGTGAGCCCTCGTCGCTGATGTAGAGAACGAGAGATCGGCGCCGTCTATGAAGTGAGGCGGCCGCACGGGCCGTTCCGATGAAGGAGACGACGATGGCCAAGTATCTGATGCTCAAGCACTATCGCGGCGGCCGACCGGCGCTGAACGATGTGCCCGGAGACCAGTGGACGCCCCAGGAGTGGAGTGACCACATCCAATTCATGCACGACTTCGCGGACAAACTCCGCGAAACCGGCGAGTTCGTCTCCGCCGACGGGCTGTCCATGGACGGCGTGTGGGTCAGGTACGACGGGGAGGGGCGCCCGCCGATCACGGACGGTCCGTTCGCGGAGACCAAGGATCTGATCGCCGGTTGGATGATCGTGGACGTGGACAGTTACGACCGGGCGGTCGAACTCGCGGGCGAACTGTCCGCTGCGCCCGCCGCTGGTGGACGTCCGCTCGGAGAGTGGCTCGAGTTGCGCCCAGTCATGGACGCGCCGCCGGTCATCACCGAATGATTCCCGATGACGACCTGCGGGCTCTGATCCCGCAGGTCGTCAGCGCCCTCGTCCGTCGTGGCGCTGACTTCGCCACGGCCGAGGACGCGGTCCAATCGGCTCTGGTGAGTGCCTGGCAGACCTGGCCGGATGACCCGCCGCGTGATCCACGAGCCTGGCTGGTGACGGCTGCCTGGCGGCGGTTCCTGGACGATGTGCGCAGTCGCCAGGCACGCGAGCGTCGCGAAGACGACGTGGCGCGCGAGCCGGCTGCGGGCGAGGTGTCGGCGTACGACGACACACTCTGGCTCTACCTGTTGTGTGCCCACCCCTCGCTCACCCCGGCGTCCGCGGTCGCCCTGACTCTTCGCGCCGTCGCGGGGCTCACCACCCGCCAGATCGCCAATGCCTACCTCGTGCCGGAAGCGACGATGGCGCAGCGAATCAGTCGCGCCAAGCAGAAGCTGTCGGGTGTCCCGCTTCAGGAACCGGGTGATCTGAGCACCGTCCTGCGGACCCTGTATCTGGTCTTCAACGAGGGATACACCGGAGACGTCGACCTGTCTTCAGAGGCAATCCGCCTGTGCCGCAACGTCTTCGACCAGGCCGACGAGCCTGAGGTGGCGGGGCTGCTGGCGCTGATGCTGCTCCACCACGCGCGTCGGCCCGCCCGATGGCGGGATGCGCAACTCGTCCCGCTGGCAGAGCAGGACCGGCGTCTGTGGGACACCGCCCTTTTCGCGGAGGGGATCGACATTCTGCAGGCCGCACTGGCGAAGGATCGGCTCGGCGAGTTTCAGGCGCAAGCAGCGATTGCGGCGTTGCACGCCGACGCGCCAACCGCGGCCGAAACGGACTGGCAACAGATCGTCGAGTGGTACGACGAGTTACTCGCCTTCAACGACTCACCGGTGATCCGGCTGAATCGTGCTGTGGCAGTGGGAGAGTGGCGCGGACCGCGGTACGGCCTCACGGACCTGCACCAAGTGGACCCGCGGGTTCCGCGATACGCGGCGGCATCGGCGTACCTGCATGAGCAAGCCGGCGATCGCGAGCAAGCCGCCGAGCTGTACGCCACGGCGGCGAGCCAGGCCACGACGGAAGCCGAACGCGACCATCTCTCGCGTCAGGCAGCCCGGCTGCGCGCGCAGTGACCGGCGGGTGGGTCGAGGGTGATGACGCGATGGCCGTGGGCGTGGTGAGGTCGGGGTATGTCGGTGGAATCGGTATGGGACTACCCGCGGCCGCCTGCGCTGCGGCACGTCCAACAGCACATCACCATCTCTCTGGGCGGCCAGCAGATTGCCGAGAGCGATCGGGCCATCCAGATCCTGGAAACCAGCCACCCACCGACCTACTACCTGCCCCGGGAGGCGTTCGAACCCGCCGTACTCCAACCGGCGCAAGGCAGCAGCTGGTGTGAATTCAAAGGAACAGCTAGGTATCTCGATGTGGTGGCCGGTGAGGTGACCGCGCCGTCCGCCGCCTGGTACTACCCCGATCCGACCTTGGAGTACGGGGATCTCCTGGGCCATGTGGCGGTCTATCCGGGCCGGATGCAGCAGTGCACCGTCGACGGCGAGGTCGTGCAGGCGCAGGAGGGCGACTTCTACGGCGGCTGGATCACCTCCGCGGTGTCCGGTCCTTTCAAAGGGGCACCCGGCACCCGAGGCTGGTGAATCTGAAAGGCTGCGCGCATGTCACTCCCGCTGCTGAGCAAGATCGTCGTCGGTGCGTTCGCCGGATCCGGTGTCATCCACTTGGTGCGCCCGCAGGTCTTCGAGCCCATCGTGCCCAAGATGCTGCCCGCAAAACGCGAGTTGGTCTACATCAGCGGCGTGGCCGAACTGGCCTGCGCGGCAGGGCTGGTGGTGCCGAAGACCCGGTCTGTTGCTGGTCTGGCATCAGCCGGTCTCCTCGTGGCCGTCCTGCCAGCCAACGTGCAGATGGCTGTTGACGCCTGGCAGGCGGCCGAGCGCAAACCGACGCCGCAGCGCCGGGCGATGCAGGTGGGCACGATCGCCCGCCTGCCGTTGCAGTGGCCGCTGATCAAGGGTGCGCTGGCGGCTCGTTCCAGCTGAGGTCTGCTGTCCCGTAGTCGTCCGGCGGCGCGGGGTAGTCGATCAATTCGCCGTCCACCACCACTGGCGGGCGTACGTAGCGCAATCGGCCGTATCCACAGTCGCATTCGCTGAAGAAGCGATCCTCGGTCACGTTCACGGGTTGTCCCGGATCGGTCGGGTGGTCCTGCAGCCAGGCTCCCGTGCGAGCTAGCGACAGGTGTGCAGCACGACCGCCCTCCGTCTCGCGGGCGGCAAGCAGCCGCATCGCCGCGGCAGCCATCAGGTAGCCGGTCGCGTGGTCCAACGCCTGGACGGGCAGGGCGCCGGGACGGCCATGATCGGCGTACGTCGTGCCAATCCCGGTCACGGCCTGGACGATGCTGTCGAAGCCGCGCTGGTGCGCCCATGGGCCGGTGGCACCCCACGCGGACAGGTCAACGCTGACCAGCCAGGGCCGCCGGGCGAGCAGTTCGTCGGCCGACAGGCCGAACCTGTCCAACGCGCCGGGCCGGTAGCCGGTGATCACCACGTCAGCCGTGTCCAGCAGTCCCGCAACGGACGTCTGCGACAGATCAACCAGTGCGGTCCGCTTGCCGAAATCCGTATCCAGGTGCTGGTCCAGCAACTCTGGTGTTGGGGGCGGGTCCAGCCGCAGTACGTCGGCGCCCAGTGCTGCGAGCAGCCGGGTGGCGGTCGGTCCGGCGATGACCCGGGTCAGGTCGAGCACCCGTATTCCGGTCATGGGTGCCTCATCGGCGAGCGTGGTCAGTTGTCGGGGGCTGCCGATCGGGGCGTCCAGGGTGACCAGGCCGCGGTCCTCGACCGCCTCGCGGTACTGCGGGTGGGCGCGCCAGACGTCCCTTGACCGTACGGCGCCCGCGATCCCCCCAGCGGCCCGCACGTCCCGCTCGACATCCAGAGCGGTTCGCGAGCGCAGCGCGGCCTGCACCCCGGCTTTGTCGTCGGCTCCGGTATAGCTGCGGATGACCGCCGCGTGGTGCGGGTAGTTGCCGTGCAACCGCACCCAGCCGTCGGCGGTCTCGAAGAAGCCGGACAGTTCCGCCCACGCGGGCACCGGTGCCCCGTCGCGACGGAGCAGCGCGATGGAGTTGAACGACGCACCCACCAGCGCACTGTCGACGGTGCCGTGCCATCGCGAACCACGCTGTACGGCAAGAACATTGGCGGCGGTAACGGCGGACCGGACTGCGCCGACTGCGAGCCCCTCAACGTCGAGCGGCCCGTTCCACCAGCGACGTGGACCCTCGACGGCGGCGTTCGTCGGCCACGGCAGATCGAGCTGCGGCCAAGTCACGATGTGGGGTACAAGCCAGCCTTGTACCGCTCGACGTCGTAATACTTGTCGAGTTCGGCCAGCGGGCTGTCCTGACGGACGAGTTCCTTGGCGATCACCGCATGCCGCGGCATCACCGTCGGATCCCAGCTCTCCGGCTCCCACAGCTGGGACCGCATGAAGGCCTTGGCACAGTGATAGAACACCTCCTCGACCTCCAGCAGCAGGGCCATCACTGGCCGGTGCCCCTTCACTACGAGGTCGTCGAAGAACGGGCCGTCGCTGACCAGACGGGCGCGGCCGTTGACCCGCAACGTGTCGCCGCGACCGGGGATCAGGAAGAGCAGTCCGACGTGCGGGTTGGTGAGCACGTTGTGGTACCCGTCGAACCGTTTGTTGCCGGCGCGCTCCGGCACCACCACAGTGCGGTCGTCGAGCACCTTGACGAAGCCAGGCGAATCACCCTTCGGAGAGGCGTCGCAGCGACCGTCCGGGCTCGAGGTGGCCAGGACGACGAAGGGGGAGTGCGAGATCCATTGCCGGTCCAGGTCGTGCAGATGGTCACGGACCTTGTCGCGTACGGCGGGTTGCGGCACGCCGTACTCCTCCAGGGCCGCCACCGTGTCGATCACGGGCAGGTCGTCGTAGGCCATGCTGTCCACTATGACAGTGCCCGCATTCGAGTTGATCGCCCAGGACCCGCACGGCTTCGAGGTAGCGACCGCCGTCGGGGCCGACCGGATCGAGTTGTGCTGTGCCCTCGAGCTGGGTGGTCTGACCCCGTCGGCTGCGCTCATCGACGCCGCCGTCGCGGCTCGCGAGACCGGCGGGCCGGAAGTGCACGTGCTGGTGCGTTCGCGCCCGGGGGGCTTCGAGTATTCGCCGGCGGAGCTGGATCTGATGGTCGCCGACGCGGTGACCGCGGTGCAGCGGGGCGCGGACGGTGTGGTGGTGGGCGCGAGTCAGTCGGGCGTGCTCGATCTGACCTTCATCGACCGTGTGGTCTCGTCGGTCGGGGACGCGTGCGTGACCGTGCACCGGGTCGTCGACAGCTTGGCTGATCCCGTCGGCGCCGTTAATGCTCTGCGCGACAAGGGAGTACGCCGAGTGCTCACCTCGGGCGGTGCCGACAAGGCGCCGGACGGTGTGGCCACGATCGCTGCGATGGTGCAGGCCACTGAGGGTCAGATCGAGATTATGGCGGGTGGCGGCGTGACGGTTGCATCGGTTCCTGCCTTGATCGAGACCGGGGTGTCGGCCGTCCACGCGTCGGCGAGTGGTCGTACCCAACCGGACCTGGACATCGCGCAGCAGTTCGCGGCCGCGATCAAGCAGACCCGCTGACGCCCCGCTCCTGGCGGACGGGCGGTCGGTCGCCTCGGATGGTGGCCACCATGTCGAGCACTCGCCGGGTGGGTCGCACGTCGTGGGTGCGAAAGACCGTGGCGCCCTGCCACGCGGCGATAGCGGTCGCCGCGAGGCTGCCCTCGAGGCGTTCGTCAGCGGGTAGATCGAGGCTCTCGCCGACGAAGTCCTTGCGCGAGATTGCTTGCAGGACAGGGAATCCGAGGTCCACGAAGTCCTGAGTGTGGCGCACGAGGGCGAGGGAGTGCGCTGTCGTCTTGCCGAAGTCGAGCGTGGGATCCAGCAGGATGCGATCACGGGGGATACCCACCGCCAGCGCGCGGTGCGCACCTTCGGCGAGCACGCGGCGTACGTCGGCCAGGAGAGCCTCCTCCTCGGACTGGTCCTCGCGCGCATAGTGCACCGCCACCGGGTCGGTGCGCGGCGGCAGGCCGCCACTGTGGGAGCAGACGATGCCGGCGCCGATGCGTCCAGCGACCTCTACCAACGACGGGTCGTGGCCCGCCCAGGTGTCGTTGACCAGGTCCAGGCCGGCCTCGGCTGCTGCCGCAGCCACCGGGGCGCGCCAGGTGTCCAGGCTCAGGATCGCTTCGGGGTGGCGGCGCCGGATCTCGATGAGGAATGGCACGACGCGCTCGATCTCCTGCTCGATCGAGACGTCTTCCCCCTCCTGTCCCGCGCGTACACCACCGACATCAATGATGTCCGCGCCGTCAGCGAGTGCGGATTCGACTGCGAGATAAGCAGATTCATCGTCATGGTGGCGATTGCCCGCATAGAAAGAGTCGCGGGTGCGGTTGACGATGGCCATGACCGCCGGCCGCCCGGCATCGAAAATGCGGCCGCGCAGCAGCAGAGGCGCCGGCGTCACCATGCGAACTTCACCATGCGACGGCCGCGCGCTCCCGCCACACGGACAGCACGTCCAGGCCGTCTTGCACGATCTGGTCGCCGCGGTTCCACAGGCCGGTGTAGAGCCCGACGGCCGTCCCGTGCCACGTCGAGTCCGCATCGCCGACTGCGCCGGTCGACACCTGCGGCGGCGCCGAACCGAAGCGCATGGTCCAGGTGTCGCCGGTGTCGGTGGCGTGGACGGCGACGGTGACGTCGCGGGTGGTGCGCATACCGGATTTCGAGCGGGGCAGGAACCCGCGAAGCAGCTCATCGACTCCGTCAGCGGCGAACTCGGCGGGAATGTCCAGGTCGCCGCTGTCGGGTGCGGAACCCAGCCGAGCGGCGTACACGTCGATCCAGTGGATGGTTGTCTCGTGCGCCTGCCGACGAGCCCACGCATCACGCGGGTTGCCGGCGTTCTTGAGGAAGAAGGGCAGTTCGGCGTCCTCCGGGGTGCCGCGCAGCACCCACTCCAGCGCCTCAGCGCCGCGCTGCAGCCATCCGCCGGGATCGGGGGTGTTCATGCCTTCGGCCTCGATCAGGTCGGTCACCTCCGGTCCGGCGGACATGTCGATGCGGCCGGTCAGGACGCCGGTGGCCCAGCGGTGCACCATGCCCTGGTGCGCGACGATCTGGCGCACGGACCACTCGGGCGCGGTGGGGCTGATCGCGTCCCAGTCCGCGTCCTCGCTGGTGGGTTCGTCGTCCCAGTCGACGTTGTCGGGTCGCGGCGGTTCGGTGGCATCGGCGATCATCCGGGCGGTCGCCGTACGTAGCGCGTCGAGGTACTCCTCCAAACCCAACATGAGGACAACCTACCCAGGGCGCCACACGGTGCAGGCATACGCTCGGACGCATGAGTGACCCGTTTGCCCGCCACCCCGAGAACCAGGCATCTGTGCTCGCCGGGCACAACGCCGTACTGACCGACCGGGCGCTGCTGGATGCTCTGGACGCGTACGCGCAGGAGGACGCCGCAGGTTTGGTGACGTCGCTGACCCCGCTGGGCTGGGTCGCTGGATCGCTGGAGGCGCGCGAGCACGGGATGCTCGCCAACGCCTACCCGCCGGTGCTGCGAACCCTTGACCGCTTCGGAGACCGGATCGACGAGGTGGAGTTCCACCCGAGCTGGCACTGGTGCATGCGCACTTCTCTGGAGCATGGGATGGGCGCCACTGCCTGGACTTCCACTGAACCGCTGCCGCACGTACGCCGAGCGGCCGGCTATATCGCGTGGGCCGCCATCGAGCCCGGACACATCTGCCCGATGACCATGACGTACGCCGCGGTGCCGGCTCTGGGTGCCTCGCCGGCGTTGGCTGCATCGCTGACGCCAGGTCTTGCCTCGACGGAGTACCACTTCGGATTGCGGCCGCTGGACACCAAGCGAGGGTTGCTGGCGGGGATGGGCATGACCGAGAAGCAAGGCGGGTCGGACGTCCGCACCAACGTCACGGTGGCTTCCGCCCAGCCGGACGGGTCGTACACGATCCGCGGGCACAAGTGGTTCACCTCGGCGCCGATGAACGACATCTTCCTCGTCCTGGCGCAGGCACCCGGCGGGCTGACCTGCTTCGTGCTGCCGCGGATCTGTCCGGACGGGTCGCGCAACAAGATCGCGATCATGCGGCTGAAGGACAAACTGGGCAACAAGTCGAACGCTTCCTCGGAGCTGGAGTTCCACGACGCGTTCGCCTGGCGGCTGGGCGAGGAGGGCGCCGGGGTGCGCACCATCATCGAGATGGTCGCGGCGACCCGGCTGGATTGTGTCCTCGGGTCGGCCGCGTTGATGCGGCGGTGCGTGGCCGAGGCGACCTGGCACGCGTCGCAGCGGTCAGCCTTCGGCGGCTTGCTGATCGACAAGCCGGCGATGTCAAACGTGTTGGCAGATATGGCGATTGAGTCCGAAGCGGCTACCCACGTCGGGTTGCGGTTGGCGCTCGCGGTGGAGCGGCCGGAGGACGAGCACGAGCGGGCATTGCGCCGGATGGCGTTGCCGCTGGCGAAGTTCTGGGTGTGCAAGCGGGCGTCGTTCCTCGCGGCGGAGGCGCTGGAGGTCTTCGGCGGCAATGGCTACGCGGAGGAGTCCGGGATGCCGCTGCTCTTCCGCGAATCGCCGCTGAACTCGATCTGGGAGGGGAGCGGAAACGTCAACGCGCTCGACGTGTTGCGGGTGCTGCAGAAGGTGCCCGAGGGGGTCGAGGCGTGGCATACCGAGGTGTCGCTGGCGGGAGACTCCCGGCTGACCGACGCGGTGGTCGAGGTGCAGAAGACGTTGGCGAACCTCTCCGACGCTGCATCGGCGGAGTATTCGGCCCGCTGGATCACGGCCCGGATGGCGGTGCTGCTGCAGGCGTCATTGCTGATCCGGCACAGCCCGTCGTACGTGTCTGATGCTTTCGTCACCAGCAGGGTGCTGGGCAACCACGCAGGGGTCTTCGGCACACTGCCTCCCGGTGTGGATACCGACGCGATTGTGCGGCGGGCACTTCCGGTGGCTTAGCGACGATCTCCAGCGAGGACCGCCTCTCGCGGCAGCCGGATGGTGACGGGTTTGCTGAGTCCGCGGATGGTGAAGGCGACCGGTCTTTCGGCTCCTGGTGGTGACGGTGGTGTGCTGGTTTCGCTCAGCCCGCGGGTGGTGGTGGTGCGTTGGTCGGCGTCGCCGGTGATGGTCAGGTCGGGGTGTTCTTTGGTGTAGTTGCAGCGGGCGCAGCCCCCACCGGCGTTCGAGACGCTGGTGGCTCCACCGTCGGCGTGTCGTTGGATGTGGTCGATGTGTTCGATGGGTTCGTCGCAGAACGGGGTGCGGCAGGTTCGGTCTCGTAATCGCACGAACGCTGCTAGCAGTCCTGGGTAGCGCCGGGCGCGGGAGTCCATTGAGATCAGCTCACCGGTGCCGGGGGCGGTGAACACCCGTCGGATCACGCCGCCGGCGGTGTCGTGGTCGGCCAGGAATTGCCGGGCTAGGTCCGCGGGGATCGGGCCGAACCCTTCCAGGTCCGCGGGGGCGTCTCCGGTGAGCGATTCGATCGGGACCAGCAGGTTGACCGCGACCACCGGCACCGGAGGCTTGTCTGTTGTGCCGTCAGCCTCGGGCTGCTCCCCGGCCGGTGCGGCCTGCGCATCGGCCTGGTTCGCAGCCGGCGCATCCTGACCCGGTGTGGCCGGTGTGGCCGGTGTGGATGGTGTGGATGGTGTGGATGGTGTGGATGGTGTGGATGGTGTGGATGGTGTGGATGGTGTGGATGGTGTGGATGGTGTGGATGGTGTGGAT
>NZ_LVCF01000042.1 GCF_001594145.1 Branchiibius sp. NY16-3462-2 | reverse complement strand
CCCCGGCACCACACCCCGCCTTCCCCCGGGTTTGGGACGGGTTGACCCACTGTTTCGCGAATCGTGGGTCAACGCGTCCCAAACCGGCCAGAGCAAACCAAACCCCCACACGCAGACCACACCCGACCACCTGGCGTACGCCACCCCTCGAAAGGAACCACCATGTCCACGCGCCCTCTCATCCCGGCTCTCGCCGTCCTGGGAATCGCCCTTGCCGGCTGCTCCTCCTCCGGTCAGGCCGCGACCCCGGCCCAGCCCACCGCTGACCTGGTCAGCTCGGTGAAGGTCGACGACGCGGCCCGCAAACTCCTGCCGGAGACGGTGCAGAAGTCCGACGTCATCACCCTCGGCACCACGCAGGCGGTCGGCACCTCAGGCCTGCCCCACGCGGGCGTCGACGCGAACGGCAAGGAGATCGGCCTGTCGGTCGATCTGCGCGATGCTGTCGCCAAGAAACTCGGCGTCACCTTCAAGGAGGAGTTCGGGACCTTCGCCTCGATCATCCCGGGGGTGCAGAACGGCAAGTACCAGGCGGGCCAGGCCAACTTCGGCGTGACCAAGGCCCGCAGCCAGGTCGTCGACTTCGCGACCTACCTCAACGACGGCCAGGCGTTCCTCGGCCGCAAGGACCTGAAGGTCGACAAGGTCTCGCAGATCACGGATCTGTGCGGTCTGAAGCTCGCGACGTCGCCCGGCACAACCTTCCAGAAGCAGTTGGAGGCCCACGCCGGCGACTGCGCCAAGGCCGGCAAGCCCAACTGGAACGTGCAGTATTTCGCCGACACCGCACCGATCTACCTGGGTCTGCAGAACGGCAAGGTCGATGTGTTCTTCGGCCCGGCCGTCACGTTGAAGTACCAGGCGACGAAGATCCCGAACACCAAGTTCCTCGGGACGTTCTCCACGACGCCGGTCGGTTTTGCCACGGCCAAGGGATCGCCGATCGCGCCAGCCCTCGTCAGCGCTGTCAACTCGCTGATCAAGGACGGCACCTACGGCAAGATCCTGGCCAAGTGGAAGGTCCCGGACAACGCGATCACGACCTCGCAGTTGAATCCGCCGGCTCCGTTCTGATCTTTTGGAACGGGATTCACCCGGAAACGCTGTTCCCAGGTGAATCCCGTTCCAAAAGTCGGTCACGGTGGGGGCGCACGAAGACGCCGCACGTAGGCCAGATCACGCCTGCCCGCATGCCCTTAGGGAAGTGATGCCCAGCCAGCCACGGCAGGATGGACCTATGCGCGACACGCCCACAGCGACGTACCGGCTACAACTACACCGCGACTTCACCTTCGCCCACGCCGCCGAGCAGGTGCCCTACCTGCAGGAATTGGGTGTCTCCCACCTGTATCTGTCCCCGATCCTGACCGCCATGCCCGGCTCGATGCACGGGTACGACGTGGTGAACCACTCCGCGATCAACCCTGAGTTGGGCGGCCGGGAAGGTTTCGAGGCTCTGGTGCGGGCGGCGCACGAGCACGACCTCGGGATCATCGTGGACGTGGTGCCCAACCACATGGCCTTTGCAGCGCCCGAGAACCTCAACCACCAACTGTGGCAAGTGCTCCGGGACGGTCAGGACGCAGCAACGGCCGAGTGGTTCGACATCGACTGGGCGGCCGGGGACGGCAAGCTCGGTATCCCCGTCCTGGGTGAAACCCTCGAAAAAGTCCTGGCCGCAGGCGAACTCACCATTGATTCAACCGGTGACGAGCCGGTACTGCGGTACTACGACCACGTCTGGCCGCTCGCGCCCGGCACCGTCAGCGACGACGTCGCCGCAACCGTCGCACAGCAGCACTACCGGCTAGCCAGCTGGCACGAGAAGGACCAGGTGCTCAACTACCGGCGGTTCTTCGAGGTCGATGAGTTGATCGCCGTCCGCGTCGAGATACCCGAGGTGTTCGATGCGACCCACGCGCTGCTGCTGGACCTGCACAAGGAAGGCCTGATCGACGGTTTCCGGATCGATCACCCCGACGGCCTGGCCGACCCCGTTGGCTACCTGGAACGCCTCACCGACGGCACCGAGAGAGGGACGCCGATCTGGGTCGAGAAGATCCTGGAGGGCACCGAGCAGTTGCCCTCGAACTGGCCGTGCGCCGGCACGACGGGGTACGACGTCCTGGGCCTGATCGACACCGCCCTGATCGACGAGGCGAGCGCCGAGGTCATCGAGAACGAGTGGGTGGCCTCCGGTGGCGAGCCCGACTACGAGACCGCGGTGGCCGCTGCGAAGCGGCAGGTCGTCACACAGTCCTTCGGTCCAGAGGTCGAACGCCTCACCCGCCGGGCCACGGAGGCGTTGCCCGATCACGACCCCGACCGGCTCCGCGAGGCAATCACCGAACTCGTGGTGGCCGGTGAGGTCTACCGCGCGTACGCGAAACCCGAGACCCGGTTGAGCGAGCACGCCCGGGCCCGGCTCAGCAAGGCGTTCGTCACCGCTGCCGAGTCGCGACCCGATCTGGGTGCGGAGTTGACCGCCCTGGTGCCGTTGACCGTCTTTGCCGACGACGACCAGGCAGCAACGGATTTCGGCATCCGGTTGCAACAGACGTGGGGCCCGGTAATGGCCAAGGGCATTGAGGACACGACGTTCTACCGCTGGAACCCCTTCGTCGCGCTCAATGAGGTCGGTGGCGATCCGACGCGGTTCGCGACCGCCGGCCCGGAGCGACTGGTGGTCTGGTCCATCACCCGACCGGACACCTGGCCGCGCACGATGACGACGTTGTCCACGCACGACACGAAACGATCAGAGGACGTGCGTGCGCGACTGGTCGCTGTCGGCGGTGACCCCGACGCCTGGTCCCGGATCAGTGCGGCCGCGCGGAAGGAATCGGACAAGGCCGACCTCGATGCGGACACCGGGCACTTCGTCTGGCAGACCGTTCTCGGCGTGGGCCCCATCGACGATGACCGCCTCACCGAGTACCTCACCAAGGCCCTGCGGGAAGCCAAGCTGCACTCCACGTGGACCGCGCCTGACGAGGAGTACGAAGCGAAAGTCATTGCCCTGGCGAAGAAGTTCCGGGACTCCGGCGCAACCCACGACGCGATCGAGGATGCTCTGGCCGCGAATGCGGAAGCCATCCGGGCCTGCGTGCTAGGCGCCCGGACCCTGGAACTGACCATCCCGGGGATCCCCGACACCTACCAGGGCTGCGAGGCAGTCAACCTCAGCCTGGTCGACCCGGACAACCGCAGACCGGTCGACTATGGGGCCCACGCCCGGGCGCTGATCAGTGACACCGCCTGGGGAAGTGATCTCAGCGCCGACAAGACGCACCTGGTCGGGCGGCTGCTGGATCTGCGCAAGCGACTGGCTGGTGTCTTCGACGGCGGGTTTCAACCGGTGAAGACCGGCAACGACCACCTGATTGCGTTCACCCGGGGAAACGCATCGCGACTTCGATTGCCCGGCAGTGGATCTCGTGATGCAGTCTTGGTACTGGTGACCCGTGCACCAGCCCGCCTCGCGCGCGACGGTGGCTGGGCGGACACCGAGGTGAAACTGCCCGACGGACCGTGGCGGGATGTGTTGACCGGGGTCGAGATCGCTGGCGGTACCACGACGGTCGGTGAGGTACTCGAGAAGCTGCCGGTCGCCGTACTGGAGAAGGTCTCGTGAAGTTCGAGGTCTGGGCACCCAAGGCCTCCGATGTCGACCTGGCGCTGGGCGAGCAGCGGATCCGGTTGACCGCGGCCGAGCAGGGCTGGTTCACCGGCGACGCGGACGCGGTGGTCGGCGACCGCTACGGCTACGTGCTGCACACCGACGACGGCGAGTCCAAGGTGCTGCCCGACCCGCGCTCGCTGTCCCAGCCCGACGGCCCCGACGAACGATCGGCGGTTGTCGATCTGGGTGAATACGACTGGCAGGACGGCGAATACACCATTCCACCGCTGCGGGGAGGTGTCATCTACGAGATGCACGTCGGCACGTTCACCCCGGATGGCACCTTCGCGAGTGCCATCGACCGGCTGGACTACCTCGCCGACCTCGGCGTGACCGTTGTGGAGATCATGCCGGTGGCCGCCTTCCCGGGCAGCCGCGGCTGGGGGTATGACGGCGTCTGCCCGTACGCCGTGTTCGAGCCCTACGGTGGGGCCGCAGGTTTGCAGCGGTTCGTCGATGCGTGTCATCAGCGCGGCCTCGCAGTGTGTCTGGATGTCGTCTACAACCATCTCGGTCCGAGCGGCAACTACCTGCCCAGCTACGGGCCGTACTTCACGGATGCCTATAAGACACCGTGGGGTTCAGCGGTGAACCTGGACGGACCGGGCAGCGACCACGTGCGGCGGTACTTCCTGGACAACGCCATGATGTGGTTGCGCGATTTCCACATCGACGCGTTGCGTCTGGACGCCGTGCACGCGCTGTTGGACAGTCGCGCTCTGCCGTTCCTGGAGCAACTCGCGGCCGAGGTGGTCATGTTGGCCACCGCCTCGGGGCGCGAACTGACGTTGATCGCGGAATCCGACCGCAACGACCCCGGCACGGTCTCGGCGCGCAACGTCGGCGGCCTCGGCATGGATGCACAGTGGGCCGACGACGTCCACCACGCTCTGCACGTGCGACTCACCGGCGAAACCGGCGGCTACTACGGCGATTTCGCCAACCCGGACGCGCTGCCCAAGGTGCTACGCACGCCGTTCTTCCACGACGGCACCTACTCAACCTTCCGGGAGCGCCACCACGGCCGACCGGTCGACCCGGCGACGGCGCCGGGGTGGCGGTTCGTGGCGTCGCTGCAGACCCATGACCAGGTGGGCAACCGCGCCACCGGCGACCGACTGGCGCAACTGGTGTCGGTCGGCCGCGTCGCCGCCGGCGCGGCCATCCTGCTCACCAGTCCCTACACCCCGATGCTCTTCATGGGTGAGGAGTGGGGCGCGACGACTCCCTGGCAGTACTTCACCGATCACCAGGATCCAGAGCTCGCCAAGGCGGTGTCGAAGGGCAGAAAGGCTGAATTCGCCTCGCACGGTTGGGGTTCGCAGGTCCCCGATCCGCAGGACGAGGCAACGTTCATCCGTTCCCGGCTCGACTGGTCGCAGCCGACGGGCGGCGATCACGCCCGGTTGCTGGACTGGTACCGCACGTTGATCACGCTGCGGCAGCAGATCACCGACCTGAGTGATGCCTCCCTCGGCACCGTTGCGACGACCATCGACGACGACCTCATCCGGATCCAGCGTGGTGCCCACCGGCTGGTGGTCAACCTGCGCAGCGAGAGTGTCCCGATCGGCCTCGGCCCTGGCGAGGTCGTCGTGGCTGCCTTCGACGCCGAACTCGACCGCACCACAGCCGGCTCCGACAAACCGGTCGTCAACGTCGATCCCGACGGCACCGTCCTGGTCGGTCCTGCGACTTCGTGATCAGGGATCGTTTCCGCGGGCAGATTTCCGGAGCCGGCAGCACCTCCGGAGTGCGGGTCGTCATCGGTCACTGGCCGCAATCGCCCTTCGGCAGCTTCACCGACGCAATGGTGGCCGATGCCACCGGGCACCGGACCCTCGTCGCGCCGACGCGGGACGTTGCCCAATACGTCTCCCAGACCTACGAATTCGACTCGGAAGTCGTCACCGACATCCGGTTCACGCCGAGCGCCGACACGTGGTCCTTCGAGAGCGACGAGCTGTCCGTCCGCCTCGGTATCGGTCGGCGCACGCTGCTCGGCGCGCTGCTGTGGCCGATCCCGCGGGCGGTGTCCGAGTCACCCGCGATGACGGTGCTGACCGATCCGATCGCACGAATCGTGCTGCGAGGAGTGCGGACCCGGGGGACGGCAGGGGGTGGGCGCCGCGAGTACTACGGGGCACACGACGTACGGGCCATCATCAGTCTGGCCGGCACCTGGCGCGGTCAGGACCTCGGCGCGCTCGCGCCGGTCGACCCGGCACCCGACTTCGGCTTCTCCAGTACGCCGCGCCGCCCGTCGCTCACGGACGTTACCTCGATCATCGATCGGCCGAGGGACGCCTCAGGTCGGCAGGGTGTTTGATTTCTCAGCCGCTGTCGCGGCGGCGCCGGTGAGCGGCTGCAGGAACTCCGACCAGCCCCCCGGTGGCTTCGTGCCGAACGGCAGTGTGCGCAGCCTCGCCAGGATCGCGGGATCCTGCAGGTCGAGGTAGTCCGCCAACTGGCGGAACGACACGATGTGCGTGTCCGGCCTCTTCGCCACCTCGTGCATGACCTCTTCGACGGCATCCATGTAGATCCCGGCGTTCCACGTCTCGAAGTGGTTGCCGATGATCAGCGGCGCCCGGTTGGAGTTGTAGACGCGGTTGAAGCCAGCCATATAGGAGGCGACCGCTTCCTTCTTCCAGGTGGCGTGCATCGACGACGGACCCTGCGTGACCTTGGACTGGTTGTACATCAGGTTGTAGTCCATGGACAGCACCGAGCGGCTGCCGTGCCCCGCGAACGGGATCGACTGCAGGTCGACCGACCACAGGTTGCGGACCTTCTTGGGCCACATCTGCACTCCGTTGGCGCTGGAGTCGTAACGCCAGCCCAACTGCGAGGCCGCGATGCGCAGGTTCGCGCTGCCCTGCAGACAGGGAGCGCGGCTCCCGACGAGTTCCTTCTCGTAGTCGAAGGGCAGCGCGGGCAGGTCGGTGAAACCGGTGTTGGTCTTCCAGTTCTGCACGAAGGACTTCGCCTGGGCGATCTCGTCCTTCCACTGCTCGGGCGTCCAGGAGCCGACCCCTTTGGGATCGCAGAAGTGCCCGTTGAAGTGGGTCCCGATCTCGTGGCCCTCATGCCACGCCTGACCGATCCCACGGATGGTCTCGTGGACCGAGTGATCGTCGAAGTAGCCGATGGCCGAGGCGCCCACTGGTTTGTTCGGTGGATGGTAGAGCGATTTCTTGGCCGACGGAAGGAACCACAGCCCGGTGAGGAAGAGCGTCATCGACGCCCCGGTCTCCTTGGCGATTCCCCGGAACCGGTCGAGCAGCATCTTGCCCTTGAGGTTGCCCGCGCCGTCCCAGGAGATGACGACCAGTTGCGGCGGGGTGTCCCCCGGCTGGAGTTTCTGCCAGGTCGGCTGGTGCGGTTGCGGTCCGGTGTCGGAGGTGGATCCGTCACCGATGAGTGGCGACGGCTTCGCATCGGAGGGGCTCGCGGTGGCGGCCACGAGGCGCGCCCGCGGCGGTGCACCGTTGCCGTTACTGCAGGCCGCCAACGAGGCAGCAGCGCCTGCTGCGAGACCTCCGCCTACTACGGCGCGTCGTCCGATGTCTGCCATACCGTTCGTCCCATCGAGCTGTGCGACGGCCCCCGAGGCCGGTCAACTCCTGCAGCGTTCACGCTATGACGCCGCGCTGAACACTCTCTGCAAGCAACCTTGCGTGTCGCCGGGTTCGCTATCGGCCCGCCGAGAGTGCCCGCCTGGAGTACCCGCCTAGAGTGGGCATATGCCCGATTTGAGCGCTACCAACCCCGTGGTCCGCAACGCGATCAGTGCCCTGACAGCCGGCGCGATCACCCTTGTCTCCCCCGCGCGCGTCCCTCGTGCGGCCCGGCGTGGTGTCTCGTTGGCCCGCACCGCGACCTCGTTGGCCGCGCTGGTGAGCGACCGGATGCCCGGCGTCGTGGACAACAAGCTGCCGCCGCGTGCCGCCGCCGCGGTGGGTCGGGCGCAGACCGCAGCACCGTTCGCAGGAGCGACGGCCACCGGGTTCGCACTCGTCAGCTCGGGCCTGGCCCTCAAAGCCGACCAGAAGGTGCAGACGCTCCTGGAGAAGCGCGGTGTGCGCCAGCCGCGGCTGGTGATGGCGCTCGGTGTCGTGGCCATCGTGTTCACCGTCAACACCCTGCGACCCAAGATCCAGGCCGCGATCGCCGAGCGGGCGCGCGGCATGGTGCCGTCGCCGAACCCGCCGGCCGGGACGAACGTGACGGTTACGTCTGCAGATGGTGCCAGCTGAGCAGTAGCGCGGCGACCAGGAAAACCACCGAACCGATCGGCGCGAAGATCCGCCCCGCCCCCGCGATGGCGTCGGCGACGGGCACGCTGGCGCCGCGTTCGAGGACCTTCATCGCAGCCGACCGCTGCCACCGGAACCGGGCCGGCGCAAGGGACACAGCCAACGGCACGTAGGTCGCAATGACGAGCACGCACAACGGGATTCGCAGCCAGAACCATCGATTCCACTGCTCCGCGAAGACCGCCAGCACCAGGATCGCGAGCGCCGCGACCAGGGCGGCGACCTGGGTGACAACGACGGCTCGCCGGCCCCGCTGGGGGTCACCGTTCGCCCGCCGGATCAACCACTCGACGTACGTCGAGGCGGTGCGGCGCCGGACCCACCACACCAGGGCGGCGCCCAGCGCCAACGCCAGCGGGACCAACCAGAACCTCATCGCGTGCACCCTACCCATCGGCGTCGGCGGCGGTGGCAGGGTTGGGCTGTGACCACCCCGGACGGACTGGAACCTCTCGACGCGTTGCGCCGCATCGCTTTCCTGATGGAGCGCGGCCGGAAGGGCACCTACCGGATCAAGGCCTTCCGCAAAGCGGCAGACACGGTCGCCGGGCTCGACCCGGCAGAGCTCGACGCGGCGTACGAGCAGGGTCGGCTGGAGGATCTGCCCGGTATCGGCCCGGCCACGGCGTCGGTGATCCAGCAGACGATGGCCGGGCAGACCCCGGACTACCTGGCCAAGCTGGAGGCTGAGTCGCCCGAACACCTGGCTGAGGGAGGGCAGGAGTTGCGGGCGGCGCTGCGCGGGGACTGCCACTGCCACTCGGACTGGAGCGACGGCGGCTCACCCATCCAGGAGATGGTGGCCACTGCCATCGAACTGGGCCATGAGTATCTGGTGCTGACCGACCACTCGCCGCGGCTGCGGGTGGCCAACGGGCTGTCCGCCGAGCGCCTGACCCAGCAACTCGGTGTCATCGACACGATCAATGCGCACGTCGACGGCTTCCGGCTGCTGCCCGGCATCGAGGTCGACATCCTCGACGACGGCTCGCTGGACCAGAGCGAGGCGATGCTGGACCGGTTGGCGGTCCGGGTCGCCTCAGTGCACTCGAAGTTGGCGATGGACAAGGCACCGATGACCCGGCGCATGGTCGCCGCGGTCAGCAACCCGCGGGTCAACATCCTGGGCCACTGCACCGGCCGCCTCGTAGAGGGCGACCGCGGCAAGCGCAAGCAGTCCACGTTCGATGCTCGCGCCGTCTTCGAGGCGTGCCTGGAGCACGACACGGCGGTTGAGATCAACTCCCGCCCGGAGCGCCAGGATCCGCCCGACGATCTGCTGACCATGGCGCTGGAGATGGGCTGCTTGTTCTCCATCGACAGCGACGCGCACGCCCCGGGACAGCTGGACTTCCAGGAGTACGGATGCGCCCGTGCGCAGGCTCTCGGCGTGCCCGCCGAACGCATCATCGACACCTGGCCGCTGGAGGATTTGCTGGCGTGGGCTAACCGTTTTGGTGGTTAGGCCGCGCCTCGCCTATAGTTGCGGAGTCCTCGACGGAACCGGGCTTAGGCACCTGCGGTGCGGGACCTGTCGGACAGGTCCCCATCGTCTAGAGGCCTAGGACACCGCCCTTTCACGGCGGCAGCACGGGTTCGAATCCCGTTGGGGATACGCAAGGCAACTTGCAGGTCTTGTCACATCAAGGCCCCGTAGCGCAGTTGGTTAGCGCGCCGCCCTGTCACGGCGGAGGTCGCGGGTTCGAGTCCCGTCGGGGTCGCTTTTCATACCCACTCGTGGGTGTGAAGTTCGGCCAGATAGCTCAGTTGGTAGAGCGAGCGACTGAAAATCGCTAGGTCGGCGGTTCGACCCCGTCTCTGGCCACAGATGGCTTCATTCCGCGGCGAGTTGCGGCAGCACCCCACCGCCCTTTGCATCGTCGCCGGGGCGGTGCTTCTTTTCGTGCTCCTGGTGATCCAGGTCCGCACCAACACCGGACTGGTCCGGTGGGACGCCCGCATCGAGGATGCGGCCGACGACGCACGCACTCCCACGCTGACCACGGTCGCGCACGCCGTGACCCAGCTGGGCCGGGTAGGCGTCGTGATCGTCCTCGCCAGCTGCGTGGGCGCGGTGATGGCGCTCCGCCGCGACTACCTCGGGCCGGTTGCGCTGGCAACAAGTCTGGGGTTGACCGGCCTGACCGTCGTGATCGTCAAGAATTTGGTACGCCGATCGCGGCCTCCCGTGGCCGAGATGCTGGGCGCCCCGCCCAACTCGTTCTCCTTCCCCTCCGGCCACACCGCGGGATCAGCGGTCTTCCTCGGGGTTCTGTCTCTGCTGCTCCTGCGGACGGTCCAGCAGCGGCTCGCCAGGGCGGCGATCGTCACCGGTGCCGTCGTCCTGGCGCTTGGCGTCGGCTGGTCGCGGGTCTACCTGGGATTCCACTGGACGACCGACGTGCTCGGCGGCTGGCTGCTGGCGACCGCCGTCCTGACGGTGACGGCGGTCGCACTCAGAAGCTCGCGGTTAGGCAGGCGTCTTGCGGAACGGCGCTAGCAGCGTCGGCACCAAGTGCTTGCGCTGCACCACCGCAACCGCGAGCGCGATCACCAGGTAGATCACGGACAGGATCAACCGGCCCTGGGTGCCGGTCACCGCGAACTGCACCACGAACAAACCAAGCAAGGTCCACGCTGCCCAGCGGTGGAACCGCAGCCCCAACAGGATCGAGATGCCCATCAGGGTCTGCGCGGCCGTCAGGAAGACTTCCTCGATCTGCCGGTTGTCCAGCACCAGCGCCGCCTGACCGCCACCGGCCATGTACGCGATCGGCAACGAACCGATCAGCAACGTCCACTGGTTGATCTTGGAGGAGATCAGCGTGGCGATGGCCGCCGTACCCTTGCCGCGCCACGCGAACAGCACCGCGATGATGAACTCCGGCGCCTCGGACGCCAGCGGCGCCAGCCACTGCACCAACAGGAACTCATCGATCCCGAACTCCTTGCCCGAGGCAACCAGCGACTCGGCGAACGGCTCCGCGCAGGCGAGGATCACGACCGCGGCGAAGATGAACAGCGCGACCACGGTGATGCGACGCGGACGCTGCGACAAACCACCGATCGCGGCGGCCGTGCCGATCAGGTCCGGCTCCTCCGCCTCACCCCGGGTCAGCTTGTACATGTAGAAGCCGAACCACGCGATCAGGGCGATACCCAGCACCAGGTGGATCTGCCCGGTGATCGGGATGATGAAGGCCACGATGCCGGCGACCAGCAGGAAGCCCAGCTCCATCCGGTTGCCGGCCTCCAGCGCCAATTCGCGCACCGGACGGTCGGACACCCGGTTCGCGACGTAGAGCGAGACCAGCACCACGAGCGGCCAACCCAGCCCGAGCAGGAGCCGGTTGGACCCGGTCATGTTCGCCGCGGCGTACTGCACATATTCCGGGTTGGACCCGGCCGTGTACGCGTAGTAGAGGTCCACGGCGTACTCGGGTAGGACGGCGATGAGGGCGAGTACGGCGATCGCCAGCCCCCCGGAGACGTCCACCTGCGCGGCCTCCGCGGCCCAGGCCAATACGAAGGAGGCCGCCACGACGGCGGCACCGAAGATGAGCAGTTGGATCCACGGGACGGGGTGGGCGGAACTGAGCCGCAGCACGATGGCGGGTACGGCGATGACGCCGGCAATCAGCAGAGAGCGGATCAGGACCCGCACTCCGGGCGGTGATGGCGAAGTGGTTGTCATGCGGCTTCCTCGTCAGGGCCGAGGACCACGGAGCAGACCTCGGCCAGGGCATTCTGGCCGAAGGTCTCGCCCACCGCAGATGCGGCGAACTGGCCGGGCGCATGGCGCCAGTATGTCGACCAGCTCTGTCATCTGGAGATGACCGGGCTACTCCCCTTCGCAGTGCACGAGGCTAGCAGCGCCGCTGGATCAGTGGCGAATCGTCGTCGGCGGTCGCCCGCTTGGACCTACTCTCGGACAATGGCTGTGACAACCCAGATTGTGCACTCGGGACTGGGCGCACCGGAGTCGTTGCGCTGGCATGACGACGCGCTCTGGTTCGTGGACATGGTCAGCGACGGTGGGGTGTGGCGCAAACCCCTCGACGGCGACGCCGAGTACATCACCAGCATCCCGGGCCGGGTCAGCGGGATCGATTGGCTGCCGGACGGGCGTCTGCTCGCGGTTTCCATGGACGAGCGGGTCATCTATCGCCTTGAGGCCGACGGCAGTCTGGTCTGGCACGCCGACCTGAGCGACATCGCAACCGGCGACGCCAACGACCTCTACGTCGATCCGCTCGGCCGCGCCTACGTGGGCAACTTCGGGTTCGACCTGCATGCATCCCGCAAGAAGCAGTCCAACTCGATGCTCTATGCACCGCCCGGGCCACCGAGCACGCCCCTGGCGATCGTCGACGCCGATGGACACCTGATCGGCACGACCGAACCACTGCTCTTTCCCAACGGCATGGTTGTGCTGGGCGACGGCCGCACCCTCGTTGTCGCCGAGACCCTCGGGATGCGTCTGACCGCCTTCACCATCGCCGACGACGGGACACTCACCGACCGGCGCATCTGGGCGAGCCTCATCCCGGCACCGTTGTGGTCGGCATTGAACAACCCCGGCCCCCTCGGTCGGGCCACGCGGCGGATATCCGCCGCGGTCGACGTACCCGCCCTTGCCAAGTTCTCCAACACCCAGATCGCCCCCGACGGCATCGGCCTGGATCCCGACGGGCAGACCATCTGGGTGGCCAACCCGCTGCGCAACGAATGCGCCCGGGTCGGTGAGGGCGGCAAGATCCTGCAGCGGGTCCGCACCCGGCAACCGGCCCTGACCTGCGTGGTCGGGGGCGCTGACCGCGACATTCTCTTCATCGGGACCACACCCGACTACGACCCCGACAAAGCCCTCGCTGCCAAAGCAGGTCTCATCGAGTCAATCCGACTCGCGTAGCCGACCCGGCGCTGCACCACGATTGGGCAGCTGCACGCCGCACCCCGGATACTGGGCCCATGCTTCGCACTGCCGCGACCCGCTGCCTGCTCGCCCTGATTGCCCTGCTGGTCCTGCCCGTGACGCTGTTCGTGGGCGCACCGTCAGCGAGCGCCCACGACCGCCTCGTGTCGAGCAATCCCGCGGACGGCAGCACGGTTGCCTTCCCGAAGCAGATCACCCTGACGTTCAACGAGTCGGTGGCCTCAGTGGGTGCGGTGATCGTGGTGAAGAACGGCGATCAGGAGTGGCAGAACGGCGTTCCGAAGGTCGATGGCCGCACCGTCACCCAGGAAGTGCGCACCGGTCCGGCGGGGAGTTACACCGTGGCGTGGCGGGTCACGTCAGCAGACGGTCATCCGATCAGCGGCCAGTTCTCCTTCACCGGGACCACGCCGAGCACCTCGACGAGCAGCAGCGCCAGCACCACCACCAGCGGCACCGTCGCGGGCCTGCCCGGTGCGGTCACGTCACCCGGTCTGCCCACCCAGCAGAAGCCGACCGATGGCACCAACAACGCGCCGTTCCTCATCTTTCTGGGTGGCTTGGGCGTGTTGATCGCCATCGGCGTGCTGCTGGCTGTCGGCCGACGTCACCTGAAAGACGACGAACCGGCTGCGTGACACTCCGGTGTTGATTCGCCCGACCGGTTCGGGAAACCTGTGGCATCTGAGGTACCGTTGGCCCCACGACAAATGCCCAGGATCCCGGGACCCCGGACATCGCACGTGTCTGACTGGTCTGCCCAGTTCAGCACTTGCGACGACCGGCAGCCCGGCACACAAGACATGAGGGGGTCTCGCCATGGGGCGCGGCCGGGCCAAAGCCAAGCAGACCAAGGTTGCACGGGAGCTGAAGTATTTCTCCCCCGACACCGACCTCAACGCACTCGAGCGGGAGCTTCGCCATGCGAACCCGCACGAGCCGGAGGCCGTCGCTGCCAACGAGCAGGACGACGGCGATGAGTACGACGACTACGCCGACTGGGCAGCGCGTCACTGATTCTTTTTCCACCTTTTTGACGTCGTAGCGACGCGGATCTTGCGATCCAACGTCGTGACGACGTCAAAAAGGTTGGGTAATCAGTGGCGGTAGGCGCCGATGAGTTGGGCGCCGCCCGCGTCCACGCCTTTGGCGCCGCGCACGACCGGTGCCGCGAGCTCGTCGACCTGTTCGTCGGAGACGATCCGGCCCATCGGCCAGGCGTCGATTCCCAGTGATCGCAGTACGTCGATCGCGGCCTGCGCGTGTGCCTCCGGCAAGACGGCGGTGAAGCCCACGCCCATGTTGAGCGTGCCCTCCAAGTCCAGTTGCGGCACCCGACCGGCCTGACCGATCACGGTGAACACTGCTGGTGGCGCCCACGTGCTGCGGTCAACCACTGCGGTGACACCCTGCGGAAGCACCCGGGCGATGTTGGCGGCGAGGCCACCGCCGGTGATGTGCGACAACGCGTGGATGTCGGTGCCGTCGGTGCGGATCAGCGTCAGCAGGTCGGCGGCATATACCTTCGTGGGGGTCAGCAGGGCTGTTCCCAGAGTCCCCAGCTCGGCCACCTCGGTGTCCCAGCCCCAACCCTGGGAGGCGACCACTCGGCGTACCAGCGAGAAGCCGTTGGAGTGCAGGCCGGACGAGGCAAGACCCAGGACCACGTCACCGACCTGGACGCGATCGGGCGTCAACAGGTCTGCGCGCTCGACGACGCCGGTCGCAGCGCCGGCCACGTCGTACTCGTCGGGCTCCAACAAGCCGGGGTGTTCAGCAGTTTCACCGCCGATCAGCGCCACATTCGCCTGCGCGCACGCGGCCGCGATCCCGGACACAATGGCCGCGATCCGCTCCGGGACGACCTTGCCGGTCGCGATGTAGTCGGTCATGAAGAGCGGTTCCGCGCCGCACACCACGATGTCGTCGACCACCATGCCGACCAGGTCGAAGCCGATGGTGTCGTGCTTGTCGATGGCCTGGGCAATGGCGACCTTGGTGCCGACTCCGTCGGTGGAGGTGGCCAGGATCGGGTGCGCCATCCGGGCGATCGCCGAGGCGTCGAAGAGCCCAGCGAATCCACCCAGTCCGCCCAGCACCTCGGGCCGTTGCGCCGTGCGGATGGAGGCCTTCATCAACTCGACGGCCTTGTCACCGGCGTGGACGTCGACGCCCGCCTCGGCGTACGTGATCGGGGTATCGCTCATGACAGATCAGGTTAGGGGTGCAGGAGGGCGCCTTCGCCACCGCCACTGACGCCCAAGCCCACACCGTCCGCGTCGACCGTGTAATCGATGGACTGGTCGTGCCCGGTGCGGACCTCGATCGGCAGCGTCTCCAGGACGTGCTTGCCGATCAATCCGTCCTCGGGCAGCGTGATCGGGTACTCACCGGTGAAGCACGCCGAGCACAGCTGACTGGCCGGCTGCTCGGTGGCGGCGATCATCCCCTCCTCGGAGATGTAGCCCAACGAGTCTGCGCCGATCGAAGCCCGGATCTCTTCTACCCCAAGGCCGTTCGCGATCAACTCCGCTCGAGTTGCGAAGTCGATGCCGTAGAAACACGGCCACCGCACCGGGGGTGAGGAGATGCGCACGTGCACTTCCAGTGCGCCGGCCTCGCGCAACATCCGCACCTGGGCGCGTTGGGTGTTGCCGCGCACGATCGAGTCGTCGATCACGACGACCCGCTTGCCGCGAATCGTGTGTTCAAGCGGGTTCAGCTTCAGCCGGATGCCCAACTGGCGGAGCGTCTGCGACGGCTGGATGAAGGTGCGTCCGACGTAGGCATTCTTGACGAAACCCTGCCCGAACGGGATGCCGGACTCCTGCGCGTAACCCGTCGCGGCTGGCACACCGGACTCGGGTACGCCGATCACCAGGTCCGCGTCGACCGGGTGCTCGCGTGCCAGCTCGCGGCCCATTTCGACCCGCGCCTCGTGGACAACTCGTCCGCGGATCACGGCGTCCGGCCTTGCGAGATAGACGTATTCGAAGACACAACCCTTCGGGGTCGGCTGCGCAAACTTGTGGCTGCGCAGACCGTTCTCGTCGATGGCGATCAGCTCACCCGGCTCGACCTCCCGGATAACGCTGGCACCGATGGTCTGCAGGGCAGCGGTCTCAGAGGCGACCACCCAACCCCGCTCGAGCCGGCCCAGCGCGAGGGGACGCACGCCGTACGCGTCACGGGCGGCGTAAAGGGTGCGCTCGTTCATGAAAACGAAGCAGAAGGCGCCGCGCAGCTTCGGCAGCAACTCCATCGCGGCGTCTTCCAGACTGCGATCAGGGTCGGCGGCCAGCAGCGTGGTCACCAGTGCGGTGTCCGAAGTGTTGCCGCGGGCAAGTTCACCGCGGATCTCCCGGCCGATGTGCAACTCATCGACCATCTCGCGTAGTTCGACCGTGTTGATCAGGTTGCCGTTGTGCGCCAACGCGACCGTGCCCTGGTCGGAGCCCCCGAGGGTGGGCTGGGCGTTCTCCCAGGTGCTGCCGCCGGTTGTCGAATAACGGGTGTGCCCGATGGCCAGGTGGCCCTTCATCGAACCGAGCGCCGACTCGTCGAAGACCTGCGAGACCAGACCCATGTCCTTGTAGACCAGGATGCTGTGCCCGTCGCTGGTCGCAATGCCCGCCGACTCCTGGCCGCGATGCTGCAGGGCATAGAGCCCGAAGTAGGTCAGTTTGGCGACATCCTCGCCAGGGGCCCAGACTCCGAAGACCCCGCAGGCATCCTGCGGACCCTTCTCGCCGGGGATCAGATCGTGCGTCAGTTTGCCGTCACCACGCGCCACTGCCCTATTTTCTCACGTTTCCGGGGTGGTTCGCGCCGTCCAGCACGTGATGTCGGTCAGGTGCCCGATCGACGTACGCCGATTGGTTGCCTCACGCACGCTCGCCTACCGTGGGTCGGGTGAACACCCCACCCGAGCGTCGCAAGGTCTATCGGAGCCCGAACATCGTCGCGTTCCTGGTGACCGGGGCCGTGATCGGGATCATCCTCGGCGCGATCATCGGTGCTTCTGGGGACAGCGGCAACTACACGGACTGGTCAGCGATCGGCTATCTGTCAGTCGTCTTCGGCTCGTTGGGTGCGCTGCTCGGCGGAGTGGCCGCCGTCGCCGCCGACTGGTGGGCGCATCGCTGACCTGCGGTTACTCCCTCACGCCTGGCGCAGGATTGCTGCAGTCGCTCGCCATCGGTACGGGATTGCCGTGATCGCCCGTGATTACCAGCAATCGCGCGCCAATCGTGGTGTGCCTGCGCGATCGCGTGCCAGTCGTCCTCGTGGCTACTGCGTAGTACGCAACGATTGTCTCCTACTAGGGTGACGAGCAGATCTGGCCGCAGTAGAAGGTGACTCTCGTGAAGTGGATCGTCCTCGCGCTCATCATCGTGGTGCTCGCCCTCGTGCTCTATGCCCTCATGCGCGATCCGAAGAAGGGAAAGGGCGGATCTGTCGGAATCCACGGGGTCGATGCCGAGAACAAGATCGGTGTCGAAGAAGCACCTGCCGCTGTCGAAGAGGTCGCCGCCACCGAGGTCGAGCCCGCTGCGCCGACACAGAAGTCGCAGACTGCCGAACCGAAGGCCGAGGTGGAGAAACCTGCTGCCGCGGCAGCTGCTGTCGCTCAGACTGAGTCGGCTCCGCCGGCAACCGATGACTGGGATGCCGAACCTGCTCCTGCTCCCGCAGCCGACGACTGGGATGCCGAACCGCCCGCTGTTGACGCTGCTCCTGCAGCCGCCGCGAGTGATGACTGGGACGCCGAACCGGCACCTGTCCCCGCGGCGAGCGATGACTGGGATGCTCCGCCACCAGCGGTCGACTCCACGCCAGCAGCGGCAGCACCCGCCGCCAGCAGCGGAGACGACTGGGACGCACCCCCACCACCGGTCGACTCCACGCCAGCAGCGGCAGCACCCGCCGCCAACAGCGGAGACGACTGGGACGCACCCCCACCGCCCGTTGACTCCACGCCAGCAGCGGCAGCACCCGCCGCCAGCAGCGGAGACGACTGGGACGCACCCCCGCCACCCGTTGACTCCACGCCAGCAGCGGCAGCACCCGCCGCCAGCAGCGGCGATGACTGGGACGCACCCCCACCGTCGTTGGACGACGCACCGGCGACGCCCGAGCCTGAACAAGCACCCGCGCCGGCCGCAGCCTCAGGTGGCGACGACTGGGGCACCCCACCCCCGCCGCTCGACGACGCACCGGCAGCCACGGCCACACCCGAACCCGAACCCGAGCCGGCACCAGAACCTGAGCCCGAACCGGCACCAGCGCCAGCCGCAACCTCAGGCGGCGACGACTGGGCCACTCCACCGCCGCCGCTCGACGACGCACCGGCGGCCGCGGCCACACCCGAACCCGAGCCGGCACCAGAACCTGAGCCGGCACCAGAACCCGAGCCGGCACCAGAACCTGAGCCGGCGCCAGAACAGCAACCAGAACCGGTGGCCGCAGCACCCGACGGCTTCGAGCCAGGGCCGTTCGGTGCGACCAGCGTCATGCCGGCCGACGACGGATCCGGACCAGAGGGCTGGGTCAAGGGCAACGGCGACACGATGCGCTTCATCGGACCTGACCACGCGGCGTACGCCGACACGGAGGCAGAGGTCTACTTCGCGGATGAGCAGTCCGCGAGCGCTGCCGGCTTCCGACCCTGGTCGTAACCGGACTGGTCAGTCCGTATCCGACTCGCGCCATCGACGCACGATGTCGGGTAGCTCGGCGCGTAGGAAGGCAAAGAACCGGGCCGTCTCGGTCAGTCGCTGCGCGGCATCCCGCTCGGCGACGGCCGCCCCGTCATCGAGGATGCTCTCCAGGGCGCGAAGTTCCCCGTCCTGGTGGGCCACTGCCTCCATCCACGCGTCGGGCCGAACCTCGTAGACGATCTGCCGATCACTGCGCCGGGTGACGTCGACCAGATTCAGCGTCCGCAACATCTTGGCGCCGTTGGAGATCGCCGACGGCCCGACCTCCAGCAGTTCGGCCAGCTCGGTGGCCGTGGCCGACCCGCTGGGCGAGACCATCAGACTGGCGAAGATGCGCGCCGACATCCGTGGCCAACCCGATCGCGCCAGGACATCGGCGAACCGGTCGATAAACCGCTGAGCGGGTGCAACCATGAGCCCTCCTTCGCCCGATCACCGCCAACCTATCTGACCTTCATTTAATTCACGTATTTCGTGTAACGTGCGAAGTGTGGTCATTGAGATGCGCAACGTCACGAAGTCATTCGGGTCGACCCGGGCCCTTGACGGGATGGATCTGAGCGTTCGACCCGGCGAAGTGCACGGCCTGCTGGGTCCGAACGGCGCAGGGAAGTCCACCGCGATCCGCATCCTGCTCGGCCTCTTGAAGGTCGACGGGGGATCGGTGCGCGTGCTCGGTCAGGATCCCTGGTCGGCAGGGCCAGCGCTGCGGGGACGTTGGTCCTACGTTCCCGGCGACGTCAACCTGTGGCCGAATCTCACCGGTGGCGAGATCATCGATCTACTGATCCGCGTCTCCGCCGACACCTCACCAGACGTCTCTTCCGACCGCGACGACCTCATCGAACGCTTCGACCTGGACCCCTCCCGGAAGGCCCGCAGCTATTCGAAAGGCAACCGCCAGAAGGTCGCCCTGATCGCTGCGTTCAGTACCTCGCCCGACCTGCTGATTCTTGACGAGCCCACCTCCGGCCTGGACCCCTTGATGGAGGAGGTCTTCAAGGACTGCGTGCGCCACGCCCGTGACCATGGGGCGACGGTGCTGCTGTCCAGCCACATCCTGTCCGAGGCCGAACAACTGTGTGACAGGGTCAGCGTCGTCCGTGCCGGGCGCGTCATCGACACCGGGACCTTGGCGCAGTTGCGCGGGCACGACACCACCGTGGTGTCCGCCCAGTTGCGAGAGGAGCCGGTCGGCATCGAGCGCCTCGACGGCGTGAGCCATGTGCGCCAGGACGGCCGGACCGTCGAGCTGACGACCACCGAATTCGACGCCCTGATGAGCAGCCTGGCGGCCTACGGGATCGAGACGCTGACGGTGACTCCCCCGACCCTCGAAGACCTGTTCCTGCACTACTACCAGCGCGACGATCACCCGGCGGCCAGCGCCCGCAGCGAGGTCTCGTCGTGACTGCACTCGCCGCTCTCCGACCGGTGCTCAACCTCACCGTGCGCCGCGAACGCTTCCGCAGCAGCGCGTGGTACCTCACCGCCGGTGCCGTGCTCAGCGGAATCGCGGCCGGCATCGCCAAGACCTACCCCACACTGACCAGTCGTGCGGAGCTTGCTCGGTCCGTCAACGCCAGCAGCGGCGAGCGATTCGTCATCGGGCCGATCCACGGCACGGACATCGGCAACGTTGCGTCCTGGCGGCTGCTCGGGGTCGCATCCCTCGCGATGGGCGTCGCGTCCGCGCTCACGGTTGTGCGCAACACCCGGACGGCCGAGGAGGACGGCACCAGGGAATTGCTGGCTCCGGGCGCAGGGCGCGCCGCGCCGTTGGTCAGTGCGCTCACCGTCGCCGGCACCGGGTCGCTCGGGGCGGGCCTGGTCACGGCGACCGGCATGGCGGGCGTGGGTGGGGACAGGATCGGATCCCTTCTCACAGGAGCCCAGGTCGCGTCGTTCGGACTCGTGTCAGCGGCAGTCAGCGCTCTGGCCGCACAACTGGTCCGTAGCCCCCGCGGGGCCACGGCGTGCTCCATCGGCGCGACCGCCGCGTTCTTCTGCGTCCGCGGAGCCGGTGACGTGCTCGGTGGGCGGGGCGCGTGGATCTCCCCGTTCGGCTGGATCACCGCCGTTCAACCCTTCGCCGCCAGGAACCCCGTCATGTTCCTTCCCGTCCTCGCCCTGACCGGGACGCTGGCCGGCTGCGCGCTGGCGATCAGCGCACGCCGCGACCTCGGCGCCGCTCTGGTCGGTGATCGATCAGGCCCGACGTACGCCGATCCGCACCTGCGCGGGCCCGTGTCCCTCGGGTGGCAGACCACCCGCGCCGCGACCCTGGGCTGGTCCGTGACGGGCGCTGCCCTGGGGGTTCTCATCGGAGCCCTGGCATCGACGGTCGATGATCAAGCCCATCTCGAGCTCGGCTCGGGCGGCTCGGGCCTGCTGGCGATGACGCTGTATCTCGCCCCGCTGGCGGCGGCCCTGCTGGGGGTCCAGATCGCCCTACGCCTGCGCGATGAGGTGACGTCGGGTCGCGCCGAACACCTCCTCGCCCGACCGGTGTCGCGAGCCCGCTGGCTGCTGTCCTATCCCGCAGCCGGTGGTGTCGCGAGCACTGTGCTCCTCCTGGCCATCGGCGCCGGGATCGCCGTCGGCCAGCTGCCCGCCGGTCGATACGGCCCGTGGCAGTTAGTGGTCGCGAGCGTCGCGCGAACGCCCGCGGCGTGGGTGCTGATCGCCGTGACAACCCTTCTCCTGGCGACCGCGCCGCGGGCGGCCGCCCTGGTCAGCTACGCACTCATCGCCGGGTACGAGCTCCTGGAACTAGCGGTCGAATTCTCCGTGGTGCCCGCGGCTGCACTCCGAATCTCGCCGTTCGCGATGGTTCCGCAGCTGCCCGACGGCGACCACCATCCGCTCGCAACGGTAGTCATGCTGACTTTGACGGCGGCGCTCTGTGCGATCGCCGCGAGGGCGAGTCGCCATCTCAACGTCACCTGAAATGGTTGAAGAAAATTGTTTCCCCACTAATCACTGCGCAGCAAAATTATTGCCCCGATAACCCCATGGGCCGGCAATAACTTGCTTCGGTGTGAGAACGACCACTCACACCGGAGGAACCATGGACCTCACCCGTCGCACCGCCCTCACGACCGCCGCCGCCGCTGCAGCCACCGTCGCCACCGCAGGTCTCAGCCCGGCCGAGGCCACGCACCGACCACGCGGCCAGCGGCTGATCCCGCAGCCGAAACCCGGCACTGTCAGCACCGATCCGCACACCCCCAAGCGCGACTTCCGCGCCTTATGGGTCGCGACGGTCGCCAACATCGACTGGCCGTCCAAGCCGGGGCTGACCAGAGAGCAGCAGCAGAGTGAACTGCGTGCCTGGCTCGACCTCGCGCAACAGCAACGGCACAATGCGGTGATCCTGCAGGTGCGACCGACCGCGGACGCGTTCTGGCCGTCCCGCTTCGAGCCGTGGTCGGCGTGGCTCACTGGCACGCAGGGCCAGAACCCGGGCTGGGACCCACTGGCTTTCGCGGTGACCGAGGCGCACGCCCGCAACCTGGAACTGCACGCCTGGTTCAACCCGTTCCGGGTCGCCATGACCGAGGACCCCAGCACGCTGATACCGAGCCACCCGGCCCGCCAGCATCCGGAATGGACCATCCCCTACGGCGGCAAGCTCTACTACAACCCGGGCATCCCGCAGGTCCGCCAGTTCTGCATCGACGCGATCATGGACGCCGTCCGGCGCTACGACATCGACGCGGTCCACTTCGACGACTACTTCTACCCCTACCCGGTGGCGGGCAAGACCTTCGACGACGAGGCGCAGTTCGCGCAGTACGGCGGCGGAAAGTCCCTGGCCGACTGGCGCCGCTCCAACATCAACGACCTCGTCTACGGCCTGAACAAGGCGATCAAGCGGGCCAAGCCCTGGGTGCAGTTCGGCGTCTCCCCCTTCGCCATCTGGCGCAACAAGGCGACCGACCCGCGCGGCTCGGACACGACCGCCGGCGCGCAGACCTACGACGACCTCTACGCCGACACGCGCCAGTGGGTCCTGGACCAACTCCTGGATTACATTGTGCCGCAGGTGTATTGGTCCATCGGGTTCACCGCTGCCGACTACGCCAAGGTCACCGACTGGTGGGCCGAGGTGACCAGCCACAGCCGCACGCACCTCTACATCGGGCAGGCCACCTACAAGGTCGGTGCGAACGCCGATCCGCACTGGAACGACCCTGGTGAGCTCAGCTCCCACCTGCAGTTCAACACCCAGTACCCGCAGGTTGAGGGCAACATCTACTTCTCCGCGAAGAGCGTGCGCGCCGATGCCCTCGGCGCGACCACCCTGCTCAACCAGACCTGGTACAGCAAGCCCGCGCTCACCCCGGCGACCCCGTGGCTGACCCGCCGTGCGCCGCGCCCGATCCGCAACCTGCGCGCCGAGGGCGGGCGCCTGACGTGGTTGGCCGGCTCAGGTGACACCTCGACGTACGCCGTGTATCGCGTTGCCGGCCGACCCGTCACCTCTGCCGATCTGGCCGACGCCCGCAATCTCGTGGCCACGGTCCGCTCCGCGGGCTGGGTGACCTGTTGGACCGATCCGGCTCCTGTGGCCGGTGCGACCTACGCCGTGAGCGCCCTGGATCGGTTGTCGAACGAGAGCGCCGCCCTCACCTCCTGAGGAAAGGTCACCGTCTGAGACGAGAGACACCCCGGTGTGAAGGAGGCAAGTAGGGTGTCGGCAGGCAATGGAGCCTGCGATTCCCACGTCCAGCAGGAGGTCCGATGACCGACGCCCCAGCCCTCAGCCAAGCGCCCGACGATGACGTCGACAACCTCGAGAACGACAAGGTGATCGACGAGAAGCTGCGCCGCGACGTACGCCGGGTGGCCGACCTCCTGGGGGAGAGCATCGCCCGCCAGGAGGGCGATGACACGCTGGCCCTGGTGGAGCTGGTACGCCGATGGGCCAAGCGAGCGAGGGAGTCGGGTGTAGCGGAGGTCCGGCATGAAGCCGTGGCGAAGGTCCAGGAGATCCTCGCCGAGCAGCCCGACGCGAGCATCAACAAGATGGTCCGCGCGTTCTCGGTCTACTTCAGCCTGGCCAACATGGCCGAGCAGGTGGCCCGGGAGCGGGACATCGAATCGCGGCCGCCGGAGGACGGCTGGCTCGCGCGCACGGTCGCCGCAATCGTCGAGGAACAGGGCGTCGACCAACTCGCCGAAGGCGTCGCGAGCCTCGACGTACGCAGCGTGTTCACCGCCCACCCGACCGAGGCGAGCCGTCGCTCAACGCTCACCAAACTGCGCCGCGTCGCCGACGTGCTGCACCGCGACCACCCCGAGGGCAGCCGTGCGGTGGTGAGCGACGACCGCGAACTGGGCCAGCTGATCGACCTGCTCTGGCAGACCGACATCGTGCGACGCAACCGGCCGACCCCGGTCGACGAAGCACGACACATGATCTATTTCCTGCAAAGCATCCTCACCGATGCACTGCCGGCCCTGGGCCGCGAGCTCGCGGACCTGCTGGCCGAGCACGACGTGAAGCTGCCGCCGGAGCACTTGCCGCTGCGCTTCGGCTCCTGGATCGGCGGCGACCGCGACGGCAACCCCAACGTCACGCCGGCGGTGACCCTCAACGTGCTTCGCCTGCACAACACCGTGGCCACCGAGATCATCCAGAGTCAGCTTCGGATCCTGGTCCGCGAACTGTCCTCCTCCATCGACCACGCCGTCGTGAGCCAGGCCCTGTTGGACTCCATCGAAGAGGACAAAGCCAACCTTCCCGACCTCGACCCGCGCGCGCTCGTGGTGAACGCCAACGAGCCCTACCGGCTCAAGGTCACGGCCATGCAGTTGAAGGTGCGACACACGGCGCAGCGGATCGCCGATGGCACCCCGCACGTTCCTGGGCACGACTACGCCGACCGGGCCGAGATCCTCGCTGACCTGAAGATCATCGACGAGTCCTTGCGTGCTGGCGGCGGCGATCTGATCGCCGACCAGCTTGTGGCAGAAGCGATCCGGGCGATCAGCCAGGTCGGTCTGCACCTGGCCTCACTTGACGTCCGTGAGCACGCCGAGGCCCACCACCACGCTGTCGGGCTCCTGGTCGACCGGTTGGGCGAGCAGGATGTGCCGTACGCCGACCTGGACCGGGAGAGCAAGTTCCGGTTGCTCGCGGACGAGTTGCTCGCCGCCCGGCCGCTGGCTCCCACGCCGCCGCCGCTGGATGAGTGGGGTACGCGCACCTACGGCACGTTCGAGGCGATCAAGGAATTGCAGGGCACCTTCGGCCCGGAGGTCATCGAGACCTACATCGTGTCGATGACCCAGAAGGCGGACGATCTGCTGGCCCCGATCGTGCTGGCCCGTCAGGCCGGTCTGGTCGACCTGGTCGGTGGACCGGACCGGGAACCCTTCTCCCGCTTGGATTTTGCCCCGCTGCTGGAGACCGTCGAGGAGATCCGCCTCGCGGGGCCGGTCCTGGACAAACTGCTGTCCGATCCGGCCTACCGCAAACTGGTCGAACTGCGCGGCAACCTGCAGGAAGTCATGCTCGGCTACTCCGACTCCAACAAGGAGGGCGGCATCACCACCTCTCAGTGGGAGTTGCACCGTGGCCAACGCGCGCTGCGCGACGTGGCCGAGAAGCACGGCGTGAAGCTGCGGCTCTTCCACGGTCGTGGCGGCACCGTCGGGCGTGGTGGCGGTCCGACGTACGACGCGATCCTGGCCCAGCCCTACGGCACGCTGAAGGGTGACATCAAATTCACCGAGCAGGGTGAGGTCATCTCCGACAAGTACTCGCTGCCGACGCTGGCGCTGGAGAACCTCGAACTCGACGTGGCTGCCGTACTCGCGGCGTCGGTGCTGCACCTCGAATCCCGCCACAAGCCAGGCCAATTGGAGCAGTGGGACGAGTTGATGACGTCGGTCAGCGACGCCGCCTACGCCGCCTACCGCGGCCTGGTCGAGGATCCGAACCTGTTCGCCTACTTCCTCGCGTCTACTCCCGTCGAGCAACTGGGTGAGCTCAACATCGGCTCGCGGCCTTCGCGCCGCCCCGACTCCGGTGGTGACATCTCCGGCCTGCGGGCGATCCCGTGGGTGTTCGGCTGGACCCAGTCGCGGCAGATCGTGCCGGGTTGGTACGGCGTGGGGTCGGGCCTGAAGGCCGCGCGCGACGCCGGCCATGAGGAGGTCCTGCGGGAGATGCTCGGTGAGTGGCACTTCTTCAAGACGTTCATCTCCAACGTGGAGATGACCCTGGCCAAGACCGACCTGGACATCGCAGCACACTACGTGGACTCACTGGTGCCGGAAGAGCTGCATGGCGTCTTCGAGAAGGTGAAGGCCGAGTACGAGCTCACGGTGGCCGAGGTGCTCAACCTGACCGGCGAGTCGGAATTGCTGGAAGCGCAGCCGAGCCTGAAGCGCACCTTCGAGGTGCGCGACATCTACCTGCACCCGCTGTCCTACGCGCAGGTCGACCTGCTCGCCCGGGCCCGCAAGGATCCTGACTCGATGACGCCGGATCTGACGCAGGCTCTCCTGCTGTCGATCAACGGTGTCGCGACCGGACTGCGCAACACCGGCTGACGCAGATGGTCAGCGCCGCGAGAGTACCTGCGCTGCAACGGTTTCGAGCACATCCTCGGAACCGGCGTAGGGACCTTCGCGGCGCGGCCAGTGCGTCACCACGTCGGTGAACCCCAGCTCGCCCGCCCGACCCAGGACGTCCTCGAAGTAGTCGGCACTGGTCAGCGCGTACCGCTGGATGTCGACGCTCAGGTGGCGCTGGAAGTCCGGCGCGACGTCGAGATCGTCCAACTGCGAGGACAATTCGGCGACGCTGCGCCACCAGTCCTCGTCCGCATCGGACTTCTTGCCGTACGTCACCCAGCCGTCGCCGATCTCCGCAGCAAGGCGGAGGTTGCGCGGCGCGTTGGCCGCGATGAGCAACGGCACCCGTGACGCACCCGGCCGGGTGCGCGCGTCCACCGCGGTGAAGTGGGTCCCGTCGAACGACACGTGGTCCTCGTCCAGCACGCGCCGCAGCAACCGGGCGAACTCCTGGAATCGCGCAACCCGTTCCTTCAGTGGCAGGTCCAAGCCGAGCGTGCGCGCATCGAGGTTGCCGCCGACACCAGCACCGATGAGGAACCGGCCGTCACTGATGTCGTCGACCGCCAGGATCTCCCGGATGAAAGCAGCCGGATGCCGGAAGTTGGGTGAGGTCACATGCAGGCCGAGGCCGATGCGCGAGGTCACCGCCGCAGCCGCCGAGAGCACGGGCATCGCTCCGTACCAATCGGATTCGGGCAGCCCCTCCCACACCAGATGGTCGTAGGTCCACGCGTGATCAAACCCCAGTTCCTCGGCGCGCTGCCAGCGAGACCGGGTCACTGACCATGGTTCGTCGGTCAGGATCGTGATGCCGACTCTCATCGGGGACTCCTCATCAGTGGCAGGTAGGGGGTCAGATCGGAGCGGCCGCCGGACGCGCTGACCGATCCGGAGGACAGGGCCTCATCCCAGCCGAGCTCACCGACGACCAGTGCCAGCCAGGTGTCGGCCGACATCTCGACGACGTTGGGCGGGGTCCCGCGGCGGTGCACCTGTCCGGCAATCACCTGCACCGCGCCGTACGGCGGCACCCGGACCTCGACCGAGCGGCCGGGCGCGACCAGCCCGAGCTCCTCCAGTGAGTAGCGCACCGCGGTGGCCACCGTGGATCGCTCCCGGTCGCCGCCCACCCAGCCCGCGAGCGCCGTACGCCCCTGCATCGGGTCGATCTTTCGGCGCGCGGGACTCACGAGCCCTAATCTATGCCGGTGGCGCAGTTCGTGACCGATGAGCGTGGCGGGGTGACCGTGCTGCTGGACGGGCACCCCCAGTCGTACGTCGATCCGAACGATCCGGGATTCCTCGCCTTTGAGTACCAGCAACAGTTCGGGATCATCGTCGACACCCAGCCCGGCGGTCCGCTGCGGGTCACCCATGCCGGTGGCGCCGGGCTGACCCTGCCGCGCTACATCCAGCACACGCGGCCCGGCTCGCCGCAGATCGTGCTGGAACCCGATGCCGCGCTCACCGAGCAGGTGCGGGTGCAGGTGCCGCTCCCCCGGGGCCATCGGATCAGAATTCGCCCGCTGACAGGTGAGGTCGGGATCGCGCAACTTAAACCGGAGAGCGCCGACCTGATCGTGGTCGACGCATTCGCCGAGGGGAGGGTGCCGCCCGGTCTGACGACCGCCGACTTCTTCGCGACTGCCGCCGACAAGGCCCCGCTGCTGACGATGAACCTAGCCGACGAACCGGACTGGCGGTACCTCAGCCGGGTCCTCGCAGGGGCAGCAACCGCCTTCGACCAGCTGGTGCTTCTCAGCACCAAGGACACCCTGAAACGGCGCCGCTACGGCAACGTCGTGCTGGTCGCGAGCAACGATTCCGTCAACGTCTCTGAGCTGCAACGGCGCTCGGCGTCAGCTCCCGTACCCACCGGTGCCCTCGGCCCGAAACAGGTCGCCAAACTGGCGGCCAGCGCGCGTCCTTTCAGCGCGGCTGACGCGCAACCCTCTCCGCCCCCGCCGGACCCCGGTCAGTGGCGGCTGCGCTGACACACTCCTCGAACAACACAGACAACGGGATACTGGCCGCCTCCGCCATCATCACGACCACGCTCTGCCGGGCGAACGAACAATAGAGTCCCGCCTCAAGAAACCACGGACGCCCGGCTGGGTCGATCCGGAAGTCGAACAGCCCATACTGACGGCACCCCAACGCGCGGAACGCTGCCCGGGCCGCCTCCTGGACCGGCGCCGTGAGGGGGTCAGCCGGGTCGACGATCCACGCCCGGGACTTTTCCTTCGCCACCAGTTCCAGCTGGTCGCCCGTACCGCGCCGCAGTTTGTCGGCGGCCGTGCGGATCGGAGCGGTCTGCGGGTCCACCGCGTACTCCTCCAACGGCAGGCCCAGCAACTCGCCGTCGCGCTCCAGGACGGCGCAGCGCACCTCCCGGCCGAGCGGCACGAACTGCTCGACCAGGACGTCGGGACCCTCCGCCCGGGCGGCGCTCAGGGCCACGTCCCACTCAGCGAGGGTCCGCACCAAGGACACGCCGAACGAGTTGTCGGCAGCGACCGGCTTCACGACCACGGGCAGCTGAGCCGGCTCGAACGCCGGGCCCCCGGCCCGGATCAGATATCCATCGGGGACGGCGACCCCTTCTGCCGCCGCCACCGCCCGGCAGGCTGCCTTGTCGGCTCCCAGCGCCATCGTGTCCGCACGGTTGCCAACAACGGGTACGCCGAGCACCTCGAACAGCGCGCGGTAGGAGGTCATGCCTTGCGGGCAGAACATCTGCGGGAGGACGACGTCGGGAGCCCAGTCCGTGATGACGGCGATCGCCTCGGACACCGTCATCGTCGGTGCCGCAACGATCGCGGCGGCGGTCAGAGTGTCCGGGAAACACCACTGCCCACCTGGTCGGACGTCCGCGATCAGGAACTCATAGCGCTGCGGGTCAGCTGTCGCCGCCAGGCAGTCGGCTGCGTAGAGCCGGGACAGCTCGGCAAGTCCGGGGTCGGTGGGTGAGCCGGTGAGGTGCAGGATGCGCCGCATCAGTCGCCGGCCGCTTCCACCAACTTGCCGATGTTGAAGTCGATCCGGATGAAATCCTTGCCGGACAACAGGTTTCGCCACAGCAAGAGGGGAATCTGGACGTGATGCTCGATGAAGAACGGCCACGGATCCGCCGGGTCCAGGATGGCGTCCTTGCCGTCCCGGATCACCCGCCAGCGTGCCCGGCGACCGCCCTCACCCGTGATCATCCGCCACAGTTCGTGGTAGAGCCAGTAGGTCGGACGCGCGGTGGGTGACGGCCGCAGCGTGTCATCGCGGTCCTGCAAGTAGGCGGCTGCGAGTTCCGGCTGCTGGTAGAACATGGTGATCGCCGAATGGGTCCTGGGGTTGCACTCGATCGGATAGACCTCGCCGTGCTCATCCTCGATGAAGTCGAAACTGTACTGCCCGGTCAGGCGCAGCGGCCCAACGAAACCACGCACCCACTCCTCGATCGCCGGCTTGTCGACGTGCCGGTAGTTGACCTGGAAGGGCGAGGACGGGCAGCAGGCAAAGACCTGCAGCCGGCCCTCGCGGACCGTGCCGTGCGTGCAGAACTCACGCCCCTCGACGTACTGCTGCAGAACCCACGGATTGTCCGGCGCAATGGGCTTGCTGGCTGCGAACTCGGCTGTGGCGGCGGGTGATTCACGTGGTAGCGGCGTCAGGTCCAACCGGTGGACCGGGTCATAGGAGATGCTCTTGAGCACGTACGGCGATCGGCCGGCCCTGAAGTCGAAGCTCGCCACCTGCGCGGGTTCGGTGATGCGCACCGAGTCCGGAACGTTCAGACCGAGCTTGGCCGCCAGCGCGATGAACTGCTCCTTGTCGTCGAGGATCTCGATCGTGTCGGGATCGCCGTGCAGCACCTCGCAGTAGGGCGACAGCACCGCTTCTGCCTGCGCATCCGGGACGCTGGCGGCCGGGCTGCAGACGGGGACGTAGACATCCACGCCCTCGGCCCGGACCACCCGCAACAACGCCTGCGCGTAGCCCGGATCCTGCGGTGTGGGCACCGGGTAGAACGCATCGACCGCACGGGAGAACCGGTGCCCGCTCCAGCGGTACTTCTCCTGCTCGACCAGAACGACCCGGTGACCGGCAGCGTGGAAACTGCGCGCCAGTTGCAGGGCCTTGGTCATCTTCCCGCCACTGAGCAGGACCGTCCGCCGCGGACCGGACGGATCAATGCGCGGCGGCTGGATGGACCGCCCTTTCGTCAGAGCGATGGCGGTCATCACCAGGTTCGCGGGCGCCATCGCCTGCAGCAGGAGCAGGGCGCCCGCAGTCCTGGCCCGTGCCCGCACGCTGCCGGCGCTCATGCTGCGTACCGTGCGACCATGCCGCGGTGCATGACCCGGTCGCCGTCGA
The DNA here is from genome assembly GCF_001594145.1 of Branchiibius sp. NY16-3462-2. Classification (GTDB taxonomy): domain Bacteria; phylum Actinomycetota; class Actinomycetes; order Actinomycetales; family Dermatophilaceae; genus Branchiibius. The sequence continues at coordinate 197,897 of NZ_LVCF01000042.1, read as the reverse complement.
CGCCGGAGTGATCGGCCTTGTGCAGGACGCAACCGTTGTCCCACATGACCACATCGCCGGGCCGCCACCCGTGCCGCAGAATGTTCGCCGGCGCTGTCGAATGGTCGAAGAGGTACTGCACGGTCCGCGCTGACTCCTCCTGGTCCATCCCGCTGATCGCGACGCACCGGGCGGGTGTCGACAGATACAGGCTGGTGCGACCGGATACCGGGTGCACGCGGAAGACCGGATGCTCGGCCTCGGTCTCCTGCTCCGGACCCAACCCGGTGACGCCGGTGACGCGATGGGTGATCGACCGCCCCTCGAGCGCCGCCGTGACCTCGGGCGGCAGGGTCTCGTAGGCGCGGTACTGGTTGGTGAACAACGTCTCGCCACCCCGCGACGGCACCACAACCGTGCGCAACGCGGTGTACGCCGGCGGCTGGCTCACGTAGCTGGTGTCGACGTGGAACACACTGCGCGGCGGGCTAGTCCGGCCCACGTTGCTGATCACTTTCAGATCGGGAAAGCCGGGCACGGGGGTCTCGCCCGCGGTGAACATCAGCTCACCGAAGGACCGCAGGAACCGCAGGAACCCCGTGTCGTCCAGTGGCTGATCCCGGAACACCACGACCCCGTGGTCGGCGAGCAGAGCCGGCAACCCGGCCAGTGTCGCCGCATCGACGTCGCGCAGATCAAGGTCAGTCAACTCGACCCCGACCGGCCGCAGCATGGCAATACGCATCATCGGTCCTTTCTGGGACTGCGGCGGATCAGGGTGATGCCGTCACGCACCGGCAACAGCACCTGCTCGACCCGCTCGTCGGCCGCAACGAACTCGTTGAACTTCTCGATCGCAGCGGCGTTCGGCGTGCTGCCCGGAGCAGTCCACGGCAGCCCCTGCATCAGCGTGTTATCGACCACGACCAGGCCCCCGTCGGCGAGCAAGCCGAGGTCGAGCACCGCGTCGAGGTAGCCGTGGTAGCCCGCTTTGTCAGCGTCGATGAACACCAGGTCGAACGTTGCCCCGTCGTCCGCGAGGTGGGCCAGAGTGTGTTCAGCTGGGCCGATCCGGATGTCGAGGCGATCGGCCAGACCGGCGCGATCGAACGCCGTACGGGCGAATTCGCTTGCCCCCGGGTCGATCTCGCACGCCACCAGGAGACCACCGGATGGCAGCGCCTGAGCCATGGCCAGTGCGGAGTACCCGGTGAACATCCCGATCTCCAGGACGCGACGAGCCCGGGTGGCCGCGGTCAGCATCCGCAGGAACTGCCCCTCCACGTGCCCGGAGAGCATCTCCTGCTCCAGACCGGGATGGCCGCCGTCATCCCGATGCTGGTTCCAGTCGTGGGCCGCGGTCCTGGCGGCCAGGTCCCGCAGCTCGGGGGTGGCAGCGGTGGTCGACCGCTCGACGTACCCGTCCAGTCCCTCGGCCAGGTCGCGCGCCCGGGTGAGGCGGTCCACCAGGTCGGGTGACTCGTGCTGCGCAACGACGACCAGGTCGTCCAACTGTTGGGCGAGCAGCCCGACCGGGGTCACCGGCCGGGCGTGCCCAGGGGCACTGACGATCCTCACGACTTGCGGACCGCACCCGAACCGACGAAGGCCTGTTGCCCGATGCCGGCGGCGGGATACCGCGCGCAGACCTCGCGATGCTCCACCAGCGCGGCCACCAACTCCTCGTGGTCGAGATCGTTGATGAAGATGCACTGGCCGATCGGCCGTGGCATCGCCGCGCGCAACGACCCGTCGCGGGTCTGGATGATCGAGGCCGTGGCCCGGCTCAGCAGGTCGGGCGTCAGGTGGGGACTGTCCAGCGACAGACCCAGTTTGCTGAACAGCCAGAAGATCCGGTCCCGTTCGCTCTCCAGGATGTAGCCCCGCCGGGCGGCGATGGTCGCGGACAGGGCCATGTCGACCGAGATGGCGTGCCCGTGGAAGTACGGCGGCTCGGGCGTCAGCTCCAGGGTCGGACTCCAGGTGTGCCCGAAGGCGATCACCCGGTCGAGCTCGATCTCATGAAGGTTGGGCACTTCGAGTTCCAGCATGGTCCGGATCGCCTCGAACGTCACCCGGTCGGCGATCGACCGCAGCTCCGGGGATCCGTCGCGACGGGCGAACCGGGTATCGAGCAGGTCCTCGCCGTACTTCTCCATCAGCTCGAAGATCTCCTTGTTGCCGACGGTGGCAATCTTAATGATCTCGGCCATCCCGTTGCGGACCTGGTCGGTCGGCAGCGTGGCCAGGAAGTCGAAGTCCAGGAGGACCTGCTGACTGGCGTGGAAGGCACCCAACCGGTTCTTGGAGTGGCCGTGGTTCACCGCGACCTTGATTGCGACACTGGCGTCGATCAGACCGATGAGCGTGGTGGGGATGCGTACGTAGTTCGTTGACCGGCGGAACATGGCACACGCGAAACCGGCGACGTCCGTCGACAGCCCGCCGCCCACCACGAGCACGGGTTCCTTTCGTACCAAACCGAATTCGCTCATCGCATCGACGACCCGCTCTGCGGTGCGCATGGTCTTACCGGTCTCGTCGATCGACAGTACGAAGGTCGTCAGAGCGATTCCGTGCGTGTCGAAGTAGGAGCGCAACTGCTCGCCGTACAGCCGGTCGATCTCATCGTCGACCACCGCCAGACACCGACCCCAGGGCCCGAAGATGTCCCGCAGCACCGGCTGGTCCGTGTTGAAGATCCCGTCAACGATACTGAGCGAGTATTCGATTCGCTCGGTGGCTTCGATCGTGAACGTTGAGTCCGAAACGGTGAGCGCGCTCATCGGGTCAGTCCGACCGTCGTCGCATCGAGACGGTCGACGGTCTGGACGTCGCCGAAGTCATGCTCGGCGGTGTTCTCGTTCGGGAAGGCAATGACCGTGACGCCGGCCGCCTGCGCCGAGGCGACACCACCGACGTTGTCCTCGACCGCGACCGCGGACGCGGCGTCCTCGCCGAGTTGTTCCAATGCGTACCGGTACGCGGTCGGGTCGGGTTTGGCGTCGTCCACGCTCTCGGAGTCCACGATGACGTCGAAGTCGTCGGCGCTCAGCTCGCCGCCGAGGCCGGCGAAGAGCGCATCGAGGTTGGCTCTGGCCGTCGTGGTGACCAGACCGACCCGCCAACCGGCGGCCTGGGCTGCACGCACGGTGTCAGCGACACCGGCGCGAGCAGTCACGCCGTCGGCCAGGGCGTCCTGGAACAACGACGATTTGGTGGCATGCACCCCACCGGCGTCCACGCTGTCACCGTGGTCATCGGCGTACTGCGAGATCCGCTGCTTCCCCCCGTTGCCAGTCAGGAGGTCGCGGTAACTCGCCTGGTCCCAGTGCCAATCGAGACCGTGTTCACCGAACGCCTGGTTGAACGCGGAGCGCTGCAACTCAGAGGTATCGGCGATAGTGCTTATGGAACCAAGCAGGAGACTCGGCATTGTGAGCCCTTTCGTCGACCCGCGCGGAATGCGCGGATTAATGGCGGGGCGGGGTGGGATGGGCAGGACGGTACTGAGGCGCGCAGTCCGTCGGCAACGATCCCCGGGGTGGTGCCTGCAGGGATGTTGACACGGCAGTCACCAGGGTGTTCGCGGCAGGATGGCCACATGGATCAGATCACGCTGTCCGACGGGCGGGCCCTCGACGTACGCACCAGCGGGCCGTACACCGGCTACCCGCTCTTCTTCCACCACGGCACCCCCGGCTCGGCCGCACCGATCCGCGCTCTCGAATCGGTCGCCCACGAGAACGGACTGCGCTTCATCACGACCTCTCGCGCGGGGTACGGCGGCTCGGCCCGGCACACCGGCCGCGCGGTCGCAGACGTAGTCGCCGACACCGCTGCCGTACTGGACGAGCTGGGGATCGACGAGTGCGTCGTCGCCGGATGGTCCGGCGGCGGTCCGCATGCATTGGCCTGCGCCGCCCACCTGCCCCACGCGAAGGCGGCGCTGCTGATTGCCGGTGTCGCGCCGTACGACGCCCCGGACCTGGATTTTCTCGCCGGAATGGGTGAGGACAACGTAGAGGAGTTCGGCGCGGCGATCGAGGGTGAGGCCGCGGTGCGCACCTACCTCGAGGCGGCGCGGGAGTACCTCAAGAACGGCGGTCCCGAGGCGATCGGCGAGAGCATGGCCAGCTTGTTGCCACCTGCCGACCTGGCCGTCCTGACCGACGAGTTCGGCCAGGACATGGCCGCCAACTTCGCCGAAGGCCTGCGCCTGAGCGCGGACGGATGGATCGATGACGACCTGGCCTTCGTGCGGCCCTGGGGGTTCGACCTGGCCGACGTGCGGGTGCCGGTGAGCCTCTGGCAGGGCACTGACGACCTCATGGTGCCGTTCGCGCACGGCGAGTGGCTCGCGGCCAACGTGCCCGGCGCGGTCACGCACCTCCTGCCGGGAGAGGGACACCTGTCCGTTGCGATCGGCCGCGCCGAGGACATGTTCACCGAACTACTCGACCTCGCCGGGAAGTAGAGGAGACCGCCATGACCGATGCTGCGCTGCGGGACCTGATCGCCGACCACCGCAACGGCATTCTCGCCACGATCCGCAAGGACGGCCGCCCGCAACAGTCGGTCGTCTCGTATCACTACGACCGCGACCGGGACCTGCTGCGGGTGTCGATCACCGCCGACCGGGCCAAGGCCAAGAACATCGCCCGCGATCCCCGGGTCAACTTCTTGGTCACCGGCAACGACGGCTGGTCGTACGCCGCGTTCGACTCCCGCGCGCAGCTATGGCCGGTCGCCCAATCACCCGATGACGCGAGCGTCGATGAGTTGGTCGACATCTACCGCTCGATCGCCGGCGAGCACGAGAACTGGGACGAGTACCGCGCCGCCATGGTGCGCGACCACCGGGTACCCCTGCACCTGCCGATCGGCCGACTGGTCGGCGTCACGCGCGGCTGAGGCTCAGGCCGAGAAGGTCCGGCCGGTCAGCGTTTCGTACGCCTCGACGTACTTGGCCCGGGTCTTCTCGACCACGTCGTCGGGCAACGCCGGCGGCTCGTGGCCGCTGGTGCGCTCCCAACCGCTGTCCGGGCCGGTCAGCCAGTCTCGTACGAACTGCTTGTCGTACGACGCCTGCGGGTGACCCGGTTCCCAGGCGTCCGCTGGCCAGAACCGGGAAGAATCCGGCGTCAGGACCTCGTCGGCCAGCACCAGCGTGCCGTCGGCGCGCTGCCCGAACTCCACCTTGGTGTCGGCGATGATGATCCCGCGATCGCGGGCAATATCGTTGCCGCGCTGCAGGATTCGCACCGTCAGGTCACGCACCTGATCGGCCAGGTTGAGCCCGACGGTGTCGGCGACGACCTCGAAGGAGATCGGCTCGTCGTGCTCACCCATCGGCGCCTTCGTCGAGGCGGTGAAGATCGGCTCCGGCAGCTTCGAGGCATCGACCAGACCCGCCGGCAGCGGCAGACCGGACACCGCACCGGTCGTCTGGTACTCCGACAGGCCGCCGCCGGTCAGATAGGCCCGGGCCACGCATTCGACCGGCACCATCTGCAGTCGCTCGACAAGGACCGCCCGCCCGGCGACCTGCGCCGGGACGTCGGTGGAGATCACGTGGTTGGGCACCAGGTCGGCCAGTTGCTCGAACCACCACAGGGACAACTGGGTCAGCACCGCACCCTTGTCCGGGATCTCGGTGTCGAGGACGAAGTCGTAGGCCGAGATCCGGTCCGAGGCGACCAACAGCACCTGGTCCTCACGCGGGGCCCCCTCCGCGCCAAGTGGTGCGTAGAGATCACGCACCTTGCCGGAGTAGACGTGCTGGTAACCGGGAAGTTCGGGCGCTGAACTCATGGGCTCATTCTGCCCGGTACGTCGCGCCCCCCGTTGGGGTGTGGCCCGGTGACCTGTCATCGCGCAGGTTGGACGGGTACGGATCATCGACAACAAGGAGCAGTCATGGGACTCAAGGACAACCTGGAGAATCTCGCCGAAGAGGCCAAGGGCAAGATCCAGGAGGCCACGGGCAAGGCGCGCGGCGACGAGCAGCAGCAGGCCGAGGGGCAGGCGACCCAGTCCGAGGCCAACACCAAGCAGGCTGGCGAGAACCTCAAGGACGGCGACTTCAAGGGCGCCGCTCAGAACGCCAAGGACGCGCTCAGCTGATCAGCCCGGGTAGGGCGATCTGACCCCTTTCGGCGCGCAGCGCGATGTCGGTGCGATGTTGGGATCCGGTCAGATCCACCTGATCGACCAGGGCGTAGGCAGCTTGCCGAGCCTGCCCGAGGTCATCACCCAACCCGACCACTGAAAGCACCCGGCCGCCGGCGGACACCAGTCCGTCGGCGGTCGTTTTCGTGCCTGCGTGCAGGACGTACGACGTCTCGGTAGCGGCGGGCACCGACACCGGGTCGCCGGTCCGGGGCGCCGCGGGATAGTTCGCAGCAGCCACCACGACCGTCACCGCGGCGCCCTGGCTCCAGACCAGTTCGGGCAGGTCGCCGAGGGTGCCGTTCGCCGAGGCCAGGAGCAGCTGCGACAGCGGTGTCACCAGACGGGCCAGGACCACCTGCGTCTCGGGGTCGCCGAACCGGGCGTTGAACTCGACCACCCGTGGCCCGCGTGAGGTCAGGGCAAGACCGATGTAGAGCACTCCCGCGAAGGGGGTCCCGCGCCGGTTCATCTCGGCGATGGTGGGCCGGGCCACCCGCTGCATCACGTCCTCGACCAGATCGTCCGGGGCCCAGTCGAGCGGCGAGTAGGCCCCCATCCCGCCGGTGTTGGGGCCCTCATCGCCATCGAAAATGCGCTTGAAATCCTGGGCCGGGACCAGCGGCACCACGTCGGTACCGTCGCTGATGCAGAACAGCGACACCTCCGGGCCGTCCAGGTATTCCTCGACGACGACCGTGCCGCCCTGGGCGATGCAGGCCTGTCCGTGCGCGGTCGCCGCGGCCAGGTCGTCGGTGACGACCACGCCTTTGCCGGCGGCCAGTCCGTCGTCTTTCACGACGTACGGCGCGCCGGTGGCTTCCAGTGCTTCGGCGAGTTGGTCATGGGTCGTGCACACGTATGCACGAGCAGTGGGTACGTCCGCGGCCGCCATGATTTGTTTGGCGAAGGCCTTGCTGCCTTCCAACTGTGCTGCCTGCGAAGACGGCCCGAACACCGAAAACCCTTCTGCGCGAAGGGCATCGGCGACGCCAGCGACCAGCGGAGCTTCCGGTCCGACGACCACCAGATCCGGGGCCACCGACCGGGCGACCGCGACGACCGCGGCCGGATCAGTGATCTCGTCGAGGTCGGCGACCTGTGCCTCTGCCGCGATTCCCGGGTTCCCGGGGGCGCACACCACGGCGCTGATATCGGGGTCGTTGGTCAGGGAATGCACGATGGCGTGCTCACGCGCGCCGCTGCCGATGACGAGAACCTTCACACCGCGAAAGCCTACTGGGGGCTGGTGGCGGCCCATCGGCGTACGTGTTGGGGGTGGTGGGTTCCTCCCGGAAGTCAGGGGGGAGGTCCTCCAGGAGGAACCCACCGCGAGCCCGCGGATCAACCGGAGGGGGGTCGCGGTGACGCACGGACCGGGCTCGCAACGGACGTGTCCGCCGCAAACATCATGGCACAACCCCCGCTGAGCGCCACCCCCACCACCGATCAATTGAGAGATTGATTACCCGAATGTTGATTGTTGTTTGCCTCTCTGCAGGAACGGATGCGCGGTTGCCACGATGCGATGACTAGACTTGACCGTTCGCTCGTTCGTGTCCTGATGGGGAACCCTTTCGTGACTGCACCTAACGCCTCGACGCCGCGCACCGGACCCGTCGAGGTCCCGTCGGCACCTGCCGCATCTGCACCCGACCCTGCCGCTGAGCTCACCGCCGAACTGGCCCACGAGCAGGCCCATGTCGACCGCGTCTACGCCGAACTCACCAAGGCCGGAGAGCGCGCGGCGCTGATCGAGGTTGAGGGTCTGTCGCGCGGTCGCACGGACCGGGTCGGCGTCGCCCGCGAGGAGGAGATCACCGGTTTGTTCGAACGGGACGCGCTGGTTTTCAACGCCGGTCGCCGCCGGCAGTCCCTGGAGCACCAGTACGAGGGCCTGGTCTTCGGCCGCCTGGATCTCGACAACGCCGAGGTGCGGTACATCGGCCGCCTCGGTGTTCGCGATGACGAGTACGAACCGCTGGTCATCGACTGGCGGGCGCCGGCCGCCGCGCCGTTCTACCGCGCCACGCCGGTGTCCCCGGAAGGGGTTGTGCGCCGTCGGGTACTGCGCTGTCGCGACGCGACGGTGCTCGGCATCGAAGACGATCTGATGGTGCCGGAAGCGCCCGACGGCATGGTGGTCGTCGGCGACGGCGCGCTGATGGCCGCGCTGACCCGCAGCCGCGGCGCGCAGATGCGCGACATCGTCGCCACGATCCAGCGCCACCAGGACGAGGCGATCCGGGCCTCCAGCCGCGGCATCACCGAGATCACCGGCGGACCGGGCACCGGCAAGACCGTGGTCGCGCTACACCGTGCGGCCTATTTGTTGTACGCCGATCGGCGGCGCTTCGAGTCCGGCGGCATCCTCGTGGTCGGGCCCTCGGCCGCCTACACCGCGTACATCGAGCGGGTCCTACCCTCTCTCGGCGAGGACAGCGTGACCCTGCGGTCCCTCGGTGACGTGGTCGGCGGGGTCACGGCGACGCGTCTCGACCCGGTGGCTGCTGCCGCGATCAAGGGGTCGCTGCGGATCCGGCGGGTGCTGTCGCGGGCTGCCCGGGACCTGCCGCCGTCCGCTCCGTCGGCGCTGCGGGCGATGGTGGGCGGTGTGCCGGTGCGGATCGATGCGCCGCAGCTGCAGCGGATCCGCGCCGAGATCCTGCGTCACCACCAGCACAACCAGGGCCGGGACGCGGCGCTGTCCGCGCTGGCCGAGGCGGCCTGGCGGCAGGTGCACGACGGCGAGCGCGACGAGTTCCTGGACCGGTTCCGCGAGCACCGGGACATCGAAGCCTTCATCAAGGCGTGGTGGCCGTCGCTGGATCCGCGCGAGGTGTTGCTCTGGCTCGCGGACGAGTCCCGCTTGGCGTCCTATGCACACGGGGTGCTCGATGCGGAGCAGCAATCCGTGCTGAGTGCATCCCTGCAGACCGCGCTCGCGACCGGCACCTGGTCGGTCGCCGACGTCGCCCTGATCGACGACCTGTCCGCCCGTCTGGGGATCGCCGCTCCCGAGCCGGAGGAGGAGCGCGGCTTCTACGAGATCGAGGAGCTGGAGAACGTCGGCCAGTACGGCGTGTCCGAGGTCGAGGTGCGCGGCACCTCCGCGCAGGTCGCGCCGACGTTCCAGATCACGCCACAGGATGCGCGGGAGCGACTGCTGCAGGGTGCGATCGGTGAGCGTGGCGAGTACGCGCACGTGCTGGTCGATGAGGCCCAGGACCTGTCGCCGATGCAGTGGCGGATGCTGGGCCGCCGCGGCCGCACTGCTAGTTGGACCGTGGTCGGGGACGCCGCCCAGAGTTCCTGGGATGACGCTGCTGAGGCCGCGACCGCCCGCGACGAAGCGTTCGGTGCGAAGGAGCGTCAGCGGTTCCACATGGACACCAACTACCGCAACGCCCGCGAGATCTTCGATACCGCAGCCGAGTTGATCCGCAAGGTGATGCCGGACGCGGACATTCCCAACGCCGTACGGGAAACGGGGGTCTATCCGGTGCGCCGGACGGTTGCCTCCGATGCACTGCCGACAGCGGTCGACGATGCGGTCCGGGACCTCCTTGCCGAGGTGGACGGTTCGGTCGCGGTCATCGCTCCCGAGGTGCACCGGCCGGTCCTGTCCGACGTCACCACGCTGGACGACCGGGTGGTACTGATCGATCCGATGTCGACCAAGGGCCTGGAGTATGACGCGACGGTCATCGTGGACCCGGACGCCATCACCGCGGAATCAGCGGGCGGCGCTAGGGTCACCTACGTCGCGCTCACCCGGGCCGCGCATCGGATGACCGTGCTGGAGGTCGCGTGATGAGTTCGCAAAACAGCGCGCCTGACGCGGTGCTGGCCGGCTACCGACGTTCGATCGACAACATCGACGCGGCGCTGATCCATATGCTGGCCGAGCGGTTCCGGATCACCCAGGCCGTCGGTGCCTACAAGGCCGAGCAGAAGCTGCCACCCGCCGATCCCGCTCGTGAGGAGCAGCAGATCGCGCGGCTGCGGGGGTTGGCGCAGGACGCGGGTCTGGACCCGGAATTCAGCGAGAAGTTCCTGCGGTTCGTGATCGACGAGGTGATCCACCACCACGAGCGGATCAGAGTGCTGTCTGACGAAGCCTGACCTCCACAGACTTTTGGAACGCGATTCACCCGAAATCGCGCTGACAGGGTGAATCGCGTTCCAAAGCTGGGGAGGCGTGGCGTACGCAGGACGACATGACGGAGCCCCGCGGCGTACGCCGCGGGGCTCCTTCGTAGTGCGTCTAGGCGAAGATCACTGAACCGTGATCGCCGGGGTCAGCGGGACCGAGGTCGCCGGGGCCGTCGACGTACCGGTGGTGCACTTGATGTAGTTGGTGCCCTTGTTCGGGGCGCCGGTGTCCGGGTCCGAACCGGTCCAGTTCAGGACCACGGTGAAGTCGCCGGCGGCGATGTTGATGGTGCCCGCGGTCGTCGAGGTCTCCAGGGAGCCCGTGCCAGTTGCGGTCGTGGTGATACCACCGGAGGCGGGCACCGGGAAAGTGCCGATGTTCAGGTTGCCGGTGCGGGTGGCACCGGAGTTCAAGACCTGGCCCGTCGCGGTGTACCCCGCTGCTGAGGTACCACCGGTGACCGTCTCGGCGCCGAAGCCGCGCAACACGTTTCCGGCCGTCGTGGAGGTGATCACGTTGGCGGTGATCTGCGGAGGGGTCTTCAACGTCGACCCGGCGTGCACCGCGGTGCAGGTGGCGACGATGATCTGGACGCGCCAGTTGCCCAGCCCCGTGCCCGTCGGGTTACCAGCCTCGTCGGTCTGCACGCAGGCGTAGTTGGGCGTGGCCGGGACGCCGGACGTGGAGTTGGACAGCGTGCCGGAACTGATGCAGTCGGCCGGGCTGGCGGATGCGGTGGGGGCGGCAGCGGCGACGGCAACAACCGGCACCGACCAAGCGGCGCCCTTTGCCAGCGTGCGGCGGGAAATCGTGGTGGTCATGGTGTGGGTTATCTCCATCCAGGCTTCCGGGTATGTGAACTGCGTTACACCTTAGCCGCCTTGCGGGCTTCTACCAACGGTTACGGAACAGAAAGTTTCTCAACTTACGGACCCGTAGGTGTTGCGCACGTCACACTGTGGCCTACCGATCGGTATCTCGTCAAGCAGGTGCCCGTGGACAATTTCGGTGGACCTACTCCGGGGTGCCGCCCGAGGGGCGAGAAACCCCGTAATCCAGCAGTTCGCGCACCGTCTGCGGCCCGAGCGCCAACAGCAAAGTCGGCAGTCGCGGACCGGTGTCCTTGTCGATCAACACGTCGTAAAGCAGCTTGAAGAAGCTGCGCTGGGCCGCGGCCAACTCCTTGTCGCCCTTCACGATGGCAGCCGGATCCATCCCCCGCAGGACCTTCGGCACGCCGTACACCTGGTGGGTCAGCCCGGCCAACGTCCAGTCGGCATCGATCGGACCCAACCCGGAGCCCCCATCGAGCAGTAGGGCGATCGCCCGGCTCTCCTCCTGAGTGAGCTCACGGGACGAGCGCGCCGTACGCACCACGGTCTTGTCCTGCTCGGGCATCTGCGTCGCCACCCAGTGCTCGACACAGGTGAGGCGCGGCCGCAGGGCCGCCACCGAGGGGACCGGCGAGGACGGATCGAGCTGCTGCACGATCCGTAGCACCTGCTCCTCGTCACCGGTCGTGATGTCCACGATCGAGGCGAGCGTGCGGTAGGACACCGGGTACTCGGTCACCGGCAGCGGCCCGGCCGCGGTCGAACTGGCCCGCGTGTAGGACGCGACGTCGCCCGCCTGCCCCGTGCCGGCCTGGACCTTGCGCGCCAGGGCGTCCCACTCGTCGTACGTGCGCTGCAGGTCCGCATCGAACGAGACTGTGAACGATTGGTTGGGCTTGCGCCGGGCGTAGAGCCAGCGCAGGACCGCCGGCTCCATGATCTCCAGGGCGTCCGACGGGGTCGGCACCCCGCCCTTGGAGGAGGACATCTTGGCCATCCCCTTGATGCCGACGAAGGCATACATCGGGCCGATGGGGCGCTGCCAGCCGAAGATCGGCGCCAACTCCAACCCCACGGCGTACGACGATCCCGGGCTTTGGTGGTCAACGCCGGACGGCTCGAAGACCACCCCTTCGTACGCCCAGCGCATCGGCCAGTCCACCTTCCACACCAGCTTGCCGTGCGTGAAGGTGTGCAGGTCGACGGTCTCGTCGTGCCCGCAGTGGTCGCAGTGATAGCTGAGCTGCGCGGTCGCATCGTCGTAGGCGGTGACCGTCGTGAAGTCGGTGTTGCAGACGGTGCAGTACGGCTTGTACGGGTAGTAACCGGCCTCCTCGGCTGCTGCGCCCGAACCCTCGCGGGCGGCCGCCTCGTCGGCGTCCTCGTCCTCATCGGCGGTCTTGGGCAGCGTGCGGTGCTGGTCCAGAACCTTGTCGATCTGGTCGCGATGCCCCATCGCGAAGATCACCTGGTCGATGTAGGCGCCGGAGGTGTACTGCTGCGTCTGGCTGATCCCGCGGTAGGTGATGCCCATCGCCGCGAGCGCCTCCTCGCACTGGGCGCGGAAGTGCGCGGCCCAGGACTCGTGCGGGGAACCAGGCGGAGCAGGTACGGCGGTCAGCGGCTGACCGATGTACTGCGCCCAGGACTGGTCCACTCCGGGGAAATTGGGCACCTTGCGGAAACGGTCGTAGTCGTCCCAGCTGATGATGTGCTCGACCTCGATACCGCGGCGGGCGATCTCGTCGGCGACCAGGTGCGGGGTGATGACCTCACGCAGGTTGCCCAGGTGGATCGGGCCGGAGGGCGAGATACCGGACGCACAGACGATCTTGACGTCACGGCGCCGCGCGTCGGCGATGACCTCGTCGGCCAGGCGGGAGACCCAGTCGTCGAGCATCATGCACCCAGCAAGTCGTGCCGCACGATGACCTCTTCGCGGCCGGGGCCGACACCGATCACCGAGATCCGGGCACCGATGCGCTCCTCGACGAACTCCACGTAGGCGCGGCAGTTCGCGGGCAGTTCCTCGTAGCTGCGGCAGCCGGAGATGTCCTCGAACCAGCCCGGCAACTCCTCGTAAATAGGAGTGGCGTGGTGGAAGTCGGACTGGCTCACCGGGATCTCGTCGTGGCGGACGCCGTCGACGTCGTAGGCCACACAGACCGGGACCGTCTCCAGGCCGGTGAGGACGTCGAGCTTGGTGAGGACGAAGTCGGTGACGCCGTTGATGCGGGTCGCGTAGCGGCCGATCACGGTGTCGACCCAGCCGCAGCGACGGGGGCGACCGGTGGTGGTGCCGAACTCCGCGCCCTGCTTGCGCAGGAACTCGCCCTTGTCATCGTGCAACTCGGTGGGGAACGGGCCCTCCCCCACGCGGGTCGTGTAGGCCTTGAAGATCGCAATGACCCGGTCGACGCGCGTGGGCGGAATGCCGGCGCCGGTGCACGCACCCGCGCTGATCGCGTTGGAGGAGGTGACGAACGGGTAGGTGCCGTGGTCGACGTCCAGCAAGGTGGCCTGGCCGGCCTCGCAGAGGACGGTCTCACCGTTGGTGAGCGCGGTGTCCAGCAGCAGGGAGGTGTCCACGACCATGGGACGCAACCGATCGACGTACTGCAAGAGGTCCTCGACCACCTCGTCGACGGCGACGGCGCGGCGGTTGTAGACCTTCACCAGCAGGTGGTTCTTGATGTCGAGGGCTGCCTCCACCTTCTGCCGCAGGATCGACTCGTCGAAGAGGTCCTGGACGCGGATGCCGACGCGGTTCATCTTGTCGGCGTAGGTCGGGCCGATACCGCGGCCGGTGGTGCCGATCTTGCGGGAGCCCAGGAAGCGCTCGGTGACCTTGTCGAGGGTCTTGTTGTAGCTGGCGATGATGTGCGCGTTGGCGCTGACCTTCAGGGCGGAGGTGTCGATGCCCCGCGCTTCGAGGCCGTCGATCTCCTCGAAGAGCACACCGAGGTCGATGACAACCCCGTTGGCGATGACCGGGACGACGCCTTCGGTGAGGATGCCGCTGGGCAGCAGGTGCAGGGCGTACTTCTCGCGGCTGCCGTCCGGCTGCTCGATGACGACGGTGTGCCCGGCGTTGTTGCCGCCGTTGAACTTCACGACGTAGTCGATGCGGTCCCCGAGCAGGTCGGTCGCCTTGCCCTTGCCTTCATCCCCCCATTGGGCGCCGACAAGAACGATCGCAGGCATGGTGAATCCTCTGTAGTAATCGGTGGGCCACCTGCGAGTTTATCGGTCGCGGCGGCCCGGCCCGGAATCGCTTGCCTGGCTGGCGTCGGGTTCGGTCACGGATGGCCGATCTGCCGCGTTTCAACCGACAATCCGTGACCGAACCCGGTCGCAGTTAGCGGCCGCTCAGGTGAGCGTGCCCTCCTCCTGCGCACCGGTCGCGGCATCGAGGCCCGCTTGAGCACCGGCCGCTGCATCATCGGCGGCTTCACCGGCACCCGGCTGCTCGTCCCGTTGGTCCTCCCAGCCGGGCGGCGGTCCGCCGTGACCCGGACCGTGGCCGTGGCCGTGACCCGGGCCGTGCTCGCCGAAACCACCGGGGGGCGGTCCGGGCGGGAAGCCCTCGGGACGCTGCGGGACACCCTCGCCCTGCGGCTGCTCGGCGGCGTCGCCGGTCTGCTCGTCACTCGTCGTCTGATCGGTCATGAAACACCTCACTGTGTGATCAGCGCCTGGACTGGCGCCTACCTCCATCCACCCACCTGACCGCGGCCCATGCCAGCGAACCGGGGGGTCCCACAGGAACTCGATAGCCACCACATGGAGGTTCCATGGGGGTCGGCGGGGTGTTGGATGGACGCATGGCCGATCCCGTGATCGAGATCTCCGGACTCACCAAACACTTCGGTTCGTTCGCGGCTCTCGACGGGCTCGACCTGAGCGTTCCGGCGGGCACGATCGCCGGCTTCCTCGGACCGAACGGCGCGGGCAAGTCGACCACGATCCGGATACTGCTCGGTCTCTACCGGCGCGACGGCGGCACCGCCCGGCTCTTCGGCGCTGACCCGTACGCCGATGCGGTGGCTCTGCACCGACGCCTGGCCTATGTGCCCGGTGACGTGACGCTCTGGAACCACCTCACCGGTGGCCAATGCATCGACCTGCTCCTGGGGCTGCGCGATGTCCGTGGAGCGACCCGCCGCGACGAACTGCTGGAGGTCTTCGAACTCGACCCCACCAAACGGTCCGGCACCTACTCCAAGGGCAACCGGCAGAAGGTCGCGCTGGTCGCAGCCCTGGCTGCCGATGTGGAACTGCTGATCCTGGACGAACCCACCTCCGGCCTCGATCCGTTGATGGAGGCCCGCTTCCAGGAGCAGATCCGGGCCGCCCGCGAGCGTGGGACCACCGTGTTGTTGTCCAGCCACATCCTCGGCCAGGTGCAGGACCTGTGCGACGACGTCACGATCATCCGTCGCGGCAAGACGGTCCTGACCGGAGCCTTGTCGCAGTTGCGGCACGTGACCCGCTCGGGAGTCTCGGCGGTCGTGAAGGACGCGATCGGCGTACGTGAGGGGTTATCGGCAGTGGACGGCGTCTCGGACCTGAGCGTCGATGACACCAAGGTGCACTTCACCGTGGACGATGCGACGGCGACGGCGGCCGTGGCGGTGCTGGCGCAGTACGGCGCCCGGCAGCTGGTCGTCGAACCCCCGACGTTGGAGCAACTCTTCCTGAGCCAGTACGACCAGCACGAGCCGTGATCGAGAACTCCCGGCGGTTGACCCGCCTCGCCTTCCACCAGGAGATCCGCTGGTTGCCGATCTCGGTCGTCGTCTTCGCGCTGACCTACCTCGCCACGTTGAAACAACTCTCCGACCTGGCCGGCACCGTCGCCGACCGGCGCGACATGCAACAGTCGTTGGCCGGCAACCCGGCGCTCAAGCTGATGCTCGGACCGCTGGATCACATTGAGACAGTTGCCAGTACCACGTCGTGGCGCATCGGGCTCTTCATGCTGACGGCCTTCGGCGTCCTCATCGCCTTCACGGTCAACCGGCACACCCGGCGCGAGGAGGAATCGGGCCAGCTGGAACTGGCCGGTTCGGCGGCCGTCGGGCGGCTGTCGCCCCTGGTTGCCGCCATCGCGGTCGCCGCCGCGTTGACCGTGCTGACCGCCCTGGTGACCGCGCTGCCCTTCCTGGGCTACGGCGCGACCGGGCATCAGGTGCTGGTGCAGATGGCGCAGTACGTCGGTGTCGGAGTGGCCGTCGCCGGCGTCACGTTGCTGGTGGCCCAGGTGGCCACGACCGCACGACAGGTCTCCTCGATCACCTCAGCGCTCGTGCTCGGCGGCTACCTGCTGCGCGGCGCCGCGGACACCAACGACTCGGTCTCGTGGTTGCGTTGGACCAACCCGATCGGCTGGGTGCAGACCATGGACCCGTATGGCGATCCCTCCTGGTGGGGTCTGCTGTGGTGTGTGGTGGCGGGCGTGGCATCCGTGGTGCTGGCGGTCATTCTGCGCGAGCGCCGCGATCTGGGCAGCGGGGTCATCGCGCCACGGCCCGGACCCGCCTCCTCCCACGGCTTGCGATCGGTACCCGCCGTCCTGTGGCAGGCACAGTGGCGCACCTTCACCGGCTGGTCGATCGGCATCCTGGTCTTCGCTCTGATCGTGGGCTCGCTGGTCTCCTCGGTGGCCGACACCTCCGGGATGCCGCCGCAGTTCCAGGAGTATCTGCGCAGACTCGGTGGCCCGGGCGCCCTGACGGGGGCGTTCCTAGCCGCGATGGCGGCCTTCTTCAGCGCCGCGATCGCCTTCTGGCTGGTGTCCCTGGTGGCCGACCTGCGGCGCTGGGAGACGCGGGGACAGTTGGAACTGGCCCTGTCGACCGGTCGCGCCCGCCGGACCTGGATGCTGACGGTCATCGCGATCGGACTGATCGGCACTGTCGTGCTCCTGCTGATCGCTGCGGTGGGCGTGGCGTGGTTGGGTCGGACCCATCTGACCGCCTCCGACGTCCTGCGGGCCATGCTGGTCCAGGCACCGGCAGCCTGGCTGATCTTCTCGATCGCTCTGCTGTTGTTGGGCGTTCGTCCGGCGTGGACCGCCGCCGGCTGGGTAGTCGCGGCGCTCGCGTTCCTGGTCGGCGAACTCGGGGTGGCCTTCGGTCTGCCCGGCTGGGCGCTGGATCTGTCGCCCTTCACCCACACCCCGAAGGTGCCTCAGGTCCCGATCACCTGGACCCCGCTGGTCGTGATGACCCTGCTGGCGGCCGTCCTCGCGGCAGTTGCTGTCGCAGCATTCGACCGTCGGGATATCCCCTCCTGATCCGCACCCCGCCCGAACGCCAAGGCCCGCATCCCCACAAATCTGAGCGCAGTGCCCCACAATGGCCCACGTGGCTGTGCCCCAACACTCGGTCGCCCCGACCCGCGTCGCCGCGACCGTCTTCATGCGCCTGTGCGGCCTGGGGATGCTCGGGTTGGTGTTCGTCACGATCATCAACCCGCGCTTCGCGACCTTCGACTACTCCCGGGGCTGGGCACTCGGCGTACTCGTCGTGCTGCTTGGCATGGTCGCGGCCGCCCATCTGCCGGTGGTTCAAGACCGGATGTGGCGCGTACGGCGGGCGCGCTGGGACCGGTTGGCCCTCCCGGTCGGAGTGCTCTGCTGCCTGGTGGCCGCGGTCGTCGGCCACACCACCTATTACTTCACGACCTGGGACTCCAAGCTGATCGAGTTGATCGCGCAGGACAGCCCCCGGGTCACGACGTACTACCACGACTACATGTCCCGGTACCCCAACAATCTGCTGTACCTGGGCTTTGCGCGACTGGCCGTGGGAGTGTCGCGTAACACCGACCTGTCGTTCGGCGGGGTGTTCCTGCTTTTCAACATCGTCGCCTTCGCAGTAACCCTGGTGGGCCTCTACCTGGTCGTGCGCCGGGTGCGCGGCGCGGGCGCCGCTGTCGCGGCGATGGTTCTGCTGACCGCCATCGTGGGCATCAACCCCGCCATGGCGATCGCCTACACCGACATCCCCGGACTATGGACCCCGATCTGGGCGGTGTGGTTCTTCCTGCGCGCCCGGGATGCCGCCAACTGGGCCACCGCCTCTGGATGGGCCTTCGGCGGCGCCGCCATCCTGGGTTTCGGCTACGACTTGAAGACCACGCCCATCGTCGGGGTCGGCGCGGCCGCGATCTGGTTCATCGGGGTCTACCTCGTGCGCCGCCGTGATCCCCTGCGCGTTGTGGCCTGTCTGGCGATGCTGGTCATTGGTACGAGCGCCGGTGCCATGCTGACCCAGTCCGTTGCCGCACGACTGTCCCCGTCGCTGAACCTGAACCCCGCGATCGTGACCACCCCATGGCAGTACGTCGCGGCCGGAGTGAGCATCGAGACCGACGATGGCGTCGTGCACTACGGGGGCTTCAGCCGGGAGGTGAACTCCAAAACGTTCAACAAACCAACCGCCGAACAAGTCGAGTTCTCCAAGAACTACATCGCCGAGCGGTTCGAAGAGCGTGGGCTTTCCGGGATGGTCGCCTTCGAGTTCGACAAGGCCAGCTTCACCTGGGGTGACGGAATGCTGTTCGCGTACGGCGAGGGGCAGGACTCCAAGGCGCTCCCGCTCGTCACCGGCCCGGGTGCCAGCGTTGTCACTGCGTGGAACTCCCCCTCAGGGTCCCTGTGGTTCCAGCGCATCGCCCTGGCCCAGGCCGTGTGGTGGCTCCTCCTGCTACTGATGGCTCGTCAATGGCTGGTCGGCCGGGTGACGAGTGACCAGTTGCTCTTCCTGTTGAACGTGCTCGCCATCGGACTCTTCGTGCAGGTGTTCCAGGGCCGGGCGCGCTACTTGACCGGCCATATCCCCATTTTCGTCGCCATCGCCATGACGTTCTGGCCGGTGTTCACCCGATCCGCGACCGGCGTGCCGGGCGGCCGGCGGGCCAGACGTCGCGCTGCGGAAGACGACCGGATGGTCGCTCCCACGCCGGCTGGCTAGCAGCCCGATCCCGGCCCTGACCACCGCTTACCCAGCCGACCGCTGGACTTGTGGACGGCGACGCATGGTCGCGTCAGCCACTTCGGGCCCCCGGTAGACCATGTCCATTGCCCCGATGCTCTCCCCGGGCGGCACGATCGTGTCGATGCGGTCCATGATCTCGTCGGTGAGGACGACGTCGGCTCCGGCCAGCGTGTCCTCGAGTTGTGCCATGGTCCGCGGCCCGGCGATCGCCGAGGTAACGGCGGGATGAGCGATGGCGAACGCCATCGCGAGGTGGCTGAGCTTGATACCGACGTCGTCGGCCAGCGCGACGAGCTGCTCCACAGCGGCGAGGCGTCGCTCGTCCCGGAAGTGCGACATTCCGGTTCTGGTGGACCCAGTTCGTGGCCACCAAACAGGGACTCGCGGCTGCCCTGCATTCGGGCGATACGGCGTACGAGTCGCTGGCACAGGCGTTTTCAACGACCCTCGTGCCCACACTCGATCAGCTCCTGACGTCGGCCAGGGCCGCAGGTGAGCCCATCGCCGCCGTCGACCCCAACGAATTCCTCAGCGCCGTCGTCAACCTGTGCCAGGGCCCCGGGGGCGCGCAGTCCGAGCGGGCCGAGCGGATGGTCCGGCTGCTCCTGGCCGGACTGCGGGCCGGATGACCCACCGCGTGTTCTATCGGTGACGCCTGGTCAACCACACCACCGCAGCGAGCACCGCGCCGGCTCCGGCGAGCTGCTTCCAGTAACTCTTCAACAGAACCGGCAGCACGGCGGTGCCCAGATCGAGCGCGTCGTCGGAGTCGGCCTCTACCGGGCGCAACGGCTCAGTGGTTCCTCTCGGCGCAGTCGAGGCTGTCGTCGAATCCGGCGCCGGCGCGGGTGGGGCTGCTTCGTCGGTACCCACATTGGCTGCACTCGACACCGGCGGTTCGGCAGGAACCGGTGTCTGCTCCTGGTCGTCCGGCTCGGAGGATTTCGGCACTGACGACGGCTCCTGCGCCGGCAGTTCCTGCGCCGACTCGGCCGACAGCCGCTGCTCCAGGCACGCGACGAACTGACCGAGCAATTTGTCGGAGACGTCCTGCATGACACCGCGGCCGAACTGTGCCGGTTTGCCGGTGATCGCCAGGTCGGTGACCACTTCCACGTCAGTCGCGCCACCGTCGGCGGAGGCCATCGTCAAGGTGACCTTCGCGCCGGCCGTACCGTTGCCGCGTTTGTCCTTACCTTTTGCATCGACGACGAACCGGTGGGCGGTGTCGTCCTTCTCCACGAAAGTGCCAGAACCGTTGTACACCAACGCAATCGGTCCGAGTTTGACCTTGACCGAACCGGCGAAGGAGTCACCATCGACCGACGTCACGGAGGCGCCGGGGAAGCACTGGGCCACCGAAGCGATGTCCTGGAAGTGCGCCCAGGTCTGGTCGATCCCGGTCGGGACCGTGAACCGGTGGGTGAGATCCATCAGACTCCTGCCGCTGCCAGGACCGCGCGTCGGGTGAGCACCTGGGCCAGGTGCCGGCGGTAGTCCGCGTCGCCGTTGAGGTCACTCGGCGGGTTCGTGCCCTCGGTGGCCCGCTCGGCCGCTGCGCGAACGCCGTCCTCAGTGGCTTCCGCACCGACCAGCGCTTCCTCGACGCCGCGCGCCCGGATCGGGGTGGACCCCATGTTGGTGAGCCCGACGCGCGCTTCAGCGACCGTGCCGCCCTCCGCGCGGACCGCAGCAGCCACGGCCACGATCGGCCACTGGTGGGCGACGCGCACGAACTTCTCGTAGTGCGCGCCCCACCCGGTGTGCTTGGGAATCCTTACCTCCGTGAGGATTTCGTCCTCACCGATCGCGGTCTCGAAGAGGTCGACGAAGAAGTCGTCAGCCTCGACCGTGCGGGTGCCGCCTGGCCCCTGGATGACGAACTGGCCACCCAGGGCGATTACCGGCGCACCCAGGTCACCGGCGGGATCGGCGTGGGCGAGTGCGCCGCCGAACGTCCCGCGGTGGCGGACCTGTGCATCCGCAAGGTGCTCGACCGCTTTGCTGATCAACGCCGCGTGCTGCGCCACCAACGGATCGGATCCGACCACCGAGTGCGGGGTCATCGCGCCGATCACGATGGCATCGCCGTCCTCGCGTACGCCGCGCAGCGAGTCGATCTTGCCCAGGTCGATGATCATCTCGGGTGCGTTGAGCCGCATGCGAAGCACCGGCAACAGGCTCTGCCCGCCCGCGATGATCTTGGCGTCGTCACCGTGCTCGGCCAGCGCCGCCAGGGCATCTTCGACCGAGGTTGGTGCTACGTAGTCGAACGCTGCGGGGATCATGCGCCCGCTCCTTCCGTGCTGCTCTGGCCGGGAACTTCCTGATTACCCGCTGCGCCGTCACCTTCGAAGTGCGGCATGGCCGCGCCTTCGGTGGCTTTGGCGCCGCCGCCGTTCTGGATCGCCTTCCAGACCCGCTCAGGGGTGCAGGGCATCTGGATGTCCGAGACGCCGTACGGGCGCAGGGCATCGACCACGGCGTTGACCACGGCAGGGGTGGAGGCGATCGTGCCAGCCTCGCCAACGCCCTTGACTCCCAACGTGACTGACGTCGCCGGAGACACGGTGTGGTCGATGTCGAAGCTGATCGTGTCGGCGGCGGTCGGCAGCAGGTAGTCCACGAACGAACCGGACACCAGGGTGCCGGAGTCGTCGTAGACCGCCTCCTCCCAGAGCGCCTGGGCGATGCCTTGGACCAGACCGCCGTGGATCTGACCGGCCACGATCAACGGGTTGATGATGTTGCCGATGTCGTCGACGCAGACGTACTTACGCATCTTCAGGGCACCGGTCTCGGTGTCGATCTCCATCGCGCACAGGTGGGTGCCATGCGGGAAGGAGAAGTTCGTCGGGTCGAACGTCGCGTCGGAGTCCAGGCTCGGCTCCATACCGTCGGGCAGGTTGTGCGCGGCGAAGACCGCACCCGCCACCTCTCCGATCGCCAGACCCTGGTCGGTGCCCCGCACGGAGAACCGGCCCTGGTCGAACTCGATGTCATCCACCGAGGCCTCAAGCAGATGTGCCGCAACGGGTTTCGCCTTCTCGATAACCTTGTCGGCAGCGCGGACCAACGCCTCGCCCCCGACCGCCAACGACCGGGAGCCGTAGGTGTCCAAGCCCTTGTGCGCGACCGCGGTGTCACCGTGCAGGATCTCGACGTCCTCGAAGGCGACCCCCAGACGGTCGGCCACGATCTGGCTGAACGCCGTCTCGTGACCCTGACCGTGGGCCGACGCCCCGGTCGTGACCTCGACCTTGCCGGTGGCCAGCATCCGCACCGAGGCGTACTCCCAGCCGCCGGCGCCGTAGTCCAGGCTGCCGAGCACCCGGGAGGGCGCCAGACCACACATCTCCGTGAACGTCGAGACGCCGATGCCGAGTTGCACCCTGTCGCCCCGCTCCCGGCGCTCCTTCTGCTCGGCGCGCAGGTCGTCGTACCCGAACATCTCGGTGGCCTTGGCTGTGGCCGCCTCGTAGTTGCCCGAGTCGTATTCGAGCCCGGCCACGGTGGTGAACGGGAACTCCTCGTGCTTGATCCAGTTCTTGTCCCGGACCTCCAACGGGTCGACACCCAGCTCAGCGGCGAGTTCGTCCATCATCCGCTCGATGCCGAACGTGGCCTCCGGGCGACCGGCGCCGCGGTAGGCGTCCGTCCACGTCTTGTTGGTGAGGACCGTCTGGCAGGCGAAGTGGTAGGCGGGGAACTTGTAGATCGCGTTGAACATGAACGCACCCAGGACGGGCACACCGCCACCCACCAGCGCGACGTACGCGCCCAGGTCGGCCAGCAACTCCACCTTGAGTCCGGTGACCGTGCCGTCCTTGGTCGCCGACAGCGTGAGCTTCTGCCACTGGTCGCGGCCGTGGTGAGCGCTGATCAGCGACTCGGACCGGGTCTCGGTGTACTTGATCGGCTTGCCCAGGCGCCGGGCGATGGCCCAGGTGATCCACTCCTCCGGAGTGGCCTGCAGCTTGCCGCCGAAACCGCCGCCCACGTCCGGGGCGATGACCCGGATCTTGGATTCGGGTACGCCGGTCGTGGCCGCGAGCGCGAACCGCAGGATGTGCGGGATCTGGGTGGCCGACCACATCGTCAGCTGCTCCCCCGTGGGGTCCACAACCACCGACCGCGGCTCCATGAACGCCGGGATCAGTCGCTGTTGGCGGAACTCGCGCTCGATGACGACACCGTCAGTGCGTGCCTTGGTGATGGCTTCTTCGACGTCGCCGCCCGTGCCGGCCTCGGCGGAGTCGAAGACCCACAAGGCCGACTTGTTGGTGCCGAGGTCGGGATGCGCCAAGGTCGTGTCGGCCGCCGCGTCCTTGAGGTCGAGCGCCGCTGGTAGCTCGTCGTATTCGACGTCAACGAGCTCGGCAGCGTCACGTGCCTCGGCGGCACTGCGGGCAACAACGACCGCCACGATCTCCCCTGCGAACGCCACCCGGTCCGCGGGCATCGGCGAATGGTTCGGCGTCTTCTGGTCGGGCGTGATCGGCCAGGCGTTGATGCACACGCCGAGTTCCTCGCCGAAGTCCTTACCGCTCAGCACCGCAACGACATTCGGCGCCTCGGCAGCGGCCGACGTGTCGATGCTGGTGATGGTCGCGTGCGCGAACGGGCTGCGCACCATCGCCAGGTGCAACATCCCGGGCAGGACCAGGTTGTCGGTCCACCGGGTGCGGCCGGTGATCAGGCGCTGGTCCTCCTTGCGGCGGCGCTCCTTACCGATCTCCCGGTCAACGGCCTCCGCGGGACGCTCTTCGGTGACGGTCATGACTGCGCTCCCGCCGCTTCCTTCACCGCTCGCACGATGTTGTGATAGCCCGTGCACCGGCACAGGTTGCCCTCCAGCCCGAGGCGGATCTCCTCCTCGGAGGGGTCCGGATTCTCTTGCAGCAGAGCGACACTCTGCATGATCATGCCCGGCGTGCAGTAGCCGCACTGCAGACCGTGGCACTCCCGGAACGCGGCCTGCACGGGGTGCAGTTCGCCGTCCTTGGCCAAGCCCTCGATGGTCGTGACCTCACCCCCGTCGGCCTGCACCGCCAGCACGTTGCACGACTTGACGCTGGTGCCGTTCAGGTGAACCGTGCAGGCCCCGCAGTTGCTGGTGTCACAGCCGATCACGGTGCCGGTCTTGCCCAGCTTCTCGCGTAGGTAGTGCACCAACAGGGTGCGGGGTTCGACGTCGTCGGAGACCTTCGCCCCATCGACGGTCAGACTGATCCGGGTCATGGCTCTCCTCAGACAACGAGTGTGGTGCTCGTCACACTAAGTCGGCCGGGTTGGCAGCCGGTTGGCGAGGGTTACCTTGCCCGGGTCACTGCCGCGCTGCGGCCAACCGGCCCTTGAGCAGGGGCACCGCCCGGTGCGTGGGCGACAGCCGGGACAGGCACACCTCGAACACCTGGGTGTCGTACGGCGATCGCTCGGCGTAGCGCAGCACCGCGTCCGGATCGGGGTCGGCCAGGAGTGCTTCACGCACGGTCACCGCCAACTGCTCGGCCAACTCGACCAGCGCGGGCGAGTTGGTGCCCGGCAGCAGGTCACCGCCGTACGCCTCGACGGCGGCGGCGGTCCGGCCGCGACGCACGAGCCCCAACACGAGTTCCACGTCGGTGGCCACCGGGGTGGTCAGCCGGTAGGGCCGCGATGCCAATTGGCCACCGAGAGATGCTCGCAGGTGGGACACCTCGGCCTTGAGGGTCGAGGTCGTCACGGCCAGGTCGCCGTACACCAGCGCATGCAGTTGTTCCAGCGACAGGCCCTGCGGATGCAGCGCCAGCAGGGCGAGGATCTCGGTCTGCCGGCGACTGAGCAGCAGTCGTTGCCCGTCCAGCCAGGTCTCCGCCGTGCCGAGCAGCCGCATGACCAGGCCCGGCTCGTCCGGCTCCTCCACCGCGCTCAGACCCGGATGGGTCCGCGACATCGGCAGCGCGCTCTCGATCAGCCGGGCCATCATCCGAGCGGTCGCCAGTCCGATCGGGTGGGTGCGGTCCCAGGTGGTCGACAGATCGATGACGCCCAGCTGCGCGCCAGTGAACGGGTCCACCACCGGCGCTGCCCAGCACACCCAGTTGTGCACCACCGACGCGTAGTGCTCGGCGCTGAACACCATGGACGGCTCGCCCAGCCGGTTGGCCAGATCCAACGCGTTGGTGCCGACCGACTCGTCGTCCCATCGACCGCCGGCGACGAAGTTCACGCTCTCGGCCTTGCGCCGCATGACCCGCCCGCCGTAGGTCCACAGGATCCGGGTCTGCGGGTCGGTCACCGCGATGACCAGGTCACCGTCCTCGGCGGTGCGCCGCAACTCCGCCTGGATGCGCTCCACCGCGGTCTGCAGTGGCGAAGCATCCCAGTACGCCGCAGTCTCGCCCTGGTCGGCCAGCGGCGCCTCAGACACGTCGGGAGTGATCGACGCTGCCGAACGCGCCCAGCTGTCAAGGATTTCCGGCCGGACTGTGGTGACCGGGTCGTCAGCCTCCCCGACGAACGAGGTCCACGCGCGCACCGCCGCGACGCGTCGCGATTGCAACTCGCTGCGTGCCACCCGGCCTCCTGTACGACGCCCGAAAACCGTTGCCAATCACGCTAACACGCAGCGCGTGAGCTGGATCACACTCCGGTGGGATGCTCCCGGTGGATCCGGCCGCGACCCGCGGCCAGCGGTTGCCCCGAGCCACCCCACCGCCCGGCGATGATCTCGGCGGCAATGCTGACGGCCGTCTCCTCAGGAGTGCGGGCACCCAGGTCGAGCCCGATCGGACTCGACAGCCGGGCGATCTCCGACTCCTGCAGTCCGGCCTCCCGCAGCCGCGCCAAGCGGTCCTCGTGGGTACGTCGCGAACCCATCGCACCGACGTACGCCACCTCGGGCAGGCGCAACGCCACCTCCAGCAGCGGCACGTCGAACTTCGGGTCGTGGGTGAGCACGGTCATCACGGTGCGCGGATCGATGCGGCCGGCGGCGGCTTCGGCCGCCAGGTAACGGTGCGGCCAGTCCACGACGACCTCGTCGGCGTCCGGGAACCGCGAGTGGGTCGCGAAGACCGGGCGGGCGTCGCACACGGTCACGCGATAGCCCAGGAAGCTGCCGACCTTGGCCACCGCCGCCGCGAAATCGATCGCACCGAAGACCAGCATCCGGGGCTTCGGCGCGAAGGACCACACGAAGACCCGCATCCCTTCGCCCCGTCGCTCACCGTCCGGCCCGTAGGTGAGGGTGGCGTTGGTCCCGGCCGCCAGCAGGCCGAGGGCGTCGTCGTGCACGGCATCGTCCGCGCGCTGCGAGCCGAGACTGCCCACGGTCGCGGCGCCGGGCCGGATAATCAGCCGGCGGCCCAGCCGCGCCGGATCGGGATGTTCGATGACGGTGGCCAGCGCCACGGGCTCACCGGCGTCGATGGCGGCGGCGACCTCGCCCAGTTCCGGGAAGGTCTGCTGGTTGACCTCCTCCACGTAGACGTCGAGGATCCCGCCGCACGTCAAGCCGACGGCGAAGGCGTCGTCGTCGGAGACGCCGTACCGCTGCAGGACCGGTTCTTTGGAGGCCACCACGTCCTGGGCCAGTTCGTAGACGGCTCCTTCGACGCAGCCCCCGGAGACCGAGCCGACCGCGGTGCCGTCCGGGCCGACCAGCATCGAGGCGCCGGGCGGTCGTGGCGCGGAGCGGAAGGTCGCCACCACGGTGCCCACCCCGACGGTCTTGCCGGCGGTCCACCACTCCAGCAGTTCCGGCATGACGTCACGCATCGGCGATCACCCGCGTCAATTCATCGAAGGTCGCCAGCGAGTGCCCGGCGACGAAGTCATCGCAGTGCGGCAATGCCGCCACGACCCCTTGCTGGATTGGCTCGTAACCGGCCTTGCCCCGGTGCGGATTCACCCAGACCACCCGGTGCGCGATCCGCGCGAGCCGCCCCATCTGCTCACCCAGCAGGCTCGGATCGCCGCGCTCCCACCCGTCGCTGAACACCACCACGACAGCTCCGCGAGCCAGACCGCGCTGTCCCCACCGATCGCCGAACACCTTCAGGGTCTCCCCCAGGCGGGTGCCTCCGGACCAGTCCGGGACTGCCTCCCCGGCAATCACCAGCGCCCGCTCCACGTCGTGGACGCGCATCGCCCGGGTCAGATGGGTCAGCCGGGTCCCGACCGTGAAGGTTTCGACGCTCCCGCCCTGCACCCGCAACGACTGGGTCAGCCGGTGCGCCAACCGCAGGAGCGCGTCCGCGTAGTTGCTCATCGAGCCGGAGACGTCGATCAACAGGACCACCCGTCGGGGTCGGACACTGCGTCGTCGCCACGCAACGGCCGCTGGTTCCCCCATCCACCGGAGCGAGGCCCGCAGCGTGCGCGGCGCGTCGACCCGACCACGGGCCGAGGGGCGTTGCCGCGCACTGTGCCGCAGCGGTGGCCGGGGTTGCAGGGTGGCGAACATGCCTGCGAGCCGGTGCCGTTCAGCCGCTGACATGGTGGCGACGTCGCGCTGCCGAAGCACCTCCGCGCTGCTGGCCATGGCCCGTACGACGTCCTGCCCTTCCGTGTCCCCCGCCCCTGAGCCCTCGGCGTCGGGCAATCCCGTTGTGTAGGAGACGCCACTGCGCTGGGCCGGCCGGGGCCGGGGCAGACCGTCCGGACCGAAAAAGGCGGTGAAGACCTGGTCGTACCGATCCAGATCCTCGGGACCGGAGCAGAGGGTGGCCCGGCCCGCCAGGTAGGTGCAGCGCTGATCGTCCATCCCCAACTCGGCAGCAGCATCGAGGAACTGCTGCTGCCGGTCGTGCGTGACCGGAACGCCGGCAGCGCGCAGCGCCCGCCCGAACGCCAGCAGGATCTCGTCACCACCGCGCAGTTCCTGGCCCATGGTCAGGCCCGCAACAACTGGTCGAGTGCGTGCCGCACCTTTTCTGAATCTTCGCGGTATTTCACCAGCGCCCCCAGCGTGGCGGATGCGGCGGCCAGGTCGATGTCCGTCGTACCCAGATAGGTCAGCGCCCGCGCCCAATCGATGGTCTCGGCCACGCCCGGGGGTTTCAGCAGATCACCGCGGCCGCGCACCTGCTGGGTGACCTCGACGACCTGCCGGGCCAACGCGTCGGACACTTCGGGGGCCCGGGTGCGCACGATCTGGACCTCCCGCTCCAGACCCGGATGGTCGATCCAGTGGTAAAGGCACCGGCGTTTCAGGGCATCGTGCAGTTCGCGGGTGCGGTTGGAGGTGAGTACGACGACCGGCGGCGTAGCCGCTCGGACGGTGCCCAGCTCGGGAATGGTGACCTGGTAGGTCGAGAGCACTTCGAGCAGGAAGGCCTCGAATTCGTCGTCGGCACGGTCGATTTCGTCGACCAGAAGCACGGCAGGGCTGTCCTGCGACGCCTGCAGGACCGGCCGGGCAAGCAGGAACCGCGGGTCGTACAGGCTCTTCTCGGCGTCTTCGGCGTCCGCACCACCGGCCGCTTCCAGCGCCCGCAGGTGCAGGATCTGCCGTGGGAAGTCCCAGTCGTAGAGCGCCTGGGTGGCGTCGATTCCCTCGTAGCACTGCATGCGCACCAGGGGCACCGACAGGATGCGGGACAACGACTCGGCCAGGGCCGTCTTGCCGGTTCCTGGCTCACCCTCCAGCAACAGCGGTCGCTGCATCCGAAGTGCCAGGTAGGTGGCCGCGGCAAGAGCGTCGTCGCTGAGGTACCCGTCCTGCTCCAGACCCGTCGCGACCTCGGCCGGGGTGTCGAACTGCATGTGACGCAGATTACGCCGCGCCGCGTTGGTCGCCGGTTGTAGCTACCGACCCCTCCGTCGCGCAGGGTTCAGTCGGCGGGCCTGGTGATGTAGATGCGGCCGGTGGGGCTGGTCCAGGTGCAGACCCCGTCGGGGGTCATGCTGACCTTCCAGCCGCCTTCGTGTTTGGCCCGGTGGTGATGGCGACACAACGGTTGCAGGTTACGGGCGGCGGTGGGTCCGTCGGGGTAACGGACCACGTGGTCCAGGTCGCACCGTTCGGCGGGGTGGGTGCACCCCGGGAAGCGGCAATGCTGATCCCTGGCCCGCACGAACCGGGCCAATCCCGCCCCGGGGCGGTAGGTTTTGTCGCCGGTCTCGGCGATGGTTCCGGTCAACGGGTTAGCTAACGCCCGCGACAGTTGAATTCCCAACACCTGGACGAGTTCCTCGATCGCGGCACCAGGAATCACCCCCACCCGCGGCAGCAGCACATCTTCGAACAACCCACGCCCAGGCGCGCTCGCGGCACGCCCATGCCCATGCCCGTCGCTTCGGCGCTGGCGGGTGGCGTTGGCCAGCTGTGGTGGGGGCCACCCGTCGGGCCACTGGCCGCGTTCATAAGCGATGAGTTCCTCGACCTGGGTGTCCAGATCGTTGAGTTGACCGCCTTGGTAGTCCCACCAGTCCTCAACCGTCATCCCCGGCGGCGGCACCGACCGGTGCACCGCCGGCACACCGGGCACCGGCGGGGGTTGTGCACCACCGCGGGCGCCAACCAGTTCCCGCGTCGGCTCCGGCTCAGCGATCAGCGCCGCGGGTTCGGCCAACGGGATCAGCAACGTCAACTGGGTGTCGACGATGGCCCCGTTCATCACCAGATCCGTCAACGCGTCCACCCGCGACTCAGCCAGCGTCTTGTCCGTCGTGCTGGCTACCTGCAGTTCCCTGGCGTGCTCGTCGATCACGGCTATCAGTTTCGCCGCGTCCAACGTGGGCATCACCGCGGTCACTTCCGATAGTCCCGGTTCGTGATGGGGGTGCACGAACACACCCACGGATCCCCGGCGCCGATCCTGGCTGGCCTCATCGGCGGCGACCGGGTCCAGTTTCGTCAGCAACCGCCGCGCTTTCGCGGCCAGTTTGCTGGAGGTGGTCCCCACCGGGTCGCCTTCCAGGATCCGTGCCTCAATCTCCGCGGCCACGTGCCCGGGAGAGCCGGCGGTCACGGAGGCGACCGCGGTCACTTTGCGTGATTCCAACTCCCCGGCACCGGCCAGATCCAGCAGGCCCGAGGTATAACCGGTCGCCTCACATGCCTGACCCAGCCGGGCACCGGCTTGGCGGTCGGTCCACCCCAACCGAGTAGCGACCTCCAAAGGAAACCACTCGTGCGCTAGATCCGCGGTGCCGGCCCCGCTGACGCCGTTGAGCCGCTCGCTGATCGCCGCGGCCTGCGCCAACCGGCGCGACTGGATCGCCCACGCGGAGTTCTGCACCTGCTGGGCCAGGACTGCTTCACCGACCAAGCCGTCCTGCGACAACGCCCCGCCACCCGCGGCGACCTTGCCGTACACCGCGACCAGCAACCGATGAGCCTCGTCCAACAGGTCCGCGACCGGCGCAGCGGCTATCACCGATTCAGCGATAAATCCGGTGCCCCCACCCATGAACACATCATACACGTGTTCGATGACAATGGTAACGGTGAATCTGGCCAATCAACCTGTGTTACAAGCGATTTCGAGGTTTCGCTGACGGCGTACACGCTAGCTCCTCAGCGGGAGTCGACGTCACGACCGGTGGCGAGGTCGCCGCACTCGATCAACTCGACGTCGCGGTGCGACAGGTAGTCACGTGCGCCGCGATCACCAACCGCGCTCTCGATCACCGGTTGCCAGTGCTCCCGCCCGAGGACAACCGGGTGACCGGGTCTATTGGCGTACGCCGCTCGGCGCAGTGTGCGGGTATCCACCGGTGATCGGGTGACTCGCTCAACCACGTCGCCGGACACGTCGGGCAGGTCGACCAGGGTGATGACCACCGCGTCCCCGTCTGTGCCACCTATCTCCCGCAGCCCGGCACGCAGCGACGCCGACATCCCCTCGGACCAGTCCGGCGCCACGACGATGCGAGCACCGGTGCCTTCGAGCAGGGCGGTGGGTTCATCGACCGCCGCGCCGAGAACGACGGTCACGTGGGAACAGCCGCCGTCCTGCAACACCTGCACCGCCCGCAGTAGCCAGGACGTCCCGTCGTCGTCGCGAACCAGCGCCTTCGGCTGACCCATCCGGCGCCCCGCACCCGCGGCCAGTAGCAGACCCTCAATCGTCATCGACAGCATCCTGGTC
Source organism: Branchiibius sp. NY16-3462-2 (assembly GCF_001594145.1). Taxonomy (GTDB): domain Bacteria; phylum Actinomycetota; class Actinomycetes; order Actinomycetales; family Dermatophilaceae; genus Branchiibius. The sequence continues at coordinate 166,675 of NZ_LVCF01000042.1, read as the reverse complement.
GCGTTCGATCAGCTTCAGCGCGAGTTGGAAGCGGGTGTCCACACCGTGCTCGGTCATCAGGTCCGCGATCCGCCGCCGGACGGTGCGCAGCGACACTCCTTGCGCCCGGGCGATCGCTTCGTCCTTCAGGCCCTGGCGCATCAGTTCCAGGACGCCCGTCGTCAGCGAGTCCGGTGTGGCGGCCATCGGCGCAGCGGTCGCCCACAACCGGTCGAACAACTCGACGAACGCAGCCACGACCACCGGATCACGCAGAACCACGAAATCGCCGTCGGGAGAACCCCATTCGGCGACACCCATCGCGACATCGCCGCCGAAGCAGACGAACCTCGTCGGCAGCGAGCCGGCGAGGCGCAAGTCGAAATCACCAGGATCGACCGGGCCGTCCGCCGCGCTTCGAAGCCATCGCACGACCCGGCCGCTGGCCAGTTGCGCGGCCACGCCGGGGCCGACCGGGGACAGTCCGCAGCAACGCACCTCTCCGGACGTGGCAGCAAGCAGGTGCTCGTAGGTAGCCACCACATCGGCCGCTTCGACCTGCTCGCGCGCCGGCAGAGTTGTCGTTGAAAGCGACTGTCCCACACCGTAATCCGCGACAAACGCGTCGATAGCGTCACGGACCCGCGCCAGCTCCTGCCGCCGGGTCGCCAACTGCGCTTCCTGCGCCGAGACGACCCGTTCCAGGGCGGCGCGGGGATGGTCTGCGATCAGCCCGGTCTCCGCGCTGACCCGGACCAACCGGTGCGCCCGTAGTTCGTCCAGCGCTGCGGTCACCTGCACCAGGGACCAGCCCAGCTCGTCCCGGTGCCGGTCCAGCGCGTGTCCCGGCTGCCGCAGCACCGCGCGATACAGAGTCTCCCCGTCGGGACCGATCTCCAACGCGGTCAGGCGAGCCATCGACGTACCGGAGGCTTAGAGACCCAACTCGCGCGCACCCAACGCCGAGGAGTCCCGCAGGAAGTCAGCACACCGACGTTCTTCGTCGGTCTCGCCGATCGCGCCGGCCGCACGGGACAGCGCCGCCAAGGAGCGCAGGAACCCACGGTTGGGCTCGTGCTCCCAGGGCACGGGACCCTGCCCGCGCCAGCCGGCTTTGCGCAGCGAGTCCAGGCCACGGTGATAGCCGGTGCGGGCGTAGGCGTAGGCCTCGACGGCGTGGTGCTCGGAGAGCGCGTGCTCGGAGAGGGCCGCCCAGACCAGGCTGGAGGCCGGGTAGTTCTCGGCGACCTGCTCGGGCAGTTCACCCTCGGCCAACGCCAGCGCGGCCGGATCCTCGGGCAGCCGAGTTTCGGGAACGCCGAGCAGATTAGACATGCGTCCCCGCGGATCCGAGCGCCTCGCACGCCTCGACGACGCGAGCGGACATGCCGGTCTCGCCGGCCTTACCCCAGGCGCGCGGGTCGTACTTCTTCTTGTCGCCGACCTCACCGTCGATCTTCAGGACGCCCTCGTAGTTGCCGATCATCCAGCCGGCGATCGGACGCGTGAAGGCGTACTGGGTGTCGGTGTCGACGTTCATCTTCACCACGCCGTACGACACGGCCTCTTTGATGTCGGCCTCGTCCGAGCCGGAGCCGCCGTGGAAGACGAGGTGGAACGGCTTGTCATCCGGGGTGTTGAACTCGGTGTGCACCGCCTCCTGGGCCGCTTTGAGCACGGACGGGCGCAGCTTGACGTTGCCCGGCTTGTAGACGCCGTGCACGTTGCCGAAGGTGAGCGCGGTCATGTAGTAGCCGTTCTCACCGGTGCCGAGGGCGCGGGCGGTGGCCAGGGCGTCCTCGGGCGTGGAGTACATCTTCTCGTCCTGCGCACCGACGACGCCGTCCTCCTCACCGCCAACAACACCGACCTCGATCTCGAGGATGACGTGCGCTTCCTTGCACTGGGCCAGCAGTTCCTCGGCGATCTGCAGGTTCTCCTCCAGCGGCACCGCGGAGCCGTCCCACATGTGCGACTGGAAGTAGGGCAGCCCGCCGCCCTTGACCCGCTCGATCGAGGCCGCCAGCAACGGGCGCACGAAGTCGTCCAGTTTGTCCTTGGGGCAGTGATCGGTGTGCAGGGCGATGTTGACGTCGTACTTCTTGGCGACCTCATGGGCGAACGCGGAGAAGGCCAGCGACCCGGTCACCATCTCCTTGACGCCCTGCCCGGAGAAGTACTCGGCGCCACCGGTCGAGACCTGGATGATGCCGTCGCTGCCCGCGTCGGCGAAGCCCTTGATGGCAGCGTTCAGGGTCTGGCTGCTGCTGACGTTGATCGCCGGGTAGGCGAATGCGTTCTTCTTGGCCCGGTCGAGCATCTCGGCGTAGACGTCGGGGGTTGCGATCGGCATGGCTCACTCCTGCGGTGTGCGGCTCTGGTACATCTATCCAACCACCCCGGGCATCCCCTCGCGTCGGAGCCGCTCAGCCGTCCAAACGCTGGACCCGCCGCAGCAGTTCGCGCCGTTCCGTCTCGTTCGTGCATAGGCCCAGCGCCTCGGCGTACGCCGATCGCGCAGCTTCCGTCCGACCGTCCCTGGTGAGCAACTCGGCTCGGGCGACCGCCAGTCGGTAGTTGCCCGGCAAGCGGTCATCGAGGCCTGCCAGCAGGGCCAGTCCCGCTGCCGGACCGTCGCACTCGGCCACCGCCACGGCGCGGTTCAACCGGACGATCGGCGACCCGGTCAGATGCTCCAGCATTTCGTAGAAGGTGCAGATCCGGCCCCAGTCGGTGGCCTCAGCGCTGGGAGCGGTCGCATGACATGCCGCAATGGCTGCCTGCAACCGGTAGGAGCGAGCAATGACCGAGCTGCCCAGCGGGACAGGGCTTTCCAGCAGCGCCAGCGCCTCGGCAATCTCATCGTGATGCCACTGGCTGCGGTCCTGTTCGGGCAGGAGCACCGCCTCACCGGCGGCGTCGACCCGCGCATCGCGCCGGGAATGTTGCAGCAGCATCAGCGCGTGCAGGGCGATCAGCGTCGGATCACTGCGCGTCGCCGGAGTTTGGGCGCGCACCAGCTGCACCAACCGGATCGCCTCCCCGGCCAGTTCAGTCCGAACCACCTGGTCACCGCTACTGGGTGCATAGCCTGCCGTGAAGGCAAGGTAGGCGACCGACGCCACCGTCTCCAGCCGCTGCGGCAACGCCTCCTGCGGCGGGAGGGCCAGCGGGATCCCGGCCGTGACCACCTTCTTGCGCGCCCGCGTCAACCGGGCTGCCATCGTCGGCTCGGGCACCAGGAAGAGACGGGCGATGTCCGCGGTTGACACACCTATCACCAACCGAAGGGTCAGGGCCGCTCCTGCCTCGGGTGCCAGCGCGGGGTGGGCCGCAAGAAGCACGAGTCGAAGCAGACTGTCTTGCTGCGTTGCTTCGTTGTCGTGCAATCGATTTCGCTCATCCATCACCATCAGTGGTTGCTTCTTCGCATGGGTGATCTCGGCGCGGATGGAGTCAACGATCCGGCGCCGCGCGGTGGTGAGCAGCCACGCGGACGGGTTGCCCGGCGTACCGTCGATCGGCCATCGCCGGGTGGCCTCCTCGAAGGCGGACGCCAGCGCATCCTCGGCCAGGTACAGACGCCGCGTGCTGGCGACGAGCAGGGCCAGCAACCGGCCCCACTCGTCACGCAGCAGTTGCTCGACCGGCGTCACTCAAACCCTTCGATCTGCACGCACGGCCGGATCTCCAGGGCGTACTCCGGCGGCAGCAGCCGGCACCACGCGACGACCTGGTCCAGATCGTCCGCCTCGACCAGATAGAAGCCGCCGATCATCTCGGCAGTCTCCGCGAACGGGCCGTCGGTGAGGGTGGCACCGCCGCGCAGCGTGGTCGCACTGTCGGTGTCGGCCAGCGCTTCGCCCGCGAGCAGCTTCTCGCCGACCGCCTCGTGGAAGGCCAGGTGCTGCTCGTGGAACCGCTCCTGCACCTCGGGTGCGACGTCGGCCCACATGCTGGGCTCATACGCGATCAGGACTAGATACTTCATCTGCGTGCTCCTTATCCAGGGTTTTCTGACACCTCCATGACGACCGGCCGCGGCAGAAATCGACACTCCCGGTAAAAACCCTGCTCGTACACTCACACACATGACGGGGTCGCATCAGTGGAGCGGTTGGTCTCGCCCCCTCTCCGAGGGCCGGATCCATGAAGTTCACCTCTTCGTGGACCAACGGCTGTCGCTGCTGCTGCTGTTCGCCTCGTTCGTTACGACGTTCGTCATCACCCGCGGCATCACCCGGATGATCCGCGCCGGCAAGGGCCCCTTCCGCAACAACGTGTCCGGCGGGGTGCACATCCATCACGCGGTGCCCGGGATCTTCTTGTTGGTGATCGGTGGGATTACTTCGGTTGCGTCGTCCGGTCGCCCGCCCGGGGCGGAGATCAGCGCGGTCCTGATCGGGGTTGGCGCCTCCCTTGTCCTGGACGAGTTCGCGTTGATCCTGCATCTGCAGGACGTCTACTGGTCCAAACAAGGGCAGCTGTCCGTGCAGGTGGTGGCCCTGACCGCCGCCGTGCTCGGGTTCCTCCTCGTGGGCATCCAGCCCTTGCGCGGGGACACGACACCCGGCGCCGGGCACCTCGCTGTCCTGGCCGCACTGACGGTGCACGCGACGTGTCTGCTCGTGTGCGTTGCGAAGGGCAAATACTCCAGTGCAGTGATCGGCGCGTTCATCCCGCCCGTCGCGTGGTGGGGCGCCCTGCGACTGGCCCGGCCGCGGTCGAAGTGGGCCAAGCGGTACTCACCGGAGAAGCTGAAGCGGGCCGTCGCGCGTGACGCCGCCTTCGAAAAGCGTTGGGGAAACTGGGGATTGGATCTGTCCGACCTGGTTGCCGGTACGCCGACCGAGAGCTCCACGTCCACCGCACCCTCCGCCGTGGGCGCGGGACCGTCCGCTGGCTCGGGCTCCGCTTCGTCGTAGCTGCTCGGCGCTGGAGGCACCCATTCTTTTTCGGCTCCATGACCTGAAGTCATGAAGCCGGCGGAGCGAATCCGCGGCAGGAAGTCACCGGCAGCCGTGGGTACTTCGGGAATCGGTCGTCGGTCGCCGCCAGACCGCAGCGCAGATAGGTGGTCCCCTTGTTGGTCGGCCGGATCAGCGCGTGCTGACACGAAAGGCACAGTCCTGGGTCGATCACGATCGACCGTAGACGTGCTGCATGATCCAGGTGTGCATCGCGATCGCTGCGGCCGCGCCGGCGTTGATCGAACGGGTGGAGCCGAATTGCTCGATGTGCAGGACCTTTTCGCAGGCCGCCTGCATCTCCGGGGACAGGCCGGGACCCTCCTGACCGAAGACGAGGACGCAGGCGCGGGGTAGCGCGGCGGTCTCGATCGGCGTACTGCCGGGGAGGTTGTCGATCCCGATCAGCGGCAGGTCCCCGGCCCACTCGATGAGGTCGGCAACGGTGGCATGGTGGAACTCGTGCTGGTAGCGATCGGTCACCATCGCACCGCGACGGTTCCAGCGCCGCTTGCCGATGATGTGAAACGCCTTGGCGTTGAACGCATTCGCGGTACGGATCACCGAGCCGATGTTGAAGTCGTGACCCCAGTTCTCGACCGCGACGTGGAAGTCGTGCCGCGTCAGATCGAGGTCCGCGATGATCGCTTCCTGGGTCCAATAGCGGTACTTGTCCACCACGTTGCGCGCGTCGCCCTCGGCGAGCAACCCCGCGTCGTACTTCGAATCGGAGGGCAGCGGACCCTGCCAGGGCCCCACGCCGACAACCGTCATGTCTTCTGGCGCGCCTCTAGCCTCGCCTCCGGGCCTCGCTGCGCTCGTTTCCTCGACTCGGTCGGCGCTCAAAGCCGCACCGTTTCCAGGCAGGTCACAGGAGATGGGGTGCGTCGTTGCGCATCTCAGCGAGGTCGCCCTCCCAGCCGATCCCCTCAAGCGCCAGCGCCTCCTCGCGGGTCATCGGCCCCACCAGTCGGCGCAATGCCAGGTCGACTGCCGCCTTCTTGGTGGTGAGCCCGTACCGGCGCATCGCCTCGGAAACGAGCGCATCGTCGATATCGATATTGGTGCGCGTCATACACCTCAGGGTAGTTGTGCATCAGTTCGCGAGGGCACGGGCGCGCTGACTCAGGCGACCGAACGCCGCCTTCAGTTCGTCCGGTTCGATCACCTCGAACGGTGCGTCGAACCGCATCAACCAGGCCGCGATGTCATCGAAACTGTCTGCGGACACACGTAATTCGCTCGTTCCATCACCCAGGTCGACCACCTGCGCCCAGCGCGACACCCGCCGTCGCAGGTCGTCCGCCGCAATGGCCACCCGCAGGCGTGCGGCCACCGCCCAACGCTGGGTCGTGGCTTCGTGGATGTACGTCGCGGGGTCGGGTGCCGCACGCGGCCGGAAGGTGAACGTGCTGGCCCGGACCTCGCTCATCCGGTCCAGCCGAAAGGAACGCCAGTCGTCCCGGTCCAGGTCGAAAGCCACCAGGTACCAACGTGATCCGCTGACCACCAGGTGGTAGGGCTCGGCCCGCCGCTGGCTGCCCACACCGCTCGCCGTGGCGTAGTCGAACCGGATCTGCGTGCTCTCCCGGACCGACCGGGACACCGTCAGCAGGTCGTCCGGATCGACGCTCGGCACCGAGGTGTCCAGGGTCGTGGTCGCCTCATGGACCGCCGCGACCTGGGCGCGCGCCGCTGCCGGCAGCACCTGATCGAGTTTGACCATGGTGCGTACGGCGGCCTCCCCGATCCCGGCCACCGCGCCTCCCGCGGCGAGCCGCAGAGCGACCGCCTCGCGCTCATCCAGCAGCAACGGCGGCAACGCTCGCCCGGCGCCCAACTGGTATCCGCCGCCGACACCCCGGCTCGCCCGCACCGGATAGCCGAGGTCGCGCAACCGCTCGACGTCGCGGCGTACCGACCGGGTCGTGATGCCCAACTCGTCCGCGAGTTCCTGACTCGACCACACGCTGCGCGCTTGCAGCAGCGTGAGCAGTCGCAGGAGGCGGGCGGTGGTGGCGGCCATGCATCCATCATGCGCGACATTCAGGACAGAAAGTGTCCGCTAGGTGCGCCACGGTGGTCACACCACCAACAAAGGAGATTGTCATGGCGATGCACGCACCGATGACCACCACCGAGAACCAGATGCTGACCGGCTACGTGGAACAACAACTGCTGGCGGTCCGGGGCGCTGCCTACGGACTGACCGACGACGAGCTGTGGGCCACGCCGACAGCGTCGAGCTTGTCGGTCGGCGCACTGGTCAAGCACGTGGCTCGCTGCACGCAGGGTTGGCTGGACCGGGTCGAGGCCGCACCGGACGAGCCGCACCGCGGATCGGATGAGGAGGCCGCGGAGGAGTACGGCGCCGACTTCCTTCGCGCCGACGGTGACACCGGTGACAGCCTGCGCGCTGAACTCACCGCCGCACTGGACCGGGCCAACGACCTGCTGCCCACGGTGGATCTGGACGCCCCCGTTCCCGTGCCCTCCGGTGCTCCGTGGTGGCCCGCGGATCTCGACGCCTGGAACGTGCGATGGGCAGTCCTGCACATCGTCGAGGAGGTCGCCCACCATGCCGGGCACGCGGACATCATCCGTGAATCCATCGACGGGGCAACAATGTACGAATTGCTGGCCGCCGACCAGGACTGGCCGGAGTCCGATTGGATGAAGCACTGGCGCCCCGCTGAGGCGGTGTGACCATGGACTGGAACCACGTGCTCACCGAGCAACTGACGTTCCACTGGGAGCACGCGCTGCGACCGCGGTTGGACGGCATGACCGACGACGAGTACTTCTGGGAGCCGGTCGCGGACTGCTGGTCTATCCGGCCGGCGGACGACCAGCGACCGCAGATCGGTAGCGGTCCGTTCCGGATGGAGTGTGGCCGGAACGAGGCGGGCGAGCTCTACTTCGACGCCGTCGAGGGCCCTGCCCCGGTCGCTACCGCCGCGTGGCGCCTCGGCCACATCACCACCGGCGTGCTGGGGCAGCGCACCCAGAACCACTTCGCCGGTCCTTCCTGTGATGCGCGGACCTGGGCGTACGCCGGGTCAGCCCAGGATGCGCTCGACCAGCTGGACGCGGCGTACGACGGGTGGGTCAGTGGCGTACGCGCGCTTGGTGAGGAGGGTCTGACCGAGCCGTGCGGGCCGACTGAGGGGCCGTACGCCGAGTATCCGATGGCGGATCTGGTCACGCACATCCACCGTGAAGTGATCCACCACGGCGCGGAGGTCTGCCTGCTACGGGATCTCTACGCGCACCGCTAGTGCAGGATGCGGGACAGGAACCGCTGCGTGCGCTCGTCCTGAGGATCACCCAACACGGCTGCAGCTGGGCCGGATTCGGCAATCACGCCGTCGCACAGGAAGTCCACCTCGTCGGCGACCGCCTTCGCGAAGCCCATCTCGTGGGTGTTGAGGATCATCGTCATCCCCTCCTCACGCAGCTGCACCAGCAGGTCCAGCACCTCCCCGACCAGGGTCGGGTCCAGGGCCGACGTGACTTCGTCCAGCAGCAGCAACGAGGGGGACGAGACCATGGCCCGGGCGATGGCGACCCGCTGCTGCTGACCGCCGGACAGGTCGTCGGGTCGGGCTTTTGCCTTGTCCGCCAGACCGACTCGCGTGAGCATGGCGTGCGCCGCCTCCTTCGCCTCGGCGGCCGGACGGCGATGGACCTTGCGCTGGGCCAGCGTGATGTTGTCCATGACCGACAGGTGCGGGAAGAGGTTGTAGGACTGGAAGACCATCCCCATCCGGGCCCGCACGGAGTCCGCATTGACCCGCGGGTCGGTGATGTCGTCTCCCGCCAGCTCGATCACGCCGTCATCGACGGTCTCCAGCAGGTTGATGCAGCGCAGCAGCGTCGACTTGCCCGAGCCGGACGCGCCGATCAGCACCACGCACTCCCCCGGCCGCACCTCCAACGACACGTCCCGCAGCACGACGTGCTCGCCAAACGCCTTCCGCACGTGGCGAACCGACAACAAACTCACAGCAGTCCTCCAGTCGACTGGAAGCCCTGCCGCCTCGCGTACCAGTCCGTCAGCCGCGCCATCGGAATGGTCAGGCACAGGAAGAGCAGCCCCGCCACGACGTACGACGTGTAGTTGAACGTCAACGCCGAGTAGATCTGGGCGGCCCGCAGCGCGTCCACCACGGCCAGCACGGACAGCAGCGAGGAGTCCTTCTGCAGCGACACCAGGTCGTTCATCAACGCTGGCAGCACCCGCCGAACCGCCTGCGGCAGAACGACATGCCGCAACGTCTGCGGATAGGACAGGCCCAGCGAGCGGGCGGCCATCCGCTGCGAGGGGTGGATCGACTCGATGCCGGCGCGCAGGACCTCCGCGACGTACGCCGAGTAGGACAGCACCAGCCCCACGCAGCCCCAGAAGAGGAACGAGTCAGGGACGCCGGACAGATTGAGGGCGGGCACGCCGTACCCAAGCAGCAACAGCACCAACAACATGGGCAAGCCGCGGAACACGTCGGTGTAGCCCACCGCGAACGCGCGCAACGGGAAGAACACCGGTCCGCGCAGCGTGCGCATCACCGCGATCAGCGTCGCCCAGATCGCGATACAGATCCCGCAGATGACCATCACCCGGATGTTCAACCAGAGGCCGGACAACACCGAGGGGAAGGACTTCTTGGCGTCCTCCCAGGAGAAGAACGTCTCGCGGGTCCGCTCCCAGCCGGGCGAATTGACCACCAGCAACGCCGCTACTGCGAGCACGACGACGGTACTGATGACAGCGATCAGCCCCGAACGCCGTTGCCGTGACGCGCGATACGCGCGCCGCTGCTCTTCGATCTGGGAGGGAACCCAGGTGTCGGGAGTGGTCACTCCGTCAGCTTCGGAGCACCTTGCTGCGCCAGCCAGGTGGTCTGCAGCTTCTCCAAGGTGCCGTCTTTACGCAGATTGTCGACGGCCATCGACACGCACTGGGTCAGCGGCGAGCCCTTGGTCAGGACCGCTCCGAACTGCTCCGGCTGACCGACCACCGGCAACTGCCCCACGATCACGCCGTCGTCCAGCTGAGCACCGGTCATGTAGAACGCAGTGGGCAGGTCCACGACGATGCCGTCGATCTGCTTGTTCTTCAGTGCCTGGACGGCCAGGTCGTTGGTGTCGAAGACCGACGGCTGCTGGGTTGGCTTGATCTGGTTGACGATGGCGTTGTACGACGTGGTCCCGACCTGTGCGCCGAGCTTGGCGCCCTTGAGGTCAGCGACCGTCTTCGCGGACGCGATCGGCGACCCCCTGTAGGTCACCACGGTCTGGGTCACGTCGTAGTAACCGCTGGAGAAGTCGACCGCCTTCTTGCGCTCGTCGCTGATCGAGACCTGGTTGAGGTCGAAATCGAAGTTCTTCTTGCCGGGGGTGATCGCGTTGTTGAACGCGACCGTTACCCACTTCACGTCGCTGTCGGAGTAGCCCAGCTGTTTGGCGATCGCGAAGCCGACCGCCGACTCGTACCCCTTGCCGTTGCTCGGGGTGTTATCGATGAACCACGGCGGGTACGCCGGGTTGTCCGTCCCGATCGTCAACTGGCCCTTGGTCACGGTGTCCATCGAGTCCTTCGTGCACGCGGTCATCGCCGAGGTGTTCTGGGTGGCGACCCCGTCGGTCATGCTCGCCCCGCCACCGGCGGGAGCGGACGTGGCCGCGTCCTTGGGGGATCCGCACGCGGCGAGAGAGACAGCAAGAGGGAGTGACAGCGCCAGCCCGGCACGCAGGATCTTCATAACGCGAGATTACCGTTCTGGTCTGCAGCTGGCAGGCGTAACGTCACCAACCGTGTCCGCCATCGCCGTACGTCGATCCCTGGCCACCGCTGCCACCGCCACCTTGCTGCTGGCCGGGTCGTGCGCGGTTGCCGAAGCACACGTCCGGGTCATTCCGGACACCGCGACACCTGGGTCCTACACCACTCTCACGTTCAAGGTTCCGACGGAGTCCGCGAGCGCCTCGACCACGAAACTCGAGGTCGACCTGCCCACGGACCATCCGTTCGGCTCGGTGTCCTACCAACCGGTGCCGGGCTGGACGACCGTGGTGACGACCAGCAAGCTCGCGACTCCGGTGAAGACCGACGACGGTGAGATCACCCAGGCCCCCACGAAGCTGGTGTGGACCGCGAGCGCCGATGCCGCGATCAAACCCGGTCAGTTCCAGACGTTCGCGATCTCGGTCGGACCCGTACCCGACACCGGAAAGCTGGAAATGGCTGCACACCAGACCTATTCGGATGGTTCGGTGGTGAACTGGGACCAGGCGCAGACCGGCAGCCAGGAGCCGGAGCACCCGGCGCCGGTGCTGTACATCAACGACGCGCCGCCCGGTGAGTCTGCCAGCGCTGCACCCAGCAGTGCACCGAGCGTCAGCGCCGCACCGACGATCAGCGCCGCGTCCCAGACCACCACCGACGACACCGCCCGCTGGTTCGGTATCGGCGGAATCGTCCTGGGTGCAGTGGGACTGGTCGCGGCCGTGTGGGCGCTGACCCGCCGCCCACGCGCCTGAACCGATGCGCATCACCCGGCCGATCGGCGTACTTCTGCTGGCCCTGTTCTTCGGGTTCGGGGTCGTCGCCCCGGCCAGCGCCCACGATTTTTTGGTCTCCAGCAACCCGGCCAACGGATCCACGGTGAGCACACCGCCCGCCAAGGTCACGCTGAGCTTCAACGACATTGTGCTCAGCAAACCGTCCGCGCCCCAGCTCGAGGTGGTCGGCCCGGACGGGAAACACTACGAAACCGGTTGCGCCACAGCGCTCGACCGCGACGTGAGCGTGCCCGTGGCTCTCGGACCGACCGGCACGTACGTCGTGACCTGGCGCATCGTGTCCGCCGACGGTCACCCGGTGTCCACCTCGATCTCCTTCCACTACACCGGTCCGCAGAAGGCGGCAGGCGCCGCCCACGCGCCCACGGGGTGCGAGACCTCAACACCGGTAACGCCCACAGCACAGAGCAGCTCGGCGACGGGGATGATCGCGCTGGTGATCGGCGTACTAGCCATCACCGTCGGCCTCATCGCCTGGCGGGTGTCGTCAACCCGCAGGGGACGCGCGGCATAACGTTCACGACCGGCCAATCTCGGGCCCTTCTGTGCCATTGCGTGCGAAGCTGGGGATAGCCTTCCCAGCTGACGATCAGGAGCGTGCGCCGATGCACCGGAAACCTCTCACCAACGACTTCTCGGACAAGAACATCGAGGTGTCTGCTCCGGAGAAGTTCGCGGTGGGCATCGAAGCACCGGAGAAGTCTCTTCTCGCGGCGCTGGAGGGTCTCGGGGTCGAGCGCACCACCGAGGTGTCGGTGACCATCAACCACAAAAAGGGTTTCGACTGCCCGTCCTGCGCCTGGGCCAATCCGGACCACTCGAAGGTTCTCGAGTTCTGCGAGAACGGCATCAAAAACATCGTCTGGGATGCCACGCCGGTCGTGATCGAGGACAGCTTCTGGGCAGAGCACAGCCTGAGCAGCATGGCGGACAAGAGCGAGTACTGGTTGGGTCAGCAGGGCCGCCTGCGGACGCCTGTTTACAAGGCGGCGGATTCCGATCACTACCTGCCCATCTCCTGGGACGACGCGCTCAACATCCTTTCCGACGCGTTGACGGGCCTGGACAACCCCGACGAGGCGGTCTTCTACACCAGCGGCCGGATCATGAACGAGCCGGCGTATCTGCTGCAGTTGTTCGCGCGAGCCTTCGGCACCAACAACCTGCCTGACTGCTCCAACCTGTGTCACGAGGCGACCGGTGCGGGGATGGGACCGGCGATCGGTGTCGGCAAGTCCTCGGTGCACTACGACGACTTCGGCAAGGCCGACCTGGTGATCGTGATGGGCCAGAACCCGGGGACCAACCACCCCCGGATGCTGAACGCCCTGGAGGATGCCAAACACGGTGGCGCCCAGATGGTGGCGGTCAATGCGCTGCCCGAGGCGTCACTGCTGCGCTACAAGAACCCGCAACAGGTCTCCGGTCTCATCGGCGAGGGGACCAAGATGGCCGACCAATTCGTCCAGATCCGTTCCGGCGGTGACCAGTTCCTCATCCGGGCCGTCGCCAAGGCGGTTCTGCAGGCGGAAGCGGCCGCACCCGGCACGGTGCTGGACCATGACTTCATTGACCAGTACTGCACCGGGTTCGAGGCCTACCGCGACGACATCCTGGCGATCGACGACCAGGAGATCCTCGAAGCCACCGGCCTGCGGCAGTCAGAGATCGACGAACTGGCGCAGCGCTACATCGACAGCAACGCCACGATCATCACCTGGGCGCTGGGCATTACCCAGCAGAAGCAGGGTGCGGCGACCATCGCCGACATCATGAATCTGCTCCTGCTCAAAGGAAACATCGGCAAACCCGGCGCCGGAGCCTCACCGGTCCGCGGCCACAGCAACGTGCAGGGCGACCGGACCATGGGCGTCTGGGACAAGCTGCCGGCAGCGTTCGCCGCAGCACTGGAGAAGGAGTTCGGCTTCACCCCACCGGCCGAGAACGGCCTGGACTCCGTGGCCGCGATGAACGCCATCGACGCCGGCAAGATCAAGGTCTTCGTCAGCTTCGCGGGCAACCTGGTCGCCGCGATGAGCGACTCCCAACGTGCCGAGGACGGCATCCGCCAGGCCGACCTCACGGTGCAGGTGGCGACCAAGCTCAACCGGTCGCATGTGGTGACCGGCAAGACCTCGCTGCTGCTGCCGGTCATGGTGCGTGCCGAGCGGGACGTCCAGGCCGACGGCCCGCAGATCGTCACCGCCGAGGACACCGTGTGCCGGATCAACATGAGCCACGGCGAACTCCGGCCGATCTCCGATGACCTGCGCTCGGACGTGTGGGTGCTCTGCGAACTGGGCAAACGTGTCCTCGGCAGCTCCCGTCCGCGCATCGACTGGCAGTCCTTCCAGGACAACTACGACACGATCCGTGACGCGATCAGCCGTACCATCCCGGGCTTCGAGGACTTCAACGAGCGCCTGCGCAGGCAGAAGTCGTTCATCCTGCCGCACCCGCCCCGCGACTCCCGCACGTTCCCGACGAAGTCGGGCAAAGCCCAGTTCACGGTGCAGACCACCGAAGCAGTCCAGGTGCCGCAGGGCCGGCTGCTGCTGCAGACCATGCGCGCCCACGACCAGCACAACACCACGATCTACTCCCTCAACGACCGCTACCGGGGGATCAAGGACGGCCGGTTCGTGGTCTTCGTGCACCCGGACGACCTCGACGCGCGGGGCCTCGCCGACGGTCAGACCGTCGACGTCTTCAGCGAATGGCCGGGTGAACCGGACCGCGTCCTGCGGGGCTACCGGGCGGTCGCCTACCCCACGGTCCCCGGCCACGCTGCGATGTACTTCCCCGAAGCCAACGTGCTCGTGCCCCGCGCCGCGGTCGATCCCGCGTGCAACACCCCGACCTCGAAACAGGTGATCATCCGCCTCGAAGCCGGGGATGAACCCGTCCCGGGCGGACGGCCGATCGCGCACTGACCCGGCTCGCCGCACAGCGAGACGACAGGAGATACCAACCGGGCCACGTATCCTGGCGCCGTGATGCACAGCCTCGGCCCGGATTTCATGGACCCCAACTATCTGCTGGATCAGTTCGGCGGTGCGTTCTTCTGGATCTCGATGCTGATCGTCTTCATCGAGTGCGGTCTGCTCTTCCCGATCCTGCCCGGGGACTCCCTGCTGTTTGCGATCGGCCTGTTCATCGCCACCGACAAGATCGACGTGTCGTTCTGGTTCGCGATACCCGCGCTCATCGTGGCCGCGTTCGCCGGCAACGTCGTGGGCTACGAGATCGGTCGGGCGGTCGGACCGGCGATCTATGAGCGCGATGGTCGCATCATCAAACGTAAGTACATCGATCAGACGCACGCGTTCTTCGAACGGCACGGCAACAAGGCCCTGGTGATCGGCCGGTTCGTGCCGATCGTGCGCACCTTCATCACCCTGGTCGCCGGCGTGGGGCAGATGGAGCGTCGCCGGTTCTTCACGTGGTCCGCAGTCGGCGCCGTGCTCTGGGTCGTCATCATCGTGCTGGCCGGAGCGCTGCTGGGCAAGGCGTTCCCCGGGTTGGGCAAGAACATCGACCTGGCCATCCTGGTCATCGTCTTCCTGTCCGTGCTGCCGATGCTCTACGAGTGGGTCAAGCACCGCCGGGCGAAGGCGGCCGACCCCGCGGCCTAACCTGGCCGTATGGACCTGCGGATCTTCACCGAACCCCAACAAGGCGCGACGTACGACGATCTGCTGAAGGTCGCGCAAGCCACCGAGCTGCTCGGCTTCGACGCTTTCTTCCGCTCCGACCACTACCTGACCATGGGCGGCGACGGTCTGCCCGGGCCGACCGACGCCTGGCTCACCCTCGCCGCGCTGGCCCGTGAAACCCATCGCATCCGTCTCGGCACCCTGGTCACCTCGGCGACCTTCCGCCACCCCGGGCCGTTGGCCGTGTCCGTGGCCCAGGTCGACCAGATGAGCGGCGGCCGGGTCGAATTCGGCTACGGTGCGGGCTGGTTCGAAGCCGAGCACGCGGCGTACGGGATCCCCTTCCCGCCCCTGGGCGAGCGGTTCGACCGCCTCGAGGAGGCGCTGGCGGTCATCACCGGTCTGTGGTCGACCCCCGTGGGCGAGACCTTCACGTACGCCGGCACGCACCTTCAGGTCACCGACTCACCTGCCCTCCCCAAGCCGGCCCAGACCTCCATCCCGGTCATCATCGGGGGCACCGGAAAGAAGCGCACCCCGGCTCTGGCCGCGGCGTACGCGGATGAGTTCAACGTGCCGTTCCACAACCTCGACGAAGTGGTCCCGATCCTGGACCGCGTGCGCGCGGCGGTCGCTGCCGCCGGGCGACCGGCGGAGTCGATGACCTACTCCGTCGCACAGGTCGTCTGCCTCGGCGGGACCGACGCCCAGTTGGCCAAGCGGGCCGAGGCGATCGGCCGGTCGGCCCAGGACGTCGTCGCCGACGGTCTCGGCGGAACGGCTGAGCAGATCCTGTCCAAACTGGCCGCGTTCGCCGATGCCGGGATCTCCCGGGTCTACCTGCAGGTGCTGGATCTGCAGGATCTGGACCACCTCGAGCAGATCGCTGACCAGGTGCTGCGCCGGCTCTAAAGTCGGTGTCATGGTCAACCTGCCCGCCATCGCCCTCACCCCGGCAACCGACGATGAACTGGTCGAGTTCATCGCCGCTCAGAAGGTGTCATACCTACGCGACCTCATCGAGGAGGGCGGGCTGAGTCAGGCCGCCGCCCAGGCGAACTCGGATGCAACCTGGAGTGGATTGGTACCCGACGGGATCCACCCGGCCGACGGCAACGAGATCATGATCGGCCGCGACGTCGACGGCCAGCGCGTCGGTGTGTTGTGGATGGCGGTGCGCTCCCAAGGTGGAGAGGACTACGCCTGGATCTACGACGTCGAAGTGGATCCGCAGTTTCGTAACCGCGGATACGGCCGCGCGCTGATGATCGCTGCCGAGGAATGGAGCCGCGGCAAGGGCCTGACATCCCTGCAACTCAACGTCTTCGGCGGCAACACCGCGGCTCGGGCGCTCTACCGATCACTGGGCTTCGTGGAGAACGCTGTGCTGATGAGCAAGCACGTCTAGGCACCTCATGAAAAACGGTCCCCGGGATACCCCGGGGACCGTTCTTGGTGAGGTGCCTACTGACCGTACGGCTGCTGCGGCGGTTGCTGCGGCTGCTGCACCGGCTGGGGCTGCTGCACCGGCTGCGGCTGCGGGGTCGGGATCTGCTCCGGAGCGGCAGCGGGCGGCGCGGCCTGCGTGGACGCCGGCTGCTGGGTCGAGGGCGGCAACTGCCCGGCGTTCGGGTCGAAGTCGACCTTCGGGGCGGCAGAAGCACCATTCGGACCGAACTGCACGTTCGGCGTCTGGAGAGCAGCGTCCTCGGCCTCGAAGTAGTCGGCCCGGTTGACGCCGGCCATCCCGACGAAGAACTTCGACGGCACCGTCTCGATCTTGGTGTTCAACTCACGCACGTTGGCGTTGTAGTAGCGCCGCGCCGAAGCAATGCGGTCCTCGGTGGCGGTCAGTTCGTTCTGCAACGCCACGAAGTTCTGGTTCGCCTTCAGGTCGGGGTAGGCCTCGGAGACGGCGATCAACCGGCCCAGCGCCTGGCTCAACTCACCTTCAGCCGCAGCGGCCTCGTGCGGGCTGCTGGCGTTCATCGCGGCGCTGCGCGCGCGCATGACCTCCTGCAGCGTGCCGCTCTCGTGCTGGGCGTAGCCCTGGACAGTGTTGACCAGGTTGGGGATCAGGTCGTGCCGGCGCTTCAACTCGACATCGACTTGGTGCCACGACTCCTGCACCAGGTTCTTCTGTTTGACCAGACCGTTGTACTGGCCGAGCACGAACGCCCCGCCAGCCACGATCAGGAGGAGGAGGATCAGCAGGAAAATCATGAGCAGTTCCCTTCCAGGGTAGATAGCTCGACTCTAGTGGGCACCAAGCACCCGGGTCACTTCTCCCACAACAATCACCGCGGGGTTTCCGACGCCCATTTCTGCAACAACGTCGGCGATGGTGGCCAGGGTTCCGCTCGCCACGCGTTGCTGGGGTGTGGATGCCCGATGCACCACCGCGACCGGCGTGTCGGCCGCCCGGCCGGCTCCGACCAGTCCCGCCGCCAGCTCCCGCAACCGGCCCATGCCCATGAGGACGACGATCGTGTGCGGCCAGCGGGCCAGCAGCTCCGGCTCGATCTCGTCGTGCCCGGAGATCACCAGGACACCGTGCGAGATGGCGCGGTGGGTCACCGGGATGTCCGCGGCCGCCGGGCCGGCGAACGCTGAGGTGATCCCGGGAATCACCTGCACCGGTACGCCGCCCGCGCGGCAGGCGAGCACTTCCTCACCTCCGCGTCCGAGTAGGTAGGGGTCGCCGCCCTTGAGCCGGACGACCCGCTGTCCCTGCCGGGCACGCTCGACGAGGATCCGGTTGATCTCCGCCTGCGGGACCGGGTGGTGGTAGGGCGTCTTGCCGACGTCGATGATCTCTGTGTCCGCCGGTACGACGCTCACGGGCGCGAGGCGGTCCGTCACCACCACGTCGGCTTGCTGGAGCGCCTTCCACCCGGCGAGCGTCAAGAGGTCCGGGTCGCCGGGACCGCCGCCGACAAGAGTCACGCTGCCCGTGGGCAGCTCGGGTGCGTCGCGGGGGTCAACCGGACCGATCGCCGTACCTTCCCGGGGCCGGGTGTGGGTCTGGCTCATCTCCAACCAGACCCCGCGGTCGTCACACCACGTCTTGATCTCGTCATGCCGGGTGGCATCGGCGTCGGGGGCGCTCACCAGCCACGCACCCTCCACGTCGCCCGGTTCGGCCGGGCGGGAGATCCAGGTGACCAGGCCGTCATTGGTGGCCTGGATCAGGTCGGCGCCCAGGACCGGAGCGACGACCTCGACCACCGCTCCGGCATCGAGCAATTCGCGCACCCGCGCACCAGAGCGCGGACCGCCGGTCAGCAGAACGACGCGTCGGGCCCGCAGGTCAAGGGATATGAAGGTCATCTCGCGACGGCCTCAGGCAAATTCGTAGATGAGGGTGATGATCAACGGGGCGACGATCCAGCCGACGATCAACAGCACGGTCGCGACCAGCACGAATATCCGGCTGGGTTCTCGCGGCGGTCGTCCCGCCGAACCGATCGACGCCCACAGACCCTTCAACGGCAGGTCCAGGATCAGGTGGGTCCGGCGGCGGGTCACGGCGGCGGCCATCAGGATGCACCAGAACGCGCCGACGGTCAGCAGGAGCACGAACAGCAGCAGCACCAGCCGGCCCACCCCGTCGTGCAACAACCGCTGCAACAACGAAGCCACCGTAGAGATGGCTGCTCCACCGAGCAGGAAGGCCGGGATGGTCAGACCCCGGGAGGAGAAGTCGGGGACGATCTGATCGATCTGCCGACGCGCGATCGTCAGGGCGCGGAATCGTGGGCTGGGCAGGATGCTGTTGGCCTCGCGCAAGACGTACAGCTTGCGAACTTCCCGGATCACCCGACGTTGATACGTGACCGCGATGGAGCTGACCATGAAGGTGACCAGCGGCGTCACCAGAGGACGAAGCGGTCCGGCGGGAAGGGCGGTCGGTGCGCGCCGTGCGTTGCGGTCGTAGACCTCCATCGCGCGCACGAAGGTCCGGTGCCGGTGCAGGAAGACCTCCTCGTGCTCCAACGAGGGCGCTTCCTTCAGCTCCTCCAGAATCTCGTGCTCGACCGAGTCACCGTTCTTGATCAGCTGCTCCAACGCGGCATCAGCCTTGTCGGAGTCGCCTTCCCGGATGATGTGCAGCGCGTCCATCGGCCCGGCAAACCGCTCACTCAACCGGCGACGCTGCGTCGTCACGGACAGCCCCCGGCCGCGTGGATGGTCTCGGTCATGGGCAGAACCGTACGGGTTCCCGGGGCTGCGTGTAACCCGGCACGCGACGTGATGTTGCCCGCTAGGGTGAGCGGCAAGTAGCCAGGTACCGCAATCGATGGAGTCCGCATGCCAAGCATCCTGCTGCGCAACGTCCGAGTCTTCGACGGCGTCCGCCCGCGACTCACTCCTGCCAAAGACGTCACGGTCGACGACGGCGTCATCACCCGGATTGCCGCTGCCAAGAAGACCCCGACGACCGACCCCGCTTCTCCTGCAGCGGATGTCGAGATCGACGGCGCCGGACGCACCCTCATGCCGGGTCTGATCGACATGCACACACATCTGTCGTTCGCCAACGTCACCCAGATCGTCGCGTTGACCGCCGACCTGCATTTCCTGGCCATCCTGGCCGCCCGTGGCGCCGAGGATGCTCTGCTGCGCGGGTTCACCAGCGTGCGTGACATGGGTGGCCCGGTCTTCGGTCTCAAACAGGCCATCGACGCCGGCCTGACGCGCGGCCCGCGGATCTACCCGTCCGGGGCGTTCATCTCGCAGACGGGTGGACACGGCGACTTCCGGCTGCCCTATGAGCTGCCCCGTGGTTCCCACGGACAGCTGACCCACACCGAGTTGGTGGGCGCAACCGTGATCGCGGACGGGGTCCCCGAGGTGTTGCGGGGTACCCGGGAGCAACTGATGCTGGGTGCCAGCCAGATCAAGGTGATGAGCGGCGGCGGGATCGCGTCCCATTACGACCCGCTGGATGTCACGCAGTACACCGAGCCTGAGATCCGTGCGGCGGTCGATGCGGCGGAGAACTGGGGCACCTACGTCACCGTCCACGCCTACACGTCACGCGCTGTTCAACAGGCGTTGCGGGCGGGAGTGCGCTGTATCGAGCACGGGCACCTCGTCGACGACCGGACGGTGGCCCAGATGACCAAGCAGGGCGTGTGGTGGTCGCTGCAGGCCTTCATCGACGATGAGGACTCCTCGCACGCCCAGGGAGCCAACCGGGTCAAGCAGTTGCAGATGTACGCCGGCACGGACACCGCTTTCAAACTCGCCCGCAAACACGGGACCAATGTGGCCTTCGGCACCGATGTGCTCTTCGGACCCGACTTGTGGCGCCGACAGACCCACCGATTGACCAAGATGGTGCGCTGGATGTCCGCCGGGGAGGCGCTGGTGATGGCGACCTCGCGCAATGCCGAACTGCTCGCCCTCTCCGGCCCGCGTAATCCGTATCCGGGCAAGCTCGGTGTCGTTGCCAAGGACGCTTTGGCGGATCTACTCCTGATCGACGGAAACCCCTTGCAGGACATCGACATCCTGACCGTTCCCGAGAAGATGCCGGTCATCATCAAGAACGGCACGATCGTCAAGAACGCGACATGACCCGATCCGATGGCGCTCAAGACTGACTCGGCCTCGATCGGCCGGTACCTGCTGGGCATCGCCCTCTGCCTCGCCCCGCTGGTCCTCACCCTGTTCAGTTCGTTCCGCGCCGACACCGCTTTCCTCTATGTCGGGTTCTTACCGACGTTCGTGTCCCTGGCGGCGGGTGTACGCGTCGCGTTCGCCGTCGCTTTCGGCACTGCCGCAGCGGTTTTCGTGGGTCTGTTAGTCAGTTCGAACGCACTCCTGGCCGCGCTGTTCATGGCGATGTTCGCGGTCATCGTCGCGTGGTCGTACTCGCGGGGTTGGCAGGTGCCCGCCACCTACGTCGCGACCCAGGCCGCCCTCGCCGCCGTGGCCGCCCCTCATGTGTCCGGCCTGACGGACCAACCTGCGCACGCGTTGCCGGCCGCCGCGGCGGCCGCTGGTTTTGTCCTTGCCGGGGGCCTGTGGGTAGCCATTGTCGGAGCGATATTCCTGCGCGATATGGAGATGCCGACAAAGCCCTACCGCGAGCACCTGGTGACGTTCGCGGCCGTGCTCGCCGTCCTGCTCGCCGTCGAGACCTACATCTCCATGCGATGGGTACCGGGCGCGCACGTGTGGTGGGTGTTGCTGACGACCCTCATCGTCCTGACCCCTGACCTGCGACATTCGGTGCGACGCGCCGTCGAGCGAGCCGGTGGCACCGTGCTGGGCGCTATCGCGGCCAGTGTTCTCGTCATGGCGGTGAGCGATCGGCGTGTAGTGCTCGGCCTCGGGGTGCTGGCGGCTGTCCTGACCTGCATCGCCTTCCTGCGGGCGCCCTACTGGGTGTTCGCCACAACCTTGACCTTCACGTTGGTGGCACTCACCATCCCCGCCGCCCAGGTGATGACCGGCAGCGCCGAACGCATCGGGTACACGATTGTGGCGGCGGTGATCTCGGTGGGTGTCGCCATCGGTCTGCGACGGTTGTTCACCGCGCACCCCGAGCTGCCGTAGCCCACAACGAGCAACGCGCCTCGCGCGGCGACTACGCCAGGCCGAGATCACCCAGGCCGTAGGCGAACAGGTACGGGACACCCTCGGCCTCGACCCGTTCCTTGGCCCCGGTCGAGCGATCGGCGATCACGGCAACCGCCACGACCTCAGCACCGATCTCACGCGCAGCCGCGACGGCCTCGAGGGCGGAAGCGCCTGTGGTGGAGGTGTCTTCGACGATCAGCACCCGCCGGCCCGTGATCGAGGGTCCTTCGATCCGCTGCTGCAGACCATGCGCCTTGCCCGACTTGCGCACCACGAACGCGTCAATGGCACCGGCGGCGGCGTGCATGGTCGCGGTAGCGACCGGATCCGCACCCATGGTCAACCCACCCACGGCGTCGTAATCCAGATCCTTGGTGAGTTCCCGGATCACCCGGCCGACCAGTGGAGCGGCCTTGCCGGACAGCGTGATTCGCCGCAGGTCGACGTAGTAGTCGGCCTCTTTGCCGCTGGAGAGCGTGACCTTGCCCCAGACGATCGCGTCGTTCTTGATGTGGTCGAGCAGTTGGGTACGGTCGGCGGCGATGTCCGTGGCGATCTCGGTCACGAGGTCCTACTCCTGGTTGCGGTGGGTCGAAGCGATCCGGCGGCTGCGGATCAACGGGCGGGGCGCAGCGCGTAGCAGTGTCGTCAACACCTTGTACTGGGTGCCGGGCACGCTGATCGTCTTACCCTTCTCAGCGGCCGCGAGTCCTTCGGACACAACCTCATTCAGCGGCACCCACATGAAGTCGGGCGTGCTGCTGCGATCGATGTCGCCACTGGCGTGGAAGTGCGTGTGCACGAAACCGGGGCACACCGCGGTCACGCTCACTCCCGTGCCGGCCAGTTGGCCAGCCAGCGACTCACTGAAGACGGTCACCCAGGACTTCGCCGCGGCGTACGTCCCGGATGCCATCCAGCCCGCGACCGAGGAGACGTTGATGATCCGGCCGCTGCCCCGCGCGCGCATGGCGTTGCCGGCCGCGTGGCTGAGCACGAGGGTGGCGTGCACGAGAACGTTGAGTAAGCGCTCCTCGTCCTCGACCGGGTTGTCCAGGAAGGGCTTGGCCAGGCCGAAACCGGCGTTGTTGACCAGTACGTCGATCGGCCGGCTCTCATCGGACAGCCGGTCGGCGACGGTCTGGAGTTGCGCCCTGTCATCCAGGTCGGCGACCAGGATCTCGACGCTGACCTGGGCGGCCGCTTCGATCTCGGACTTGACCTGCAGCAACTCCGGCTCGCGCCGGGCCACGATCACCAGGTCGTAGCCCTGGGCGGCGAGTTGGTCGGCGAACTCGCGGCCGATGCCGGAACTGGCGCCGGTGATCAGGGCAGTAGCCATAGTGCCGATTCTAGGGCGCCATCAATCGAGGGTGACGACGACCGGCGCGTGGTCGGAGGCGCCCTTGCCCTTGCGCTCCTCGCGATCGATGAAGGCGTCGGTCACCCGCTTCTGGACGGCAGGGGTGCCCAGGGCGAAGTCGATGCGCATGCCCTGCTTCTTGGGGAACCGCAGCTGGGTGTAGTCCCAGTAGGTGTAGACGCCGGGACCAGGGGTGTACGGCCGGACCAGGTCGGCGTACCCGGCATCGACGACGGCGTCGAACGCGGCTCGCTCGGGCGGGGTCACGTGCGTCTTGCCCTCGAAAAAGGCCGGGTCCCAGACGTCTTCGTCGGTGGGCGCAATGTTCCAGTCGCCGGCCAGGATCACCTGGGCATCGCTGTCCGCGGCCAGCCAACCGGCCGCCGCATCCCGCAACTTGGCCAGCCAGTCCAGTTTGTAGCCGTAGTGCTCATGGCCGACCTCACGACCGTTGGGCACGTACAGCGACCACACCCGAACGCCCCCGCACGTGGCACCGATGGCGCGGGCCTCGCTGACGGCCGGATCGCCGTACGTCGGCATGTGCGGGAAGCCGACCTGCACGTCAGCCAGACCCACCCGAGAGATGATCGCGACGCCGTTCCATTGGTTCAACCCGTGGTGCGCGATCTCGTAACCCAACGCGTGGATCGGCATCGACGGGAACTGATCGTCACGGCACTTGGTCTCCTGCAGCATCAGGACGTCCAGGTCGTGGCGCTCCAGCAGCGCGACGACCCGGTCAATGCGGGAGCGGATGGAGTTGACGTTCCAGGTGGCGATACGCACCCCGCCACTCTAGGGCGGGCCTGCGACAGCCTTCAGGGCAGTTGGTGCGCCGCCGCGGCCTGCTCGATCTCATCGGCCTGCCGGCGTGCCAACTCCTCCTCGCCATCCAGATCCAGGCGACGGGTGAAGAGCCAGTAGGCCACCGCCGCAACCGGCAGCCCGATGAACATCGAGATGTCGACTCCGCCCATGGCCTTCGCCGCCGCCCCCTCGTAGAAATCGCCGATGTAGAAGAACGGGACCATCGCGGCGAAACCGAGCAGGTAGGCCACGATCCCCGGCCAGGCCCACATCCGGTAGATGCCGTCGGGTTTGAAGATCTCCGCGATCGCGTAGTGGCCGCGCCGGACGATGAAGTAGTCGGTCAGGTTGACCGCGGTCCAGGGGATGAACAGGTAGAGGATCAACAGCAGGAAGTCCTCGAAGTCACTCAGGAAGTTGGCGGTGGCCGCCAGGGCGAACACCAGGGAGAGCGCGGCGGTGATGACGATGGTCACGACTCGGATGCGCAGGGTCGGCCGGATGGTGACGAAGCTGTCGATGGACGAGATCAACGTGAGCGACCCACCGTAGAGGTTCAGCGCGGTCACCGAGATCAACCCGAGGCCGAAGACGACCAACGCGATCGGACCGAAGCCTGAGAACAGTTGCTGGGCAACGTTCTTCAGGTCGACGACGGTGTTCGCGCCGATGTCCTTGGCGGAGGTCGCGATGTAGGAGCCGAGGAACATCACCCACAGACCGCCCAGGGCGCTGCCCCAGAAGGTCCAGTTGAACGTGCTGCGGGTCGGGGTGTCCTTGGGCAGGTAGCGCGAGTAGTCCGAGACGTAGATCGCCCACGAGATCTGGTATCCGGCGGCCACCCCGACCTGGCCGAAGAACGGCGCGGCGTGGAACGCGCCGAGGTCGAACTGGCCGGCCGGAACGCGCAGGTGCACCAGGGCCGAGATCGTGATCAGGGCCAGGACGATCATCGTCAGCACCATCAGGTATTTCTCCACGGTGTGGATCAGGTCGTAGCCGACCAGGGCGATGCCGACGGCCACGATCGTGACGATCCACAGCCACAGGTGGTTGTCGGACTGGCTCTCGCTGATCGCGCCACCGATCGACTCCCCGGCCAGCACCGTGTTGAAGATGTTGAACCCCGCGTACTGGATGTAGGCGAACAGCCAGACCAGTAACGCACCGCGATAGCCGAACTGCGGCCGGGACTGGATCATCTGCGGCAGGCCGAGTTGAGGACCCTGGGAGGAGTGCGCGGCCATGAAGATCGTGCCGATCAGAATGCCGATGGCAATCGCGATGAACGACCAGATCAAGTTGCCGCCACCGGTGATACTGATCAAACCCGTTGCCAGTGTGGCCAATTGGGCATTGCACATGAACCACAGCGGACCCAGCTGCGAGGCGCGACCGTGCCTTTCGGACAGTGGCACATAGTCGATGGATCGGGTTTCCAGCCCGCGCGAACGCGTCTGCTCGGTGGTGCTCATCCTTCCAGTGTCGACACGCGGGCCGACCCGACGGTCAGGTGCGAGGCTGGGAGTTCCCTGGCAATCGACGTACGCCGATCAGAGGCTCGGCGGGCCCACTACCGCCCGCAGGTACCGCGTGAGGTCCTTGCGCGCGGCGGGCGACAAGGCGCCCAGATGCCCGGCCAGCTCCTGATGCACCTCGCCGTGGACCAGGGTGGCCAGTTCCCGTCCGGCGTCGGTCAGCCGGATCCGCACCGACCGGGCGTCGCTCTCGTGACGAACTCGTTCGACCAGGCCCCGCGCCGCCGCTCGATCCACCAGACCCGTCACCGTGGACTTGTCCAACCCGAGGAATGCGGCGAGATCCGACAGGCGCGGCTCGCGGTCCTGCGTGATCCCGAAGACGCGCAGCTGGGTCAGGGACAGCCCGTGCCGCCCGGCCACCTCCGTCAGGATCCCCATCACGAGGAACGACGTCTCCACCAGGGCATCAGCGGGATCGGCCTGCATAGCGCTCATCATACTGGACATGGTTTGTATTACTAATTATATTGGTTTGTGTTACCAACCAAAGGAGCCGCCATGTACGCCGCCGTCGTCACCTCGTTCGACCAACCACCGCACTACCAGGAGATACCCGAACCCGTCGCTGGCCCAGGGGAACTCGTCGTTGACGTGGTCGCAGCCGCGCTGCACCATCGGGTCCGCTCGCAGGCCGACGGGTCGCACTACAGCAGCGACGGGACGCTACCCCTGGTCCCCGGCATCGATGCAGTCATCCGCGATGCCGATGGCCGGTTGCGCTTCGTGCTGCAGGGCGATGGCGCACCGGGCACGATGGCGCAGCGAACGGTGATCGAGGAACGTCGCAGCGTCGTCCTACCTGATGGCATCGACCCCGCCCAGGTCGCAGCGGTGATGAACCCCGCGATGTCGTCCTGGGTGGCGCTGCGCCGACGGATCGACTTCCAGCCCGGGATGTCGGTGTTGGTCACGGGGGCGACCGGCAACTCCGGACGTGCGGCGATCCAGGTAGCCAAGCGGTTCGGGGCAGGGCAGGTCATCGCCGCCGGACGCAACCCGGCCGCCCTCGAGGCCCTGCGAGCGCTCGGCGCCGACGAGATCTGCCTGCTCGAGGACCTCAGCCCGGCCGCCGACGTCGACGTGGTGATCGATTACCTCTGGGGCGAGGTTGCCGCCAAGGGGATGGTGGACCTCGTCTCGCACCGCCGCGACCGCAGCGCACCGCTGACCTGGATCCAGATCGGGTCCATGGTCGGGCGGTCAGCCGATATTCCGTCTGCTGCGTTGCGCGCGGCGCGTCTGAGCATTGTGGGCAGCGGGATCGGCTCCGTTCCCGGCGCCGACTACCTCGCGGAACTGCCCGGAATTGCCAGCGCAGCAGCAGAATTCGACATCCGCCCCCGGGTGACACCCCTGCGGGAGGTGGAGACCGCCTGGTCGGAGTCGATCGCGCCCGATGAACGGATCGTCTTCGCCCCGTGAGCCTCGACCCCCCCCCCGACCTTTTTGGCGCCGTAGCGCCCTCGAATCGCAGAATCCGGGTCACCACGACGTCAAAAGGGTTGGCAGCTAGAGCTGGAGATGCAGCCGCAGCGCATCATCCAGCCGCGCCATCAGACCTACCGGCACCCGGCCCACCACGCTGCCCACGCGTGAAACCGAGACGGAACGGACCTGCTCCGCCTGCGCCTTGGACGCCACGCGCAGCCCGGTTTCGTCAGGACTCAGCAGAACCTGAAAGGGGTACACGCGCGTGACCGCGCTGGTCACGGGCACGACGGTGACGACACCCCGGCCAAGCCGCGCGGCCGTGGCGTTCGCCCGGTCATTACTGACCAGCACAGCCGGACGGCGTTTGTTCGCCTCTCCGGGACGCGCCGGATCCAGATCCACCAGACGTATCTCACCGCGGAACATCGACCAGCCCGTCGGACGCGGTGCTTTCCCAATCCGCGGCCTGCCCGGACGCCTCCCACTCATCCCACGCATCGGCGTACGCACCCTCGAGGTCCGCGTCCCCGAGCCGCCGGATGGCGTCCTGAATGGCAGCCGAACGAGACGCCAACCCCGCTGCCTCGGCATACGAGTCAAGCGCAGCAAGGTCCTCCTCGGAGAGGCTTACGCTGATCTTCATACCTGAATGCTACCCCAGTAGCACTCAGGTAGCCTCAGTTCACCTGACGCGCCTTACCCTCCCAGTACGGCTGCCGCAGCTTGAACTTCTGCAACTTGCCGGTGGCCGTACGCGCCAACTCGTCGCGGAACTCCACCTTCTTGGGCAGCTTGTACCCGGCCAGCCGCGTCCGGCAGTGGGCGATGAGTTCCTCTGCGGTGATGTCGGATTCGACCACGACCAGAGCCGTGACCAACTCACCCCACTTTTCGTCCGGAATGCCGATGACCGCCGCCTCCCGGACCGCGGGGTGGGAGATGATCGCGTCCTCCACCTCGATCGAGGACACGTTCTCACCGCCAGAGATGATCACGTCCTTCTTGCGGTCCGCGATCGTCAGGTAGCCGTCGTCGAAGGTGCCGCCGTCGCCGGTGTGGAACCAGTTCTGCGCCTGCGCCTCCCCCGTCGCGCCAGGGTTATCCCAGTAGGCGTCGAGGTTGTGGTTGCTCTGCGCGAGCACCTCGCCGGTCGCGTCGATCTTGACCCGTACGCCGAGTACAGGAGCCCCAGCGCGACCCAACTTCCGGGCCTGCTCGCTGGCGTCCAGGTCGTCCCACTCCTCGCGCATCCGGGACATCGTCAGCAGCGGAGCGGTCTCGGTCAGGCCGTAGATCTGGATGAACTCCCAGCCCAGTTCCTCACGCACGCGCTCGATGACCCGGGTCGGTGGCGGCGCTCCCGCCACCACGATGCGGGTCTTGTCGCGGCCGGGGATCGGACCGTCCCAGTCCTTTGCTGCATCCAGCGCAGCGGTCACTACCGCCGGCGCCGCACACATCAGCGTCACGCCGAACTTCTCGACGCGGCGCAGGATCTCGGCTCCGTCGACCTTGCGCAGCACGATGTGCTTGCCACCCAGTCCGGTGATGGCGTACGGCATCCCCCAGCCGTTGGCGTGGAACATCGGCAGCGTGTGCAGGTAGACGTCGCGGTCGGTGACTCCGGTGTGCAGCGCGAAGACGGTGGCGTTCAGCCAGTTGTTGCGGTGGGTGAGTTGCACGCCCTTGGGGCGGGCCGTCGTACCCGAGGTGTAGTTGATGGTCGCGGTCGCGCGCTCGTCGCCCTCCCACGGCTCGGGCTCGGCACCAGTCGATCCCCAGATCTGCTCGTCGTCGCGCCCGAGCACGAAAACGTGCTTGGCCGTGATGTTTTCGATGATCGGCTCCAGCTCGGGGTCAATCATGACGACCTCTGCACCACTGTGCTCGACGATGTACTCGACCTCGGCCACGGACAACCGGAAGTTCACCGGGACCAGCACACGACCCCACCCGGAGACGCCGAAGAACGAGGTGAGCATGCGGGCGCTGTTCTGCGACACGATGGCGACGCGACCCCCGACGGGCACCCCGAGACGATCGAGGTTGGCCGCCTGGTTGCGGGCGAGCTGGTCCATCTGGGCGTAGGTGAGCGTCCCGCCGCCGAACGGGGGCGCCGGTTGATCGGGCTCGTCAACGACCGCGACACGGTCGGGGTAGACCGTCACGGCGCGGTCGAGGAAATCACGGACAGTGAGCGGAAACTCCATCATCGTCTCCCTGTGAGTTGGGTCACCATCATTCTGCCCCGGCCACTGTCGCGGCGGCACGCGGGTCGCCAACTAACGTTGGGTTATGGCCGAAGTAGACGTTGTCGTCATCGGAGCCGGGTTCGCCGGGCTCGGGATGGCCATCGCCCTGCAGCAGGCGGGTCGCTCGTACGCCGTGCTGGAGCGGGCGGGCGACCTCGGCGGCGTCTGGCGCGACAACCGCTACCCGGGGGTCACGGCCGATTCCCCCGCTCACCTGTATTCCTACTCCTTCGAGCCCAATCCGCTCTGGTCACGCGCGCACGCCCCCGGCGACGAGATCCACGACTACCTGGCCTTCTGCGCCGAGCACTACGGCGTCCTGCCGCATATCCGGTTCAACACCACGGTGCAGGCGGCGCGGTTCACCGGGTCGGCGTGGGAATGCGCGATCGTCACCAGTGAGGGTGAGTTCGAGCAGCTGACCGCTCGCCATCTGATCCTTGCCGTCGGCCAGTACGGCGATCCGCACCTGCCGCACCTACCCGGCCTGGAGTCCTTCGAGGGTGCAGTGATGCACACCAGCTCCTGGGACCCGTCCGTGCCCATCGTTGGTGAGCGCGTCGCAGTCATCGGAACCGGTTGTGCCGCAGGCCAACTCATCCCCGAGTTAGTATCCGACGCTGCGGCTGTCACGGTCTTCCAGCAACAAGCGCCGTGGGTGCTGCCCCACCTGGATCCCGGGTACGCCGACGGGTTGGCGAACGCCTACGAGCACCGGCCATGGTTGATGAAGGCGCACCGGTTGAAGTTGCGCGCCACCGCCGAAGCCTCCGGGGTCGGCTACACCACCCGACCCTCGTTGCTGCGCGCCCAGGAAAAGTTGGCCAGCGCCTACCTGGCGCGCAGCGTGCCTGATCCCACTCTGCGCGCGGCACTCAGCCCGACCGATCACCTCGGGCAGAGTACGGTCATCCACAGCAACGACTACCTGCCGGCGTTGGCCCGCGACACCGTCACCCTCGTGACCTCTCCCATCGAATCCGTCACTGCGACAGCGGTTCTCACCGCCGGTGGTCAGGAGT
Source organism: Branchiibius sp. NY16-3462-2 (assembly GCF_001594145.1). GTDB lineage: Bacteria > Actinomycetota > Actinomycetes > Actinomycetales > Dermatophilaceae > Branchiibius. The sequence goes on along the minus strand of NZ_LVCF01000042.1, from coordinate 136,481 downwards.
GTCCGTGCGATGCGATCATCCTGGCGACCGGATTCGAGACGTACGGCGCCCTGCGGCTGATCGACGTACGTGCCGCCGACGGCGCGGGGTTGGCCGAGCGGTTCGCGGGCCCGGTCTCCTCCTACTTCGGGGTCGCTCTGCCCGACCTACCCAACCTGTTCCTGCTCGGCGGTCCTAACACGCAGGTGCCCTGGACCTCCGTGATCCCGATGTTCGAGGCCCAGACCGACCTCATCATGAGGGTGTTGAACGAGACCGACCGGCGGCACGTCGACACCGTCCAGGTCCGCCCGCAGGTCGTGCCCGCGCTGCGGACGGAACTCGACCGCCGAATGGAGCGCAGCGCCTTCGGCCCGGACGCAGTCAACCGGGTCTGGCCGTCGTCGGTTGCCGAATACGAGCGGCGCGTCCGCAAGGCCAATCTGGTCGACTTCCAGTTCGCCTGACTCGAACGATGCGTTCACGTTTTTGAGGATCGCGACGTTCCTGAGGACGCTCCCTGCAGCGCACATCCTCAGGAACGTCGATGTCCTCAGAATCGGTGGGCCCGGATCAGAGGAACGGGGTCGCGTCCTCCGGCACCGCGATCCGCTCCCGGCCGAGGAACCAGCAGACGCCCGCCGCGATCAACGCCAGCACGCCCGCGCCGAAGAACACCGTCTGACACTGCGTGACACCGGCCTCGGCCAGTTGCTGCACCGTCGGCTTGGTCATCGACTCGATCTGCGCGTAGAAGCGGTGCAGCCCGATCGCGGTCAGCAGCGCCAACCCCAGGACCATGCCGATCATCCGGCACACAACCACCAGGGAGGACACGACGCCGTGCGCCTCCTCGGTGGCGTCCGCGAGCGCGGCGTCGTTCACCGGGGCGATCGCGGCACCGAAACCCAGGCCGACCAGGATCAGCACCGGCCACGACACCCAGGACTCCAAGGAGCCGAACCCCCACGTGGACATGACGATCAGACCCAGACCGGCCAGCACCAGTCCAGCCGAGGCGATGAAAGCTGGCCCGAACCGGCGCAGCAGGTAGCCACCGATCAACGCGCCGACCGGGACTGCGAATAGGAAGCGGACCAGCACGAACGCGGCCTCGGTCTCCCCGCCATCACTGGTCAGACGGGCCAGCAGCGGCACGTCGACGATGACCGCGACCAACGAGGCGCCCACGAGCAGGGACGCAATCAGCGCCGGGATGACCCGGCCCACCACAGTCCCCTTGGTGATCAACGGGACGGCAGCCGTCCGCTGTCGGACCACGAAGAGGACCGCCGCGATCACTGCCACCGGAAGCAGCCACAGACCCATCGGGCCGACGACCTGCTTCTCCGGATTGGTGGTGGAGAAGGTCAGCACGATGCAGCCCAGGAAGACCGCCATCAGCAGCGCGCCGATCAGGTCGACCTGCCGCAGGATCGGCCACCAGTACCGGGCCGAGAGCAGCACCGCGAGCACGATCGCGATCGTGGCCCACACGCCGATGGGGGTGAACAACCGAGCCGTGTGATCGCCGTACGGGACGAAGGCAGCGCCCCACCACTGCACGGATTGGGCCAGCACATCGGGCGCGGCCAACGCCAGCCAGAACAGCACGCCGGCAACCAGCGCCACCAGGCCCGTCAGCCAGCCCCACCACAACGGCACCTTGCGGGTGCTGTCCGCGAGCGGTTGTGGCCCGCCGATCGCGCGGATAGAGATGGCCAGCGCCACCCCGAGAACAGCGTTGACCCAGAAGATCATTCGCCAGTCAGCGATCACCAGGATCAGCGCACCGAGCAGCGGACCCAGCACCGAGCCCAACTCCTGGACGGCACCGACGATGCCCAGCGGCGTACCCCGCTTGCCCCGCGGCCACAGGTCAGCGACCAGCGCCAGGGTGCCTGGCACCAACCCGCCACCGCCGATGCCCTGCACGACGCGACCGCCGATCAGCGTCGGCAGGTCGGTCGCGAGCGCGGTGATGCAGGAGCCGACCACGAAGATTGCCAAACACAACAACAGGATTCGTTGCCGGGAGACCAGGTCGGACAGGCGGCCGATCAATGGCAGGACGGCCACGTAACCCAGCAGGAAGCCGGAGATGATCGGCGTGGCCTTCTGCAACTCATCGATCGACAGACCGACCCCGGACATCATGTCCGTGATCGCGAGGACGACGACGTAGGTGTCGGCCGCGGCCAACGCGACGGCGAACGACGCCGCCGTCAGCAGTCCCTTAGGGCGCTTGGATGTCGACGGTCTGGCCGTAGGAATCGAAACTGACGTCATAGCTCGCATTCGCGTTGAAGTAGAACGGGCCGTCGATAATCATCGTGAGTAGCTGATTGGTGCCCTCGTCGATACCGAAGGTGAAGTCGTACTTGCCGGTCTGTGGGCCGATCGAGAAGACCGAGTGCACCTCGGCGGCCGCGATGCTGCCACTGACGGTCTGGACGATGACCTTGCCGACGCGCTTCTCGTCGCCGAACTTCGCGTCCGTGACCTTGCCCAGCAACGAGCCGAGTCCGTGCTCCTTGTCGAAGAAGCTGGCCGGGTTGGGCACTTTGTACTTGGCCGGGTCGATCTTCTGCTCGCTGCCGAAGATCTGGGCCCACATGTCGTCCTTGATCGCGACGACGGGCACCTGCAGTGCCGTGCCGTTGAACTGCAGGTTGACGTTGCCCTTCCAGGCCGGGGTGGCGGGGGTGGCGTCGCCCTTGGCGGACAGGACCGCGTTGGAGTTCTTGGGGATGTCCTTTCCGACCATATTGACGTGTACGCCGCTCGTGGCGTTCATCGTGTCCCGCGCCTTGGCCAGGAGTTGGGTGGGCGTCTGCGCGGCATCGGTGGGCTTGGGTCCGCTGCTGGACGTGCAGCCGGTGATCCCGACAGTGGCAAGGAGGGCAACGCTGGTGAGCAGTGATCTACGACGCATGGTCCCGCAACCATACCCGCGAGTAGCTGTGATGCTGCTCACCCGATCTGTGGCGGCTGGATATCCACCTGCTGGCCGTACTTGCTGAACGTCACGTCGTACCGGCAGGTCGTGTCCTTGAACAGCGGCCCCTGGATGCGCAGGGTGATCAACCGGCTCGCGTCGTCGATGCCGAAGGTTAGGTCATAACTGCCGCTGCTCGCGCCCACGCCGAGGACCCGGCGGATCTCGCCGGCCGGGACCGTGCCGGTGACGGTCTGCAGGATGGCGTCGCCGCTGCGCTGGCTGTCACCGATCGCGGGCTCCCGCACCACCGCCAGCAGCGAACTGAGCCCCTTGTCCTTGTCGAAGTACATCGCCGGATTGGGTGACTTGTAGTGCGCCGGGTCGATCTTGGTCATGTGGTCGTTCCACGGCAGCGTCGCCCAGACGTCGTCCTTGATCGCGACGATCGGGATGAAGACCTCGACGCCCTTGGTCTGCAGTTTGATCCGGCCCTGCCACGCCGGCGTCGGCGCACCGTTACCACGCGCCGTGAGTACCGTCGAGATGTCTTTGGGAATGTCGGCACCGATCATGTCGATGTGCGCGCCGGGGGTGGCGTTGAGGTTGGCGCGGGCCGCCGCGAGCAGCGTCGTCGGGTTGGCGGTGCTGCGCGGAGCCGGGTTCGCTGAGCTGCATCCGGCCAGCAACGTCACCGCGCCGAGCAGGACGGTCCGGCGGCGCATGGCCGGGATCTTACCGGCGGGTAGGGTGAGCTGGATCACGCCACTGGGATTGGAGCACCGTTGCCCACCGACTTGCAGCCGATGTCGATCACCGCCGCCGACGGCGCCACACTCGCCGCGTTCACCCGCGCCGCGACCGGTGATGCGCCAACGGTGGTGCTCGCCCATGGCTGGTGCCTCAGCCACCGCGCGTGGCTCCCCGTGATCGAGAGGCTGCCCGCGGCATACGGGATCGTCGCCTATGACCAACGCGGGCACGGCGACTCCGAACTCGGCCACGGCTTCCTGCGCGGCACCGGCCACGAGACGTTGCGCCAGTTGGGCTCCGACCTGGAGTTCGTGATCTCCGAGGCGGTGCCGAGCGGTGACCTGATCCTGGGTGGCCACTCGATGGGTGGGATGACGCTCCTGGCGTACGCCGGGGGTGGTGGTTCCCTGGGCCGGGTTCGTCGCGTTGCGCTGGTGGCGACTGCTGCGGGCGGTCTGCGCGGGCTGGGGTTGCCGGCGGAGAAACAGGTGTGGACGGCGCTGGCGCACGTGCCGTTCCGGATGGGACCGGCGGCGCGCGCCGACCGGATGGTGCCGATGCTGTTCGCGCCCGGGGCTCCGCAGTCGGCGATCGACGCCACGCTGGCCGACATCCGCCGGACCCGGACCGGGGTGATGGCCGGGTTCATCAAGGCGATCACCGAGCATGACGAGTACGCCGTGCTGCCGGACTTCGCGGACATCCCCACGACCGTGCTGGTGGGCAGCAAGGACAAGTTGACCCCACCGGTCCTGGCGAAGCGGATCGTGGACAAACTGCCCTCGGCATCGCTCGTGGAGTTGGACGGCAAGGGCCACATGTTGACCTACGAAGCACCCGACGAGGTCGTCGCCGCGCTCACTTCGTAGTCACGGCGTCCACGGCCCTCTGACTACCCACTTTTGGAACGGGATTCACCGCGTCCAGCATCAATCAGGTGGATCCCGTTCCAAAAGTTGGGGCAGATCCGGCGGTTAGACCAGGGCGGGCTCCGGGGTCAGCACCAGGCCGTCGCTGCCTTCGGGATGATCGACCACGACGGTCTGGCCGTCGAGGACCTCACCGGCCAGCAGCTCCTTGGCCAGCTGGTCGCCAACCTCCTTCTGCACCAACCGCTTCAGGGGCCGGGCACCGTACGCCGGGTCGTAGCCCTCGTCGGCCAGCCACTGCCGCGCGGAGTCGGTGACCGACAACGTGATCCGGCGATCGGCGAGCCGCTTGCTGAAGGAAGCGACCTGCAGATCCACGATCGAGGCCAGCTCCTCCTTGCTGAGCGGGTCGAAGATGACGATCTCATCGAGCCGGTTGAGGAACTCCGGCTTGAACGTCCCACGGACAGTAGCCATCACGCCCTCGTGCTGGGCCTCACGGGTCACCGTCGGGTCGATCAGGAACTGCGAGCCCAGGTTGGAGGTCATCACCAGGATGACGTTGCGGAAGTCGACCGTGCGGCCCTGGCCGTCGGTCAGGCGACCGTCGTCGAGGACCTGCAGCAGGATGTCGAAGGTCTCCGGGTGCGCCTTCTCGACCTCGTCGAGCAGGACCACCGAGTAGGGCCGGCGACGGACCGCCTCGGTCAACTGACCGCCCTCTTCGTAGCCGACGTAACCGGGCGGGGAGCCGATGAGCCGCGCGACCGCGTGCCGCTCGGAGTACTCCGACATATCGATGCGGACCATGGCCCGCTCGTCGTCGAAGAGGAAGTCCGCAAGCGACTTCGCCAACTCGGTCTTACCGACACCCGTGGGGCCGAGGAACAGGAAGCTACCCGTCGGCCGGTCGGGGTCGGAAACCCCTGCGCGCGAACGACGTACGGCGTCCGAGACGGCTTGGACAGCCGCCTTCTGGCCGATCAGTCGCTCACCCAGGACCTCTTCCATCTTGAGCAGTTTCTCGGTCTCACCCTCGAGCAGACGCCCGGCGGGGATCCCGGTCCAGGAGGAGATGACGTCGGCGATGTCGTCGGCACCCACCTCGTCCTTGACCATCGGGCCTTCGCCGGAAGCACCCGCAGTTGATGCGCTGGCCTCGGCAGCCTGCGCCTCCTCGAGTTGCTTCTCCAGCGCCGGGAGGTCACCGAAGCGGATCTTCGAGGCACCGCCCAAGTCACCGTCGCGCTCGAGTTTGTCCATCTGCGTGCGCAATTCGTCGATCTGGGCCTTGAGCTCACCGACCTTGTTCAGACCGGCCTTCTCGGCCTCCCACCGCGCGTTGAGGGCAGCCAGCTGCTCCTCCTTGTCGGCCAGGTCGGCCTGCAGTTTGGCCAGCCGGGCCTTCGAGGCGTCATCGGTCTCGTTCTCCAGGTGCAGCTGCTCCATCATCAACCGGTCGACCGCACGACGCAGTTCGTCGATCTCGACCGGGGAGGAGTCGATCTCCATCCGCAGCCGCGAGGCGGCTTCGTCGATCAGGTCGATTGCCTTGTCCGGCAACTGCCGGGCAGTGATGTAGCGGTCCGACAGGGATGCGGCAGCAACGAGCGCCGAGTCCGCGATGGCGACCTTGTGGTGCGCCTCGTAGCGCTCCTTCAAACCACGCAGGATGGCGATGGTGTCCTCGACGGATGGTTCGCCGACGTAGATCTGCTGGAAACGCCGCTCCAGAGCAGGGTCCTTCTCGATGTGCTCGCGGTACTCGTCCAGCGTGGTCGCACCGACGAGGCGCAACTCGCCGCGGGCCAGCATCGGCTTGAGCATGTTGCCCGCGTCCATCGCGCTGTCACCGGTCGCGCCGGCACCCACGACCGTGTGCAACTCGTCGATGAAGGTGATGACCTGTCCGCCGGAGTTCTTGATCTCCTCCAGGACGGCCTTGAGCCGCTCCTCGAACTCACCGCGGTACTTCGCTCCGGCGACCATCGCACCGAGGTCGAGACTGATCAACCGCTTGCCGCGCAACGACTCTGGGACATCGCCGGCCACGATTCGCTGGGCGAGGCCCTCGACGACGGCGGTCTTGCCGACACCGGGCTCACCGATCAGGACCGGGTTGTTCTTGGTGCGGCGGGACAGCACCTGCACGACACGACGGATCTCCTGGTCGCGGCCGATGACCGGGTCCAGTTTGCCGTCGCGGGCGACAGCCGTCAGGTCGGTGCCGTACTTCTCCAGGGCGTCGAAGGCCGCTTCGGGGTCCTGCGTGGTGACCTTGGCGCCGCCGCGGGTCTGCGGGATCGCAGCCGCGAGCGCATCGGCGTTCAGGCCGTAACCACCGGTGCGAGCCAGCGCGAGCAGCAGGTGATCGGTCGAGGTGAACGTGTCACCCATCGCCGTCATCTCCTGACGGGCGCGCTCGAGCACGTTGAGCAGTTCGCGGGTCATCGACGGCTGGGCAACGGAAGCGCCTGTGCTGCGGGGCAATTGGCCGATCAGCCGCTGGGCTTCGGAGATGACCGCTGAGGCGGACGTACCGGTCGCTTCAAGCAGCGGACCGGTGGTGGTGTCAGTCTGCTCGGCCAGTGCGAGCAGCAGGTGGACGGGCTCGACCTGGGGGTTCCCGGCGGCGGTCGCGTGCTGGACCGCACCGCTGAGGGCCTCCTGGGCCTTGGTGGTCAGTTGCAGATCCACGGTGATGGTTCTCCTTCAAGTGCGTCTGTTAAGTGCTGGTACGGCGGCCCGCGCCTACCCAAGGGACAGGCCGGCCGACGTACGTCCTATGAAGTTCAACCTGCTCAAAGTTGAGCCTATTCCGCTCAACTCTGGATTTCTATGGCCATCGCCTCTCCAGTCTCGCGCACGTTCCTGCGGGTGGTCGAGCGTTGGTTGACTAGGCCCATGAGCGACCTGCTGGCCCTCGGCGACGTGCACTTCATCCTCCTGACCACCTACCGCAAGAACGGTGAGGGCGTCGGGACGCCGGTCTGGGTGGCTCGCGACGGCGACTCGCTGGTCGTCTTCACTCCGAGCGGCACCGCCAAGCTCAAGCGCTTGCGGCACACCTCGCGCGTCGAGGTCGTCGAATGCGGGCGGCGGGGCAAGGTGGCCGACGGCGCCGTCCCCGTTCAAGCCACCGCCTCGATCGAGACGGACCAGGGCAGCGTCGAGAACGTCGCGGCGTTGCTGAAGGCGAAGTACGGCTTGGAGTTCCGCCTGTTCATGGCCGTCGAGTCGGTAGCGTCGTTCGTCCGGCGCAAGCCGAAAGCGCCCCGCGTCGCCATCCGGATCACCGCCGCCTAGCGCGGGTCAGCGGGAGATCCACAGCCAGATCGCCAGCCCGAACCCGGCCGCCGCGATCGTCCAGCGCAACAGATCAGCCGGGACTCGGCGTACGACGGGTGGCCCGGCGTAGCCGCCGACCAGGGCGCCCGCGCCCATCACCAGGGCGGGCAGCCAGTGCACGGGTCCGCTGATCGCGAAGTAGATGGCGGCGACCAGGTTGGACAGGCCGAGCAGGAAGCTCTTCATGATGCTGGCCAGCACGATGGATTCGGAGGTGAACAGCAGCATGGCGGCGAGGAACATCACCCCGGCACCCGCACCGAAGTAGCCGCCGTAGACCGACACTGCGAGCAGCGTGACGGCGAAAGCGCGCGGCGCATCACCGCCGCGCGACAGGGCCCGGATGCGCGGTTGGAGCAACAGCGCCAGTGCGGCCAACGCGACCAGGAAGGGCACGATCGCCGCAAACGAGTCGGCCGGTGCCACCAGCAGAATGACGGCGCCGATCAGGCCGCCGACGATCGAGCAGATGGCCCATACGACCAGGCGGCGCCGGTGGTAGCTGAAAACGTCGCGTCCGGAATTGGCCAGCGCGCCCGCACCCACTCCGACGAGGGCGACGGTGTTGGTGACGTTGGCCGCGACCGGCGGCAGACCCACCGCGAGCAGTGCCGGGTAGGAGACCAGCGACGCCAAACCCGTAACGAAGCCGACCAATCCGGCGAAGAAGCCCGCGGTCAGGAGCAGTAGACCCTCCGGCAGACTCACCGCAGATGCTGGTCCAGCCAGCCACCCTTCTCCGCAGCGGTTGCCTGGAAGCGCTCGACGAGTGCCTTCGCCACGGCGCTGGTCGGGTCATCGATGGTGTCGACCCGCACGTACACCGCCCAGTCGTGGTCCTCGCTGTCGTCCTCCCCCGCGAGGGCCTCCCGGATGACTCGTACCTCCGCGAAGTCGTCATCGCGCAGTTCCTCAGCGACGGCGTCCGCGTCGTCGCGCTCGGGGAAAACCAGGAGGTATTCGGCCATGTGCCCAGCCTGCCAGGCTCCAGGGCCGGCTACTGCACTGGCGCTCCGGCGCAAGGCTGCCTTCAGGCCCATCAGACAATCCCTCGTTCACCTTTCTGATACCGCCCGGGGAATAGCCGCGGCAGCACGCTGAGCACGGCCCAGAAGATCAGCTTCAGCGTTAGTCCGAAGAGGACGATGAAGGCCAGGAACACCACAGCGTGGATCAGGCTTCCATGGTCGTCGAATGCGAGCCCCACGACGCCGTAGATCACATAGCCGCTCGCGCCTACCAGTAACGCCGCCAGGATGGCTCGTGCGCCCAAAGGGAGAACCTGATCCGTTTCGGCGGCTCAGCGCTGTCCACGTTAGATAAGGAAAAACTTCAACGACGCCGACGGCTGAACTCGCAGATTATTCCAACGGTGCCCCGAGCCTGTAGCCGCACATACTGCTGGCCAAGCGCCGCCATTTCGGCATCACGTTGCTCCGCAGAAGCTAGCGCCACAAGCGACTCTTCGCTCTCCGGCGCTACCCGCGGAGTGCTGCAATACGATGGCGAGAGAGCGGACCTGAAACTTTTGCCAGATTCAAACATGCCTCTTCCGTGAATTGCCGCACGCGCTCATCTCCATCAATTTGAAGAAGAACGGCGATCACTAATAGGCAAGCTGTCTCATTCCCCGGAAAGACATACCGCCTATCGCAATTATCGAAGTCGTGTATGAGGAAGTCAGCGATGCTGCGTCGCGTAGTGAACTGCGACATAAACTTGTCCATATTGTCAATATCTCGACTGATGACGGCAGAAGGATTGGCAACCAGACTTTCCGGCGTACACCGAGCGCCATCTGAGTGGCGAAGTCCTGCAGCCGTCCCCGTCATAACGCTTCCCTCAACGGCACCAGGTGTATAAGTAATGTCCCACACCGGATCCACTGCCCCAGGGACAACCAATCCCCATTGGAATCTGACCCTGGACGCTCGGCGGGACGGAGAGACGACATGCTCGACCTCCGAATATGACCGGACCCAACCCTGTCGGCCAACCTTGCGATATCCTAGATCCCCCAAAGTCGGCGTGAAATCAAGTTCATCCATCAAATTGCGTTGCCTCGCCTACTCATCACGCCATGGGTATCGGTCGCGATCACCTCCGCGAGCGATATCTGACCGTGCCCGTTACATGAAACCACGCCAACCCCCTGCTCGTTACAACAGTTCAGGTAGAGTCTCGCCTATTTGATCGTCGAATTTCGAATCATTGAGCAGAAATACTTTGTCCTCCCCTTGCGGAAAAGACCTGCCAGCGTATTGGTGTATTATCGCCCGCAAAATCTCAGCACTAAGTCTCTGATCGTCCTCTAACCGATTTAGGAATTCAGCCGAATTCGAACTAAATTCGGAAATAATGACAGCCGTGCCAGGATCGAAATCTTCTTTTGAATACCTCCCCAGGGAAAGGAACACGTCTTCAAAGGTAGCCCCGTGGAATGAGGGATAGCTCTTCGTCATAGCCCGTGAGCGAACATCAAGCATTTCGAACCGGGTTCGGCGAAGAGTACAGTCGAAATTTACGGAGGAGAAGTCGCAGGCCACGAAGCTAACATCCGTTAAATGTGCGCCGCTTAATTGAACAGCAGACAAATTCGATCGAGTGAAGTGCGCCGACTTGATCTTCGAACGTCGGAGATCAACCTTTTCCCAGGTGGTGGCTTCATTGCCGACCACTTCGATTGCTCCAAGGTTAGAATCGCGAATATACGCGGACCTGAGGTCGCTATCTTGAATGGCGCTACCCCAGAACCTTAGATCGTCACAACGGGCAGCACTCAGATCACAATCCACTATTCTCGCCCGAGAAAATCGGAGGTGAGACAATTCAGAGTACCGAAGATCAAGACCCTGCCATTCGGTGTCCACGACACCGACTTCGCCAGCAGAACTCGCGACTTCATTATAAGTGATTCGCATTCCGCGCAGGTCGAGTTTGCCATCAATCAATGGAACCTGCGGCCGAGAAGATTGCCCGGCCAGCCATCGGCGTACCTGTCGCTTGAGCGTGATACCCTCTTGCGTTTGCCAGCGCTGTCGTAGTGCCTGGATCATTTTTATCTCTACTTGGTGAGGACGAAGCTTCCCGGTCCGAGGTTACGCCCACACCACCACCATCACCGACCTCATCGTTGACCTCGAATAGACGCAAGAAACGCCGACAGGAACGGCCTCAGTGAAGCAACGGCGATAGGGCCGTTCCGGGTCTGGACGCAGGTCTGCTCACACGCGTCACCAAACGTCGGCGACCGGCCGCGCGCCGGCCACCTCTAAGACACCTTGTGCTCGCCCACCGCGCCTACCCTGCCATCGATGCGCAGGAGGTTCGTAGCGATCGGTGACTCCTTCACCGAGGGCGTGGGTGACCCGAACCCGCTCTATCCCAACGGGGTCCGGGGCTGGGCCGACCGGATGGCACGACAACTGGGCCGGTACGACGATCGCTGGCGTTACGCGAACCTCGCCATCCGCAGTAAATACCTGCGCGAAGTTGTCGACGAACAGGTCGAGGATGGCCTAGCCCTACGGCCGACGGTGCTGAGCTTCTACGCCGGCGGCAACGACATCCTGACCGCGCGGGTCAATATGGCCGAGGTCATGGACCTGTACGAACAGACTGTGGACCGGCTTCACGCGTCGGACGCCCAGCTCGTCCTCTTCACCGCCTACGACGCCACCCGTGGCCCGATCCTAGAACCGGTGCGACGACGAATCGCGTTCTATAACAATACGGTTCGCGACATCGCCCGCGACAAGAACGCGATCCTGATCGACCACGACCGGATGTCGACGTTCGCCGATCGTCGACTGTGGAGCTTCGACCGCATCCACATGTCCCGACCCGGCCACAAACACATGGCGGCTGCGATCCTCGCTGAACTCGGCATCCCGCACACGCTGAAACTGCCCGAGTTCCCACCCTTCGAATCCCGGCCGATCGGGCAAACCCTGCGCGAAGAATCGCGCTGGGTGCGCAGCGAGGTGGTGCCGTTGTTGCGCAGGCGAGTCAGCGGCGTACGGGAAGGGGACACCCTCACCCCCAAGTGGCCGGAGCTGATCCGCCCGGCCGATGGGATGAAGCGGCTTGCTCGCCGTTACGGCGGCGACGCTGTCGAGATCCGCCGGGCAGCCGGTCAGTAGGTAGGCGCGGCCGGCAGCCCGACGTAGCTCTCGAGCGCGGTTGCCCTGCGGTGGGTGAAATCGGTCGCCAGGGGCACCCCGACATACCGCACGTGCCAGGGCTCCCACTCGAAACCGGTCACCGCGGTCGCCGTCCTGGGGTAGCGCACGATGAAGCCGTACCGCCACGCGTTGGCCGAAATCCATTGCGCCAGAGCAGAAGTCCCCACGGACCCCTTGAGGTCGATGGATAGTCCTAGTTGGTGCTCGGAGTGACCGGCACGGGCGCACTGCCGATCGGCACCGGCCCGGCCGAGCGTTCGTACGTAGGAGTTGTAGAGCGACAACTGGCCCGCGTAGGACCGGTAGGCGCTAGTGAAACCGGTGGGATGCCCCGCCCGGGCTGCCGCCTGACGGAGGGTGCCGTACGCCGCTGCACAGTCCCGGCGCAACCGGAAAGTGCCGCTCGCGGTCACCAGGGCAGGCGCAAAACCGGCCGGCAGTGCGATGCGTTTGTTGGCGACTCGCCACAGCGAGGCATTCAGCGCCGCAGTCGTGGTTGACACCGAAAGCTGCACTGTCCCAGTCGAAGTCACCAAAGCCAGCCGAGTGATGGCGTTGGCGGGCACGGTCGCCGACACGATCGCCGTGCCGGAAAGGGCGCTGCCCTGGCCGAGCACCTTCCCTGCCTGGTTCTGCAGGCGGACGGCACCGGAAACCCCTGAGACGAGTACGGCGACCCGCGAGGAGGTGACCGGGTAGCACGTCACCTTCGGCGCGGCTACCGCTTGCGCGGATCCAGTGGCCGCCCAGCCAAGCAGCGCAAACCCGCCGGCCAGGGTTGCACGGCGGGTCAGCTCAATGGTCATGAGATGTGATTGTGCCACCCCGCCGGTCGCCTCCGATCAGAGGTTGTTCCGACGGCGGCAGCACGCGAGGTTGGAGCCATGAGTGATGAGAAGAAGTTGAGCGCCAGCCGCTCCATCGATGCGTCGGCCGCCGAGATCTTCGACGTGCTGAGCAACCCGCACCGGCACGTCGACCTGGACACCTCCGGCTTCGTACGCAGCCTCGCGCACGGTGACCGCGTCAAGGAGGTCGGCGACGTGTTCACGATGAACATGGAGGGCGACCACATGGGCGGGGAGTACCAGACCGATAACCACATCAACGGTTTCGCCAAGGACAAGTTGATCGCCTGGCAGACCGCTCCCGCGGGCAACGAGCCGCCCGGCTGGGAGTGGGTCTACGAGCTGGACGCGCAGGGACCCGACCAGACCGAGGTCACGTTGACCTACGACTGGAGCAAGGTCACCGATAAGGAGTTGCTGGCCAAGAATCTCTTCCCGCTGATCTCGCAGGATGAGTTGGACGATTCCCTGGCCAAACTGGCGGAGACCGTCTCCAGCTAGTTACCTGGCTGCCAGCTGACCAGCGCGGTACTCCGGGACGGGCGCAACGGGCGCTCCCCCGGGCGCAGCTCGACGATCTGGCCGTCCGCGCCGGCCGCGAAGATCCGCGTGCCGGCCTGCAGCGCCGTCAGCCGGTCACCCAGTTCAACGACCTTGTCCTGCAGGGCTTCCACCTGGTGCTCCAGCTCCATGATCCGCTGGATGCCGGCCAGGCTGATGCCTTCCTCCTGGGACAACCGTTGGATCTCCCGCAGCAGGGCGATGTCGCGCGCGGAATAGCGCCGACCACCGCCCTGCGTGCGGGAAGGGGTGACCAGACCGAGCCGGTCGTACTGCCGCAGCGTCTGTGCGTGCATCCCGGCCAGCTCAGCGGCCACCGAGATCACGTAGACCGGGGTGTCGTGCGTCGGGGTGAAGCTCATCGCGCAGCCTGCGCTTCCAGCTCCGCCCGGGGGTTGACCCCCTCTTCCTGCTTGGCCAGTGCCTCGACGGCGGCCTTGGCTTCGTCAGTCAGACGTTGCGGTACGACGACCTGCACCTTGGCGAGCAGGTCGCCGGTGCCGGACTTGGCCTTGATACCGCGGCCCTTGACCCGCAGTACCCGACCGGACGGGGTTCCCGCAGCAACCTTGACCTTGACGTGCTTGCCGTCCAGGGTGGGCACGGAAACCGTTGCACCCAAAGCGGCTTCGGCGAAGGTCACCGGCAGGTCCAGGGTCAGGTTGTTGCCGTCCCGGCTGAAGACCGGGTGCGGTGTCACGCTGACCTGCAGCAGCAGATCACCGGCACCGGCCGGGCCTGGCTGACCCTTGCCGCGCAACCGGATGGTCTGACCGTCCTTCACCCCAGCGGGGATCCGGGTCTTGATGGTCTCGCCATCACCGGTCTGCAGCGAAAGCGTCTCGCCTTCAGCGGCCTGCCGGAAGGTGATCGTGGTGCGGGCCTCGAGGTCCGCCCCACGCTGCGGCCGTTGCTGATAACCGCCGAATCCGCCTGCGCCACCGTATTGTCCAGCGCCTGGCTGTCCGCCGCTGAAGGCGCCGAACAGGTCCTCCAGGTTGATGCCCTGGGCGCCGCCACCGCCGGTGGAGAAGCGGACGTTCTGCCCGCCACCAGCGCCACCGCCGAACATCGAGGAGAAGACGTCCTCGAACCCGGCGCCGCCAGCGCCCGCACCACCGCCTGGACCACCCGCCGTGAAGCGGGGGCCGCCACGGGCCATCTGCCGCACCGCGTCGTACTGCTGACGCTGCTCAGGGTCGGACAGGACCTGGTTGGCCTCGCCGATCTCCTTGAACTTGCGCTCGGCCGCTTCGTCCCCCGCATTCTGATCGGGGTGGTACTTGCGGGCGAGCTTGCGGTAGGCCTTCTTGATGTCGGCTTCGCTGGCGTCGCTGGGGACGCCGAGCGTGGCGTAGAAGTCCTTCTCGAACCAGTCCTGACTAGCCATGTCCGACGCCTCCCTTCGTGTGAATGTTGTTGTGTGTCAAAGAATCACGCCGGATCTGCGACGGCGACCCGCGCAGGTCGCAGCACGCGGTCTCCGAGTTTGTAGCCCGGTTGGATCACCTGCACGACGGTGGTGCCCTCGGACCCCTCCGGCACCTCGGCCTGGATGTGCATCAGGGCCTCGTGCACGGTGGGATCGAACGCGTCGCCCACGGCGCCGTACTGCACCAGTCCGTGCTTGGTCAGCACCGCGTCGAGCTTGTCGGCGATCTTCTCGAAGGGCGAACCCTCCAGGTCACCGTGCTGCCGGGCCAGGTGGATCTCGTCCAGCACAGGCAGGATCGAGTCCAGCACCCCGATCGCACCGGCTTCACGGTGCGTGTCGCGGTCCCGGTCCACGCGCTTCTTGTAGTTGACGTATTCCGCCTGCAGACGCTGCAGATCCTCGAGCCGCTCCTGCGCGAGAAGCGTGTCGGGGTGCAGTCCGTCAGTCGATGCGGCAGCTTCGGCCGCTTTCAGGTCGGCAGCCGATTGCTCGGGCTGCCGGACCTCACCAGTCTCCGGGTCGAGGCGCCGCTTGTCGCGGACCACCGGCCCGGTGGCCTCGGACTCCTCGCTCTCGCGAGGGTCCGAGGCCTCGGGGTTGTTGACGGAGTCCGTCACTTGGTGTCCTCGTCGTCCTCGACCACTTCGGCGTCAACCACGTCGTCGTCACCACTCGGCGTACCTTCCGCCGAACCGGTGGACTCGCCACCAGCAGAGGCGCTTTCGGCCTCGGCCTGGGACGCGGCGTACATCGCGGCACCCATCTTCTGGGAGGCGTCGTTGACGGCAGTCGTCTTGGCCGAGATGTCCTCCGCAGAGGTGTTCTCGTCCTTCAGCGCGGCCTTGAGGTCCTCGACAGCCTTGGTGACCTCGTCCTTGGTCTCGGCCGGAACCTTCTCGCCGTTGTCGGCGAGGAACTTCTCGGTCGAGTAGACCAGGTTCTCCGCGGTGTTGCGGGCCTCGGTCTCCTCACGACGCTTCTTGTCCTCAGCGGCGTGCTCCTCGGCCTCGCGGACCATGCGGTCGATGTCTTCCTTCGGCAGGGCGGACCCACCGGAGATCGTCATCGACTGCTCCTTGCCGGTGCCGCGGTCCTTGGCGGACACGTGCACGATGCCGTTGGCGTCGATGTCGAAGGTGACCTCGATCTGCGGGATGCCACGAGGAGCCGGAGCGATGCCGGTCAGCTCGAAGTTGCCCAGCGGCTTGTTCAGCTTGGCGATCTCGCGCTCACCCTGGAAGACCTGGATCTCCACCGACGGCTGGTTGTCCTCAGCCGTGCTGAAGACCTCCGAACGCTTCGTCGGGATAGCGGTGTTGCGCTCGATCAGCTTGGTGAACAGGCCACCCTTGGTCTCGATGCCCAGGCTCAGCGGGGTCACGTCGATCAGCAGGACGTCCTTGCGCTCACCCTTCAGCACACCGGCCTGCAGGCTCGCGCCGACCGCGACGACCTCGTCGGGGTTGACACCCTTATTGGCTTCCTTGCCACCGGTGAGCTCCTTGACGACCTCGGCCACGGCGGGCATGCGGGTCGAACCACCCACGAGCACAATGTGATCGATGTCCTCAACCTTGATGCCGGCGTCCTTGATGACCTGCTTGAAGGGCGCCTTGGTGCGGTCCAGCAGGTCCTTGGTCATCTGCTCGAACTGAGCGCGGGTGATCGTCTCGTCCAGGTGGATCGGGCCGTTCTCACCCATGCTGAGGTACTGCAGGGAGATGTTGGTGCTGGTGCTCGACGAGAGCTCCTTCTTGGCCTGCTCCGCCGCGTCGCGCAGACGCTGCATCGCGATCTTGTCCTTGGACAGGTCGACACCGGTCGTGTTCTTCACGGTGGTCAGGAGGTGCTGCACGATCCGGTCGTCCCAGTCGTCACCACCCAGCTTGTTGTCACCGCTGGTCGCCCGCACCTGGATGGTCGCGAAGCCGTCCTCGGGGTCCTTGCCGACTTCCAGCAGGGACACATCGAACGTGCCACCACCGAGGTCGAAGACCAGGATGAGCTCGTCTTCCTTGCCCTTGTCGAGGCCGTAGGCCAGGGCCGCAGCGGTCGGCTCGTTGATGATGCGCAGGACGTTCAGACCCGCGATCTCACCGGCCTCCTTGGTGGCCTGACGCTCGGCGTCATCGAAGTACGCCGGCACGGTGATGACCGCGTCCGTCACGTCTTCGCCCAGGTAGGACTCCGCGTCGCGCTTGAGCTTCATCAGGATGCGGGCCGAGATCTCCTGCGGCGTGTACTTCTTGCCGTCGATCTCGGTGGTCCAGTCGGTGCCCATGTGGCGCTTGACGGAGCGGATGGTCCGGTCGACGTTGGTGACGGCCTGGCGCTTGGCGATCTCGCCGACCAGAACGTCGCCGTTCTTCGCGAACGCGACAACGGACGGCGTGGTGCGGCCGCCCTCGGCGTTGGCGATGATTTCGGGGTCGTTGCCCTCGAGGACAGCGACAGCTGAGTTGGTGGTGCCGAGGTCGATGCCTACCGCACGAGCCATGAGTGGTGCTCCTTTTGTTTGTTGATATCCAGTACGCCGAGGAGCCGGTTTTCGTGCCCCTCACCTTGCGGGATTGACTGCTTCCGACTCAACCCCGCTTCGTCGGAGTTGTCAAACCCCTGCTCCGCAAAGTTGCGTTCACTAGACTCAACTTTGGTTAGGGTGACTTTGTTCCCCGGCAACCGCACCGATTTTGAGGATCACGACGTTTCTGAGGACTCCGCGCGCGCTCACATCCTCAAAACCCTGGAAGTCCTCAGAATCATCGGGCTGACACACTCACGTCGTGGCATGTGTGCTGGTGGCTTCGACCCCTGAGGCATCGTGGCTGCCGAGTGGAAGCACCGCGGAGGTGTGGGTTGGCCAGGACTGCCCGACTCCGTCGCCGGCGATCATCGTGCGGTTACTGCTGCTGCGCGGCGAGACGTTCTTCTGTGTCTCATCGCCAAAAGGGCTCGATCTGCCCACGCTCTTCCTGGGCAGCGGCGCCGAACGGCTCACCGCGACAGAGGGATTGCGTCAACTGCTGCAACGGACGCTCAGCCAACCAGACGTTGCGGTGCGATGCGTCGGTTACGTGCGCAACGTCGCACCTGAGCCCGATGCCGACTACCCACATCCCACACCCGATGCTTACGTGCCGGTCTTCGCAGTCGATGACGCAGTGAAACCGGTCGTCCCCGGCGAGTGGATCGGGGTCCACGCCAACCTGAATGAGCGCCACTGGTGGCCGATCGCCGTCCACGCAGTGCGCTGACAAGTCATTGAAGGCACGGCGCAGCCGCTCCTGCATTTACTTCAATGCATAATGTATGCATGGCGTCTTTGCTGCAGATCCGAAACGTTCCCGACGAAGCGCGCCAGCAACTCAAGGCGCGCGCCGCGACGCGCGGGCAATCGCTCAACAGCTACTTACTCGAAGTGATCCAGCGCGAGGTCGAACGCCCTACTGCCGACGAGGTGTTCGCTAGGGCAGCGGCGCGCAGTGAGCGGTCGGCTGTCTCCTCAGCGGAGGTCATCTCGAACGCCCGTGCCGAGCGCGCGGCCGGATGATCGTCGTCGATGCTTCTGCAGTGGTCGACGCGCTCACGCTCGCACCGGCGACCGAAGAACTGCGCCACACGCTGAGTGCAGAGGACCTGCACGCTCCCCAACTCATCGACTTTGAGGTCGTGTCCGCGATTCGCGGACTGACTCTCGGCGGACACCTCAGCCCCGCCCGGGCCGAGGATGCGCTCACCGACTACGCCGAGTTACCGATCCAGCGGTGGCCGAGTGACGGGGCATTGAGACTGCGCAGTTTCCAGTTACGCCAGAACCTCAGCGCGTACGACGCGGCGTACGTCGTCCTGGCCGAGGCCCTTGACTGCCACCTGGTCACCCGGGACGGCAGACTCGCGCGTTCCACCGGTCACGACGTCCGGATCCGCACTCTCTGAGAACGCCTCTCGGCCCGGTCAGGAAGGTGAGGTACGGCGAGCGGCGAGCACTCGGCGTACCCGATAGCGGGCGGTCCAGCCGAGCAGCAGCGTCATCCCCATTGAGAACACGAGGAACAACCACTCCTCACTCTCACCGGTGGTCAGGCGCACGACACCCGTGAGCGACACCAACGCCATGATCAGACAGGCCAGGACGGTGCCGATGGTGTAGAGCAGGTACAGCCCCTGCACAGCGGGGCGCGGCGAGAGCGGCGGCTCCTCGCGCAACGCCGTACGCATGGAACGGGCCATGCCCTGCCGCTCGAGGCGCTCCGCGCCGGGCACCTGCTGCGGCTCCACCCGGCCATTGGCCAGGTCCGCGACACCGGGCGGCAACCCCAGTAGACCAACCAACTCGGTGAGCTCGGTGCCGGTTCCAGCCTTGCGTCGCAAGAGAACTCGCAGATCGACCGCTTCGACCGGTCCTGCAGCGATCGCTGCCAAGGCTTCGACGACGTGGGGTTCGATGTCCAAGGTCTGCATCATCGTCGTACGCCATGCGCGATTCCAGATCCACCGGCCGAGTTGCTCGCCCTTATGCCAGATCTCGAATCCGGTTGCATCTGCTGAACGCCACAACACCAGTTGGCGCCGACGGCCACCGACCACCGTGGACACCGTGACGAACACCTCTTGGCTGTGGGGGAGCCGGGCGCCCGCCCCAACCTCGTCCGAATCATCAACGGGCAGAACCAGCGTCGTCTGCGGATCGAGCGACGCCAGCCACGCAGGCCCCGCCTTGTGTGCACCGAAGCGGGCCTCCACCGGAGCGCCGGCGATCACCATGACCATGGTCTCGGGGTCGGCAGGGGTCATCGACGGCAGACCCAGAGCGGACAGTCCGTCCAGTAGTTCATCCGCATCCTCGCTGTCCGCGAGCGCCTCGACGATCCCCGCCCGGTCTTCCTCACGTGCCTCGAAGAGGGTTAGCAACTGGTCAGCAACGTCTTCTGGCGGAGCCTCCGGCCCGTGCCGCATCCCATCGGCATCGCGGACGATGACCTCGGGGCGGCCCTCCGGCCGGGACGAATCGTGCGCCACCGACACCCAGGGCATCGGCAGTAGGCCCGCGACTGACTCATCGGCCCAAACCGCTGACCAGCCCGTCGCACTAGTCGGGCCGACGTCCGCCGCGACACGTGCCTGCTCCAGGTCCGTCACGATCGACTCCTGCGCCGCACGCACTATCCACAACATGTGCGAACCCGGCTAGAAGCGCGGCGGGTGCAGCGTCAGGTGGCGACCAGTGACGCGACGGTAGACGTACTCGGCCACGAAGCTGAACACCAGGACGACCAGCAACGTGATCCACGTGCTGGCGGGTCCGGTGTGAATGGCGTAACCCAGCAACAAGCAGAACAGCGCCAGGTTCAACAGCACCGCGAGCCACAGCAGCGGCCGCTTGGCGCCGGTCTGGTCCGCCAGGCGCAGATGGCCGAGGCTGACGGTGCCGTAGACGATCAGGAACGCCAGGCTGGCCATCTGCCCCACTGCGGACAGTGGGAAGAAGACCACGAACGCGCAGGTCAGGCCGCCGGCTATCAGCAGTCCCCACGTGCCGCTGTGCCAGACCCCACGGGCGAAGTCCTCGGGCATCTCACCCTCTTTGGCAACGGTGTACGCCAGGTTCGCGTCGCCGAAGAGGGTGGCGTTGACGCCGGACGCGGTGGCCAACAGTGCGGCCGCCCCGATCACGACGAACCCGACGTGGCCCAAGGCCGCCCGACCGGCTTCGGCGAAGACGTGGCCCTGGTTCTCGACGATCCCGGACAACGGCAGCAGCATCACGATGAGTGCACTCACCACGACGTAGACGACGATCACGATGGCCAACGCCTGGTACATCGCCCGCGGCAACTCCTTGGCCGGGTTCTTCATGTCACCGGCGGAGTTGGTCACCACCCCGAAGCCTTCGTACGTGACGTAGAGCAGACCGGCCGCGAACAGGATCCCGAGCGCGCCCTCGCCCCCGACCTGGTGGAAGCGGTCGGGATCAGCCTTGAAGAAGGACGCAACGACAAAGATGGCGATGATGGCCAACTCGATGCCGATCACGAAAAGTTCTGAGCGGCCGACGAGCTTGGAACCGATCATGTTGACGCCGACCAACACGACGACCAGCGCGACGCCGATCACCTTGCCCGACCAGTCCGGAGTGTCGAACGGCAGCAGGTCCCGGGCGTAGCCCGCGAAACCGGCGGCGTAGAGGGCCATCGCGATGATCCAGCCGAGGAACTGGAAGATGTTCAAGCCGCCGGCGATCAGACCGTCGCCGAAGCACCGGATGAGGAATGCAGCAGCGCCACCGCGACTGGGGAACTTGGCGCCGAGTTTGGCGTAGGAGTACACGCTGAACAGCGACACCAGACCACCGACCAGGAAAGCCACCGGGATCCACACGCCGGCGGTCGTCGCCGCCAGGCCCACCAAGGTGTAGAGCCCGGCGCCCATCATTCCGCCGACGCCGATGGCCGTTGCCGACGCAACCGTGATCGCGCCCTTCTTGGGAGCGCTCGCGCCAGCCGGCGTCGCAGTCGTCATTTCCGAGATTCTGCCGACAGCACAGCGCACTCGCAATCAAAGGGCGACATTCCGCGCGTCGCCATCGCCGTGATCAGATCGGCCAGAATGGCCGGGTGGGTGTGGATCTCGACGAACTGAAACGGCTCCGGCGTGCCCGGGACCGGATGGATCGCGAGTACAGCCAGCCACTCGACGTACCTGCGTTGGCGCGCACGGCCCTGATGTCGCCCGCCCACTTCAGCCGACGATTTAGCCAGACGTACGCCGAGACCCCCTACTCGTATCTGATGACCCGCCGCATCGAGCGGGCCAAGGCCCTGCTGCGACAGGGTGAGTTGAGCGTCACGGACGTCTGTTTCCTGGTCGGGTGCACGAGTCTCGGCTCGTTCTCGGCGAAGTTCACCCAGATCGTCGGGATGACCCCGTCGGCGTACCGCGCTGCGAATCATGAGGCGCTGCGCACTGTCCCACCGTGCGAGGCGCGCATCCTGACCCGGCCGCGCAAACGCCCGCCCAACCGAGCAGTTTCGGAGAAGCGCTCCGCCCGCTGACCCTCTAGTTTCGTAGTCATGGCAACCACCCTCGCCCTCGTCCATATCTACGTCGACGACACCGCCGCCGCGACCGGGTTCTATCGCGACGCACTCGGCCTCGTCGTGCAGAACGAGGTGGAGAACGACGGCTTCCACTGGATCACCCTGGCTTCACCGGCGGACCCCACGTTGCAGATCGTGCTGTCCGAACCGCAGGCCGGGCGGTCGAAGGAGGATGGCGAGGCCCTGGCGACGTTGCTGGCCAAGGGTGAGTTGAGCCCGGTGCAGTTCCGCACCGACGACCTGGCCGAACTCTTCGACCGGCTCGCCGCGGCCACCGGTGCTGAGGTCGTGCAGGAGCCGACCGATCAGTTCTGGGGTGTGCGCGATGCCGCCGTGCGTGACCCCGCCGGCAACCTGCTGCGCATCCAACAGGCCTGACCACGAGAGGGATCGACTGATGAGTGACGGATTCAGCGCCGCCGAACGCGCGGCGATGAAGGAACGCGCAGAGGAGTTGCGCGCGGAAGGCAGGAAGGGCACCAAGAAGGCCGATGGCCTCCAACAGGTGCTCGACAAGATCGCCGAGTTGGCACCGGACGACAAGGCACTGGCCGAGCGGCTACACGTGCTGGTCACCACGGTCGCGCCCGACCTGGACTGCAAGACGTGGTACGGCATGCCCGCCTACACCAACGCCGACGGCAAGATCGTGCTCTTCTTCAAGGACGCTGCGAAGTTCAAGACCCGTTACGCCACAGTGGGTTTCGAAGACGCGGCCACTCTCGATGACGGCGACTTGTGGCCCACGACGTACGCGCTGCTCAAGTGGACACCGGCCGTCGAGAAGACACTGACCGCTCTGATCAAGAAGGCCGTGTCGTAACGTCGGACCCGTGCAGCGATACACGGGGACCCGGTGGGAGTTCGGCGACGTCATCCTGACCCGGGAAATCCACCACGGTGCGGTGTGGCTGGTCACCAGCGAGTACGTCGTGGAGGACACCGGCGACCGCCTGGTCACCTACATTCCTTCCGGGGCCCAGATGGGCTTCCCCGAGCCGCACCCGCTCGGTGAACACCCCTGGAAGGCAAGGGGTCACGACCGGTGGACCGGTCACGGCGCGCTCACCATCGTGCGCGCCGGTGAGCCCTGGCAGACCACCGTCTTCTGGACAGGCCCGGACCGGGAGTTCGAGTGCTGGTACATCGACGTCATCGCACCGATCCAACGGTTCGAGGGCGGCATCGACGGCTCCGACCAGGAACTCGACCTGGTGATCAGTCCGGACGGAACCGTCGAGGAGAAGGACGTCGAACTCTTCGAGCAGGAAGTGCTCGACGGCCGGTTCACCGAAGCTGAGGCGGAGCAGATCCGCGCCAACTTCGAGCGGGTCAAGGAACTGGTCTCGGCGAACGGCGTTCCCGTCGAACAACATTGGGCGCACTGGGAGCCGCCGGCCGAGTGGGGTCCGCTGGACCTGCCGGACAACTGGCGCGATTACCTGCCCGACTGACTAGAAGTCGATGCAGCCGGCGTCGCAGCCGTCGCATCCGTCGAGACATCCGTCGCCGGGGACCAGGTCGCCGATGCCGTCGCCAAGGTTGGACAGCGCATCACCCAGCCCGTCGAAGCCGTCGAGCAAGCCGGACAACGCGTCCCCGGGATCGACGTCGGCCAGCGCCGACAGATCAACGGACCCGACCAGGTCAACCAGACCGTCCATCAAGTAGAAGATTCCTGGGTCGAGGGCCATGTCGGCCGCCATCCCCAGCGCCGCCTCCGACCCTTCCGCGATCCGCGCAGACCGCAACGCCTCCCCCAGCACCGACGCCACGTGCGGGGCGACACCGAAAGCCACGGCGTACGGCAGCATCGAGCGGATCTCGCCCGCGAGTTCCTCGTGTTTGAGCTGACCGGCTTCGGCGGTCTTGAGGTACTCCTCGTAGCCCAGCGCCTGGATCCGGGCCGCCGTCCCGAGAGCCGTGCGCGGCGTACGACCCCTGCCCCGCCAGATGAGCAGCACGCCTCCCACCCCCAGTCCGACGCCCAACGGCACCCACTGCCAATGGTTTTCGGCCACCGCCGCTACCAGACCGGCGCCGCAGGCAGCAACGATGAGAGCGACACCGAGGAAGGACAGCAGACCGTTGCGCGAGCGCGGGTGCTTGCGATACCAGCCGCGATCGACCACGGCCCGGTAGACGGCGATCTCCGCCTTACGCCACCGTTGCGCGACGTCGGCCTGGCGCAGTGACCCGAGCAGCACGCTGGTGCGACCCGCCAGCAGCGCGTCGAGCAGCACTCGCTCGTGTTCGGCCATCGTCTCCTCACCGACTCCGGTGCGGGAGATCCGCCAGTCGTCCTTGCCCTTCGGACTCGTCTCCTTCTCCAGGGTGACGATCCCGCGCAGCGCCAGATCGACCAAGGTCGCGGTCAGATCCCGGCCGTGCACGATGCCGTCGATGACCGTGCCGGACAGGGCCGGGGTGGAGTTGTCGGGCGCGTTGAAGCGGACGGCGACGGGGCCGGAGTACTCAACCCCTCGGCGTACCCGCTCGGTGTGATCAGACGCGCCGATTCCGGGGGCCAGCCCGGGCGTGACGTCGGTGAAGATCTCATCCTTGCGCCGCCACCGGAAGATCCCGACGGTGACCAGGGCGGCGAGGATGGGCACGAGGCCCACAGCAATGTCGGCGACGGTGAGACCGGCTGGCATGGCCCTACCTTAATAAAACCTGGGAGCCCTGCCGGTCAGGGCAGGTCCACACTGCGGTACGCCGACCGTGGGCTGCCACTGTCCCTCGCCGCCTGAGTTGAGGGACGACGTTGCCACCACGGCGATGATGTTGCCCAAGACCGACCTGCCGCCGGAATCGGTGTTGATGGCGTTGCCGCGCGGTGGAACGGGCCGGTGCCACTGCTGCTGGTCGCCAGCCACGATCCGTACACCGAGAATGGCTACCTGGCCAGCCTGGACCAGTTGGGGGCTGGTGCCGTTCCGCGAGCTGTCGTTGGCTTGAGCCCCTCCGAGCCTGAGGACGGCGGCCGTCTCTGCTCGTGTCTCAGGATTCTCTCAGCAACATCCGGTTCGCTCTGAGGCACTAGGGCGCGTCGAGCCTATTGCGCCGCGATTAGGAGGCGGGAGCGATGCAACTCAAAGCGTTTGTCTCCGCCGTCGCATTGTGGTGCGGAGTGGTGGTGATGGCTTCATCTGCTGCCGACGTAACTGCCGCTGCGAGCAGCCCTCCACTGGGCCGCATGAGGAAAGTCGCACTTCGGTGCCCGGGAGGCACCGCCGGAGAGGCGCTTCTGCCCGCGCCCGGCCGGGGAATGGACTTGAATGCCCTCGGGGTCAAACCGTCTCAGGCAAACCTCTGGATTGCCAACCCCTCTGTTCATTGGGGGGTGATGACTTGTCGCGCGCCGCACGGCTCACGGTCCGAGGGGCTGGGCGGCAAGGGCGTGAGCCCTGACGATGGCTGCGACCCAGTGACGAACTACACCAAGAACTGGAGCGGCTATCAGTTTCAAGCCAGCAGTAGACCGTGGGGCGTAGAGGCAAACTGGAATGTTCCCGCCGTGTCGCACGTGGGAAGCACCAACAACTACCTTTCCGAGTGGGTCGGCCTCGGTAACGGAACTATGTGCAACAACACCGAGTGGCCGTTAGTGCAGGCGGGGACAGAGACAGACTCAATCTGTACAACTTCTTCATGTTCCTCGTCTAGGCAACAGAACTATATGTGGTATGAGCTCTTTCCCAACGCGACCCAGAGTCTTCAGGGCCCGCCCGTCAGCCCCGGCCAGAACGTTTACGTTCAGGTGAGCGTCCCTAGCTCCTCTCAGGCGCTGCTGTGTAACCGGTCAACGAATTCGTGCGACAGTGCCCAAATAGCTGGGGCGAAGTATCAGCCGCTCCCTTACGTTTACGAATGGATCGTCGAGCGCACCAGTTATCAAGACGCTCTGTACAACCCCCCGAACTTCCATTGGATCAGGTTCACAAACGCCTATTGGGACTACTCAGTGTCTGGCCGCGGACAAATGAGCGATTCTCAGCTTCGTATCTCCATGACCCAGGGCAGCACCGTTAAATCGTCCTGCCACGAAACCTCCAACACCTCATTCGTTTGCCAATATCAGTGATCTAAATGCGACACTTGTCCAGTAGAAAAATTCCCACGGCGGTCGCGGCCCTCTTTCTGACGACAGTTCTGCTCGCAAGTTGCGAGGAGAATCCTCACAGCGATGGGCGGCCCACGAAGGTGTGCGGTGTGCAGGTGAGTAGCGGTGCTTCGATGCCAACCGTGCCCGTCCTCATGACGTCCCCGACCAGCATTTTCGCGCCAGCAGCGGGGTATTACCAGGTGGGACCCTCCTGCGCCACTGGAGGAACGATTGTGCTTGATCCCGCCTCGGCATTCTATGAATACGGCGTTAAGGCGGCTGATGCGAACGGCAGGCCCACGGTGGTCCGATTCGGTTTCAGAAAGGGTGCTGGCGCTGCCCTCAAAGTCACAGTGGCCGGAACCACTCGGTTAATTCACTTGGGGTAGGGAGGTTTGCCTTAACCCGAGGCCGACTCGGCGGCGCGTCGGTCAGACCTGACTCGTGGAAGTGAGAACGGGGTCGCCCGCGTCCAACCCGGACGGATGAGGAAGCGCAACTGGAAGAACTGGCCAACGGTTCGCTCGACGGGAACGCCACAGTGGCGAAGCAATCCGGATCATCAGGAAGAGCGCGGCTGTGAGGCCCCAAAGCCCCCACCAGAACACCGTCGCGACGGGTGAGGTCAGAAAGTTCTGCCCCGTCCACAGTTGGTGCGGCAGCACCAGTCCTGCGCCCAGATACCCATAGAGATGAATGAGATGCCACGACTCGTAGCGCAACCGCCGCCGGGCGGCGCGGACCGAGGTAAAGACCACCAGACATAACGCCACGGTTCCCGCAACGGCCAGCAGCATGCTCGGGTAGTTCAGCGTGAGGTCGACGGCGGTGGACCATAACCGCGCGGGCTGCGCCGCGGCGTACCCGATGGTGATCAACGCGATGTGCACGAGCAACCCGGTGAAGCTGGTCAGTCCCACCAACCGATGGCCGCAGGCGAGTTCGTCCTGACCCCAGGCCTGTTCAAGCCAGGGCACCCGGCTCATCATCACCAGTTGGATCAGCAACGCGGCCGAGGCGAGCAGACCGGTCAGCCGCCCGAGACTCGTGAAAAGTCCTGTCGCTGACGAAAAGACCTCCTGGATGCCGCCGCCGCTGACCCAGAGTGCGGTGACGCCCAGCATCACCAGCCACGCGAGGGCGAGACTGATCTGTGTAGCCACTCGTCCGGACCCGGTGAACGAATCCTCGACGGTGACACTGCGCACCCGCTGATCAGGCATCACGCCGCTGCTCACATCGCTCATCGTGGTCAGACTGGTCGGGGCTGCCCTTATGACGACCTGTGCCTGCGCTGTGGTCGTTGATCAGGCGAAGCGCAGGATGCTGATCCCGCCGGCGATCAGGCAGTACACGACGAACGGGTAGAGCGTCCGGGTGTGGAAGTAGCGGGTCAGGAAGCGCGTAGATAGATAGGCGCAGATGAACGCCACCACGGAGCCGGCCAGGATCTGCCCGCCGATCCCCTTGCCTTCCGGGCCGAACAGTTCCGGGATCTTCAGGACACCGGCGGCGAGAATGACCGGGGTGGCCAGCAGGAACGCGAACCGGGTCGCCCTCTCGTGATCGAGTCCGCGCAGCAGACCCGTGGAGATCGTGGCGCCCGACCGGGAGAAACCAGGCAGCAACGCGACCGCCTGCGACGCGCCGATGATGGTCGCGTTGACCCAGCCGAGATCCCGCAGGCGCAGGCCGCGATCTCGTGACCGACGGGTCAACAACTCCGCTGCAAGCAACAGAAAACCATTGAGCGTCAGGAAGATTGCCGCGTAGAGGGGTTTGGCGAAGACCGTTCGCAGGGTCTTGTCGAGCAGGAGGCCGATGATGCAGACGGGGATCGTGCCAAGGATGAGCCACCAGGCCAACCGCGACCTCGGCGTCGTCAGCCGGCGCTCGCGGGCCAGGTCGCCGACGCCCGCGATGATCGCGATCCAGTCCTTCCAGTAGAAGACGATCAGCGCGAGGGCGGTGGCGACGTGCAGGGCCACGATGAACGCGAGGTACGGCGTGTGGCCGCGGGAGCTCTGCTGCGTCACCAGATCCGACCACGAACCACCGATCCACGCCGGGACCAGGATCGAGTGGCCGAGGCTGGACACGGGGAAGAGTTCGGCGACGCCCTGGATGGCGCCCATCACCAGCGCCTGCGGATAGGTCAGGTCAGTCATTCACGCACTTTCATCGGTGGAACCCACGGGGCGGGCCACGCCGTCGTACCGGATCGCGACCCGGATCAGCATGAGGGCGAAAGCTGCGAACAATCCGAGTGCGACGGCGCCGTCGCCCCAGCCGAGACCGCCGCCGTGCCCGTGCGGTTTGCCCAGATAGTCCGCCACCGACGCGCCGAAGGGCCGGGTCAGCACGTACGCCGACCAGAACGTCACCGTCGCACCCCACCTCGCGCGGTGGTGCAGCAGGAGCGCCGCAGCGAAGAGGACTCCGAACAGAAGGGCGGACGCCAGGTACCCCAGACCGAGGCTGAACGCCGCGAAGTCGCCGAGCGCCGTACCCAATGCGAAGGCAGCACCCACGGCACACCAGTAGTAGAGCTCTGGCCGGCCCGCGGTCACTGTGTGGATGTCGATGCTGCCGGTGGCCCGGTGCCACAAGAGGAAAACGACGGCCAGCGCCACGGCGTAGAGGGTCGAGGTCACCGGGTAGGGGATGCCGGCGACCACGTGCATCCCGTCGGCAAGCATCGTGCCGAACACAGCGATCGCAGCAGCGAATAGCCAGTAGGGCACCGGCTGGTAGCTGCGCGCGCGAAGTTGCACGGCGGCGCCGAGCCCGAGCAACGCCAGCCCGACGACTCCCGCGAGGACGACGCTGCGACCGGCCAGGTAGTCCGAGAGGGCTTCACCGCCTGCGGTGGTCAGCAGCTTGAGGACCCAGAAGTCGCCATCGATCGGTGGGACCTTGATCGAAGAGCCAGACACTCAACGGACAGTAGGCCGCTCAGTGATCCCACCACATCAGCCGGCGGGCCGAGCTTCGATGCACCGGTCTACGACCCTGGTCATAGGCGGTCACGATCTGGTGCGCAATTCGCACTATGTTCACCCTCCGTTAGCGCTCCTCCGAGTCACTTCGGAGGTTGCTCGGCTGGGGTAGCGGAGTTGTTCTCGAACCCTCTGTCAGGAGTGAATTGCCATGCGTCATAGCGTGATAACGCCCATTGCCGTCCTCGGAGCACTGGGGCTGTTTGGCGGCGCGGCAACCGCCGCCGCCCAACCCTCACCCGTTGCGCCGGCTGTCCGGCACACCAGCAAGCACGTGCTGTTGATCTCGGTCGACGGTATGCACCAGAGCGACCTGGTCTGGTTCGTCGCTCATCACCCCCACTCGGCCATTGCGCAGTTGGTAAGCGGCGGCACTGAGTACACCCACGCCAGGACGTCCAATCCCTCGGACTCCGATCCGGGTGGCACGGCGCTGATGACGGGCGGCAACCCAAAGTCAACGGGCATCTACTACGACGTCGAGTACAGCCACAAGACCGACGAGCCCGGCACCAAGTGCACGCCTGGCAAACCGGCGACCGGCGGCGACGTCATCTACGACTCACCCGACGACGCGCTCGCCTCGGTGCCCGACTTCATCAACCCGACCAATGGCACCTTCCCCTCCTTCGACGAGAACGGGTCGATCTTCAGCAAGGGGCTGGACAACCGGCCCGCGGCGATCATGGGCCTGCACAACAACGCCTCCTCCCTGAACCCGGCGACCTTCCCGGTCGACCCGAAGACCTGCAAGCCGATCACCCCGTGGGACTACCTCGGCGACAACAGCATCTTCCAAGTCGCCCACCAGGCTGGCCTGCGCACCGCATGGTCCGACAAGCACGCGGTCTACCTGTCCTTCAACGGCCCCGGTTCGCACGCCGCCAGCATCGACGACTTCTTCGGACCGGAGATCGACTCCCAAGCGGTGGAGCCCAACGGCGTGCCGTACCCCCAGGACGATGACTGGGCGCACATCGAGGCCGCGACCAAGCAGTACGACGGCTACAAGGTCCAGGCTGTCCTGAACCAGATCAACGGTCACGACCACTCCGGGAAGCACCACGTCGGCACCCCCGCCATCTTCGGAATGAACTTTCAGGTCGTCTCGGTCGCGCAGAAACTGAAGACGACCCCGGCGGACCTGATCGGTCCCGATGCCCACGGGAACTACCACACCAGCGCACCGCAAGCCGGCGGCTACCAGTGGGTCGGCGGCCAATTGGTCCCTGGTCCAGTACTTTCCAGCGCCCTCGACTACGTGGACGCCCAGGTCGGCCGCATGCTCAGCCAGATCCACAAGGACGGGCTGAGTGGTTCGACCTCGATCATCCTCACCGCCAAGCACGGACAGTCACCCCAGGACCCGCGCAAGCTGGTCACGATCAAGGACGGTCCGATCGTCGCGGCCATCAACGCAGCGTGGGCCCAGAAACACCCGCACGCGAAGGACCTCATTGTGGCGGGTACTAACGACGACCTCTGGCAGTCCTACCTCTCCGACAACTCCCAGGCCGCGTGCGACTTCGTCAAGGCCTACCTGTGGAGCCACACCGCTGACGGCCTGACCGTCGACGGAAAATCCATCACCGTGCCCCACTCGGGGTTGACCCAGATCTGGGCCGGGGCCGCCGCCGCCACGTTCTTCGGAGTGCCGACGAACAACGGGCACTACCCGGACGTCTTCGGCAAGGTCCGGGAAGGCGTCGTCTACGCCAAGCCAACGAAACTCGCCGAACACGGTGGAATGAATCCCGACGACCAGCACGTCCTGATGCTCGTCGACACACCCGGGTCACACCATCACGTGGTCTCCACACCCGTGCAGACCACCCAGGTGGCACCGACCATCCTCAAGCTGCTCGGCCTGAACCCCCACGCGCTGCGCGCGGTTCGCGTCGA
The DNA here is from genome assembly GCF_001594145.1 of Branchiibius sp. NY16-3462-2. Taxonomy (GTDB): domain Bacteria; phylum Actinomycetota; class Actinomycetes; order Actinomycetales; family Dermatophilaceae; genus Branchiibius. The sequence goes on along the minus strand of NZ_LVCF01000042.1, from coordinate 105,460 downwards.
GGGGACGGCCGTCCTGCCCGGACTGACCCGACGCGCATAGTCGCCGCGCGCTCACCGTGTCGCAAAGGGCATCGGAATCCGAATCACTCTGTTGCAGTTGGCAATCGCCGAGTAATTGGCAAGGACCCACTGGCTTGCCTGATCGCTGACCAACCAAGACGCCTGAGCCCGTGTCATTCGAACGGGTACGGAACCAATCACCTGACGCAACAACCACCAGGTCAGCAGAGCACGGGCCTGGGCCACGCTCGTGCGCACGAGCTGATCGCAGCTGGCGCACGGGCGTGGCCCAGCGATGGTGGTCGCAAGCTGCCGGTTGACCGCCGCTGCTGGGGAGTCAAACTCTGCGGGCAACGCCAACCTGACGTAGGTTGCTGGCGCCGCCGTCGAACCGGTGAGGAAGAACCGGGACGGGGGGTTGAGACCAAACTCCTGAAGCAACTCCACATACGGGGTCGCGAGGTTGGAGACTCGCTGCAGGTCGACGGACGAGCCCGCAGGCGCGCAGGTGGTCGTCGTCGCGGTGTAGACGCACCGGGGCTCAATCACGGGCTGCGCGACCTGGCCGAGGCCGCGCTGCGCCAGAACAACTGCGGCAGCGACCGAGACCAACCCGAGGGCGAAACCGCCGAGAGCTATCCAGTGCGGCCGCAGCGTTCGTCGATCGGCTGTTGCGGAGGTGGCGTCGACACTCCCGGGTGTCACAAGCTGCCCGCGATCACAGTGCCGTCAGTCCCTTGATGATCATCGCGATCCCGATGATGCCCGCGAGGACCGCAACGGTCTGAATCTTGTGGCTGCCCAACCATTTCGAGAACGCGTCCACCCGTGCCGCGGTGCTGTCCGGCGCAACCCAGTAACCAACGACGGGGACTTCGACCACGACGTACGTCACCAGGCTGAAGCCGAGGATCAGCAGCAACTGCACCGGCAGGCTGTACCCATCCCTGACGATCTGACCCACGGCGAAGGGCGTCGAGCTGAGTCCCGGCGGGTGGGCTCAACCAGCCAGGCCCGCCCGGTAGGCCAGGATCACCATCTGCACCCGGCCACGCAGTTCCAACTTGGCCAGGATCCGCCCGATGTGCACCTTCACAGTCCCTTCCGACAGGAAGAGCTGCGCGGCGATCTCCGGGTTGGTCAGGCCGGTTGCTACCAGTCCCAGCACCTCCAGCTCGCGCGCGGTGAGCACCTCGGTGATCCTGCGGCGCTCGGCCTCGGTCTGCGGATCGGGAAGGGCGTCAGCGACCGCATCCAGCATCGTGCGGGTGACCTGCGGTGAGAGTGCCGCATCCCCCTGGGCCACTGCTCTGATCGCCGCGATCAGCGCAGGCGGCTCGACATCCTTGAGGAGGAATCCTGCTGCGCCGCTGCGCAATCCGGCGAAGACGTACTCATCGAGCTGGAAGGTGGTCAGGATGATCACACGCGTCTGCGGCGAGGTCCGGGTGATCTGCGCCGTCGCCGCGATGCCGTCCATCTCCGGCATCCGCACGTCCATCAACACGACATCGGGTGCGCTCGCGCTGACCTGAGCCAACGCCTCGCGGCCCGTGCCGGCCTCGGCGACGACTTCGAGATCCGGCTCCGCGTCGAGCACCATTCGGTAGCCCAGCCGCAACAGTGGCTGGTCGTCTGCAAGCAGGAGCCGGATCATCGCGTCACGACCGGCAGCGTGACGTGTACCCGCCATCCGCTGTTGTCCGGCCCGGCGCTGAACGAACCATGCTGTGCAGCAACACGTTCGGACATTCCGCTGATGCCACGACCCGCGGGCTGGGGTAGCGGCGGCCGGGCACTGCGGTCGGTGACGTCCACGGTCACGGTGGACTCGGCGTACGTGAGGTTGACCTCGACGCTGGCTGGGCGTTCGGCGTGCTTGAGCGTGTTGGTCAATGCTTCCTGTACGACGCGCCGCACCACCTCGTCGACGTCGCCGCTGTCGGCGGTGGGCTGACCGGCGACCTGAATCCGCACCGGGACGCCGGCCAGCCGGACCGGAGTCGCGAGTTGCTCCAGCGCGGACGGGAGTGGCGCAGTCGGCGCAGCGAGAACAGTCACCAGAGAACGGGTTTCAGCCAACGCCTGCCGACCGGTGAGGGATAGCTGCCGGAGCGCCTCATCCGGGGGTTGGCCGTGCTTCACCGCTGCCTGGGCACCGTCAGCCAGCGCGATCATCACCGCCAGATGATGGCCGACGACGTCGTGCATGTCGCGCGCGATCCGGGTGCGTTCGAGCTGCCCGGCGCGCTCGGTGACCTGCGTGAGATAGGCCGCGCGCTCCCGCAGGTAGACACCCAGCAGCACCGCGGCGGCGATGGCGATGTTGAGCAGGACGCCGAGCAGGAGGGAGTGCTCGGACCACTTCGCGACCGCGAGCACCACACCGATCTCGAGGACAACGACCGCGGCAACCACGGCCCGGGTGCGTCGCTGCATGACCAGCGTCGTCAGCACCACCAACAACGACACGTCGCTGAGCACCCGCACGTCCAGCCACCACTGCACCGCCGCGAACACCGCGAGGACAGCGAAAACCGCTACGGGGTAGCGGCTCTGGAGCAGGACGGGCGCGCTCATGGCGATCAGCGCGAGCGCGACCTTGAGGTTCCAGCCGCCGTGGGCGATGACCTCGGGAAGCCCGATGAGCAGACAACCGAGAGCCAACACCGCATCGCGCGCCGCCGGCGACATCGCACCCAGGCGCGCTGCGGGCGTCGCTGCGAGCCGCTCACTGTCCACCCCCTGACGGTAACCGGCCGACCAGTCCTCGCGCGGCGTACCCGCGTGGGGTCGGTTCTACGACCTGGGTCGTACCCGCCGCCCGCCTGACTCGGACCCTGAGCCACACCTGGGACCAGCCTCTTGTCGCTACGCCGCCCGTGCCCGCACGGTCGGTGAGTGACAACCAGACGAGACCGGCTCATCGCCGCGATCCTGCTCGGACTGACCGCGATCCTCATCGTGCTCCAGGGCGTGTGGGCCGGACTCTTCCTCGCATCCGACCCGCGATCGGACTCGTGGATCCACGTGCATGACCTCGGCGCCTGGGCCACCCTGCTGTGCTCAGTCGCGGCGGCGGCCTGGGTGACCCTGCGGCTGCGCAGTGACCGCGCGCTGTGGCTCGGCAGCGTTGCGCTCGTGCTGGCCATCGCGGGTGAGGCCCACCTCGGTGGGCAGATCACCGACAACGGCGACGATGCCCTGACGGCGGTGCACGTGCCGCTGGCGCTGGTCCTCATGGGCCTGGGCGTCTGGTTGCCGACGCGAGCAGCCCGGCTCGTGCGGACCGATCCCACTTCGGCCATGCTGGACTCGTGAGTTTCGACGTCGCGGCGGACGCCTACCAGGCGTTCATGGGGCGGTACGCCGATCGGTTGGCTGACCGTCTCATCTCCCTGCTCGCGCCCACTGCCGGGCAACGCGCTCTGGATGTCGGTGCCGGCACCGGTGCCGTGGCGCAGCGGCTTGCCTACTTCCTGGGCGAGGCCGCCGTGACCGCGGTCGATTCGTCCCCACCGTTCGTCGCGGCGCTGGGCGAAAGCATGCCGAACGCCGAAGTCCGGTTGGCGGCCGCCGAGTCACTACCGTTCGACGACGAAACCTTCGATCTGGTGATCGCTCAACTGGTGGTGCAGTTCATGGCCGACGCAGATCGCGGGCTTGCGGAGATGGTCCGGGTGACCCGGCCCGGAGGCCGGGTCGCCGTATCGGTGTGGGACTTCGGCGGTGGCCGGTCGCCGTTGTCGGTCTTCTGGCAGGCGGCCAACGAGCTTTTCGAGGACGTCCCGGACGAATCGGGGCAGCGTGGGACGCAAGCCGGCGAACTGCGTGACCTTCTGCGCGACGCCGGGTTGTCGCTGGCCACGGACACCGAGTTAAGCGTGGATCTGGTCTACGACAGCTTCGAGTCCTGGTGGCAGCCTTACGAATTGGGGGTGGGTCCGGCCGGTGCCTACCTGGCCACCTTGGACTCTTCCGACCGCGAGGCACTCCGGCAGCGCTGCGCGCACTTGCTGCCGCCCGCACCCGGGCCGCACCATGCGGTGGCGTGGGTGGCTATCGGAACCCGGAGCTGATCCCGCGGTGCCGCACGCTGAGCACCTGGTCGCCTCACTGGTCGCCGTGGCGATCCTGGCCGCGATCAGTGCCGCTATCTTCTGGGCGAATCGGTTGCCACATCCGCTCGCGCCGGTGCTCGCCATCGGCCGTGGCGTGCTGCAACTGGCGGTGCTGGCCGTCGTCCTCGGTGGGCTCATCCGGTCATGGTGGGGTGTGCTCCTCGCGTTGGCGATCATGGCCGCCATCGCGATCTGGACCGCGGCCGGCCGACTCGGTGGTGCGCATCAGATCCCGATCGCCGCGACGGCGATGCTGAGCGGTGTCACGGTGGCCCTGGCCGTGGTCTTCGCGACCGGCGCGTTGGATGCCACTCCCCGGTACGCACTGGCCATCGCGGGGATCGTCATCGGGAACTCCATGACGTGTACGACGCTGGCCGGGCGCTCGTTCCGGCAATCCTCGATCGACCAGTGGGACCAGATCGAAGGCTGGCTAGCGATCGGGGCACGACCACCCCAGGCCAACCTGCACGTGGCACGGACAGCCGCCTACCACGCCCTCGTCCCGTCGATCGATCAGACCCGGACCACCGGATTGGTCACTCTGCCAGGGGCATTCGTCGGTGCCATCTTCGGCGGACTGTCACCGTTGGAGGCCGGGCGGTTTCAGGTCCTCGTGCTCGCCGCGATCATGGCGTGCAGCGCGATCGCGGCGACGCTGACCACTCGATTGCTCGGTCGAACCGCGCTGAAACCGGTCGAGTTACTCGCCTAGGCTGGGACGGTGCCTGCCGACCAGCCTGCTCCCCTGATCCGGGTGGTCGCCGCGTTGACCACGGATCCACACGGCCGAATCCTGTTGGTGCGCAAGCAGTCATCGCAGGTCTTCATGCAACCCGGTGGAAAGCCCGAGGCCGGAGAGACGGCGGTCGAGGCGCTGCGACGGGAGTTGCACGAGGAGCTGCAGATCGACGTACCGGAGGCGGCGCTGCGCCCGCTCGGGGAGTTCGAGACGGACACGGCCAACGAACCCGGTCATGTGCTGCACTCCCAGGTGTTCCGGCTGCATCTGGATCAGCCGGTGACGGCGTCTGCCGAGATCGCGGAGGCGCGCTGGTTCACCCCCGCTGAAGCCGACGCACTCGGCGACCGGCTCGCCCCGTTGGCCCGGCTGCTCCTTCCCCGCATTGCTTCGCCACGTATGCGGCACAGTGTCCGTGCCCTGATCCTCGATGACGACGACCACGCGCTGCTGCTGCGTTTCCGCTGGGATGAACCCGGGGGCGTGGCCGAGTTCTGGGCACTCCCGGGTGGCGGTATCGAGCCCGGGGAGTCGCCGCTGCAGGCACTGCAGCGGGAGATGCTGGAGGAGATCGGTTTGCACGTGGACGCGACCGGCCCGGAGATGTGGACGAAGACCGCCCACTTCCCGATGGGACAGTGGGACGGTCAGATCGACCACATCTATCTGCTCCGGATGGCCCATTTTGAGCCTCGACCCGGGTTCAGCGAGGAGCAGCTGCGGGCCGAGCACGTGCAGGAGGTGCGATGGTGGTCACCGACCGAGATCGCAGATGGCGCAGTTACTTTCAGTCCACGGTCGCTCCCTGACCTGCTGACCCGTCTCCGGGAGCAAGGAACCCCGGACGAACCGGTCAGTCTGACGGGGTTCTAGCCTCCGGGTGGACAGGCCGCCTGCGCGCAGCGGTGAAGATCAGCCGCGCCACGCCACTGAGCAGGATCAGGTTCAACAACATCTGCAGCGTGACGGCCAGGCGCATGGCATCGGTGCGCGGCGCGATGTCGCCGTACCCGACCGTTGCGAACGTGGAGACCGTGAAGTAGAACGCCGATACGTGGTCCAGCGGTTCGGTGAACGCTGCCGGATCTCTCGCCGAGGCGGACAGGTAGAGCCGGGCGAAGAAGATCAGGAAGATCGCGATGATGACCAGGAGTGCTTCCATCGAACGCACGACGGCGTACCGCGCATGTTGGATGATCCAGACAGCCATGGCGATGACCTGGGACATGGCCGCGATGAAGACCAGCAACCACTGCCAGTCTCTCGCGAAGCCGTTGCCCCGCACCGGCACGATCACGAAGAGAGCTGCGGCGAGGATGACCACGACACAGACCCGCACCGCCATGAAGATCCAGGCGGCTGCGGTCCTGGCTTGGTCCTTCCCACTCACGGACCCCACTGTGGCGGACGGAGCGGCGTGCAGCGTCACGGCACGCCGCGACGGCTATCCAGCGAGGGTTACCAACTCCGCCTCGGTCAGGTGAATGTCTCCCACCGCGAGGTTCTCCTCCAGGTGGGCCACCGATGAGGTTCCCGGGATCAACAGGATGTTCGGTGAGCGGGCCAGCAGCCACGCCAGACCGATCTGGGCGGGGCCGACACCGCGCGCAGCGGCGATCTCCTTGACCCGCGAATCATCCACGACCTTGGGCATATTCGGGAACGCCGAACCCAGTGGGAAGTACGGCACGTAGGCAATGCCGGCGGCTGCGCAGTGCTCGAGGACAGGCGCATCCGACTGGTCGACGAGGCTGAATGCGTTCTGCACGCAGACGATGTCGGCTTCCTTGATCGCCAGGTCCAGCGTGTCCAGATCAACGGTTGACACCCCGATACCGCCGATCTTCCCTTCGCCGCGCAGCGCAACCAGTTCGGACAACTGGTCCTCGATGGGTACGACGTCGTGACCCTCGTGTTCGTCCATCCGGCGCAGGTTCACTGCAGCAATCTGGTCCAGGCCGAGCGTGCGCAGGTTCGCCTCAACGTCCTCGCGCAACTCCTGGGGAGTCTGCGCCGGGACCCAGTTGCCCTCGCCGTCGCGACGCGCGCCCACTTTGGTCACGATCGACAGGTCATCGGGATAAGGGTGCAACGCTTCGTGGATCAACTCGTTGGACACATCCGGCCCATAGAACTGAGCGGTATCAATGTGATTGACGCCCAGCTCGACGGCGCGCCGCAGCACTGCGATCGCTGCGTCCTTGTCCTTCGGTGGCCCGAAGACACCCGGGCCGGGTAGTTGCATCGCCCCGAAGCCGATCCGGTGGACCGGGCGTCCGGCCAGTTCGAAATCTCCCGCGTCAGCGGCGTTCACCACGTTGTCAGTCACGTAACGGAGGCTACCTCCCCTTCCTGGGGCTACCTACCTCCGGAGACGTCGATGAAGGCGCCGGTGACGTACGACGACCGGTCCGACAGCAGCCAGGTCACCGTGTCGGCGACCTCCTCGGCGGTTCCCGCGCGGCCCATCGGCTGCATCGGCCCCACGCGGTCGGCGCGGCGCGGTTCCCCACCGAGGATGTGAATGTCGGTGTCGATGATGCCCGCGCGGATCGAGTTCACCCGGATCCCCTCGGCGGCAACCTCCAGCGCCAGGCCGCGGGTCAGGGAATCGACCGCGCCCTTGCTGGCGGCGTAGTCGACGTACTCGTTCGGGGAACCGAGCACCGAGGCCTTGGAAGAGATATTGACGATCGCGCGGACGCCTACGGGACGCGCCCGCATTCGGACGACCGCCTCGCGACAACACAGTGCCGTGCCAATCACGTTGACCTGCAACATGTTTCGCCAACGATCGGCATCGATGTCGACGAACGAACTCTGGCGACCCACGATGCCGGCGCTGTTCACCAGAGCCGCCAGATCGCCGTACCCGTCAACGGCCCGGAAGAGTTCCTCGATCGCGGACGGGTCAGCGACATCGCACCGTACGGCGATCACGGGCGAGCCGGGCGCGTCCAGTTCCGCGACGATGCGGTCAGCGGCTTCAGCATCAGACCGGTAGGCCAGCACCAGCGTCCGGCCGGGAGCACCGGCCAGCTGTCGAGCGGTGGCGGCGCCGATGCCGCGGGTGCCGCCGGTAACCAGATAGACCTCGTTGCCCATGGCGTGACCCTATGCGCCACAGGGATGGCCGCGGCACTCAGTTCGTCGTGTCCCCCGATCGGGGGACATCCAGTTCACCCGGTACGTGGGCCGAACGGTCGACAGGTCCGAGCCGCCACCGGGCCGAAAGTTAAGTCATCGCCCCGGACAAGCCGAGGCCCACCAGAAAAGGAAGATCCGAAATGAACACCACCACCACCCGCCAGGCCACCGACATCGACGCGCAGAAGGCGCAGGCCGCCAAGTCCAAGCGGCGCATGGTCGCCGGCCTGACCCTCACCGGCATCGCTGCCGCCGCCATCTGCGGCGCCGCCGCGTTCGGCTTCAGCGGTTCCACCGCCCACGCCACGTCATCGCACACCCCGGCCGCCACCAAGACCGTCGTGCCCGCCGTCCCGGTCACCCCGAGCGGCCACAACACCCCCGGCACCGTTGTCCCGGCCGTCCCGGTGACCCCGGCCGGCCACCACAGCGTCAAGCCCTCCAACAGCATCAAGGAACTGCAGCGCGAGCTGGGACAGCTGAACTACTACGAAGGCCCCATCAACGGCATCGACGGCACGCAGACGATCAACGCGATCAAGTACCTGCAGCGCGACGCGCACCTGCCCCAGACCGGCGTGATGAACAAGGCCACCGCCAACGCCCTCACGGTGATGCTGGCCCACGGCAACAACGTCATGGGTGGCAACAACTGATCACACCCACAACAGAAAACGCCAAGACGGCCCGCGACAGCGGGCCGTCCTGCGTTATGCCACCGAGTACTCCGCGGACTCAGCAAGCGCCTCGAAGCCGATCCGCGCGTAGACGCCGTTGGACACCGGATTGGTCACGTCCGTGTAGAGACAGGCCCACAGTCCCGCGTCGAGGATCTGCTGCGCGGCCGACGCCACGACCCACGCGGCGTACCCGTTGCCACGGAACGGTTTTGGCGTCAGCACCGGGCCGATTCGCGCAGACCCGAAAGCAGGCACGTTGATCCCTGTGACGTGGGTTATCTGGTCGTCGACCTCCCATAACAGGTAGCGCCGGCCGGCGGCGATCCCAGCGGCCAGATCCTCGGCGCTGTGCTCGACGCGTTCCCCGGGGTGCAACGGGCGTGACGCCTGCTCCGCCGCTTCAGCCATGAACCCAGCCATCAACGGCAGCAGGACATCGACGTCCTCGGCAGTCGCCTCGCGCAGCGATCCCACTGGCTGGGGCGGCCACTGCACCTGGGTCAACGCCCATAACCGGGTCGGCACATCCCGTACGACCTGTCCCCCAGCGGCGTGCGCCATGCCTTCGGCGAACTGCTGGACGGCAGGCAACTCACCGTTGGCTGCCAGGACGATCTCGCCCCGAGCGCGCAACGCGGCGACGAGTGCGGCAACGGACGCTTCGGGCTGTCCGCCCAACCACACCGAGTGCTCGCCGGCCGGATGGGTGCGCATCGCGACGCCGACAATGCCGTCGTCGTCACGGACAACTGCCCACCACCGCGGCCAATCGACCGGCTCCACCGAGGCACCCGCGTACCGGGTGGCGTTGGTCGCGAGGACGCTGAGGCGGATTGGATCCACCGCCAGGTAGCCCCCTGCAACCGACAGGAATTCCGTTGCGTCCGTGTAGAAGTCGACCTGCATGGCGCGACGCTACCGGCGCCCGAGCGGCAGCGCGAGCCAATTAGGAGTGGGACACGGCCTACAGGATCGACAGGTCCCCGGCGAAAAGATCCTCGAACGCCAGTTCCGCTGCACCGACGAGGATCGGCTCATCGAGCACACCGGGCAGGAGGGCCACCGGCGCAGCGGCGTCGGCGGTTGCCCCGCGTGCGACGCGGCGTGCGACCGCTGACTCGCACCGGCGGATCACTTCGGCGAGATGACCGACATAGACAATGGCGTTGGGCTCCAGGAAGGTCACGACATTGCCGGTGACCACACCCACCCAATCCGCGACCTCGCTCACGACCCGCGCTGCTACTTCGTCGCCGGAGTCGAAGCGGCTGAACAGTTCGTCCACGTCTGCCACGGGGGCGCCGCGTCGCCGAGCGGCTCGCAGCAACGCGGGCGCGCCGGCGTACTGCTCCACGCACCCCCGGTTGCCGCAATGGCACCGGCGCCCCTTAGGGTCCATCACGACATGACCCAGCTCGCCCGCATATCCCGTGGCACCGTGCAACGGGATGCCATCGACGAGCACCCCGCTGCCCACGCCGTTGCGGCCCAGCACGCAGATCAGGTTGTTGTACCCGCGACCCGCGCCCCGCAGGTGCTCGGCGTACGCCGCCAGGTCGGCGTCGTTCGCCGTGCGCACCTCGCGCCCGACCCGCTCGCGGAGGAGCTGGCCGAAGGGCACGCCGTGCCAGCGCAGGTTCGGCGCGTTGAGCACCCAACCGTCGTGCGCACGCACCATCCCGGGGACACCGACGCTCAACCCGACGCACCGCGATCCCGCTGCCTCGCAATCGAGTTCGCTAGCCGCCTGGGCAATGGCATCGGCGACATCCCCGGGCTCGGGGTGTTTGACCGGATGGTTCCAGGTACGCCGCGCGCGCACCTGACCGCCGAACCCCACGGCCGCGGCGCTCACCGTACGCACATCCAGGTCCACGGCGATGACGTGCGCCGCCTGCGGCAGGGCGGTCACGACGTACGACGGTCGCCCGGCTCCGGACTTGGTCGGATCAGGATGCTCGGCCACCACCTCACGCTCGGCGAGTTCTCCGACGAGCGCGGCGATCGTGCTGCGGTTCAGGCCGGTCGCCGTGGTGAGTTCGCTGCGGGAGATCGACCCCACCTGGTGCAGATGCCGCAGGAGCAGGCCGAGGTTGTGCTTGCGGATCTGCTCGGGCCGGGCGACCGGCCGGATGACTGTGCTCATCGCGAGGACAGAGTATCGACAGGATCAGCCGAGACCGCTCGCACCCGCTCGACGACGGCTCAACGCATCGACCGTTGCCGCCAGGGCCAGCACGGCGCCGGTGACGATCATCTGCCAGGCCGCGTTGTTCTTGCTCTGGATGAGGTCGGACATACCGTTGATGATCACCGCGACCACCAGGCCACCGACGACCGCGTCGGTGATCTTGCCCTTGCCACCGAAAAGGCTTGTGCCACCGACGACTGCGGCGCCAACGGCAAGGAGCAGCGTGTTGCCGCCACCGGTCTGCTGGCTGACGCCACTTTGCGATCCGAGGACGAGACCGGAGATGACCGCCATCGTCGAACAGATCACGAACACCGAGATGCGCACGGCGTCGACCCGGATACCTGCACGGCGCGCCGCTTCGTCGTTACCGCCGACGGCGTAGATGTGCCGCCCGTAGCGGGTACGGTTCAGCACGAAGGCCAGCACCAGAACCAGCACCAGGATCATCGGGACGACCCACGGAATGCCCTGCAGCGTCGGCGGTGCCACCTGGACCAGCTTCCCGTCGACGGTGGCGACCCCCGGCGTGGCGCCGGAGTTCTGGTTGAGGCTGTAGAGGAAGGTCGCGCCGAGGACGACGACGGCGGTCGTACCGATCTTCAACGCAGTCACGGCGGTGGGCTCGGTGGCCAATCCCCGGGACCGGCGACCGCGGATCCGGTTGAGCACGATGGCTGCATAGCCGAGCACGACGAGGGCAGCCATGGTCCAGCCCAGCCACAGCGGCATCAACTCGTTCTCGATCGCATCGAGAACGTCCTGGTGATAGGACAGCGCGCCACTGCTACCGACCGTGTTCATGATCAGGATGAGCACGCCCTGCAGACCCAGGAACAGCGCCAGGGTGATCACGAAGGAGGGCACGCGCAGCTTGGCCCGCATGACTCCGATGAACAGGCCGATGAGGGCGCCGACGGCCAGGGCGACGAGAAGCGCGATCGGCCACGGCCACTGGTGGAACAGCAGCACGGCGATGATGCCGGCGCCGACGCCGGAGGTGGTGCCGGCGGACAGGTCGATCTCACCCAGCAGCAGGACGAAGACCAGGCCCATCGCGAGCAGGATGCCTGGTGCTGCTTGCGTCGTCAGTGACGACAGGTTGCTGAGGGAGAAGAAGCCGCTATCGAAGATCGAGAAGATCAGGACCAACACGAGGAGCGCTGCGACAGCGGGCAGCGAGCCCATGTCGCCGCCGCGGATCCGGGTGATGTAGCCGCCGATGAACGACTTGAGGTCACTGGTGGGGACGGTGGCGAGCGCCAGTTCGTCTCTGGCAGTGGTGGTTTCGGTGGTCACGAAGAAGCAGCTCCTACGGGAGAGGTGGCGGGCAGGCCGAGGTCGCCGGACCGGCCGGTCGTGATCAGCTCCACCACCTGGGTGGTCGTGACGTCCTTGCTGTTGACGATGGCCGCAGTCTGGCCGAGGTAGAGGGCCGCGATCCTGTCGGCGACCTGCATGACGTCGTTCATGTTGTGCGAGATGAGAACCACGGCTACGCCTGAATCGGCCAGGCGCCGTACGAGATTCAGGACCTGCTCGGTCTGGGCGACACCCAGGGCAGCGGTCGGCTCATCCAGAATGACCAATTTCGCCTGCCACAGAACGGCTTTGGCGATCGCCACGGTCTGCCGCTGGCCACCGGACAGGCTCGAGACCCGTTGCCGGACGGACTTCAGGGTCCGCACCGACAGCGACTTCAGCGCATCGCTCGCGGCGACCTCCATCGAGTCCTCGTCCATGGCCAGACCGCGCATCTGCTCGCGGCCCAGGAACATGTTCTGGACGACGTCGAGGTTCTCGCACAGCGCGAGGTCCTGGTAGACGATCTCGACGCCCAGCGCCGCTGCATCGCGAGGGCCGTGCACGGAGACCGGCTTCCCGTCGAAGAGGTACTCGCCGGAGTCGATCGGATAGGTCCCACCGATGCACTTGACGAGGGTGGACTTGCCGGCGCCGTTGTCGCCGACCAGGGCCGTGACCTGACCGGCGTACGCCTCGAAGTCGACATCGCGCAGGACGTGGACGGCACCGAAGCTCTTGTTGATATCCCGCAGTTGCAGGACAGGGGTGTCTGACATGAATTCCTTCTGGCGTCAGGGAGTTGGTGGGTCGGGCCGGCTGGTCGCGGGACCAGCCGACCCGACCCACGCGTGCGGTGGAGTTACTTCACTCCGAACTTCGTGCACAACTCGGCGAACGTGTTGGCGCAGGTCGTCGCCTTCGGCGTGTAGCCGTCGTTGATCGGCAGCGCCACGTTGGCCTGGGTGATGGCGATCGGCGTCGCCAGAATGGCCGGCACCTTGCGGCCGGTCTCGGTGTCGGTCACCGTGGCCGTGGTGGTCGGCAACTGACCAGTCGCGAACTTCGCAGCAGCGTCCACGGCCGGGTCCGCTTCACCGACGGACGGCTTGTAGATCGTGAAGCACTGGGTGCCCTGCATGATCCGCTGCAGTCCCTCGACCGTGGCGTCCTGACCCGAAACCGCAACCGTGCCAGCCTTCTTCTGCTTGGCGAGGTCGGCGATGACCGGTCCGGCCATACCGTCGTTGGCGACCATCACGGCCTGGATGTCGGGGTTCTTCTGGTACATCGAGGTGAAGGTGATGCCCGCCTGGGTGTTGTCCCAGTTCGCGATCGACTGGTCGGCCAGCTTCTTCCAACCCGGCTGCTTGGACAGCACGCTGTTGTAGCCCTGGGCGAACAGGGTGGCGTTGTTGTCGGTGGGGGCACCGTTCAACTCGACATAGTTGACCGCCGACTTGCCCTTGACCTGCGGGCACTGCACGAGGGTCTGGCCCTGCAACTCGCCGACCTTGACGTTGTCGAAGGACACGTAGAGCGACGCGTCACCACCGAGGGTCAGGCGGTCGTAGTCGATCGTGATGATGCCCTTGGACTTGGCCTTCTGCTCGATCTTCGCCGCGGACGCAGAGTCCAGGTTGACCAGCATCAGGACCTTCACACCGTTGTTCATCATGGTGTCGGCCTGGGTGGCCATCGTGGTCGCGGAGTTGTTCGCGTTCTGGATGTCGCAGTCCAGGTTGTCGGCCTTGCACCGGGCCGCCAGGGCGTCGGGGTCGGTCGAGATCCAGCGGTTGGACGTCGTGCGGTCCGGCAGGATGATGCCGACCTTCGCGCCCTTACCGTCGACCGTTGCGCCGGCGCTGCTGCCACCGCCGGCACTGCTCGAAGCGCTGGAGGTCATCCCACCACCGGATGTGCCCCCTCCCGCGGTAGCCGACGGCGAGGAGGATGAGGAACTGCTGCCACAGGCGGCCAGCGCCATGACACCGGAGGCGGCGAAGACTGCCGCGCTCAGCGCACCTTTGCGCATATTTCACTACCTTTCAGGAGGCTGCGGCCAGCACAGGACCGTCGCCAGTTTTGTTGTGTCCGACAACATATATCCCGGGAGTGATCCATGCCACATCCGTAATGGAATCGTTAACTACCCCGGCCCCGTGGGCGAGGATGCTGGCTCAGCCCGGCTCGCCGGCCGGCGGACCGGCGCCGCCGATGTGTTTCTGCATCCAGAGCGTGTCGTGCCAGGCCTCGAACTTCCAGCCGATCTGGTGGTAAACACCCACGCGCGTGAACCCCAGAGCGGTGTGCAAGCCCTCGCTGGCGTCGTTGGGCATCGTGATCCCAGCGCACAGGGTCCGGTAGTTGCGCTTCTCCAACCGAGCGAACAGTTGCCGGTACAACTCGCTGCCGATCCCGCCGCGGTGCGCACCGCGATCCACGTAAACGCTGACGTCACAAGCGAATCGGTAGGCAGCGCGCTGACGGTGCTGCACCGCGTACGCGTACCCGATGACCTGATCGCCCCGGATCGCGACCAGCCATTCGATGGCGTCGCCGATCCGCTGGGCCATCTCCGGTGCGGGTGGTGGGTCGAGTTCGAAGGACACAACGGTGTCGGTGACGTACGGCGCGTAGATCTGCGCGCATGCCCATGCGTCCAACTCGGGGTCGGCGGAGCGGATCGTCAGTTGTTGCGCCACCGGATCATCATGACCGCAAAATCCTGTGGAATGGGCTCCGACCCGGGCCCTATCGTGCGGGGATGATCACGCCGCCGAAGGCCGCACCCGGGGACAGCGTCGCCGTGTTGTCCCCCTCGTTCGCAGCGCCCGGCTTCGCGCCTGCCGTGCACGAACAGGCCATGCGCCGGCTCACCGAGGTGACGGGGCTCATCCCGGTCGAATACCCGACTACCCGGCAGCTTGGCGCCTCCGCGAAGGACCGGGCGGCGGACTTCAACGCCGCGCTCGCCGACCCCTCCATCCGCGCGATCCTGGCCAGCATCGGCGGCGAGGACCAGATCACGGTGGTCCTGCACCTGGACGCCGAGCTCGCCCGGCGCGATCCCAAGCCGTACCTCGGCTACAGCGACAACACCAACATCCTGAACTGGTTGTGGCAGAACAGAATCACCGGCTTCTACGGTGGCTCGACCCAGGTGCAGCTCGGCCCGGGACCGGGCGTCGATCCGATCCACGTCGCGAGCCTGCGAGCGGCGCTGCTGACGGGTGAACGGCTCGAGCTGACCGAGCCGGGTGAGTCGGAGGACTTCGGGGTCGACTGGCTTGATCCGCGTGCCCTGACGACGTACGGCGATCGCGAACCGACCCAGCCCTGGCGGTGGGCCGGTGCCCAGCGAGTGGTCGACGGCGTCACCTGGGGTGGTTGCGCCGAGGTGGTCCAATGGCTCTTGACCGCAGGCCGGTTCGACGACAACCGTGCGGACATGGACGGGGGCGTCCTGCTGCTGGAGACGTCGGAAGAGCTCATCCCCGCCCGTGAGTTCGGTTGGATCCTGCGCGCTCTCGGCGAGCGAGGACTTCTGGCGCGGTCGTCGGCTGTGCTGGTGGCCCGACCGCCGACCTCCGAGCACGAACGCCCGGCCGATTCGCCGACCAGGTCTGCCCGCCGCCAAGAGCAATCCGACATGGCCGTCGATCTCATCACGCGCTACAACCCGGATGCGGTCGTCGTGCTCGGGATCCCGTTCGGCCACACCCGGCCGCAATGGATCGTTCCGTACGGCGGTCGGATGACGATCGACGGGACCTCCCGGCGGGTGTGGGCCGACTATCAGTGACGGTTAGATAGAACGATGATGGTTTCGGTCGAGCATCCGGAAGGCCCCGTCGAGGCGTACCTGGAGGTTGGACCGAACGCCCCGGCACCGGGAGTGCTGCTGTTCATGGATGCCATCGGTTTACGACCACAGATCGACTCCATGGCCGCCGAGATCGCCTCGTGGGGTTACACCGTGCTCGCGCCCAACGTGTTCTTCCGCTTCGGCAATGCGCAGGAGACCTCACCGGACGGCCCGCTGGAGACACCGGAGAAGCGGGAGGCGTTCTTTGCCGGCGTCCGACCCCGGCTGAGCACACTGACAGCAGAGCGGATGAGCCAGGATGCCGCCGTGTTCGTGGAGGAACTGGTCCGCCGTCCCGAGGTGAGCGAAGGGTCGATCGGCGTCGTCGGCTACTGCATGGGTGCCCGCTTCGCCACCATCGCCGCCGGCGACCACCCACAACTCGTCGCTGCCTGCGCCGGCTTCCACGGCGGTGGGTTGGTGACGGACGACGAACACAGTCCGCATCTGCGAATCCCAACTGCGAGAGCGGAATTCGCGTATGGACACGCCGACAACGATCGATCGATGCCACCTGAGGCGGTCGCGGTCCTGGGCGAGACCCTGCGTGACGCCGGTCTGACCGGGATCAACGAGGTCTACCCCGGCGCGTCGCACGGATACACGATGGCCGACACCGCGTCGTACGACGAAGCAAGTGCGCGGCGGGCGATGCGGACCTTACGCGGGCTGCTCGACCGGACGCTTGACCGAGGCTGAGGTCACGACCTTGTGCACGAAGGCCAGTTTCTTGGCCACCGCCCGGTTGATCTCGAACGGGTAGAGATCACGCTTACCCATCGACCGGTTGATCCGGTTGAAGAACGTCTTGATCCAGAACCAGTCTTCCAACATGGCGTCGAAATGATCTGGACCGTAATCGAATCGGGGCGAGATCGGCGGCCCGTCGTAGTCATTGATCCGCGCGGTGCTCAGCATCATGCCACTGGCGGCGGCTGTCTCCATGGTGTCCGTGATGTGCAGATAGTGCGCCCAACTCTCGGCGAAGTCTTCCCACGGATGCATCGTGGCGTATTCGGAGATGTAGGAGTCGCGCCAGTTCTCGGGGGCCCCGAACTTGTAATGCCGCTTGATCTCGTCGGCGTAGGAGATCCGCTCGTCGCCGAAGAGTTCCCGGCACTCATCCAGCAGCGGCCCGCCCGGCTTCTCCACCAGGATGCTCTCGTAATAGTGGCCGACCTCGTGACGAAGGTGACCGAGCATGGTCCGGTACGGCTCGCCCAACCTGACCCGCAGTCGTTCACGGCGATCGTCGAGCGTTTCAGCCAGGTCGATCGTGATCACGCCGTTGGCGTGCCCGATCGTGACCGGCCTGCCCAGAGCGATACTCGAAAAGAAGTCGAAGGCCAGAGCGCCTTCCTTGTCCTGGTAGCTGTCCAACGGCAGACCGAGGTGGTCCAGTTGGTAGATCAACCGGCGCAACCAGTGCGCAGCATCGGCCAACTTGTCCAGGGCCACCGTGTCATCGGCATCGGGCCGGCCGCGGATGAATTCCGTTGAGGAGCAAGTGGTTCGGCCGGTGGTGGGGTCGACCAGCCAGTTGCAGGCCCAGTCCCGGTTGGCACATTCCTCCCACCGCTGGCCGTGGACGTCGGCCACTCCATCAGTCAGGACGTAGTACTGGTAGCTGGGCGGGTGGTAGCCGATTCGCGCACCACATGCCTCACACCTGAGAGCTTCAAAAGAGACGTTCACCCGGCACTGCGGACACCCGAAACTTCGCACGTCTCCAACCTACTTCAGCCGCTCGCCCAGCCGCTCGCGAATGCCAGACCATTCAGCCGACAGAATGCTGAAAACGACCGTGTCGCGCCAGGATCCGTCCGATCGACGTACGTCGCGTCGCAGCGTCCCCTCGTACGTCGCCCCCAGCCGCGCGATCGCCGCTCGCGAGCGCTCGTTGCGGTGGTCGGTCTGGATCTTGACCCGGCCGAAACCGCAGTCATCGAAGGCATGGCGAAGCAGCAGCAGTTTGGTCTCGGGGTTGACCCTCGACCCCCAGAAATCCCGGCCGTAGAACGTCGAGCCGATGTGCGTCTTCTCGTTGACCAAGTCGATCTCCAACAGCGACGTGGTGCCGACGAAGGTCCCGTCCACCAGACGTACGGCGTAGGGCACGCTGGCGGTGTCAGCCAGTCGCGACCCGACGAAGGCAGCGGTCTGCTCCCGCGAAGTGTGCGCGGTCTCGAACGGGAACGCACCACTGGTGAACGCCCGGGGGTCGGCCATCAACTCGTGCAACGGGTCGATGTCCGCGTCGGTGAGCCGGTCGAGACGGACCACCCGGCCGACCAGTGGGCCGTCGGAGGGGAAGGTCGCGGGCACGCTCAGCCGTCCGCTTGCAGCTTCAGACCGGCGAGGATCAGGTCCAGCCCCGCCCGGAACTGCTCCACGTCCTGGTGCACCGCGAATTCCTCGACGATGTAGTGAATGAACGGGAACTGCGCCGGGTCCATATCTCGCCACTGCTGGGCAGCGCGGGACATATAGATATCGCGGTCCAACTCCCCCGACACGACGGCTTCCGGCAACTCCTGGCCCATATCGGCGGCGGTGCCGATGACGAACCCGACGACAGCAGACGTCGCATGGAACGCCTGGCGTGGTGTCAGGCCCAGGCGCATGACCTGCTCGCCGATCTTCTCGTAGATCCGCAGCGAGTTCTCCTGCACGCCGGTGTCCCTCATCAGGTAGGCGCCCAGCCAGGGCCGGTCGACGATCGCGTCGAACATCGCGACGGCGATCGTGCGGATGTCGGCGATCGGGTCGTCGCTGCCGACCGGTTCGATCGAGGCCACGACATCCGCCATGGCGAAGTCCGCGGCCCGGTCGAGCAATTCGTCCCGGCTGGAGACATACCAGTAAATGCTGCCCACTCCGCCGCCCAACCGGGCTGCGAGCGCACGGAAGGTCAACCCGGCGCCGCCGGCTTCATCCAGAATCGCCACGGCCTCGGTGAGCACCGACTCCAGGGAGTGCGACGCACGCCGACGACGGGCGGCAGGGCGGGTGGACTGACTGCTCACGGGACCATCCCACCACACGGACGGGCAGTGGTTGCATTAGAACCGAACATGGTTCTATTATCGAACCACGTTCTATTACCGAACCTTGTTCGATAATCCGCACAGCACCTCCAGGAGCACCCATGACCACGATCCCTACTGCGGGGCCGCGCACGTACTCGTCCCTCCGGGCGGCGTGGATCCCCATGGCCGCCCTCTGCCTGGCCTTCTTCGTCGAAATGGTCGACAACACCCTGTTGACCATCGCGCTGCCGACCATCGGCCGCGACCTGCACGCCGATACCACCTCCCTGCAGTGGGTGACCGGCGCCTATTCCCTGACCTTCGGCGGGCTGCTGCTGACTGCCGGGTCCAGTGCTGATCGCTTCGGTAGACGACGCGTCCTGTCCTACGGCCTGGCGGCGTTCGGCATCATCAGTCTCGGGGTCGCCTTCGTGAACACCAGCGGCGAACTGATCGCCCTGCGTGCTGCGCTCGGCCTGGCCGCCGCCGCGATGGCACCGGTGACCAACTCCCTGGTGTTCCGGCTGTTCGACTCCCAGACCCTGCGGATGCGCGCGATCACCGTGATGATGGTCGTCGGCATGTCCGGATTCGTCCTCGGACCCGTCCTGGGCGGCACCGTTCTGGCGCACTTCTCCTGGCACTGGCTCCTGCTGGTCAACGCCCCGATCGCCCTGATCGCCTGGCTGGGAGTCCGGGCCGGCGTCCCTGCCGATCACCCGGACGGGCTGACCGATGACGCGCTCGACCTGCCGGGCGCCGTACTGTCCATCGCCACCATCGGACTGGCCTGCTACGGCCTGACCAGCGGCGTCGAGCACGGCTGGACCGCGCCCCTGACCCTTGGCTGCTTCGTCGCCGCGGTCGCCGCGCTCGTCGGGTTCATCGTGCGCGAGCGCACGGCCGCCGAGCCCATGCTCGACCTGAACTACTTCTCCCGCGGGCCCGTGCGCGGCGCCGCAATTGCCCAGGTCGGCACCTCCATCGCGATGGCCGGCGTGATGTTCGCGCTGATCCTGCACTTCCAGTACGCCTGGGGCTGGAGCCCCATGCGTGCGGGCCTGGCCAACCTGCCGATGATCCTCACCATGATCCTGGCGACCCCGATCTCCGAAGGCCTGGCCAAGAAGTACGGCCACCGCGTGGCCTGCCTCGTCGGCGCCGGCTTCCTCGCCGCCGGCCTGGCCGGTCTGGCCTGGGGTGTCGAGCACAACTACTGGGCCATCGCGGTGTCGATGGTCGTGATGACGATCGGTCTGCGGACGGTCATGACGATCTGCGCGGTCGCCCTGGTCGATGCGATGCCGGCGAATCGTACGTCGATCGGTGCCGCCCTCAACGACACCGCCCAGGAGGTCGGCACCAGTGTGGGTACGGCGATCGTCGGCACCGTGATCGCGGTGCTGGTGACGCAGGTGCTCCCGGAAGGCGTCTGGAGCAACGAGTTGGTGACCTCGTTCTTCCGCGGTGAGCGGATCCTGTTCACGATGCTGGCGATCATCGTCGGAGTGATCGCTGCGGCGGGTGCGCTAACGCTCACCAACTCCCGCAGCGTCGAGGAGCACCCGTCGGAGGAACTTGCGGAAGCTGCCGCATAAAAACGCGCGCTCAGGCCGGTTCGGGCGCGGGGTCCGCGCTCGGCGTACGGGCAGCGTGCTTGCCCCGGGTGCGCACCTCACGGTGCGACGGTGCCGCGAAGAACAGCGAGATGAACAGGCCGACCAGCAGCGCGATCACCGGCAGCCACAGCGACTGGGACATCGCGGTGGAGAACGGCACACCCACCTGCGGCGGCAGTTTGGTGCCCGGTGCCTCCTGTCCGGCGTTCGCGGCCGAGGCCATCGGACCGAGGTTGGCCGTCAACCGCGCCGAAATCACCGCGGCGATCGCGGCACTACCCAGCACCGCGCCCACCTGGCGGGTCGCGTTGTAGACACCCGAACCCGCACCCGCCGCTTTCATCGGCAGGTTGCGCGTCGCGGTCGCCGCCAACGGGGCCCACAAGAATGCGTTACCCAGACCGAACAGCGCCATGGCCGCCAGGATCTCCCACACGGCGGAGGTCGTGTTCACCACGAAGGTCAACCAGATCAGCGCGACCGCCGACGCCGCGAAGCCGGTGGAGGCCAGGATCCGCGGATGCACCTTGTCGGTCAACCGACCGACCACGGGCGCGAGGAAACCGGTCATGAGCGCCATCGGCGCCATCAACAGAGCCGACTGGGTCGGTGTCCAACCACGCGCCGTCTGCGCCCACAGGGTGAACGGGAAGGCGAAGGAGGTGATGCAGAACGACACGCAGGCGATGGCCAGGTTGGACAGCGAGAAGTTGCGGTCCTTGAACAGGCTGAGCGGGATCAGCGGCTCGTTCTTGTTCTTGGCCTGCCAGAACAGGAAAACCGCGAACAGCACCAGACCGGCGATGATCAGCAGCGGCACCGAGATCCAGCCCTTGATGGTGCCCCAGTCGTACGTCGGGCCCTCCTGGATGCCGAAGACGATCAGGAACATCGCGGCGGCGGAGAGGAAGACGCCCAGCCAGTCGAACTTGTGCGAGTGGGTCTCCAACTCCGGGACCAGGCGCATCGCCAGCACGAAGCCGATGATGCCGACCGGCACGTTGATGAAGAAGATCCACTCCCAACCGGGGCCGTCGACCAGGACGCCACCCAGGATCGGGCCGACCAGGGTCGCGACGCCGGCGGTCGCACCCCACAGCGCCATGGCCTTGCCGCGAGCGGTCGGCGGGAACGTGCGGGTGATGACCGCCATGGTCTGCGGCGTCATCAACGACGCACCCAGACCCTGCACCACCCGCGCCGTGATCAGCATGGAGATGGAATCGGTCAGGCCACACCACAGCGACGACAGCGTGAAGATCGCCAGTCCGATGAGGTAGATCTTCTTCGGCCCGACGCGGTCACCCAGGCGTCCGGTGATCAGCAGCGGCACGGCGTACGCCAACAGGTAGGCACTGGTGACCCAGATGACGTTGTTGTAGTCGGTGTTCAGCTTCTCCCGGATGACGGGAGTCGCGATGGTGACGATGGTCGAGTCGACCAGGATCATGAAGAACCCGATGACCATGGCCCACAGGGCCGGCCACGGATTCGCCGGCGCGGTGGGCTCGACGCCCCGCCGACCGGTCAGTTGTTCGGCCATGAGTACTCCTCAGTCTCAATGAGTTCGATGGTGCGCGTGAGCCACTCGTGCTCGGCGCTGAGCATGTGCTGCAGGTAGTTGCCGGAGAGCAGGACGACCGGGTCGATGTTCCGGGCGAGTGCTTCGACCTGGCCATCGCCGATGACGACCAGGTCCCGTTCGATGAGGGTCCGTCGTTCCTTCAGGCTGGTGATGGCGACTTCCTTGGGCAGGAAGTGCGCTTCGCCGATTGCCACCGGGAAGGACGGATAGTCCCGTCCCCACTCCCGCACCAGCTCGGCCACTCGATTGATAAGCGCGCGCTCCCCTGCCGGCAGGATGCGGTAGGTCGTGCGTTCGGGCCGATTTCCTTCGCGCTCAACGGATTTGACCTCGACGAGTCCGTCCGAGTGCAGTCGCTCGACCGTGTGGTAGAGCGAGCCCGGCCGGATCTTGAGCACCCGGTCCTGGTGCCGCTCCAGCAAGGTCTGATGCATCTCGTAGGGATGCATCGGGCGCTCACGCAGCAGCGCAAGCATCACGATGGCCAACGGTGTCAGCGCCGCCACGAGCTCTCCGATCATCCTGGTTAGTCCGCATCAAATATTCCGCGCGGACTATTAAACCCCCGCACGTCACCACGTGGCAAACCTCCCGACGGCGCCACACAGAACGCATCCGGACGGCGTCCAGCGCACTCCCAGCCCACTGACACGTGAATGCCGTTGCACCACAATGACTTTCGCGCCCGATACACTTCTGTTATGAATCGCGGAGTCCGAGCCCTGCTCGCCTGTGCAGCGCTGTCCAGCCTCATGCTGGCCGCCCCGGGGGCGCAGGTGCGCGCCGAAGCCATGCCGTCGACCATCCCGCAATCGCACACGACCGCACCGATCGAAACCGTCGGCGCCCTCTTCCCGCCCAACTCAGGCGGCCAACACACTTGCACCGCAACGGTATTGGCCAGTCCTAGTCAGGACCTGATCATCACGGCCGCACACTGCCTGAACGGAACCGGGGCGGGATGGACGTTCGTGCCGGGTTACGACAAGGGCAACGCACCGTACGGCGTGTGGAACGTAACCGCCGCCTACGTCCGGCCGCTGTGGCAGAGCCAGCAGAGTTCCCTGGCCGACATCGCCATCCTTCGCCTCGCCAAGCAGAAACGGGCCGGGCACAACGTGGGCATCCAGCAGGTCACCGGCGGTATTCGCCTCGCTGCGGAAGCCGCTCCCGGCACCGTCACCACCGTGACGTCCTACAACGCGGGAAGCGGCGATCGCCCGATCACCTGTACCCAGCGGCAACTGCGCCAGGACGGGTACCCCATGTTCGAATGCGGCGGATACGTCGGCGGGAGCAGCGGGTCGGCCTTCGTCACGGGCACGGGGCAATCGGCTCGCATCACCGGGGTCATCGGTGGTCTGCACCAGGGTGGCTGTGTGGACTACGTGTCCTACTCCTCACCGTTCCGGCTCGGCGTGATGTTCCTCTTCGCCCGCGCAGTCCTGCACCACA
Organism: Branchiibius sp. NY16-3462-2; assembly: GCF_001594145.1. Classification (GTDB taxonomy): domain Bacteria; phylum Actinomycetota; class Actinomycetes; order Actinomycetales; family Dermatophilaceae; genus Branchiibius. Next base: position 81,721 of record NZ_LVCF01000042.1, on the reverse strand, counting down.
CCGGTGACAACGTCGTCCAAGCCGGCGGCGACGGCTGCTGAGTACGCCCTGTTGCGGGGCACGGTGCCTGGCTACGGTGGACTATGGCCCTTGACGCGCCGTACACCATCGCCGCCCTCAGCCCGCAGACCTGGCCGGCTTTCGACGCCCTGGTCCAACGGCACAACGGCATCTTCGGCGGCTGCTGGTGCATCTGGTTCCACCCCGACGGGCCCGAGCGCGGTCAGGGCGCGGAGGCGAACCGGGCGCTGAAGAAGTCCTACGTCGACCAAGGGGCTGCGCACGCTGCGTTGGTCATGGTCGGTGACGAGGCCATCGCCTGGGCCGAGTACGGCACACCGGTGGAGTTGCCCACCCTGCACCACAAGAAGCAGTACGACGCGACCAAGACGCAGGATCCGGACTACCGGATCACCTGTGTGTTCGTGGACAAACGGTATCGGCGACACGGCGTCAGCGAGCTGGCGATCACCGGAGCCCTCGACCTGATCGCCCAGGCGGGCGGTGGCCGGGTGGAGAGCTACCCGCACGACCTGACCGACCAGACGAAGAAAATGTCGTCGTCGTTCCTCTACAACGGGACCCGGCGGATGTACGAACGGCTCGGGTTCACCTACGACCGGCCCAAGGGGCTGAAGAACTGCGTCATGGTCAAGACGGTGGGCGCCGAAGCTCAGAGCGCGGGTGCGGGAGCCACCCGATAGCGCACGAATGCCGGCACGGCCAGAGTCACCGCCACAACCAGCACGACCACCAGCACCCCACCCCCAGTTGCGGCCGCGGCTGTGCCGACGACGGCGGCCGCACCGCCGTGCACCACGTCCGCGATGCGCGGTCCACCAGCGACCACCACGATGAACACACCCTGCAGGCGACCGCGCACGTCATCGGCCGCCGCCTGCTGCAGCATCGTGGAGCGGAACGCGGCGGAGGCCATGTCGGCGGCGCCACCGATCGCCAGCGCGACGAAGGCGATCCAGAACGCGACACCGATGCTGCCCGATGCCCGCCACACCGCCAGTCCGAACACGGTCATCGCCACACCCCACACGATGATCGCTGCCACGACGGCCACCCCCTGACGCGAGATCCGGGACACCCACCCCGAGAAGACCCCGCCGACCACAGCACCCAGGGGAATGGCGGCGAACAGCAGGGCGAAAGCCAGTCCCCCGTCGATCGGCCCGCCGAAACTCTCGTGCGCGATCTGCGGGAAGAGCGCCCGGGGCATCCCGAAGACCATCGCGATGATGTCGACGACGAACGACATCAACAGCACGGTGTGCCCGCGTAGATAGGCGAATCCCTCCAGCACCGAACGCAGTCCGGCCCGGCCGACCTTCTCCAGCGGCGGCAGCGGCGGCAGTTTGATGACCGCCCAGAGCGTGGCGAACAGGCACAGCGTGTCGATCAGGTAGAGCGCCGAGTAGCCGAGCACGGGGATCAGCGCCCCACCGACCAGTGGCCCGGCGATCGCGCCGGCCTGCATCACAGTCATGTTCAGGGAGTTGGCGGCGGGGAGCAGGTCGAGCGGGATGATCCGCGGGAGCAGGGCACTTCGGGTGGGCTGGTTGACGGCGAAAAAGGCCTGCTGCGCGGCGAAGATCAGCAGGATCACCCACACGTTCGACCAGCCGAACTCCGCCTGCACCCAGAACAGTGCGCTCATCGCGATCAGGCCGACCGTGGTGATCATCAGCAACTGCCGTCGGTCCATGACATCCGCGAGCGCCCCGCCGTACAGCCCGAAGATGATCAGCGGCACCAGGCCGAACAGGCCAGTGAGTCCGACGTAGAAGGAACTCCCGGTGATGGCGTAGATCTGGGCGGGCACGGCGACCACCGTCAGCTGGGCACCGATCACCGTGACGATGTTCGCCGTCCACAACCGCCGGTAGGCGGGTACGGCGAGAGGCCGGGTGTCAGCCAGGGCGCCACGCATGTTCACAAGATCGACAGTCTACGTATCTGGTCCTCTACGCCACCGCGGGTGGACTAGCGGCAAATAGTTGGTAAAGAGGGTACATATCTACACCTTTTGGTCTAGGTGAGCCCTGGGTTGGTCGTCCTTGCGGCTGTCAAACTGCCGGTATGACTCGGGTGATGAGCGAATCGGCGCGTACCGCGCATATGCCCCATCCGGCGCGTTCCTCGAACGCCGCGCTGGAGATCGGTGCAACGATCACCGCCGCCTGTCTCTCCCTGCTGATGGTGCTGGTACCGGCCGGAGTGGTGCTGCTCATCGTGGCGATCACCCCCGGAATCTCGCCCGACGTCGCTGACCGTATGCGCCCCCTCCTGGTGGGTGGCCTCGCGGTGTACGCCTGCTGTTTCGCCGCCGGCGTCGCCCTGTTGAGCCTGGGTCGCGCGGCGCGTCACGGTCGGCACTTCTAACCCGCGCTCGCTCCTGCCGCGGCGTGATCGCGGCGGGCGAACACCACCAAGTTGTCCGCGGCGTGCACGCTGCCCTGGCCCGCGCGCTGCAGGCACGTGATGATCATCAGTTCGTTGCCCCGCTCCTTCCACCGGCCCCACATCCGCTGCGAGTCGGTGGCCGCGACCTTGTCGATGACCATGGTCGACGTGACGGTGTAGCCCACCCCTGCGACCAGCACCGGGTCCCCAGCCCGGATCACCGCGTGTGAATCATCGGGGGCCATGGAGAACAGGTAGTTGCCCGGGCTGCGTCCGCCGTAGACCGCGTGCATGGTCACCACACTCAGACCCGACGCCGGATCGTCGGGCTGCCCGTACTGCCGGATCAGGAACGCCGTGGCGAAAGACGGTGGGTTGATCACGCCCCCGGTGACATCCATCGAGTCCAGGGGTACGTCGAGGCCCTGGTCCGGCGCGACAAATCGTTTCCCGGTGGAGCGCACCTGCGCCCCCTGCACGTCTGGCGGATCGTCCGGTACGACGATCGCACCGTTCATGTCGGTCAGTCCGCTGTGCGTCGGCTCGGGGGCCGCGACGTACTGCCGCAGGCTGAAGCCAGCGACGGCGAGGGCGCCGACCACGACAGCGAGCAGCGCGAGGGTGACTGCCCCGCGGTGCCGTCGTGCGGCGCCCTGCCGCGGGCTCACTGCCCCTTGCGTCGGCGCGACACCAGGAGCCCAGCGGCTCCTGCCGCGATCAGGAACGCGATACCGGCCACTCCTAGTGCCCAGGAGTTGTCACCCGATCCGATGTGACCACCCGTGGAGACCGACGGCGGGGTCGTGCCCGACGGAGCCGGTGACGTGGTGCCGGTCGGCGTCCCGGTCGGCGACGGTGACGTCGTCGGAGGCGGCGTCGTCGGCGGCGGGGTCGTCGGAGGCGGCGTCGGCTTCGTGAACGTGTTCGTCACGGTGATCGTCAGCTTCTGCAGTTCCCCGGAGGTACCCACCACGACCGCGTCGTCGTACGAACCATTGCTGACCTCGACGGAGGTCGCTCCCCCGGAGTCGGTTTCCTCTGCGAAGCAGTGGGTACCGCGGGGCAGCTTCAACTCGTTGCCGTCCGCGTCCGTCGGCGTCAGCACTTCTCCGCCCTTGATCTGCACCGGGTCGGAGAAGAGCGTCACCCGCTCACCATCCGGTGTTTCCAGCTGGCAGGTGAGTTGGATCGTGAAGACCTTGTCCCGGGCGCTCTCGGCGTTATCACCGGCCAGGTCCTTGGCCAGGGCGATGGTTCCGGCCGAGAACTCGTTGGTGAAGCCCGCGACCACAACCTGGGCCGTACCCGAGTCGTCCACATTGGGAATGGTCACGGTGACCGGTGCAGGGGTGCTGTCCGCGCCTCCGTTACCGGTCTCACGCACGACGCACTGCGCCCCGACGGGCAACGGCGACAGGATCTCGGACTTCAACACCGTGCTGGTGCCATCGCCGGTGAGGGTGACCTCGTGGTCATAGACCTGCTTGCCGTCGAAGGTGCACACCACCGAGAAGACGAACGGTCCGACGGATGCCTCCGGGGCGCCCGGTCCGTCGACCTGCTTGAAGATCTGCAGACCGCCGGCCCGGTACTCGTTGGTGATGCCCACCTGGACCGGGTCCTGCTCAGCCGGTCCGATCACCACCGGCTTGCTCTGGTCGGGGTTGTCCGGGTCGGCGGGGTCGTAGGTGACACCGGTGGCGCCATGCTGGCCTGTTTCCCGCACGACACACGAGGCTCCGACCAGGGCGTCCACAGTGGTCGTCTCGCCCGGCGTGATCGTGATCTGCCGCGGGAAGCCGGGCAGTGTCTTGCCGTCCGCCGTGCACGTCACCTCCGCCGGGAACGAGGCTGGGGCGTAATCCGCGGCTGCTCCCGACACCTTCTTGGTGACGGCCAAGGTGCCCGCGTCGAAGGTGTTGGTCGCGGTCACCGTGGCGATCTCGGCGGTCGAGGAGCCGATCGTGACCGTGCCGTCCGCCGGATCCAGCGACGAGCTGGTCGCGCCGGCGTTATCCGTCTCGCTGACGGTGCACTGTGCGCCGGTGGCGATGTGGTCGACCGAGCGCTGCAGTGGTTCGTCTCCACCAAGGGTCAGGTCGGCCTCGTACACCGTGCGCGGCTGCTCAGCCCCCTCAGCGTGGTCGTCCAGCGTGCAGACCAGGTGGAAGGTGAACGGGCCGGCGCCGTACGTCGACGCGGCGTCACCCTCCACCTTCTTGGTGAGCAGCAGCGACCCACTGTCGAAGGTGTTGGTGACCTTGGTCGTGTTCTGGGCGCTTCCGTCCGATCCATCGGGCACCAGGGTGCCGGTACCTGTCGCCGACGAGTCCTCGCCGGTCGTGGTCTCGTAGCTGACACTGGCCCCGGTGTAATCCGACTCGGTCACGGTGCAGATCGAGCGGGCCGACAGACCGGTGAAGGTGTGCGACTCGCCGTCCTTCAGGGTGACCTGCATCGGCTTGTCCGCCGAGTAGCCCGTGGCGTAGACCGGCTTGTCCAGGAAGGTGCACTCGACCGCGATCTGGAACGGGCCGTACGTCAGCGGCGCGCCGTTCTGGTCCGTGGCCGTCGTGTCAACCGTCTTGCTGACGACCAGCGACGCGTTCTCGTAGACGTTGGTCAGCGTGATCAACGGGACGTTCTGCTCATCCCGGGTGACCGTCACATGGGTCGAACTCGAGCTGGTCTGACCGCCGTCCCCGGACTCGGTGACCCAGCAGTCGGCGTTGTACGGCAGGTCCTTGACGGTCACCGGGGTGTTCGGCGTCAACGTGAGATTCGCCTTGTCACCCAGGTCGACCTCTACACCCACCGACGTGCAGTGCAACGTCGCCGAGAACGTGTCCGGTGCATTCTCCGCGGCCGGACCCGTGACGACCTTCTCGACCTGCAACGGACCGGTGGCCAGCGATACGCCGACCCGCGGCGGTTCCGTGGTCAGGGTCGTGTGCACGGTGCCGTTGGCGCGCACCGCCTCAGCGCGAGCGCCCGTAGTGTTGAAGGCGACGGTGTCCGCACCGGCGGTCGGCGACAAAGCCGGTGCCGTCTGCGGGATGTCGACGCTGAAGCCCCCCAGTGGCGGAATCAGCGCTTTGTTCGGCGCGTACACGAACTGGAACGCCGTGATCGACTGCAGGACGTTCTCCGGCAGCGTCGTGCCCTCCGCCCACAGGGTCCATGCCCCGGTCGGGCAGGCCCCCGGGTTGGCTTGCACCAGGTCGTCCTGACACACGTTGTCCGAGGTCGTGTAGTACACCGACAGATCGATGGAGTTACCGCTCACCAGCGTGGGTCGACCGGACGGGATCGGGCGCCACTGGGACCCGCGGGCCAGGCTGTTGGTCGAGCCGGTGTCACCCGGCTTGGGCAGCCGATCGATGGCGACGATGCGGGTCTGCGACTCGTTGCCGGTGTTGACGTACGTCGTGCGCCAGGTGATGTCACCACCGGGCTTGGTCACGGGGATACAGGGCTTGCCGTAGAACCCGGCAGCGTCGGGGTGGCAGTCGACCGCTTTGGTCAGCGCGGGGTCGGTGATGACCCCGAGGGTGTCGGAGTCCTCGGCCTTGACCCGCTTGGAGACGCCGATCGCAGCACCCTCACCGATGGTGTTGGCGGCCGTCGTGGTGCAGGCGCCCGTGCTGGGGTCCAAGGTCCCGGAGCAGCTGTCCCACGGACGGTCGGCGGTGATGCCGACCTTGTTCGTGAAGGTTGTTTTGGCTTTCAGCCCGGGACGCGTGAGGACGGAGAAGGCGATGGAGTAGGTCTCGCCGGGTTGCAGGATGGATCCGTCCGGGAAGGTGAAGGTCAGCGACGTCGGCGAGTCCTGGGCGTCGGATTCCTGGGCCACCGTGACGTCGTCTGCTGTCGTCGGCAGCGCCGTGTCGGCCTCCGACGGCGGAGTAAGGGTGTAGGTGTACCGGTTACTCGCCGAAACGTCGGGGTTGAAGACCAGTTGGGCGCCGTCGGCATCGGTCGGCATGGCGTCGACGATGACCGGGTTCTCGATGGGCGCCTTACCGGTGTTCTTGACTGTGACGACGTAGGTGAACGGAACGCCGGGTTGGTAGGTGTTCCCCTTCGGGTTCTTGGTGATCTGCACCGCGTTGTTCAGGTGTACGTAGTCGATATGCGCGTTGGCGGTGTCGTCCGCCACGATCGGGTTGCCGTCACCGTCGAGCGCGGAACTGGTCGCATCGACGTCGACGACATCGCTGGCCCGCCCCGCCTGGGTCTCACCCGGGGCGGGGGCGTTGCCCTTCTGATCGGTGAGGACCGGGCCGCCGGTGTTGAGAGTGGCGCGACGGGTCACCTTGAACGAGACGTTCTGCTTCGGCGTTGACGGGTTTTCCCAGTTCTTGCCGTCGGCCCGGGTGAAGGTGAAGCGCAGTCCCTGCACCTGCGGCGCCGTGACTCCCGCTGGCAGGGCCAGAGCGGTGCCCGGGGTGCCGGTCTTCCAGGTGGCCCCGGTGAGGACCGGTTCGCCGCCTACGACGCTCCAGGTGCCACCGGTGAGTGCATCCACCTGCACCTGGTTGATCGGGTTGGTGAAGGAAAAGGCGGAGAAGCCGGTGAAGTCGTACTGGTTCCAGAAGGTCGGTGCGTCGTCCTGGACGATCATCTGCACCGTGCGGGCCGGACCCTTCGGCTGACCGCTGAGGGTCACGGTGACCGGCGAGTTGTCACCTTCGACCTGACTGGCCGGCTTGATCGACTTGCCGGCCTGGACCGTCAGGGCGCCGGGGACCAGATCGATGCTCGCGGTGTCCTTGTCGGTAGCGGTCTTGGTGTCGCTCGGATAGTCGACCAGATCCTTACCTGTCGTGGTCGCCTCATTGGCAATGGTGGCCGGTGCGGTGACCGGCGTGCCGTCGGCGCGGTGCGTCGGCCGCAGCCGGGTGTCGAATCCCACGGTTGCGGTGTTGTGGGCACCACGCTGCTGGTCCGTCGCGGAGTTGATGCGGCCGGTGTAGACGGTGTCGAAGCCGACCGCACCCTCGAAGTCGGTGGCCGGGGCGTCCAGCGCCTCCTGTCGGGTGAAGGTGCGATCGGGCGCGCCACCGGCGTAGTGCACGGTGATCGTCACGTCCGTGGCGCCGATCTCGGCGGGCGCAGTGATGGTGGTGAAGCCGATCAGATCGAACGTGTCGAACGGATTGGACGTGCCCGTCGGCTCGGTGATGGTCAGCGTGTCCAGCCGGGACAGCGACTTGTTGGTGGCCGCCAGGGTCACCTCACTCGTGGGGTACTTCTCGGCTGCCGTTCCCGGTGCCGGGACCCCCAGCGGACCGCCTTCCCAGGTCTTGGCCAGGTCGACCTGCAGGTTGGCCGGCACGATGGTGATCCGGTCACTGGCCTGATCGGAGTACGACGGGGTGGTGTCGCCCGGGAAGTAGGCGTCGGCGCCGGCGGTGTTGCTGACAAGGCCGGCCTGGTCGGTGTTCAGGGCGCTGGTGGAAAGCACCGGAGCCGCCGGGGTGTGGCGGGTGACGTCGCGAAGCGCGAAGACCGGGTGGATGGTGCGGTTGTCGCCGCTGGAGCGGGCGACACCGGAACCGACGACCGGCGTGCCCACCGCGCCGGTGCGGTTGGTGTCGGACTCTTCGTAGGTCAGCCGGAAGGCAGTGGCATCAGCGCGCTCGGAGGCGGTCAGCGTGTACCCGGGGAAAGTGCCATCGCACGCGGCCGGGCAGGGGTCACCGGAGGCTTCGACCCACTGGCCGTTGATGTAGAGCTCGACGCTGGCGACCCGGTCGTACTTCAGCAGCGGATCGTCAGCCGCTGAGATCGGGTCGATCCGCACCAGGTCGAAGGAATCGAAGACGGAGTTCTGGATCGGCTCCTGGGGGTTGGGCACATCGCTGATCACGACCTTCTCGAAGTTCGAGAATCCGCCCGTCGACCAGCGCAGTGTCGCGCCGCGCTCGTCACCGGAACGCTCCGCGACGTTGGCCGGGTCGTCCCACGACTTGTCGATCAGGTCGCCCTCGCCCGGGGTGACGTGGTTCAGGTCGACGTCGGCGCAGCCCTGGGAGTGGGCGGGCTGGCTGACGGTCGGGGCGCTGCCGTCGGTGCCGGCGCAGTTACTGACGGTGGCGTCCTCATTCGGTACGCCGGGGCGCACGTTGGACGTGAAGTTCGGCGAGAAGGAGGTGCCGGGCGGGAAACCGGTGCACCCGGGACCGGGGGTGTAGACGAACTGCAGGCCGTGCGCGTCCACGCTCGCCGGAATTTTGCCCGAGAAACGCTGCGGACCCTGCAGGTCGGTCATCCCCGGCACGGGCACCCACGCGGTGCCGTTCCAGTAATTGACCGTCAGCTGACTGCACTCGTTGATCTCCGTGCTGTCCACCGACGTGGGCCGGAAGGTGTCGAAGAAGTTAGGGCTGACACTGGGGTCTTCGGGGTCCTGGACGACCATGCGTTGCGCATCGACCGTTGAATCCGGGAAGGCCTTGATCGTTCCGGTGAGGCTGGTCGTGACGTCCTGACCCGGCACCGCCGGGATGTCGTTCGGCGTGATCCGTTTGGTCGTCGAGGTCGCGATGCGATCGGCCAGGGTCACCAGGGAGGAGTCGGCGGTGGCCGGATCGCTGGTGGCTCCGTCCAGACCGGTCTGGGCACTGACCTGGTTGTTGTGCGTCAGGGAGTCGACGCTCTGGTCGGCGTCAGTCTCGACCGTGAACGGAAGGGTGGCCTCGGCCCCTGCCTCGATCGTTCCGGTGAAGGTGACGGTGAAACCAGTGGGCTGGCACCCGGTGGGCGGCTCCGGCAGGGTGTTCGCAGTGGTCGTGGTCAGCGCCTGATCAGAACAACCCGGCCCGGTGTAGGTGATGGCGGCCGCGGTAGCGCCGCTGGGCCAGACCACGCCGCCGGTGAATCCAGCGAAGGTCAACGGGTTGTCACCCTCGAACGGGTTCGTGGCTCCGGACGGTTCCTTGATGGTCAGCGAGTCGACCGGGACGTTGGAGGAGTTGGTGGCACCGATCGTCACGGTGCTCGGGTCACCGGCGTGCACCGTTGCCGGGTCGAACTTCTTGGTGACCGCAGCATCCAACTCCGGTGGAGTGATCACATAGGTGTCGTCTGCGGGATCGGACGTCTTGCTCTGCCCGTCGGTGGTGGTGACTGTGGTCTGGGCGTCGTTCTTGACGGTCACCGGGCCGGTCAGTTCCGTGACATTGGCACGTTGCTGGACGGTGAAGGGAATGGTGGCGGTGGCGCCGGCGGCAATGCCGTCCCCCGTGGTGTCGGTGAAGACGTACCGCAGTCCCTGCACAGCACTGGGGTCAACACCGGCAGGCAGCGTGGCCGGCGGCCCGGGCTCGCCCTCGACCCACTGCCCGTTGACGTACGCCCACACCACGACCTGGTCGGCGCCCTTGGGCATGGTGACGTCGCCGAGCGGCGTCGTCACGCCGAGGTAGGTGAACGGGTTCGGGGAGGCAGCCGGGTCGACCGGGTCCTGCACCACCAGTTCATGAACCGGCGTATTGGACGTGTTCCTACCCGTCAAGGTCACATCAGCGGTGGTCCCCGGCTTCGCGGCGGCACCAGACGGCTCGATGGTCTTGGTGGTGGTCGCGCCCAGTTCGCTGGTCACCACGGGAGTCACGTCAGCCGAAGCGGTTTGCTGAGTGGCGTTGTCCGCCGTCGAGGTGGCGGTGTTGGTGATGGTCTTGCCGTTGATCGTTGCCGGCGCGTCGTCGGCGAGTTTGACCGGGATCGTGACGGTGAGTGTGTCGCCCGATTTCAGACCGGTCTTGCCGCCGCCGAGCGCCTGGTTGACATCCACCGTCACGACGTTGTCCGGACTGATGGTGACCGTGGAGGGTTGGTTGTCGACGGTGGGATCGCCGACGGGTTCGATGTACTGCGGTAGCGGGTCGGTGAGGACGTAGTTCTCACAACCGCCGACGGCAACCGACGAGCACGTCACGGTGATCGTGTAGAGGAACTCGGTCCCGGGAGTGAGGTCACCACCAACGTCGGCGGTCTTGGCCATCTGCATGGTGGCCGTCGGGTCGGCTGCGGCAACCTGCGGCGCGGTCGCCAGGCTCATCGTCGCGATGAGGGCCACGACCAGCGCCATAGCGGCGATCACCCGCGTTGCCGTTGCCTGCCCGAACCGTTTGATCGCCGCCATTGCGCTGCTTTCCTTGATGCCTCAGTCCATGCGGCCATCTCGGGTCCGCCGGGCCGAGAGTCGCATAAACAAGGGGTGCTGTCCACCGATGTGACCATTCCTACACAGGCTGCCCACAGTCTCCCAGCAGGGCTCTCATCAGCGAAAACGACGTAGCCGCAGCGAGTTGAGCACCACCAGGACTGACGAGGCCGCCATCGCAAAGCCCGCCACCATCGGCCCCAACCGACCGGACATCGCCAGCGGCACCGCAGCAAGGTTGTAGGCGAACGCCCAGCCGATGTTCTGGCGGATGACGCGCAACGTGGCCCGCGACAACCGCACCGCATCCACCGCGACCACCGGATCGGTGCGCAGCAGCGTCAGATCAGCTGCGTCGGAGGCGACGTCCGCGCCCGAACCCATGGCGATGCCCAGGTCTGCGGTAGCCAAGGCAGCAGCATCATTGACGCCGTCGCCGACCATGGCCACCTTCTGGCCCTGCTGTTGCAGGGTGGAGATGTGCGCCGCCTTGTCCTGTGGTCGCACCTCGGCGTACACCTCGTTGATCCCCAGTTGCCGCGCGACCGCGTCGGCGACCCCCTGGTGATCGCCGGTCATCATGACCGGGTGCAGCCCCAGGGCCTCGAACCCGCGCACTGCCTGGCCTGACGTGGCTCGGATCCGATCCGCCACGCTGAGCACCCCGCTCACCTGACCGTCGACGACGAGCACCACGGCGGTGCGGCCGAGGCCGGCTTGCGCATCCACCCGGTCCGAGACGAGTGCAGGTACGTCGATCCCCTGGTCCCGCAGCCAGCTCACCCGGCCGAGGAGAGCCGACCGTCCCTCGACCACACCACCGACGCCAGCCCCGTCGTAACTGTGGAAGTCGCGGACCGGCAACAGGTCGGTGCGGTCACGGCAGATGGCGGTCGCGATCGGATGGGCCGAACCCTGCTCCAGGGTGGCGGCGACGCGGCGTACCTGCTGCTCGTCCCCGTCGGCAGCCCAGACGTCCACCAGACTCATCCGGCCATCAGTCAGGGTTCCGGTCTTGTCCAGCACGACGGTCTGGATCGCATCGGCCTGCTCCAATGCCTGCGGGCCACGGATCAGGATGCCCAGTTGCGCGCCCCGACCCGTTCCCACCAGGAGCGCCACGGGCGTCGCCAATCCCAGGGCACACGGGCAGGCGATCACCAGCACGGCGACGGCGGCGGTGAAGCCGCGGGTCAGATCCCCGCCGATCAGCCACCAGCCCAGCAGGGTCGCCAGCGCCAGCAACAGAATGATCGGCACGAAGACACCGGCCACTTTGTCGGCCAATCGCTGCACGGAGGCCTTACCGGTCTGCGCCTGCTCGACCAGGGCAGCGATCCGGGACAACTCGGTGTCCGCCCCGACTGCGGTGGCGCGGACGCGCAGACTGCCGCCGGCCGCCAGGGTGCCACCCACGACGTGGTCGCCCGACCCGACCTCGATCGGGACGCTCTCGCCGGTCACTGCGGACGCGTCGATGCTGGCGTGGCCGTCGATCACGACTCCGTCAGTGGCTACGCGGTCACCGGGACGCACCCGGAAGGTATCGCCTATCACCAACTCCGACAACGGAATACTCGTTGCCACACCAGCGCGCTCCACGAGGACGTCGTCGGCTTTCAGCTGCAGCAGGCCCTGCACGGCGGCACCGGCAGCGCGCTTGGATCGCGCCTCCAGGTAGCGCCCGAGCAGGAGAAAGGCCGTGACCCCGGCGGCTGCTTCCAAATAGATCGCATCGGCTGCTTCCTGCGGCTCGACGACCACCGAGAAGTGGTGGTGCATCCCGATCATGCCGGCGTGGCCGAAGACCATCGCGTAGATCGACCAGGCGAGCGCGGCCAACGTGCCGACCGACACCAGGGTGTCCATCGTGGCGGTGCGGTGCCGCAGGTTCTTCCAGGCGGCCTGGTGGAATCCCAGGCCGCCCCAGAGCACCACCGGCACGGTCAGCGCCAGGGCCACCCACTGCCAGCCCGGGAACTGCAGCGCCGGGACCATCGAGAGGACGATGACCGGCAGCGCCATGATCCAGGTGATGATCAGCCGGCGACGCAGGCCGGCGGTCTCGTCGACCGGTTCGGCCGCGGGTTGCGGAAGCGAGGCGTTGTAGCCGGCGGCTTCGACGGTCTGGACCAGTTGATCCACCGGGACAGTCGCTGGGGCGTGCACGCTCGCCGTACCCAACGCGTAGTTGACGCTGGCCTGCACACCGTCGATCTTGTTCAGTTTCTTCTCGATGCGCATCGCGCAGGAGGCGCACGTCATCCCCTGGATGTCCAGGCGGATGTCCTGATCAACGGCCATACGACCATAATACCCCCTGGGGGTATCTCTTGGGCACGGGGCAGACGTCGGCCCCGCAGCGTGAGCGCGAGCTGCGGGGCCGACGTGGGTGGGGAGTCAGGTCAGAAGGCGCTGACCCCGTTCGGAGTGCCCAGGCCGGTCGGTCCGTCCCAACCGCTCTTCGCGGTGCACCAGTAGCTGCAGGTGCCGTTGGAGCCCGAGGTCACATCGAACAGTCCGGAGGTCGCCGCGTAGGGCTTGGTGTTGGCGTAGCCGGAGGTGTTGCCGGACAGCGCATAGACACTGGCGACGATCGGCGAGGACAGGGACGTACCGCCGTACTGGGCCCAGCTGGACGCGGTGGCGCTGGTGGGTGCGTAGACCGCGAGGCCGGTGTTCGGGTCGGCGACGGCGGACACGTCCGCCATGGCGCGGCCCGAGCAGTGCGTCACCGATGAGCTCTGGCCGGCCGGAGCTGTGTTGTACGACGAGCAGCCCGATCCCGCGTCACTCCAGGCAGATTCGGTCCAACCCCGTGAGTTCGAGGAGGCGGTCAGCGAGGTGCCGCCGACCGCGGTGACGTACTGGGAGGAGGCCGGGTAGCTGGCGCCCTGGTAGGCGTCGTCACCGGTCGAGGCCGTCACCGCGATGCCGGAGTGCTTGTAGTACTTGGCGTAGGTCGAGTCTTTCGCGTCGCCACCGCCGTAGCTGTTCGAGATGGCCACAACACCCGTCTGCTTGGCTGCAGTGTTCACCGCCGTGCCCAGGTTGGCGAAGGAGGCCGTCTTCGCCTGCACCAGAACGATGTTGCAGTCCGGGCAGGCTGCCGAGACGGCATCGAGATCGAGGGCCTGCTCCTGGTCCCAGCCCACGTTGGTCGCTGGCAGCGAAGTGGTGGAACCGGTCTGGCTGATGATCTTGAGGCAACCGTTCGCCTTGGTGCATGCAGGCAGACCGAACTGCGAGCGGTAGACGCCGAGGTCCCGCTCGGCGTTGGGGTACCCGTAAGCATCGACGATGGCCACCGTGCGCCCACCGGAGGTCAGGCCGGACAGCTTGTAGGCACTCTGGATATCCGACGGGGTCTTGCCGGAGATCGCCTTCGGCGTGATCGCGTTGCCCCGGGCGTTGACCGACTTGCCGGTCGCGGGGTTGGTGAGGTGGATCGCGAAGCACGACGCGTAGCCGGCCTTGGGAGTTGTTGAACAGGAGTGGACCTGGGTGACGGATGCCTTCGCGGTGGTGACGGCGTCCGCCGACGGCAGTCCCGCGCTCAGTGCTCCGGCGGTGGCCAGGGCGAGCAGCGTGGCGGCCATGGGGGTGTTGCGCATGGTGATGCTCTCCTCGGGGGAAAGGGGATGGGTGCGTTCACTGTGTCGGCGGGAATGATTGCCCCGCCAGTGCTCCCAGGGTTTTCTCAGGATTTCCGGCGGATACCGAGCCGAATCGCTTACCGGCCGTTTACCGGCGCCCCACGAGACGGTGAAGGTAGCCACGCGTAACCTCGCCACCGTGAGCTACTACGAACGCGTCAGCGCCGACACGTACCGGCCCACGCAGCACGTGCAGGGCGCGTGGAACGACCATGAGCAACACATGTCCCCGGTGGCCGGCCTGATCACCCACGCCATCGACGGTCACGAGCACAACCCAGCGGTCCAGTTGTCCCGGATCAGTTTCGAGATCCTCGGCCTGATCCCGCTGGCCGACACCACCGTCACGGTCGAGACCATCCGCCCGGGCCGGACCATAGAACTCATCGAGGCTACGGCGATCATCGAGGACCGCCCACGGATCCGTGCTCGCGCGTGGCGGCTGGCGATCAGTGACGACGTGGCCGAGGTGGCCGGCGTCGAGTTGCCCGCGATGGCCGCTGGTCCGGACGGCGGCGAACCCTACGACGCGCTCGAGGAATGGAAGGGCGGTTTCCTGGCCTCCATCGAGACCGTTGCGCTACCCGGCGGCCGGCCGGGTCGGCGTCAGGTGTGGGCCCGCACCCCGCACCCCGTGGTGGCCGAGGAACAGATCAGTGACACCGCGGCCGCGATCTCACTGGTGGATCTGGCCAACGGGATAGCCACCCGGGTGCGTCCCACGGAGATGATGTTCCCGAACGTCGACCTGACGATCCACCTGCTGCGGCAGCCGCAGCCGCCCTGGGTGGGCCTGGATACCTCAGTCTCCTTCGGCACCAATGGTCTCGGCCTCACCTCGACCACGCTCAGCGACCAGGCTGGTCCCTTCGGGCGCGCCGAGCAGGCGCTGACTGTCCGGCACTTCCCCCGCTGACCGGCGCCGCTGCCACCAGCGATCCACCCACCACCAGAACGCCGTCACCAACAGCGCCGCGAGCACCCCTGCGATCTCGTCGATCGCGTAGTGCTCGCCGGAGTAGAGCAGGGTGAACGCCATCATCGCCGGATAGAGCAGGAGCAGGGGACGCAGCGAGCGGCGTACGGACGACCAGAAGAACAGCACCGCCAAGGTCGCGAAGGCCATGTGCAGCGACGGCATGGCCGCAACCGGGTTGGAACGCGCCTGACCGTCGGCGAGCACGTCCTGGGCGATCCGTAGACCCATGAAGTGGAAGCCGTCGCCGTTTGCGCGCACAATCGACCAACCGGGGATCAGGCCCTGCTGGGTCGCCAACCACGGTGGCGCCATCGGGAAGAGCAGGTAGATGCTCAGCCCCACCACGGCCAGGCTCACGACCGCACGCACCCACTTCAGGAACCGGTCCCGGTTCCAGATCCACAACGCCACCGCCACCATCGGAGTGACGACGAAGTGCGACAGGTAGGTGAGGGTGACCGGCACACCGACCCAACCGATCGGCCCGTCCGCCCGAAGATGCTCCTGCAACCATTGACCAGGCAGCGTGCCGCCGAACAACCAGCGGTCAGCCTCGATCGGGAAGGTCGTGTGCAGCGGCATTCCGAGCAGGTTGGTCGCGCCCTGCATCGGGAAACCCATCACATCCAGCTCGCCGTTGAACCGGCCGGCGAACCCGTAGCTGTAGTCGTAGGCCAGAAGCACCCCTTCGAACGGCAGCCAGGCCAACAGCGTCATCCGCCACGCCCGCCAGCCGCGCCCGATACACAGCACGGACAGACCGGCAACGATCCACAACGTCATACCCACCCGGTCGATGGGCACGCCGACGAACATGCAATAGGCCGCCAGAACTACCAAGTAGGCGGCGACGGACAGTCGTCGTAGCGACGTGAGGTCGACTCGGGCAAAGGTGCCGGGTTCCAGGGCAGCCTCGTCGCCGAGTTCGCGCTGCTCGGAGATCGCCACCGGTGGATTCTAAGTGGCCGTCCTGTGAACATTCAGAAAAGCGACCCGTGCGGGCAGTAGGTCCACTCCGAGACGAGCCCCTTCCGGGGGTGCCACTTCCGCCGTGACCGGCACGCGGCCGAGCGCTGGCAAGTCCACCTCGACGGTCACCTCGTCCGCGGCGTACGCCGATGGGCCGGCCACCCCGGCGAACTGACCGGACCCGGTGCTCACCCGCAGCGCACCCCGCCGCAGCGCGACGGGTCCGTCGCCCGGCGCCTGGAGCGCTTGACGTACGGCGATGGCGGGCTCCCCGGTCAGAATCGTCCCGTAGCCGAGAAAGCGCGCGGCCTCTTCGTCCACCGGTCCGCGCCAGAGGTCAGCCACCTCACCGTGTTGCACCACGCGGCCGGCGCGCAACAGTACGGCGTCATCGGCCAGGGTGAACGCCTCGCTGTGATCATGCGTCACCAACAGAGCCGTCGTCCCGGTGGACAACAGGATCTGCCGCAGATCGATGGCCAGTCGTTCGCGCAGGTCGCGATCGAGGGCTGATAGCGGTTCATCGAGCAGGAGTAACCGAGGTTGTGCGGCGAGGGCCCGGGCCAGGGCGACGCGTTGCTGCTGCCCGCCGGACAGGGTCCGCGGCGCCCGATCGGCGAAGCCGGTGAGGCCGACCAGATCAAGTAGTTCGCGGGCGCGCTCAGACGCCTCACGCCGCGAAACACCCTGCCGCCGTAGCGGATACGCGACATTCGCCGAGACTGAAAGATGCTCGAAGAGTTGGCCGTCCTGGAACATCAACGCGAAACCGCGGCGATGCGTCGGCACCCCGGTGACGTCCTGCCCGTCGAAGAGGACCTGACCGCTGCCCGGTTGCTGCAGCCCGGCGATGACCCGCAGCAGCGTCGACTTCCCGCAGCCGGACGGACCGAGCACCGCCAGGATGCGGCCGGTCTCAACGTCAAGGCTCACCGCGTCGAGCGCCTGCGTTGTATCGAAAGCGACACTGACGTCGCGCACCTCGAGACCGCTCATAGGGTCGTCCGTCCGCCGAGCCGGTCCACACCCGCCATGATGGTGCCTGTCACTGCCGCCAGCACGACCGACGCAGCCAGTGCCATCCCGAAGTTCGCCGCTCCCGGATGCCCGATCAACTGGTAGATCGCCACGGGCAGCGTCGGATCATCCGGGCGCGCAAGGAAACTCGTTGCCCCGAACTCGCCCAGCGATACCGCGAGCGCGAATCCGATCGCCGCCAGGAACGGCCGCCAGGCCGCGACGACGTCGACGGTCAACGCGACGCGCAGCGGGCTGGCACCGAGCGCCGCCGCCGCTTCCCGCTGCCGTTGATCGACGCTGCGCAGGGCCGGGGCGAGGGTGCGCACCACCAACGGCAACGCGACCATGGCCTGGGCGACGGGAATCAGCCAGACACTGTCGCGAAAGTCGAAGGGCGGCTTGTCCAGGGTGATGAGGAAGCCGAACCCGACGGTGACGGCGGAGATGCCCAGGGGGAGCATGAAGACCCCGTCGAGGAGGCCCACCGCCCGTCGCGCCCGTCGGGACCGCGGGCGACGGGACACCAGAACAGCGACGATCAGCCCGAGGACGACCGCCAGGAGCGTCGCGTCCACCGCGATCCGCCACGACGTCGACAGCGCCTGCCACACCGTCACCGGCAATGCGTTGTCACCGGTGACCGAGGTGAGGTTCCGGTAGTTACCCAGGCTCCAATCACCCTGCACGTGAAGCGATCTCGTGACCAGGGTGACCAGCGGTGCGATGACAAGGACCAGACAGACCAGCAGCGCCAGCAACGGGCCGGCGTCACTGCGGCGGATCGGCGCGGGGCGCGGCTGACCGCTGACGGCACCGTCCCGCCGGACCCGGCCGACCAGCGCGAGCAACACCAGGACCATGACGAACTGCAGGATGGACAACACCGCAGCGCCTTGCAGGTCAAGGAAATTCGTCGTCAACAGGTAGATCTCGGTTTCGATCGTCGAGTAGCGCACCCCACCCAACGTCAGGACCACCCCGAACGCCGTGGCACAGAAGAGGAAGACCACGCTCGTCGCCGAGATGATCGCCGGCCGCAGGGAGGGCAGCGTGATGGTTCGGAACACCTCCCCCGGCGAGGCACCCAGGGACGCCGCGGCCTGCTCAGGTCGGGGATCAAGGCCCGCCCACGCCGTACCCACCACCCGGATCACGACGGAGAGGTTGAAGAAGACGAGAGCGGCGATGATCGCCGTGGGGGTGCCGTCCAGACCAAGGAACCCCAGCGGGCCGCTCTCGGCCAGCAGGGTCCGGAAGGCGACACCGACGACCACGGTCGGCAACACGAACGGCATCACCAGCAGCCCGCGCAACAGCGTCGCGCCCGGAAGACGCAAGCGATAGAGGCAATACGCCGCGGGTACGCCGAGCGCGACCGTGATCGCGGTGCCGACGACCGCGGTGAACAGCGTAAAGCCGATGACCTTGGCCGTGCGGGCGCGCGTGAGGACGTCCCACGCGCCCGCCAGATCCCACACCCCGTCCGGGCGCAGCCCGCGACCGATCATGCCGGTGACCGGGACGAAGAAGAAGACGGCGAGGAACAGCAGGGGTACGGCGGCCAGCACCCCCCAGCCGATGGCCTTCCCCACTTTTGGAACGGGATTCACCCGATCCGACGCGCGACGCGTGGATCCCGTTCCAAAAGTCCGCGGGGTGGTCGGCATCGCTAGGAGGTCACGTCCTGCCACTGCCGCAACCAGGTGTCGCGGTTCTTGGTGATCTCGGCGGGGTCGACGGTCAAAGGCTTTTCGGGAACCTTCGCCGCCTGCTGCCACGCGGCCGGCAACGCGATGGTCGTGTTGACCGGGAAGACGTACATCGCCTCGGGCAGCGCCTTCTGGAAGTCATTGCCGAGCATGAAGTCGATGAATGCCTTTGCCCCATCAGGGTTCTTGGCTCCGGACAGCACGCCGGCGTACTCGACCGACTGGAAGCAGGTGTCCAACAGGGCGGACGTCGTGGCCTTGCCGTCCTTGATCGTGTCGGCCGGCGAAGTGTTGTAGGACAGCACAATCGGCCGCGATCCGTTACCACCACCCGCCGTGTAGTCGACACTCCACGCATCGCTCCAGCCACTGGTCAGCTTGGTGCCGTTGGCCATCAGCTTCTTCCAGTAGTCCTGCCACCCGTCGGTGCCGTACTCCGCGATCGTTGCCAGCAGGAAGGCCATCCCGGGGGAGGACGACGAGGCGGCCGGTGTCACGAACTGGTTCTTGTACTCCGGTTTGAGCAGGTCCGCGAAGTTCGCCGGCGGTGTCTGACCCTTCTTGGTGAACCACGCGTTGTCGACGTTGACGCAGACGTCGCCGAAGTCGATGGGGGTCAGGTCTTTTCCGCCGTCACCGGATAGCGCGAACTCCTTCGCGCTTGCGGGCAGGTCCTTGGGCTCATAAGCCTCCAGCGCACCGGAATCCACGACGCGGGTCGCGAAGGTGTTGTCCACACCGAAAGTGACGTCACCGGTCGGATTGCCCTTGGTGAGGACCAGTTTGTTGGCCAACTGGCCGGCGTCACCGCTGGCGATCACTTTCACGGTGTAGCCGGTCTGCTCGGTGAACTTCGCGAGCAACGCCTTGTCCGCGACCCACGAATCGTGAGTCACGAGAGTGACGGTGGTGTTCTTCACGGTGCTGGAACCGGTGCCGCTCGGTGTGGATCCCCCGTCACCGGAGTTGCTCAGCGAGCACCCCGCCAGGGTGAGGGCCGCGACCACGGCAGCGATCGACGTACGGGCATAGGCAGATGACATTGACGTCCTCCTCGGTCATCGAGAAGGGGCTCGACTTCCTCCACCGGTACTAACCGGATCAGGTTCGAGGGTCTGCGGGCTGTCCCGCACTCTCAGCGCCTGGTGCGCTCCCCTGTCGTGCCATCCAGGGTAGCGCCCGGCGTGGCGCGGCCGCGCGGGGCCGAACTCTTGACACGCTGATCGGACTATCCGCCACTACCGATCGAGGTCCCCCATGTCCGAGCAGCCCCCGCCGAACGATCCCTTCCAGCAGCCGGGTCAGCAGCCACAGCAGCCGTACCAGCAGCCGGGTCAGCAGCAGCCCTACCAACAGCCCTACCAGCAGCCGGTCGATCCGACCGCACCGCAGTACGGTGGCGCCTTGTCGACGCCGCAGGACGATCTCAGCGGTGGTCTGCGCTCGCTGTTCGACTTCTCGTTCAAGACGTTCGCGACCCCCAAGATCGTGCGGATCGTCTACATCGTGATCGCCGTCGTCATCGCCCTGGCCTGGCTCGGGGCATTGATCTCGATGCTCGCCAACGGCGAGTGGGGCGGTTTCTTCGTCGTCCTCATCTTCGGCACCCTGGTCGCGCTGGTTTATCTTGCGCTGGCGCGGATGACGCTGGAGTTCTACTACTCGGTGGTCCGGATGTCGGAAGACATCCACCAGAGACTGCGCTGAACCCTCGTGGGGGTGCGGTCAGCCCGACTAGGGTCGGGATCAGTCCCACCCCCGTGATGAGGAGACAGCATGAAGGGCAACATCGGCTGGAAGTTGATCGCGCTCGCGAGTGGCGTCGTGGCGTCACGGATTTCCCGCGCCGTGACCAAGGGCGGCTGGAAGGCCGTCACCGGCAAGCCGATGCCGCTTGCTTCGAAGGACCCGTCGTCGTCGGCGGTCGAGGCACTGGTTTTCGCTGGTGTCTCGGCCGCCGTCATGGCGGTCACCCGCACGTTCGTGGACCGGAAGGCGGCCGACTTCTACGAGAAGTCGACCGGTCACGCACCGCCGCCGGTCGAGCACCTGCGCGAGAAGAGCTAGCGCAATAAATCGCCGCGGCCGAACAACTCGGCCGTCTGGGCAGCAGATGGTGAGCCGGCGTGGATGTCGGCGCCCGCTTCGAGCAGCCGCCACACCACGGTGTCCTCGCCCTTGAAAACCGCTCCCGCCAAGGGCGTCTGACCGCGGTCGTTGAGCCGGTTGACGTCAGCGCCACGCTCGATCAGGGCCGAGACGGCCGCTACATGCCCGTGGTAGGCCGCCAGCATGAGCAGGGTGTTACCCGCCGCATCGGTGAGATCGACCGGAACTCCGTTATCGACGTACGCCGAGAGCCGGGTGACGTCTCCTTCGCGCGCGAAGTCCATGCAGGCGTGCGCGATCTCGACCAGCTCCGGGGCTGGCTCGATACGCGCGGCGTCAGTCACGAAGGTAAGCCTAACTGCGGAGGCCACCGATGGCGAGTTGTCGTATCCGGGAATGACTCGTCCCACCCGGGGGTGACGTGTCGTATCCGGGGGCGGCCGTTCGTGGACAGGATGTAACCAACCACGACAGGGAGTGATCGCAATGCCCAGGTATTTGATGTCCGTCTACGGTCCGGCCGAGCGCAACCAGTTCGGTGACTACCCCTCCAAGGAGGACATGCTGCAGTCATTCGCCGACACCGGCGTCTTCAACGACATGCTGGTGGAGAAGGGCTATTTCGTCTTCGCCGACGGCCTTGAGCCGGTGGCGACCGCCACGACCGTCGACGGCCAGGGCGCAACACCGGTGTTGCAGGACGGTCCCTACCTCGAGGCCAAGGAGCACCTCGGCGGCTTCTGGGTGATCGACGTACCCGATCTGGACGTCGCTCTCGACCTGGCGGCGCAGGGCTCGAAGGCCTGCCGCGGGAAGGTCGAGGTGCGACCCTTCCACACCGAGGAGTCGATCAAGGCCATGCTCGACGCGTGACGGTCACCGACGCGCTCACCCGCGCCTACCACGAGGAGTGGGCGCGGGTGGTCGCGGCGCTCGCTCGGCGCTTCAGTTCGCTGGACATTGCCGAGGACGCCGCCGCGGAGGCGTTTGCGCGGGCGGCCTCGCGGTGGCCAGTTTCCGGTGTCCCGCCCAACCCGGGCGGGTGGCTGACCACAACGGCAACCCGTTTCGCGCTGGACCAAGTGCGTAGGGAGTCCCAGCGCGGCCCCAAGGAGCAGGAGGCGGTCATGACGTACGACGACTCACCGCCCCAGCCGACCGGACCCGTTGTTGACGATCGGCTGAGGCTCATCTTCACCTGCTGTCACCCGGCGCTGGCCATGCCGGCTCAGGTCGCGCTCACCTTGCGCCTGCTGGGTGGATTGACGGTGGGTGAGATCGCAGCAGCGTTCTTGGTGCCGGAAACGACCATGGCGCAACGGATTACCCGTGCGAAGGCGAAGATCAAGAAAGCCCACATTCCGTACGTCGTTCCCACCAATTTGTCCGAACGGCTGGACGGCGTGCTCGCGGTGGTCTATCTGATCTTCAACGAGGGCTACCTATCCTCCGGGGGCGAGGCCGCGTTGCGGTCGGACCTCAGTGATGAGGCCATCCGACTCGGGCGGTTGCTGCACGCGCTGCTACCCGCGTCCGGGGAGGTCACGGGGCTTCTGGCGCTGATGCTGCTCACGGATTCCCGTCGGGCAGCGAGAGTTTCGGCCGCATCATTGGTGACGTTGTCGGAGCAGGATCGGTCGCTCTGGTCTCGACCCATGATCGACGAAGGCACTTCACTGGTGCGCTCTCTTCTTGCTGCGGTAGCGGCCGGCGGCCCTCCACCCGGCCGGTACCAACTGATGGCGGCGATGGCCGCGGTGCACGCGAACGCGCCGTCGTCGTCTTCGACCGATTGGTCGCAGATCGTGACGCTCTACGACCGGCTGCTGCGGCTGGAGCCGTCGCCCATCGTGGCGTTGAACAGAGCGGTTGCCGTGGCCGAACTCGACGGTCCTGCAGTGGGATTGGCGCTGGTGGACGAGCTTCGGTTGGACGGGTATCACGCGTTCCACGCGACGCGAGCTGACCTGCTGCGCCGACTCGGGCGTTCGTCGGAGGCGGTTGCAGCATACGAGCGCGCGATTGCTTTGGCGCCGAACCCGGCCGAACGCGCCTACCTCTCCCGCCGTCGTGACGAAGTGGCTGTCAGTGGCTCGCGATAGGCTTTCCCTGGTTAGTGAGCTGTCCGCGTATTTCCTTGTGCTGCAGTGTTTTTCATGTATTTTTGGTTGTGCACAGGCCTTCCCATTCTGGACATATGTTCGGTATGGTGGGGGTTAGGTAGTGGGTGATGCGGGTGGGGACTCGCATCAGAGCTGAGGGGGTTTTCAATGTCGGTGAGTGTGACGGATATCGATGCGTTCCGTGCCGCCCTCACGT
Organism: Branchiibius sp. NY16-3462-2; assembly: GCF_001594145.1. Lineage (GTDB taxonomy): Bacteria > Actinomycetota > Actinomycetes > Actinomycetales > Dermatophilaceae > Branchiibius. Next base: position 58,375 of record NZ_LVCF01000042.1, on the reverse strand, counting down.
GCGAGCCCCTCACGTCGGACCCTGATGTTGCTTTGCAGTTGATCCGGGCGTTGGAGGAATGCAAGAACGCCGCCACGTCCGCGCAGGCGCAGCTGACCGTGACGCTGCACGATGCTCAGACCGCTGCCGACCGGGCTCGCGGCATCAACGCAGGCGAGACCGCACGGGTCGTGGGTAACCAGCTGGGTCTGGCCCGGCGGATCAGCCCCCGACTGGGTACCCGGTTCCTGGGCGTGGCCCGTGCGATGACCGAAATGCCGCACACCGCCGGGGCCTTGCGGGCCGGGGTGATCGGGGAATGGCAAGCCACCCAACTAGTCGCCGAGACCGCGTTCTTGTCCCTGGCTGACCGGCAAGTCGTCGATGAGGCGGTGCGGCACCTGCTGGGCACAACCTCCGACCGCAAACTGGCCGGTGCCGCACGGGCCGCGGCCTATCGGGCTGACCCCGAAGCGTTCGTAGCCCGACGCGCCACAGCCGAACGGGAACGGCGGGTGTCCTTGCGACCGGCACCCGATTGCATGACCCTGCTGACCGCTTTACTGCCCGTCGCGGACGGGGTGGCCTGCCAGGCAGCACTGACCGGTGTCGGCCCCACCGGGCCGGAGGATGGACGCGGCAAAGGTCAACGGATGGCCGATGCCCTGGTGGAGCGGATCACCGGCCGACCGGCCAGGCTCGCACCCAAGGTTGCAGCTGTCACCGACCCGGATGCGCAGCCCGACCCCGACGACCGCGACAGCACGGCGACTGACACCGGAACTCGCGCTGGCACTAGCCCTGGCCCGGGTACTAGCCCTGGGGCGTCGCCGGTGGCCGTAAACCTGTTAGTGCCGATGGAGTCCTTAACCGGGGAGGGCGAGGGTCACCTGGAGGGGTTCGGACCTATCCCGGCCGAAGTGGTGCGCGAATTCCTGGCCGACCACGAGGCCGTCGGCGGGTTGATCCGACGCGTCTTCACCATCCCGAAGACGGGCGAACTGGTGGCGATGGACTCCCGCGCCCGCGCCTTCCCCGGCCTGCTGGCCGCGTTCGTGCGATTGCGCGACCAGGTCTGCCGCACCCCGTTCTGCGGAGCCACGATCAAACACATCGACCACATCCAACCCGTCGCCGACGGCGGTCAAACCTGCGTACACAACGCCGCCGGTGACTGCGAACGCTGCAACTACGCCAAAGAACACCCCGACCTACAGGTCACCGGCAACGCCGAGGAATACACCGTGCGCGCCCGCGGCATCCAAGCCACCAGCCGAGCCCCCGACCCACCCGGCCGCCCGACAAGCGCCTGCTCAATCCGCATCCACACCAAACGGATTCGGCTCCGCGTCTAAAAGCGAGCCACCGCGACGACATAGTCCATGTCATCGCGGTGGCAGGCATTCGCACGATCGGGTGTTCCCTGATCAGCTGTTCCTTCAGGGCGGCGTCATCAGACGATGGCCATGGCAGCTTCCTCTTCGGCCAGTTCGGTGTGCTTGATGGTCAGGAAGGCCATCACGACCAGCGTTCCGACGAGCACCATGATGGCCGAGGCCCAGAAGGCATGCGTCGATCCGTAGGTCTGCGCGTCGATCTGGGCCTGGTGGGTAGCAGCAGCGATCTGCTCCTGGGTCGGCGTCTGCCCGGCAGCAGCGGCCTTCGCCATCGCCGCCTTGCCCGCCGCCGCCAACTCGTTGCCTCGCTGCGTCGCGAAGTGGGTGAATACCGTTGTCAGAGCGGCAATTCCGACAGCACCACCGATCTGCTGCGCAGTGTTCAGGCTTGACGCGGCCGCACCGGAGTCGTTCTGGTCCACACCTGCCGTGGCGGTCAGCGTCAGCGGGATGAAGATGAATCCCATCCCGAAGCCCATGATCGTGATCCACGGAAGCAGGTGCGCGGCGTACGTGCTGTCCACGGACAGATGGGTCAAGCCCCACAGCGACACGGTGGTGAGGATCCCGCCGGCGCCGGCGAGCCACCGCGGGTCCACTCGTCCGGCCAGGTTGGACGCCAGACCGGCGGCGGCCACGATCCCCACGCTGAACGGTAGGAAGGCGAAGCCCGACTTGATCGGCGAGTAGCCAAGCACCTGCTGGATGTACAGACCGAGGAAGAAGAACATCGAGAACATGGCCGCGCCGACGATGAGCATCACGAAGAGTGAGACGCCGCGGGTGCGGTCAGCAACGATGCGCATCGGCAACAGCGGATGCCGCACGCGGTTCTCGATAGCTACGAAGATCGCCAGGACGACCAGGCCGCCGATCAACGGGAAGAGCGTCTCGAAGTCGCCCCAGGAGGCACCCTGCTGACCCGCGTGGGACAGGCCGTAGACGATGCCGAAGAGACCAACGGTGGCCGCGATGGCCCCCCAGATGTCCAGCGATCCGTCGTTGCCTTCGGACTCCACGAGCACCCGTGGCGCCAACAGCGCGACGATCAGGCCGAGCGGCACGTTGATGAAAAACGTTAGGCGCCAGTCCCATTCGGTCAGAATTCCACCGAGAATGAGTCCGACCGCGGCACCGGCACCGGACATCGCGGCGTACACCGCCATCGCCCGGTTGCGCTCCCTGCCCGCCGGGAAGGTCGTGTTGATCAACGCAAGGGCCGCCGGCGACGCCAGAGCGGCGCCTGCTCCCTGCAGCGCACGAGCGGCGAGAAGGATCGCGCCGTTCGGAGCAAGACCGCCGATCAACGAGGCCACCGCGAAGATGATCACACCGATGACAAACATCCGCCGCCGGCCGAAGAGATCACCGAGGCGACCACCAAGCAGCAGCAGGCTGCCGAACGACAGTGCGTAAGCGGTGACGACCCACTGGACGCTGGACTGGGTGAAGTCCAGGGCGGTCAGGATGTGCGGGGTGGCGATGTTCACGATGGTCGCGTCCAGCACGATCATCAGCTGGGCCATCGCGATGACGATGAGCGCCACCGTCAGGTTGGTATGACGAGGAGCCTCGCACTCTTCGTCCTTTTCTTCGGTGACCGAAGTGGACATAGCTTTCCTCTCTCAGCGACCCGGAATTGGGCAGCAACGATCAGTCGGCGCACCCGAGTGGGCAGCCAACAGGCAGGGATATGTGGGTTAGTGGTGACCTCAGCGGTCACCCGGCAACGTTGCCGGGACGGGTGTGGGGCGACTCAGGAGTCGATGGACGCCCGACACGCGGGCAGCAGAACCTCACGGATAACGGTCTGAATGAATTGGGGGCTAGGGGCTTCTCCGGACGTCATCACTTCCAGCGTGATGGCAGCCGGCACGATCGCAGCGAGTACGTCGAGATCCGCCGATGCTCCGATCTCACCTCGCGCTTGGGCACGCTCCATTGCGTCCCGGATCAACGCGCGGCGCGGTGCGATGAACCGCTCGTTGAACAGGCGGGTCAGTTCGGGATCCCGGTGCAACGCGGGCACGATCGCCCGGAAGACCTGGGAACTGTATTCGTTGTAGTCCGGGGCCTCGCAGAACTCGACGGTGAAGTCGCCTTCGAGACTGCCGGTGTCCGGAATTTCTCCGTTCTCGTGCGATGAGGATTTCAAGTGCTCGACGGCAGCGAGCGTCAACTCGGCCTTCGTCGGCCACTTGCGGTAGAGCGTCGCCTTGCTGGCCCGCACGTGGTTGGCGACGGCATCGAACGTGAGCCGGTCGTAGCCCAGTTCGATCAAGACCTCCAGGACTCCCTGGAGGATCTCTGCTTCGCGATCCCCTTCAACCCGAGGGCGATTCGCGACAACCGGCGCCTGCTCGCTGTTCACGACTGTCCTTTCCCGGTCTTCTCCATTGGCCGGATCTGATGGAACGAAACCGTTTCGTTCTATCCACACGTTAAGCCGACGTGGCTTCGCTGCGCAACACCCCGCGACAGATCCCACCTCGGGGGTGCACAGGTGGCGCCACCATGGCGCCAGCCGTGTCCGGGTCGACCCCATCGGTCACGGCACAACACTTCCAGTCCGGCAGATCCGCTAGTCCAGATCGAGACACCGGGCAATCGGTACGCCGGGGCGATAGGCCAGATGCAGGTACGTCGGTGCGTCCAGGACCGTGAGATCTGCCCGCTGACCGACAGCAAGCGTTCCGATATCGTCGCGCCGCAAACTCTTTGCCGCACCACGGGTCGCTGCCGACAACGCTTCAGCGGGTGTCATGCCCATCTCGCGCACAGCCAGCGCGATCATGAACGGCATCGAATTGGAGTAGCACGTGCCCGGATTGCAATCGGTCGCCAACGCAACCTGGACGCCAGCCCCGATCAACCGTCGGGCATCCGGATACGGCGAGCGGGTCGAGAACTCCACACCTGGTAGCAGCGTCGCGACGGTGTCGCTACTCGCCAGCGCATCGACGTCCGCGTCGGTCAGGTAGGTGCAGTGATCCACGCTCGCCGCACCAAGTTCGACCGCCAGTTGCACCCCCGGGCCGTAACCGAGTTGCCCACCGTGCACCCGTAGGCCCAAGCCTGCATCGCGGCCGGCGGTGAGAACCGCCCGTGCTTCGTCACCGTCGAAGGCGTGCGCACTGTGCGGCTCACAGAACACATCGATCCACTTGGCGTACGGCGCGCAAGCGGCGAGCATCTGACCCGTCACCAACCGCACGTAGTCGTTACGGTCCACTTCCGGCGGCACGACGTGCGCTCCGAGATACGTTGTCTCGTCGGTGAATTCACATGCGATCCGTAGGAGCCGCGCTTCTTCCTCGACGGACAGTCCGTAGCCGGACTTGATCTCGATCGTGCCGGTCCCCTGGGCTCGCGACTCGTCGATACGTGCCGCCAGCAGTGCCCGCAATTCTTCGTCACTGGCCGCGACGGTGGCTGCCCGGGTCACGGCGATCCCACCCCCGTCGTACGCCGTCCCGGTCATCCGCGCCGCGAACTCGGCTGACCGGTCGCCGGCAAAGATCAGGTGCGTGTGGCTGTCGACGAAGGCCGGGATAACGGCACGGCCCTCGACGTCGACCTCCGTGTCCGCGGGCGGCGCTTCCGTTGCGGCGCCCACCCACGCGATCCGCTCGTCCTCGACGACAACCGCGGCGTCACGCTGGATGCTGAATTCGTCGTCGCACGTGTTTAATTCGCCGATATTGGTGATCAGAGTTGCCATAGTGGTTCGATTGCCTCCTTCAACATCCGGCCCACATCTCCGAGCACGTGCTGACCGCCTTCGACCATCACCTCACCGCGGACCACCACCGTATCCACGTCTGCCGCAGAAGCTCCGAAAATGATCTGCTCACCCGAACAACCAGCGGTGCGGGGCGAATCAGTCCGAATGGCAACCAGGTTCGTTAGCGCACCGATCTGCAACAGCCCACTGTGCGGCCGGCCGGGGAGGCTGGCACCGCTTACTCCTATCTCGAGCAGCTCCCCCGGAGTGAACGTCCCGCGACGCAGGCTGCGGAGGCGTTCGTTCATCTCCAGCCCGCGCAGTTCCTCGAACGGATCGATCACGGCGTGCTGGTCCGAACCCAGGCTGAGGCGGGCACCAGCGCTCACCAACTCCGGTGCAGGGCCAATCCCGTCCGCCAGATCACGTTCGGTGGTCGGGCAGAAGCACGCAGTCGCTCCCGCTTCGCCCAGTGCCTGGATATCGGCACCCGTCAGATGGGTGGCATGAACCGCCGTCAGGTCCCGATCGATCAACCCCGCGTCGGCGAGCAGCTGAGTGGGCGTTCGGCCGAAGTGGGCCAGCGTTGCTTCGTTCTCCGCAGGCTGTTCCGACAGATGGATGTGGTGCGCGTTCGTCCCGTGATGGACGTGCGCAGCGTGCTGCCACACCTGCTCCAACTCCGCAGGCGTCACAGCGCGGACCGAATGGACCGCGGATCCGATCGACACGTCATCGGCCGGCTCCAACTCGCTGACCCGACCTGCCCAGGCCGACACATCGGCATCAGCGAATCGCTGTTGCACCTCATCCAGTTCAAGGTAGCCGTCCGGGCCGAGTCCACCGTGCAGGTAACACGTGTCGAGCAGTGTGATGCTGATGCCTGCGTCCTTGGCAGCCTGGATCAGCGCGTGCCCCATGGCGTTCGGATCGGTGTACGGCGTGCCACCCGGCCCGTGGTGCAGATAGTGGAACTCACTCACCGAGGTGTACCCGGCCAGAACCATCTCGGCGTACGTCGCCCGTGCCAGTTGGTAGTACGAGTCCGGATCGAGCTGCGCAGCAACGGAATACATGGCCTTGCGCCAGGTCCAGAAAGTGCCACCATCCGCGTGGGTCCGCCCGCGCAGCGCGCGGTGGAACGCGTGACTGTGGTCGTTGGCGAAGCCGGGTAGGACGAGGCCGGGCAGCCGGTGCGCACCGTCGGCCGAAGCGTCGGGCGTGATCGACGTGAACACGCCGTCTGACACCTCGAACCGCACTCGCTCCCGTACGCCGGCCGGCAGCCACGCCTTCGCCGCCCAGTAGCTGGTCACGCAGCCAACTCCTTCAGCACGCGCGTCAGCGCGTCAACCCCCGCCAAACAGTCCTCGGGAGTGGCGAATTCATCGGGGGCATGCGAGACGCCGGTCGGATTGCGCACGAAGATCATCGCGGTTGGGATCCCGGCGTTGGCCAGGATGCCAGCGTCATGACCTGCCCCCGTCGACAACATCGGTGCGCCGAGCAACTGCGACAACCGCTTCGCCAGCGCCGGATCGAACGGCGTGTCGGCAGTCCAGGACAGTTGCTGCAGCTTCGCGCCCAACGCTTGAGCATCGCCCTCGATCTGCGCGACACACGCCGTCACGGATGCAGCCGAAGCGCCTCGCGCGTCCAGCCATACCTCGACATGTTCGGCGATCGCGTTGACCCCGCCCGGTTGGACGTCCAACCGCCCGACCGTCGCGACACAGCCGTTCTCCTCAGCAGCGGCCCGCGCCGCCTGGACCAGAGCGGCCGCCTTCAACAGGGCGTCGTCGCGATCCACGAGCGCCGTGGTCCCGGCGTGGTTGGCCCGGCCCGGCACCGAGATGCGCCAGCGGCCGTGTGGCCAGATCGACGTACCCACGCCCACCACGGCGTCCTCGAAGACCAGCGCACGACCCTGCTCGACGTGCAGTTCGACGAAACAGCCGATGCGGGAGAGGGTTTCGGGATCCGGACCGAGATCACCCAACGCACCCGCCTTCCGACGGGCGGCAGCCATCGTCACCCCGGAGGAGTCCTTCAGCGCCCGTGCGGTGTCGGCAGCGAGCGCTCCGGTGATCAGCCGCGAACCGGCACAGGCCACCCCGAACCGGGCACCTTCCTCATCACCGAAGTTGACGATGGCCACAGGTTTACTCGGCGAGAAGCCGTCGGCCCGGGCCTGGTCCACGGCCGCGAACGCGGACACGACACCCAGCGGCCCGTCGTACGCGCCACCGGCCGGCACGGAGTCCAGGTGTGAGCCGAGCACGACACCGTTGCTCTGACCGGGTGTCCCCCACCAGGCCCATTGGTTGCCGGCGCGGTCTTCCACCAGTGACAAGCCACGCTCGGCGGCCTCCCCCGCGAACCACTCACGCAAGGTGTGGTCCTCGCGGGTCCAGGCGAACCGGCGGTAGCCGCCGGTCGCCGTACGACCGATCGGTTCGAGGTCAGACCACAACGAGGAGAAGCTCATTCGCGCATCGGGACGCGCACGCCCTGGGCCGCAGCGACGTTCTCGGCGATGTCGTAACCGGCGTCGACGTGCCGGATGACACCCATGCCGGGATCGTTGGTGAGCACGCGCGCCAGCTTCTGCGCGGCCAGCGGGGTGCCGTCAGCGACCGACACCTGACCGGCGTGCTGGGACCGGCCGATGCCGACGCCGCCGCCGTGGTGGATGGACACCCAGGTCGCACCGGAGGCGGTGTTAACCATGGCGTTCAGCAGCGGCCAGTCGGAGATCGCGTCCGACCCGTCGAGCATGGACTCAGTCTCCCGGTAGGGCGAGGCGACCGAACCGCAGTCCAGGTGGTCGCGGCCGATCACGATGGGCGCGCTGACCTCGCCGCGGGCAACCAGATCGTTGATCGCGAGACCCGCCTTGTCCCGCTCGCCGTAACCAAGCCAGCAGATCCGGGCCGGCAGACCCTGGAACGCGATCTTCTCCTTCGCCCCACGCATCCACTTCTGCAAGCGGTCGTTGTCCGGGAAGAGGTCCATGACGGCCTTGTCGGTCGCGTAGATGTCCTTCGGGTCACCCGACAGCGCCGCCCACCGAAACGGGCCCTTGCCCTCGCAGAACAGCGGCCGGATATACGCCGGGACGAACCCCGGGAACTCGAACGCCCGCTCATATCCGCCCTGTCGGGCTTCGTCGCGGATCGAGTTGCCGTAGTCGAACACCTCGGCACCGCCGTCCTGGAACTCCACCATCGCCTGCACGTGCTTGGCCATCGACGCCCGCGCCCGGTCGGTGAACTCGGCCGGCTTCTTCTCGGCGTACTCGCTCCAGTCGTCCAGGTCGATGCCCTCGGGCAGGTAGGACAGCGGGTCATGCGCGCTGGTCTGGTCGGTCACGATGTCGATCGGCACACCGCGGCGCAGCAGCTCGGGGAAGATCTCCGCGGCATTACCGACCACACCCACCGACCACGCCCGACGCTGAGTGCGCGCGGCAACCGCCTTCTCGATCGCGTCGTCCAGGTTCTCCGCAACCTCATCGAGGTAGCGGTCCTTCACACGACGCCGCAACCGCGACTCGTCGACGTCCACAATCAGGCAGGCACCGTCGTTGAGGGTGACGGCCAGCGGTTGCGCGCCGCCCATCCCGCCGCAGCCACCCGTCAGCGTGAGCGTGCCGGCGAGGGTTCCGCCGAAACGCTTCTCGGCGACGGCGGCGAACGTCTCGTAGGTGCCCTGCACGATGCCCTGAGTGCCGATGTAGATCCACGACCCCGCAGTCATCTGCCCGTACATCGTCAGGCCGAGGTGCTCCAGCCGGCGAAACTCGGGCCAATTTGCCCAGTCCGGAACGAGATTCGAGTTCGCGATCAAAACCCGTGGCGCCCACTCGTGCGTCTGCATCACACCGACCGGACGCCCGGACTGCACCAGCAGCGTCTCGTCCTGCTTCAGGCCCTGGAGGGTGCGGACGATCGCGTCGAACGAGCGCCAATCGCGGGCCGCACGACCGGTGCCGCCGTAGACGACCAGATCGTCCGGCCGCTCGGCCACCTCCGGATCGAGGTTGTTCATGAGCATCCGCATCGGGGCTTCGGTCTGCCACGACTGCGCGGTGAGGGTGGTGCCGCGCGGTGCGCGGACGGGGCGAGCGCCTTCCATGGTGATCTCCTTGCGTTCGTTGACAGTTAGTTCAGCGGTCCGGTGTGGGCTTCAGCGGCATCGACGACGCCCCCGGATTGCACGAGTTCAACAGCGGTTTCGATATCGGGTGCCAGGAAACGATCGGGACCTGCAGGTACGCCGAGTGCCTGGCTGACCGCGCCCGTCGCCGGGGCAGGGGTGAGAGGTGCGCGCAACTGCTGCCCGCGGGACGCGGTGAGGCACTCGATCGCCAGGACGCGGGTCAGGCCGTCGACGGCCCGGCGCAGTTTGCGAGCGGCCGACCAGCCCATCGACACGTGGTCCTCTTGCATGGCGCTGCTCGGGATCGAGTCGACGCTGGCCGGGTTCGCGAGTCGTTTGAGCTCGGAAACGATTGCTGCCTGGGTGTATTGGGCGATCATCAGCCCGGAGTCGACACCGGGGTCGTGGGCCAGGAAGGCCGGTAGTCCGTGGTTGCGGGCGACGTCGAGGAACCGGTCGGTCCGCCGCTCACTCATCGACGCCAGGTCGGCAGCCGCGATGGCCAGAAAGTCCAGGACATACGCCACCGGGGCTCCGTGGAAGTTGCCGTTGGACTCGACCCGGCCGTCCAGCGTGACGACGGGATTGTCGACAGCAGAGGCGAGTTCGCGGTCCGCAATCAGAGCCGCGTGGGCGATGGTGTCGCGCACGGCACCGGCCACTTGGGGCGCACACCGCAGCGAATACGCATCCTGCACCCGCGGGCATTCGTCCGCGAGGCGGTGTGACTCACGGATCTGGCTGTCGCTCAACACCTTCCGCATGTTCTCCGCACTCGCACCCTGGCCGAGCTGCGGACGCAACGCCTGCAGGTCCGCGGCGAAGACGTCATCGGTGCCCATCAGACCCTCGACCGACATCGCAGCCGTGATGTCGGCGGTCGTCACCAACCGAGCCAGGTCGTGCAACGCGAGGCTGAGCTGCCCGAGCATGCCGTCGGTGCCGTTGATCAGCGCAAGGCCCTCCTTCTCGGCCAGTTCGACCGGCTCGATGGCGGCCTCGCGCAGCGCATCACCGGTCTGCCGCACGTCGCCCGAGGCGTCGCGCACCACACCTTCCCCCATCACTGCGAGCGCACAATGCGCGAGCGGCGCGAGGTCGCCGGAGCAGCCGAGCGAGCCGTACTCATGCACGACCGGCGTGATGCCGGCATTCAGCAGCGCGGCGTACGTCTGCGCAACCACCGGGCGGACTCCAGTGCGGCCGGTTGCCAGGGTGGACAGGCGGAGCAGCATCGTCGCGCGCACGACCTCGCGCTCCACCTCGGGGCCGTTGCCGGCGGCGTGCGAGCGGATCAGGCTGCGCTGCAACTGTTTCCGGTCGTCCAACGGAATGTGTCGAGTGGCCAGTGCTCCGAACCCGGTCGAGACGCCGTAGTGCGCCACCGTGTCGTCCGCGAGTCGTTCGATGACCGCGCGACTGTCCGACATCGCCGACAGGGCGTCAGCACCCAGCTCCACCCGTGCGTCATACCGCGCCACCGCCACGACGTCGTCCCGGCTCACAGGTCCGACGCCGACAGTCACGGTCTGGGTGTCCACGAGGCTCATGCCTTCCATTGCACCGCCCCAACGACGAGAAACCCACCCTTGACGGGGCAGTCTTGTCTCACATATGAGACAGTCAGATATGGCCGCTCCCGCTGCCGCACACGCGATCGCCGTGCTTCAACTGCTTGCCCGGCGCGCCGAACCCCTCCCCGCTGCCGCCATCGCCCGGGCCCTCGACCTGCCCCGCTCGTCCACCTATCGCGTGCTCACGGTCCTCAAGGAGACCGGCTTCGTGGTCCACCTGGACGAGGACCGACGCTGGGGCCTGGGTGTTGCCGCCTTCGAACTCGGCTCCGCGTACAGCCGACAGGCCCCGCTACAACGCATCGCCCGGCCCATCCTGACCCGGCTGGTCGATGCCACCACGCACAATGCGCACCTCGCGGTGCTGCACGGCCGCGACGTGCTCTACGTGATCGAGGAACGTGCGCCGCGCCGTCCCTCCCTGGTCACCGACGTCGGCGTCCGACTGCCCGCGACCGTCACCGCCTCCGGGCTGGCGATGCTGGCCGCCCTACCGTCGGCGCAGGTGCGTGCCCTCTACCCCGACCGTGACTCGTTCGCCCAGCGCAACGGCCTCGGACCGACCTCCCTGACGCAACTGCGTAGCGCACTGGCGACCGTCCGACAGCGCGGGATTGCCACCGAAAGTGACTCTGTCACAGCCGGATTCGCCTCCGTAGCGGCCGCCGTCCTCGACCACAACGACTTCCCCGTGGCCGGGATCGCGCTCACCTACCCGGTCGATCAGGTGAGCGACCCCGAAAAGGCCGCGATCGACGTACGCCGATCGGCAGCAGAGCTGTCCCGCAGACTCGGGCGTCGCGCGCAGACGTAGGCTGAAACGCATGCGTGCGATCACCATCCCGGAATTCGGCGACGAGGACGTCCTCACCCTCAGCGAGGTGCCGGATCTGAGCCCCGGCCCCGGCGAGGTCCTGATCGAGGTGGCCGCAGCAGGGGTGAACCGCGCGGATCTGATGCAGCGGCAGGGCTTCTACCCACCGCCCCCAGGGATCTCCGAGGTCCCCGGCCTGGAGGTCAGCGGCACGATCACCCAGCTCGGAAGCGCAGCGATGGGCTGGGCGATCGGCGACGAGGTGTGCGCGCTACTAGCCGGGGGTGGCTACGCGGAGCAGGTCGTCGTACCCGCCGGGCAGGTCCTACCCGTCCCCCAAGGGGTGAGCCTGCAGGACGCGGCCGCACTCCCAGAGGTGGTCTGCACGGTGTGGTCCAACATCGTGATGACCGCCCACCTGAAGACCGGTGACCTCTTCCTGCAGCACGGCGGCTCCAGCGGCATCGGCACGATGGCCATCCAGATCGCCAAGCATCTCGGCGCCCGGATCGCGGTGACGGCCGGGTCCCAGGAGAAGCTCGACGCGTGCGCCGCGCTGGGTGCGGACATCCTGATCAACTACCGCGAGCAGGACTTCGTCGAGGTCATCCAGGAGGCCGGCGGTGCCGACGTGATCCTCGACGTCATCGGCGCAAAGTACCTGTCTCGCAACGTCACTGCACTCGCGGACGGTGGCCGCCTGGTAATCATCGGCCTGCAGGGCGGCACCAAGGCCGAGCTGGACATCAACCAGCTCCTGGTCAAGCGGGGCACGGTCGCCGCCACCAACCTGCGCAGCCGACCCCTTGAACAGAAGGCCGCCATCGTCCACCAGGTCCGCGAGCACGTCTGGCCGCTGATCGCCAACGGCAGCATCCGCCCGATCGTGAGCGAGACGTTCCCCATCGAGCAAGCAGCCGACGCCCACCGCGCGATGGCGCAGTCCCAGCACATCGGCAAGATCTTGCTGACGTTCTGACCAGGCAGGATGGACTCATGACCGACAACGAGCAGCAGGCCGTTTCCGGCGTCGTGCACCAGGACGACGACAAGGTGGTCGTCGTCACCGAGACCGGGATGGGCGTCGCCCCCAACGAGGAGCCCACCGGAGCCGACGAACCCACCAGCCCCGCCGACCTGGTCGAGCAACCCGCGAAAGTCATGCGGATCGGCTCGATGATCAAGCAACTGCTGGAGGAGGTTCGTAGCGCTCCGCTGGACGAAGCCGGCCGCAAGCGCCTCGCGCAGATCCACGAGCAGTCGATCAACGAACTCAAGGACGGGCTGGCGCCCGAACTCGTCGAGGAGTTGGACCGGATCTCCCAGCCGTTCAGCGAGGAATCTCCCAGCGATGCCGAGTTGCGGATCGCCCAGGCCCAGCTGGTCGGCTGGCTCGAAGGTCTCTTCCACGGGATCCAGACCGCGATCGTCGCCCAGCAGATGGCCGCGCAGGCGCAGCTGCAGGCGATGCGCCGTGGGCTGCCGCCCGGCTCGACCCCGCCGTCACCCGGGCCCGAGCCGGGTCACTCCACAGGCCAGTACCTCTAGCCCCTCAGTCGGTCAGGACCCGCCCAGGGCCTGGATCGCCGTACGCCGCGTGCAGGGCTTTGAGGATCCGCCGGGTCGACTTGTCGGCCAGTGCGGGATCCCACGACGAGGGATCCACCCACTCGTACGACGTGGCCTCGCTGGCCGGATGGATCTGCGGTTGCGTATCGCAGACGATCCGGAAGATCACGTCGACCTGGCGTCGGCGGGTGGCCACGGACACGGCGTACACCGCGCCACTGGTCACCCGCAGCCCGGTCTCCTCCAGGACTTCGCGCACCACGGCCTGCTGCGGGGTCTCACCGCGATCGACCAGACCACCAGGCAGGGACAAGCCGCGGCGGTGCAGTTGTCGCAGCGCAAGGATCCGATCGCCGTACTCGATGACAGCGATGGCACCCATCGTGAACGACGGGGTGACCAGGTGCACCACCGGCGCCGTAATCACCGACGGGAGCAGACGGTAGATCCGCAACCCGGCGACCCGCGCCTGCGACGGCTGGGTCACGCGGTGTCCGGATCGGGTAGGCGATGCTCCTGGCCGTGCGGCACGGCCGGCGGATGATCGGCGATCTCCTGGGGCAGGTGGCCGGCGATCAGTGGATCGATCTCGCCCTCGTTGTACTCCCGGATCGCGCGCATCGCGTTATTGACCACGGCAATGAACGGCACAGCAACGAAGGCACCGAAGACGCCGGCGAGCAACGTGCCTCCGGTGACGCCGACCAGGATCGCGAACGGGTGGATATCGACGGCTTTGCCCAGGATCACCGGGTTGAGCAGGTTGCCGAACAACTGCACGATCAGCACCAGCATGATGGCCACGACAATGGCCGTGGTGATGCCTTTGGTGACCAGGGCGATCAGGACCACCACGGCGCCCGCCACCAGGACACCGACCATCGGCACCAACGAACCGATGAAGAGCAGCACCGCCAGCGGCACCACCAAGGGCAGGCCGGCGATCATCATGACCGGCACCATCGCGACCGCGTTGACGGCGGCCAACAGGACCAGACTGCGCATGTAGGCGGTCAGCGTGCGCCAGGCGGCGGCGCCACCGGCCCACACGTGACCCTCGATGTCATCCGGGAAGAACTTCACGAACCAGCCGAACATCTTGCCGTTGTCCAGCAGCACGAACAGCACCGCGAAGAGCGTGAACACCCCACCGGAGACGATCCCGATCGCCGTGTTCGCACTCTCCCAGGCGCCGGAGGCGATCTGGTTCTTGTATTGCCCGATCGTCTGACCCAGGTGGATCGTGTACTTGTCGGCCTCGTTGGACGACATGTGGATCGGCCCGTTGACCAACCAGTCACGAATGGTGGTCAGGGACGCGGTCAACTGCTGGCCGATGTTGGTCTGGGACTGAGCGATCTGCGAGATCACGAACCACAGCGCCAGGCCCAGCAGAGCGATCCCCACGATGTAGACCAGGATCGCGGCCAGAGCATGGGGCATTCCCCGGCGATCCAGCCACGCAACGGCCGGCTGCAACAGCGCGGTGATCATGATCGCGACCGCAACCGTGATCGTGACCAACGAGATCGAATTGAGCAGCCACACCAGGGCGGCCAGGAAGGCGATGATCGCTAGCAGGCACACCGACCAGAGCGCGGCGACCTTGATACCGAAGGACACATCGTCCGATGCCCGACGGGGCCGCTGATTCATACCCCCGATCCTGCCACGCGTGCGTCACCCAGAGGCGGCCCGACCAGCAGCGCGACCGGAGAAGATGCAACCGCCCAGGAAGGTGCCCTCCAGGGAGTTGTACCCGTGCACTCCACCGCCGCCGAAGCCGGCCGCTTCACCGGCCGCGAACAGACCCTCGAAGACCGAGCCGTCCGGGCGCAGTACCCGCGACTGCAGATCGGTCTGCAGCCCGCCGAGCGACTTGCGGGTCAGGATGTGCAGCTTCACGCCGATCAACGGACCGGCCTTGGGATCCAGCAGCGCATGGGGCGAGGCCACCCGGGCCAGCTTGTCGCCGCGATAGTTGCGCGCGCCGTGGATCGCCGTGACCTGTGCGTCCTTGCTGTAGCCGTTGACCATCTCCCGGTCGCGCGCCTCGACCTGCCGCCGGATGTCCACCGGATCGAGCAGCGGCTCATCGGTGAGTTTGTTCATGCCCGCGACCAGTTCCTCGAGCGAGTCGGCCACCACGAAGTCCGCGCCCTTGGTCTTGAACGCCTCCACCGGACCGGGCGCACCGCTCTTCACCCGTGATAGCAGCAGTTTGAAGTCCTTGTTCGTGATGTCCGGGTTCTGCTCCGAGCCCGACAGCCCGAACTCCTTCTCGAGGATCTTCTGGGTGAGGACGAACCACGAGTGGTCATGCGCCGCGATGTCCGGTGTCGTGCGTAGGTACCGCAGCGTCGAGAGGGTGTCGAACCCGGGCAGGCAGGGGAAGGGCAGCCGCCGACCGAGGGCGTCGAACCACATCGAGGACGGCCCGGGCAGGATCCGGATCGCGTGCTGCGGCCAGATCGGGTCCCAGTTCTGGATGCCCTCCGTGTAGTGCCACATCCGGTCCCGGTTGACGGTGCGTGCCCCCGCCTCTTCGGCGATCTGGAGCATCCGACCATCGACGTACGCCGGGACTCCCGTGATCATCGAGCTCGGCGGAGTGCCGAGCCGCTCCGGCCACCAATGCCGCACCAGCTCGTGGTTACCGCCGATCCCGCCGGTGGTGAGCACGACCGCGCCGCCGCGCACCTCGAAGTCGCCCACCACGTCGCGGTTGCTGGGCTCACCGCGCGGGTGATCATCCGGTGCGAGTACGACGCCCCGCACCCCGAGGGCGCGCCCCGCCTCCACGATGAGCTCGTCCGCGCGATACCGATGCAGGAAGGTCAACCGGCCCTCGTCGGCCGCTTTGAGGGTGCGCTCGACGAACGGTTTCACGACTCCCGTGCCCGTGCCCCATGCGATGTGGAAGCGGGGCACCGAGTTGCCGTGACCATCGGCCCGGCCGTCGCCGCGTTCGGCCCAGCCGACCAGTGGGACGAAGGAGATGTCCCGCTCTTTGAGCCAGGCGCGCTTCTCACCGGCGGCGAACTCGACGTACGCCCTCGCCCACTTGACCGCCCACGAGTCCTCATCGCCCAGGCGGTCGAACGCGGCGCTGCCCTGCCAGTCCTGCCAGGCCAGGTCGAACGAGTCCTTGATCCCCATCCGGCGCTGCTCGGGTGAGTCCACCAGGAAGAGTCCACCGAAACTCCAGAACGCCTGTCCGCCAAGGTTGCTCGCGTTCTCCTGGTCAAGCACAGCGACGCTCCGGCCAGCAGCGACAGCCTCGGCTGCGGCAACCAGCCCGGCCAGCCCGGCACCAACGACAACGACATCGAACTCTTGTGTAGCCATCGCGGGACTCCCTTGGCGCGCAACGTGTGATGTGATCAACCTAATCCGCGACGGGAGCCGATGATGACCGACCTGCGCTCATCCATCGCCGCTCTTTACGCGGGCCCGGTCGAGCACTTCGTCACGGCACGTGATGCTTTGGTCAAAAGTCTGCGCACCGCAGGTGAGGCTGACGCCGCTGATGAGGTCAAGGCCCTGCGTCGACCAACCGCTGCTGCCACCGCACTGAACCGGCTGGCCCAGGACCCGGTCGTCGCGCAGCTGTGCGATCTCGGCGATCGCCTGCGCGATGCCCAGCAGCGCGTTGACGCCCCCGCGATGCGCGCGCTGTCGAACGAGCGCACCGCCGCGATCGACCAGCTCCTGGAGGCATTGGGACAACCCACAGGCACCCTCCGTGACCAGGTGATGGCCACCGCCACCGCCGCGCTGGCCGATCCCGCCGCCGGTGCGGCATTACGCAGCGGCCGCCTGACGAAAGCCCTGAGCTACAGCGGTTTTGGCGAGGTCGATCTCAGTGACGCCGTCGCCCGGTGGAGCGAGACCACCGGGGCGGCCCCGGCCGCCAAGAAAACCAGCGACAAGAAGACCAGCACCAACAAGACGAGCGACAAGAAGAGCCCTCCGAAGACCACTGCGACGCAGAAGTCGAAGCAGAAGCCGGATCATCACGCCGCCGCACGCCGAGCGCGATTGCAGCAGGCCGTATCCGCCGCGGAGGACGAGCTACGGACGGCCGACGAGACGTTGTCGGCAGCGCAGCAGCGTCACGCGGCCGCTGAGCAAGCGTTGGCAGAGGCCCGGCGACAACTCAATGAAGCCGGCGGCTGACTCAGGACTTCAGCCGCGACTGGCAGTAGGTGCGAAGGTCGGTCACCTTGTTGTTGAAGTCGGCGGTGGTCACCGTCTGGTCGTTCTTGCGAGCGCTGGCCATATCGTTCAACTCGCTGGCGATGGCCTGGACCTTGGTGCTGAACTGACCGTCAGCAGCGTCGGTCCGTAGATCCAACAACGCCTTGGCAGTGGTCGTGAAGTTCTTCGCGGCCGCATCCAACTTGCTGTTGTTCCCGCTGGAGACCGCAGCGTTCCACTGCGAGACCGCCGTGTTCAGCTTGGAGTTCGCCGTCACGCAGGCGCTGATGAACTTGGCCGAGGGGGGCGGCGTGGTCGACGTCGTCGCCGTGGGCTTCGGAGTGGTGGAGGGCGACACGGTCGTTGACGGCGGCTTGCTCGTGGTCGTCGAAGGCGCCGTCGAGGTGGTTGTGGGCGTCGCCGTCGACGTGGCGGACGAGGTGGTCGACGTCGCCGGGGGCGTGGACGTCGCTGCGCTGTCGGAGCCGCCGGAACAGCCCGCCAGAGCCAGTGCGGAAACTGTGGCCGCCGAGAGGAAAACCGGCAGTCGGACGGTCTGTAAGGAACTACTCATGGCTACCACCATGCAATTACGACCAGTGCGCGACCAAATCGGCTCAGCTTGCAGCGGCTACCTTCTCGACCCACTCCCGGATGTTGTCCGCGACCCATTCCGGCTCGTCCAGCATCGGCGTATGACCGATTCCCGGGCCCTCGACATAGGTCCACTCCGGGTGACGTCGGGCCAGCCCGCGAGCGGTCCCGACGTTGATCAGCCGGTCCCGATCGCCGTGCAACAACAGCACCGGCGCCGCGATCGAGCGGCCGTGTTTGGTGTAGTCGCGCCGGCGCACCCCGTGCAGCAACGTCGTGTGGGCCGCCGCGAGGAATGACTCGGCCGTCCCGGTCTGACTCAGCCGGGACCGGGCCAGGTCGAGGTGCGCCGCCCGCACCTCGGGGTCGATCTTGTCCACGTCGGTAGTCACCAGTTTGAGGGCTTCCTCGACGCTGTCCTCGAGATGCTCCTCACCGGACCGCAACCGCAGGAAGGCCTTGTTGAGCCCCGGAACGGTGTAGATCGTGAACGCCACTGCTACCAGCGGATGCGGCCGATGGCGGGGACTGAGCGGGATCAGCGGGTCCACCAGGACCGCACCCTTGATCGGTACCCGTGCCCGGCCTGCGACGCGCAGGCTGATCAGGCCACCCATCGAATTACCGACAATCACGGCCGGGCGGCCGACCACCGATCGCAGGAACTCCTCGACGAGTTCGACGTTGCGACCCACCCGGGCCTGTCGGTAGTGCTGCGGGACGGTCTGGCCGAACCCGGCGAGATCGAGCGCATAGACATACCCGTCAGCGTCGGCCAGGTACGGCGCGACCAGCCCCCAGTTCTCCAGCGAACCGCCCAGACCGTGCACCAGCACGTACGTCGTGCCGGCGTCCGGGTTGCCCCACGTGCGGTATCGCACGCGCAGACCCAACAGCTCGACGTACTGATCGGCTGCCTCCCATGTAACCGTCACGGTTGCAGGTTACGCGATACGAGAGGCAGATCACCGTGCCATGCCTCCAGTGACCAGCCCTGCGCAAGAGTGCCGTTCAGCACCACATACCCGGTGTTCTTCAGGGGGTGATGGATCACGAACTCCCGGTCGGCATCCACGGCTCTGGTCGCCGACCAGAGCCGGATGATGGCGCCGTGGGCGACGATCGCGGCCTGTCGGGGCGCCTGCTGCTCGATCGCGGCGACATCGGCGTCGAACCGGGCGATCGCCTGCGCACCGCTCTCCCCACCGGGCACGGATCCGGTGAGGTCACCCCGGATCCACTGTTCGAGCAGCTGGAGGTAGGCCTGCCAGGCCGAGCGGTCGGCAGACATTTCCAGGTCGCCGGCCTGGATCTCGTGCAAGCCCGGCATCACCTGCGGCAAGTGGCCGGTGCCCTCGGCCAGTGCCGCAGCCGTGTCCTTTGCCCGTTGCGCACGGGAGCACCAGATCCCATCGAACCGCTCCTGCGCCAGCCGGACTGGGAGACTGGCTGCCTGGTGGCGACCCATATCGGTCAACGGTGCACCCGGTAGAGCGGTGTCGAGTTCGTGGGCCACGTTCGCGGTCGTCTGACCGTGCCGGATGAGGAACAGCCGCATGTGTTCAGTCTTCCAGTCACCACAACGACCACACAGACGGGTGACAGAGACCCTCACCACGCTGGTCCCATGACCAGTTACCCAGCCCTCGGCCACACCCCTTCTGCGAAGACGCCGGCCCCGGTGGCCGGGCGACGACGCGGCGCACGGACCGCCCGCGCGGTCTGCGCCACCGCGGCGGTCGCGTTGATCGGCACGGCAGCACTGCCCGCCGCGGAGGCGGAAGCAGCCGGCGTACGACCCCCCGCACTGCATTACGTCGCGGGCACGTCGCCGACGGCGATTCCCGTGGTCGGCGACGCCGCGATCACCTTGGCCGCCGACTCCGACGGCCGGCTGCGCCGTATCTGACCGACGACCTCAGATGCGCGGGTACTTCGCGGCCGCGACGTCCTGCGTGTACTCCGGGTAGTACGGCACGTACTTCCCGTCGGTCAGCACAAAGACGACCTCGTGCTCCATGTCGCTGTACCCGGCGTCGCGCAGCTCGACCTTGCGGCTCTTGAAGGTCGAGGTGTGCTCCAGGGAGTCCACGACGCGCAGGAAGAGCGGCACGGCGTACGCCGGCAGTCCGGTCGTGAGCGCCTTGCCCACCTGATCGCCGTCGAAGTCGGCGCCCTCCTGCAACACGATTGCGCCCATCCCGGCCTTGCCGTCGGTCCCGGGCACGGCCACGCCGTACACCGTGCACTCCTCGATGCCGGGCGCCTTGCCGAGCACGGCCTCGACCTCGGTGGTGGCAACGTTCTCACCCTTCCAGCGGAAGGTGTCGCCCAGGCGGTCGACGAAGGACACATGCAGGTGGCCCTGCTTGTGCACCAGGTCGCCGGAGTTGAACCAGGTGTCGCCGTCCTTGAACGCGTTGCGGTAGAGCTTCTTCTCCGTCGCGGCCGGGTCGGTGTAACCGTCGAACGGGGCGCGCGAACTGACCTTGGCCAGCAGCAGGCCAGTGCCGCCGTGCTTGACCTTGATCAACCGGCCCTTGTCGTTGCGCTTGGCCTCACCGGTCTCCGGGTCGTACTCGACGACCGTGAACGGCAACGGGCAGGTGCCGGCGGTCTGGTCGATGTTGAAGGCGTTGATGAAGGCGATGTTGCACTCGGAGGCGCCGTAGAACTCCGCGATCCGCTTGATCTTGAAGCGGTCCTGGAACTCGTGCCAGATGTCCGGACGCAAGCCGTTGCCGACGATGACGCGGACCTTGTGCTGGGTGTCGACCGGCTTGGCCGGCTGCGCGAGCAGGTACCGGCACAACTCGCCGATGTAGACGAAGGCGGTGGCGTCGTACTTGATGCACTCGTCCCAGAACTTGCTGGCCGAGAACTTCTTGGCCACGGCGAACGCGGAGCCGTTGACCAGCGCGGAGCTGAGCGCGACGGTGACCGCGTTGTTGTGGTAGAGCGGCAGCGGGCAGTAGATGGTGTCGCTGGACTTCAGCCGGACACCGAGCGCGCCCAGACCTGAGTAGGACTTCAGCCAGCGGAAGTGGCTCATGACCGAGGCCTTGGGCATACCGGTCGTGCCCGAGGTGAAGATGTAGTACGCCTGCTCCTTGGCCACCGTCGCGGCGCAGTCGGGCGGGTTGGTCACGCCCTTCTCCCGGGCCAGCTTGGCCAGGTCGGGCATGGTCAGCACCGTCTGGGCCGCACCCACGTCGCCGGCGGTCGCCAGGTCCTCCTGCATGCCGTCCTCCAGCAGCAGCACCTTGGAGTCCAGCAGACCCAGGCTGTGTGCGAGCACGTCACCGCGCTGGTTGTAGTTGAGCAGACCGGCGATGGCACCCAGCTTCACCGCGGCCAGCAGCATGAGGATGTACTCGACCTGGCTGTGCGCCATGATCCCGACGACATCGCCGCGCCGGACGCCGTAGTCCTCCTTCAAGACGTGGGCGTACTGGTTGACCCGCTTGTTCGCGGCGTCGTAGGTGAAGGTGACGTGGTCCTCGCCTTTGAGGAAGGTCCGGTCCGGGTGTTTGGCCGCAGTCTTCTCGAACATCCGCCCGACGGACATCTTGTCGGTGGGCTTGCGCAGCAGCAGCCCCGGCCCTTCCCGGGTGAGGGTTCCGAGGTCGGGAGCCATCCCGATCAGACCCTTCGCAACGTCGGTCACGTGGATCTTCTGGCGGACGTTGGTGGCTGCAGCCATTGCGGCTTCCTCTCATGCACGGGAAATCTGGCCCAAAGGTTACCTCGGTCACACTACCGATGGGTAACTAGTCCACAGAGGTGTCGTCGGTCGGGTGCAGATAGCCCCGGATGAACCGGCCGAAGAGGACGCGAGAGACCACCATCAGCGTGATCCCGACGGCGATGCAGCACCACATCAAGATGGTCGTCGGACCCGAGGTGCGCCCGGTCGCGACGAGCAGCGCGAGGAGCAACCCCATCGCCAGGAGCAACCCGCCGAACGCGCCGGTGCACATCAGCATCAACTTGGGGAAGACCGCGTCGACCGAGAACAGCGTCCGGGGTGGTTTAGCTGCCACGTCGCCATCGTCGCAGGTCTACCGTCGAGCCATGGCCAGTCCGTCCACCGAGGTCACCGCGGGCGAGCACGAGATCCGCATCTCCAACCCTGATCGCGTCTACTTCCCGTTGCGCGGCGAGACGAAACTGGATCTCGCGAAGTACTACCTGTCGGTCTCCGACGGCATCGTGCGCGCATTGCGCGACCGGCCGTGCATGCTGCACCGCTTCCCGACCGGAGTGAGTGGCGAGAAGGTGCACCAGAAGCGGCTGCCCCGGGGCGCGCCGCCGTGGGTGGAGACGGTGCAGATCCACTTCCCACGTTGGAACCGCACCGCCGACGAGTTGTGTGTCACCTCGATCGCCGACGTGATCTGGGCCGTTCAGATGTCGACCGTGGAGTTCCATCCGTGGAACAGTCGCCGCTTCGACGTCGAAGCGCCCGACGAGTGGCGCATCGACCTGGACCCGATGCCGGACTGCCCGTTCTCCCGCGTACGCCGCGTGGCCGCCGTGGCGCACGAAGTGCTGTCCGAGTTGGGCATCGAGGGCTATCCCAAGACCTCCGGGGGCAACGGACTGCACATCTACGTGCGGATCCGCCCGGACTGGGGATTTGCTGACGTACGCCGCGCCGCCCTGGCCTTCGGTCGGGAGGTCGAGCGTCGGGCCCCTTCCGAGACGACCACGACGT
Organism: Branchiibius sp. NY16-3462-2; assembly: GCF_001594145.1. Lineage (GTDB taxonomy): Bacteria > Actinomycetota > Actinomycetes > Actinomycetales > Dermatophilaceae > Branchiibius. The sequence continues at coordinate 35,646 of NZ_LVCF01000042.1, read as the reverse complement.
GGTGGCGGAAGGACCGGCCCTCGGATGTCGTCTTCATCGACTACAACCAGAACGCCCGCGATCACACGATGGCTGCGGCCTATTCGGTGCGCGGCAATCCGCGGGGCACGGTGTCGGCACCGCTGCTGTGGGCAGAGGTCGACGAGGCCGAACCGGACGATTTCACCATCGCCACAATGCCCTCACGCTATGCAGCGGTCGGTGACCTGACCGCGGGAATCGACGACACGGCGTACGGGCTGGAGACGTTGCTGGACTGGGCGCAGCGGGACGAGGCGGCGGGCGCTGAGCCGCCAGCAGACGACGAGGATGGGTCAGCGACATAACAGATCGGTTATGCTGTTGTGATGGCTCTCGAAGGTGCCCTGATCCGTGAGGCGCGCCGCCGCGCAGGCCTCACCCAACGGGAACTCGCGGACCTCGCCGGGACCACCCAATCCGGTGTCGCCCGTTGGGAATCCGGGCGCACCCACCCGAGCCTGAGCGACGTACGGCGACTGGTCCGGTTGTGCGGTCTGGACCTCGAGGTCTCCCTCGTTCCCTACGACGGCAGCGACCTTGCCCAGGCCGAACGCCTGCGCAACCTCAGCCCGCAGGAACGGCTGGAACGACATCAGCGGGTGAGTTCGCAGCTGCGGGCGGTGCGCGATGCGTGAACTCGATCTGGCCGCTCTCCTGGCGGTGCTACGGACCCACGATGTTGACTTCGTCCTGATCGGCGGGATCGCTGCCGTCGCGCATGGCTCACCGTTCCCTACGGAGGACGTGGACATCACGCCCAGCCACCTACACTCGAGCCATGAGCCTGTGCTCCGGCGCCGACCCCCACGGCGCGGCCGAAACCGCTGACGCGCACAGCCACGACGGACACTCGCACGCCATCTCCGCCGACGCCGACCGCCGCTACCTGTGGATCGCCCTCGGCCTTCTGGCCACCTTTATGGTCGGCGAGGTCATCACGGCGTTCATTTCCGGATCGCTCGCCCTGCTTTCGGACGCGGCTCACATGCTCTCCGACGTGGCTGCCATCGGGGCGGCGCTGTGGGCGATGCACCTGGCCGCCCAACCGGCCCGCGGCAAGTGGACGTTCGGCTGGAAACGCGCCGAGATCCTGTCAGCCGCTGGCAACGGCATCACGCTGCTCGTGCTTGCCGCGGTCCTCGGGATCGAGGCGATCCGCCGGCTGATCGACCCGCCGGAAGTGACCGGTGGGCTGGTGTTGGTGGTGGCGCTGATCGGCATGGTCGTCAACATCGCGGCCGCCGCCGCCATGGCCCGCGCCAATCGCAGCAGCCTGAACGTCGAAGGCGCCTACCAGCACGTCCTGACTGATCTTTATGGCTTCATCGGTACGGCGATCGCAGCCCTGATCATCCTGCTCACCGGGTGGATGCGGGCCGACGCCGTCGCCTCCCTGGTGGTCGTCGCCCTGATGTTGCGCGCCGGTTGGGCGCTCACCCGCGATAGCGGCCGGGTGCTGATGGAGGCCGCGCCCAGCGAGGTCGACCTGCGCGACGTCACCGCTCATCTGCTGGAGCCGGAGCACGTGGTCAGCGTCCACGACCTGCACGTCTGGACGGTTACCTCGAGCCTGCCGGCCCTCTCCGCGCATGTCGTCGTGGAGGACGAGTGCTTCACCGATGGGCACTCCGCACGGCTGCTGGATGAATTGCAGGCCTGCATCGCTGGCCACTTTGACGTCGAGCACTCCACCTTCCAACTCGAACCGGTCAGCCACGCCTCCCACGAGTCGTCCGCCCACGCGCACTAGCGAGATGACCGGGACCGCCCAGCTCGATCCGTGGGGAGAGGACCAGCCGCTCACCCGGCGCGGCTGGATCATCGACATCCTCATCGGCCTGGTCCCGATCGCGATCACCGCGCTCAACGAACTGCACTCCTGGCCCGCGGCGATCCTGCTCGGTGTCGCCCTCGCGATCCGTCGCCGCTGGCTTGCGGCCAGCGTGGCCCTGGCGATCGTCGCCGCCATCTGGCAGGTGGTCGACGGCGACATCAACTACGTCGCCGACCTGGGCTACGCCCTGATCGCCTTTCGCCTGGGCGCGCACCGGGATCGCGCCGTACGTCGATTCGGCCTGATCGCCTGCACTATCGCGGTCCTGGTGGCGGCCGGGTGGATCACCATCCAGGGCGGCGCTGAGCCGGCGGTCGCCACCGACCTGACCCACCGGTTGATCGCGGGCGCGATCATGGGTGGCCTGACCGCGCTGGTCGTCTTCGGCGGGTGGGTGACCGGCTACCTGCGCTACCAGCGCCGCGAGGTGATCCGCGAGCGGGTGGGCCTGGAGTTGCAGAGTGCGGAGGAACGCCGGCTGCGCGACCTGGTCACCCAGCAGCAGCAGCGCATCGCGATCGCCTCGGACATGCACGACGTCGTTGCCCACTCGTGGGCCGTCGTGGCCGCTCAGGCCGATGGCGCCCGCTATCTGTTGCGCACCGATCCGGACCGCGCGGAGGAAGCGCTGTCGGTGATCGGGGAGACCGCCCGCTCCGCCATGACCGACATCCGTGGCCTGCTCAGCCGGTTGCGGGACGATGACTCCGATGCGCCGCTGACGCTGGACCAGCCGGCCGCGCTGATCCAGCGCCTGCGCGACGCGGGAGTGAGCCTGGAGGTGACCCAGGAAGGTACGCCGAGTGCGGACCCCCAGCTCACGGCCACTGCCAGCCGGGTCCTGACCGAGTCGTTGACCAACGCGCTCAAACACGGCGATCTGCGCACTCCGGTGCGGGTGCGCGAAGACTGGAGCGACGGGTACCGGTTGAGCGTGACCAATGCTGCGGGGGCCCGGCCGGTCGGTACCGGTGGGCATGGCCTGCGGGGGATGCAGGAGCGGGTGATTGCTGCGGGCGGCATGATGCGTGCGGAACCTGCCGACGCCGGAACCCGTTGGCAGGTGGACGTTTTCATCCCGGAGGACAAGTGGTGACGATCCGCGTTGCCCTGGTGGACGATCAGGCGCTCTTTCGGGCCGGCATCGCCATGGTGATTTCCTCGCAGGACGACTTGTCGGTTGTCGGCGAAGCGGGCGACGGCAGCGAGGTGCCATCGCTCGTGCGCAGTGCGCAACCGGATGTGATCGTGATGGACGTGCGGATGCCGCGCGTGGATGGGGTGACCGCGACCCGGACCCTGCAGGAGTCGATGGGTGCGGATGCCCCGAAGGTTCTGGTGCTGACGACCTTCGACGAGGACGAGTCGGCGGTGGCGGCGATCGAAGCCGGCGCCAGCGGGTTCGTCCTGAAATCAGCGGAACCCGAGATGTTGCTGGCCTCGATCCGCTCAGTCGCGGCGGGCAATCAGGTGGTCGCTGCCGGTGCCACCCGCGCGTTGTTCGCCCGCTTCCGGGGGCGCAGCGCCCACCCTGGTCCGGAGTACGACTCACTCACCGCCCGGGAGCGCGAGATCCTGCTGCAGGCCGCGAAGGGCCTGTCGAACGCGGAGATCGCCGCCGCCGAATTCCTTTCGGAGGCAACGGTGAAGACGCACATCTCGCGCATCCTGACCAAGCTGGGTGCGCGCGATCGCGTGCAACTGGTCGTCTATGCGTATGAGCACGGATTGGCTACTTGAGCGAGGCGAGCTACTTCGTTGAGCGATCGGGAACATGTCCCGACTTCAGCGAATCACGCATTTCTAGTGCTCTGGCCCGCGCCTCGGCCATCGTCGGGAAGGGCTCTGCGAACACGAGCTTCTTTCGCATCTGCCGCTTGCGTTGGTAGCTGTAGACCCTTGCTTCGTACGGGGGTTCATTTGCCACTCCATAGGTGATCCCTGCAACGATCCCCGCTGGGACTCCCGCCAGTCCCTCACCCGCCTCGATAAGCCAGCCGGGAAAACGTTGTGGAACAGCGGCAACGACGTACCAGTTGCCGTCGGGCAGCGGCCCCATCCGCTGACCGTCGCCGCGGGGGCCGCCAGAGAAGTATGGGTCATCGTCATCAACTAACCCATCCATGGACCGCCCTTTCGTCGATCAGCTGCTGATGTACATCCTGCGATGTAGGCAGAACCCTCCCACAGGCCGACGCGCGATGAGGCCGCCGCTTCCTAACGTCGTGGGTATGACCGAACAACTACCCCCTGTCCTGTGGATGCGCAACGTCGATCGCTGGTACGGCGATGGACCCAGTGCCGTCCCCGCCCTCACCGACATCAGCCTCGACATCGCGCCCAGCCAGTTCACCGCCATCATGGGTCCGTCCGGCTCCGGCAAGTCCACGCTGCTGAACATCGCTGCAGGACTGGACAATCCGAGCAAGGGCCAGGTGTGGCTGGCCGGTCAGCCCTTCCACGAACTGTCCGACGACCGGCGCACCCAACTGCGCCGCGACCACATCGGCTTCGTCTTCCAGGCGTTCAACCTGGTCCCGACGCTGACCGTCCGCGAGAACATCCTGCTGCCCTTCGACCTGGCTGGGCGCACGCCAAGCGAGCAGGACCGCGAGCGCATCGACTACCTGACGCAGACGCTGGGTCTCAAGGAGCGCATCACCCACCGTCCCGCGGAGTTGTCCGGCGGTCAGCAGCAGCGCGTCGCGATCGCCCGGGCACTCGCCGTACGCCCCCACCTGGTCATCGCCGACGAACCCACCGGCAACCTGGACACCCGCACCTCCCGAGAAGTATTGGCGCTGTTGCGTGCTGCCGCCCAGGAGCATCACCAGACGATCCTGATGGTCACCCACGATCCGGTCGCCGCGTCGTACGCCGATCGCATCCTTGTCGTCGCCGACGGGCGGATCGCGGGCGACTACCCGGCGATGCCCGCAACGGAGATCGCCCGGCTGATGGTGAACCTGGAGGTTGGTGCAGCGTGAATAGGGAACTCGTCCTTGGCTCCGGTCGCGACCTCGGCACGATCGGATTGGTCGCTGCCCTCTGCGGCCTGTACGCCGGTGTATTGGTCTCTGCCAGTGCGGTATTGGCGACCCTCGGCAACGACCCGGGCAGGCTCGGCTTCACCCTGCAGATCGCCTCGTTGGTGTTCAACCTCGTCGCGATCTACGTGGCAGCGGTCGTCATCACCAACGCGGTCGACACGGTCCTGGCCGGACGGTTGCGGCAGTTGGCGCTGCTGCGATTGCTCGGCGCCCGCTCAGCCGACCTGCGCAAGGTGGTGATGCGATCCACCGGCCTGATCGGCCTGCTGGCTGCCCTCGGGGGAGCGGCCCTCGGGGTCGCCATCACCGCCGTCGCGCGGGTCGTGTTGGTGGCACGCGGCACGCTCCCGTCGCACGACTATCCGCTGACCAGCAGCTTCCTGATCGTCCCGGTCCTCATCATCGCGATCGTGGCGCTGGTGTGTGGCTGGCTCGGGTCCCGCCGCGTCCTGACCGTGACACCGGCTGAAGCGATGACCGGAGTATCCGCCCCTTCGGCGGCGACCCGCCGCGAGTCCCGGCTGCGCAAGGCCTTCGCCGTACTCACGATGGCCGCCGGCGTTGTCTTCCTGCTCGGCGCCGCCTGGACCGGCGAGCACTACGCGGGCTACGGCTTCCTGCTCGCCTTCCTCGGCGCCGCCACCTTCGCGACCGGCTTGCTGATCGGTGCGCGGTACGTCGTGCCCGGGCTGGTCAGCGCCGCCGGACGAGCGCTGGGCGAAACTCCCGCCAGCCGCATCGCCCGTCGTAACGCGGTCCTCGACCCGCAGCGCACCACCCGCTCCACGATGGGTCTGGTCATCGGTGTGGCAATCGTCACCACCATCGCGTCCGGGATGGGCGCTCTGCAGCAGGCCGTCGACGGCTGGACCCAACTCACACCCGCCGACCGGGAGCTAGCCCATCAGTTGCTCAGTGCGATCGGTGCCGTGATGACGGGCATCGTGGTGGTGTCCTGCGTCATCTCGGTGATCGGATTCATCTCGACGATGTCCCTCACGGTGATCCAGAGGCGCCGGGAGATCGGTCTGCTGCGAGCCGTCGGTTTCACCGGCACCCAGATCCGCTCGATGATCACCCGCGAATCAGCGGCCCTCGCCGGGACCGCGGTCCTCTTCGGACTGATCCTGGGGGTGATCTTCGGCTCGATCGGAGCACAGTCGGTCATCGGCTTCCAGACCAACGGCTTCGTGTGGGGCACGCCCTGGGCATTCCTCGGCACCGTTGCCGCGGTCGGTGTCGCGCTGGTCCTGGTGTCCGCACTGCCCCCAGCCCGCCGCGCAACGAGCGTTCCCGTCGTCGCAGCCCTCCGCATCGACGGCTGACTATCTTGGCGTCCATGGGGCTCCTGCGAGATGTGCACTTCTGGCCGCTGGCCGGACCAGAGGCGGAGCCCTGGGATCCTGATGAACCGAACTGCGACGCTTTCGTACGAACCTCGCGACGGGTGTGCGAGCGCTATAGCGACGCTCTGCGAAAGGCCGAGTTGTCGAACCGGTCGAGCAGTGTGCGGTTCTTCGTCGGGCAGGGCGAACCCGGCGATGTCGAGGTGGCCATGTCGGTCGATCCGAGCGACAGCGAGTCCGGCAGGGTGACGCTGCCACCGGCAGCGACCACGTTGGACGCGGGCTATCGCGCAGCACTAGTCCTGGAAACTGTGCACGGCGGCATGATGCGCCTCGGCCAGGCGCGAGGTTGGGATCCCGAGCGGCTGAACGAGGCGCACGCCGCAGTGATCGCTCACCGCTTCGAGTTCTCTTGGGATAGTCCCTGGAAGACATCGCGGACCCGGAAGCACAAGGCGCGCCTTCGGTTCAGCCTGCAGGACAACGGTTTCGGCATCGCCATCCTCGAGGTGACCGACGTCAAGACAGCCCAGGTCCTCCGTTCGGAGGCAGTCCCCAGCTTCAGCACGATCGAAGGCTTCCAACGCTCAGCTCGGACGTTGCGATGGGCAGGTGCCGAGAGCGTCGAGGCGGTGCCGTGGGTAGGCCTGTTCGGCACACAAGCTGCGACGTCGCGCTGGTCTCTATCGCAGCTGACAGCGACCGAGCCCGACGTCGTGTGGCCACCGGAACCCACCGCTCCAGCAAAGCCTGTCGTTAGCTCCGGTCTGGGTTTATCCGTCATGGGCGTCGGTCGCTCAGCGCCGGAGCAGCCGCACGAGATCCGCTTCTGCGGTCACGGCTTAACCAATGGCATGCCGCGGGAGTACGAGCAGACCCTGGACCAGTTGCTTTGTCATGTCCAGGTTGACCCGGCCTGGGCGGACTGGTGGCGCAACTCGCCGGTCCGGTTGCTGGAGATCACCGGCACGTGGGACGGCGGCTTCGGCCCGCCGTTGCGGCAGTCCTACACAGTCCGGCGCTACGCACATCACATCACCGCGATCATTCAGCGCTCCACCGCGTCAATGCTCGACGGTGCGGAGGGTGTCGACCAGGCGCACCGCGATGTCACTGAGCTCCTAGCCCGCGTGCGCGAGCGGGCTGGGCTCGACCAACCGCCGCGACTTCCTCTTGACGGCTGACTTGTCCCACTGATTTTGGAGCGATCGACGATTCTGGAGCCGTTTGCTGCGGAAACTCCCTGCAGAACGTTGATCGCTCCAGAATCGTCGCGGTGAAACCCGCCAAGACTGCCCGCTTTGCGGACCCTGCCGCGTCGGCGGCGCTAGCGGTGAAAGACTGAGCCCGCTGCCGCCGTACGACGCCAGGAGGATCGCGTGACCCTTCGCCGGGGGGATCTGGCCCCACCGCCGCGGACGCTGGTCGACATCTTCACCGAGACCGCCGCCGAGTGCCCCGACTCCCCCGCGATCGACAGCGGCAACACGGTCCTCACCTACGCCGAACTCCTCGAGACCGCCTCCGCGCTGGCCGAACAGCTCGCGCAGGCCGGCATCGGACCCGGCGACCGGATCGGCATCCGGATCAACTCCGGCACCACCGATCTCTACATCGCGATCATCGGCACTCTGCTGGCTGGCGCGGCGTACGTCCCGGTCGACGCCGACGATCCGGACGAGCGGGCCGTCACCGTCTTCGGCGAAGCAGGAGTCGCGGCCACGCTGACCGAGGACCTCGCCCTCACCGTCCTGCGCACCGCCGCACCCCGACCCGAGGTGCTCGCCCCCGCCGTCGAGGACGACGCCTGGGTCATCTTCACCTCGGGCTCGACGGGTCTGCCCAAGGGTGTCGCCGTCTCGCACCGCAACGCCGCCGCCTTCGTCGACGCCGAGTCCCGCCTCTTCCTGCAGGGTCACCCGATCGGCACCGACGACCGGGTGATGGCCGGGTTGTCGGTCGCGTTCGACGCGAGTTGCGAGGAGATGTGGCTGGCCTGGCGGTACGGCGCCTGCCTGGTCCCAGCGCCCCGCTCCTTGGTCCGTAGCGGCATGGATCTCGGCCCCTGGCTGGTCGCCAATGACATCACCATCGTGTCCACGGTCCCGACGCTGCTGGCCTTGTGGCCCGCGCGGGCCCTCGACAAGGTCCGGCTGCTGATCCTCGGTGGCGAGGCGTGCCCACCCGAACTCGGCGCCCGCTACGCCACCGCGACCCGGGAGATCTGGAACACCTACGGCCCGACCGAGGCCACCGTCGTCGCCTGCGCCGCGCAGCTGACCGCCGAAGGACCGGTCCGCATCGGCCTGCCCCTCGACGGTTGGGACCTGGAAGTCGTTGATGGTGAGGGCAATCCGGTCGCTGACGGCGAATCGGGTGAGCTGATCATCGGTGGCGTCGGCCTGGCCCGCTATCTGGATCCGGCCAAGGACGCCGAGAAGTACGCCGCGATGCCGACTCTGGGGTGGGACCGCGCCTACCGCTCGGGCGACGTCGTCATCAAGGACGAGGCCGGGCTGCTCTTCGCTGGTCGCGCTGACGACCAGATCAAACTCGGCGGTCGTCGGATTGAACTCGGCGAGGTCGACGCCGCCCTCACCGCACTGCCGGGGGTGGCCGGCGGCGCCGCTGCCGTTCGACAGACCGACGCCGGCGCAAAGATCCTCGTCGGATACATCACGCTGGCCAGCGATTTCGACCTATCGGCCGCGATGTCCCGGTTGCGCGCCGAACTGCCCGCGACCATGGTGCCGCGCCTCGCGCAGGTCGACACATTGCCCACACGCACCTCCGGCAAGATCGACCGGGACGCGTTGCCCTGGCCGGTCGCAACCCTGCGCGCGGAGTCCGACGGCACCGCTGAACTCACTCCTTCGCAGCAGCAGGTCGCCGACCAGTGGCTCGAAGTCCTCGGCGCCGTGGTCGGCTCCGCCAGCGACGACTTCTTCGATCTCGGCGGCGGATCGCTGTCGGCAGCACAGATCGTGTCCCGACTGCGAGAGACCTACCCGGAGATCACGGTCGCCGACGTCTATGACTACCCCACTGTCGAATCCCTTGCCACCCGGCTGGATTCGATGACCGCCAGCGCCCAGTTGCGCAGCAAACCGGTGCGACCGACCCCGCTGAAGTCACAGATCGGACAGCAACTCGCCCTCTTCGGAACCCGCTGGCTGGCCGGTCTGCGCTGGGCCGCCTGGCTGCTCCTCGGCTGCTGGCTGGCCGCCGGTCACGTGCCGATCGACGTACCCAAACCCTCCGGGTGGCTCGTCCTGGTGATGTGGGCACTCTTCCTCACTCCGATCGGCCGCATGGCGATCGCGGTCGGACTGATCCGGATCGTGCTGTTCGGCGTGAAGCCCGGCAACTACCCGCGCGGCGGCAAGGTCCACATGCGGTTGTGGCTGGCCGAGCGGATCGCCGACGAGACCGGCGCCACGAAACTCTCGGGTGCGCCGTGGATGCTCTGGTACGCAAGGGCTTTGGGCGCTCGCATTGGCCGCGACGCCGACCTGCACTCGATCCCGCCGGTGACCGGGATGCTGCACGTCGGTCGTGGCGCGTCGATCGAGCCGGAGGTCGACCTGTCCGGTCATTGGATGGACGGCGACCGCATCCACATCGGCCAGGTCACCGTCCGCCGCGACGCTCGGATCGGGACCCGCTCGATGCTCGTGCCCGGTTGTGACATCGGCCGACGCAGCGAGATCGCTCCGGGCTCAGGCGTTTTCGGAACCGTGCCCGCCGATCAGGCGTGGAGCGGTGCACCCGCCCGCCGCGTCGGCAAAGCCCGCGGCTCGTGGTCCGATGAGCACCCGCCGCACCGCCCCTGGTGGTCCGTCGCGTACGGCGTCCTGGCCATCGCGATCAGCCTCCTGCCCGTCGTAGCCACTGTGGCAGGTCTTGCCGTCGCAGTGGCTGTGGTCGGTGATCGCTCGCTAGCCGCGATGGCGGTCCCGGCATTGGTGGCCGGCGGCCTCACCGGCATCGTCGTGCTTGCGCTGCTCATCTGGTTGCTGGTCCGCTTCCTGGGCACCGGCGTCGCGGCCGGTCATCATCCGGTGCACTCCTGGCACGCCCTCGCGGCCTGGGGCACGCTGCGCACGATGGATGAGGCCCGCGGCTGGCTCTTCCCGATCTACTCCAGCGCGCTCACCCCCTCCTGGTTGCGGTCGCTGGGCGCGAAGATCGGTGACGAGGTCGAAGCGTCCACCGTGCTGATGATCCCGAAGCTCGTGACCGTCCGCGAGCGCGCGTTCCTCGCCGACGACACCCTCATCGGCCCCTATGAACTCGGCGGCGGCTGGTTGCGCACCGAGAAGTCGCGGGTCGGCAAGCGGGCCTTCGTGGGGAACTCGGGGATGACCGCCCCGGGACGCAAGGTGCCCAAGGAGGGGCTGGTCGCCGTACTCTCGGCCGCCCCCGGCCGCAAGGAGCACGCCTCGTCGGGCACCTCGTGGATCGGCAGTCCGCCCATGCAGCTGCGCCGGCACGCCGACGAGGCCGACTCCTCGCGCACCTACGCGCCCGCGACGCGCCTGAAGGTGGCCCGCTCCCTGGTCGAGGTCTGCCGCATCGTGCCGTGGCTGCTGGCGTTCGCCCTCGCCGCTGGAGTCGCACTGGGCGCGTGGGCGATCCAGCAGCACCTCGGCTGGGCGTGGGCGATCATCCTGCTCGGCCCGCTGCTCATGGTGGGCGGACTGGTTGCGGCCGCACTCGCCGTACTGGCCAAATGGGCGCTCATCGGTCGGGTGCGCGCGGGCGAGCACCCGCTGTGGAGTTCGTTCGTGTGGCGCAACGAGTTAGCCGACACGTTCGTGGAGATGTTGGCGGCGCCCTGGCTGGCCCGCTCGGTCGCCGGCACGCCGGTGCTGAACCTGTGGTTGCGCGCGATGGGTTCGCGGATCGGGCGGGGCGTGTGGTGTGAGACCTACTGGTTGCCGGAGACGGATCTGATCCGGCTGGGAGCCGGCGCGAGCGTGGGCCGCGGGTGCGTCGTACAGACCCATCTCTTCCACGATCGGGTGCTGTCACTGGACACTGTCGAACTCGCCGAGGGCGCCACGCTCGGGCCCCACGGGGTGATCCTGCCCGCCGCGCGACTCGGCCGGCACGCTACGGTCGGTCCGGTGTCATTGGTCATGCGTGGGGAATCCGTCCCGGACAAAACCCGGTGGGTCGGCAACCCGATCGGCCCCTGGGCGGAGGACTGATGCCTTCGGCTGACCCCTATCTGCCCGGTCACGGAGATACGACGTACGCCGTCACGGGCTACGACCTGGACCTCGACTACGCGATCGAGAACAACCATCTCTCCGGTCGCGCCACGCTGACGATCCGCGCGCTGCAGGACAACCTGCGCGACCTCACCCTCGATCTGCACGCGCTGAAGGTCGTCAAGATCACCGGGGTCAAACTCGAACGGCACCGCCACGACGGCAACCGGTTGCGGCTGCGCCTGGCCTCGCCGCTGCGGATCGATGACCGGGTCACGGTCACCATCACCTACCGCGGTGTGCCCAAGGTGGTGCGCGACAAGGTCGGTGAGGCCGGCTGGGAGGAACTCGACGACGGCGTCCTGGTCGCCGGGCAGCCCGGCGGCGCGCCGAGCTGGTTCCCGTGCAACGACCGGGCCAGCAACAAGGCCCCGTATCGCATCAGCGTCACCTGCAACTCGGCGTACTTTGTGGTCGCCAACGGCTCCCGCACCGCCGTGCGCCGGCACGGCTCGAAGACCACGTGGAGTTACGTGCAGACCGAGCCGATGGCGCCCTACCTGGCCACCGTGCAGATCGGCCGGTACGTCGAGCATGAGGTGACCGGCGGACCGACCCGGACGTACGCCGTGGTGCCGCCTTCGCTGCGTACGCGCTTTGATCGAGCGTTCGCGGACCAGACCGCGATGATGCAGTTGTTCACCCGCTGCTTCGGGCCCTACCCCTTCCCGTCGTATCGCATTGTCGTCACTGACGATTCGCTGGAAATCCCCCTCGAGGCGCAGTCGTTGTCAATCTTCGGCTCGAACCTGCTGGACCGCCGGTGGGACAGCCAGCGGTTGATCGCTCACGAGTTGGCCCACCAGTGGTTCGGCAACGCGGTCACGTTGGCACGGTTGCAGGACATCTGGTTGCACGAGGGCTTTGCGTGCTACAGCGAGTGGTTGTGGTCGCAGGAGTGCGGGCGCAGGTCGACGCAGGACGAGGCCGAGGTGCACTGGAAACAGTTGTCCGACAAGACTCCTCGCCATCTGCTGGCCGCTCCGGGCGCGGAGCACGTCTTCGATGACTGGGTCTACAAGCGCGGCGCGCTCACGGTGCACGCGATCCGGGCGGCGATCGGTGATGAGTCGTTCTTCGCGCTGCTAGCCGGGTGGATCGATCGGCACAAGGGCAGCAACGCCACCACGCAGGAGTTCGTGGAGTTTGCCCAGACGTTCACGGGTCACCCGGTCGGCCGGATCGTGGAGCCGTGGCTGTGCGAGTTGCCGCTCCCCCCGCTGCCCAAACTCTGAGAACCGACTAAGGCGCCATCGGGCGGCCCACGGTGGTGTTACTGCGCTCAGCCCGAATCGCCAGTCCTATTTCTGCCTTTTCTTGCGCACTAAGTAGGATGCAACGCAAAATACAAAAATCAATATGAACACTGGCCAGAAGATGACGTCGGGAATCAAGCTGTGCCCACCTGTATGACCAAAACTCTCCATGGTCATCTTCCTTCCGATCGAGTACCGAGATCGGATCGCGCAGGAGTGCTCCCCTGCCCACCAGCAACTCGGTTAGACCGAAGCTACCCGCATTCACCCTCAACGGTTCGGAGTTCCGCCGCACGCTGATCAACAATGGCCGAACGGGTATGCCCACCAGGAAAATCGCAGGATCTCGCATTAAAGCTCCGACAGCCCTCGGCCACTAGTACGCCCGTGCGGGTTGGCTTCCTGCGCGACTCAGGCCGGAACTGTTCGCACGTCGGTGTGGATGAAGTCGTCGCCTACGAAAAGCAGCGGCTCGTCACGCTCGACGGCCAGCGCGTAGGCGAAGCAGTCTCCGAAGTTGAGTTGGGCCGGATGTCCCGTGCCCTTGCCGAAGTCTCGATAGGCAGCGCGGGCGATATTGGCCTGCCGAACCGTCACATCTGTCACTTCAACCTGCCACGAGCGGAGCAGGTTATCGGCCCGCCGCGTGCCCGCAGGGCCACCTCGCCGATCAACGACGATGCCGAACTCGACGTAAGTAGCTGCGGAGATCAGTAGACTCGGCGCCGCCTCCGCAGTTGCAACGATCCGCTCCCAGCCAGCCTCGGCCTTAAGTACTGCAACGAGCGCCGAGGTATCGATGATCACGCCGGCAGACCGGTCTCGTCGTCATACAAGAAATCTGTCGACAAGTCCTTACCGGCACACATTGACTGAAGTTCGGCGATGAGTTCACTGGCCCGCTGCCGACGGGCTTCGGCCGATTGCTCAGCGTCAGTTCGGGCGAGGAACTCTTCCAGCGCGACTTCAATGGCACTGGTCTGCGTGCGGCCAGTGCGACGCGCCGCTTCCTTAGCGAGCTCGTGAACGCGCTCGTTCTTGATGTTCAACCCCATGGGTAGAAGTATACCTGTCTGTTCTACCCATGCTAGATACGACTTCAGTCGCGCACGTAGTGCCGCAAACGGGGGCGTAGACCCACGGCGCCGACCCCACTTGCGCAGGTTGTGCCGCAAGTGGGGTCGGGTCGCGTGATCGAGGGCTGTTAGTGGCCGACAGCCATCGGTACGGGCGCAGGTGCCGTCACTACGACCGGCAGCAACCGGCCCCGGCCCATGGACCGGCGGATGCGATCCAGTGAGGGCCGCAGCTGCGAGCGCGTCCGCCACAATCGCCACACCCCGGCCAGGTCGTCCTTGATTGTCTGCGGAATGTCGACGCGACTGTCCGGGTCGTCGTACCAGTCGACCGGGACCTCGTGCGTCCGCAACCCCGACCACTGCGCCAGCACGAGCAGCTCGGTGTCGAAGAACCACGTCGTGTCCTTCACCAGCGGCAGCAACTCACGAGCCACGTCGGCACGAATCGCCTTGAACCCGCACTGCGCGTCGGTGAATCGCACCCGCAGCACCGTGCGGAGCAACTGGTTGTAACCACGCGAGATGAACTCCCGCTTGGCACCTCGCACGACGTTCGCACCCCGCGCCAGCCGGCTGCCAATGGCCACATCGGAGTGACCGGCCATCAGCGAGGCGGTAAGTGGCGCAAGCGCATCCAGGTCCGTGGACAGATCCACGTCCATGTACGCCAGCACCAACGCGTCGGAGCTGAGCCAGGTCTGCTTCAGCGCGCGGCCGCGACCCTTCTGGTCCAGATGCACGACCCGCACTCCGGGCAATTCGTGCTGCACCTGGTGGGCGAGGTGCAAGGTCCCGTCGGTCGAGGCGTTGTCCGCGATGGTGATCCGGAAAGGGTAGGCGAACTGCTCGCTCAGGTACGCGTGCACCGTGCGAACACTGTCCGCGACCTGCTCCTGCTCGTTGTAGACCGGAATCACCACATCCAGCACGGTGACCCCACCGCCGATCGAATTGCTCTGTCGTTTCATCAGATTCACCTTTCGAAATCAGGTCGTCGAGGTGCTCGACGAACTGGTCGAGCTGCTGGACGTTGGCTGGGTCAGGTCGTAGAAGGTCGAGCCGCCAATGGTGACCTGCTTGAAGTTGGCCGCTACCCAGGTCGCGATCTCACTTCCGCTGCCCTGACCGGCTCCTGTCGAGGATCCGTAGAAGTAGTGGATCTTGCCTTCTGCGACGTACTGCTTGAACTGCGCCAGCGTCGGGCTAGGGTCGCTGCCGTTGAAGCCGCCGATCGCCATGACCGGCAACTGCGTCGCCAGTTGCAAACCGGCTGCGTTCTGGCTGCCGATGGCTGCCGCGACCCAGGTGTACTTGTCGGCGTTGGCCTGCAGCGCCGCGACGACCTCGGTGCTCGGGGTGCTGGAGTTGAGCAGTCCGCCCATCCCGCCACCGCCGGTCTGGATGCCGCCGCCGGTGCCACCCGTCGTACCGCCGGGTCCCTGCTGGGTCCCCGCGCCGCCGCCGGTGCCACCCGTCGTACCGCCAGGGGCCTGGCCCGTGGTTCCACCGGGAGCCTGCCCGGTGCCGCCCATCCCGCCGCGGCCACCACCGCCCATGCCACCCATACCGCCCGTGCTCGGGCCGGCGGTGACGATCGAGCCGGTGTGCGCCTCGCTGATCGTGGTCACGCTGTACGCCGCGGGGCCGGCCAGCCCGGCAACCAGCGCCCCAGCGAGAACCAGCGGAATCGCCCTGCGGTGCAACCAGTTCAGGGCCAGGATCAGGAACGCCGACGCCATGCCAACGGCCAGGATCCCGATCCGCAACCAATCGCCGTACGCCGTGGTGCGGCTCAGCAGGATGAAGGACCAGACGGCGGCGGCAGCGGTTGCCACCGACAGCGTGATCGAGCCGATGGGCGAGGTACGCCGCTCCCAGGCTTCGACCGCACCCATGCCGACCAGGGCGGCAATGGCCGGGGCAAGCGCCACGGTGTAGTAGTCGTGGAAGATGCCGGCCATGAAGGAGAAGGTCAGACCGGTAACGATCAGCCAACCGCCGAAGACCAGGTACGCGGCACGCCGCAGGTCCGTGCGGGGCTTGCGGCCGCGCAGGAAAAGTCCGACGCCGAGCAGGACCAGGGCTGAGGGGATCAGCCACGAGATCTGGCCGCCTGCGGTGTCACCGAACATCCGGAAGATGCCGGTGGAACCCCACATCCCGCCGCCGGTCCCGCCACCGCCGCCGCCCCCGCCGACCGAGCCGGTCTCGTTACCGGACAGGCGGCCAAAACCGTTGTAGCCGAAGGTCAACGAGAGGAACGAGTTGTCCTGGCTGCCGCCGATGTAGGGGCGCATGCTCGCCGGGGTGAGCTCGACGATGGCGACCCACCAACCGCCCGCGACGACCATTGCGGCGATCCCCGCAAGACAGCCGATGATCCGGCGACGCAGGGTGGTGTTCGCGCAGACGAGGAAGGCAATGCCGAGGAACGGCACGACGAGGAAGACCTGGAGCGTCTTGGTCAGGAAGCCGAAGCCGAGGAAGATCCCGACCCAGACCATCCACTTGATCGAGCCTTTCTCGATCGCGCGCATCGTTGCCCACGCAGCGAGGGTCATCAGCAGGACCAGCAGCGCGTCCGGGTTGTTGAACCGGAACATCAACACCGCGACCGGCGTCAACGCCATCACGACGCCGGCCAGCAGACCGCCCGCGGCACCGAAGTAACGCTTCACGGTGGCGTAGAGGACGCCGACGGTCGCGACACCCATCAGCACTTGCGGCATCAGGATCGCGAACGAGTTCAATCCGAAGACGCGTACCGACAGCGCCATGATCCACAGCGCGGCCGGTGGTTTGTCCACGGTGATGGAGTTCGCAGCGTCGGAGGATCCGAACAGGAAAGCCTGCCAGTTCGCCGAACCCGCCTGCACCGCAGCGGAATAGAAGGAGTTGGCCCAACCACTCGCGGTCAGGTTGATGAAGTAGAAGATGGCAGTGGCGGCGAGCAACGCCAGCAGCGCGGGCCGGGCCCAGCGAGGGTCTTCTTCAGGTCCGCGCACGAGGCGCGTCAGCCGGGAAGTGCGCGGGGCGGCCGGGTCAACGGCCTTCCGCGTCCAGAAGTGGGAGGACGTCGGGGCAGCGTGCTCGGTGCTGCGCAGCGTCGGGGTTGCGGTCTCCATGCCAACGACGGTGCCGGTGGAGTCTTTGACGTTCCTGTGACGGTCGTTATGGCCGCCGATGTGAGCCGCAGCACCGTGAATCCCGCTCTTGGCCATGAGCTACGGCGGCCACAGCGCCACCACAGGTCGTCGCGGTTACCTGACCGCAAGAGACCGTCCCCTAGTCACAGAGGATCACCCGTGAGTCACTCACAGTCCCCCGAGACGCCCGAACCGAATCCCCAGTCCCAGCCGGCCGCCCCGCAGCAGCCGTACGCCGCGCCGTACGTCCAGCCGAACGCTGGCCACTACGCCGCGCAGTACCCGCAGGCCGATCCGAATGCTCCGCAGTACTCAGCCCAGTACGTCCAGCCGGATCCGAACGCCCCGCAGTACGCCGCTGCGTACGTTCCGCCCGCAGCCAACGCCCCGCAGGGGCAACCGGCCGCGCAGACCGAACCGGCGGGCGATGGTCAGGGCAGCGGCTGGTCCGGCAAGAAGACCGCCGTGGTCGCTGCGTTGGCCATCGGCCTGTCCGCGACCGGCGCTATCGCTGCCGCGGCGGTCGTGCCCCAGGGCACGACGCAGAACCAGTTCGGCGGACGCGGCGGCGGCAACTTCCCCGGCGGTACCGGTGGATTCGGCGGCGGCACAGGCGGGTTCGGCGGCAGCCAGAACCAGCAGGGCCAGTCCAACCAGAACGGTCAGTCCAACCAGAACGGTCAGTCCAACCAGAACGGCCAGTCCAACCAGAACGGCCAGTCCAACCAGAACGGTCAGATCGGCCCGCAGAGCAACACCTGATCAGCCGATCGGCGTCCGGTCCCGTCGGGGCAGGAGCCGGGAGGCCGCGAGCAACTCGTCGGTCGAGACGAACTTCTCGCGCGGTCGGCCCGCCTTGCGGCCAGCCTTCTCCTCGCGGTCCAGCACGTGCAGGGCCCGGCGGGCGGACACCACATCGGTGCGACCGTTGACCAGGCGGCGGAAGGCTAACCAACCCATCGTGGGTTTGTTCAGCCGGCCGGCGTTCGCGTCCTCCAGCAGGGCGTTGACCGTCGACTCGGAATCGAGGCGGTTCTTGCCCAGCCCCCCGACGGCACCGCGCTTGGTCCAGCCGACGACGTACACACCCCCGATCGGCTGACCGGTGCCCGGGTCGACGACCCGACCGTCCTGTTGGGGGATCCGATGGGTGACCTCGTCGTAGGGCAGACCGGGTTGCGGAAGCACCCGGAAGCCATTGGCGAGAACGACGTTCGCCTGCCCGATGGTGAACTCCTGGGGTTCCATCCCGTCCCCGGCGGCCGCGTCCTGGGTGCGCCGCAGACTGACCTGCCCCTCGACGACCTGGGCGATGGTGGTGTCGAAACCAAGCACGATCCGTCGGCCCGGCACGGGTGGCGCGGTGAGGTCAATCGGCACCACGGGCAACGACGCCAGCACCTGGTGCCGGGCCTCCGTGAGTTCGGCGATCTCGTCGCGGATGCCGGGACGGTCCTCGATCACCACATCGCAGTTCGCGGTCTCGGGCAGCATCAGCAACTCGGGGCGGGTGAACGCCGCGAACTTCGGTGCCCGGCGACCGAGCACGACGACCTCGCGAACCTTGCTGTGCCGCAACTGTTCCAGCACACCGGCAGGCATGTCGGTGGTCTGCAGCGACTCGACCGGGGCCAGCAAAGTGCGGGCAACGTCGAGCGCCACGTTGCCGTTGCCGATGACGACGACGCGCTCCTTGTCCAGCGGCATCGCGAACGGCTCCACCCCGGGCTCACTGGGCCGACCGTTGTACCAACCGACGACATCGCCGGCGTGCACGACGGCCGGGTCCTGCTCCCCGACGAAACCGATCGTGTTGGCACCGCGGGCGCCGACCCCGTAGATCACCGCGTGGAACCGCTGGCGCAACTCGGCCAGGCTGATGTCCTTGCCGACCTCCACGTTGAAGTACGTCGAGGTGCGGGGATGCGCGTAGACCCACCGGAACGCACTGGCCATGGCTTTGGTGCTGCCGTGATCAGGCGCAACGCCCTCCCGCAGCAGGCCGCCGGGAATCGGCAGCCGCTCGAAAATCGCCACATCACACGTGGTGGTGGTCAACAGGTGCCGCGCCGTGTAGGAGGCAGCTGGCCCCGACCCGACGATCGCGACGCGCAACGGATCCCCGTCGGTGTCCATCGAGTGCGTGAACGACGGTGCACTCCAAACGGTTTCGTCGCGTGGCGTCTCGTAGAACTGTGCGTTGATGTCGATGAAGTTGCGGGCATCACCACGCAGGATGTCCGCCGGCACGATGGCCTTCACCGGGCAGGCATCCGCGCACGCGCCGCAGTCGATGCAGACGGCCGGATCGACGTACAACGTGTCAGTCGTGCCGAAGTCCGGCTCGTCGGGAGTCGGGTGGATGCAGTTGACGGGGCACACGGAGACGCACGAAGCATCCGCGCAGCAGGACTGCGTGATAACGAAAGCCATGGAATTTTCTGTTCGCGTGGATACGGGTCAGAGCATGTGCACGGCGCGGTACCACGGCGTGCTCACCGGCGTGATGAGCCGGCACTCGTTGAGGAAGTCCATCAGGTGGATGCAGGACAGCCGCATGAGGTTCTGGTGGTGGGTGTTGTGCTTCACCGCGTGCAGGGCTTCCTTGCGGTCCAACCCGACGTTCTCGTAGACGTCCTTGCTGACCAGGTTCTTCACGATGACGAAGGCGACGATGGCGATGGCCTTGGCCGCCAGCATTTGACGCGGCGCCCAGGTGCCTTCCATGCGTTCACGGATCTCGTGCCGGGCGAAGCCCATATGCCGGGCTTCCTCCACCACGTGGATCTTGCTGGTGGTGCGCACCTCATCGAGTACGTTCTCCCCCCGCATCCAGTCCCGCTGCATGACATCGAGGATCTCCTCGGCCACCAGGATGGCGCCGTAGGCGTTCTCACCGAAGGCGAGCGCCTTGAAGCCGCGGGCCAACTCCTTGGAGATCGGGTCCGGCTTGTAGTGCGGAACGCCGAGCTTCTCGCAGGTCTTGGCGAACATCAGCGAGTGCCGGCACTCATCAGCGATCTCCACGAGGGCGAAGCGGAACTCATCGCCCGAGGGGTCCTTCACGTACTGATCCCGCACGATCATCTGCTGCAGGATCATCTCGAACCAGATGCCGATCTGCATGATCGAGCCGACCTCGTGGCGAGTCAGCTCGATGCGCTGCTCCTCGGACATCTTGTCCCACAGCGGCGTCCCGTAGAGGGTGCTCCACTCCGGGTTCAGCCCGTACTTGGTGGGATCCAGCGGAGCCGCCCAGTCGATCTCCTTGTCGGGGTCGTAGGACAACTGCTCACTGGAACTGAGCAGACGCGCCAGGAAGTCATCGTCGTCAATGGAGGTCCGGAACTCGGTGGCCAGTGACATGGGCTTCTCCTCGGAGATCGAGAGCTGTGGAGCGGGATGCTGCAACGGAAATGTCGTGATCTGGATCACGTTTCTACCACTGTAGAAGATACGGATCGGTAACCGCCAGACCTAGACGGCGCAAAAGCCGCTGACCAGCACGGATGCGATCAGCGTTTCGCGCCGAGCGACTGCAGTTTGTCGATGATCGGGGGGACCGGAGTCTTCCCGGAGCCAACGCGACGACCCGCCTGGAGCATCAGCGCCTTGTAGACCAGGGGCGAGTAGCGCTTGCCGAAGTAGGCGATCTGCCCGTCAGGGTCGGTGATGACGATGAACTTGCCCTGCTTGACCTTCTTGTACGCCGCGGCCGCCACTTGCGCTGCACCGCGCGGCGCCTTGGTGATCAGGTTGACGGCGGTCTCCTGCATCTCCACGTCCTTGCCCTCCAGGGAGTGGTGCAGGTTCGTGCGGAAGAACGACGGGCAGATCGCCGAGACCGTGATCTTGTACGGCGCCAACTCCCAGCGGGCCGTCTCCGAGATCGCGACGATCCCGGCCTTGACGGCGTTGTAGGAAGCCATCGCCGGGGCGTGCACCAGCCCGGCCAGTGACGCGGTGTTGATGATCTGACCCGAATGCTGGGCCTTCATCAACGGCACGAAGGTGCGGATGCCGCGGACCGCGCCGAGCAGGTTGATGTCGACAATGCGCTTCCAGTTGTCCATCCCCTCGACATCGAGGCGGCCACCTGCTGCGATCCCGGCGTTGTTGACCAGGACGTCGATGCCGCCCCAGTTGGCTTCCATCCAGTTGCGGGCTTCCTCCCACTGCTCATCGCTGCGAATGTCGAGCTGGCGGTACTCGACACCCTGCGGCAGCACCCCCTCCGGCGCCTGCTCGTGCACGTCCCCGACCAGGACCCGGGCGCCATCGGCGGCGAAGAGCTTGGTCAGTTCGAGGCCGAGGCCGGAGCAACCGCCGGTCAGCAGGACGCGCGCGTCACGGTAGGAACGTTCCTTGGAGAAGAGAGCCATGCGCCGACTGTAGACGTGACCCGGGCCACATTTCTACTTCCGTAGAAAGAAAACCTCCGGATGCGTAAGTTCTCACTCGAACAGGCCGCGCAGGTCCTGCGCTGTCAGTCCCCCGCTCAGCGCACCACCGTCGTCCACCACCTGCGTGAACAAGTCGCGTTTGCGCTCCTGCAGCGCGAGCACCTTCTCCTCGATCGTCTCGGCCGACACGAGGCGGTACACCGTCACGGGTTTGTCCTGACCGATGCGGTGCGCCCGGTCGATCGCCTGCGCTTCGGCAGCGGGATTCCACCACGGGTCCAGCACGAAGACGTAGTCGGCCTCTGTGAGGGTCAGGCCGGTGCCGCCGGCCTTCAGCGAGATCAGGAACGCCGACTGGTCGCCGGACCGGAACGCGTCGATCTCCTTCTGACGAGCCTTGGCCGTCATGGAGCCATCCAGGTAGGAGGTGCTCAGCCCGGCGATCTCCAATGCGTCTCTCGCCCGGCCCAGGAAGCGCGTGAACTGACTGAAGACCAGCGCGCGGTGCCCTTCGGCTGAGACTTCCTGGATCTGCTCGACGAGGAAGGCCAGCTTCGCCGGCAATTCCCGGGCGGCGTACTCCTCATCGACCAGGCTCGGGTCGAGTGCTAACTGCCGCAATCGCGTCAACGAGGCAAGGATCGCGATCCGGTTGGCTTCCGGGTCCTCCAGCAGCCCGAGCATGCGCTGGCGTTCGCGCTGCAAGTGCCGTTTGTAGAGCGCGGTGTGTCGCGTGCCGAGGGCGATGTTTTGCACCTGAATCTGCTTGTCCGGCAGGTCAGTTGCCACTTCGGACTTGGTTCGTCGTAACATCAGCGGCCGGATCCGGCGACGCAACTGGTCCAGGCGTTCGGGCTTGTCCCCACTCTCGATCGGCTTGCGGTAGATCGCCGCGAACTGCTCCGGCCTGGGGTAGAGCCCGGGTGCTGCGAGCGCGAACATCGCCCACAGATCCATCAGGGAGTTCTCCAGCGGGGTGCCGGTCATCGCCAGCGTGAACGGGGCACCGATCCGCTTGGCCGCGTGGAACGTCTTGCTCTGGTGGTTCTTGACGTTCTGCGCTTCGTCGAGGATCAGACCCCGCCAGGGCAGGGCGTGGAACGCCTCGGCGTCCAGGCGCAACACGGCGTACGACGTGACCACCACATGCGCGCCCCGCACCTGATCAGCCAGGGCCTGCGCACCCCGTCGCGCACTGGTCTGCACGACCGGCACGACGTTCAGGTCGGGTGCAAACTTCGCGGCTTCGGAAACCCAGGTCCCGACCACCGAGCTGGGCGCAACCACGAGAACCGGCTTGTCATCGAGATCACCTGTGACACGGGCAGATTCGAGCAGAGCGAGAGTCTGCAGGGTTTTCCCCAGACCCATGTCGTCGGCCAGCACCCCGCCCAGGCCGGCGCTCCACAACGTGTGTAGCCAGCCGTAGCCAGTGCGCTGGTAGGGCCGCAACTCGGCCTTCAACCCGTCCGGCAGCTCCGCCTCGAGGTCCGCGCCGTGGGAGCGCAGCGCCTTGACGGTCGCCTGCCAGGCGAACGCCTGCTCATCGACAATCCCGAGTTGCTCCAACTCATCCCACAACCCGACCTGATAGCGGTTGATCGCCACCCCACTGGGTCGGTCGGCGATCTCGCGCGCCTCGGCCAGCAGGTCGCGAAGCCGCAGCAGTTCCGGTTTGTCCAGGGTGAACCAGGTGCCCGACGGCAGCACCAGCACCTCCTTGTCCTGGGCGAGCGCCTTGATCAGCGGTCCGATCGGCACCGACTCGCCGTCGATGCTGATGGTGACCATCAGGTTGAGCCAGTCGGGGTCGTCCGGATCCTGATGGGTCGCGATCTCGATCAACGGGTCGGCGCCGGACTCCTCGAACACCGGCAGCTCGCCGGCCATCTCCAGCACCAGGTCGTCGTGGGCGCGCAACTCCTCCAGGCCGTCGATCAGCGCCAGGGCACCCTCGTCGGACAGGACGTGCTGGGCGCGGGGCCACCAGCCGAGCCCACCGATGGTTTCGAGCAGACCCAGCGGTTGCAACACCGGCACCAACCGTTGGACCAGGTCGCGCTCCATCGCCCGATCCCGCCGCATCGAGGTGTGCTCCAGGCTCACGTCCTGGGCGAACCGGCCGGCGTAGAACATGTGCGCCCGTACGCCGATCCCGGGCGGGCCGTCGACCGCACCGGGCGCCGGGCTCAGGGTCAGACGCAGCCGCAGCGGTTCAGGTTGCTCGATCTCACCCGCGATCGGTGCCGCGGTCTCGATGCGCGGAGCCAGTCGCGGGTAGTAGACCTGCAGGAATTCGTCCGCGTCGGCGGCCGGAACATGCAGCGAACCCTCGCGGATCAACGCATCGACGATCGGGCTGACCGGCGCCGCAAAGCCGAGGATCTGCAGTCCGGCATCGTCGTAGGAAATGACGGCATGCAGTGGCTCGCCGACGAACCGGCCGCCGGGGACCGACTCCAGATCCGCCTGTAACTCGATGCTTCCGTCGGGATCACGCTGGACCTGCACCCGCGGCTCCCGTCGGCGCAGTTCGAAGCGGATCGGGAAGTCCTGCTGGTAGCCCGGCACCAGAGTCACACCGGCGTCGATGGCGGCCTGCAGCGCTGGCCATACCGCAGCATCGGCGAACTGGAGCATCATCGTGTCGCCGTAGACGTAGCGGGAGGCGTTGCTGTTGCGGAACCGGTTGCGTAACTCCACCGCCGCCCGGGCCTGCCGGGTGTCGTAGACCCGCGCTGCGTCGTACTCCAGATCCGACCAGCGCACTTCCTTGTGCCACCGCCCACTCTTGCCCATCCGCGTCGGGGTCACGATGACGCTGAGTTCGCCACCGGCGCGTGGTCCGGAGGTCATCGCGAACCGCAAACCCACGGCGATCTTTTCCTCCGCCTGCGCTGCAGCCTCCCGGACCCAGGTCTCGACCCGGCCGCGCCACGCGTCGGGTGCTGGCGGCGGCGGGGCCTGCGGGGCGATCACCTCGATGGCCGTCAGCAGTGCGGCCACCACGTGTTTGCAGTCGGTCTCCAACGGGCAGGAGCAGCGCGAGGTCCAGCTCACCCGGCCGCGCCCGACATCACGCACGGTCACGATCACTGCGTACGGCGTGGCCTCAGAACCAGCGACCAGCCCCGTCAACCGGGAGGCTTCGCCATAGAGCGCGATCACCCGCTCCGCGTCGGCGTACCCCACCCCGCGTTCGTAGGCGAAGGGGTGCACGGACATCCGGACGTCCTCGGGGGTCAGCCGGGTCAACCACTTCGCAGTGCGAAGGGTGCTCGCGAATCCGGCCATGTCCCAAGGTTAGGCGTCAGCACCGACGGCCACCGGAGCCGCTGTGGATAGTGCTCCCCGCTCAGTCGGGCAGGGCGTCGTGCAACTCGGCCAGCCAGACCGCGGCATTGCCGTCGGAGGGGGCGCGCCAGTCGCCGCGCGGGGACAGGGATCCACCGTGGACGACCTTGGGCCCGTTCGGCAGAGCGGATCGCTTGAACTGGCTGAAGGCGAAAAACCGTTTGATGAACACCTCCAGCCAGTGCGTGATGGTCTCCAGGTCATATCCGGTACGCCGATCGGCCGGCATCCCCTCGGGCCAGTCGCCCAGCGCCGGGTCATGCCAGGCGTGCCACGCCAGGAAGGCGATCTTGCTGGGCCGGAAGCCGTAGCGCAGCACGTGGTAGAGGTTGAAGTCCTGCAGCGCGTAGGGCCCGATCGCGTCCTCGGTCGACTGCGGCTTCTCGTCCTCGCCGGCAGGAACCAACTCCGGGGAGATCTCTGCGTTCACGATGCCGGTGAGCGTCTGGCCCACGGCCTCGTCGAAGAACTTCTCGGTCACCACCCAGCGGATCAGGTGCTGGATCAGGGTCTTGGGGATGCCGGAGTTGACCGTGTAGTGCGACATCTGGTCGCCGACGCCGTACGTGCACCAACCCAGCGCCAGCTCCGACAGGTCGCCGGTGCCGAGCACGATGCCGCCACGCTGATTGGCGATCCGGAACAGGAAGTCGGTGCGCAGACCCGCCTGCACATTCTCGAAGGTCACGTCGTAGACCGGTTCCCCGCCGGCGAACGGATGCCCCATATCGGTGAGCATCTGCCGCGCCACCGGGGTGATGTCCAGCTCCTCGAATGTCACCCCGAGGCCTTCACCCAGTGCCCACGCGAAACCCTTGGAGGTGGCTCCTGTCGCAAAACCAGGCATCGTGAAGGCCAGGATGTCCGAGCGCGGCCGGCCCAGCCGGTCCATCGCCCGGGCCGCAACGATCAGCGCATGCGTCGAGTCCAGACCACCGGACACCCCGATCACGACCTTGGGCTGGCCGATCGCGCGCAGCCGCTGCATCAGGCCGGACACCTGGATGTTGTAAGCCTCGTAGCAGTCCTGCGCCATCCGGGCGGGATCGTCCGGCACGAACGGGAAGCGGTCGATCTGCCGCAGCAGGCCCAGGTCCCCGGCGGGGGGCGCCACCTCGAAACTGATCGTGCGGAACGCCCCGGACCACTGCTCGTACGTGCGGGCGTTGTCGTCGATCGAGCCGTCGCGCAACCGGTCCTGGCGGATCCGGTCAAGGTCGATGTCGACGACCGTGGCGACCGGGCCGTCGGGGAAACGCTCCGTTTCCCCCAGCAGGCCGCCGCATTCGTAGACCATCGTCATGCCGTCCCAGGACAAATCTGTCGTCGACTCCCCTTGTCCTGCAGCGGCATACAGATATGCCGACAGACATCTTGCGGACTGCGCCTGGGACAAAAGATGGCGATCCTCGGCCCGCCCGACCGTGATCGGCGACCCCGAAATGTTGGCCATGACCGTCGCGCCCGCGAGCGCCGCGACCGAACTCGGCGGCACCGGCACCCACATGTCCTCGCACACCTCGACGTGCAGCACCAACCCCGGCAGGTCGCTCGCGCTGAAGAGCAGATCGGTGCCGAAGGGCACCTCGAGTCCTGCGATCGACGTACGCCGATCGGGCGCCCCCGCGCCGAAGGTGAGGGTCTGGCCGGTGCTCAGGTCACCGGCGGCGAAATGCCGCTTCTCGTAGAACTCGCGGTAGTTCGGCAGATAGGCCTTGGGGGCGACCCCGAGGATGCGGCCACGGTGCACGACGACCGCGCAGTTGTACAGCCGGTTGCCGTGCCGCAACGGCGCGCCGACGACCAGCAGCGGCAGCAGGTCGGTGCTGGCGGCGACCACCTCGGCGAGGGCTGCTTCGACCGCGTCCAGCAGCGGATCCTGCAGCAAGAGGTCGTCGATGGCGTAGCCGGAGAGAGTCAGCTCGGGGAAGATCGCAACGGCGACGTGCTGGTCGTGGCACGCCTTCGCCTGGGCGATGACGGTCGCGGCGTTCGTGGCCGGGTCGGCGATCGCGGTCGGCGTGGCACACGCAGCTACCCGCGCGAAGCCGTGCGCGTAACTGTTGTAGAAGTCCATGACCGCGATCCTATGACCGCTTGGCACAGTTTCCTTTGGGAGAATCGGGCGATGACCAGCCCGATCGAGACCCAGCCCCGGCGGATGCCGGAGGATTTCGACCCGGCCCGCCCGCGGCGTACCGCGTGGGTGTGCGCGATCCTGGCGGTGCTCTTCGCGCTGGTCGTGGCGTTGCACGGCCAGCTGCCGCACCGCGGTGGCATCACCAACGTCTTCGGGACGCTGCTGCCGTGGCTGTGGATCCCGGCATTGATCCTGCTGGTGAGGGCGGCCGCGCGTCGCAGCATCGTCGCGGTCGTTGCCGCGCTGGTTGCGGCCGCGACCTGGTTGGCCGTGTGCGCGCCGTACCTGCTGCCCGCCCGTGATCTGGCCACCACCAGCAACCTGACGGTAATCAGCCAGAACGTGCAGGCGGAGAACCCGGACACGGTGGCCACCGTCCGCAACCTGGCCGCGCAGGACGCCGATCTGGTGGCGCTGCAGGAGTTCACGCCGACGCAGCGGGCCTCGATCACGGACACGCTGAGCAACTACCGCTACCGGTATGCGATCCAGACGGTCGGATTGTGGAGCAAGTACCCGATCAGCAACACCCGGGCGATGAGCCTGGGGTTCTCGTGGGCGCGCGCCTTCCGGGCGGACGTCGCGACGCCGTCGGGGACCGTGCGCGTGTACGTCGTGCACATGGCCTCGGTGCGGTGGAACGAGTTCGCCGACCGCAACCTGATGCTGGCAAATCTCAGCGCTGTGGTGCGAGCTGATCCCTCGCAACGGATCGTGATGATGGGTGACTTCAACGCCGCCTCGACCGACCCGTCGTTCCAGGAGTTGTCCGCGGCCGCCCCGGAGGCCCACGGCTCGTCCTTCGGTTTCGGGTTCACTTGGCCCGCGAGCTTCGGCCTGATCCGGCTGGACCATGTGTTGCTGCGCGGCGCTGAGACCCACGACGTGTCGGTGCTGCCCGCCAATGGCAGTGACCACCGCGCGGTGGAGGCGCAGCTGCGGATACCGTGAGCGTCGTGGCTGAGATTGCTGATGATGAGCGCGAGAATCTGACCTGGCACATCTTCGGGCAGGCATCCCGGCAATTGGCCTCCGCGATCGAGGATTCCGGCTTCCGCCCCGAACTGGTCATCGCCGTGGCCCGCGGCGGCCTGATCCCGGCCGGTGCCATCGCCTACGCGCTCAAGGTCAAGGCCGCTGGAACGCTGAACGTCGAGTTCTACACGGACATCGAGGAGACGCTGCCCGAGCCGGTGGTGTTGGAGCCGCTGTTGGACACCGGCGCCCTGACCGGCAAGAAGTTGCTCATCGTCGACGACGTCGTGGACTCCGGCAAGACGCTGGCGCTGGTCGTGGACCTGCTCAAACCGCACGCCAGCGAGATCCGCACCGCGGTCATCTACACCAAGCCGACCACGATCATCGCGCCGGATTTCTCCTGGAAGGCCACCGATCGCTGGATCAACTTCCCGTGGAGCTCCGGCTCCGGCCTGATCCCCTAACCCGGCCTCCCCGGCCGCCCCCACTCGACCGCCCATGCCCAGCCGCTCGACGCCGTGGGCTGGGATGACCCCATGACCCGCGGTCCAGATGCCACCTGGCATCGCGCGCACCAGGCCGCTGTCTGGTCCGCGGAAGTCACGCGGTTGCAGAGAATCCTGCTGGTCAAGGCGGCCAGCCTGACGGGCATTTCTCATACCCAACTGGCAGCTGAGCTGGGTATCTCCCAGACCGGGGTGACGCGAATGCTCTCCAAGGTGTCCCGGTCCGCCACCCGACAGCTACCTCGCCAAACCCTCCTCCCGGCCGCGCAGCCCGCGGTCCAGTGGCTCGGCGAGCATTTCGGCTTCGACCAGACCCACCTCGTCGAACGATGCTGGTATCCGATGCCCTATGTGGATCGGGCGATGACTGCTGCCATGTTCGGGCCCGAAGCAGCCGAGAAGGCTGGCGAGCCGCTGCTCGACATCCACACCATCGCGCCAGAACTGACGACTACCGGAGACGTCTTGCGGCTCGAGGGTGCCATCGGACGACTCCTGCAGCGCACCCTGATCATGCACTGCACCTATCAGGAGTCTGATCTAGTGGACGCGGCCCAGCGCTACGGCAGCCAGCAGGAGTGAGGACTGGCTCTCGCCGTCGACGATCGTGCCGCCCGCGACCAATCGCAGTACGGCGTCCCAGGGCACCCGCAAGACCGCACCGATCCCTTCGAGGTGCTGATGCTCGGACAACTCCTCGGGCGGGTTGGTCAGATCGGTCGCGAGGTAGACCGTGCAGTGCAGCCGGCACACGCCGTTGAGGCTGAAGAAGGTCCCCACCTGCCGCCAGGTCTGCGCGACCACGCCGGTCTCCTCCAGCAACTCCCGCTGCGCGGCGACCAGTGGTTCCTCACCGTCGGTCCCCCCAGCAACCACCTCGAGGGACCGGCCGACGGTGTACCGGTCGATCTCCACCAGCAACACCTCGTCGTCCTCGGTCAGCGCGACCACGAAGACGGCCGGGTTTCGCAGTTCGACGACCCCGAAGAGCCCGGGCGACCCGTCAGGTCGGATCACCTCGTCCTCGACGACGCGGATCCAGTTGTTCTCGTAGGCGATCCGCGAACTGACCTGCTGCCAGGACGATTTCATCGACGGGCGCGATCGACGTACGTCGGCGTCTCCCGGTTCAGCCCAGCGGTCCGGGCGGCCTTGTGGTTGCGTCCCAACAGCAGCGGCAGTTGTTCACGCCGCTCGGCGGCGAAGAGCCGGCGCGGCGACACCCCACCCGCCTTGTCGAAGAGCCGCTTGGCAGCGGCGAGGGCGTCCGGGGAGCGCTGGGTGAGTTGCTCCGCCAGAGCCAGGGCATCGGCGTACGGCGAGAGGCTGGCTTGCCCGGCCAGCCCCAGTTGGTGCGCCTGGGCACCGGTGATCACCTCGGCAGTCATCGTCAGGCGCTTGGCCGTCTCGACCCCGACCAGCTCGGACAGCGAGCGCACCCCGGTCATGTCCGGGATCAGTCCCCACTTGCCTTCCAGCACAGACCATTTCGCGTCGGGGTGGGTGATCCGGAAGTCCGCGGCCAGCGCAATCTGGATGCCGCCGCCGTAGCAGTGACCCTCCACAGCAGCGATCACCGGCACGGGCAGCCGTCGCCACGCCCAGCACGCCTCCTGGAAGCGGTTGGTCCCCCGGATCGGATTGGGGACGAACCCCAGGAACATCTTCTTCGGGTCCTTGCCCACGGACGCGAAATCCAAGCCGGCACAGAACGATTCGCCGGCGCCGGCCAACACCACGGCCCGCACCGAGCGGTCGGCCCGCAGCCGGTGCGCGGTCTGCACCAGCTGCGCCAGCAACGGCAGCGTGAGCGCGTTGAGCTTGGCCGGACGGTTCAGGTGCACCCGGGCGATCTGATCGGCGATATCGCAGGTGACGAGCTCTTCTGCCATGACCACAAGACTAATCAGAGAGTTGGTCCAGGGCTCGCTGCTGGAAGTTGTGACCGCGCCATTCGTAGCCCACGACCTGGATGAACGGCGCCACCATGACGATGAGCAGACACACCGGGACCGACACCCCTGCTGCTGCCAGCGCGATGGCCAGGCCCAATACGGCCAGCGCGGCTAGGATCAGCCAGGCGTACAGCCACGACCACACCGGCAACAGCACCAGGTGGATGGCGTAGATCGACACGATATAGATCGCGATGGGCACCGCGATGAAGGCAATGACCTGGGTCGCGGACAACTGCGTGTGATGCTCGACGTAGAGCCCGGCCAGGTGCAGCGCGGCCCCGACCGCGACGATCGAGCCGAAAACGATGATGTGGCCGTAGCCGAAGAGCCACGCGTACTGCGGGCGATGCTCCAGCACCTTGCCGAACGGGTTGATGAAGTAGATCCACCACAACCCGAAGGTCAGGCCGACGCCGGCGATGACCACCGCCACGGCGGACCAGGTCCAGTGCCCGCCGTGTTCACCACCGAGGACGCCGGTCGAGGAGGCAATCGTGCCGACCAGTCCCTCACCCAGGGCGATGATCGCGAAGAGGGAGTACCGCTCGGCGATGTGGTGCGGGTGCCACGGGGTCGGGCGCGTGGTGGACTCCGCCCAGAAGGGCACACACATCTCGAAGACGGTCAGCGCAGTGGTCAGGCACAAGGTCGGCACCAGCGGCAGCTCGATGATCGCCACCACGATCCAGCCGATCTGGGCCAGGCCGACGCCCTTGGCGTAGCGCAGTGCCGTGTCGCGGTACTCCGGCGATTGCTTGGCCACCCGCAGCCACTGCGAGATCATCGCCACGCGCATCACGACGTATCCGGCGACGATCACCCGGTTGTCCAGGTGGTGTCCCTCTTCGATGGATTCGAACATCGCCGGGATGCCGAGCGCCAGGATGACGACGCCGACCATCTGGACCATCGTCATCGCGCGATAGACCCAGTCGTCGGTGTCGAACGCCGAGGCGAACCAGGTGAAGTTGATCCACGCCCAGGTGATCGCGAAGGTCGCGAAGCCGAACCCGAGCAGTGCGGGCAGGATGTGACCCTCGGCGGTGACCTCGGCCAGGTACGTCGCGGCGACACCGACCGCGATCACGAAGGTCAGGTCGAAGAGCAACTCCAGCGGGCTGGAGACCCGACCCTCTTCGTGCGGGTCGCGACCGGTCATCTGCCGGATCCGGTGCACCTGGGCATGCGCGTGGTCGGTCATTGTCACCTACTGCGAGCGTCGGGGGCGGACGCCGCGAAGCATACTGGGCCGGTGAGCGAACCCTCTGCTGCCGAACAGGACGCCGCTGCCCGCGGCATCACCATCGAGGTTGTCGACCGGCCGCCGGCAGGCTCCTTGGAGGAGGCCGCCGCCGCCCAAGGGATCAGTCCCGCCGACATCGTGAAAACCCTTGTGGTGAAACGACATGACGGCGACTACCTGCTGGCGCTGATCCCCGGCGACCGGCAGATCGACTGGGCCAAACTGCGAGCGCTCGTCGGTGTCAACAAACTCCGGCTACCGGATGCCGACGACGCGCTCGCCGCGACCGGCTACGCGCGCGGCACCATCACCCCGTTCGGCGCGCAGGGCAATTGGCCGGTGTACGCCGATGCGAGCGTCGTTGGTCGCCGGATCTCCATGGGCGCCGGGGCATCCGGTCGCAGCCTCTGGGTCGAGGCTGACGACCTGATCCGCGGTTTCAAGGCAACCGTGGCCGACATCAGTAAGTCGGCGGGCTAGCTACCCTCAGCGCGCGCGGCTGGACCGGCGCGAGGAGAAGTCGGCGGCGCTGGACTTGCGAGCGGCCGGCTGAGCCGCACGCCCACCACCGGAACCGCCGGCGCCACGTCCGGACTGGCCGGAGCGGGGCGACTGACCAGAACGGCCCGACTGACCCGACGACGAGCGGTTCGAGCGGCCACGGCCGTTACCCGACCGGTTACCCGATCGCGGTGCGCGGTTGCCGCTGGACGGTGCCTGAGCCGGCGCGGCCGCGGGCGACGTGGCCGACGGTTCGGCGAACGTCCGCTCACCCGGGGCCAGTTCGCGCAGCAACGGGTGCTGCGCCGTGACGCGGGTGGTCGTCGGCTTGATGCCGGCCTGGCGGGTCAGGTCGCGCACGTCGCGGACCTGGTCGTCCGTCATCAGGGTGATGACGGTGCCGCGAGCGCCGGCGCGCGCCGTACGTCCGGAACGGTGCAGGTAGGCCTTGTGCTCGACCGGCGGGTCGGCGTGGATGACCAGGGCGACGTCGTCGACGTGGATACCGCGCGCGGCGATATCGGTGGCGACCAGTGTTTCCGCGGCGCCGGAGTGGAACGCGTCCATCGACCGGGTGCGCGCACCTTGGGAAAGGTTGCCGTGCAACTCAACCGCGGGGACACCGACTGAATTGAGTTGGCGCGCAAGCTTCTTGGCGCGGTGCTTGGTGCGGGTGAAGACCACCGTGCGGCCAGGCGCGGCCACCAGGTCGGTGAGCACCGGAAGGTGGTCATTCGCGGCGACGTGCAGGACGTGGTGGCTCATCGCGGAGACCGGCGACTGCGCCGAGTCGGCCTCGTGGGTCACGGGTTCGTGCAGGAACGCCTTGACCAACTGGTTGACGCCGGAGTCGAGCGTGGCGGAGAAGAGCAACCGCTGCGAGCGCTGCGGCGTCTTAGACAGGATGCGGCGGACACCGGGCAGGAAGCCGAGGTCGGCCATGTGGTCGGCCTCGTCCAGCACTGTGACCTCGACGGCTGACAGGTCGACGTGACCCTGACCCATCAGGTCTTCCAACCGTCCGGGGCAGGCCACGACGATGTCGACACCACCGCGGATGGCGCTGACCTGCGGACCCTGGCCGACACCACCGAAGACGGTGCGGGAGGTCAGGCGGTATTTCGCGGCCAGCGGAGCAAGTGCCTCATCGATCTGGGTAGCCAGCTCACGCGTGGGGGCCAGGATCAGCGCCCGGGGGCGTTTCGGCGTACGCCGACCTGAGCTGGCCGCCAACCGCGCCACCAGGGGCAGCAGGAAGGCGTAAGTCTTGCCGGAGCCGGTGCGGCCTCGGCCCAGCACGTCGCGACCGGCCAGGGAATCCGGCAGGGTCGCGCTCTGGATGGGAGTGGGGGTGGTGATGCCCGCGCTGGTGAGGACCTCGACCAACGGGGCGGGCACGCCGAGCGCGCCGAAGGAGGTTGCTGCCTTCTGGGCAGCGGGACGTGCAGAAGTACTGAGTGACAAAGGTTCTCCGAAAGAACAGGGTGATGCGGTCGGTTCTGCCCGGCGCGGTCCTCGCGGGTGCGAGCGCGTCACGATGGCATCGACGGAATGGGCATCGACTGGATGAATCGCAAAGGCGCGTGCGCTGCAGAACGGGGCGCGCGGCCTCAGCCAGCCTAGTGCTTAGGGTTGACGGGCACCAATCGGCCGTCGACCAGCTCGTATGGGGTCATCTCGGTCAGGCCCGGGGAGTAGGCGTGCACGGTCAACGCCGGGGTGTCGCCGACGTTGGTCATGTTGTGGATGTGCCCGGGGCCGAAAGCGCGCTCCTCGCCCTTGCCGAGCAGGTGATCGTCGGCCGAGCCACCGCGACGGGATTCCTCGATCAACTCACCGGTCACCACGACGTACGCACCGGCTGCCTGGCCGTGGTCGTGCCACCCGGTGCTCGACCCGACCGGCCAGACCATCAGCCACACCTCGAGGTGCTCGGTGGAGTCCAGCGGGATGCGCTGACGCTCGGTCACCGACAGGTCGACCTGGCCGGCGTGGCTGTCGTCGGAGGCGAAAAGGCGCGCGATACGGACCAGCTGCTCGGCCGTGAAGTCACGGATACCGAGTGATGAAACCGATGGGGTGGACATGTGATGGGAAGCCTTCGTGGGTTGGGGGTTCGGGCGGTGGGCCCGGGCTGGTCGGACGTGAGCGGGTGTGCTCAGACGCGACAGCGATGCCACATCGCGGCGCGCTGGGTGAGGCGCATCGCGGTATAGGTGGCGGTCGAAGACATGCCCATAGTTCACCATGCCATCCACGCACGGACCAAAGGTGATTCCGCTAGGCGGACACTGTGCGGGGCGTGTGGGGGAATCTTTGCCGACAGAACACGTTGAACAAGAGCGAGACGTTTTGACTGCAGATACGAGGAGCACGTCCATGGCCACGACCACGCTGACCGAAGAGAACTTCGCGTCCACCATCAACGACAACGACATCGTGCTGGTCGACTTCTGGGCGACCTGGTGCGGGCCGTGCCGTCAGTTCGGACCGGTCTTCGAGGCCGCGTCCGCCCAGCACTCCGACATCGTCTTCGCCAAGGTCGACACCGATGCGCAGCAGAACCTCGCCGGTGCGCTGAACATCTCCTCGATCCCGACGGTGATGGCGTTCCGCGAAGGTGTCCTGGTGTTTGCCGACTCCGGCGCGTTGCCGCAGCGGGCGCTCGCCGATGTCATCGAGCAGGTGCGCAACCTGCCGATGGAGAAGATCCACGCCGAGATCGCTGAGCAGCAGGCCAAGGGAGACTCTGCCGGAGCCTGACCTACGCCTGATTGCGTGGCTGATTCTGGAGCGATCAACGATTTTGGAGCCCGATTCAGCGAATCAGTCCTGCAGAAGGTGAATAGCTCCAGAATCAGCGGCGGGCAAGCCGCTGCAGCAGGTCCGATCGGAGTATCGAACGGACCTGTGTGGGCACGGCGGGGGACGTC
The DNA here is from genome assembly GCF_001594145.1 of Branchiibius sp. NY16-3462-2. Classification (GTDB taxonomy): domain Bacteria; phylum Actinomycetota; class Actinomycetes; order Actinomycetales; family Dermatophilaceae; genus Branchiibius. The sequence goes on along the minus strand of NZ_LVCF01000042.1, from coordinate 622 downwards.
TCGCCGTGCCACACTTCTTCAACCAGCATGTCGATCCACCGGTCAACCCGTGGCGGGTCCAGCTCAGCCTGACGAAGAACGATCGCGCGGCGCTCGTCTGCGGACAGGTCGGCGATGATCAGATCGGCGAAGGTCTCGGCGACGAGTTCGCGCACTTCGGCATCATTGGCTGAAGGCGGGTTGGTCGATCCTGGTGGGATCACCTCTGCCCACCAGATGGCGACCGGTTCACATCCAAGGGCCTGCGCAACCTCGGTGTTCACCACGCTCCACGCAATGGAGCGGTCGGCGTCGTAGAGTCCTCCAGCCGCCAGCAGCAGTGCCCGGCGCTCCTCACCTTCGGGCAGGTCGCACGCGTTGGCAGCCAGCTCACGCAAGACCGTGGCTCGCGTGGAGACATCGCGGACAACGTCCTGCGATGACCGGCCTGCGAGCTCCGCCTGCATCGATCCCAATCGAATTGCGCGCTGGACATCCTCGGCGTCTACGCCAGGAGGGACTGCCCCCGATTTGGTTGACACTCGGGGTGTGTAGTTCTTAGGCCGCTTGTGCGGCCGTGTAGATTGTCTCAAACTCCACGGGGGTGAGCTTGCCGAGGCGTCGTTGCCGGCGGCGCCGGTTG
>NZ_LVCF01000041.1 GCF_001594145.1 Branchiibius sp. NY16-3462-2 | reverse complement strand
CGGCCTGGGATCTGATCGTCGTCGACACACCACCGTCGCGGTCGGCACTGGACTTCTTGGACGCCCCCAAGCGACTCAGTTCATTCCTCGATGGTCGGTTCATCCGGATCCTGATGGCACCGGCCAAGGCGGGTGGCAAGGTCTATCTGAAGGTGATGTCGGCCGGGCTGAACACCATCTCCGGTGTCTTGTCCAAGATCGTGGGCGGCCAACTGCTATCCGATGTCCAGACTTTCGTGGCGGCCCTGGACACGATGTTCGGTGGCTTCCGCGAGCGCGCCGAGCAGACGTACGCCGTGCTGGCGGCTCCCAGTACGGCGTTCCTGGTCGTGGCCACCCCCGACCGTGAGGCGCTGCGCGAGGCGGCGTACTTCACCCAGCGCCTCGCCGATGATCACATGCCGTTGGCCGGTGTGGTGGTCAACCGGGTGCAGCCGGCCCTGGTCTCCGGGCTCAGCGGACCCCGGGCGCTGGCCGCTGCCGCAGTCATGGAGGAACAGCCGCGTCGGCCGGGCTCTGGCTGGCAGCCGATGGACACCGCGGGACTTCTACTGCTGCACGCGGAATCGGAGACAGTACGACAGCGTCATGAGGCGGCAATCGCCCGCTTCCGGGCAGCGCAGCCGGAATTAGCTCTGGTCGAGGTGGCGACGCAGGCGACGGACGTGAACGACCTGGATCAGTTGCGGGAGATTGGTGCGGAACTGGCGCGGTGATCGAACCGACGCTTCGTCAGCTGGCGCGCTCGCTGTCCTGCTGCCGGGCGAGGCGGAAGAGTTGTGCCCAGGACCGCACTTCGGGACGCCGCCGCAGCAGAGCGCGGCGCTCGCGCTCGGTCATCCCGCCCCACACGCCGTACTCGGTGCGGTTGTCCAACGCATCGGCCAAGCACTCAGCCACGACGGGGCACTTCTGACAGATGGCCTTGGCGGTTTGCTGAGCGGCACCTTTGGCAAACAGGTCATCCGCCGCAGAGGAGCTACGGCACACAGCGCGGGAGGCCCAGTTCTCGTCCCAGGTGGTAGGTCGGGAGGCAATCGCCGTCATCCAACTCTCCGATCGTTCACGTGCTCAAGGCACTGCCGAAACATGTCTTCGGACCTCCTTGTCCGCCTTGAAGGCTAGGCCTGACCAGCGGTCTTTACTAGACCTTTACTTTACCAAATTTAGTCTTTACCTGTGAGCCAGGTCGCTTTGTGAAGTGTTATCCACAGCACTCCGGCCGAAACTGGGTCATTGCCTAACCGAATACACAGGCTTCTCACAGAATCCTGGTCCGGACCAGTAGCCGGACGCGGCGGGTGGCTGCGGACGTTCAGGAATCGCCCCACGAGCCGGGTTACCCTGGAAAACATGCCGCGCAACCGTCTTTCGAACGTGCTCACGCTGTTGGGTGCGTTCGTTCTCGTCTCCCTGCTCATGGGACTGGTCGTTGCGGGCCTCGCGCTGCCCACGCTCGGGGCTGCCGGAAAGGCGACGACCGGCAGCATCAAGATGTTCAACGACCTGCCCGGCGACTTCCAGATGAACCCGCTGGCCCAGCAGTCCCGGATCCTCGCGGCGGACAACACCGTCATCGCCACGCCGTACAACGAGAACCGCATCGTGGTCCCCCTGAGCAAGATCGCCCCGATCATGCGGAAGGCGCAGATCGCCATCGAGGACGAGCGGTTCTACCAGCACGGCGGTGTCGACCCACGGGGCCTGCTGCGGGCGGTGGCCTCCAACCAGTTGAGCAGTTCAGGCGTTCAGGGTGCTTCGACCTTGACCCAGCAGTACGTGAAGGTGGCCCTGCAGGACCAAGCGCTGAGCTCCGGGGACACCTCGGCCGCCCAGCAGCAGATCACCCAGTCGGGGATGGCCGGATACGTCCGCAAGCTCCAGCAGTTGAAGTACGCGATCAGCCTGGAGCAGAAGTACACCAAGGACCAGATCCTCGACGGCTATCTCAACCTGGTCTATTACGGCGATCAGGTCTACGGCATCGAAGCCGCCGCGCAGCACTACTTCAGTGTCCCGGCCTCCCAGCTGACCGTCGCCGAGTCGGCACTGTTGGCTGGTGTGGTCAACCAGCCCGGCACCACTGACCCGGTCAACAATCCGAAGGCAGCGATCGCCCGGCGCAACGTGGTGCTGCAGAAGATGCTCGATCAGGGCTACATCACCCAGAAGCAGTTCACCGACGCGGTCAACACCCCGATCGAGAAGATGCTGAAGGTCAAAGACATCAGCAGTAGCTGCGCCACCTCGAAATACCCCTACTTCTGCGATTACGTGACCCAATGGCTCAAGCAGCAGCCAGCGTTGGGTGCCACCGTGAAGCAACGGGAAGGGACGCTGAAGAGCGGCGGCCTGACCATCAAGACCAGCTTCAACCCGGCGTACGCCGCCGTGTTGGACAAGTCGATCAAGGCCAAGGTGCCGGTCGGCAACTCCGCCAAGGTCGATGCCGCCGGGATCATCATCCAGCCGGGTACGGGTCTGATCCTGGCCAGTGGCCAGAACACCAAGTACTCCCTGAAGTCCGGCGCCGGCAACACCACGGTGAACTTCACGACGCCGAGCGGTGGTAACGGCGGGGTCCAGATCGGTTCCACGGCCAAGGCCTTCGCGGTGATCACCGCGCTGGAGAGCGGCTACAAGATCGACAGTTCGATCAACCTGCCGTCCTACAACGGCAAGGCCGGCGACAAGGGCACGATCCCGGTCCGCGCCTTCACCCACCGGGAGTTCCCGGACGCGTGCGGTCTGAGCAGGGGCGACCCGCCGTGGCTGGTCGGCAACGACGTCTATGTGCCGCCACGGCTGATGAGCCTGTCGCAGGCGTTGGGCGAGTCGGTCAACACCGCGTTCGCCACCCTGGGCTCGGGCGTCGGGGTGTGCAAGATCGCCGACACGATGACCAAGGTCGGCCTGGTGCAGGGCGCGGACAAACCGCTGGCCCGGGTGCCCTCGGGCATCATCCTCGGATCCAACGACGTCACCCCGCTCACCCTGGCCAACGCCTACGCGACCATCGCCTCGGGCGGGAAGTACTGCGAGCCGCGACCGGTGTCACAGATCCTGGACTCCAACAACAAACCGATGGCCCTGAAGGTCGGCGCCTGCAAGCAGGTCATGTCCAAGGACGTCGCCGCAGCGACCACCAAGGTGCTGGAGGCCGTCTTCGACAAGAACGGCACGGCCGAGAACGCCGGGCTGGCGAACAATCGCCCCGCCGCCGGCAAGACAGGCACCACCGACAACGCGGTCCAGACCTGGTTCGTGGGTTACACCCCGTCGCTGGTGACCGCGATCTGGGTGGGGTCGATCTCGACCAACACCAACTACCTGACCGACCTGCGGATCGGCAACACCTACTACAAGGGCACCATCTTCGGTGGCACCCTGGCCGCGCCCATCTGGAAGACCGTGATGGACTCGATCCTGAAGGGCACACCGGTCCAACAGTTCCCGGAGCCGCCGGACAGCATGTATGACGATCCCAGCCACAAGAACGATCCGAACTGGGCAAACACCGGCTCGATCATCAAGGGTCACAACATGAGCTCGTACTCCGGCTACCAACAGAACGGCAACTCGAACTCATCCAACGATTCGTCGAGCACCGACTGACCGCTGGCTACTCGAGGCCAGGATCGCGCACGGCGCGGACGATGGCCACGACGAGTTCCAGGGCGAGAACCGCGCACCAGATCACGACCCATCCGCCGGCCAGCAACATCAACTGACCCGATACGTCGTGCGGCTGAACATCAACTGATTCATAGTCGACCTTGGGCGTGTGTTCCGATGCCATACCCAGGGCGAACGCCACCACCGGTGGACCGACCGCGACGATGAGCCAGCCGCTGGTACCGAAGCGACCGCGGCGGATGCTTCGCACGGCGTGCCACGCCCACAACACCGCCCACCCGAGGGCGGAGTACCCGATCCACCGCACGGCGGGGCACCTTGGCCCGGTGTCAGATCAGGCGAGCGCTCGGCGTACGGCGGCGGCCACCCGACCGCCCTCGGCCCGTCCGGCAATCTGCGGCTGAACGATCTTCATGACCGCGCCCATGGCGCTCATGTTGTTGGCGCCGAGCTGCTCGACGGCTTTGGCGACCAGGGCGTCGATGTCCTCGTCGCTGAGTTGCTCGGGAAGGTAGCCCTCGAGCACGGCCAGCTCGGCGCGTTCGCCGTCGGCGAGCTCCGGGCGCTTGGCATCGTCGTACGCCGCGGCGGCCTCCCGCCGCTTCTTCGCCTCTTTGGTGATGACGGCCAGGACCTCGTCGTCGGACAGGTCGCGGTGTGCGTCGCCGGCGACCTCCTGGTTGCTGATCGAGGCCAGCGTCATCCGCAGCGTCGCTGCGCTCACCTGGTCACGGCTCTTGATCGCCGTGGTCAGGTCTGCGCGCAACGTCTCCTTGAGGCTCATATCTGCAATCCTGCCACCTTCGTCCAGCCGGTTTACCCGGTGCAAGAATGGCCGGATGCGTCCTGCCTTGATCACCGCCGGGGGCGTCGTCGGCGCCGGCGCGGGAGCCCTGGCGTGGGGCACCCTGGTCGAACGCAACTGGTACGCGCTGCGCTCGCTCACGGTGCCGGTGCTGATGCCCGGGTCGGCACCGGTCCGGATCCTGCAGATCTCGGACCTGCACCTGGTCCCCCGACAGCGACGCCGCATCGAATGGGTGCGCTCACTGGCGCGCCTTGAGCCGGACCTGGTCCTGAACACCGGGGACAACTGCTCGGACCTGGACGCCGTGCCGTTCGTGCTGGAGGCGATGGAGCCGTTCCTGCACCTGCCCGGTGCGTTCGTGCTCGGCTCGAATGACTACTTTGCCCCGTGGTTCAAGAACCCGTTCAGTTACTTCGCCGATCGGCGGGTGACTGCCGTGGAGCGGCAGCCGGAGAAGCTGCCGGTGGATGAGCTGATCACCGGGCTGTCCAGCGAGGGCTGGCTGGATCTGCGCAACCAACGAGAAACCATCAAAGCCAATGGCATGTGCCTCGAACTGGTCGGCGTCGACGACCCGCACATCGGACGGGACCAGTACGACGAGGTCGCGGGGCCGGCCGCAGCGGACGTGGCAGCCACCCTGGGGGTCGTGCACGCGCCGTACACCAGGGTCTTGAACCCGATGGCGGCCGATGGTGCGTCGCTCATCATCGCGGGGCACACGCACGGCGGTCAGGTGCGTGTGCCGTTCTATGGAGCGCTGGTCACCAACTGCGACCTGGACACCTCGCGCGCCTCGGGACTGTCGCGCTGGTGGCCCCGTGCGGAGGCGGGCGTCCCGGCGCCGGCTGACCCGGCATACCTGCAGGTTTCCGCCGGACTGGGGCACAGCAAGTACGCACCGGTGCGCTTCGCCTGCCGACCGGAGGCGAACCTGATCACACTGGTCCCCCGCGACTGACCCGATTGTGAGATCAGCGGGGGCAGAAGGTATCGTTTCCTCTCGCTGCCCGGTGATGTACACGTCCGGGTGAGCGCCACGGGGTGTGGCGCAGCTTGGTAGCGCGCTTCGTTCGGGACGAAGAGGCCGCAGGTTCAAATCCTGTCACCCCGACTCGGTGAAACCGGCTCTGACCTGCGGAAACGCAGGTCAGAGCCGGTTTTCGTTTGAGGTGCGCCTTGCTGGACGTCCAACTCAGGTCGGCCAAGCGTCGAGATCGGCAATCAGTTGTCCTAGTTCCGCAGCGCCGGGTTCAGCACTCAACATCCCCCGCAGTGCTCTTAGGACAACTTCTCGACCCTCTGGGTCGATCCGTCCAGTGCTGCGCAATATGGCGAAACCGTAACCAATCAAATGTGGTGCCGCGTTCAAGATCTCATCGATGGCCCCCGCGATTCCGTCCAGCAGCACCGGCCAATCAGCTCCGACCACTTCGCGCAAAGTGAACCCAGGAGGCAGCGTGGGTAGCCGGTCATAGAGGTTATGAATTGCGTCGAACCCTTCGTCACTACCGAACGGGGCGAACTCCGACCCGAAGTCGTCGTACACCGCCGACCTGGCATGCGCAATGAATGCCGGGTGAGGCACAGGCAAGTCTTCGGTCCACTGGGTGACCGCAGGTAGATCGTGTGCTGGTGCAACTTCCTCGTTTTCGAGGCGACGTCGATGTGCGTCCCCGTCACTCCACGACACATCCCACGACCGCAGGTCCGCGAGCTGACGGACCAGTCCGTCATGCTCATCCAACAACCCGATCAACCGTAACAACCCCTGCTCGGCCTGGCGCTTACCCCGGGGGTCAATTCGGCCACAGACGCGCAACAGCACAAACGCCGCTGACACCGTTCGCACAGTTCCACGGACCTCCGAAAGCCAGAGAAACCCATCGTCGGGCTCAAACGACTCACCCATGTACCGATCACCATCGAACCAAGCATCGATATAACCACTGCCCTCCATCAGATCGAAGACCCCAAACCCCCTATTGGCGACCTCATCATGATTCTGCGCCCAGGCCGCCATTGCGCGCGCGTCATCGCTCACGAACGGAGATCTCAGGTCGACCCAGGAATCGTAGAACGGGGCAGTGAAATGACGCGCGAACAATTCGCTGGGGTTGGGCAGGCTCCGGTACCTCGGACCGTTTGCAGTCAGCGCAGCGGCAAATTCTGGAGTCGACAGATCAATAGTGTTGCGAGAGAGAAATTCTGGATTCGCGCGAACGTAGTCCAGTTCGGACTCAGTGAGCGGCGCGGGAGTGACCGACGCAAGCGACCACTCAGCCGCACACATCTCAGTGATCTTCCGTGCCGTGAGGATAAGCACAACCCTGGCCGCCGCGTCATCAAGATCGGTCGGACTCCAGCCGCGCAGCTTGATCTCGAGTGCGTGCTGGTAACCGAGGCCGACCGACCGAACCGTCACTCGTGGCTTTCCACCTGGAGATAGGAACTCGATGTGAGCCCCGTCGGCGACCTGCCACGACAAGTCTCGGTGAACCATTGCGTTCACGTCGTAACGACCGGGATGGCCGAGATCGTACCGTTCGTCATAGAACATCCGAAACGGATGCACCATATCTCCTCAACTTCGGGGATGTTCAATCACGGCACCATGGGCACTTATTTCCAGGTGTTCTCCAGTAGGTCAAGATCATATACGGGTGGCAGCATGATTCCTTCTATAGTTCTGGATGAAGACCCCGGAACGATCACTGCCGATAGCCACATCGCCGGTGTTTGGTCACCTTCACGATTCCCGGCAGGTCTGAGACGTGCCGCAGGCCGCGGGGGCAGCTAGCCTGCGGTCAACGTCGAATCGCGGGGCAGCACGGCGCCGATCGTCAAGAGCACGTTGGTGTAGTACCGGTCGTCGCCGGTAGCCACCGTCAGCGCGAGATCCTCACTGCGGCAGGCCGCCTTGAAATCGACGCGGGGCGCGACGTCGACCGGCACCCCCTCCCCGATGAGCCCGGCATACCGATCGCGCACCGGCGACTCACTGCCATCGTCCGGTGCCATTACTGTCGCCCGCTCGATAGGAGTCGCGGCGATCACCGCAGCGAGCACCTGATCGACCGTCACGGTGCCCGGGCTGAGATTGAGATGGACGATCGTCGCCCCGGGTCGGGTTCCGGTGCTGTGCGCGTAGTTCGCATCGGCGATCAGGACGGTACTTCCGTGGCCCGCCGCGGCGAGTGCGGCCAGGATCTGCGGGTGGATCAACGACGAGTTGAGCACAACAACCTCTATTCCGTTTCCGACCGGGACCGCGCAAGCAGCCGCTGGGCAACCACGACGACCAGGAGGAACACGCCGCTGATGACTGACTGGATGTTGCTGTCGAGCCCGCCGATCTGATTGATGACGTTGCCGATCACGTTGCGCAGCAACACGCCGACGAGCGTTCCGATCAGGGTGCCGGCGCCGCCGGTCAGCAGGGTGCCACCGATGACCACCGCAGCGATCGCATCCAGTTCTGTCCCGACACCGATGACCGTGACTCCCGACTGCAGGTAGGCGGCCGTGAGCACGCCCGCGAAGCCGGCGAGCGCCCCGCTCATCACGTACACCAGGAGCTTGACCCGTCGGACCGGAAGACCCATCAACACCGCTGATCCTTCGGCACCTCCGGTCGCGAAGACCGCCTCCCCGAAGCGGGTGCGCCGCAGGATGATTCCACCGATCCCGAACAGCACCAGGGCAATCCAGACCGGGATGCCAAGGCCGAGGAACGACGAACTACCCAGGCTGATGACCGCATCGTCCTTGATGGTGAACGTCGTCGATCCCTCGTCGGTGAGGGCCAAGAGCAGCCCGCGCGCGAACAACAGCGTCGCCAACGTCACGATAAACGGCGGCAGGCCAGCGCGTGACACCAAGAAACCGTTGACGAATCCTATTGCGCCACAGAGCAACACAGGCAGTGCGATCGCCGCCAGCAGTCCGTACTGGGAAGCCCACGCAGCGACCACCCCACCCAGTGCATATACCGAGCCCACCGACAGGTCGATCCCACCGGTGATGATCACGAACGTCATCCCGAGGGCGATGACCGCCAGGAAGGAACTCTGCAAGGCGATGTCTTGCAGGTTCTCCGTCGTCCCGAAGGAGGGCAACGTCAACCAGGCGATCACCACCACCGCTGCAAGGACTGCGGCTGCACCCTGTCGCTGGATCAGGCTCGCCAACAGTTGCCGACGCACCCGGGGTGAACCGGCGTCGTGCTCTGCGTCGTCGCGTACCGCGGTCGATGTGCTCATCGCGTGCTCCGTTCGCGCGTTGCGTAGACCGCGACGACGATGATTGCCGCCTGCACCATCTGCGCCGTCGAGTCCGGCAGGTTGTTCTTGATCAGAGTTGCTCGCACCAACTGCATCAACAGGGCACCCATGATCGTCCCCAGGATCCGAACCTTCCCGCCGGACAACGGGGTTCCGCCCACCACGACCGCCGTGATGGCCGACAGCTCCATCAACTGCCCGGCGTTGCCCGGATCACCCGCGCCCAGCCGGGCCGTGGCCAGTACCCCAGCGATCGCCGCGAGCACGCCGCTGATTGCGTAGACCGTGACCAGCACCCGCCGGACCGGCAGCCCGGCCAGCGTGCTGGCACGCCGGTTGTCGCCGATAGCAACCAGGCGGCGCCCGAAGGTCGTGCGGCTCACCGCGAACCACACCACTACAGAGAGAACAGCAGCCACGAGTACGACGATCGGCACCCCCAGCACGTCACCGGTCCCCAGCTGGAGGAAATTGGGGTCGTCGATGTCCTTCAACTGGCCGCCGGCAATCACCAGCGCCAGGCCACGCCCGGCGACCAACAGGCCCAGCGTTGCCACGATTGGTTGAATGCGCAGGAAGGCCACCAAGAAGCCGTTGAGGAGCCCCGCCGCCAGACCGACGACGAGAGCCACCAGGATGGCGGGGACCACGCCGTACCCCAGATAGAGCGGGATCACCGCCGCAGCCAGCGCCATCACGGACCCGACCGAGAGGTCAACGCCCTCGGTGCCGATGACCAGGGCCATGCCGAGCGCAACGATGCAGACGGGCGCGGCCTGGATAAGTTGGGTGCGCACGTTGGCCCCGGACAGGAAGTTCTCGGTGAAGACGACGTTGGCCAGGAAGAGGACGGCGACGGCGACGTAGACGCCGTACTCCTGCGCCCACCCGGCGGCTCGTGATCGGTCGAAACCGACTGTCCTGTTTGATAACTGAGTCATCGTGGCTCGTCCCCATCAGACCCGACGGCTGCCTCTTCGATGATCTCCTCGAAGGTTGGTTCGCCGTCCGCGGCGTACGCGCCGAGAATCCGGTCCGCGGTGACCTCCTGCTCATCCAGTTCGAGCACCGAACGGCCGTCCCGCAGCACGACCACCCGATCCGGGCCGTCAACCATTTCCTCCAGTTCCGAAGAGATCAGCAGCACCCCCAGTCCGTCGCGGGCCAACTCTTCGATCAGAGCCTGCACCTCCGCCTTGGCTCCCACATCGATCCCCCGCGTGGGTTCGTCCAGCAACAAGACCTTGGGATGGGTTGCCAGCCATCGCGCGAGAAGCACCTTCTGCTGGTTGCCCCCGGACAGTTCGACGACCTTTTGATCCGGTCCGGACGCCTTGATCCGTAGTCGCTGCATCAGATCGCGCACCAGCGCGTCCTGCTTGTCGCGATTGACCAGTCCGGCCGAAGACAGCGCGGGAAGCGCTGCGAGACAGATGTTGTCGCGGATGGACAGGTGCGGAATGATCCCGTCGGTCTTGCGGTCCTCGGCCAGCATGCTGATCCCAGCGCGCATCGACGCCGCGATGTTGCCGCCAGGAACCGCCTGCCCGGCAACAGTCACGTCACCGCCGTCACGCGGCAGTGCGCCCAGGATCGTGCGGGCCGTCTCACTGCGGCCCGATCCGAGCAGGCCTGCCAGACCGACGATTTCACCGGGTCGGATCCGGACGGTGACATCCTCGATCCGGCCGCGGCTGCGCAGGTGGTCGGCCTCCAGGAGCAACGGGGCCGACTCATCCACCTCGTGACCTCGTTCACCTAAGGTCGTCGCGCCGTGCGCCCGGACCTCCCCCGCGTCCCGGCCCAACATCATCGAGACCAGTTCCAGGCGGGGCAGCTCCGCCAGGGGGCCGGTGTGTACACGGCGCCCGTCCCGCAGCACCGTGACGGTGTCGCACACGGCGTACAACTCATCCAGCCGGTGCGAGACATAGATGATGGCGATGCCCTGCTGGTGCAGCCGCTCGATCACGGAGAACAGGGTGGCGACCTCCCGCGGTTCAAGGGAGGAGGTTGGCTCGTCCATGATGACGACGTCCGCCGCCGTGGACACGGCCCGCGCCAGGGCCACCATCTGCTGGGCGCCCAGACCGAGCGACCCGACCGGTCGGCGTACGTCGACCTCGATCCCCAGCCGGTCGAGATGCTCGGCGGCCTCCCGCTCCATGCGCCGTTTGTCCACCAAGCCGAAGCGGGTCGGTTCGCGGCCCATGAAGATGTTCGCGGCGACGCTGCGCAGCGGGATCAGATTCACTTCCTGGTAGATGGTGGAGATACCGGCACGTTGGGCGTCGGCCGGCTCAGCGAAGTGGACCGGCTCACCGCGCAGCCGCAGGTCGCCTTCATCGAGTTGATAGACGCCGGTCAGCACCTTGATCAGCGTCGACTTCCCGGCGCCGTTCTCCCCGATCAGCGCGTGCACTGAGCCGGGCTGCAACTCGAACGTCACGTCGTCGAGCGCGACCGTGCCACCGAACCGCTTCGTCGCGCCGTGCACCTGCAGTGTCGGCTGCGAAGACTGCGTCATCCTTCACTCCTTAGGGATCAGCGAGGCGGTGGGCCGGTCCGGCCCACCGCCCGCAGAACTACCGACGGCGCATCAGTAGGCGTTGTTGACCTTCTGCGCCGCGTTGCTGGAGTCGTACTGGTCGTCGCTGATGACGATCTTGTTCGGAACTGGTTGGCCTGCCTCGAAGTCCTGCAGTGCCTTGAACGCCAGCGGACCGAAGCGGGGGTTGGACTCGATCACGGCGTTGTATTCGCCCTTGGTGATCAGTTGGACGGCGTTCTTGGTCCCGTCGATGGACACGACCTTCACGTCCTTGCCCGGGCTCTTGCCCGCCGCCTTGAGCGCATTGACGGCGCCGATGCCCATCTCGTCGTTCTCGGCGTAGACGGCAGTGATCTCCGGGTGGCTCTGGATCAGTTGCTCCATCACCGACTGGCCCTTGGCCCGGTCGAACTCACCGGTCTGCTCGACGACGACCTTCAGGCCGGGGTACTTGGCCAGTTCGTCCTTGAAGCCCTTGGTGCGGTCGGTCGTCACGTTGTTGCCGGAGGCACCCAGGAGGATGGCCACCTCGCCCTTTCCTCCGGTCGCTTTGTCCATCGCGTCCGCAGCACGCTGGCCCTGCTGAACGAAATTGGAGCCGATGAAGGTGAGGTAGTCGGTGCACGGTTTCGAGGTGACCAGCCGGTCGATGGTGACGACGGGCACCTTCTTGGCCTTGGCCGCATCGAGAGCCGGCTGCAATCCATCGGAGTTCAGTGGAGCGACGATCAGGGCTTGCGCGCCCTGGGCCAGCATCGACTTGATGTCGCTGATCTGCTTGTTGAGGTCGCTCTGGGCGTTCGTGGTGAGCAGGTTGGTGATCCCGAGTTTGGCCGCTTCATCCTTGATGGACTGGGTCTCGGCGATCCGGAACGGGTTGCCCTCCTTCTCCGATTGGGAAAAGCCGACCTTGGCCTTGGTCAGATCGATCTTGGGATAACCGGTCTGGGCGATCGTGCAGTCGCCGCCGGAACTCTGGCTGGCGGCGGCTGACGCGGCAGGGCCACCACCAGTAGCCGACCCACCGGCGGTCGATCCACCGGCGTTTTCTGCTTTGGAGCAGCCAGCGAGGGACAGGGCCATGACGGCACCGATAGCCAGAGCCACCGGCCGGGTGCGGTGGGACATGAGGTGGTTCATCTGCGCTCCTTCGGGCAGTGCGTTCGCCGGTCAGGCGAGCGTGCGGGCAACCTCGGACAGTGTTACATCGTTGGAACAGCGTTGTAAAGACAATTTTGTGAGCCAGGTCACGGTCGTTATTGAACCGTTGTCCGGGCCTTTTCGACGCCGTGGGGACGCGGCCGCAGCCCGGTTGCGTCCCCACGGCGTCACGAAGGGTGGTACGACCCGGTCAGGGACGACCTGCCGTGAACAGTGCCGCCACCTCGTCGGCGGACAGCGCCCGGTCGTAGGCACGCACGTCATCGACGGTCCCGGTCAGGAAGTCGACCGGCTTACCGCCGTACTTGCCCCGGCCCACGGCGAACGGGCCGGTGCCCACGTCGGCGGTGCCCAGCACGCTGGTCGTGCCAGCCTTCTGCCCGTCCACGTAGATGCTCAGGGTCGAGGCGACAGTGTCGCGAACGCCAACCAGGTGATACCACCGGCCGGCCACCGGTTGGCCGAGGTCGGCGGCGATGGCTCGCGCACCGACGAAGGAGAACGCCCAGCGTTGGTCCTGTCCTGAGTACTGCAGGAAGAACGCGCTGTTATTGTCGCCGTCCTCGCTCACCACGGTCTGGAAGGCACCACCGAACTGGTCGGCCCTGACCCACGCGGAAACCGAGAAGTTGGTCCCACGCGTGTTGAGCACCGGCGCCTGCGTTTCGGCGCTGGCCGACCCGTTGAAGACCAGACCGTCCGGGCTCCAGGTCGCTCCAGCCAGCGTCAACGGGTGGTCGCCCGCGGAGTCCGCGGCCGTCGTACCCGAACCGTCATTCAGCTTCCAGTGCCCCACGCCCTCCAGGCCCGGGGTCCCGGCCGGCGGTTGCGGAATGGGCTGGGAGCCGGCCGCGATGGTCTGCAGGTTAACCGCCCGCACAGCCGCCTCGTCCGGCTTCTCGACCTTGCGGTCGTAGGTGAACAACCCGTTCTGCTCGTTTTCGACGTCCGTGATCTGGGTGTAGATGCTTCCCGAGAGCCCGTACGGCGCGCCGACGTCCCGCAGGACCGCCGTGTTCTCGACGTACCCCTTGGTCAACGCCGCCGAATCCGGAACGGAACCATACGGATTCACATCAGCACCCGGCCAGCGGTGACCTTCGACGCTGAGGGTCAGGCCACCGTGCTCACCGTCAATGGAGGCCCGGGTCGCGTCCGGGGCGGGCAGTGCCGGGCCCTGGTAGACGTGCCAGTCGATGATGTTTCCGCTTCCGGGGTCGCCAGGCGTCTCACAGCAGTTCGCGCCGCTGCGGGAGTTCACCAGGCGCGTCGGGTCGATCGCCTTGATCTGGGTCGTGACGTCTGCCGCAGCCTGGATACTCCACTGGCCCCAACCCTCGTTGAACGGGATCCAGCCGATGATGGAGGTCTCGCCCTTGAGCTGGTTGACCATGGCCGTGACCTCCGAGCGGAAGTCGGCCTGGGCGCTGGCGTTGTTGCCACTGCCCTCGCCTGCGGGTAGCGACGGCGCATCCTGCCAGACCATCAACCCCAGTTTGTCGGCCCAGTAGTACCACCGGGCCGGCTCGACCTTGATGTGCTTACGAATCGTGTTGAAGCCCAGGTCTTTCGTCTTCTGGATGTCGAACTTGAGGGCATCGTCGGTCGGCGCCGTGTAGATGCCATCAGGCCAGAACCCCTGGTCGAGCGTGCCCAGCAAGAAGGTGGGCTTGCCGTTGAGCACAATGCGCTGCTTGCCATCGACGTTCTTGACCGCGATCGTGCGCAGCCCCGCGTAGGACTCCACGGTGTCGGTGCGGCCATTCTTGGTCAGCGACACCTTGAAGGTGTAGAGGAACGGGTCGGTCGGCGACCACAGCCGTGGCTTGGGCAGATTCAGCCGGAACGTGCCGGTCGCACTTCCCGATGATGATGCGACCGCCTTGCCGTTCGCAAAGGCCGTGACCTTCAGCGTTGCGTTGGCCGCCGAGCCGTTGAACGTCGCCTTGACGTCGAATGCCTTCAGATTGGAACGGGGTGTGGCGACGACGGTGGCGATGCTGACCGGCTGAACCGGTTCCATCCACACCGTCTGCCAGATCCCGGATGACGCGGTGTAGAAGATGCCACCGGGCTTCAGGCTCTGCTTGCCGACCGGGATGTCCGCACCGTCGACCGGTGCATGGACAGCCACCAGGATCTCGTTCGTGCCGCTCTTTTTCAGGGCACTGGTGATGTCCGCGCTGAACGCGGTGTAGCCGCCGGTGTGATGGGCGACCAGGGTGCGGTTGACGTAGACCGATGCCTCGTAACTGACCGCCCCGAAGTTCAACCGGACGTGGCGCCCACCGGCCGTGTAGGCGGCCGGCACGCTAACCGTCCGGCGGTAGATCATGAAGTCGGAATGTGCCTGGATCCCCGACAACGCAGACTCCGTCGGGTAGGGCACCAGGATCTGTTGCTTCAGATTCTTTCCGAACGGCAGCGAGCTGTAGCCGTCCGTCGGCTGGTACTGCCACAGTCCGTTCAGGTTCGTCCACTCCGGCGCAGCCACCGAAGGCCGGCCCAGCTGCGGCCGGGGATAGTCCGGCAGCGCATTGTCCGGGGTGACCTGCGTGGTCCACGGAGTGTTCAGGGGAGCGACTTTTCCGCTCCACGTCGGCGGCTGGGGTGGTGTGTCATCTGCCCGCGCCGTCACGGGCAGCAGCATCGCCAGTCCCACGCACGCCGCGACCAGCAAGCTGGCCCATCGGCGTACGACGTGGGCCACGGGACGGTGGTGCGGGGATGCGAGGGGGTTCGGCGGTCGGGACATCAGGACTCCTGGGATCGAGGACGTCGGGAGGCTGCTGCAACGGGTATGTGATCTGGACCACAGCAACCACCTAGCTGGTTTACATCGTTGGAACAGCGTTGTAAACCCCCGATCCGACCCATATCATCGGTGCGAGCCCCGAGACGATGATCAGATTGACGTGATCACACCCACCCGGCCCGGGCCGCCTGCGCTCTGTGGAAGGAGACACCGATGGTCGTGACCCTCAAGGACGTCGCCGAACTGGCCGGCGTCTCGGTGAAGACCGTCTCCAACGTGGTCAACGGCTATTCGTTCGTGACCGAGACGAACCGGGAGAAGGTCGAAAAGGCCCTGGCGGCAACGGGTTACCGTCCCAACATCAGCGCGCGCAATCTGCGTCGCGGGCGGACCGGCTTCCTCGCGCTGATCGTGCCCGAGCTCGGCATCCCCTACTTCGGCGAACTGTCTGCCCTGGTGATCGCTGCGGCGCACCGCCGCGGCTGGACGGTGCTGGTCGAACAGACCTTCGGCACGCGGCAGCGCGAGCACGAACTCGTCGCCGGCCTGGGATCGCATGTCGTGGACGGTGCGATCCTGAGCCTGGAGGCGGTCACCGCGGAGGACCTTCGACAGCTCGATCCGCATTTCCCGCTGGTGCTCATCGGCGAGCATGAGATCGGGCTGCCACTGGACCACGTGGGTATCGACAACGTTTCGGCCGCCCGGGCGGCCGTGCAGCATCTGATCGACACGGGCCGCCGGCGCATCGCGGCGATCGGTGAGTTGCCGCACCGAGAGACGGCGGTTCAACGATTGCGTGGGTACCGCGAGGCCCTCGCCACCGCCGGACTAGCTGTCCCCGACGACTACGTCGTGGGCGTCGACCAGTTCCACCGGGCCGACGGGGCAGCCGCGATGGCCCGGCTCTTGCGACTGCCCGAGCCGCCCGAGGCGGTCTTCTGCCTCAACGACCAACTCGCGGTAGGGGCGCTGCACCAAGCGCTCGCGGCCGGCCGGTCGGTCCCTGACGATGTGGCGATCATCGGCTTCGACGGGTCTGAGGAGACGGAGTTCACCAATCCCCCGCTGTCGACGGTCGTCCCGGACAAGGCGGGGATCGCCGAAGCCGCGGTTGCCTTGGTCGGCCAACGGTTCGAAGCGCACGCCGCCCGCGAGAACGCGCGAGACGTCGAGCTGTCCTACCGTCTCGAAGCTCGCGCTACAACGGGGCGGCACGCAGGCTAGTCGGCGACCACCGAGACAGCTGCGGTACGGCGAACCAAGTCCTCGATCTGCACCTCACCGAACCCGAAAACCGCACTGCGCGTGCGCCCTTCGAGCGGATCGATCCAGTGGGACGGCAGGGCGTCGTACCCGTTGAACGCGCCCGCCCAGGAGCCCGCCGTGGCGCCGATGGAGTCAGTATCGAGGGCGGCCAGCACGGCCAGGCCGATCGTGGCGCTGAAGTCCCCCGCGCCGTACGCGATGGCAGCGGTCAGGGCACCCGCGTTGTTCAGGGTGTGGATCCAACTCATCCCGGCGTAGCGCGCGTCCAGCGCGTCCATCGCCTGGTCCCAGCTGCGCCCCGCCGTGTAGTCGGCGAGGACGGCACGCACCTCGTGGGCCAGCCGCGAGGTGGGCGGGATGTGCCGCAGGGACTCCTCGAGCGAGGCGATCGGTGTCGGTGCGGTGAAGGCTGACGCGACCAGGGCAGCCGCCCACATCTCGCCGTAGATCCCGTTCGCCCGGTGCGACAGATGGGCGTCGCGGTGCGCCAATAGCGCTGCGGCGCGGGGGTTTCCGGGGTTGATGTACCCGAAGACGTCAGCGCGGATCAGCGCGCCGATCCATTCGCGGTAGGGATTGTGGAAGGCGCCGACGTGCTCGAGCGGCACCTCCCGGACGAGATTGTCGTACGCCGCGCGCTCGGCTGTGTAGGTCTGGTAGACCGGCATCCGGGTCAGCCAGGTGCGGGCCAGGTCGTAGGCCGTGAAACCGGTCCCGCACTCCTCCAGCAAGGCCAGGTTGAGGATGCTCCAGTCGATGTCGTCATCGCGGACCCCGCCGTCGATCCGGCCGCGCGACACTGCCGCGTAGTCCATCGCGCCCGGGACAAAGCCGCGGACCTCGGGGCGCCAGATGTCCTCGTGCCGTCCACCGGCGGACAGCCGGGCGAGTTCCTGGTCGGAGATCGGCACGTAGTCCTGCAGCGGGTACGCGCCCTGAGCAACCAGGTAGTCCTTCAGATCGCCTCGGCTCCAACCGAATTCGACCGGTTTACCCAGCATGTTGCCGACGATCTGCCCGTACCACGCACCTCGCAGGCGGTCATCAAGACGATCGGTCGCCGCAGGCGGGGAGGACGCGGGCAGCGCCGCAACGATCGCGTCAAGGTCGGAGGGCTCGTAGTACGGCCAGCCAGCCACCGGCTCTTGCGGAATCTGCGCGTAGATCACTTCCAACTGCGCATCATCCGCGCCCGATGACGACAGCGCACTCACCGCGGCACGCAACGTCGACACGTCGTGCCCGGTCTCTTCCGCCTGGGTCAACTCGTGCAGGGTGCGGCTGTACGGCTCCTGGGAGATGCCGAACCGACGGTCGAGATCCGAGATGTACTCCACGGGGTCATCCTCCCCCAGCCCATGGGCGAGACTGGGCGTCGTGCCGGAACTGCCTGAGGTCGAAAGCGCCCGCGCAACCATCGAACGGTCCGCGCTGCACCGGCGCATCGCCGATGTCGACGACACCGACACCTACGAGTGCCGCCCCCACGCGCCAGGCGACATCCGTGCCGCCTTGGTCGGCCGCGAACTGACCGCCGCCCACCGGCAGGGCAAGACCATGTGGGTGGAGACCTCCGACGACGGCCCCGAACTCGGCCTGCACCTGGGGATGAGCGGCCGCATCCTGGTGACCGGCCCCGACGGCCGCGTCGACGAGGGCGGGGACTACCTGCCCGAGCGGTTGCGCAGCGGCCGGGACGACCCGTCGTGGACCCGGTTCAGCATCACGTTCGAGGACGGCGGCGGGCTGGCGCTGCACGACAAGCGCCGCCTGGGTCGGGCCCGTCTGGATCCTGCCCGTACGGCGCTCGGCCCGGACGCGGAACACATCACCCGCGAGGACTTCCGTGAGCGCTTCCACCGCAGCAACGCCCCCGTGAAAGCACGCCTGATGGACCAGTCGGTGGTGGCCGGCGTCGGCAACCTGCTGGCAGACGAAGCGCTCTGGCGCGCAAGGCTGGATCCCCGGCGAGCGGCAAGCGACCTGTCGGTGGCGGAACTGGACCGTCTGCGCCGCGATCTTCGCGCAGCGATCCGTTTCGCGGTCAGCCACGGCGGAGTGCACACCGGCGAATTCGCCCGGGCGCGAGGCAAATCCGGACATTGCCCACGCTGCGGAGCGGCACTCTCACGTGGCACGGTGGGTGGCCGCACGACGTACTGGTGCCCGGTGGATCAACCCGGGTGAGATCGGGGCTAGCATCGGAAACAGTCTCCATGGGGAAGGTGGAGCCCGAAATGATCGACACCGTAGCCAAACTCAAGGAAGCGTTCGCCGCGTCCGATGGCAACTCATCGCGGCTGCTGATCCTCCCCGGCCGCGACATTGAATTCAACCCCGAGGGCAAGGTGACGGTCGCTGAGGTTGACGGAGTGTGGCACGCATACGCGAGCGAGCGGGGGAAGTTGTATGGCCGCCGGCAGTTCCCGACCGAGGCCGAGGTGTGCGAGTACGTCTACCACCATTGGGTGAAATATGACGACTGAGACTCATGCATTTGAGGCTGTCATGGAAGCGTCAAACCAACTCGTGCGTGCACTTGTCGATCACGACCGTCCCGACTGGGCACCCACCCCACGTGGCGGCAACACGGGTGAGGACCAGAGGGAGGTAACACCGAAATGATCGACACCGTGGCCAAACTCAGAGAAGCGTTCGTTGCGGCCGATGGCAACTCATCGGGCCTTCTGATTCTTCCTGGCCCCGACATCGAGCTGAACCCCGAGGGCAAGGTGACGGTCGCTGAGGTTGATGGAGTGTGGCACGCATACGCGAGCGAGCGCGGGAAGTTGTATGGCCGCCGAAAGTTCGCCACCGAGGCCGAGGTGTGCGAATACGTTTACCACCATTGGGTGAAACACGACGATTGAGACCGCGAAGAAGTGATGCAGTTCAACCTCGTCTACCGGAAATGGATTCTCCACGATGACGACATCTAGTCCGCTCGACGCCGTCAGATCTGCGCTCGCCGAAGCCGGGGTAGATCCGTCCGACGTCGGAATTGTCCTGACCCCGGAAGATGTGGGGCGCTACAACGAGTCCGACACCTGGATCCTCACTTCGGGCGAAGGGCAGCGATGGCTCGTCGGCGGTGTTGAGCGAAACCAGCTGGCGCTGTATGACGATTACGAGACGCTGGGCTTGGCGGCAAACGCCCTGCACCATCTGCTCACCCGTCCGGTGGAAAAGCTCGACCTCGGTCCGGCGGACGCGAAAGCCGCGTACGCGGCGGCTGCGGCTCTGACCGAACGTATCCGCGCTGCGTGGGAGCCGGAACACGCTGGGCCTGTGCCGGTCGTGTTGCAACCCGGGGACATGATCGACGTGTTCGGTCACGAATCCGCCCAGGGCACCTTCGTATTCGGTACGCCGCTGGACCAGCGATCCCTGGCCCCGACCGAGATCATGCTCGCCTACCACGTCTACCGGGTCCGCAATCCCATCGATCGCAACGTCATCGCAGGGCCGGTGGTCCCGTGGTTCGGTCAACCCGGTGGCGGCATCAAAATCAAGCTGCCTCGAAGTGCCCGCTGGCTCTATGACGCTGGGTACCTTGATGAGATCGGCAGCCTGCCGTCGACTCAGTGACAACGGGTACAGCGGAAGCACTCGTGAGGCATCACGGAGATCACCATGAGAGTGCTCATCGTCAGTTCACCCGACACTAGCTGGCCATCGGCACAACAATTTTCTGACTCACTGCGTCGTAGATGGCCGGACTGTGCCGTTGTCACTTTCCCCGAACGTGATGAAGTTGAGTTCCAGATTCCTGTACTGCCCGGCTTCAGCGTGATCTTTGCACCGCGCGTCATCACCTCAGATGGAACTGAAAGCCAGAACGCCGAAGTGGGGTTGCTGGTTGCTGAGGAGTTCAGCGGTGATGGCAGGTGGTGGATCCTGGATGAGGATGCGTCACGCGGCAGGATCCTCACGCCGGGGCTCAGTGTCGATACCCTCTTGGCCGACTGGGAGCCTTTCGATCCGACGATACTTTGGGACCACGTAGATACGAACGTCGTTCTCGATCCGATGACCGCCATGGGTGGGCTGTCATTGTTCGCCGAAGGGTGGGGGAAAGTCGACCTCCCCCAGTTCTCTATCGAGGCATGGCGATTCTTCCAGGAATTCTCTGCCGACCTGGGCGGCATAACCTGGCAGGTCACCGGCTTCGGGCCGATCACCAGTGCGGCCGATCTTGTGCGAGCTGGTGGCGAGCCCCGCTACCCCGAGGGCGTGGGCCAGGGTGTCTCCCGCGCAATCCACCCCGATGACGGCAAGACATGGAGCGTGTGGCCGGCCACCATGATCGAGGGCCGTACCCTCGCCGTACGCACGAGTTGGGAACGATACGGGCTGGCGACTCGTGTCAGCCTCATCGTCAGCATCCAAGGCGAGGAGGACTCCCAATCGTGGACCCTCCAAACTGCTGCTCTGCGGCTCGCCGTGCACCTACTACCGGTGTCAACCGCTGAGCTGTCCACCCCTGAGTTCCGACAGCAAGCCCGTGACCCAGACGGGCCGCACGACCTGCCGGCGATCGGAATCAAGAACTGGATAAAAGGTCGCACTCCTGACGATCTGACCGGATCAGGCGCCACCAACGTTCAACCACTGAGCGGCGGAGTGCTGTTTGATCTGACCCCTGACACCGTCGCCCGGGCCCGCGAGTTCCTCACCGGCACAGGTGTGGTGAAGCCACTGAGCCCGAGCCGACCAGAGTTCCTTGACTCCCTGCCAGAACCAGACCCGGCGTTCCGTGAGTACATCACCGGAGTTGTGCCCCAACCCGACGGCTCCATACCCACCTACGTTGTCGATCACCCGCGCGCCGAGCCTGTCCGGTTCCACGGCCACGTATGGCGCAACACCCCCACCGGACCGGTGGAGGTGTACTTGACCAGCCTCGGCGGGTACGGACCATTGCTGCGCACAGACCCCCGAGCACGACTGGCCCTCCAGAACACCTGGGCCTTCCAGGCCAGCCGCCAACATGACGTCGTTCCAACAACCTCCCGCAACGAGTGGCACGTGGACGACCAAGCCACCTACGACGCCCTGATCGAAGCCCTCGAACCGCAACACTCAGACGCCATCGTCTACCTTCATCCCCGCCCCTAACACCTGGACCGGGCACGTCGCGCTGGCGGCGAGTCAGCCAGAGCCCCGGGCCCGTGCCCGAGCTTGTTTCAGCACCAGGGCAAGCCGGTGGTTGCCCGATAGCTTGTCGTCGTTGTCCGCCAGAAACTGCCAGTAGCGCGAGGTGAATTCGGAGTCCTTGGCCTCCTTCGCCGACCCGAACCAGTTGCCCATCTTCTGCAGGTAGTTGCCGCCGGCGATGTACGGCTTGGTCGCGAGCATCCCGCCGTCGGCGTACTGGCTCATCCCCAGCACGTTCGGGACCATCACCCACTCGTACGCGTCGACGTACATACTCATGAACCACTCGTAGACCGCACGCGGCTGGTAGCCCGAGGTCAGGAACCAGTTGCCGAACACCAGCAGGCGCTCGATGTGGTGGGAGTAGCCGTACTCGTGCACGCGGTCCAGGCACACCCGCAACGGCACCGGAAGGTCCTGTGGCACATCGTGATTGGTGAACCACCAGTCTTCCAGCGGCTTGCGAAAGTCGAAGAAGTTCCGGTTGAATGCCGCTCCTCGTGTCCAGTAGAGGCCGAACATGAACTCCCGCCAGCCGATGACCTGCCGCACGAAGCCCTCGACGCTGCTGAGCGGCAGGTCCCGTGCGTGATACGCCTCGATCGCCGCCTCGACGCACTCGCCCGGCAGCAGGAGGCCGAGGTTGATCAGCGGGGACAGAACTGAGTGGAAGAGGAACGGCTCGTCAGCAGCCATCGCGTCCTCGTACCGCCCGAACGACTCCAGCCGCTCGTCGATGAAGGCGTCCAACCAGCGCAACGCCTGGGTCCGTGTCGTGGGTAACCAGAAGTTGTCACTGCGCCCGGGATGGTCGGCGAAGTGCTCGGCGACCAGCGCGGCGACTTCTGTGACGTGTTGCGTGGCCCGTACGCCGGGTAGCGGCGGGATTGCCGGACGCTGCTTGGGCAGCGGGTGCCGGTTCTCGTCGTCGTAGTTCCACCGACCGCCTTCAGGGGAAGTTCCGTCCATCAGGATGTCCAGCCGCTTGCGTTGCCAGCGATAGAAGTTCTCCATCAGCGGAGACTTCGTGTCCCCTACCCAGGACGCGAATTCCTCCGGGGTGGTGAGGAACTGGGCGTTCGGATAGACGACCGTTTCGCACCCCACCTCGCCCGCCAACTCCCGGAACAGCTCGTTCGGCCCCCGGTCGCTGGTCTGCATCCAGATCAGCCGGGTCGCACCGTGCGCGGCCAGTCGGTCGGCGAGCACCGAGCGGAAGGTGCTACCCGGCTCGTACGTCGTGTAGTCCACGTCCCGGGTCAGGCCGGCTGCGTAGTGGCGCATCGCGGCGAGCACCAGGATCAGTTTGTGCTGGTGGTAGCGATGGGCCCGGCACACGTCGTCGGCTTCGATCATCACCACTGTTGCGTCCGGGTGCTTTCGCAGCGCCGGATGCCCCGGGACCAGTTGGTTGCCCAGGATGACGATGACGTCGGTCACGGGGTCGGGAGCAGCGTTGTCGGATCGTCCGGTCGACTCAGGGTGAGCACCGCTCGTTCGATCAGCGGGTGCTCTTGGAGTTCGTCGGCGACCATGGCCAGCTTCGTAGCGACGTCGTGCTCAACCTGGTCGCCCACCAGGTCCACCGCACCCACCAGGTAGATCCGCGATGCGCCGACCCATTCCATCCGCAGGAAGCTGACCCGCTCCACGAAGCGGTGCTCGGTGAGCGCGATCAGAGCCGTGTTGCGGATAGGCGCCGGAACTCCTTCTCCGGTCAGGAAATCCATGTTGCGCCCGATCAGGAAGATCGCGACACAGCCCAGCAGGATGCCCACCGCGATCGAACCGATCGCGTCCCAGGCGGCGTTCCCGGTGATCTGGTGCAAACCGATGCCGATAGCGGCCAGGACGATGCCGATCAGTGCCGAGGCATCTTCGGCGAAGACGGCTCGCAGGATCGGATTCGAGGTCACGGCTATGTACCGCAGGGGATCCAGCCGACTGCGCCGAGCGCCCTCCCGGGTCTGCCGATACGCCTGCAGGAAGGAGATCCCTTCAAGGACGGCAGAGACCGCCAGCACGACGTAGGCCCACACGTAGTCGGTGTCGGGCTCACCCGGGCTGCGCAGTGCTGAGATGCCGTGCCAGATCGACACCGCAGCACCGACGCTGAAGAGGCCGAACGCGGCAAACATCGACCAGATGTAGCCCACCCGGCCGTAGCCCAACTGGTGGGTGTCATCGGCAGGTCGGGCCGACTTGCGCTCACCGATCAACAGGAAGATCTCGTTACCGGTGTCAGCCCAGGAGTGCGCTGCCTCGGCCAGCATCGACGCCGATCCCGTGATGGCTGCAACCACCGACTTCGCCACTGCGATCAGCAAATTCGCGGTGAAGGCGATAACGACGGTGACCAGACTCTCGCTGCCGGCCGTATCCTCTGCCACCATTCGAGCGTAGTCGCTGCCCCACCCGCCCAACGGGCACCTAGCCTTTGGCCATGCAGTCGTTGGATGCCGTCCTCATCGCTGCGGACGACGCCCGCGTCCGTGACCTCTGGTCGCGGCTACAGGACGCGGGACTACCCTCGCGGGGCGATCACCGATCCTCCTCGAACCGACCGCACCTGACCCTCACCTCTGCTCCCGCCTTCTCGCCTGCCTGCATCACGTACGCCGAGTCGCTGGCTGACCGCCTGCCAATGACTCTCCCGGTGGCCGGGTTGCGCTTCTTCGACACCAGCAACATCACCCACCTGCTACTCACTGGCGGCGATTGGCTGGACAACAAGGTTCAGGAGCTACGTGAGCGAGCCGGCGACCCGCACCGAGATCGGCCGTGGACCCCACACATCACGCTGTCCGGACGCCTATCACCCACGCAGGTGACGCGCGCACGGGACGTGCTGATCGACGTACCAGGAGAGGTGACACTGGCGGCCATCACCCACTGGGATCCCCAGACCCGGCGGGTGCGACCTATCTAGAGATCGACGGTGTCGTTCTCACCGACGTCGGGGCGCTTGCCGGTGACCCGGGCCTTGACCAGGTCGATCATCAACGCCGCCTTGTTCTCGACGCTCCAGTACTCCGCACCATCGACCTCGACGGTGAGGACCTGCACCTGCGGATCCTCCGGGCCGACCTCGAACCACGCTGCGACAGAGTCGTCCCAGAGTTCCTTGGCCTTCTCTGGATCCGACCCGACGCGACCGGTGCCGCTGAGCGAGACGAACGCGCTGCTGCTGCGGTAGGCGACATTCACCGGAGCCGCGGACTGCAGGTCCGAAACGGTTCCGGCCTCGGCCGTGACGATGAAGTACAGCGTCCCGTCGAACTGTGCTTCCTGGGTCGTCATGGGCCGGGACGTCAGGGCGCCGGTGCCCTCGTTGCGGGTCGTCACCATGGCGACCTTCTCGTCCTTGATGAGGTCGTGGATGGTCTTCAGGTCTTCGTCGCGCGCCATGGTCACACCACCTCCGCCGAGCTCGGCCGCGCCTCTTGGACCTGTGGTGTCCCGGCTGTCTCGTCCTGCTTCAACGCGGAGATCTCGTCGAGCAACCGGTCACGTTCGGTGTCCGACACGCTCACCCCGGCAGCCTGCAGACCCTCGAGCAACTTGTCCTCGATCTTCTCGTCCGTCGCGCTGTAATCCCACGAGGTGACCGTGTCGACCACCTTCTGGGCGGCCTCGACGGCCGCGCTCATCTCTGCCTCGGATGTGCTGTCACTTGTCATGCTCCCGACAGTAGGAACGCATCAGGCGCGTGTGAGCCTCCCTAAGGCCACAGTCGCCAACGGCAGATACGGCAGTACGACGATCGCCGGACCCTCCGCGATCAACGTCGCGACCGTCTGGTCGCCATCGGTCCTCAGCAGATGGGTCATCTCGACGGCCGACCCGAGCAGGCTTGCGCGCCAAACCCATTGCCGCGCAGCGGTATCCACTGACAGCACCTCGAACGGGACACCAACTCCCAGCAACCCCTGGACGGTCCCCCTCAGTCCAGGGGCCAGAGTGCGCTGATCGCAAAGAACCCCGCGGATCTGCGGCGACCAATCGGGCCATGCGTCCAGGTCGACGTACCGATGCCACGCCACCTCAAGAGGGGCGTCTCCGCGGACGGCGACCTGACGACGCATCAGGCGTTGACAGCTGCGACCGGCTCGCCGCCAACCATCAACGCGCCGTACTCCAACGCCGCCAGGAGGTCATCCAGCTCCAGATCCTCATAATCTGCGAGAATCTCGTCGTACGTCATGCCCGAGGACAGCAGATCCAACAGAAACTTGACTGGGTAGCGAAGCCCGCGCACGACCGGCTGCCCATGACAGATGTCCGGGTCGGACGTGACACGGTCAAGACGGCTCATACCCGACATTTTACGAGGTATGAGCCGCCATGGATACGCATCAAGCGTTGACAGCCGCAACCGGCTCGCCCGTGACCGGACCTTCGGTATTGGACTCCCAACCCAACTGCGGCGCAACGTGTTTGGCGAAGCTGTCCAGCACGTGCAGGTTGTAGTCGACTCCCAACTGGTTGGGAATCGTCAGCATCAATGTGTCCGCAGCCATGACGGCTTCGTCCTGCTGCAACTGCTCGATCAGCTTGTCCGGCTCGGCCGCGTAGGTCTTACCGAACGTGGACCGGAACCCGTCGATGACCCCGATCTGGTCGCCGTCGTTCGCCTGCCCGAAGTAGGCGGCATCCTGCGCGTTCACGATGGGGAACACACTGCGGGACACCGAAACTCGCGGCGACCCGGTGTGGCCGGCCTCGGCGTACGCCGCGCGGAACCGGTCGATCTGCTCCTTCTGCAGGGCGGCGAAGGACTCACCGTTCGCCTCGGTCAGGAGGGTCGAGGACATCAGGTTCAGGCCCAGCTTGCCGACCCACTCCGCCGTCTCGCGGGTGCCCGAACCCCACCAGATGCGGTCGATCAGACCCGGTGCGTGCGGTTGGACCGGCAGTCGGGTGCCCTGGGGTGCTCGCTGCGGGTCGGCGTCCACCATTCCCGCGCCCTGGATGGCAGCCAGGAACGTCGCGAACTTCTCGCGCGCGATGTCGCCGCCCCGCGGGTCCTGGGCGCCGGTGTAGCCGAACGCCTCGTAACCGCGCACTGCGGTCTCGGGTGAACCCCGCGAGATGCCGATCGCGATGCGTTGGTCGCTGAGCAGATCCAGCGCGCCCAACTCTTCGGCCAGGTAGAGCGGGTTCTCGTAACGCATGTCGATGACACCGGTACCCACCTCGATCCGGGAAGTGCGTGCCGCGATCGCCGACAACACCGGGATCGGCGCTGCGGCCTGCCGCTCGAAGTGATGGACGCGGAAGTAGGCGCCGTTGACGCCGATCGAGTCCGCTCCGACGCCGAGCTCGACGGCCTGCTTCAACGCGGCGGCCGCATCGCGGGTCTGGGAGCCGGGGAAGCGGCCGTAATGACCGAAACTGAGGAATCCGAATGCCTTCATAGAATCTTCAACTACTTTTCCTGGTCAGATGTTCCGCGGCGAGGTGCCACCCTGTTCCATCCTGATACGCCAGCCCCTGCTCCCGGAACCCCTCCAGCCACCCGCCCATCGGCCACCAGCCCCACCGCTGCGCGAAGAGGTTCGCGTTGCGCACGATGTCGTCGAGGTGCGACACGGGCGGACTCTGCGTCTCGTGCCATTGGTGCAGTGCGGCGGCGCCACCGGTCCAGATCATCGATCCACCGCACCGTCCCAGCCGCTGCCCGAAGTCGGTGTCCTCGCCTCCGTACCCGACGTACGCCGTGTCGAACCCACCGATCGCTGTCCAATCCGACCACCCCAGAGCAAAGTTCAGTGACCAGAACCTGGTGAGGTCGGGCTCGACCAGCACCTCACCGGGATCGAGGACGGGTCGGTCCCGGTCCGGCACCGCCATCACCGACAGGACCTCGGGTGCGGCCACCGGGTAGTCACCCGGGCCCTCCATGCGTGGCAGGCGAGCCGTCGCTCCGCACCATACGGCCGGGTACTGCCCGGC
Source organism: Branchiibius sp. NY16-3462-2 (assembly GCF_001594145.1). Taxonomy (GTDB): domain Bacteria; phylum Actinomycetota; class Actinomycetes; order Actinomycetales; family Dermatophilaceae; genus Branchiibius. Next base: position 16,541 of record NZ_LVCF01000041.1, on the reverse strand, counting down.
GCCGCGCCGTTCACCGACGGCGTGTGCATACTGCCCGATCAGCGACGGCGTCGGCAGACAATCCACGTCGAGGAACACCAAGACGTCGGCCCCGCCATCCAACGCGATCTCGGCGGCACGATTGCGAGCCGCCGCCAGCGGTAGGCCGACCGGATCGGCAGCGACCTGCGCCAACACCACGGGCGGCCCGTAACCCTCGACGTCACTCAGCGCTCGGCGTACCTGAGGATCGTTCATCGCCACCACGACGTGCAGGTCCGCAGCACGCTCACTGGTGAGCAGCGCCCGCCGTTGGTTGCGCAGGTGCTCATGGCGGCCGTGCACGATCGTCAGCACGGCGATCACGCTGCCACCTCCCGCAGTACCTGTGCCGCCCCCGCGGCCCCGCTGCCCAGCCAGCTCGACCAGTGCCGGCCGCCGACGTCGATGGCACCGGACAACAAGTGCGGCCACTGCCCGACCTCAGGCCAGGTCGGAGCGCCAACGGCCAGACCGAGTCGGCGCAGCGCCCCGACCGTCGCCTGCTGTTCCCCGTGCGGCCGCTCGTCGGCGAACACCACCGCCGGTGCGCGGGCGACCGCCAGGTCGGCGACCGCCCCCTGACCCGCGTGGGACACCACGACCTCGGCCCGCTGAAGCTCCAGCCAGAGCTGCTCCGGGGGCAGGTCCGACGCGATCACCCACTCGTGGTCCGGCGCGCCCGACATCAATGAATTGCGCTGTGCGGCGGTCAGATCCGCGCCGCCTGATCCCCAGATGACCAACGCTCGACCGGTCTCCCGCAACTGCGGATCGGGTTCACGTCCGGCGAACCTCGAGATCCCCCCGACGTACGTCGTGTGGTCACCCCCGGCGACCGAGTCGGGGTGCGCGGCGGCCGGCCAGGGAGCGATGATGGCACTGGCCAGGTCGTACCCCAACCGGTGGGCGCGATCTCTGCGATCACCCGGCATCGCGGTGACCACGACCGGGACGGCGAGCAGCCGGAAGAGCGCCGCCACCTCCACCGAGACGTCCACGAGTACCGCGCGGGGTGCGGCAGTGAGAACCCACTGGGCGACCGCCCGTTGCCGCGCGCGGAATCCGGGGCGCAGCGGCGCGAAGTGCAGTGCTCCCCCGGCATCGGTCTGTGCTTCGGGCGCAGCGGTGTCATCCTCGGCGGGGTCATCGGGCGGCAGTTGCAGCCACTCACCGGGCCACCCGTCAGGGCGCGGAAGAGTGCTCAAACCGGTGATGGGACAGTGCAATTCGCGAGCAATCTGGGTGGCCCGGGCCAGGTGACCCCCGCCGACGTGGTGCACGTAGAACCCGATCACGACGCGCTCGCGCGGGCGCGCTCCGCGACGACCTGCGCCACGACCGGCAACGTCGCGCGCTCCTTCAGAACCGCGGTCTTCCGCCCTGCGCCGAAGATCGCCCGATCCCTGGTGTGTTGCACCGTCACCGCGTGGCCGCCGCGCGCGCCCATGCTTGCGATGGCGTCGAGCCAGGGCATCGTCAGTTGCACGGGCTCGTGGATCCGGACGCGGAACCGGCAGCGGTCGACGACCTCTTGCGGGGGCTCGCCGGCGTGCACCCGCGGGTCGCCCCCCAGGGCACGCAACGACGCTTCATCGGCGCTGCCGCCGAACCAGACCCCGGCGTCGTTGCTACCCAGCCAACTAGGCACGGCCACCAGCACCTGACCCAGCGTCCAGTCGCCCACATCAGCCTCGATGACCACATCGGGGATGGCGTGCACGAGTCCGTTGCCGCGGATCGCGGGATGGGTCAGGCGGGTCGCCAGATGGGCGGTCTCGTAGTTCTTCAGCGTCACGAGGTCGTCGGGGCGCCCGGCGATGTCGGGACCGTCATGCCACGCGACCGCCTCGGGCAGATGCCGCAGGGTCGCGCCGGCCAGCCAGCACCGCTGCGCCAGCTCCCAGTCCTCACCGCCGTACGCGACGAAGCTCTCGTCGAATCCGCCGATGCTGCAGAGGAACTGACGGTCGACACTCATCACCGCACTGATGACGAAGCGGAAGGACAGGTCATCGGCCGCACGAAGATCGTCGGTGTCCCGATAGCCCTGTGCCAGCCATTCTGGATCCGTCAGTTGCGGCGGTGGCTGCCCGTCGCCGCGCAGCCAGTCGCGCACCTCGTCGCCGGCCCAGTCGGTGAGATCCACGTGCCGACGAGTGCCCACCACGACGCTGCGAGGCGTGGTGGCATGCAGCATCTGCTCCAGGTAATCGCGGGCCGGCACCAGGTCGGCGTCGAGGAAACAGACCACCTGACCCATCGCCGTACGCAGACCCAGGTTGCGCGCCGCAGCCGCCCGGAACCCACGCCGGGGTTGCCGCACGACCTGCCCGGTGAGGCCGTCCCACTCGATGCGCGGCGGTTGCGGTGACCCGTCGTCGGCGACGATGACCTCGAACTGCTCCGTCGGCAGAGTCTGCAACCGCAGGCCCGCTACCAATCGCTCGAGGCGCTGCGGGGCGTTGTAATAGGGCACCACCACACTCACCAACGGATTGCTCACGCGAGGGCCTCCAGCCGGGCTGCGACCTGGGCGCTGCTCGGCCCGATGGCCACCTGGTCCAGCCAGGTCAGCGCCGGTTGCACGATGGCGTCCTGGATCGCCCGCCGCAGTTGCCCCGGACCGGCCACGACACGCAGCGAACCGGGCATTCGCCCGACCAGTTCGGTCGCGTAGGAGGACTCCGGGGCGATCGGTCGGCGACCTGCGGCCAGCCAGGTGTTGATGGATCCCGAAGCGGAGAGGTGCTGATGGGGCGCGACCGGGACGTCGACGGCCGTCAGGGCCGCTCCGAGTTCGGCGTCGGCCAGCCAACCGGTGATCGTCAGATCGATGTCCTGGGCCCGCGCCCTGGCCGCCAACGCCGGCAGCAGGTCCTCGTGCCCGGCGGCAACCGTTCCCAGGTTCACCACCCGCACCGACAATCCCGCGACGGCGTCGATGACCTGCTCCAGGCCCTTGCCCGGGTAGAGGTAGCCCAGCACCCCGACGACCGGGTCGGCCGCCGCCCGGCCGGCGGCGCCGACCGAAGGCGCCCGATCGGCGTACGGCGAGGGATCGATGGGCAACGGGATGACCACGGGACGTACGCCGGGTGCCAGGTCCGCGAGCAGCCGCGCCTCGTGCTGGCTGCTGACCACGACGACGTCAGCGCACGCGACCACCCGCGCATAGCCAGCTCGCCGCCGGTCCCACGCGGCGCCGTCGCTGATCTGCGGCAGGTCATGCAGGACCACCACGCGGCGGTCCGCACCGGCGAGCATCCGATCCAGGACCGCCGCGGCGTGCACGGCATCGGTGCCGAAGAGCCGGTCGGTGAACTGCACGATCACCCTGCGGCCGGCGACCAGACCCGGATCGGGCGGCTCCGGGCTCGCGTGCACCTGCCCCGTGCCGGCTTCGGCCACCACCTGGCCATGTCGCACGACACCGTGCCGCGGCGGGCCGACCAGGACGTGCACAGGCGGCCCGCTCACTGCGGCTCCGTCTGCTGGTCGGTCCATGTCACTGCGGCGCGGGTCGCTAACTCCAGAGCCTCGGGCTGATCCCGCAGCCACTCCAGGTGGGCCTGGGCGATGACGTCGTCGTCGACCGGCTCGCCGTCGACGACCCAGTGCGTTCGGGGTTCAGCCTCCAGGGCCAACGCCTCGAGGGTCGCGGGCTCGATCGGTGCATAGATCGACCGCAGGAGTTCCCGGCCGGGATCGGTGACACCGTCCGGGACGCCGAGCCGTTCCAGGATGCGACGCGCGACACCTATCAGTACGGCGTTACCCGGATGATTGATGGTGTTGGTGGCCCGGGAGCCAGCTGCTTCGAAGAGGTCGTCAGCGCGAACGGTGTGCGAGCGTGCTTGGCGCACAGTCAATTCCGCGCGGCTGCGTGCAGCGACCTGCCGGATGCCGGGCAGCGTCAGCCCCGGCTCGGGCAGACCGGCGGCCCGGGCGATCGTCCGGACGTCGTAATAGGGCACCACCGGAGGGTCCGGCACCTGCGCCGAGCGGGCGAGCACGTGATATGGGTGCAGCCCGCTCCACCGCAGCACCGGGAACATCACTAGCGGGGCACCGTCGGGCAACAACGCGTGCACCTGCGCTGTGCCAAGCGGCAGTCCCCGGTAGCCGTCGGCCACCGGCTGGGCGATGAGTGTCTTCGCGGCGCGATAGGTGCGCTCGAGGTGTTCCATGTCGCTGTCGACGAGTTCGTGCACCGGCGGTACGCGAACCGTTGCCGGCACACTGTCGTCCAGCAGGATCCGGATCGCCTCGGCCTGACAGTTGCCGTGCACCACCGCGAAGTTCTCCGGCAGCGGCGTCAGGCCGTAGAACGTGCCGTAATGCTGGGTCCGGGCATCGGGCGCGTTCACCGGGCACCTGCTCTCGCCTGCACCAGGTCTTCGTAGAGCCGCCGATGCACCTGTTGGCTACCGCGATCGGTTCGCTCACGGTGCGCTGCCCACCTCGCGGCCTGCTTCACACTGCGACCGCGCGCAGCCTCGGCGACCGCAGCGGACAGGGCTACCTGCAGGGAGTGCGGCTCGGGGTCGTCACCGCACCAGTCGAACGTGTGCGCGCCGGACTGTTGCGCCAGATACCCGACGTTCCCGGCGACCGGCACGACACCGAGATCGCGGCATTCCTCCAACCATCCTGAATGGGTCCCCCACCGGTGCGGCAGCACCGACACCTGCAGTCCCCGCAGGTAGTCCCACAGTTCGCGATCGGTGAACCGCTCGTGCCACACGACCTCGACACCCTCCAGCGCGGCCACCTGGTCCAGCAGCGCCAGGGTTGACGCGTCGTACCGGGGGAAGCCCTCGTCCCGGATCTCCGGGTGGGCATGGACGACCAGTTGTGCGTCGTGCCCGTCCTCCCGCAACCGGCGCACAGCCCCAGCGACCGCAGGCACGCACCCGCGAGCAACGTTGGCCCGCAGGCTTTTCAGATGAATGCCCACCCGGATCCGGTCAGGCACGACGCGAGCACTCCCGCGGATCATGGCCAGCGAGACCATCCGGGGGTGGGGCAGCACCAACGCCTGCCGGCCGAACTCGCGCCGGATCTGCTGAGCGGCCCCGGGGGTGAGAGTGACCAGTACGTCCGCTGCGGCGAGGAGCACCGCCAACTGCTGGCGGTAGACGCGCTGATCGCGCTGGTGCGGCAGTTGGAGGTCGTGCACCGTGATGACCAGTGGAAGGTGCAGACTCTGCAGTGTCCTCGCCCAGGTGGCGAGTTCGTCCGGAGAACAACCCTCAAAGCCGAAGTGCAGATGGACGAGGTCGAACTGCTGGCGGTGCTGTCGCAGCCAGTCCGGCACCAATGCGGGCGACGGCGCCCACGGGTGTTGCTCCGGCCCGCGATCAGGGACCACGGTCACCGCCGCGGCGTCGGTGCCGATGGCGAACCGCACGTACCGGTGGTCGCCGGGAATCGTCAGAACCCGCAGTCCGCGGTCACGATCAAGCGGAGTAGGTATGCGCTCCAGCAGAGGCAAAGTCGTTCCCTCCCAGTATGATTCGCCGGTAGGTGCGGAGATAGTCAGCGCTCATCCGCTGGACCGAGAAGTGTCGCTCCGCGCGCCGCCGAATGCGGATGCGGGAGAGCGCCTGGGCCTCACCCACCGCCTCGGCCGCAGCCCCGACGCTGCCGGCGGGCACAGCGATTCCACCGTCGACGCCGAGGATCTCGGGCAGACCGCCCCGCGCGAACGCGACCACGGGCGTGCCACAGGCCATGGCCTCGGCGGCCACGAGCCCGAACGGCTCGTCCCAGACCGGGGTCACCAGCGCGGCAGCGCATCGACCGACCAGGTCGGACAGACGGTCCTCGGCCAGATGCCCGGCGTAGCGGATCGGACCGCCCAGCAGCGGCAGTACCTGCTCGCTGAAGTACCGCCGGTCGCTGATCGGGCCGGCCAGGTGCAGGGCCCGGCCCGCGCGGCGGGCGATCTCGATGGCCAGGTGCGGCGCCTTCTCCGGCACCATCCGCCCCGACCAGACGAGGTCATCACCACCGGGGCCCGGTCGCCACACGTCGGTGTCGACTCCGTTGTGGACCACCTCAGCGTCGATGACGTGATCCCACGATGCTGCGGTGAAACCGCTGACAGCGCAGGCATGTTGACCCTTGGCAGGAGCCAACTGGAAGGCAGACTCCATCCATGCGATGGGCGGGGTGTGCAATGTCGTCAGGACCGGTACGTCGAGCAGACCGCTGAGGGCGATCGGCAGGTAATGCAGGCTGTGGTTGTGCACGATGTCGAACGGCTGGGTGCGTTGCAGCTGAAGCATCAACTCCAGGTACGCATGGTGCACCACGACATGGTCACCGCTACCCATGGACTCCATCGAGCGCGACGGCGGTTGCGGGGCCACTGGATTGATGACCGTTACGCCGGGCCCGCAATTGGTGCCCGGCGCCGCGAAGACCGTGACGTCGTGCCCTTCCGCCGACAGCCGGTCGGCCAGATGCCACGTCGCGCTTTCCAGCCCACCTGCGAATGGCGGACCGATCGCGAATCGCGTGTGACCGATCAGCAGGATCCGCACCCAGGCCTCCGACTTGTCGATAGCAAGCCGACCCTCGGCCCCCTGGCAAGTTACCCAGCAGATGGCCCGATCAGGGCCCGGTAGGCCGCCAGCGCATCCTTTGGCATATCACCCGCACGGGTGAGTTGGTCCAGGCAGCGCAGCGTGATGCCTACCGACCGGTAGACGCCATGGGCAATGAGGGCAAGGGAATTCAGCTGCCGGGCGGTCCAGTCCGCCGTTGTTGTCAGGTCCCGGACGTAGAGCAGGTCCGCCTCGACCAGTTGCCGCGCATCCGCTTCCCAGGAGTCGGCCCACTGCGTGGGTGCCAACGGCCAGGTGCGGACGCTGACGAACGCCGCCGGTCGCAGGCCCAGCTCGCGCAGCACCCGATCGACGTCGCCGAACGTCGGAGCACCCTCGTAGAGCCGGTGGAATCCGACCTCCGTCTGCACCGCAACGCAGTCGCGAAGCCGCTCCCGACCTCCCTCCAGCACCGCGAGCTCGCCACCCTGGACGTCCATCTTCAGCAGATCGACCCCGTCGATCTCCTCGATGTCGTCCAGGCGCACGGTGGCGACCTGTTCCCGGTCGACAACCTGCGCCAGTTTCGGGAAGTCGGTGAGCAAGTCCAGTTGTCGCGGGTCGGGCTCCAGGAGGCTGCTGAAGCCGTCCGAGGCGCAGATCCGTAGCTCGTGGGTGTCCCCGTCGCCGACTGCGTAGGGCAGATAGGTCTCGTGGGGTCCGGCCAACTGCTGCAGTCTGGCCAACGCCTCGCGCTGGGGTTCGAAGCCGACGACGCGCCCGAGCCCGGTGGCCAGCAGCGAGGCATACTGCGGCTCGTCGTCGATCGGGTTGGCGCCGATGTCGACGATCCGCACGGGTTCCGGATCGCCCAGCAACCCAGCCAGCGATTGCAGACTCCCGGTGTCACTGGCCCTGCGGTATTCCTCCAACGCGGGCCGAGGACCGTCGGTCATGCGACTCCTTCTTCCGAGCCGCGCAACGCCATCCAGCCGCCCACGACCCAGTCCGCACCCCACAGCGAACCGACGACTTGTCCGTCGAGGTACTCCCGCAACAGCGTGACCCGGGCCTGATCGTCGAGTCGGGCGAGCTTGGGGTCCGAGGAGATCTGGGACAGGTACGGCGCGTGGTCGTCCACCAGCCAGATCGTGCGGCCCGTGCGCGACCGGATCGCTGCCTCCAGCAGCGGCAATTGGGCCTGCAGGTCCGAGCCGAAGACCACCGGAACGGCACCGTCGGCCGGTCGCAACCGCTGCGCCACTCCAATCGCATCTCCTTGTCCCACAACCACTTCCAGCGCCATCGCGCGGTCTACCGCTTCGTGGATACGGTCCCAGCGTTCGGCATCGTCGGGCGGGCAGTGCGCGATCAACCAGTCCCGCAGCCGTGGGTCGGCGAGTCGCTGTGGCGCCGGGTCGAAGCCCCTGCGGCGCACCACACGGTGCGGCGACAGCAACGAACCGCCGGCCGGTCGCCCCACCAGATCGGTGACCACCTCGACCCCGGCACGGGCGTGCACATTCAGCAGATCCAGCTGCATCGGTGCCCCCTCGGCGTAGGTCGCGAGCACGTTGAGCATCCGCCAGCCGGGTTCGGGGTCGTTGGCCTCGCGGGGCAACAGGCGGGTGTCCAGTAGCAGGGTGCGGTGATCTCGCAGGAACTCCACGAAGAGTTGCTGGGCCCGCGCGTCCGGCTGCAACCGCCCCCCGGCGGAGGCGTAGTAGTGCGCCAGTTCGTCGCGGCCGCGCCGTTGCAACACCGTGTAGTGGACCGCCCGCAACAACAGGTCCACGTCGGCAGCGCCCACCACCGGCCACCCACGGGCGGCGAGGGACTCGAAGGCTTCGCGCTCGGCGTACGAGCCATGCGCGATGCCCTGGCACAACGCCCGGTAGAGGGCACTGGTCGGATAGTCCGGGGTGGCGGCAGCGAACGCCCGCAACGTTGCGGACGCGTCGTACCAGCCAGTCATATACCCAGCCTACGGTGGCAGGATGTGAGCGTGATCTCTTCGAACAAAGCCCTGTCCGATCTGCTGGGCGTCGACGAGCAGCTGACCGAGTCCGAACGTGACCTGATCGCTCTCGTACGCCGATTCGCGGACGACCGCTTGCGACCGCACCTGGCGCAGTGGTTCGAGGAGGGAACTGTCCCGGCGCGGGATCTGGCGAAGGAACTGGGTGCCCTCGGGCTGCTCGGGATGCACCTGGACGGGTACGGCTGCGCGGGGTCGACCGCCACCGAATACGGCCTGGCGTGCCTGGAGATGGAGGCCGCCGACTCCGGTCTGCGCAGCCTCGTATCGGTGCAGGGATCGCTGGCGATGAAGGCGATTCACGCCTTCGGCAGCGAGGAGCAGAAGCAGGAATGGCTGCCCCGGATGGCGGCCGGTGAGGCGCTGGGCTGCTTCGGTCTGACCGAGCCGGACTTCGGCTCCGACCCCGGCGGGATGCGCACCCGGGCCACCCGCGACGGTGACGACTGGATCCTCAACGGCTCCAAGATGTGGATCACGAACGGCTCGGTGGCGGACGTCGCGGTGGTGTGGGCGCAGACCGACGACAAGATCCGCGGCTTCGTAGTCCCCACGGACACAGCAGGTTTCGAGGCCCATCCGATCAAGCACAAGATGTCATTGCGGGCCTCGGTGACTGCGGAGTTGTCGTTCAGTGACCTGCGACTGCCGGCCGATGCGGTGCTGCCGGAGGTGAAGGGTTTGCGCGGTCCGCTGACCTGTCTGTCCGAAGCACGCTTCGGCATCGTCTTCGGCTCGATCGGCGCCGCTCGCGACTGCCTGGAGACGGCCATCGACTACGCGCAGACCCGTACGGTCTTCGACAAGTCGCTCGCGAGTTACCAACTGACACAAGCGAAACTGGCTGACATGGCCGTGGAGTTGCAGAAGGGCATCCTGCTCGCGCTGCACCTGGGCCGGACCAAGGACAACGGTGGGGTGAGCAACGAGCAGGTCAGCGTCGGCAAGCTCAACAACACCCGCGAGGCCATCCAGATCGCCCGCACCTGCCGCACGGTCCTGGGCGCCAACGGCATCACGTTGGACTACCCGGTGATCCGGCATGAGAACAACCTGGAGTCCGTGCTGACCTACGAAGGCACCCCCGAGGTGCACCAGTTGATCATCGGGCAGGCACTGACCGGCGCTAACGCCTTCCGCTGAGCCGGCCCGCCCGTAGGGTTGGAGCATGTTCAAGGTCATGCTCTTCCTGCACCTGCTGACCGCTATTTTCGCGATCGGCCCGCTCGTCCACGCGGTCACCACTGCATCCCGCGGGTTGCGCCGCTCCGACCCCGAAGCGATCGCCGCGTCGTCACGCATGACCAAGGTCTACGCCGGTGCGTCGATCCTGACCGTCATCTTCGGCTTCGGCCTGATGTCGTCGACCTCGCCGTACACCGGCAAGAAGGTCGCCTCGTTCAGCGAGCCGTGGATCTGGATTTCACTGCTGCTGTGGCTGATTGCCGCTGGAATCGCCATTGCTGTCGTCGTTCCCGCGCTCGACAAGGCCAGTGACGCCTTCACCCTTGCCGGCGCCGCATCCGCGGTCGACGCCGAACCTACACCTTCTTCAGCAGTCGCCCGGGTCGCTGCCAGTGGCGGTGTCGTCGGGATCCTGATGGCTGTGGTGGTCGCGCTGATGGTGTGGCAGCCGGGCCACTGATCCAGTTCAGGCGCGGGCGACCAGGATGTGCTCGGCGATCTGCACGGTGTTCAGCGCCGCGCCCTTGCGCAGGTTGTCGTTGCTGACGAACAGCACCAAGCCGCGACCGTCCGGGACCGCCTGGTCCTGACGGATCCGTCCGACGTACGACGGGTCGGCGCCTGCCGCCTCCAGCGGAGTGGGCACGTCCACAACTTCCACTCCTGCTGCAGCAGAAAGGATTTCGGTGGCCCGCTCAGGAGTGATCGGTGCAGAGAACTCGGCGTGGATCGACAGCGAGTGGCCGCTGAAGACCGGCACCCGCACGCAGGTTCCAGACACCAGCAGGTCCGGCAGGCCCAGGATCTTGCGCGATTCGTGACGCAGCTTCTGCTCCTCGTCGGTCTCCCCCGAGCCGTCCTCGACGATGGAACCCGCGAGCGCCAGCACGTTGAAGGCGATCGGCGCGACGTACTTCTTGGCGGGTCCGAGATCAACGGCCGATCCGTCGTACGTCAATCCCTCGAGGTTGCCCTCGACGCCCTGGCGGACCTGGCCGGCCAACTCCTCCACACCGGCCAGCCCGGAACCGGACACGGCCTGGTAGCTGGAGACGAACAGGCGCACCAGCCCGGCCTCGTCGGCCAGCGGCTTGAGCACCGGCATCGCGGCCATCGTGGTGCAGTTCGGGTTGGCGATGATGCCCTTGGGCGGGTCGGCGATCTCCGGGGCGTTCACCTCGGTGACCACGAGCGGCACCTCGGGGTCCTTGCGCCAGGCGGAGGAGTTGTCGATGACGGTGACCCCGGCAGCGGCGAACCGCGGCGCCTGGGCCAGGGAGGTCGACCCACCGGCAGAGAAGATCGCGATGTCCAACCCGCTGGGGTCAGCGTCGGCAACGTCCTCCACGACCAACCGATTGGAGCCGAACTCGATCTCCCGGCCGGCCGAACGCGACGAGGCGAACAGGCGCAGCGAGGCCAGCGGGAAGTCGCGGTCCTGCAGCAACTGCAGCACCACCCCGCCTACCTGGCCGGTGGCGCCGACCACTCCGACGTGCAGACCGTTCTCGTCACCAAGGCTCATCGCCCGCTCCCTCCGTAGACGACAGCCTCTCCATCGGTGGAGTCCAGCCCGAAGGCGGAGTGCACCGCGCGGACGGCGTCGTCGAGTTGGTCGTCGCGCGTCACGACGGACACGCGGATCTCCGAGGAGGAGATCATTTCGATGTTGATGCCGGCGTCGGCGAGCGCCTGGAAGAGCGTCGCGGAGACCCCGGGGTGGCTGCGCATGCCCGACCCGATCAGCGACAACTTGCCGACCTGGTCATCGAATTGCAGTGTGTCGAAACCAATTTCGTCGCGGTTCGCCTGCAGCGCCTGCACCGCGAGCTGGCCGTCGGTCTTGGGCAACGTGAAGGAGATGTCTGTGCGGTTGGTGTCCAGCGCGGACACGTTCTGCACGATCATGTCGACGTTGATCTGCTCCTGAGCGATGATCTGGAAGACCTGCGCGGCCTTGCCCGGCTCATCCTTCAGACCAACCATGGTGATCTTGGCTTCGCTGCGGTCGTGTGCGACACCGGCGATGATCGGGTCTTCCACTCCAGGTTCTCCTTCGTTGTCGATGACCCAGGTGCCTTCGTGGTGGCTGAACGAACTGCGCACGTGGATCGGCACGCCGAACCGGCGGGCGTACTCGACGCAACGCAGCATCAGCACCTTGGCTCCCGAGGCCGCCATCTCCTGCATCTCCTCGTTGGTGATGCGGTCGATCTTGTGGGCGGTGGGCACGATGCGTGGGTCGGCGGTGAAGATGCCGTCGACGTCGGTGTAGATCTCGCAGACGTCGGCCTTCAGCGCCGCGGCCAGCGCGACCGCGGTGGTGTCGGAGCCGCCACGACCCAGCGTGGTGATCTCCTTGGTGTTCTGGCTGACGCCCTGGAAGCCCGCGACGATGACGATGTCGCCCGCGTCAAGTGCCTCGACGATCCGGCCCGGCGTGACGTCGATGATCCGGGCCTTGCCGTGCACGTCCTCGGTGATGACGCCGGCCTGAGACCCGGTGAAGGAGCGCGCACGGTCTCCCAGGTTCGCGATCGCCATCGCCACCAGGGCCATCGAGATGCGCTCCCCCGCGGTCATCAGCATGTCGAGTTCGCGCTCCGGCGGGGCCGGGGAGACGGCATCGGCGAGATCGAGCAGGTCGTCGGTGGTGTCACCCATGGCCGAGACCACGACGCACACCTGGTTGCCCGCTTTGCGGGTGTCGACGATGCGCCGCGCGACGCGCTTGATGCTGTCGGCGTCGGACAGGGATGAGCCGCCGTACTTCTGGACAACAAGGCTCACGAGTGGGGCACTTTCGGATCAGGGCACGCACGGACTCCCCGTGCACCGAAGATTTTACGGCCCCCTGACCAGTGCCTTTTCCGCCCGACCAGATGACGGGACCGGGCGGAAGTCTTACACCTGGATCGCGCGGCGGCCTTCGAATGCCCGCCCGAGGGTCACCTCGTCGGCAAATTCCAGATCGCTGCCCACCGGCAGACCGGAGGCGGGCCGGCTGACCGTCAGGCCCATGCCCTGCACCTGGCGCATCAGGTACGTCGCGGTGGCCTCACCGGTGATCGTCGGGTTGGTCGCGATGATGAGTTCCGCAACGGGTTCGGCACCGAGGCGTCGCATCAGTTCGGTCAGGTGGAGATCGCCCGGTCCGATGCCGTCGATCGGGTTGATGGCGCCACCGAGCACGTGATAGCGGCCCTTGAACTCGCCGGTGCGCTCGATCGCGACGATGTCCTTGGGTTCCTCGACCACGCACAGCAGCGTGTCGTCGCGGCGCGGATCGATGCAGATCCGGCACAACGGCCCCTCGGCGATGTTGAAGCAGCGCTCGCAGAACCGCACCTCTTTGACGGTGCCGAGCACGTCGATCAGTCGTTGCACGTCCGTCGGTTCGGCCTGCAGCAGATGGAAGGCGATCCGTCCCGCGGACTTCGGGCCGACGCCGGGCAGCCGGCCGAGTTCGTCGATCAGATCCTGCAGGACGCCTTCATACACATGCTCAGGGTAGACGGGTCAGGTTTCGACCGGGTGCTCGTTGTACTCGCCGGCCCGTTCCTGCCCGGACAGCGCGGCAATAGCGTCCATCACGTCATCCGTCGCGAGGCGCCGGGCCTTGCCAGCCGGCAGATCGGCGTACGTCGTGTGCGGAGTCTGCGGGGTCCCGAACCGGACCGTGAACGGGGCCCTGCGCACCCGGTTGGAGCCGACCGGTTGGACGTCGGGTGTTCCGATCACTGCGACCGGCACGATCGGGACCTGCGCGGTCAGCGCCAGGTAGGCCACCCCGGTGTGGCCGCGGTAGAGGCGGCCGTCACGGGACCGGGTGCCTTCGGGGTAAATGCCGAAGGCATGGCCGTCCTGCAGGATTTTCAGGCCCACCTCCAGCGACTTGATCGCGGCGCGGGAGTCGTCGCGGTTGACCGGCACCATGCCCATGCTGGTGAAGAAAACGCGCGACGCGGTGCCTTTGACGCCGGTGCCGGTGAAGTAGGAGTCCTTGGCCAGGAAGTGCACCTGCCGGGGCGCGGCCAGCGGGATGACGACCGAGTCGATGAACGACAGGTGATTGCTGGCGAGGATGACCCCACCGGTTGCCGGCACGTTCTCGCGGCCCTCGATCGTGGGTCGCCAGATTGCTTTGATCAGCGGCGCAACGACCGCTCGGGAGGTGAGGTAGAGCACCTAGGGCCGCCCGTCGACCTGTTCGTCGATGATCTTGGCGCCGAGCAGGTTCTGCACGACGGGAATGCCCAATTCGCCTTGTACGTCGATGTTTTCGTCGTCCAGGGATTCGATGGGATCGGCTTCCGCCACCGGTTCGGCACCGCGCGCACCCCGGTCGCGCTGCCGGGCCATCGCCTCGCGCGCCGCGGTGCGCGCTTTGTCGGCACCGTTGGCAGCGGTGGCCCGCCGCGCCTCGATGTCGTCGGCCGCCTCGCTGGCGGGTGGTGGGCTGCCGGCCGGTTGGCTGGTGGCCGGCTCGGCGTCGCCCTCGGTCGGCACGAGGTCCGCCTCGCCGGCGGTGTCCTGGGCCCAGTCGGGTGCCGCCGCGGTGTTGGCGGACCACTCCTGTTGCTGGGTGGGGCGAGTGTCCCGGTGTGATGCGGGTGGGCCTGATTCCGGCCGCGAAACCGGTTCGGGTGCTCCGGCGTTGGCAGACGGGGCGTTGACGGGCGGACTGTTGTCGGGGGCGGTGCTCGCAGGCGGGGTTGGCGGGTTGCCGGTTGCCTCGAAGCGTGCGGTCACGCGGACGTCGGCGCCGAGTTCGTCCCGGATCGCCTGCTGGATCAGCGCCGCGTGGGAGCCGCCGTCGAAACCGTTGGCCAGACCCTGGTTGCTGATCCCGAGTACGACGGTGCGGCCGTCGAACTCACTGACGCGCGCATGCTGGGTCACCATCGACCAGGTCACCCGGCGCATGCCCTTGACGCGTTCGACGACATCGGGCCACGCGCGGCGCACCATCTCCAGCGTCACCGCTCCCGGGTCGGCACCCTGGGCGACGACTGGCTCTGGCGCGACCACCGGCTCCTCGGCCGCGGATCCTTCGGCGGCGGGTCCTTCGGCGGGTTTGGGACGCGATGACCCAGCATCAGCAGAATCGTGGGGCATCCCGTCACGAAGTCGTACCCTGTCGCCGTTCGTCGTGGCCGTCGGTGTAGCTGCCACCGCCGCAGATGCTGTAGGTGCGCTCGCCGGCGCCGAAGGTGCGCCAGCCCCGGCCATGTCGAGGCGACGTTCGACGCGATCCAGGCGAGCGGCGTACCCCTCCTCGCCTGACACGGCAGGCAGCAGCACGCGTGCGCAGATCAACTCCAACTGCAGGCGGGGACTGGTGGCGCCGGTCATCTCGGTCAGCCCGGTGTTGACCACGTCCGCGGCCCGGGAGAGGGAGGCCGCGCCATACGCCGCTGCTTGCTCCCGCATCCGCGCCAACTGGTCCTCGGGCACTTCGCGCAGCACCTGCGCGGCACTCTCGGGGGCGGCAGCCACCAGGATCAGGTCACGCAACCGCTCCAGAAGGTCCTCGACGAACCGGCGGGGGTCGTGCCCGGACTCGATCACCTTGTCGACCTGGCCGAAGACGGCGGCGCCATCGCCCGCGGCGAAGGCGTCGATCGTGGCGTCGAGCAACTCGGAGTCGGTGAAGCCCAGCAGACTCGCTGCCCCGGCGTACGTCAGACCCTCCGGACCGGAACCGGCGATCAACTGGTCGAGCACGGACAACGAGTCACGCACCGAGCCGCCGCCGGCCCGGGTCACGAAGGACAGCACGCCCGGCTCGACCGCGATGCCCTCGGCTTCGCAGAGCGAGGCGAGGTAGTCGGCCAGCCGCGCGGGGGGCACGAGCCGGAAGGGGTAGTGGTGGGTCCGCGACCGGATGGTGCCGATGACCTTCTCCGGCTCGGTCGTCGCGAAGACGAACTTCACGTGCTCCGGTGGCTCCTCGACCACCTTCAGCAGGGCGTTGAAGCCAGCCGAGGTCACCATGTGCGCCTCGTCGATGATGTAGACCTTGTAGCGGCTCTGCGCCGGGCCGAAGGCGGCACGTTCGCGCAGGTCACGGGCGTCGTCGACACCACCGTGACTGGCCGCGTCGATCTCGATGACGTCGACCGTGCCCGGGCCACCACGGGCCAGTGCGACACACGATTCGCAGACACCGCACGGCGTCGGGGTCGGCCCCTGCTCGCAGTTCAGGCAGCGGGCCAGGATCCGGGCACTGGTCGTTTTGCCGCAGCCGCGCGGGCCGCTGAACAGGTAGGCGTGGTTGACGCGGCCGGTCTCGAGAGCCCGCATCAGCGGCACGGTGACGTGCTCCTGGCCGATCACGTCCGCGAAGTTCTCAGGACGGTAGCGGCGGTACAGGGCGATGCTCACCCGGCCAATCTAGTAGCGGTGACCGACAGGCTGGGATCGCGGATGTGAAGATCCCTCACGCACCTGGAAGAGCTCACCTGCCCTTGCTGCATTCCTGCCCTGGGGGAGTTCAGTGAGGTACCACCGCGTGAGGGACCACCCTGAGAGTAATGCGCGGGGTGACGCGGCTCCAAGTCCTGCCCGGTCGCACCGCCGTTCTGCAGGGGATCGACGTTCTGCAGGTCGGTTGCAGCGGCAGCTTCAAAGGGTCAGCGCAACACCCTGATTTGAAATGGGTGATGTGGATGTCCCGGCTTGGACCGTTGCGTGGTGACCAGCGCCGATTTTGGCGGCAGATCGCCGAGGGCAAGGAGACGGTG
>NZ_LVCF01000040.1 GCF_001594145.1 Branchiibius sp. NY16-3462-2 | reverse complement strand
CACGACAGGGTGGTTCGGCCCCGCGTCCCGGTGGTGCCCGTCCCGGCAACAACCCGTTCGCACCTCGTCAGGGGATGCAGACCGGCGGTTCGCCACGACCCGGTAACAACCCGTTCGCCCCGAACCAGGGCATGCCCCGTCCGGCCGCCGCGCGCGGTGCCGGAGGTGCCGCAGGCCCCCGTCCGGCCGCTCCGCGTCCCGGTGGCGCAGGTCGTCCCGGCGGCGCTGGTGCCGGTGCTGGTGGTCCCCGTCCGAACCCGGGCATGATGCCCGGTCGGTCCGCTGTCGGTGGTCCTGGCGCTGGTCGCGCCGGTGCCGGCGGCCGTGGTGGCCCCGGCGGTGGCAACCGTGCAGGTGGCGGTGGCGGTTTCGCCGGCCGTCCCGGTGGCGGTGGCAACCGTCCCGGTGGTCGCGGTGGCACCCAGGGTGCGTTCGGGCGTGGCGGTGGAAAGGTCCGCGGCCGCAAGTCCAAGCGCGCCAAGCGCCAGGAATTCGAGCAGATGCAGGCGCCCACCATCGGTGGCGTCAGCGTTCCGCACGGTGACGGCAAGACCGTGGTGCGCGTGCGCCGCGGGGCCACCCTCAGTGACTTCGCCGACCGCATCGACGCCAACCCGGCATCGCTGGTGACGGTGCTCTTCCACCTCGGCGAGATGGCCACGGCCACCCAGTCGTTGGACGAGGACACCTTCAAACTGCTCGGCGCCGAGCTCGGGTACAACATCGAGGTCGTCTCGCCCGAGGACGAGGAGAAGGAGCTGTTCAGCGCCTTCAACATCGACCTGGATGCCGAAGCAGAGGCCGAGGACGAGTCCGACCTGCAGCCGCGGCCGCCGGTCGTGACCGTCATGGGTCACGTCGACCACGGTAAGACGCGCCTGTTGGACGCGATCCGTAACGCCGACGTCGCCGAGGGGGAGGCCGGTGGCATCACCCAGCACATCGGTGCCTACCAGGTGCACACCAACCACGAGGGCGAGGACCGCGCGATCACCTTCATCGACACCCCCGGTCACGAGGCGTTCACCGCCATGCGTGCCCGTGGTGCGAAGGTGACCGACATCGCGATCCTGGTGGTCGCCGCGGACGACGGTGTGATGCCGCAGACGATCGAAGCGTTGAACCACGCCCAGGCGGCCGATGTGCCGATCGTGGTCGCGGTCAACAAGATCGACGTCGATGGTGCCAACCCGGCCAAGATCCGCCAGCAGCTGACCGAGTACAACCTGGTTGCTGAGGAGTACGGCGGCGACACCATGTTCGTCGACGTGTCGGCCAAGCAGGGCCAGAACATCGACGCGCTGCTCGAGGCGGTCCTGCTGACCGCTGACGCCGCGCTCGACCTGCGCGCCAACCCGGACAAGGACGCTCGCGGTGTGGCCATCGAAGCCAACCTGG
The DNA here is from genome assembly GCF_001594145.1 of Branchiibius sp. NY16-3462-2. GTDB lineage: Bacteria > Actinomycetota > Actinomycetes > Actinomycetales > Dermatophilaceae > Branchiibius. Next base: position 248,714 of record NZ_LVCF01000040.1, on the reverse strand, counting down.
ACCGTGGCCGCGGAGCCGTCGCGACCGTGCTGGTGCAGTCCGGCACGTTGCGCGTCGGAGACGCGATCGTGGCCGGTACGGCGCACGGTCGCGTCCGTGCGCTGCTGGACGAGCACGGCAAGAACCTCACCGAGGCCGGTCCGTCGCGACCGGTGCAGGTGATGGGTCTGGCGTCCGTCCCGCGCGCCGGTGACACCTTCATCGTGGCACCGGACGACCGCACCGCCCGCCAGATCGCCGAGCGCCGCGAAGCCGCGGACCGTCAGGCATCGCTGGCCAAGGCGCGCAAGCGGATCAGCCTGGAGGATCTGAACCAGGCGCTGGAGGCCGGCAAGGTCGACACGCTGAACCTGATCCTCAAGGGCGACGTGTCCGGTTCGGTGGAAGCGCTCGAGGACGCTCTGCTGCAGATCGACGTCGGCGACGAGGTCGACCTGCGGATCATCGACCGTGGCGTGGGTGCCATCACGATGAACAACATCAACCTGGCGGTCGCGTCCAACGCGATCATCATCGGCTTCAACGTTCGCGCGGAGGGGCAGAACGCGGAGTACGCCGACAAGGAAGGTGTGGAGGTCCGCTACTACTCGGTCATCTACCAGGCGATCGAGGAGATCGAGGCTGCGCTCAAGGGCATGCTCAAGCCGGAGTACGAGGAAGTCGAGCTGGGTACGGCGGAGATCCGCGAGATCTTCCGCTCCTCCAAGTTCGGTAACATCGCCGGTTCGATCGTGCGCAGCGGCGAGATCAAGCGTGGGTCCAAGGCCCGCATCACCCGCGAAGGCGTCGTGGTGTCCGAGGACGTCGAGGTGGCCGGTCTGCGGCGCTTCAAGGACGACGTCACCGAGGTCCGCGAGGGCTTCGAGTGCGGTATCAACCTCGGGTCCTACAACGACCTGCAGATCGGTGACTTGATCACGACGTACGAACAGCGCGAGAAGCCGCGCGACTGATCTTGTTGCAGTAGTTCGGTAAACGGCGGTTCCTCGGAGATTTCATCGCGAATTTCTCCGAGGAACCGCCGTTTTCCGATCTTGTACCACCGTCTGACCGATAGCCGGATACGGTGACGGCCATGTCGGACACTGCTGCGCCGTTGCCGAAGCGGATCCTCAACGGCTACGGCCTGGGCAGTATCGCCACCGGGACCTTCGGCACCGTGCCCGGTCTGCTGCTGCTGCCCTATCTGACCGACGTTCTCGGAATCGCTGCAGGAGTGGCCGCGTTCATCGTCTTCGTCCCCAAAGCGTGGGACGTGGTGATGAATCCGTTGGCCGGGCGCATATCGGACCGGTCCACGAATCCTGCCGGCCGACGCCGACCGTTCCTGCTCAAAGGCGGCCTGGCGCTCGCGGTCTTCTTCGCGTTGATGTTCGCCGGACCGACGTCCCCGAAGGGCCTGGCCGGGGCCTGGGTCGTCGCGCTGTTCGTCCTGTGCGCCACGGCGTACGCCTTCTTCCAGGTGCCCTACATCGCGATGCCCGCCGAGATGACTGAGGACTACCAGGAGCGCACCCGCCTGATGACACCCCGGGTGATCATCATCGCGGTCGCCATTCTGATCTCCGGTGCCACCGCACCGTTGGTGGTCAACGCGTTCGGTGAGAAGACCGCCGCCGGATACCGGGCCATGGGGCTGTACGTCGCGTTGCTGCTGGCGCTCGGAGTGATCGGTGCGTGGTGGGCGACCAAGGGTGCCCCTGAACGACAGTCGGTCTCCGCCGAGGGCGGGATCAAGGAGCAGTTGGCCGCGGTCGCCGGCCACCGGGACTTCCGGGCGCTGCTGACCTCGTTCGTGATCCAGTCGCTGGGCGTCGGGCTGATGCTGGCCGGTGTCGCCTACGTCGCGGAGGACCTGCTGCACAAGAAGGCGGCAGCGTCGCTGCTCTTCGCGGCCTTCGTCGGACCTGCGTTGCTGGTGACGCCGCTGTGGGCGAAGTACGCGCACCACCGCGGCAAGCTGTCCGGCTTCCGGGTGGCCAGTGTCCTGATGGTCCTGGGGATGCTCCTGTTGTTCGTCGCCCTCCCCGCTGTGCACGCCCTTGTCTATGTGGCGGCCGCTCTCGTCGGGATCGGCTATGCGGGAGGTCAGATCCTGTCGCTGGCCATGTTCGCCGACGCCGCCGGACACGATCCGAGTGGTCGGAACGAGAACCGGGTCGGTGTGTTCAGCGGTGTGTGGACAGCCGGGGAGACGTTGGGGCTGGCGCTCGGGCCGGCCATCTTCGCCATCGTGCTCGCGATCGGCGGCTATCTGTCCTCGACGGCTGAACACACCGTGACTCAACCGGATTCGGCGCTCTGGGCGATCCGCATCGGCTTCACCCTCGTCCCCGCCGCACTGGTGCTGATCAGCCTCATCCCGCTGCGCGCATACCGTCTTGATGAGCGGTTGGCGCACCGTGCGACGATCACCTCGTGAGTGTTGAGGACATCCTCCAGGAGTTGGAGGGACTGCGTGCCGCGGATCTGCCCACCCATGGCGGGCGCACGTTGGCCTACGTCTACGACTCCGGGGTAGCGGAGGCCGACGAGTTGGGCCGGGCGGCGCTGGCGATGTACGGCGGCACGAACGGCCTGGACCCCACCGCGTTTCCGAGTCTGCTGCAGATGGAGCGGGATCTGATCGACTTCGCCCGTCCGATGTTCCACGGCGGTGAAGAGATGGTCGGGACCGTGACCTCTGGCGGGACTGAGTCGATCCTGCTGGCGGTCAAGACCGCGCGGGACGCGGCGGGCGTCGACAAGCCCGTGATCGTCGTACCGGACACGATCCACGCGGCCTTCCACAAGGCGGCGCACTACTTCGGGGTCGAACGGGTGAGCGTGCCGGTGGACCCAGCGACCTTCCGCGCGGACCCGGCGGCAATGGAGGCGGCACTGGAGGAGTACGCCGATCGCGTGGTCCTCGTCGCGGTGTCCGCCCCGTCGTACGCCCAGGGCGTGCTCGACCCCGTGCAGGAGATCGCCGAACTGACCCGACCGCGCGGCATCCGGCTGCACGTGGATGCGTGCATCGGCGGCTGGGTGCTGCCATGGGCGGACGGTCTGCCGCAGTGGGACTTCGCCGTCGAGGGAGTGACCAGTATCTCGGCCGACCTGCACAAGTACGCGTACACGCCCAAGGGTGTTTCCCTTCTGCTGCATGCAGATCCAGGCCATCGACGCGCACAGTTCTTCGCCAGTGCGGACTGGCCGGGCTACACGATGCTGAACTCAACGGTGCAGTCCACTAAGTCGGGTGGACCGCTCGCGGCGGCCTGGGCAGTCGTGCGCTACTTCGGTGCGGAGGGGTACCAGCGGCTGACACAGGAGGCGCTGGCCGGGACGCGTGCGGTGGTCGAGGGAGTGAGCGCGATCGACCACCTACACGTTGTGGCCCCACCGGATTCGACCCTGGTCGCCATCGGTGCCGATGAGGCGCTGGATGTGTTCACGCTGAGTGATCTGATGCTGGAGCGCGGATGGTTCGTGCAGCCGCAGATGTCGTTCAAGCAGTTTCCGGCGACCCTTCACGTGAGTCTCTCGGCAGCAACGGCCGCGTCCGTGCCGGACTTCCTTGCGGCGCTTCGTGATTCGGTTCAGGTAGCGGTGGCAGCTGCTCCGATCAAGGTCGATCCCGCGCTGCGGGAGGCGGCGGCCGCGATCGATCCGGCGACGCTGGACGATGCGACGTTCGACGCGCTGTTGCAGATCGCCGGCCTTGCCAGCGGGGATGGCGAGGTGGCCGCGCCGGAGCGGATGGCACCGGTCAACGCGCTCCTCGACGTGGCGCCGCCAGCGGTACGCGAGGCGCTACTGGTTGCTTTCCTGGATCGCCTGTCGCGCTGACTCAGCCCCAGTTGGCCAGGTTGGTCACGCAGAACGGGTGACCGGCGGGGTCCAGCAACACCGTCCAACGATCCTCTCCGGGCTGGAAATCCGGCTTCGTCGCGCCGAGTTCGACGCAGCGGGCGACCGTGGCATCGACGTCCTCGGCACCCAGGTCCAGGTGGAACTGCTTGGTGCCGTCGTTGGGCCAGGCCGGTCGTTGGAAATCGGGTGTCGTCCCGAAACCGAGCGCGTTCCCGTCGCCCTTCAGCATGGCGTACCCATCACCCTCGTACGCAACCTCCCACCCGAGGACTGCTTGGTAGAAATCGGACATCGCCTTCGCGTCGGGGCAGTCGATGCTCACCATGGCGAGCGTTGCGGCGGCTGGGGCGTTCGATGACATGTCAGTCCTTCGCTCGGCGTACGTTGTCGGACCACTCTCCTACGCTCACGGTGATGGCAACTAGGACAAACCCGACACACCTGGCCGAGCGCGGAGTGCTTCTCGACCCGGCGGGCTTCGCGCAGCACGCGACGCTGCAGCGCTGGATCTCGCAGGAGCACGCGGAGTTCGTCGAGCACTACTGGTCGGTCTCCTGGGACCTGCCGGCCGGAACCAAGTACGTCGCCTCCCTGGTCCCGGTGTCGGCGGTGAACCTGACGGACGAGTGGGGCGGCTCGATCCGGCACGGCGCCGAGCGTCCGGGTTCTTACGTGACAGGGGTCGTCAGCCGACGTCGTTTCGATGTGACGCTGTTCGGGTGGGGCCACGTGGTGGGCGTCCGCTACCGACCGGGCGCGTTCTCGGTGATCACCGGGATCGACGCAAGTACCCTGCGGGACAAGACGTTTCGTGCAGAGAAGTACGTCGACCGCATGGACCCGTTGGAGGGCGTCGCCCCGCGAAACCCTAACGCGGGATTCATGCTCGACTCGTTTGTGGGGAACCAGATCGCCAGATACGTCTACGACCTCGACGGGGCACGCAGCCTGCTGTCCCGGCTCGCCGTCATCGACGCGGCTGAGGCGGGCTCCGTGGCCGACCTGGCCGATCAGGTGGATCTTTCCGAGCGCTCCCTCGAGCGCTTGAGCAACGCCTACATCGGCGTAGGGCCGAAGTGGCTGCTCATGCGACGCCGGGTCCATCGATCGCTTGAACGGTTGAACACCGCTGACTACGAAGACCTTTCGAGTCTTGCGCATGATCTCGGCTGGTTCGACTACGCGCACTTCAGCCGGGAGTTCAAGCGGATAGTTGGTCAGACTCCCCGGGCGTACGTCGCAAACCTCACGAGGGAGCCGCACCAGCGGAGCGAGGATGCACTGCTGTGACGTAAGCGCTAGCCACCTCGGGACATATCGATTATCGTTGTTATCGTTCTTCGATAAATCGGGAGGTCATCGTGGTCGGGTTCTTGCCAATGATCGTGCTGCTCATCATCGCCATGTTGGTGGTTGTTTCGCTGCGCAACGAGCGATGGGGCACCCGGGATGTCGTGCGGTCCACCGGCACCGTCGCTGCGCTGGGGGCGGTGGCGACGGGTATCGCGATCATCGTGAACATCGCCAACGCAACCGGTGGCGGCGACATCGACATGACCGTGCCCGTTGATGAGTACTGGCCGGCGCTCAACCCGGGAGTCACGGTGGAGGGACCTACGGCCACAGTCGCTGGCGGTGGCTTCACCTCCGCTGACGTGCAGGTGCATGGCCTCGACGGCGCAACCCGTGCCCTGTGGGTTACCGGTCAGGTAGTCGGGCTCCTTGTCCCTCTCACCGTCTGCCTGCTGATCGTGCTTGCGTGTTGGAAACTACTGCACGGCGATCCCTTCGTGGCGCTGGTCACGCGAGTTGCGCTCTGGACGTCGGTGGTCGTGCTGGTCGGAGGGCTGGCTTCACAGATCCTCCAGCAGATCGCGGCATCGCGGGCGGCCCACGCACTGCTGGACATCACCAGTTACACGGCCCCCGACGTGCACGGTCAGGAGTTGCCGACCGGACTTCCGAGAAGTACTGGCGGCTGGACGTTGTCCTTGTGGCCGGTGGGGGCGGCCCTGCTGATCGCCGCGTTCGCCGCGTTGGTGCGCTACGGGACACGGCTGCAAGAAGATGTCGAGGGTCTGGTGTGAGGCCGGCAGCCGACGAGGACACCGGAATCCACTGTCGCCTGGACGAACTGCTGGCCGAACGCGATATGACGTTGACGCGGCTGAGCGAACTTGTCGGCGTGTCGATCGTGAATCTGTCGGTGTTGAAGAATGATCGGGCCAAAGCCATCCGCTATTCGACGCTGTCGGCAATCTGCCGTGCACTGGACTGCGAGGTGGGGCAGCTCCTGGTACGCGTGGACCCGTGACCACTCGTGCGCCAGACTTGTAGGCGCCATGAAGATGTTGCTCACCTCTGCCGGTGTCCGTAACCCGGCGATCCGGGCCGCGCTTGACCAGTTGTTGCCGAGGCCGGTCGAGGAATGCAACGCGCTGTGCATCCCGACTGCGATGTACGGCCATCTGTCGCTCGCTGGCGCGGCCCGCACCTGGGAGTTCGTGGCCGGCCGGAGCGAGCAGCCGCAGGTTGAACTGGGCTGGAAGTCGGTAGGGCTGTTGGAACTCGCCGTGCTGCCGAGCCTCCCGGAGCAGCAGTGGCGGCCTTTGATCGAACAATGCGATGTACTGCTTGTCTCCGGTGGTGATGCGGTCTACCTGGCGCACTGGGTTCGGGAGAGCGGTCTGCTGGACGCGGTGCGGGACCGGCCGGAGTTGGTGTGGGTCGGCATGAGCGCCGGGAGCATGGTGATGGCGCCCCGGATCGGCGCTGACTTCATGAACTGGCAGCCGCCCTCCGGTGCTGACAAGACGCTGGGGCTGGTTGAGTTCTCCATCTTCCCGCATGTGGATCACCCCAGCCTGCCGGAGAACACCATGGCCGAGGCCGAACGGTGGGCGGCCACTCTGGGTAACCCGGCGTACGCGATCGACGACGAGTCGGCCGTCGTCGTCGACGGCGACCAGATCGGGGTCGTCGGAGAAGGTCACTGGCGCTACTTTCCGGCTGCCTGATCGGACCACCCAGGGTGGGCCTTGACTTTCCAACCGGGAAAGTGGTGAACTACTTTCCAACCAGGAAAGTGAGGCCATCATGACGAACCTAGATCCCGAACAAGCGCAGGGCGCGCTCCAAGTTGCAGCCGCCGCCCGCCGCCGGGTTGCCGATGAACTCGGCCTTCCTCGTGCCTACTGGTGGGTGATGGGCCTTGGCTGGCTGGGCCTGGGATTCATCAGTCACTACGCGTCACCGTGGGTGACGGTCCTCGCGACCATTGCCTTCGGCGCAGCGCATGCCAGCGTGGCGTCCCGCTGGCTCGACGGCCGGCATCGCACCGGTCAGATCGCGGTGGCTCGGTCCGTGGCCGGCGGTCGGGTGGCCGCCACCGTCATCGGGCTCCTCCTGGGAGCGATCCTGGTGACCGTCGTGCTGGCTCTCGGGCTGGACGCCGACGGTGCGCGGCACGCGGGGATCTGGGCCTCGGGTGTGGTGGGTATCGGCTTGGCCCTGGGCGGCCCGGGCCTGCTGGCAGCGATGCTTACCCGAACGCGTCGATGACCGCCCCCCGGTTCGATGAGTTGATCCACCCGAGCACCCGGTTGTCGATCGTGGCGACACTGGCCGCCTCGGAGTGGGCCGACTTCGCGTATCTCGCCGAGGCACTGAGCCTGTCCGACTCGGCGCTGTCCAAGCAACTGAGCACACTGGAGGCGGCCGGTTACGTGACCACGGAGCGCCGTACCCACCGTGGTCGGCGCACCGTCCGCGCTCGTCTGACGGCACAGGGGCGTACGGCGTTCGCGGGGCACGTCGCGGCGTTGCAGGAGATCGTCGACGGGAGCCATCTCGGCCCGGCGCGCGACGCAGCGGGTGCGTAGCCGGACAGCCGTGAATCCACCCGTCTTGCGGGTAGTCAGTGCCCTTGCGGGTGCATAGTCTCAGTGCCGTGGGGTCTTGCCCACAACCCAACCGAAGGGAATTGTCATGGCGCTCGATGATGACGACATCACCACCTCGACAACGGGTGGCGAAGGCCCCGCTGACGGCGGCTCGAACCCCGGTGGTCACGACGGCGGTGCCGACGGCTTCGCCAGTGAAGGCGAGGGTCCGGCCGACGGGGGCTCGAACCCCAGCGGTCACGATGGTGGTGCCGACGGTACGGCGAGCGAGGGTGAGGGTCCTGCTGACGGGGGCTCGAACCCCGATGGTCACGACGGTGGCGCGGACGGTTACGCCAGTGAAGGCGAGGGTCCGGCCGACGGCGGCTCGAACCCCGGTGGTCACGACGGTGGCGCCGACGGCTCCGCCGGTGAGGGTCCTGCTGACGGGGGCTCGAACCCCGGCGGTCACGACGGTGGCGCGGACGGCTCTGCCTGAGACATGTTGACTCGTTGTGTCGCGGTCGATCCCCTGACGTTCGCTCAGGACTACTGGGGTCGGCAGCCGCTGCTGACCCGGGCAGGGGATCTGCCGCGACCCTTCGATGACCTGTTGTCCCCGGACGCCGTTGACGAACTCATCGCCGAGCGCGGTGTCCGCACCCCGTTCATCCGGATGGCCCGCGAGGGCAAGCTCGTTGATCGCGAAAAGTTCGTTGGCACAGCGGGATTCGGTGCCGAGATGCCTGATCAGGTCGACTCGGCGAAGGTGCTGAACCAGTTCGCGAACGGCTCCACCCTGGTGTTGCAGGGTCTGCATCGGCTGTGGCCGCCGATCATCGACTTCGTCCGCGAGGCGGTCGATGACCTCGGCCACCCCGTGCAGGCGAACGCCTACATCACACCGGCCAGCAACCGTGGTTTCGATCCGCACTACGACGTCCACGACGTGTTCGTTCTGCAGGTGTCCGGCCGCAAGCACTGGACCATCCACGCGCCGGTCTACACCGATCCGCTCTCGAGTCAGCCGTGGTCCGATCACCGCTCCGCCGTCGAAGCGCGGGCCACCGAAAACCCGGTGATCGACACCATCCTCGAGCCGGGTGACGCGCTGTACCTGCCCCGGGGCTGGCTGCACTCGGCCAGAGCGCTCGGTGAGACCTCGATCCACCTGACCGTTGGTGTCGCCGCCATCACGACGTACGACGTGGTGCGCGCCATCGTCGACGAACTGGCGGCCACCGAGCAGCTGCGAGGATCCCTGCCGATGGGGGTCGACCTCACGTCCGCAGATGAGGTGGCGGCGATCGCGCAGAAGACGGTCGCGATCCTCTCCGACGCGTTGCGCGATGCCCCATCAGCCATCGCCGAGGGCGCTGGTGCCCGGGTGTCGAGATCCTTCGCCGAGCGCACCCGGCCGGTCGCCGTACGTCCCCTGGCCACGGTCGTTGCTGCCGAAAAGCTCGACGGCTCAACGGTTGTCCAGTGGCGACATGCACTCACCGGGCGGCTGGTGCCGCGCGGTGATGGCGTCCGGCTTCGGCTGCGCGACCGGAGCATCGACTTCCCGGGTAGTTGCGCCGAGGCGCTGGAAGCGCTGCGTGGCGGTACGCCGATCGCTGCCGGCGCGCTGCCTGGACTCGACGCCGACGACGGTGTGGTCCTTGCGCGACGGCTGCTGCGCGAAGCGGTGGTCGTCGTCGCGAATCCCGTGTCAGGACAATCCGGTTGATCGATCGGCTGCCTTGCAGCAACCAGTCCCGCGATCGGCACGACCCGCTCTACGGCACCGCGTCCGCCGGCCTGTCGTGGTTGCTGCTGGAGGTCGCCGGCGGCTGGGGACCGTCCGCGTTCACCGGGTCGCCGTCGGTGTTGGATCCGGCGCTCGGGCTGGCCATCGTTCGCCGCGCCGAAGCCTCCGGTATGCGCATCGCCGCGATTCGTCGCCCGGGTCGTCGCGAGTCGCCGTCCCGATGGCGCTGGTTCATCGCGTCGAGCCGCCCCGGGCAGGAGTGGCTCGTCGGGGGAGAGGTGGCCTCGCCGCAGGATTACCTCGACGTGCCGCTGGATGGATCCGCCGGCCAGCCGGTAGACGGTCCGTTGGTGATTGTGTGCGCGCACGGTCGGCACGACCAGTGTTGCGCAGTTCGCGGGCGTGTCGTTGCCGGTGCGATCGCGGCGCGCTACCCGCAGGAGACCTGGGAGTGCTCGCATGTCGGCGGCGACCGGTTCGCGGCCACGATGATCCTGCTGCCGCACGGCTTGTCCTATGGTCGCGTCGACTCAGTAGACGATCCGGCGTCGATCGTCGCTGCGTATACCCAAGGCAGAGTGGACGATTCGCTGCTGCGCGGCCGCACGGCGTACTCGCACGTGGTGCAGGCGGCGCAACACTTCGCGCGTACCCAGCACGGTGATGACCACATCGACGCCTATGCTCCGCTGGCGGTCCGGGAGGACGGCGACGTCAGCACGGTGCTCCTCGCGGCGGACCCGAAGCCGTTGGAAGTGGCGTTGCAGGCGACGTTGTCCGAACCGCTCCTGTCCACCTGCCACGCACGCATCCCCGGGCGGGTCACACAGTTCGCGCTGCGTTCTGTGCGCACGGCGACCGGCTGAGTTGCCGCTACCGTAACCGGGTGACACATTTCCTCGTCCTGGTCTCACCGTCGGCGAACCGGGTCTACGCCGCCGATGCTCCTCGCCTGGCTGCCGCTGAAGCCACGGAGTTACTCGGCCGCCCGGCCCACGAGGTGCAACTCGCGGGGGTGCCGTACGTCGAGTGCGAAGCCACGGACGCCGACGTACCCACGTTGTCCAACCTGTCGTCCACGTTGGCGCTGTTCCAATGGGAGGGTGACCTGCTGCGACCAATTCCGTTGCAGCGCAGGGAGATATATCCCGACGATCTGGTCACGATCCAGAAGTATCAGGGTAAGACGAACGAGACCTGGACCCGGCTGTGCCTCAACGTGACAGCCGCGCACACGACGACCAGAACTGCGAAGCGCACTGTCCTCGACCCGATGTGCGGCCGGGGAACAACGCTCAACCTGGCAATGCTGTTGGGATACAACGCCGTTGGGGTCGACGTCGACAAGCGGGACTTCGAGGCGTACGACGTCTTCATCAAGACGTGGTTGCGCAGCCACCGGCTCAAGCACACCATCGCCACCAGTCACCGTGGCACCCGCCTCGATCTCGAAACAGCCTGTGACAAGGACGCTTTCAAAGCAGGCGATACCCAGAAGGTCACCTACCTGCGCGCCGACACGACGGCACTCGACGGGCTCGTCCCCAAAGCCAGCGTCGACCTGATCGTGACGGACACGCCGTACGGCGTCCTGCACGGCTCGCACGGGGACCACGCCGGGCGGCAACTCAACCGGGCACCCCTCGAACTGCTCGACGCGGCGCTTCCCGCGTGGCTGCGGACGCTCAAGACCGGGGGAGCGATCGGGCTGTCCTATAACCGGCACGTGGCACCCACTGACGACCTCGCGCAGCTGCTGGAGCGGCACGGACTGCAGGTCGTCGTACGCGACACCTTCCGGCACCGCGTGGACGCATCGATCGATCGGGACCTGATGGTCGGCGTACCCGCCGGTCGCAATTAGGCTGGGGTCTCCGATTCACGGCTAGGAAGGTGGCTCGCCATGGCTGATCCGGCACGCGCGCGCAAGGTGGCAGAACGCATCAAGACGCTTGTCGCGGAGTATCTGGAGCGGGAGATCAACGACGAGCGGCTCGGTTTCGTGACGATCACCGACGTCCGGGTCACCGGCGACACCCAGCACGCGTCTGTTTTCTACTCGGTGATGGGCTCTGAAGAGGACCGGGAGACGGCCGAGACGGTGCTGAACGAGTACCGCGGGCGGATCCGCACGTACGTCGGGCAGGGCCTGGGCATCCGCCTGACCCCGTCGCTGGAGTTCATCCACGACGCGGTGCCCGAGGGCGCCGAGCAGATCGAGAAGGCGCTGGCCGAGGCCCGGGCGCGTGACGCTGAACTGGCGAAGGCCGCCGCGGCGGCCAAGCCGGCGGGAGATGCCAATCCCTACAAGGAGTGACTCACCCGACGGTCTGCTGATCGTCGACAAACCCGCTGATTGGACCAGCCACGACGTGGTCGCGCGGGTCTGCCGGTTGGCCGGCACCCGCCGGGTGGGGCATGCGGGCACCTTGGATCCGATGGCCACGGGGGTCCTGGTGCTCGGGCTGAACCGCGCAACGAAGCTGCTGACCTTCCTGGTGGGCTGCGACAAGACCTACGAGGCGACGATCCGGTTGGGGGAGTCGACCATCACCGACGACGCCGACGGCTCTGTGCTCTCCTCGGCGTCGGCCGGGCACTTGGCCGACGCCGATATCAGTACGGCGATCGCCGGGCTGACCGGTGACATCCAGCAGGTGCCGTCCTCGGTGAGCGCGATCAAGGTGGACGGGCAACGCGCCTACGCGAAGGTGCGTGGGGGAGATGAAGTCAAGCTCGCGGCGCGACCGGTGCGGGTGTCCGGTTTCGACGTGCTCGCGCGACGCGACCTCGGCGATCTGGTGGATCTCGATGTGCGCGTGGAGGTTTCGTCGGGGACTTATGTGCGGGCACTAGCCCGCGACCTGGGCACGGCGCTCGGGGTGGGTGGGCACCTGACCGCTCTTCGACGTACGACGGTCGGCCGGTTCACGCTCGCCGATGCCACGCCCCTGGCTAATCTGGGCGATCCGTTGCCGGTGACTCCGCTCGCCGAGGCGGCACGTGCGCAGTTCCCGGTGCGGGTTCTCACGGAGGAGGAAGCGCGCAAGCTGCGGTTCGGGCAACGCATCGCGCCGGACGGGCCGCTCGGCGATCCGGTCGCAGCGATCGGGCCCGGCGATGACTTGGTGGCAATGCTCGACCAGTCCGGCGACGTGCCACGCTCGCACGTGGTGTTCCCGACCAGCTGACCCTGCCCGGTTGGATAGGCCGCAAGACCGTTCGAAGGGCTAGACGCGACAAAGTCGCATCAACCGATAGGCTGCCGATCATGTCGGTCATGGACTCCGTGCGCAGCGCCGGGAACAACGTCAGAGGCTTGACTCCGAGTGAGGTCCGATCGATCGCGGGGATGGCCGCGTTCATTATTGCCTTGCACGTAATCGGTTGGGGCACACTGGCATTCATCGTCGCCCCTGAGCACTACGCAGTGGGCACCGACGGCACCGGCAAGGCCCAGTTCTTCGGGATCGGCCTGGGCATCACGGCCTACACCCTCGGGATGCGCCACGCCTTCGACGCCGACCACATCGCCGCGATCGACAACACCACCCGCAAACTGCGCGGCGAGGGTCAGCGACCGGTCAGCGTCGGCTTCTGGTTCTCCCTCGGCCACTCCAGCATCGTGTTCGGCCTGTGCCTGCTACTCGCGCTCGGTATCCGGGCGCTGTCCCGGACGGCGACCACCGAGGGCACCACGCTGAACACCATCCTGGGCACCTTCGGCACCACCGTGTCCGGTGTCTTCCTGTGGGCGATCGGCATCATCAACCTGATCGCGCTGATCGGCATCATCAAGGTCTGGCGCAGCCGCAAGTCCGGCGAGTTGGACGAGGCCGCTCTGGAGGAGCACCTCAACTCCCGCGGTTTCCTGGCCCGGATCCTCAAGCCGATGCTGAACGCGGTCAAGAAGCCGATCCAGATGTACCCCGTCGGGCTGCTCTTCGGCCTCGGGTTCGACACCGCCACCGAGATCAGCCTGCTGGTCCTGGCCGGAGGAGCGGCCGCCTCAGCGCTGCCGTGGTACGCGATCCTGACCCTGCCGGTCCTCTTCGCCGCCGGCATGAGCCTGTTCGATGCGCTCGACGGCATCTTCATGAGCAAGGCCTATGGCTGGGCGTTCACCAAACCGCTGCGCCGCCTCTACTACAACGCCACCGTCACCAGCGTCTCCATCGTCGTCGCCCTGATCATCGGGACCATCGAGTTGTGCGGTGTGATCGCCGACCGCTTCGACATCACCTCCGGTCCGGTCGCATCGCTGGGCTCGATCGAGTTGGACAACATCGGGTTCGTGATCGTCGGCGTCTTCATCGGTACCTGGATCCTTGCGCTGGCGGCCTGGCGCGTTTTCGGTCTGGACAAGCACGAACTGGCCTGAGCCCACGCCGGAGGTGGGTCAGCACTCCTGGGTAAGGTTGGCGCGTGCTGCGCCTCACCGCCCTGGACCAGGTCCCGGCCGATCTGCAGGCGTCCGTCGTCACCATCGGCAACTTCGACGGCGTCCACCGCGGCCACCGCGCCCTACTGACGACCTTGGTGCAGCGAGCACAGGCCGACCACCTCACCAGCGTGGCGGTCACCTTCGAACCCCACCCACTCGCCGTACTGCACCCCGATCGCGCACCAAAAGCCCTCACCGGCCTGGACGACCGGCTGGACCTGCTCGAAGAGCTCGGCGTGGATGTCGCCCTCGTCCTGCCCTTCACGCTGGAACTGGCCGCCCAGACACCCCGCGAGTTCGTCGAAGAGGTCTTCGTCGACGCGCTGCACGCCCGTGTGGTCATGGTCGGGCGGGATATGCGCTTCGGGGTGCGCAACTCCGGCGACGTGCACACCTTGACCGAGTTGGGTCAGGAGTTCGGGTACGACGTGGCGATCGTTGACGACGTCGGCACCGATAAGCGCTTCTCGTCGACCGACACCCGGGCCCGAATGGTCGAGGGCGATGTCGCCGGCGCCGCCGAGATCCTCGGGCGCACCCCGGAAGTGCACGGCGTGGTCGTGCGCGGTCTGCAGCGGGGCCGCGAACTGGGCTACCCGACGGCGAACCTGGCCGCCGACGCCACGGGCATGGTGCCCGAGGACGGGGTGTACGCCGGGTGGCTGGTCCGCGACCGCCTGCCAGAGAGCGACCCGGACCACCGGATGCCCGCCGCGATCTCGGTCGGCACCAACCCGACCTTCGATGACGTGCACCGCCGCACGGTGGAGGCCTACGTCCTGGACCGTGACGACCTGGATCTGTACGGCGAGTCCGTCCGGGTGCAGTTCGTGCAACGGGTCCGCGGCAACACCAGGTTCACGACGATCGAGGCGCTGATCGAGCAGATCGGTAACGACGTCGACAAGATCCGCGATCTGCTCAGCGACTGCGACTGAACCCGCCATGCCGGCGCTCGCCCCGCCCCCCGCCTCTGCCGCGCCGCGAACGCCCTGGTGGCGCCTGGACTGGGGCCTGGTCATCGCGGCGCTGGGCCTGTCACTCGTGGGTGCGACCCTCGTCTACTCCACGACGCATCGCTTCGGGCACGGCTACCTCGCGCATCACCTGTTCAACCTGACGGTCGGGATGCTGATGGCGTTCGGGGTCATGCGGCTACGGGTGCGCACGATCCAGACCCTGGCGCCCATCGTCTACGTGCTCGCGCTGCTGGGACTGCTGGCGGTGCTCGGCCCGTTCGGATCCACGATCAACGGTTCCCGGTCCTGGATCGAACTGCCCGGATTGTCTTTGCAGCCAGCCGAATTCGCCAAAGTGGCCCTCTGCGTGGCGCTGCCGATGGTGCTGGCCGAACACGGCGAACGTGGCGCTCGTCCGCCGGCTCGCGACGTGCTTGTTGCCGGTGCGCTGGTGGCGGTGCCGGTGGCGCTGGTCGTCCTGCAACCCGACCTCGGGTCGGCAACGGTGCTGGTCATGATCGGCCTGGGCGTGGTCACCGTCTCCGGGGCCCGCTGGCCGTGGATCGCCGGAGCACTCGCCGCCATGGCCGCGGTGGTGTGGGCGGCGATGTTCACCCCGATGCTGAGTGCCTACCAGAAGGCCCGGCTGACCGCGTTCCTGCACCCTGACGCTGATCCCGGCGGGATCGGCTACCAGATGCACCAGGTCCGCCTCGCCATCGGTGGCGGTGGCTGGACCGGGCAGGGGCTGTTGCACGGTCGTGCCACCCAGGCGGGCGTCATCCCCTTCCAACAAAGTGACTTCGTGTTCTCCGCAGCGGCCGAGGAACTGGGGTTCCTGGGCGCGGCGGCGCTGATCGCCCTCCTTGGCTTTGTCGTCGTGCGCGGCCTGTTGATCGCCTGGCACACCCAGGACAGTTTCGGCCGCCTCGTAGCCGTCGGGGTCTCCAGTTGGTTCCTCTTCCAGATCCTGCAGAACATCGGGATGAACCTCGCGGTGCTGCCGGTCACCGGACTGCCGTTGCCGTTCGTGTCGTACGGCGGGTCGAGCATGTTCGCGTGCTGGATCGGGATCGGCCTGCTGCTGAAGGTGCATGCCGACGACGCGGCCCGGCGGCCCTGAGCGCTCTACAGGCGTAGAAGGGGCTTGCGTATCATGGGGCGTATGACGTCCCTCACTGCGGAGGAGACCGCGCTCGACCAGCCGCGGTCCATCGCCCACATGTTCCTGGAGCGGGTGGCCGCCACCCCCGACGCGCCGGCGTACCGGTATCCCGAAGGCGATGACTGGGTCAAGCTGACCTGGGCCCAGACGGCCGATAAGGTCCGCGACCTGGCTGCTGGTCTGGTCGCCCTCGGCGTTGAACCGCAGGGCCGGATCTCACTGGCCTCGTCAACCCGCATCGAATGGGTCTTGGTCGACCTGGCGGCCATGTGGGCCGGTGCGGCGACGACGACGATCTACCCGACCAGCACCCAGGACGACGTGCGGTTCATCGTGAACGACTCCGAGAGCAGCGTCGTCTTCGCCGAGAACGACACCCTGGTCCAGTTGCTGCTGGAAGGCCGGGACGCCGTACCCGGTGTCAGCAAAGTGGTCACCTTCGATGGCAAGGCCGACACCGACTGGGTGATGAGCCTGGCCGATCTGTCGGCGATGGGTGCCGAATACCTGGCCGAGCACCCCGATGTGCTCGACGAGCGCCTGGCCGGGATCACTCCCGATGCGCTCGCGACGTTGATCTACACCTCGGGCACCACGGGCCGGCCCAAGGGCGTCCTGCTGCCGCACTCGTGCTGGACCTACGAGTCTGTCGCGGTCGAGCAACTCGACCTCCTGCACGCGGACGACGTGCAATATCTGTGGCTGCCGCTGGCCCACGTCTTCGGCAAGATGCTGCTGAGCCTGGCCGTGCGGATCGGGATGGAGACGGCCGTCGACGGCCGTCCCGACAAGATCGTGGAGAACCTGTCGGTGATCCGCCCCACCTGGATGGGCGCGGCGCCACGGATCTTCGAGAAGGTCTACGGCAAGGTCAGCACCACCGTCGACTCCGCGGGTGGCGTGAAGGCCAAGCTGTTCCACTGGGCATCGGACAACGCGCGCAAGGTGTCGGCCGCCCGCGAGGACGGCGGGAAGGTATCCCCGGTGCTGGCCGCGCAGCACGCCGTGGGCGATCGACTGGTCCTGTCGAACATCCGCACCCTGCTCGGGGGGCGGGTCCGCTTCTTCATCTCCGGCTCGGCCGCGCTCAACACCGACGTGGCCCGCTGGTTCGACGGTCTGGGCGTGCCGATCCTCGAGGGATACGGACTGACCGAGACCACGGCTGCCGCGGGTGTGAACCTGCCGTCCAGCAACAAGATCGGGACGGTCGGCCCGCCCCTGCCGGGCACGACGTACCGGATCGCCGAGGACGGTGAGGTGCTGATCAAGGGTGGCGGCGTCATGGCCGGCTACAAGGATCTGCCCGAGGCGACCGCCGAGGTGCTGATCGACGGCTGGCTGCACACCGGTGACATCGGCGAGTTGCTGCCGACCGGTCAGCTGAAGATCACCGACCGCAAGAAGGACCTGTTCAAGACCTCCAACGGCAAGTACGTCGCCCCGGGCGCTCTGGAGGCCCGGTTCAAAGGTATCTGCCCCTACGTGTCGCAGTTGGTGGTCGAGGGGGAGAGCCGCAAGTTCGTGTCCGCGCTGATCACGCTGGACGAGGAAGCGATCATGGAGTGGGCGGCCAGCAACGAGGTGCCCGGCGACTACCACGACGTCGTCATGTCCCAGCAGGCGCGCGACCTGGTCCAGGGCTACGTGGACAAGCTCAATGGTGACCTTGGTCGGTGGGAGCAGATCAAGCGCTTCATCATCCTGCCGCGCGATCTGAGCGTCGAGGACGGCGAGGTCACCCCCAGCCTGAAGGTCAAGCGCAAGGTGGTCATCAAGAAGTACAAGGATCAGTTGGATTCCCTCTACACCGACTGAGCCGCCTACCCTTGTCGCTATGGCAGGGGAGTCGATCTTCACAGACCTCGAACCGCTCCTGGAGCGGGTGAGCAAGCCGATCCAGTACGTCGGTGGCGAGTTGAACTCGACCATCAAGGACTGGGACTGCGGCGGTTTCGGTCCCGACGGGCAGGAACTGACCGTCCGGGGGGTGTTGATGTACCCCGACGCCTACGAGGTCGGGCTGCCCAACCAGGGCGTGATGATCCTGTACGAAGTGCTCAACGAGCAGCCGGGTGCCTTGGCCGAGCGCACGTACGCCGTGTGGCCGGACATGGAGGAGGCCATGCGGTCCGCGGGCGTCCCCCAGTTCACCGTCGATGCCCATCGGCCGGTGCGCGACTTCGACGTGTTCGGCCTGTCGTTCTCCACCGAACTCGGCTACACCAACATGCTCACCGCCCTCGACCTGGCGGGGATCCCGCTGCACGCAGCTTCCCGTGGCGAGGACGACCCGATCGTGATTGCCGGCGGGCACGCGGCGTTCAACCCCGAGCCCATTGCTTCCTTCATCGACGCGGCGATCGTCGGTGACGGTGAAGAAGCGGTGCTGGCGGTGACTTCGCTTGTGCAGCAATGGAAAACCGCCGGTCGCCCGGGCGGACGTCGCGCACTCCTGCTGTCGCTGGCCCGCTCGGGTGGTGTCTACGTGCCGGCGTTCTACGACGTGTCCTACCTGCCGGACGGACGCATCCAGCGTGTGGCACCGTCGTCCGATCCGGACCTGTCGGGGGTCCCATGGCGCGTGTCGAAGCACACCGTGATGAACCTGGATGAGTGGGCCTACCCCAAGCAGCCGCTCGTGCCGCTGGCCGAGACGGTGCACGAGCGGATGTCGGTGGAGATCTTCCGGGGCTGCACCCGTGGTTGCCGCTTCTGCCAGGCGGGGATGATCACCCGTCCGGTGCGCGAGCGCTCGATCACCGGGATCGGCGAGATGGTGTCACGAGGGCTCGCGGCGACCGGCTTCGAGGAGGTCGGTCTGCTGTCGCTGTCCTCGGCCGACCACTCCGAGATCGGGGATATCGCCAAGGGGCTTGCGGACCGGTACGAGGGGACGCAGACCGGTCTCTCACTGCCGTCGACCCGGGTGGACGCGTTCAACATCGACCTGGCCAACGAGCTGACTCGCGGCGGACGTCGATCTGGTCTCACGTTCGCACCCGAAGGCGGCTCGGAGCGGATCCGCAAGGTCATCAACAAGATGGTGACCGAGGACGACCTGATCAACACGGTCGCCGCGGCCTATTCCGCCGGGTGGCGGCAGGTGAAGTTGTACTTCATGTGTGGTCTGCCGACCGAGACCGACGAGGACGTACTGCAGATCGCCGACCTGGCCCGTCGCGTCATCGAGACCGGTCGCCAGGTCAGCGGTCGCCGCGACATCCGGTGCACCGTCTCCATCGGCGGCTTCGTGCCCAAGCCGCACACCCCGTTCCAGTGGTGCGGTCAGTTGTCGGCGGAGGAGACCGATGCGCGGCTGATCAAGTTGCGGGACACGATCCGGGCCGACAAGCGCTACGGCTCCTCGATCGGGATGCGCTATCACGACGGGCAGCCCGGCATCGTCGAAGGACTGTTGTCCCGGGGTGACCGCCGGGTCGGTGACGTGATCGAGGCCGTGTGGCGTGCCGGTGGCCGGTTCGACGGGTGGAGCGAGCACTTCTCCTACGAGCGCTGGATGGCCGCTGCTGCAACGGTTTTCGAGGGTCAATCGGTCGATGCGAACTGGTACACCACGCGCGAGCGCGACGAGCACGAAGTTCTGCCGTGGGACCACCTGGACTCCGGTCTGGACAAGGAGTGGCTCTGGGACGACTGGCAGGACGCGCTGGATGAGACCGAGGTCGATGACTGCCGGTGGACCCCGTGCTTCGACTGCGGCGTCTGTCCGCAGATGGGTACCGACATCCAGATCGGCCCGACCGGCAAGAAGCTGCTGCCGCTAACGGTGGTGTGACCTCGGCCGTCGCGACTTTTGGAACGGAATTCACCTGAAGCGGCTGGCGGATTCAAGTGGTGGGTGCAACGCTGAGTATTTCGTTGAGCATATTGGCTGGTTTGGCCCAGCCGAGGGTCTTGCGGGGTCGGATGTTCAGCAGGCGTTGCATCTCGGCGATCTGCTCGTCGCTGACGGCGGCGAAGTCGGTCGATTTGGGGTAGAAATCCCGGATCAGGCCGTTGGTGTTCTCATTGCTGCCGCGTTGCCAGGGTGAGTGCGGGTCGCAGAAGAACACCTGGCAGTTGGTGGCCAGGGTGAACTCGGCGTGCCGGGCCATCTCGGCTCCCTGGTCCCAGGTCACGGTCTTACGCAGCGAGGCGGGCAGGTCGCGCATCATCGCCGTGAGTTGATGCGCGACCGTGGCCGAGTCATGGGTCAGCGGTAACCGGCGGATCAGCACGTACCGCGTGCTGCGTTCCACCAGGGTGATCAACGCGGAGGACCCACCGGTACCGATGACCAGGTCCCCTTCCCAGTGCCCAGGCACGGCACGATCAGCCACCTCCGCGGGGCGTTCGGTGATCATCGCCTCTTGCCCGATCCAGGAGCGGTTACTGGCCCGCGGGGGCAGGTTCGAGCGGGGTCGGCGCCGGGACCGCCCGGTCCGTAACGCTTTCTCCACCAGCAGTTCTTGGCGCAGTGATCCTTTTCCCTGCACGTACAACGCCTGGTAGATCGTTTCGTAACTCACGTGCATATCGTCGCGGTCTGGGAACTGGATCAATAGCTCCGCTTCGATCTGCTCAGGGGAGAACCGCTCCGTGAGCAACCGCACCACCTCAGCGCGCAGCGGAGTTCCCGGGCCCAGTTTGCAGGCCCGCGGGCGACGCCGGCGAGCCCGGGCAGCCGCGGTGGCTTGGCGGGCCCGATACGACCCATCATGAGGATCTCGTCCCCGAGCGACTTCCCGCCACACCGTGCTGCGGTGCACTCCCAGTTCGGTCGCGATCTTGGCCAGGCTGACCCGCTCGTTCAGCCGCAGATGGATCAGCACCGGTGCCTGGTCGTTCAACCGGCCCAGCTCATCAGTCCACGGACCAGCCACGGGCGCTGGTTTGCTCACCCCGGCCGCTCCGCCATGGCGTCCCAGAATCAGCGTCATACCGGCCAGCTTGGCCCACGAACGCACCGTGGAATAACTCACGCCCACACCACGCGCGACCTGCTCAGCGCTCATACCCTGCGACAACAACCGCAACGCCCGACGACGCTCTGCAGACAAATCTCGCAACACAACCTCCACGGTTCGTGTTGCACCCACCACCTGAACCGGGCGCTGCTGGGAGGTGAATCCCGTTCCAAAAGTGGGGAAGCAGACCAAACGTGGGGAAGGGGGCGCCGGGGGTGGTCAGAAGGTCACATCACCAGGTCTTCGGTGAGCCGGTCCTGCGCGCGGACCAGCGCGGCGTACCGGCTATCACGGGCCATCAGCTCATCGTGCGTGCCCTGCTCGGCGATCCGTCCGCCATCGAGTACGACGATCAGATCCGAGTTGCGCACCGTGGACAACCGGTGGGCGATGGTGAGCGTCGTGCGATCCAGACTCAGTACGTCGAGGGCATCTTGCACTGCTCGCTCGGTGGCGTTGTCCAGGGCCGAGGTGGCTTCGTCAAGGACAAGGATGCGCGGGTCGCGAAGAATGGTGCGGGCCAACGCGATTCGCTGCTTCTCACCTCCGGAGAACCGGTACCCGCGAGCGCCGACCACGGTGTCGTAGCCGTCCGGCAGGGACACGATGAGGTCGTGCACCTGGGCCGCGCGGGCCGCGGCGACGATCTGCTCGTCGGTGGCGTCCTCGCGGGCATAGCGCAGGTTCTCCTTGATCGTGGTGTGCAGAAGATAGGTGTCCTGGGCGACGACACCGACCAGGGAGGCCACGTTGCCCAGGGTCATGTCGCGCAGGTCGACACCGTCGATCGCCACCGACCCTGAGGATGGGTCCTGCAGTCGCGAAACCAATGACGCCAGAGTCGACTTGCCCGATCCGGTGGCCCCGACCAGCGCGACCGAAGCACCCGCCGGGATGCTCAACGAGATGTCGCTGAGCGCGTTGCGGTCCGCGTCGGGGTAGCGGAACGACACGTCACGGAAGGTGACCGAACCGTGCGCTGTCAGAGGGTCGACAACAACCGGGGAGGCGGGGTCGTCGATCTCCACCGGCATGTCCAGGTATTCGAAAACCCTTGAGAACAAAGCCATCGAGGTCACCACGTCGGCGCCGACATTGAGCACGCCCATGATCGGACGGAAGATCGCGGCCTGCAGCGCGGTGAAGGCCACCAGGGTTCCGATGGTCATACCGCCGCTGGTGGCGGGCAGCCCGGCGATCAGGTAGATCAGCGCGGGGATGGTGGCGAAGATGATGGCCATCGTGCCCATCTGCCAGCGGCCGGCCATCTGCGACTCGACCTCGTAGCCGGTCATCTCCTTGGAGGTGCCGGTAAAGCGTTGTGCCAGAGCGGGACCGGAGGCCAAAGACTTGCTGAGCATCACCCCGCTGACCGACAGCGACTCCTCGATCTGGGTCTGCAGATCGGCCTGTGCCCGCTGCGCGCGGGTCTGGATCTTGCGGCGGATCCGGGCGACCCGGCGGGTGCCCCAGATGGCGGGCGGCAAAATGATCAGCGAGAGCAGCGACAGTCGCCAGGACAGGGCGACCATGGCGATCGCGGTGGCGACCGCAGTGGTGACGTTCGTGGCGATCGAGGTCGCGGTGTTGGTGATGACGCCCTGCATCGCGTTGATGTCGTTGGTCAGTCGCGACTGCAATTCCCCGCCACGGGTGCGGGTGAAGAAGGACAACGGCATCCGCTGCAGGTGGGTGAACAACTGGGTGCGCAGGCCGTGCATCACCTGCTGTCCGACGTTGGTCGACAGATAGGTCTGGACGACGCTCAGCGCCTGGGTGATGACGACCACCACGATCATCGCGACGACCAGCGTCACCAGCAACGACACCTTCTGGTGGGGGATGGCCTCATCGATGATGCGGCGGGTCAGGAAGGGTGTGGCCAGGCCGATGACCGACGTGGCGACGATGAGGGCCGTGATGACGGCCAACGCACCGCGGTGCGGCGCGAACATGGCCACGATCCGACGCTTGGACACTGGATGTTCTTCAAGTTGGGTCAGATCAGCGGCGCTGCGCTTGGTGGGCATGAATCCGGGTCCGCCGCCGCGTATGGTGGCGAATCCGCTGGACATGGCTCCGGGGTTGGGTCCTGCTGCCATAGGGCATCAGCCTCCTTGAGTAGGTCCGGAAAGTCGGAGAAAGTCTGAGGGGGTCGGGCATCGCTGCTCTCGACCGACGTTAGTGAGGTTACCTCACAATGATGTAACACCACAACTGGGAGCAGCATTCCCCTCCCCGTCGGTTTCCACCGCTAGGTTGCAGGAGAACGCACACCTACCGAGGGGTCTTGATGTTCTCCAGGCAAGCGCATTCCGTCCACGACGCATCCGGCCGGCGGCGGTTCCAGACCGAGGCGCGCGGCTATGAGGTGCTTCGCGATCCCGCCCTGAACAAGGGCACCTCGTTCACGCAGGAAGAGCGCGCCGCCCTGGATCTGAACGGTCTGCTGCCACCGGTCATCACCCCCACCATGGAGCCGCAGCTGACCCGTTCCTACGCCGGCTACCTGTCCCAACCCACGGACCTGGCCAAACACATCTACATGTGGGATCTGCACGACAACGACGTGACGCTGTTCTACGCCCTGCTGCAGCGTCACCTGATGGAGATGCTGCCGGTGGTCTACGACCCGGTCGTCGGCGAGGCCATCAAGAAGTACTCCGAGGTGATCGCCCGTCCGCGCGGTGTGTACCTCTCGATCGACGCCGTCGACCAGATCCACGATCGGCTAGCCGCGTTCGGCGCGAGCGGCGACGACATCGACCTGCTGGTCGCCTCCGATGCGGAGGAGATCCTCGGGATCGGCGACTGGGGCTCCAACGGCATCGACATCTCCATCGGCAAACTCGCGGTCTACACCGCCGCTGCGGGCATCGACCCGCACCGTGTGGTCCCCGTGATCCTCGACGCCGGGACCAACAACGAGATCCTGATCAACGACCCGCTCTACGTCGGCGTGCGCCGCAGTCGGGTGAGGGGTAAGGAGTACGACGACTTCATCGACGCCTATGTCACTGCCGCACGCGACCTTTTCCCCAAAGCGCTGCTGCACTGGGAGGACTTCGGTTCGACCAACGCCCGCCGGATCCTGGGCCGCTACCGCGACAAGATGCCTACCTTCAACGACGACCAGCAGGGCACCGGCGCGATCGTGCTGGCCGGATTGCTCAACGCCGTGCCGCGCAGTGGTTCGACCTGGGCCGATCAGCGAGTGGTGATCGTGGGCGCGGGCACCGCCGGGTGCGGTATCGCCGACCAGATCCGCGACCAGATGGTCCGTGAGGGCGTCCCACAGGACGAAGCCACCCGCCGGATCTGGATGGTGGATCTGCCCGGCCTGCTGACGCAGAGCATGTCCGAGGACATGCTGGACTTCCAGCAGCCCTATGCGCGGCCGGAGGACGAGGTCAGCGACCTGCGCCGCACCCAGGTCGCGCCGATGGCGGCGACCCTGACCCGCTGGCCAGCGATGGCTGCGCTGCGGCAGAAAGCGATTGATGCCGGCGGCATCATCGATCTGGCCACGGTGGTGAGCGCGGTCAAGCCCACGATCCTGATCGGAACCTCCACGACGCCGGGGCTGTTCACCGAGGCGATCGTCAAGGACATGGCGTCGCACACCAAGCACCCCATCATCTTCCCGCTGTCGAATCCGACGGAATTGCACGAGGCCACACCCGCTCATCTCCTGGAGTGGACCGAGGGGAAGGTACTGGTGGCCACCGGAGCGCCGTTCGATCCGGTCACGCACAAAGGGGTCACCTACACGATCGCGCAGGCCAACAACGCCGCGCTCTACCCGGGTCTCGGACTGGGCACGATCGTGGCCCGCGCCTCCACGGTGAGCGACGAAATGATCCACGCCGCAGCCGAATCCGTCGCTGGTCAGGCACCACCGGCCTCACCCGGTGCACCGCTGCTGCCCTCGAACGATGCCCTGCGCAGCACCTCCAGCATCGTCGCGGTAGGGCTGGTCCAGGTCGCCAAGACCGAGGGCATCGCCCAGGCCGACGACCTCGACGATCCGGTGGAGGCCGTCCGGCGCAGCGTGTGGTGGCCGGAATATGTGCCCGTTGACGCGATCTAGTTACCCTTTCCCCGTGAGCGAGCCATCGGACAGCAGCCGGGTCGGTGAGTTGCTGTTGCGTTGCGCGCACACTGTGCGCAAGACCACTGCCGAGGACCTCGAACCTCTCGGTTTGTCACCGCATCACGCCCGGGCGTTGGAGGTCATCGCCCGGGGCGGCGCCGCGCGCGGCGAGCCCGCGATCGACGTACCTCCCCGGCTCAGCCTGCTGGCCGAGCGGTTGCGGATCGCCCCGCGGTCGGTGACCGAGGTGGTGGATGCGTTGGAGGACAAGGGTCTGGTACGCCGAGAACCCGACCCCAGCGACCGGCGCGCGACCGTGGTGCGGCTGACCGACGAGGGTGAGCACACGGCCGCCCGGATCCGGCAATTGCGCCACGCCCGGATGGACCGCTTGCTGGACGCACTCGACCACGACGAGCAGACGCAGTTGACGGTCTTGTTACAGAAGGTGCTGAACGGCACGGAGCAGCCCTCGGACGTGTCACGCTAAGCCCGTGCTGAAAGCGTGCCTCAACGGTCCCCGGTTGCCGCATGAGCACTGGAAGCTGCCCGTGACTCTGGAGCAGTTGGCCCAGTCCGCGCAGGAATCCGTCGCGGCGGGCGCCGAGGCGTTGCACGTGCACGCCAAGGACCGTCGCGGACACGACACGTTGGCGCCCGACGTCGTCGACGCCACGGTCGCCGCCTTGCGCGAAGCCGTGCCCGACGTCCCGATCGGCCTGACCACCGGTGCCTGGACCTCCGACGACCCGCTCGATCGCGAACAGCAGGTCGCCCAGTGGAGCGTCCTGCCGGACTTCGTCTCGGTCAACTGGCACGAGGTGCGCTCCGTACCCCTCGCGGAGCAGTTGCTCGAGCGCGGGGTCGGCATCGAGGCGGGGCTGTGGACGCCGAAAGCCGTTGCGCAGTGGCAGGACTGGCCATTCCGCGACCAATCCTTGCGCGTGCTGCTGGAGATCGTCGCCGACCTGCCCGCGGCCGCCGCGCTCGCCGCTGCGCAGGCATTGATCGATGCGATCGGTGAGGATCCCGGCGTGCCGGTGCTGCTGCACGGGGAGGAACGCGCCGCCTGGCCGGTGCTGGAGCTGGCGATCGAGCGTGGGTACGACGTGCGGATCGGTCTGGAGGACACTCTCGAAATGCCCGATGGCACAAGGGCTTTCGACAACGCTTCGCTGGTGCGCTGCGTCAAGGACCTGCTCACCCCGGCTTAACCGAGCGGGTCACCGATCGACGTACCCGCCAGGGGGCCTTGCGCGAGGCGGGTGGCCACGGGCGGCCGCGCCGTGCGGAACCCGGCGACCGACTCCAGCGCCTTCACCACGTCATCGGGTCGGATCGACGGAGCCTGATGACGTACGACGATCGCCAGCTGACCGTCATCGCCCACCTGCGCGTCGACCAGCGCCGCTCGCATGTCGAAGGTCTTCGGGCCGGCCTTCATCATCCGGGTCACGTCGACCTGCGGGGTGTCCAACAGCGTTCGCACTGCTGATCGCAGCGCGTCGAGGTCGGTGTCAGCGGCGAACGCCAGCTGCCATGCGCTGGCCTCCAACCTGTCGGCCAGGCCGCCCGGGCCAGCGGTAACTGCCCGCACGATGTCCAGACCCGGTGGCAGCGCGGCGTCGAGATCGGTGCGGACCTGGTCAGGGTCGCACTCACGGGTCAGCGCGATCTCGAAATACTCCGCTTCACTCGCTGCGCCGGTGGGGGCCGCGTTGGCGTAGCTGATCTTGGGGTGCGGATGGAAACCGGCCGAGAACGCAATCGGCAACCCCGCCCGGCGGATCGCGCGCTCGAGGGCCCGCTGGAAGTCGCGGGAGGAGGAGAAACGCAGTCGGCCCCGCTTGGCGTACTGCAGACGCATCTTCTGCACCGCCGGATCCGGGGCGGGGCCCTCGGGGACACGTCTGGCCACGAAGCAGCACCCTACTGGGAGGCGCACGGCAGGTCGCGGTGAGTCGCGGCGTGCACAAACTGTGAGATAATCGTCGGCGGACGTGACCGTATCCACACCGCGGTCGCAGCCCATGCAGGCAGCGTTTCGTTCCCGCCACCCGTCACGATCGGTTCACCGGACGTGTCACGGAGGGTGCTGGCAGCGGCGAACCCGCATGGCATCGCGTCTCCCGGTGCCGCGCAATGCGCGAGCTGGGCTGACGGGATGTAGCAGACGACTTTTTTCCGTCGTGCGCCTTCGGGCGCGTGACGGGTACACCCGCTCCACGGGGACGAGCGAGCCGCAGGCTCTGGAAGGTGTGGGCCCGTCCTTGTGCCGAATGACAAGGAGGGCCAATGGGCCCTTTCGATGCCGAACATCCTGACCAGTCCGACGAACAGGTCGTCGACTCTCCCGAGGCTGAGACCGCCGCGGCTGAGCCGGGCACGGACGCTCCAGAGGCTGAGGCCGCCGAACCCGACGTGGTCGAACCCGACGTAGTGCTGGCCGAACTGCTCCCCGAACCCGAGGACGCGGTCGTCGACGAGATCGTGATCGAGGTCGAGGAGATCCAGATCGCCACCGTCGAGGTCGAGCCCGTCACCTCACCCTTCTCCCACGACGAGGAGCCGGAGGCGGCCGTGCCCCCGGTCGTCGCCCACACCGGAGCGGCCTTCGGTCTGTTGTTCCAGGCCCCCGACCCCGCCAGCGTCCCGCCGCGTCCGGAGCCGCAGGAGGCCGAACCCGAACCGGTGAGCGACGCTCCGCAAGCGCAGGACGAGAGCGACCGACCCGCCGAGACCGAGGACACCCAGGAGGCGAGTACGCCGCGCCGCCGCCGGGGTGGGCGCGGTCGCCGGAGCCGGGCCAAGGACGCCGAGGCCGAGGCGAACGAGCAGGGCGACCAGACCGAGCGGACTGGCAAGAACGCCGACAAGAGCGACAAGAGCACCGACAAGGCCGACGGCGGGCCGTCGGGCGATGAATCGCCCGAGGCCGCGGAGGAGTCCGGCGACGAGAGCGGCTCGAGCCGTCGCCGCACCCGGCGTCGCCGCCGGGGCAACGCCAGCGGGGTGGACGAGGACGGCGTGAAGGTGCGCGCCGCGCGCGATGAAGTCACCTCCATCAAGGGCTCGACCCGGTTGGAGGCCAAGAAGCAGCGCCGCCGCGAGGGTCGGGAGAACTCCCGACGCCGCACCGTGATCACCGAGGCCGAGTTCCTGGCCCGCCGCGAGAGCGTCGAGCGCGTCATGGTGGTCCGCGAGAAGGACGGCATCACCCAGATCGGGGTCATCGAGGACAACGTCCTGGTCGAGCACTACGTCTCCCGCGAGACCCAGCAGGCGACCATGGCCGGCAACGTCTACCTGGGCCGGATCCAGAACGTGCTGCCCAGCATGGAAGCGGCGTTCGTGGACATCGGCCGTGGGCGCAACGGTGTGCTCTACGCCGGTGAGGTCAACTGGGACGCCGCCGGCCTGGACGGGCAGCCCAAGCGCATTGAGCACGCCTTGAAGTCCGGTGAGACCGTCCTGGTGCAGGTCACCAAGGACCCGTTGGGGCACAAGGGTGCCCGGCTCACATCGCAGGTGTCCCTGCCGGGCCGCTTCCTGGTCTATGTGCCGGGCAACTCCATGACGGGGATCTCCCGCAAACTGCCGGACGTCGAACGCGCCCGGTTGAAGAAGATCCTGCGCGAGATCGTGCCCGAGGACGCTGGCGTCATTGTGCGGACCGCCGCCGAGGGTGCTTCCGAGGAGGATCTGCGCGCTGATGTCGAGCGCCTCAAGTCCGAGTGGGAGCACATCCAGCACAAGGCCAAGACCGCGTCGGCGCCGGCCGTGCTGCACGGCGAGCCGGACATGACGATCCGCGTGGTCCGGGACGTCTTCAACGAGGACTTCGCCAAGCTGATCGTCGCCGGGGACACCGAGTGGGACCGGATCAGTGGCTACCTCAACGACGTCGCCCCCGAGCTGGCGCAGCGCGCGCAGAAGTGGACCGGTGAGGTCGACCTGTTCACCACCTACCGGGTCGATGAGCAGCTCGCCAAGGCCCTGGACCGCAAGGTCTGGCTGCCCTCTGGTGGCTCCCTGGTGATCGACCGCACCGAGGCCATGACCGTGGTCGACGTCAACACCGGCAAGTTCGTCGGTTCCGGCGGCAACCTCGAGGAGACGGTCACCAAGAACAACATCGAGGCTGCTGAAGAGATCGTGCGGCAGCTGCGGTTGCGCGACATCGGCGGCATCATCGTCGTCGACTTCATCGACATGGTGCTGGAGTCCAACCGCGACCTGGTCGTGCGCCGCCTGCTGGAATGCCTGGGCCGCGACCGCACCAAGCACCAGGTCGCCGAGGTGACCTCACTGGGTCTGGTCCAGATGACCCGCAAGCGCGTCGGCACCGGTCTGCTGGAGATCTTCTCCGAGAACTGCGAGCACTGCGGCGGACGTGGCGTGATCATCCGCGACACCCCGGCCGACAAACCCAACACCGCCAACGGTGGCGGGATGAGCAACGGCTCGCGCAGCCAGCGCAAGGGCCGCGGCTCCGACGGGCCGAAGAAGAACCGGCAGGAGCAGGACACCGAGCCGGCCAAGCCGAACGGTCCGTCCGCGGCGCAGATCGCGGCTGCTGCCCACGCCGCTGCGGCCAAGAAGACCGGTGACAGCCCGGCAGACGGCCCGGAGCAGGACGTGGCGCAGGACGTGGCGGTCGAGGCTCCGGTCATCGACGCCCCGCAGCACCAGGACCCCGGTGCGGTGACGCCCGAGGCGGCGTCGACGCCGGCCGAGCCGATCGTCGTACCCGAACCGGTCCACGCCAGCCAGCCCGCACCGGTCACCCGGCGCAAGAAGCGGCCCCGTGTTGTGGCCCCGGCCGGGCCGCCGAGCGGAGCCGCCACCGTGAGCACCGTGGACGATTTGGCCGCACCGGCGACCCACCAGTAATCTAGATAGTCGGTGCGCCCACCGAGCCGGTGTCCCTCTCTGTGTCATGCAGAGGACCAGGGGTAGCTACTGGCCGGTCATACCGAGCGAGTGCACCAGAACCGAAAGGCAGTTTCGACGTGTACGCGATTGTTCGCGCAGGCGGTCGCCAGGAGAAGGTCTCCGTGGGCGACGTCCTGACCATTGACAAGGTCGCGGTGTCCGCCGGCGACACCATCGACCTCAAGCCGCTGCTGGTGGTCGACGGTGACAAGGTGACCAGCGACGCCGCCAAGTTGGCGAAGGTGACCGTGAAGGCTGAGGTCGTCGCGGCGACCAAGGGTCCCAAGATCACGATCATCAAGTACAAGAACAAGACCGGTTACCGCAAGCGTCAGGGCCACCGCCAGCCGCTGACCCAGGTCAAGGTCACCGCGATCGAGGCCTGAGGCCCGACGCGAACCACACGAGAAAAGGCTGAGTAGCTATGGCACACAAGAAGGGTGCATCCTCCACCCGTAACGGTCGCGACTCCAACGCACAGCGCCTCGGCGTGAAGCGTTTCGGCGGTCAGCAGGTCAAGGCCGGCGAGATCATCGTCCGCCAGCGCGGGACCCACTTCCACCCCGGCGAGAACGTCGGTCGTGGCAAGGACGACACGCTGTTCGCCCTCACCGCCGGTGCGGTCGAGTTCGGCAGCAAGCGTGGCCGCAAGACCATCAACGTCGTCACCGCGACGCTGGAGCCGCAGGACGCCTGAGCCTGCGACTACCGCATACCGTGACCGGACGGGCTCGAAGCTGACTTCGAGCCCGTCCGTCGTTTCTACAGAGTTTCTACAGACTGAGTTTCTACAGACAAGGAATCCCCGTGGCCACCACCTTCGTCGACCGCGTTGTCCTGCACGTGGCCGCCGGTAGCGGTGGTCACGGTGTTGCCTCCGTGCACCGCGAGAAGTTCAAACCGCTGGGCGGTCCCGACGGCGGCAACGGCGGCAAGGGCGGCAGCGTCATCCTGGTCGCCGACCCGCAGATCACGACCCTGCTGGACTACCACCACAGCCCGCACCGCAAGGCGCCCAACGGCAAACCCGGCGCCGGCGACGAGCGCAACGGAGCCGACGGCGAGGACCTGATCCTGCCGGTGCCCGAGGGCACGATGGTCAAGGACGCGCGTGGTGACGTGCTGGCCGACCTGGTCGGTCCGGGGCAGGAGTACGTCGTGGCCGCGGGTGGCCGTGGCGGTCTGGGCAACAAGGCGCTGGCCTCGCCGCGCCGCAAGGCGCCCGGTTTCGCGTTGCTGGGGGAGCCCGGTGACGAGCGCGAGGTCGTCCTGGAACTCAAGACTCTGGCCGATGTCGCGTTGATCGGCTTCCCGAGCGCGGGCAAGTCCTCCCTGGTGTCGGTGCTGTCGGCGGCCAAGCCGAAGATCGCCGACTACCCCTTCACGACCCTGGTGCCGAACCTGGGGGTGGTCACCGCCGGCTCGGAGCGGTTCACGATCGCCGACGTGCCCGGTCTGATCCCGGGCGCCAGCCAGGGCAAGGGCCTGGGCCTGGAGTTCCTGCGGCACGTCGAGCGCTGCTCGGTGCTGGTGCACGTCATCGACTGCGCGACCCTTGAACCCGGCCGGGACCCGATGAGCGATCTGGACGCCATCGAGCACGAGCTGTCCGAGTACGTCGCGGACGACACCCTCGGGGGCAAACCACTCTCGGAGCGGACCCGCATCGTGGTGCTCAACAAGGCCGATGTGCCCGAGGCGCTGGATCTGGCCGAGATGGTCAAGCCGGACCTGGAGGCCCGCGGCCTGGAGGTCTTCATCGTCAGTGCCGTCGCCCACCGCGGCCTGCGCGAACTCACCTTCGCGCTCGCGCGGCACGTGCGGGAAGCCCGCGCCGAGATCGAATCCGCCGTTGCGATCGCGCCGCGAATCGTGTTGCGGCCCAAGGCTGTTGACGAGTCCGGCTTCCGCGTCCGGGTCGAGCACACCGCTGACGGTGACGTGTTCCGGGTGATTGGCGAGCGCCCCACCCGCTGGGTGCGTCAGACCGACTTCAGCAACGACGAAGCCGTGGGCTACCTCGCCGACCGGCTCAACCGGCTCGGTGTGGAGGACGAACTCTTCAAGGCCGGCGCTGTGCCCGGTTCGACCGTGCTGATCGGCCCGGAGGACAACTCCGTGGTCTTCGACTGGGAGCCGACCATGCAGGCCGGCGCCGAGATGCTGGGCCGCCGCGGCACCGACCTCCGACTGGAAGACACCCACCGCCCGACCCGCGCCGAGAAGCGCGACCAGTTCCACGGTCGCAAGGACGCCCAACGCGAAGCCCGCGAGGAGTTGGCGGCCGAGCGCAAGGCGGGCCTGTGGACCGACCGTGACCCCGTGGAAGTCGACGCCCAGATCGACGCGAGCGATGGCGACGACTGAGCACACGGCGTACGGCGATCCGGCGGCTGTCCGTGCCCGGATCGCCGGTGCCTCGCCGCTGGTCGTCAAGGTCGGCTCGAGTTCGCTGACCCGCGCGACCGGTGGGCTACTGCCCGAGAAGCTGGAGGCGCTCGTCGCGGCGCTCGCGGCGCGGCACGCTGCCGGCTCTGGCGTGGTGCTGGTTTCCTCCGGAGCGATCGCCACCGGGATGACGCCGTTGGGTCTGCGTCGCCGCCCCCGGGATCTGGCGACCCAGCAGGCGGCCGCCAGCGTGGGGCAGGGAGCCCTGCTCGCGGCGTACGACCGGGCTTTTTCCGCCCATGGGATCATCACCGGGCAGGTGCTGCTGACCGCGGACGACGTGACGCGGCGGGGGCACTACACCAACGCTCGGCGCACGCTGGAGCGGTTGCTCGCGCTCGGCGTGGTGCCGATCGTCAACGAGAACGACACGGTCGCGACCCAGGAGATCCGGTTCGGTGACAACGACCGGCTCGCCGCGCTGGTCGCGCACCTGATCGACGCGGAGGCGTTGGTGCTCCTGTCCGACGTGGACGCGCTTTACGACGGTCCGCCGTCGACACCCGGTACGGCGCGGATCCCGTTCGTACCCGGACCCGAGGCGATTGCCGGGGTCGACATCGGGGGAGTAGGCACCGGGGTCGGCACCGGCGGCATGCTCACCAAGGTGGAGGCCGCCACGATCGCGACGTCCGCCGGCGTGCCCACGCTGCTGACCAGTGCGGCCAATGCCGCTGCGGCGCTGACGGGGCAGGACGTGGGGACGGCGTTCGCGCCGACCGCGGCGCGCGGCCGGGCGCGACGGTTGTGGATCGCGCACGCGACCACCCCCCAGGGCCGGTTGGTGCTGGATGCTGGTGCGGTGGCCGCGGTGACGCAGCGCGGCAAGTCCCTGCTGCCCGCCGGGATCAAAGCCGTCGAGGGAACCTTCGCGGCCGGTGACCCCGTTGATCTGGTGGACGAAGCCGGGACCCGGGTCGCTCGCGGGTTGGTGTCTTACGATTCCCGGGAACTGCCGGGTCTGCTCGGACGTCGCACCAAGGAACTGGCGGCGACGCTCGGCCCGGAGTACCACCGCGAGGTCGTGCACCGCGATGACCTCGTGCTGCTGCCCTGACATGATCTGTTCCGATCCGGAAGGTCCCGCATGACCAGCGAGAACCCCGCAGCCAAGCGGGAGTGGTGGGACGACCCGAAACTGCCCTGGAGCGGTAAGCCCACCCGTAAGGAACTGTGGTGCTGGTCGGCGATCGCGTTGGTGGGCGTCTACGGCATCGTGATGATCCCGTTGCGCCCGATCATCCTGGGTCTGAACACCTGGGCGCTGGCCGCGGTGACCGGGTCCAACATCGCCATGGTCGACATCGGCGCGAAGGCGGCGCTGGGGGAGACGCACTGGTGGTGGCTGGGGCTGCTGGCGGCTGCCCTCACCTCCATCAAGTTCGACTGGATCTGGTGGTGGGCCGGCCGGTTGTGGGGGCACAACCTGATCGAGGTGATGAGTGGCCGTTCGCGGTGGGCAGCGCGCACCGGGCGGTACGCCGAGAACCTGGCCCGGCGGTTCGGCTCGTTCGCGATGATCGCCTGCTGGTTCGTGCCGTTCCTGCCCTCGGCCATCGTCTACGCGTTCGTCGGCGACGTGGGGATGCGGCTGCGCAAGTTCCTGCTGCTGGACTTCATTGCGGCGGTCCTCTATCGGGGCCTGTGGATGTACCTCGGCTTCCGGATCGGTCAGCCGGCGAAGGACTTCGTCAGCGTGCTGGCCAAGTACAGCTTCTACATCAGCATCGTGGCCCTGGTCCTGGTGATCGGTTCCGTGCTGTGGCGCAACAGCCGCGGTGGCGGCGGCACGCAGGTCCTCTCCGAGGACGCCATCGCCTCCGATATCGCCGTGGACGAGGTCCGGGAGGGGCTGCGCACGGAACGGGACGGACAGGACGAGCCCGGCGATCGCCGTACGCTATAGGGCATGACATTGGTGACTGAGGCGCCCGCGGACGCCCAGCAGGAGTCGGTACGCCGCGTGCACGAGGTGGCGCGGCGCGCCCAGACCGCGGCGGCGGACCTGGCGCTCGCCACCCGGGCGGACAAGGACGCGGCGCTGGAGGCGATGGCGCAGGCGCTGGTGGTCCACACCGAGGAGATCGTCGCGGCGAACGCTGCCGACCTCGAGCGCGGCCGCGCCGAGGGGATGAATGCCGGTCTGCAGGACCGGTTGCGCCTGACCCCTGAGCGGATCGCGCAGATCGCGGGGGCGGTGCGCGAGGTGATCGCGCTGCCGGACCCCGCCGGTGAGGTGCTGCGGGGTTCGACGCTGCCCAACGGTCTGCAGATCCGCCAGGTCCGCGTGCCGATGGGCGTCATCGGGATGATCTACGAGTCGCGGCCCAACGTCACCGCCGACGCTGCGGCGCTGGGCGTCAAGAGCGGCAACGCGATGATCCTGCGCGGCGGTTCGGCAGCGGCGCAGTCCAACGCGGTGATCGTGGCGGCGCTGCGGTCGGCGTTGGCCGCCCACGGATTGCCCGCGGACAGCGTCCAACTGCTCGACGGTGGCCGCGAGGACGTGACCTCATTGATCACCGCGCGTGGTCTGGTCGACCTGGTGATCCCGCGGGGTGGCGCCGGTCTGATTCAGACGGTCGTGCTGGGCGCGACCGTGCCGGTGATCGAGACCGGGATCGGCAACGTGCACGTCTACGTGGACTCCGCCGCCGACCTGGTCATGGCCCGCGAGATCGTCATCAACTCCAAGCTGCGGCGCACCAGCGTCTGCAACGCGGCCGAAACGCTGCTGGTGCATTGCGATGTGGCGGCCACTTTTCTGCCCACGATCCTCGGTGACTTCGCCGGCCGCGAGGTGCGCCTGCACCTGGACGAGCGCGCCGGGGTCGTGGCTCGTGACACCGGTGTCGGGTATGAGCCGGCGACGGATGAGGACTGGCGCACCGAATACCTCGACGCGGAGATCGCTGTCGGAGTCGTGGATTCGGCCGACGCCGCCATCGAACACATCAACGCCAACGGCAGCCGGCACACCGAGGTCATTGTCACCGAAAACCGTGCGGCGGCAAGGCGGTTCGTCGCTCGGGTGGATGCAGCGGTTGTCGCCGTGAACGCCTCGTCAGCCTTCACCGACGGCGGCCAGTTCGGGATGGGCGCCGAGATCGGCATCTCCACCCAGAAGCTGCACGCCCGCGGTCCGATGGCCCTGCCGGAGCTCACCAGCACCAAGTGGGTGCTGGAGGGAGACGGTCAGATCCGGTCCTGAAGGATCTCCTGGGTGATCGGCAGTTCGACGTGCTCGGGCAGTGGTAGGTCGGCGGTGTCTGCGGCCGGCGTGCCCTTGTGCAACTCCGAGCTCAACGAGTCGTAGCCGATGTAGTACGAGGGGCGTCCTTGTTGCTGGAGATACACCCGGCCGACGTACTCCCCGAGGATGCCCAGGCACAGCAGCTGCGCTCCGGCGAACAACGAGACCACCACGACAGAGGAGGTCCATCCGGGTGCGTTGTCACCCATGATCTTGCCGATGATCGCCCAGACCAGCAGGGCCATCGCCAGCACGAAGCCGCCGATCCCGAACCAGGTCGCCAGTCGCAGCGGCGCCATGGAGAAACCGGTGACCGAATCCAGGCTGAGCTTCAGCATCTTGGACAGGGGATATTTCGAGTCGCCGGCGGCGCGATGCTCGCGGCGGTAACCGACTTCGGTGGCGGGGAAACCCAGGGTGGGCACGACCAGGCGCAGCACCCGGTTGGCCTCCGGCAGCGTGTTCACCGCATCGACGGTGGCGCGGGACATCAACCGGAAGTCACCTGCGTCCAACGGGGCCTCGACCCCTGAGATCCGCCGCATGAGCCGGTAGAAGAGGCCCGCCGTGTGGCGCTTGAACGGTGAGTCGGTGCTGCGATCGGTACGTACGCCGTACACCACGTCCACGTGTTGGTTCAGCGCAGCGTCGATCATCTCGGCGATTGTTTCCGGCGGATCCTGCAGGTCGGCATCGATCGTCACGACCCATTCACCCCGGGCCCGCTCCAGGCCCGCCGAGATCGCAGCCTGGTGCCCGGCGTTCGCCCGCAATCGAACAATGCGCAGCTGCGGCCACTGCCGGCGCAGTCGCTCGAGGATGGCGGCACTGGTGTCCGTGGAGCCGTCGTCGACGGTCAGGACCTCATACGTACGGCCCAGTCCATCGAGCACCGGCCGGAGCCGATCGACCAGGAGCGGGAGGACGTCTTCCTCGTTGTACACGGGGACGACCACAGTCAGGAACATCGAACTCATGATGCTCGCAAGAGTAGCGGCCGGAGCTTACAGAACGTCGAATGCCGGGCGCCACGCGTACGTGACGGGTCACCGATACGATGTGGCCATGTCATCGTCCCTGGTTTCGCTGGCTCAGGCCGTGCCCAAACTCGAAGAGAACGAACTGCCGATGCCGCACTGGGCGTACGGCGTCCTCGGGCTCCTGTTCTTCGCAGCCCTCCTCGGGGTGCTGTGGTTCTTCCGCCGCACCGTGGGCAAGGGCATTCCGCAGGACCACAACAGGCAAGGGCACTGACCCTGCGTCTCGGGGTGATGGGTGGGACGTTCGACCCCATCCATCACGGTCACCTGGTCGCGGCCAGCGAGGTCCAGTCGCTCCTGGACCTCGATGAAGTGGTGTTCGTCCCCACCGGCCAGCCGTGGCAGAAGAGCGAGCGCGAGGTGGCGCCCGCCGAGCACCGATACCTCATGACCGTGATCGCAACGGCCTCCAACCCGCGCTTCACGGTCAGCCGGGTGGACATCGATCGGCCTGGACCGACGTACACCCTGGACACCCTCACCGACCTGCGCGAGCAGCGACCCGACGCGGAACTGTTCTTCATCACCGGCGCGGACGCGCTGGCGCAGATCGTGTCCTGGAAGGGCGTCGACCAGTTGTGGGACCTGGCGCAGTTCATCGGTGTCACCCGCCCCGGGTACGAGCTGACCGGATCCGGCCTGCCCGCCGACCGTGTCGTGTTGAAAGAAGTGCCCGCAATGGCGATCAGCTCCACCGGGGTGCGCGAACGGGTCCGCTACGGACACCCCGTCTGGTACCTCGTGCCGGACGGCGTCGTGCAGTACATCGCCAAACACTCGCTGTACCGGCCCGGGGACACCGACCCCGTCGCCGACATCTGATCCACACCGTGCAACAGCAGGAGGGGTAGTGGCCGCAACGCAGCGCGCCATCGATCTGGCCAAGGCCGCAGCAGCCGCCGCCGATGAGAAGGTGGCCAGCAGTGTCATCGCGATCGACGTCAGCGACCAGTTGGCGCTGACAGACGTGTTCGTCGTGGCCGCGGCCGACAACGAGCGCCAGGTCTCGGCCATCGTCGACGGCATCATCGAGCGGATGCACGAGCTGGGCGTCAAACCGATCCGCCGCGAGGGACAACGCGACGATCGCTGGGTCCTGCTGGACTTCGGCGACATCGTGGTGCATGTGCAGCACGAGGAGGAGCGAGAGTTCTACGCGCTCGACC
The DNA here is from genome assembly GCF_001594145.1 of Branchiibius sp. NY16-3462-2. GTDB lineage: Bacteria > Actinomycetota > Actinomycetes > Actinomycetales > Dermatophilaceae > Branchiibius. Next base: position 210,752 of record NZ_LVCF01000040.1, on the reverse strand, counting down.
GGTTGTGGCGGGACTGTCCGACGATCGACCTTTCGGCATGACGTCATCATCGAACCGGCGGCTGATCATCTGGCGGCACGGGCAGACGACGTACAACGCCGAGGGGCGCTGGCAGGGGCAACTCGACGTACCGCTGTCCGAGTTGGGTCAGGAGCAGGCGCGGGCAGGTGCCCGGGCGCTGCTCGCCTACGACATCGACGCGATCTGGTCCTCGGACCTGTCGCGGGCATCGGCGACGGCCGAGGCGCTCGCGGAACTGGTGGACCTGCCGATCGCCTACGACAAGCGTTTCCGGGAGATCGACGCCGGGTCGTGGTCGGGTCTGACCGCGGCAGACGTCAAGGAGAAGTACGCCGATCTGCAGGTCCGCGTCGAAGCAGGCGAGGACCTGCCCCGCGGCGGCGACGGCGAGACGTTGACCCAGGTGATGCAGCGCGCCCAGGAGGCGGCGTTGGAGTTGCTGCCGACGCTGCCCGAGGGCGGCACCGCCGTGATCGCGACGCACGGGATGTGTGGGCGCGCCCTGACCGCGGCCCTGGTCGGCCTGACCCAGAAGCAGGCGTGGCTGGCCTTCCGCGGTCTGTCCAACTGCCATTGGGGTTCGGTGATCGAGGGTGCGCACGGCTGGCGCATCGAGACCTGGAACGCGGGGGCCCGGTGAGCACCGCGGGTGTCTACTCCGCCCGGCCGCGGGTCTCGCCGCGGCTGCTGCGGATCGGGTTGAACCTGTACCCGCCGCTGCTCGGCGCGGGCATCCGGGTGCTGTCGATCGAGCCGGACTGGTCCTCCTGCTCGGTGGCGCTGAAGCTGACCCGGTGGAACAAGAATCAGCAAGGTACGGCGTTCGGTGGCTCCATCGGTGCCATGTCCGATGCGTTCTTCGCGATGCTGCTGATGGGTCAGCTCGGGCCGGCATACAACGTGTGGGACTCGCAGGCGCACATCGACTACCGATCACCAGGTATCGCAACGGTTTTCGGTCGTTTCGACATGCCCGCGGCGGCCGTTGCGGAGATCCGTGCGGCGGCGGCTTCGGGGGAGAAGGTGCTGCGTTGGTTCGAGACGGATCTGACGCTGAAGGACGGCACGGTGGTGGCCTCGGTGCGGCGTCAGGTATACGCCCGCAGGAAGAAGGAGCGCGCGGTGGTGGCGGCGTGATGCCCGCGTGCGCCGATTTGGTCCGAGCGGCTGCGGCTGAGTAAGGTAAGGCGGTCGCCAGGGCACACCGGCGGCACTCCTACACGGGGCATTGGCGCAGTTGGTAGCGCGCTTCCATGGCATGGAAGAGGTCAGGGGTTCGAATCCCCTATGCTCCACCACAGGCTGGCGGCGGGTTGCCCGCTGTTATGCCAGGTAGATCTTGCGGAGGGTCTCGCGGACGGTCCAGGTGGTGTGTTCGCCGTCGTACAGTCGAACCACTGAGCCCGGGTGAAGTTCAAGCGTCGTACCGTCCTCGAATCGCACGCTGGCCGATCCGGACAGCACCACGAAGACCTCATCGGTCTCGACATCGGTGCAGACTCCGGGCGTCATCTCCCAAACGCCGACTTCGTTGTCCCCGAGCGTGGTGAGTGCTACCGATCCCGCCAAGGGACTGCCCTCGACGACGTCGTCAGCCTCGAGAGGCTCGAGCGGTATGGCCTGAGGTACTGCCAGTTCGTGGTTCACAATCTGGATTGTCCCCGAAGATCGATCACGTAGTTTTCTCCCTATGACCGACTACTCGGGGTACTCCAACTACCCACCGCCGCCATCTCAGCAACCTGGTCCTTATGGTTGGGCAGCCCAGCCGGGGCCACCGTTCGTGGCGGGCAAGGTCCGCTCGACAGGAATGTGCTTCCTGTGGATGGTCGTGACCCTGGGTTTCTACTCCTGGTACTACTGGTACTGCGTCCACGATGAATTGAAGACCCAGCGCGGCGGCCGTGGGTTGGGCGGGGGTCTGGCTCTGGTGCTAGCGATCTTCTTCCCGATCGTCCTGTACTTCATGACTCCGGACGAGGTCGGTAACGCCAGCGCGGAGCGCGGCTTGGGCAGACCGGTCAGCGCAATCTACGGACTGTGGGTGTTCCTGCCGCTCATCGGCAACATCGTCTGGTTCATCCAGGTCAACGACGCCTTGAACCGTTACTGGCGCTCGCTGGGCGCCGTCGGCTGAGCGCTGCCTGCCCGCATCGGACCGCCGGGTCGGTCGTTCCAGGTCGCCACCACCTCGGCCAGGATCGAAAGTGCAATGGCTCCAGGGGTTTTCCCGCCGATGTTCAGTCCGGCCGGTAGGTGCAGCCGCTCCAGGTCGGCCTCGGTTACACCCTCGGATCGCAACTCGTCGAGTACGGACGCGCTGCGCTGACGGCTGGCCAGCATCGCGACGTACCCGCATCCGGCCGCCAGAGCGTCGCGCAACACCCGTGGGGCGTCGGGTGCATCGTGGTCGCACAACACGACCGCGTCGGAAGGTGAGGGGGAAAGGGACTCGACGGCCGCCGTACCCGCTCCGCCCTCGTCGACACTGACGACGACGGCCCCTACACCGATGACCTCAGCCAGCCCGACCAACGCGGTCGAGATGGGGTTCTCGGTCAGCATGATGAGTCGGTGGTCGGTGCCCGCGTCGTCGACCCACGGTTGTTCGCGACCGTTGTTCTGCGCCATCGCTCCAGCCTAGGACGGTGGATAGAGTCAAGGACGTGAGTCGTCCAATGCCGGTCCGTCGTTCCGTAACCCGAGGTCTGCTGAAAGCCACCCGGTGGCGCCTGGTGGGCGAGATGCCGGACACCGGGATCATGGTGGGGGCGCCGCATACCTCAGCCTGGGACTGGGCCGCGATGCTGGCGATCGCCTGGGCAAGCTCCCGCCGGCCGCAGGTGCTCATCAAGAGCAGTTATTTCAACGGTCCCGCTGGCGCGATCCTGCGGCGCACCGGCGGCATCCCGCTGGATCGCGCCAACCCCGGCGACACGATCCGTGCGCTGCTGGCGGAGGCCAAGGGCTCCGACTCGTTCCTGCTGGTGATCGCAGCGGAGGGCACCCGCAGCAAAGGGGAGTACTGGAAACCGGGCTTCCTGCGGATCTCGTTGCAGACCGGGCTGCCGGTGACCCTGGGATTCATCGACGGGCCGACCCGCACCCTCGGCATGGGCCCGACCTTCACGCCCACCGGCGACGTCGCCGCCGACATGGATTTCGTGCGCGCCTTCTACGCCGACAAGTACGGAGTCCACCCGGAGAATCGCACCGAACCACGCCTGCGGGAAGAACTCACGGGCTTCCCGGAGCAGCGCGCTAGCGCAGGTCAACTCGAATAAGCTTCTCGCTGCTGTTGTTCGGCGTGCTGTCGCGGTCGTTGGTGGTGGTCAACCACAGGTCGCCGCCCGGAGCGCGTTCTACCGTCCGCAGCCGACCGTAGGTTCCCACGAAGTACTGCTGGACATTCACCATCGAGGACCCGGAGATCTCGCCGCGATAGAGCCGTTCGCCGCGCGCACACGCGACGTAGATCGCGTTCCCCACGATCGTCAGGCCACTGCAGGAGCCCGCCGATGTCGGGTACGTCCGCTTCGGCGCGATCAACGAACCGCCGCAACTACCCGTCGTACCCTCGCACTGCGGCCAGCCGTAGTTGCCGCCCCGCACGATCAGGTTGGTCTCGTCCATCACGTTGTTGCCGAACTCCTGCTCCCACAGCCGGCCCTGGCTGTCGAAGGCAAGACCCTGCGGATTGCGGTGCCCGTAGCTCCAGATGTAGTTGTTGAACGGATTGCCGGCAGGGATGCCACCGGTGCGGGTCATACGCAGGATCTTGCCGTTGAGCGAGCCGGCACCGGTCAACCGCTGCGCGTTGGCCCCATCGAGGGCGTCGCCCGTAGAGACGTAGAGCATGCCGTCCGGGCCGAACCGCAGCCGGCCACCATTGTGGTAGATGTTGCGCTTGATCCCGGTGAGCAACGTCTGCATCGATGAGGTGCTCAAGGTGTTGCCTGAGAAACGGATTCGCGCAACGCGGTTATCCGATGCTGACGTGAACATCACGTACACCCAGGGATCCCGTGCGAAGTCTGACGCGATCGCGAGGCCGAGGACACCGCCCTCACCTCCGGTGCTGACCGCGCCCGGGACGGTGCCCACGACGGTCTTACTACCGGTCGCCGGGGAGAACCGGACGATCTGGTGGGCGTCCCGTCGGCTGTAGAGCAACGTGCCGTCCGGCAGCGTCACCAGACCCCACGGGATGTCCGGATCGGTGGCGATGACGGTGGCGCCGCACACGGCGTTGCTGCACGCGACGGTGCCGCCGCTCCACGATTGATTCGCGGCGCCGTGGCAGCGGTAGACGATCACCGGTGTCGTCGAACGGGTGGCCGCGCCGCGCACGTCCAAGCACAGGCCGGTGGCCCGGTTGATGATCGAGGAGTTACTGCCGCGGGACCACTTCTGGCCGGCGCTGTCGTTGCAGTTGGCCACTCCCGGTCTACTGCCGCTGGCGCCGGTCGCGGTCAGGCACATCGCGTCGTCGTACACGCGCAGGTCTCCGGCAGACGTCAGGTGCCAGCGCTGGTTGGCACCCCCGTGGCATGGGTAGATGATCACCCCGGCACCGGTCGCCCGGGAAGCCCCGCCCACGTCGAGGCACATCCCGGTCTGAGCGCTCTTGATCGCGCTACCGGTCAACGCCTGCGCCGTCGGTGGGAACGCGGCCAGCAGCGAGAGGACGAGCGCCGCGAGCACCGCGACGACGGACACTTGACGATAGCTGCGGCCCATAGCGACTCCTGGCGACGGTGGCGGAGCCGCACGACGTCGTCAGCGACCTTCCGTTATCGCGACGATAAGCCTGCCCGGCCGCCCGTGGCAGCCCCCCTGGGAATGGCTCAGGGCCGCCACAGGTCGCTGTACGCCGGGGTGCGGCCCAGGAGGTTGGCGGCGGCTCGGTGCCCCGAGCACATCGCCGCTGTCACGGTGGCCGGGTCGTCGGTCCAGGTAGCTTCGCCGGCCAGGTGCAGCACGCCGTCCCCGATCGGGGTGGCCAACGTGTCGTGGTCGGCAGGGGAGCCGCCCACCCGTAGGTACGCGTACGAGCCGCGCGCGAATTCGTCGTCACGCCAACGGGTTACGTCGACGTACCGGGGCGACGGGACGTCGCCGTAGATCTCCCGCAGCGACTCCAGCACCGACTCGGCGATCTGTTCATCCGACCACGATCGCACCGCCTGCGCGCACGGTCCGGCCGCGAACGTCAGCAGCGTCGGTTCTCCGTGCAACCGGGTCAGGTCGTAGAAGGAGTGCCACCAGCGGGCCGCGGGACCTTGCCGTCGTACGGCGTACACGTCCTGGTCCCAGAAACGGTCGTCGAACCGCAGGAAGACCTTCTCGAAATCGTTCATCGCCAGGTTCGCCAGCGCGCCCGTCACCTCGGGAGGCAGGGGCGGTGATATGGCCAGCGCTCCTGACTGCAGAACGCCGACAGGGACCGTCACCACGACGTGCCGTGCATCCAGACTCAGGTCTGCCGTGATCACCCGGGCGCCGGAGGTTGACCACTCGATCCGGGTGGCCACCTGTCCGAGCCGGATGTCCAGCCCGGTCGCCAGTCCCGTTGCCAGCTGGTCGTATCCGTCCGGAAAGACCACCTCGTCACCGTTGGTCTGGTCGTCGTCCAGACCGTGTGCGTCCATGTCGGCGATCCACACGCCGTACTGCTCCTCGGTGCGATGTTGCAGGAACTCCCGCACCCGGTCCGCTCGCTCCGGCGCCCAGTCCAGGGCGCCGAGCGCGCGCTCGGCCAGATCGGCGTACGACGATCCGGGGCCCACCGACGCAAGCAGGACCCCCAGCCGCTCGTCAACGGTCCTCACATCTTGGATGAACGCATCGGCCTGCTCATCGCTGAGCCGGTCCCCGTCAGGCCCGTAGTAGGCGATCGGCCGGCCACCGGCCTGATAGCTGCCGACGGTGAACTCGGCCGCCCGCATCCCCAGAGCCTGCGTCGCCGCCCAGACCGGACCGTCATCGATACCGTGGATCCACGACGCGCCCAGATCGGTGATGCGGCCGTCAGCGCGAGCCGTGTGCAGCCGGCCGCCGATCCGGTCCCGGGCCTCGAGCACGACTACACGTCGGCCCGCATCCGTGAGCAGGCGGGCAGTGGTCAGGCCGCTGACGCCTGCCCCCACCACGACGGTGTCGATACGGTCCATCACCCCTGCAGTGTGCCAAAGCGACTGCGGCCTGGACGCTCGTGCCAGCCTTATCCCAATTGCGGCGAGAGGAGCCCCGTGTTCGGTCTGGAGTTGATCGTCGTTCTCGGCGTCGCGCTGCTGCTGTCTGGTGCCCTGGCCCGGCGGTATCCGGTCGCCCCCGCCATCCTGCTGTTGCTGGCCGGGATCGTCATCGGCTTCGTGCCGCGGTTCCGCGAGGCGCAACTGCCGCCCGAGGTCGTGCTGCTGGTCTTCCTCCCCGCACTGCTGTACTGGGAGAGCCTGACCACCTCCTTGCGCGAGATCCGCTCCAACCTGCGGGTGGTCGCTCTGCTCAGCACCGCGCTCGTCGTCCTGACCGCCGGAGCCGTCGCCTGGGTCGCGCACCTGCGCGGTCTGCCGTGGGGTCCCGCGTGGGTGCTCGGTGCGGCCGTCGCGCCCACGGACGCCACAGCCGTCGGGGTGCTGGCCCGGGCGCTGCCGCGTCGCACCGTCACGGTGCTCAAGGCCGAGAGTCTGGTCAACGACGGCACGGCGCTGGTGATCTTCGCGGTCGCCGTCGGTGTCACGGTCGGGCAAGAGACGTTTGCCCCGTCGCATGTGACCTGGCTGGTCGCGCTGTCCTACGTCGGTGGCGTCCTGGCCGGCCTGGTCATCGGCTGGCTCAGCAGCACCGTCCGCGCACGGATCAGCGACCCGACGCTGGAGAACATCGCCGTGCTGGTGACACCGTTCGCGGCCTTCCTGCTCGCCGAATTGATCGGCGCCTCAGGCGTTCTGGCTGTGGTCACCTGTGGGCTGTGGATCAGCCAGAGCTCACCGCGCATCACCAGTGCGGCGGCCCGCCAGCAGATGATGGGCTTCTGGTCCCTGGCCACCACCGTGCTCAGCAGCGCGCTGTTCGTTCTGGTCGGCCTGCAAGCCCAGTCCGCGATCCGCAACCTGCGCAGCGAGTCCTACGAAGGGGCTGTCATCGACATCCTCCTGGTCGCTGGCGTCGTGATCGGGACCCGGTGGGTGTGGACCTACACCACGCCGTACGTTCTCCGGTTGTTCGACCGGCGCGCCTCCCAGCGGGCCCGGCGGGTCGGCGCCCGTCAGCGGATGGTGACGGCCACGGCCGGCTTCCGCGGGGCGGTCTCGCTGGCGGTGGCCCTCGCCATCCCGGAGCGACTTGATTCCGGCGAGCCGTTCCCCGGGCGGGACCTGATCATCGTCATCACCTGCGGGGTGATCGTGCTGACGCTGCTGCAGGCGCTGTTGCTGCCGCTCATCGTGCGGGTCGCCCGGCTGCCTGAGGACACCTCGGTGGAAGAGGAGCGCAAGCTGGCCGAGACCACCACTGCCGACGCGGCGTACGACGCGATCGACGAGATCGCAGCCGACCTCGGCAGCGACCAGCACGTCATCGACCGGGTGCGACACGAGATGGAGAAACGCCGCCGGCTGCTGTCCGCGGCCGATGACGGCGATGACGCCCTGGTCCAGCACCACGACCAGTACACCGCGCTGCGGCTGGCGTTGCTGGCCCGCGAACGCGAGACGCTGATCCAGTTGCGTGACGAGCGGCAGATCGACGACATCGTGTTGCGGCAGGTGCAGGCGCGCCTGGATCTCGATGAGGTGCGCCTGTCGCGGTCCGCTCCCGCCGAGTGATCAACTCACCGGCGTCGACAGGATCCGGTCATCACCCTCGCGGGGTTCGCCGCGGCCGTCGGTGTTGTTGGTCAGCACCCAGAGCCGCCCGTCCGGAGCGGCCGCGACGTCCCGCAACCGGCCGAATTGCCCGGTCCAGATCGATTGGGATTGAGTGGGATTGGCTACAGGTACGGCGCGTAGCCGCTCTCCGCGCAGGTTGGCTAGGTAGATGGTCCCGCCAGCGATCGTGAGCCCGCTGGGACTGGCTTCCTCCGTCGGCCATTGCTGCACCGGACTCACGAACCGCTCGTCGTCACTGCGGCCTTCGACCACCGGCCACCCGTAGTTGCCGCCCTTGCGGATCACGTTGAGCTCATCCCAGGTGTTCTGCCCGAACTCCGAGGCGTACATCGTGCCGTCCGCTGCCCAGGCCATGCCCTGCACGTTGCGATGGCCGTAACTCCACACCGGTGATCCCGGGAACGGGTTGTCGGCCGGAACCTCACCGGTGCCGGTGATGCGCAGGATCTTGCCACCCAGATAGTCCCGATCCTGGGCCCGTTCGCGCTGCTGGGCATCGCCGACGCTGACGTAGAGCATGCCGTCCGGTCCGAAGGCCAAACGGCCGCCGTTGTGCGTTCCGGAGGACGGTAGTTCCGACAGGATCGTCACCGGGTCGCCCAGGCGGAGCGCGCCTGCGGACCCGGTCACGTCGTACCACTGCACGCGGTTGCCGCCCTCACCGGTGGAGTAGACGAACAGCCGCTGATCAGCCGGGTCGACCGCCAGACCGAGCAGGCCACCTTCTCCGCCGTGAACGACTCCGCCCACTGTTCCGATCGGCCGCTTCGAACCGTCTGAGCCCAGTTCAAGGATGCGGCCCGTGTCGCGCTCGCTGACCAGAGGCACGCCACGCCACCAGACCATCGACCACGGCGACTCGAGCCCGCTGACCACTTCGGTCGGCGTACTCCGCACGACGCCGGAGCTGCTGGGTGAGGGCGACGGCGATGACGTGCAGCCGCCCAACACCAGGGCAGTGGCGACGACCAGCGCTGGCAAGCCTCTCATCGGCCAAGCCTAGGTGGCGTCACCGCACCGGCCCCCACGATGGATCGCGCCCGATGAAGCCCATCAACCGGGCCACGCCGCCAGCGTCGTCGGCGACGGTGACCTTGGGGCCGTACTGGCCGGATTGGCGCAGCATCTTGTCCAGTGGTTCCATCCCGGCCAGCAGGGCGGCGCACTCGGCGTCGTCGAGTCCGTCATCCTGACCGGTGGCGCGAGCCAGGTCCCACGTGTGCATCAGCACATCGGTGGTGTAGTAGCGGTCGATCGCCTCGGGCAGTGGGCAGGATGGGATCATCGGGTGCGCGAACGTCCGCGACACGTTGTGCGGGTCGTCGAGCAGTGCCTGCACGCTGGCAGACTGCTGCTCCCACGCCGCAACGGGTCCCTTGAGCGCAGGCGTCCACTCGATGCCCGAACCGGCGAGCAAGAACGGTGGGAACCATTCGATGAGATGGCTGACCACGTCGGCCGCTGTCCAGCCGTCGACCGGCGACGGCGCCGACCAGTCGCTCGCGCCGCGGGTCAGCGCCCCGAACCGGGCGGCGACGATGCGATGCCGGGTGGCCACATCAGTCATCGCTGCCGCCGAGCAGTCGGTCGAGCTTGGCGTAGCCCTCTTCGACGCCGGTCTCCATGCCGGAGGCCAGCCAGGCGTCCCGCGCCTCGAAGCTGTCGCACAGCGACGTGGCGTGCAGGCGGGTGGCGCGGTCGCCCAGTTCTTCGAACCGCAGCGTCTCCAACGCCACTTGCTCCGGCATGCCCTCGAACGTGAAGGTCTGGACGATGCGGTCCGGCCCGACGGTGTGGAAGCAGCCGCGGAAGGCGAACTCCTCACCGTCGCGTGTCGAGACGTAACGCCACTCACCGCCATCGCGGGCGTCCCAGGCAACGATCCGGGTCTGCAGACTGGCCGGCCCGACCCATTGGGCGAACAGGTCGGGGTCGGTGTGGGCGCGCAGCAACTGCGCCGGGGTCGCGGCGAAGTCGCGGGTGATGTGGATCGCCGGCACGGCGGCGTCGGCGGCGATGGACGTGGTGATGGTCATGAGACCTGCTCCTTGGATCCGGTGGGCGATGGGTCGTCGGTGATCGCGGCAAGGACCGCGTCGAGGCGCTGGTAGCGTGCCTCGGCCTCGCGGCGGTACCGCTCGATCCACTTCGTCATCAGGTCGAAGACCTGGGCCTCGAGATGGACGGAGCGCCGCTGGGCATCGGGCGTCTTGGTGACCAGCCCGGCGCGCTCAAGCACCTTGAGGTGTTTGGAGATCGCCTGCACGCTGACCGCGTAGGGCTCGGCCAGTTCGCCGACAGTGGCGTCTCCGGCGGCGAGGCGGGCGACGATGTCACGGCGGGGCGGGTCCGCGAGGGCGGCAAAGGCTTGGTCGAGCGGGTCGAGCTCGGTCATGGGTAGATCCTCAACTGATTGGTTGAATACACCGTAGCGCGGGGCCAGGGTGTTATCAACCACTCAGTTGAAGACGGCGGGCACCGGGCGCGCCCCGGTGCGGGCTCAGTGCGCTGCGGCGTCGCCGTTCCCGCGAAAGGCGGCCGGTGCCGCCAGGGCCAGGAGGCCGACCGTGAGCAGGAGGGTGGCAGCTACCACCGGCAACCACCCGATACCCGCGTGCGCCAGGACGAAGCCTCCGACGACGGCGCCACCGGCGATCCCGACGTTGGCGGCGGAGTTGATCCAGGCACCCGCGACGTCAGCGCTGGCGACGCCCGCGCGCACCGCAAGCGACTGGAAGAGCGAGGGGATCGAGCCGAAGGACCCGGTCCACAAGGTGACGCCGATCAGCACCGGCACGAGCTCCGGGTAGCTCACCGCAACGATCAGAAGTCCGGCCGCCAGCAGGGCCGGGATCAGCCGGGCACTGCCCAGCGGTCGCCGGTCGAGGTGCTGGGCACCGATCCGCAACCCGATCAGACCCACCACGCCGAACACCAGCAGCACCGGCCCGACCCAGTCCTGGCGCAGTCCGGCGGAGTGCAGGAGCGAGGCGATGTAGGTGTAGGCGGTGTAGTGGCCCAGGAAGGCCAACCCGCAGGCGAGGATCACCACGATGAGCGGACGGGGGTCGCGACGTACGCGACGCTGCCCCACCGGCGGGGCGCCGCCCCCGGGCAGCCCCCGCCACGCCACGGCGGCGATCGCGAGCACCCCGACGGTGAGGATGGCAAAGGACGCGCGCCAACCCCAGGCGGTGCCGATGACTGTGCCGAGCGGTACGCCGAGCACGAAGCCGGCCGAACCACCGACCGACATCAGCGCCATCGCCTTGCCGGTGTGCGAGGGCGGTGCGAGGCGCGCGGCGTACCCGATGGAGATCGAGAAGAAGAGAGCGTGGGCGATGCCGCCCAATCCACGCGCGAGGGCCAGGACAGCGAATCCGCTTGCCGTGGCTGCCAATACGTTGCTGACCGCATAACCGATCAAGGTCGCCAACAACAACGGTTTGCGCGGCAGGCGTCGGGTCAGGATCGTCAACGGGACGGCCAGCACGGCGACCATCAGCGCGTAGACACCGACCAGCAGTCCCGCGTGCTCCTCGGCGATGCCGAGGGACGCAGCGATCTGCGGCAGCAGGCCGACGGGCAGCATCTCGGTGGTCAGCGCACCGAACGAGGCCAGCGACAGCGTCACCAGACCGATGCGGGCAGCGCGGAACGCCGCGTCACCGTCGGCGACGACCGAAGGCGACCGGTCGGCCGTGGTGGGTTGTTGCACTGACTCTCCTGGGGGCACCGGGTACTATTTTCTCGTGATCCGAGAATATTCGGCGACGACCGGCTCTGCCAAGTTGGCTGGGCCTGTCGCCACGGTGATTCCTCGCACAGTGCTACGCCGTTGGGAAGTCGGCGGCGAGGTCCTGCGTCTGTTGCACACCGCCCCCGGCGTCACCCGCTCCCTCGCCGTGGAGCAACTCGGAATCTCCAGCGCCAGTGCCAGCGACTTGTTCGACCGCCTGCGTCAGTACGACCTACTGACCGAAACCCCCGCTCCCGCAACGGGACCCGGCCGGCCCACCACCCTCCTGGCGGCCGCGCCGCAGGGCCCATTGATCGGCGTACTCGATCTGGCGGGGTCCACGTGGCAGATCCTGGTGGCCGACCTGGCCGGCGAGGTCACGCTCCTCGAGCAGGGCACGTACGCCGATGCGACCCCCGCCCGGTTCATCCCGCACCTGGCGCGCCGGCTGGGCAAGGCCCTGTCGCCGTACGCCGATCGCGTCCCGGTCGTGTCCGTCGCCGTGGCGGGCACGGTGACCGGCGACCGTCTCCTGCAGTTTGCGGGGGAGCAGCCGCAGCCGGCCGACCTGGCTCCGCTGCTGCGCGGGTTGCCACCGCACGCGTCGCTGCTGGTGGGCAACGACGCGACCCTGGGTGGCCTCGCCGAAGCGCGCACCGGCGCGGCGCGCGGTGCCAGCAGTTGCCTGCACCTGTTGCTGACCGGCGGGATCGGCGGGGTGATGGTCCTCGACGGCGCGCCCGTGCTCGGCGCGACGGGGGCCGCGGGGGAGTTCGGGCACCTGCCGTTCGGCGACCCGGCGCAGCAGTGTCCGTGCGGCGCGTTCGGCTGCTGGTCGCGACAGGTGGTCGTGGCAATGCTGGACCCGGGTGGCGAGGCGACCGCGGCACACGCGTTCGGTCGCGGCGTGGGTGCTTTGGTTAACGCACTCGATCCGCAGGTCGTGACCGTCGGCGGCCTTGCGCCAGGGTTGATGGCGGCGGATGCGACCTCCTTCGAGCGGGGGTACCAGGACGGGTTGATGGCCTTCCGTCGCAGCGATCCGCCGCCGGTGCTGGCCGCGCTGCACCAGGACGGGCCGGTTGCCGGCGCCGTCAGCCGGGCGATCGATGAACTGACCACCCCGGCGGTTCTGGAGCAGTGGGCCGCGCGATGATGGCCGCATGAGCAGCCCGATCCGAGTCATCGACAACCCCGACGAGTCGCGGTACGAGGGGTGGTCCGGTGACGCGATCGTGGGGCTCGCGGACTACTACCCGGCGGGCGAGGGCATCGTGTCCATCCCGCACACCGAGGTCGACCCCGCCCACCAGGGCCAGGGGATCGCGGGAGTGATCGTCCAGTTCGCGCTGGATGACCTGCGGGACAAGGGTTTTCGGGTCGTTCCCGCGTGCCCGTATGTGCAGCACTGGATCGATCAACACCCGGAGTACGCCGACCTGCTGGCCTGACGGCCCGGGTTTTGCCGGTGGGGCAGTACGGGCATATAATTTCGATATAGAAATGTTCGGACTGCAATTACTGTGGTCTGGATCACCGATCGGATCGTGAAAGAAGCACCAGCATGTCCCGCCTGACCCGCACCTTCGTCGCCCGCCGTGATGCCGCCCGCTCGATGCGCGCAGTGCGACGCGCGATCGACTCGGCGCCGAGCCAGGGTGCTCGTGACGACCTGATCTCGGCGTGGCAGCGTTCCGAACAGCGGCACTGACCCGCTAGCCGATTGGCTCCTCGAGGAGATCGGCGAGCGCGACCGCGGTCGGGATGCTGTGCCCGTGGGTTCGCACGACGCGCGGCCACTGTCGCGACCACGGCAACTGATCGTCACCCGCAGCGCACACCAGGATCGCCTCCGGATTGGCTGCGAGCGTGTCACTCACGATGTCGTCCTGGACGGGATCGACCCCGAGCGTGCCGGTGAGTACCAGGTCGACGGCGGGGGAATCGCGCACCACGCTGGCCGGTGCGGCGTCGTCGCCATGGCCCTCCGCTGACTGGCCACGCGCGAAGGCGCGGATGACCACGGAGCCGGGGTGTCGGCGTACGACCTCATTGAGCAGCACGTCGTTGAGAGCACCAGCGGCGATGTTTCGCGCGCGACGGGCGTCCAAGACGCGCAGCGGTCCGGCAGGAGCCTCGCACCGACCGCGCACGGTCAGCGCGGACGCGGCCCACCTGCGCTCCTGCTCGGCGGTCGCGCCGGGCCGAGGTTGATGGGCCCCTTCGACCCAATTGCGTAGCCGCGCTAGTCGACCGGCGGCCTCCTGCAGTCGCGTCGGGTCCAGGCGGCCGCTGTGTACAGCGGCGGTGATTGCCGAAACTGCTTCCTGCAGAATGCCTTCCGGGCCTGCGGGGCCACCGTTGAAGACGGCGTTCCCGAGGGCGATCACGTCGGCGCCCGCCTGCAGCGCGCGCACGCAGCCTTCGCCCATGCCCATTCCGTCCCGGATCGCCCGCATGTCCAGGGCATCGGTGACGATGACGCCCGGGAACCCGAGTCCCTCTCGCAACAGGGACAGCGCTGCGGGGCTGGTCGTCGCCGGCTGATCGGGATCGACGGTGGCGAAGACGATGTGCGCCGTCATGATCGCCTGCACGCCCGCCGAGATGGCTGCCCGGAACGGCACCAACTCGACCTGGTCCAACCGAGCCCGGTCGTGGTCGATACGCGGTAGCCCCAGGTGGGAGTCAACATCGGTATCACCGTGTCCGGGAAAGTGTTTCGCGCAACCGGCGACTCCCCGCGACTGCAGTCCATCGACGAAGGCCGCCACCTGTTCGCCAACCCGATCCGGCTCGGAACCAAAGGACCGGATCCCGATGACCGGGTTCAGCGGGTTGTTGTCGACGTCCGCGACCGGAGCGAAATCCAGATCGATGCCGGCGGCACGGACGTCCCGGCCGATCGCGGACGCGACGGCACTGGTGGCGTCCAGGTCGTCGAGGGCACCGAGGGCCGCGGCACCCAGGTGAGCGCTGCCATGGTGGGTGCCCAGGCGGCTGACGGTCCCGCCCTCTTCATCGACGGCGACGACGGACAGGCCACGGGTGTGTAGATCGTCTGAAAGCGCCCGGGTCGCAGCAGGATCGGGACTGATGTTGTGCCCGAAGTAGCAGACGCTTCCCAGGCCGTCATCAACCGCGGACTTCAGCCAGTCCGGCGCGATGCGCCCTTCGAAACCGGGCATCAGCACCGATAGGGCCAACCGGCGCAGCTCGTTCACTTGACAGACCCAGCCACCAGTCCGGCCCCCATGCGCTTCTGCGCGAGCACGAAGATGACCACGACCGGGATCGTCACGATGGTCGAGGCGGCCATCAGACCATTCCAGTCGTTGGTGTTCTGGCCGAAGAAGGACTGCAACCCGACGCCCACGGTGAGGCGGTCGTCGCGGGACAGGAAGGTCAGGGCGAAGGTGAACTCCTCCCAGGCCAGGACGAAGGAGAACGCTCCGGTCGCGATGAGGCCCGGGGTGACCAGCGGCAGCAGCACCGAGCGGAACATCCGCCACCAGCCGCAACCGTCCAGGTAGGCCGCTTCCTCCAATTCCACGGGCACGGCAGCAACGAACCCGCGCAGGTTCCAGATGGCGAACGGTAACGAGAAGGCGATGTAGACGACGGCCAGTCCGATGAGGGAGTTCAGCAGGTGCCACTGCTTCATCTGTAGGAAGAGCGGGATGACCAATGCTTCCGCGGGCAACATCTGCACGATCAGCACGAGCACGAGAACCGTTGTGCGGAAACGGAATCGGAAGCGGGCGATCGCCACCGAACCCAGCAGGGCCAGGAAGACCGATACGACAACCGTGATGACCGTGACGATCGCGGAGTTCATCAGATAGGTGCTGAAATGCCCTTTGGTCATCACGTCGGTGAAGTGCCGGAAGGTGAACGACGTCGGCAACAGGCTGTCCGCGCCGGAGGTATTGGTGTTGCTGACGGCCGTCGTGAGCATGAAGTAGATCGGGAACAGGGTGAACAACAGGAGGGCGACCGCTGCGGTGTACTTGCCGATCTTCATGGCCGGAGTGGAGTGGCTGTTCATTGCAGGTCGTCCTCCCGGAAGAGCAGTCGCAGGTAGACCAGGGTGATCGCCAGCAGCACCAGCGTGAGCAGCACCGCGATTGCTGACCCCAGGCCGTAGTTGGTCTGGTTGATACCGGTGATGTAGGACCACACGCCCATGTTGAGGACGTCGGGGTTGCTGCCGTCACCGCCGGGCATCAGGTAGATCTGCGCAAAGACCTTGAAGTTCCAGATGGTCGACAGAATCGTCACCACGGCGAAGACCGGTCGCAGGATCGGCAGCGTGATGCTGGTGAACCGTTTCCAGGCACTCGCACCGTCCAGCGCCGCTGCTTCGTACAGGTCCTCGGGGACGGTGAGCAGGCCGGCGTAGATGGTCAGCGCCACGAACGGGTAGCCGTGGTGGATCACGTTCAGGGCGGCGATGGCGTAGAAGCTGAGCCGGTCGAGGAACCAGTTGTAGCCCTCCGGGCCGAGCAGTCCGAGGCCTTGGAGCGCCTGACGCACAATGCCGGCGTCCGGATCGAAGATCCAGCGCCAGATGTAGGTCCCCGTCACTGCCGGGAGGGCCCAGGCGATCAGCATTGCGCCGATGATGACGCTGCGCCATTTCGGACCCAGCGCACGCAACAACAGCGCGACCAGCGTGCCCAACACCACCGTCCCCACGACGGTCACCACCGCGAAGACGACGGTGTTGGGCAGGATGATGCTCCACAGGTAGTTCGCCGGCAGCCCGGGGGAGCCCGAGAACACCTGTTTGTAGTTGTCCAGGCCGATCCACCGTGGGACCCCGGAGATGATCTCCTTCAGGCCGTACGCGTGGAACGACAGATAGATGACTCGGTAGATCGGATAGAGCAGCAGTGCCGCAATGACCAGCAGTGGCGCGGCCAGAAGCAGCCACGGGCGGCTAGCGGTACGGCGCATCTCAACTCTCGTTCAAGATGGCCGTCAGCTGCTGGTTGGCCGTAGTTGTCGCCTTGTCGACCGGGGTACCGGTGAGGATGGACTGCAGCATCTGCGGAATTATCTTCTTACCCTCTGCCGCACCCCATTGAGGTGCGCTCGGGAGGGCCCGGCCTTCGTCGAGCATGGCTTTGGCGAAGGGTGCGGTCAGCGAATTGGGATTGTTTGCAAAGCTCTCCAAGCCGGACTTGGTGCTAGGGAAGAAGCTGCTTTCCTCCGCGAACTGCTTGGCAAGTGCACCGGTGGTCATCAATTCGATCAGTTGCCAGTCGAGGTCCTGGTTCTTGCTTCTAGCCATCGTCGCCAGGTTGGACCCGCCAACGAGCGTCGGAGCGATTCCGCCGTCCTTGCCGGGAATCGCGAAGGCGCCAATCTTGTCCTTCAACGTCGGATCGGCTTCCACGGCGGCCTTGGGAGTCCAGTTGCCCTGGATGACCATGGCGGCTTTGCCCTTGGTGAAGGCGTCCAGCAGATCGGTTTCCTTCCACGTGGAGGCACCCGCGGTCGATGAGCCATCCTTGGTGGCCAGACCGGTGTAGAACGACAGGCCAGCGCGGGATGCAGCGCTATCCAGGTGTCCTGTCCACTTACTGCCACTTTGCGTCGCGAAGTCGCCGCCCGCTCCCCAGATGAAGGGGGCAGCAGCGTACTGCGAAGCACCCGCGATGGGCATGGCAGCCATGCCAGGCTCCTTCTGCTTCAGCGTTTTTACAGTGGCCTCGAGTTCGGCCCAGTTGGTCGGTACCTTGATGCCGTCCTTGGCGAAGATGTCCTTGCGGTAGACGATTCCGCGGGTACCGGCGTACCAGCCGACCCCGTACTGCTTTCCGTCGTAGGTGGCTGAATCCTTCAGAGCCTGCAGTTCCTGGTTTCCCAGCCCGGAGGACTGAATCTTGGCGGTGAGGTCGGCCAGCCCACCCGCTGATGCGAACTCCGGGTTCCAGGTCGCACCGATCTCCGCAACGTCCGGGCCGTCGCCGCTGGCGAAAGAGCGTACGAGTTTGTCGTGCGCATCTGCCCACTCAACCTCGGTGATGTTGACGGTTGCACCGGTTTTGCTCTTGAACGCACTCTTCAGCGCGTTGTAGTAGCCAGATGAGTCGGGGTTGGTCCCTTTCATGACCCACAGGTTCACTGTCTGCGCTCCACCAGAACCGTTGCTCGTAGCGGCGGGGTTCGACCCGTCATCGCCGCAGCCAGCGAGAATCAGGGACGCGGCAGCGATGCTCCCCACCAAGCAGGTCAGATTACGCGAGGTTTTGCGACGAGTAGGTCGGGACATGGTGTGCTCCAGATGCCGTGATGGGGACGCGAACGTTTCGAGTCTATGAAAATCCTACTCATCATGGGAGCATCGGACGGTAACAATTTTCAGAGCGTGAAGGCAGGTCGGATGCTCGGTCTCGGAACTGCTCTTCCAAGGCAGGTGGATCTTTCGCCGGCAGGCCTCGACCGGGTTGAGGCCGTCGTACGCGACTACGTCGATCGGGGTGAGGTTGCCGGAGCGGTGACTCTGACTGCGCGGCACGGACGGATCGCCAACGTGGGCGTGTACGGGATGAACGACCACCTCCAGCGACGCCGGATGCGTCGCGACACGATCTTCCGCATCTTCTCAATGACCAAACCTGTTACTGCTTTGGCGATGGCGATCCTCGCCGATCGAGGTATGTGGAAGCCGATGGAGCCAATCTCCACCTACCTGCCGGAATTGGCCGAGCGCGACGTGGCATTCGTAGATTCCTCTGGGCGTGTGAGTCGGGCAATGGCGCGACACCAGCCATTGATGATCGAGCTGCTCACACATACAGCAGGGTTTGCGTACGGAACCCAAACAGAGGATCCGGTCGACCGGATCTACCAGCAGGCGGGGGTTCTAGGTGCAGACGGTGCCGATGATCTTGTGACCCGCGTGGCGCATCTTCCGCTCGCCCAGCACCCAGGAGAAGGGTTTAGATACAGCATCTCAACTGACTTACAGGGAGCAATAGTTGAACGGCTCACTGGGCAGCGTCTCGATCGATTCATGAAGCGCGAGATCTTCTCGCCCCTCGGCATGAACTGCACTGGATTCTATGTGCCACCCGGTTATCGTGATCGTGTAGCCCAGATGTATCGGTTCCAAAGTGACCATTTAGTTCCTACGGAAAACCCATTGTTTAACGACTGGACCGAGAGGCCAGCCATCGCTTGGGGTGGAATGGGGCTGTATTCAACAGTTGACGACTATGCCGGTTCGCCCAACTGCTACTCAACAAAGGCAGTTGGCATGGGACTCGTATAGTTTCGGCTGAACAAGTGAGCATCATGATGACCAACCACCTGGCTGAGCACCTACTAGCCCAACCCTTTCGCGTCGGTCAGATGCGATTCGGGCCCGGGCTGGGATACGGATACAACGGTGCTGTAGTTATCGACCCAGATTCGGCCGGGCTCCCGGTAGGCACCGGCACCTATTTCTGGGATGGCGCGGCAGGCACCTGGTTTTGGGTAGACCCCGAGGCGGACCTTATGTACATCGGCCTCATTCAGTCGTTGTCCACACCGCCGCCACCTCTCCAGCGACTTACCCAGATTGCGATGGCCGGCGCGATTATCTAGCGCCCTGCGACGCAGGCTCTGCGTTCGAGAGCGCTCCAGCGTTCCTTGGTCAGTTAGCGTTGAGGGTTGCCGTGATCGCCTGGCTGGCCTTGGTCGTGGCGTCATCCACCGATGTACCGGTCAGGATCGACTGCAGCATCTGGGTGATCGTCTTGTTGCCCTCGACCTTGCCCCACTGCGGAGCGTTGGGGACGTTGCGGCCCGCCTCGAGCATGGCCTTCGCGAAGGGGGCCACCAAGGGATCGGTGCTGTTCGCGTACGGCTTGAGCGCGCTCTGGGTGCTGGGGAAGAAGCCGGTCTCGTCCGCCCACTGCTTGGCGAACTTATCGGAGGTCATCAGGTCGATCAGTTGCCAGTCGAGATCCTGGTTCTTGCTCTTGGCCATGACCGCCAGGTTGGAACCACCTAGGAAGGTCGGAGCGATGCCGCCGTCCTTACCGGGTACCGCGAAGGCGCCGATCTTGTCCTTCAGGGTCGGGTCGGCTTGGACGGCGGCCTTGGGAGTCCAGTTGCCCTGGATGACCATGGCGGCCTTGCCCTTGGTGAAGGCGTCCAGCAGATCGGTTTCCTTCCACGTCGAGGCGCCGGTCGTGGATGAGCCGTCCTTGGTCGCCAGACCGGTGTAGAAGGACAGCCCCGCGCGGGAGCCTGCGCTGTCCAGGGTGCCGGTCCATTTGCCGCCGCTCTCCGTTGCGAAATCACCGCCCGCTCCCCAGATGAAGGGGGCAGCGGCGTACGACGAGGCGCCCGCGATCGGCATAGGAGCCATGCCCGGCTCCTTCTGCTTCAGCGTTTTCACGGTGTCTTCGAGTTCGGCCCAGTTGGTCGGCACCTTGATGCCGTCCTTGGCGAAGATGTCCTTGCGGTAGACCACGCCGCGGGTACCGGCGTACCAGCCCACGCCGTACTGCTTGCCGTCATAGGTCGCCGAATCCTTGAGCGCCTGCAGCAGGTCATTGCCCTTACCCGAGGACGCGATCTTGCTGGACAGATCGGCCAGGCCACCGGCGGAGGCGAACTCCGGCGTCCAGGTCGTGCCGATCTCCGAAACGTCCGGGCCGTCACCACTGGCGAAAGACCGCACCAGTTTGTCGTGCGCGTCAGCCCACTCGACCTCCTGGATGTTCAACGTCGCACCCGTCTTGGCTTTGAAGTCGGTCTTCAAGGCGCTGTAGTACCCAGAGGCATCGGGGTTGGTGCCCTTCATCACCCACAGGCTGACCGACTTGCCACCGGAGTCGCCGCTGGCCCCTCCGGTGGATCCCGTGCTCGAGCCGTCGTCGCCGCAGCCGGCCAGGAACAGGCCGGCTACCGCGATCATGCCGACGGCGCTGAGCGTCGTACGCGTCCGGCGGGTGGTGCGAAGCTGAGGTGACATGGACGGTGCTCCTGCTCTGTTCCGGATGAGGTAGGCGGCGCGTCATGAACCCGCCGAGCACGAGCATACGAAAAGAACTGCCGGTGATGTGAAGATGAATGGCAAAAACTTTCGTGCCGTGTCTATTAGTCGCCACTCGTTGCGCGCGGGGACGTGAACGGCCCACTCCGGACATCCGGAGTGGGCCGTTCCAACGTTGCCGGTGGTGACTACTTGAGTTCGCTGGAAGACAACTCGAGCAGGCGGCGGGCAACCACCAACAATTGGATCTGCTGGGTTCCTTCGAAGATGTCCAGGATCTTGGAGTCGCGGGCCCACTTCTCCAGCAACTCGGTCTCGGCGTACCCGGTGGCCCCGCACAACTCGACGCACTTGAGGGAGACGTTGACGCAGGTACGGCCAGCTTTTGCCTTGGCCATCGAAGCTTCCATCGAGTTGGGCTGACCGTTGTCGGCCATCCACGCGGCCCGCAGGGCCAGTAGGTAGGCAGCCTCGAAGTCGGCTTCCATCTCGATCAGGCTGGCCGCGGCGTACGACTGGGTGGTGATCGGCGCGTCCAGGTCCGGCTTGACCCCGGCCTGCGCGAGCAGTTCAGTCGCCAGGTCCAGGGAGGCCCGGGTCAGGCCGACGGCCATCGCGGCCACGAGCGGCCGGGTGTTGTCGAAGGTCTGCATGGCACCGCCGAAGCCGCCCTCGGTCTTGATCTCCGGGTCACCCAGCAGGTCGGCGGCGGGCACCCGGCAGTCCTGCAGGCTGAACGCGGCGGTGTCGGAAGCGCGGATCCCCAGCTTGTGCTCCAGGCGAACCAGTTTCAGACCGGGGTTGGAGCGTTCGACCACGAAGGACTTGATCGCCTTCTTGCCCAGGCTGCGGTCTAGGGTCGCCCACACCACGACGAGTTCGGCGCGCTCTCCGGACGTCACGAAGATCTTCTCGCCGTTGAGCACGTACTCATCGCCGTCCTTGGTGGCGGTCGTGCGGATCGCCCCCGAGTCCGAGCCCACATCCGGCTCGGTGATCGCCATGGCCGCCCACCGACCGGCGTACCGTGCCTTCTGCTCATCGTTGGCGACGGCGGCGATCGCCGCGTTACCCAGACCCTGGCGGGGCAGGGAGAGCGTCAGGCCCACGTCGCCGCGGCAGGTTTCCATGATGGACAGCACCGAGGACAGGTTGGCGCCGTTCTTGGCGCTGCCGTCGTCGACCTTCTTCTCCTTGGCGGCGGCCTCCTTGGTCGCCCCGGTGGCGCCGGCGCCCTGGGCGGCGCCGCTGTCGGACATGCCGTCGATCAGCGCGGACATCAGGTCCAGTTCGACGGGGTAGTCGTGCTCCGCCAGGTCGTACTTGCGGCTGATCGGGCGGAAGACCTCATCGGCCATCGATCCGGCCTGCTTGACCAGCGGCACGAACTTCCGGGGGATCTCGAGATTGATCATGGTGTGCTCCTGAAAGTGGTGGGCCGGTCAGACGTAGAGGGTGCCCTCGAGGACACCGGTGGCGCGCAGGTCGCGGTACCACCGCTCGTTGTCGAATTCCTTGACGAAGCCGTGGCCGCCAAGCATCTGCACCGCGTTCGAGCCAACCTCGGTCAGGTGGCGGGTAGCGAGGGAGCGGGCGTGCGCGATCTGGGCGGAGGCATCCTTGCCGGCGTCCAGCAAGGACGCAGCGCGCAGCACGACCAGGCGCAGACCGTCGACCTCGATGGCGATGTTGGCGACGGTGAAGGCAACCGCTTGCCGGTAGGCGATCGGCTCACCGAACGCTTTGCGCTCCTTGGTGTAGGTCTTGAGCTGGTCCAGGACCGCGGTCCCGGTACCCACCGCGGCGGCGGCCCAGGCCAGACGGGCCCGGCGTACGGCGTCCGCGTGGTCCGCCTCGGTGCCCAGGACGTTGGTCGCGGGGACGGTGACGTCCTCAAGGACCAGTTGCCCGGTCCTGGCCGCCCGGATGCCCATCGCCGGGTTGTCGTCGTAGTGCAGACCCTCGGCGCCCGGCTCGACGATGATCAGGCGGGCAGCGCCGTCCAGCAACGCGGACACGATGAACAGGTCACTGCTGTCGGCGCCGGGGACCAGCGCCTTGGTGCCGTTGATCACCACGGAGTCGCCCTGGCGGACCGCGGTCGTCGCGGGTTTGGCCGGGTTGAAGAGCGGCTGCGGCTCCTGGATGGCCAGCGCGCCGACGGCCGGGTCCTTCTCGTCGGTGAACGGCGGCAGGAAGGTCGCCTGCTGCGCGGCGTCACCGTAGTTGGCGATGGCACCGGCGACGGCGGCGCTGGACATCAGCGCGACGGCCAGGCCCATGTCGCCGCGGGAAAGCTGCTCCAACACCAGCACGCCGGTGACGGCGGATGCTTCTTCGGCGATGCCGCCCAGTTCGGCGGGGACGCCCACCAGGGTCAGACCCATCTCAGCAGCCTGCGCCCGCACCTTGTCCGGCAGCGCCCGTTCGGTGTCGGCCTGGGCGGCGGCCGGCCGGATCACCTCATCGGCGATCTCCCGGGCGGCCTCGGCGATCATCGCCTGGTCCTCGGTGGGGTTCAGGTCGAAGACGGCCTTCGGCGTGCTCGGGGTGGCGCGTACCGGAGCGCCGGAGCCGGACTTCTTGGCGAAGGCCTTGCCCGCCACCGTCTGCGCCTTGAAGCCTTGCTTGGCGCTGGTGTAGAGGATTTTCTCCAAGCGCTTGCGCAGCGTGTCGTTCTTGATCGCATCCAGGCCACCGGCTCTGGTGAGCAGCCGCATGCCGTAGGCCTGTGCCTTGTCGGCGGGCGTCAGTTTGGTGTTCAGGATGCTCATGGCACGCCTTTCAAGAAGCAGGGAACGTGGCGGACGGTGCCCGGTACTCGGTCCGCACTTACGACAGCGTAACCGATAGTGGGTACGCGCGGTACTAGGAACATCGAGTTACAGGTAGTTAGCCCCTACCATCGGCGGTATGGCTTCCTCAGGTTGGCGATCGGTCTTCGAGTCCGTGATGTCCGCGGTCCGGACTGCGACGCAGAGCAGTGGGTCCTCCGCGACGCGCAGAAGTGGGTCCTCGGCAGATCGGCCCGGCAGTGTCCCCGCAGGCCAGAGGTCGAGCGACTACCCAGGGGATTTCAAGGGCATGCCGCCGATCAGTTACGCCCCGCACGCGGACAACCAGTTCGACCCCGGCGAGATCGTGTGGGCCTGGGTGCCCTTCGAGGAGGACTACAGCCAGGGCAAGGACCGCCCGGTCCTGCTGATCGGAACCGACGGACCGTGGCTCCTGGCGCTGCCGCTGACCAGCAAGGACCACGACCGCGACGCCGCCCAGGAACGCCGGGCCGGGCGGTTGTGGGTGGATATCGGCTCCGGGCCCTGGGACACCAGTGGTCGTCGCAGCGAGGTGCGGGTCAACCGGACGTTGCGGATCGACCCCGCCCGGGTACGTCGACAGGCATGTGCCCTGACCCAGGATCGGTTCGAGCAGGTCGAACAAGCGGTTCGGGCGGCCTACCGGTCGTAGGCCGCCCGAACGCGGTGGGGACTGAGCTGGACGTTGATCAGGAAGCCGCCTTGGCCAGGTCGGCGATCGAGGTCAAGTTGTACTTCTCGGCCGTCGCCTTGGTGACCACGATCGCGTCGGAGTCCTCTGCCGGCGAGGACTTGAGGGCTTCGAGGTTGCTGGGCAGCGCCTTGGCCAGCGCCGCGTCGACTTCCGCGGTGGTCGTCGCCGTGGCGTTCTTGTCGAGGTAGCTCAGTAGGGCGCCGTTGTACTCGGGGAACACGTCGATGGAACCGGACTTCAGCGCCGGGAAGTACTTCTCACGGCTGCCGATGTTCATCTTGGTGGAGATGTTGGCCCCCGCGGCCTTGAGGGCATCGGCGTAGATCCAGGCCAACACGACGTTCTCCGGGAAGTTGGCCGAGCCGACGGTCAGCGTCGCACCGGATGCCGCGTTGGCGGGGGTGCCCAGCGGGTGGTCGGCCAGCCACTGCTTGGCCACCACCTCGGGGTCCTTCTTGTCGTTCTGCACGGCGCCGACCAGGTTGCCCAGGTCCACGGTGGTCAGCTTGGTGGAGATCGCGTTCAGCACGTCCTTGACGCCCTGGGTGGCCTTGGCCTTGTTGACGATCGGCGTCACGTTCTGCGCGGCGAAGTTGGACTTCGGGTCGGTCAGGATGACGAAGTCGTTGGCCTTGATCGAGGGGTCGGTCGTGAAGAGGTTGGCTGCGTCGATCCGTCCGTTCTTCAGGGCCGTGACCGTGACCGGGCCGCCGGTGTCGGTGGTGATGAACTTGCTGAACGTCACGCCGTAGTGCTTGGTCAGCCCGGGCAGGCCGTCGGCGCGGGTCTGGAACTCGGCGGGGCCACCGAAGATCATCTGGGAGGCGATCGTGGCACCGCCGGTGCCGCCGGGGGAGGCCGAGTTGCCGGCGGCGCTGTCCTTGCCGCAGCCGGACAGCCCGAGTGCGAGTCCGGCGATGGTTGCAGCGGCGAGGGAACGTTTGATCATGACAACTCCAGGGCTAATTCGGCGGGGTCGTTCGACACCCTCTGGTCCGAGGCGCTCGACCGGCGGAAGCGGCCGGACACCCCGGGTGAAACTACATAACGTTGGATTATGGCAAGGACAATATCGGTCGCCAACGCTAGCCCAGCCACCAAGACACCACCACCGATCATCTGGGGGTAATCCTGCTGGGCCAGGCCGTCGTAGATGAACCGGCCGAGACCACCGAGTGTGACGTACGCCGCGATGGTCGCTGTCGCGATGACCTGCAGGGCCGCTGAGCGCAAGCCCGAGAACATCAACGGAAGGGCGTTGGGGACCTCGACCTTCCACAGCACCGACCGACTGGTCATCCCCATCCCGTAGGCCGCATCGCGCACGCTGTCGTCCACGTTGTCGATGCCGGAGTAGGTGCCGGCCAGCAACGGCGGGATGGCCAGGATGACCAGCACGATCAAGGTCGGGATCAGGAAGCCCGCCGACGTACGGCCGGTGAAGTGCGGCGCGATCATCACGACCAGCAGGATCAGCAACCCGACCGTGGGAATCGCGCGCAGCGCGTTGGCGGTGGTGACGATCCACTTCGCGCGGCCGGTGTGGCCGATCCACAGCCCCAGTGGCACAGCGATCAGGATTCCGAAGAACAATGCGATCAGGCAGTACCAGATGTGCGTCAGCAACTGGGTGCGGATGCCGGTGTAGGGGCCGATGTTGCGCCAATGGGCCGGGTCGTTCAGCCACTCCAGGACCTGGCCGATCATGCGGGCGCTCCGACGGAGGCGCCGGCCCGACGCCACGGGGTGAGCAGTCGGGTCGCGAGCACGACCAGCCCGTCCAGGACCAGCGCCAGCAGGATGCACAGCACCAGACCGAGCAGGATCGGCGGGTAGTACGGACCGTTCACCGACAGTTGGTAGCCCTGGTCGAACAACGATCCGAGGTTGGTCATGCCGATCGTGCCGGCAACGGCGACGATGCTCACGTTGGAGACGACCGCGACCCGGACCCCGGCGCTGATGACAGGTACGGCGACCGGCAGGTCCACGGCGAAGAACCGCCGCGGGCCGGTGTAGCCGATCGCGGTTGCGGCGTTGGTGGTCGTCTCGCTCACCGATCCCAGGCCGTCCGCAACCACCCGCACCAGCAACGCCACCGAGTAGATGGTCAGCGCGATCGGCACCTGCAGCGGCGTCAGCGGGTCCAGCCCGAGCAGCGGTGGGATCAGCACGAACAACGCGATCGAGGGGATCGTGTAGAGCAGGCCGGTCACCGTCATGATCGGGGGATAGGTGAACGAGTAGCGTCGCGCGATCCACCCCAGAGGCAGTGCCAGCAGCAGGCCGATCACGACGGGCACCGTGGACAGCCAGGTGTGTGCCCACAGTTCGTTCATCACTTCTGCGAAGTGATCCCGGAAGTAGGCGAACATCAGGCCGTCACCTCCGGTGCGTCAGCTCGTTCCGCCTCGATCCGCTCGATCACGGTCTCCAGGCGGAGGGTGCCGACGAAGCGACCGGCGTCGTCGACGACTACTCCGCGACCGGACGGTGACGACAGGCAGGCGTCCAGCGCACTGCGCAGCGAACCACCCTGTGTCGCAAGGGTTCCCCCTCGTCGCAGGACGTCCGGCGTGACCTGGCCACTCGTCGTACGTCGATCGATCCAGCCCTGGGGGGCGCTGTCCTGGTCGAGGACGAGCACCCAGTCCGCTCCCGACCCGACGTCCTGGCCCAGGCGCACGGTGGGTTCATCGGAGACGGGAAGGTCGGCGTCGGCGAAACCCAGCGCGCGGTACCCGCGGTCCCGACCCACGAAACCGGCAACGAACGCGTCGTCCGGCCGCGTCAGCAACTCATGCGGGGACGCCAGCTGGGCCAACTTCCCACCCACACGCAACACCGCGATCTGGTCGCCGAGCTTGATGGCTTCGTCGATGTCGTGGGTGACGAAGACGATGGTCTTGCCCAACTCGCCCTGCAGGCGCAGGAACTCATCCTGCAACTGGTCACGCACCACCGGGTCGACGGCGGAGAACGGTTCGTCCATCAGCATGACCGGCGGATCAGCCGCCAGGGCTCGCGCGACGCCCACCCGCTGCTGCTGGCCACCGGACAGCTGGGCGGGGTAGCGCTTGGCGAACTCGGGGGACAGGCCCACCCGCTCCATCAACTCCACCGCCCGGGTCCGCGCCTCGCGCCGGCTGACGCCGTTGAGCATCGGCACCGTGGCGATGTTGTCCACGACGGTGCGGTGCGGGAACAGCCCGGCGTGCTGGATCACGTAGCCGATCCCGCGCCGCAACTTGGCTGCTGGCAGCGAGGCCGTGTCCTGGTCGTCGATCAGGACCGTGCCGGACGTCGGGGTGATCATCCGGTTGATCATTCGCAGGCTGGTCGTCTTCCCGCATCCGGACGGACCGACGAGCACGGTGATCTTCCCCGTGGGCGCGGTCAGGTCCAGATGGTCGACCGCGGTGGTCCCGTCGTCGTACTTCTTGGTCACTGCCTCGAAGCGGATCATGGCTGGCAGTCTTGCGTATTGAGCAGACACTTCGCCGCCAGACCAACGAAAGGGGTGGAGATGCGCACCCTCGTCCCGGGTGAGCTCGACCTGCCCGGTGTCGCTGCGATCGCACGGCGGGAGGCGAGGTTGGAGCTCGCCGACGCCGATCGTGTGGCGATCCAGCATGCCCACGACGAAGCGGATCGGATCAGCGCGCAGCGCCCCGTCTACGGCCGCACGACGGGTGTCGGGGCGCAGCGCATCGCTGCGGTCGCAGACGACGAGTCGCAACTGCGCCGCATTCTCACCTCGCACGCCACGACCAGTGGCGCGCCCCGCTCTCGCGAGCGGGTCCGGGCGTTGCTGGCCATCCGGATCGCCCAATGTGCCGGTGGTCACGGTGGTGTCCCGCTGGACGTGGTGACCCGATTGGTGCAGGCCCTGTCGGACGACGATCTGCCCGTCATCCATGAAGGTACGGCGATCGGCACCGGCGATCTGGCGGTGTTCGCCGAGATCGGGGTCTGGTTGCTCGCCGACCGGCCCGGCCTTCTGCAGGCGGGTGATGCACTGCCGCTGATCTCCAGCAACGCTGCGTCGCTGGCGGACGCGGCGTTGGGACTGGAGCAGATCAAGGAACTGAGTGACGCCTGGCTGGCCGTCTGCGCGCTCAGTGCCCGCGCCACCCGTGCGAACCCGGAGGCGTTCAGTCCGCACGCAGCAGCGGCCGCACCGTACCGGGGAGTCTCGGTGGTCTGCGAGGTGCTCACCGCGCTGTGGCCCCGTGGCCGGCGGGGTGCCCGGATCCAGGACTCCTATTCCTTACGGACGGTGCCGCACGTGCACGGGCTGCTACTCGATGAATTGGACTACGCGACGTTCGTGGTCCAGCAGGCGATCCGCACCGGCAGCGAGAATCCGTTGTTCGCCGACGGGACGGTGGTGCACCACGGCGGCTTCTACACCAACTATCTGCGGGCGGCGCTGCGTGCTGTGGCGAACGCGCTCGCCGACGCCGCGCGGGCGGCGACCGCTCGGATCTCGGCGATGGGCCAGCCGGCGGTGACCGGGCGTTCGGTGTTCCTGACGGATGGCACTCCCGGGGCCAGCGGCACGATGCCCCTGGAGTTCCTCGCCGCGACGGCCGCGGCTCAGGTGGCGGGGTGGGATGCGGCGTACGGCGCCCTCTCGGTGCCGCTGTCGGCGGGCGTCGAGGAGTTCGCTCCTTACACCAGCCAACTGGCCGCAGCCATGCTGTCGGGGATCACTGATCTCCGGACTTTGATCGGCGCTGAATTAGTTACTGCTGCAAGGGCGCTCGCCGATGCAGCAGATTGGCCGGACTGGCCGGAGCTGGAACCGTTGCGCATAGTTGCGGACGACCGGCATGATCGCGACCTGACTACGGATGTCGTTGCGGCCACGGGATGTCTGGCACCGCTCGCAGCGCGCATTACCGACATGCGAACGGCGGGGGGGGGGGGGGCGTCCGCCCCCACCCCGCCGTAGCGGGCGGAACTGACTCAGGCGGCAGCGCCCAAGGCGATGCTGACGTCGTTGCCCGGGCCGCTCGCGATGGCGTTCAGGAGCGGGGTGAGCAGCAGACCACAGTTGGCGAACGCCGGGATATCCAACGTGCCCTTGAGGTTGATCGGGCCAAAGATGTCGGAGGCCCCTTCGTCATCCAAGCCGATGGGTGCCGTCAGGTTCAGGGACGCCGGCTTGCTGCTGATGCAGGTGTTCGGGACCAGGTTGATCTCCTTGATGCCGATCGGCTCGACGCGCTGGATCTGGATCTTCAGCTTCTGGGTGACCGCGAGGGTCCCGGTGCCGTCGGGGTTGAAGGTGACCCCACCGGTGGCCGGGCCGTCGGGCAGGATCGCGACCTGCATGGTGACCAGTCGCACCACGCCACCGAGGTCGATGCTGCCGCGGGCGGTGCCCGGGGTGATGGTGGAGCTCACCGCGAACGTGTTGGCGTCGACCTTCGTCACCTCGGTGGTCGGGAAGACCAGGTCCTGGTTCAGCGTTTTGAGGTGGGTGGTGATGGTGCCGGTGTGCTTCAGCGTCAGCGTGGCAGCGTCGGCACCGGGCGAGAACGCCACGGCCGAGGCGACGGCGGCAACCGCGCCGGCGCCGACGACGGCTGCCCGGCGTCCGGTCAGGGTGGTACGAGCCATGGGGGAACTCCTTCGTTCGAGGCTTAGTTACGGGTCAGTAACTCGCTTTCGCACCATATGTGATGGCGATCACGTTTACAACCGAATCGCGGATCCTGCTGCCCCGATCCTGGGTGGCCTCGTGCCGGGCGCGGGTCGCATGGATCTGGCCCGGGCCCGGCACTAGGTCGGAGTGCTCAAAAGCGACTAGGCAGCGGCACCCAACGCAACGGTCACGTCATTGCCGGGACCGGAGGCGATGGAGCTGACCAGGCCGTCGAGTCCGTTGCAGTTGGTGAACTTGGGGATGTTCAACGTGCCCTTGAGGGTCAGCGGGCCGAAGATGTCCGTGGCACCATCCTCGTCGAGGCCGATGGGGGCAGTCAGCTGCAGGTTGGTCGTGGTGGCCGTCTTGCAGTTGGTCCCGACCAGGTTGACGTTCCAACCGAACGGCAGGACCTGCTTGACCTGGACGTTCAGCGGCTGGTTGATCGTCAGGGTGCCGGTGCCGGAGCCGTCGGGGTTGAAGGTGACCGCGCCGGTGGCCGGGCCGGTGGGCTGGATGGAGATCCAGAACTTGGCCAGGTTCAGGCCGACCGGCTTGAACCAGGCGCTCCCATCGCTCGGGGTGATGGTAGAGGAGACGGCGAAGGTGTTGGCGTCGATCTTCGTCACCTCGGAGGTCTGGAAGACGATGTCCTGGTTCTGGGAGGCCAGGTGGGTGGTGATGGTGCCGGTGTGCTTCAGCGTCAGCGTGGCAGCGTCGGCGCCGGGCGAGAACGCCACGGCCGAGGCGACGGCGGCAACCGCGCCGGCGCCGACGACGGCTGCCCGGCGTCCGGTCAGGGTGGTACGAGCCATGAGGGAGAACTCCTTCGGTCGAAAGCTTAGTTACGGATTGGTAACCAGCCTTCGCACCATATGTGACGTCGGTCACCTCTCACAAGGGTTGTTCGAAACTGTTGGTGGTGACGTCGGCGGGTCGAGACGGTCGCGCCGTCCGGCGCACCCGGTGTGTACTCCGGCGTGGATCAGGCATGGGACGATGGAGCCTTACTGACCGAGTCGTCCCGAGGTGTTTGTTGTCCCCGTCCGCCCGTCACTCTCTTCCTCCCGCGGCGACGCCGCCGGAGGCGATCCGGAACTTCTGCATCATCGCCCACATCGACCACGGCAAGTCGACGCTTGCGGACCGGATGCTGCAACTGACCGGTGTCGTGGACGACCGGGCCATGCGCGCCCAGTACCTCGACCGGATGGACATTGAGCGGGAGCGCGGGATCACCATCAAGAGCCAGGCCGTCCGGATGCCCTGGGAAGTGGCCGGATCGACGTACTGCCTGAACATGATCGACACTCCGGGACACGTCGACTTCACCTACGAGGTCTCCCGATCCCTGGCCGCGTGTGAGGGCGCTGTCCTGCTGGTCGACGCCGCCCAAGGGATCGAAGCCCAGACCCTGGCCAACCTCTACCTGGCCATGGAGAACGACCTGGCGATCATCCCGGTGCTGAACAAGATCGACCTGCCCGCCGCGCAGCCGGAGAAGTACGCCGAGGAGTTGGCGGGTCTGATCGGTTGCGAGCCCAGCGACTGCCTGCAGGTGTCCGGCAAGACCGGTGTGGGCGTCGAGGCTCTGCTGGACCAGATCGTGGCGGATATCCCTGCGCCGCAGGGCGATCCGAACGCTCCGGCTCGGGCGATGATCTTTGACTCGGTCTACGACAGTTACCGCGGCGTGGTCACCTACGTCCGGGTTGTCGACGGCGCGCTCACCCCGCGTGAGCGCATCGCGATGATGTCGACCAAGGCCACGCACGAGCTGCTGGAGATCGGCGTGATTTCTCCGGAGCCGGTGCCGTCCAAGGGCCTGGGGGTCGGCGAGGTCGGCTACCTGATCACCGGTGTGAAGGACGTGCGTCAGTCGCGGGTCGGTGACACGGTGACCAATGCTGCCAAGCCTGCGACCGAGGCACTCGGTGGCTATCGCGACCCCAAGCCGATGGTCTTCTCCGGCCTCTACCCGATCGATGGCTCGGACTACCCACTGCTGCGCGACGCGTTGGACAAGCTGAAACTCAACGACGCTGCCCTGGTCTACGAGCCCGAGACCAGTGCCGCGCTCGGTTTCGGGTTCCGGGTCGGCTTCCTGGGCATGCTGCACCTGGAGATCGTCCGCGAGCGGCTCGAGCGCGAGTTCGACCTCGACCTGATCTCGACGCTGCCCAGCGTGGTCTACGAGGTGAAACTGGACGACGGCACCACGGTCACGGTGACCAACCCCAGCGAGTTCCCCGACGGGAAAATCGCCTCCATCACCGAACCCATCGTCCGGGCGACCATCCTGGCCCCGGCTGAGTTCATCGGCACGATCATGGAGTTGTGCCAGTCGCGGCGCGGAACGCTGCGCGGGATGGACTACCTGTCACCCGAACGCGTGGAGATGCGCTACACCCTCCCGCTGGCGGAGATCGTCTTCGACTTCTTCGATGCGCTGAAGTCGCGGACCAAGGGCTATGCGTCGCTGGACTACGAGAACGACGGATCGCAGGAGGCCGACCTGGTGAAGGTCGACGTGCTGCTGCAGGGCGACACCGTCGATGCGTTCAGCACGATCGTGCACCGGGACAAGGCCTATTCCTACGGCGTCATGATGGCCAACAAACTGAAGGACCTGATCCCGCGCCAGCAGTTCGAGGTGCCGATCCAGGCGGCCATCGGTGCCCGGGTGATCGCCCGCGAGACCATCCGAGCCATCCGCAAGGACGTGCTGGCCAAGTGCTACGGCGGTGACATCACCCGCAAGCGCAAACTTCTGGAGAAGCAGAAGGAGGGCAAGAAGCGGATGAAGATGGTCGGCTCCGTGGAGGTGCCCCAGGAAGCGTTCATCGCGGCCCTGTCCCAGGACGGTGGATCGGCCGGCGACAAGGCCAAGAAGTAGCCGATGCCGGGTCAACCGCAGGTTGAGTCGCACCCGCCGGCGCCGACTCGTTCGTACACCCGCCGTGGTGGCCGGATGCCGCAGCGCCACCATCGCGCGCTCGAAAACCATTCGGCCACCTATCTTCTCGACGTACCCATGGACGGTACGACGGTCGCTGACGATGTGCAGTTCGACCCGGTGGCCGCCTTTGGACGGGTTGCTCCGCTGGTAGTGGAGATCGGTGGGGGCGCCGGGGACTGCATCGTCGCAGCGGCGGCCGGTGATCCGGATCGCGACTACCTCGGGATCGAGGTCTGGCGTCCGGGCCTGGCCCAGACCATCGCGAAGGCAGCGCACGGAGGCGTCCGCAATCTGCGGCTCCTGCCTGCCGACGCGTTGCCCGCCGTGCGCGACTTCCTGCCGGAGGCCAGCGCCCAGGAGGTGTGGACGTTCTTCCCCGACCCGTGGCCGAAGACCAAACATCACAAGCGACGGCTGGTCCAGCCGGAGTTCACGACCGTCGTCGCGGCGGCCCTGGTCGACGGTGGCAGCTGGCGGCTGGCCAGTGACTGGACCGACTATGCCTGGCAGATCCGGGACGTCGTGGAAGCAGACCCGGCGTTCGAGAATGTGTATCCGGGTCGACTCGCCGATCCCGGCGACGCCGAGGTCGACCCCCGCGGCGACCACGGCGGGTTCGCGCCCCGCTTCGAGGGGCGAGGGATGACCCGGTTCGAGCGCAAGGGCCTGAAGGGGGATCGCATCATCCGCGATCTCCACGTACGTCGCATCCCACGAGAGGGAACCCAGTGACCGCCACCTATCACGCCTACCAGAAGGTCGCGGCGAAACCGTTTGGTCGGCAGCTCTTTTCGCTGGTCTACATGGTGAAGGCGCCGTACTTCTCGACGGTCCGGCCGCAGATCCGGCAGATGTCCCCGCATCGCGCCGAGGTCACGATCAAGAAGCGCTGGCGGGTGCAGAACCACATCGGCACCGTGCACGCCATCGCGGTGGCCAACGGGATGGAGGCGGCGATGGGTTTGCTCGCCGAGGCCACGGTCGCTCCCGGGATGCGCTGGCTGCCGCGCGGCATCGAACTCGAATACCTGGCCAAGACCGCCGGTGACGTCACCTGCGTGGCCGAGACAGCGCCGGAGGATTGGGCGAAGGAACCTCCGTTCGATGTCTCGGTGCGGGTGAGCGGCACCTTGGCCGATGGGACCGAGGTCGTCCGCGGTGTCATCCCGATCTATGTCTCGGCGCTCAAGCAGGCGCCCGTGAAAGTCGCCCAGCTCGCCTGATGCCGACACTGCCCGACGGCGAGCCGGTACCGGCCGACGGCTCGCTGCCCACCGAAGCGCTCGAGACCCTGTCCCAGCGCACCTTCGGGATCTACCTGCACGTGCCGTTCTGCTCGGTGCGGTGTGGGTACTGCGACTTCAACACCTACACGCTGGGTGAGTTGGGTCCGGGGGCCTCGATCTCGTCGTACGCCGATTCAGCCCTTTCCGAGATCCGGCTAGCTGGCCGCGTGCTGGGCCAAACACCCTCGGTGTCAACGGTATTCGTCGGCGGTGGCACGCCGACGATGCTCTCGTCGGGTGACCTGGTGCGGCTGCTGGATGGTGTGCGCGAGCAGTTCGGTCTCGCCGATGACGTCGAGGTGACGACCGAGGCCAACCCGGACTCGGTGACGCCACGGAGTCTGCAGGAGTTGGCCGACGGCGGCTTCACCCGGGTGAGTCTCGGGATGCAGTCCGCCGTGCCACAGGTCCTGGCGACGCTGGATCGCACCCATGACCCGGAAGGCGTCGGGCGGGCAGTGGCTGCCGCCAGGGACGCAGGTCTTCAGGTCAGTCTCGACCTCATCTACGGCACGCCGGGGGAGTCGTTGGCCGACTGGCGCACGAGCCTGCAGACAGCGGTCGACCTGGCGCCCGATCACCTCAGCGCCTATGCGCTGACTGTGGAAGACGGAACGGCTCTTGCTCGCAAAGTCCGCCGCGGCGAACTGCCGATGCCGACCGGTGACGATGAGGCCGATAAGTACGAACTGGCCGAATCAGTGCTCGCGGCAGCGGGTTTCGGTTGGTACGAGATCAGCAACTGGTCCCGCTCGGTGGCGACGCGGTGCCGTCACAACGAGGCGTACTGGTCCGGCGGGAACTGGTGGGGTATCGGTCCGGGCGCCCACAGTCACGTTGGCGGGGTGCGCTGGTGGAACGTCAAACACCCGGCTCGCTACGCGGCCGGACTTGCTGACGGACGCAGCCCGGGGGCGGCCCGCGAGATTCTCGACGAGCCGCAACAGGAGCACGAACGGATCCTGCTCGGCATCCGTCGGGTCGACGGACTGGCCCTGGACTCTCTTGATCCGACGGCGCGTTCGGCAGTCGCAGAGTTGATCTCGGACGGGCTGGTGGTGCCCGGTCCGGCGCTCCGGAGACCAGGGCGGGTGGTCCTCACCGTTCGCGGTCGCCTGCTCGCCGACACCGTCGTGCGCCGCCTCCTGGGATGGTGAGCCAGTGTGGTGACCATCATCGAGGCGGACTTTGCTGATCCGGGCCTGAGGACGTTCCTGCAAGCGCACCTTGACGACATGGCCCCCACCGCACCGCCCGAGAGCCGTCACGCCCTGGATTTCACCGCGTTACAGTCCCCGGAGGTGCGGTTGTGGGTCGCGCAGGATGCCAGCCAGATCATCGGGACGGTCGCGTTGGCACGACTGACGCCCGTCCACGAGGAGTTGAAGAGCATGCGAACGGAGCCGCAGCGTCGCGGTTCGGGCGTCGGGACGCAGCTACTGCACCACGCGCTGACGGATGCCCGCTCCCGTGGCATCCAGCAGGTTTCGCTCGAGACCGGCAGTATGGAGTTCTTCGCACCTGCTCACGCGCTCTACCGCAAGGCTGGGTTTGTCGAGTGCCCGCCGTTCGGGTCCTACAGCGAGGACCCGAACAGCATCTTCATGACGCTGCGCCTCTGACCGGCCCGAGGTCGCGCAGGTCCAGGCCCAGATCCAGGCAGCGCACGCTGTGGGTGAGCGCCCCGACCGAGATGACATCGACCCCGGCCTGCGCCAGACCGCGTACCGTCTCCTCGCGGACGCCGCCGGACGCCTCCACCACCAACGGTGCCGCATGCGCACGCACCATCGCGACGCCTTCAGCGAGTTCGTCCGGTCCCATGTTGTCCAGCAGTACGGCATGCACCACTGGCGGCCGGCCGTCGGCAACACGCTGGCCGTCGTACTTCAGCAGGGTCGCCAGCTGGTCGAGCGTGTCGACCTCCACCTCGACCCGCACCAGGTGCGAAGCGTGCTCTGCCAGGCGGTCCAGCACCGGCACCAACCCACCACCGAGCCCGATGTGATTGTCCTTCACCAGGATGGCGTCATGCAGACCGAACCGGTGATTGACGCCGCCACCGGAGACGACCGCCGCCTTCTCCAGCGCTCGTAGCCCCGGCGTGGTCTTGCGGGTGTCGGCGATCACCGCGCGCGTTCCAGCGACAAGGTCGACGAATCCCGCTGTGCGCGTGGCGATTCCGGTCAGGTGGCCAAGCAGGTTGAGAGCGGTCCGCTCGCCGGTGAGGATCGAGCGAGCGCTGCCGGTGAACGATCCGATGACGGTTCCTGCCTCGAACCGATCCCCGTCGTGCAGTTGCCAATCGACAACGACCGAAGGATCGACCTCCGCGAACGTCGCGTCGCCCGCGGCCGTGCCCGCCAGGACACCCGGCTCCCGCGCCACGACGTACGCCGTCCCGTGCGCCTCGGCAGGAACTGTCACCTGACTCGTTAGATCGCCGACCAGTCCCAGGTCCTCCGCCAGCGCAGTGCGCACCACCCGCTGAAGTTCGGCGCTCATGCACTCACCGCCAAGATTGGTTCGTCGGTTCGCCGATGCGCACCGACGCTGTGCGGATGGGCGAGGGCTGACCGGGCAATCAACCACCCGACGTACGCCGCGTCGCTCGTCGCGGTCAACGGCGCCAGTTCGTCGACCGCGAGTTGCAGTCCTTCGGCGTTACGCAGGACACCGCAGTGGGTGTCGAGTACCTTGCGCACGAGTGCTAGTGCGTCCGCGTCGTCGCCCGAATCACTGCGCGCCGCAACGGATTCCGGATCGGCGCCATTGCGCACCGGCCACGCGTCGTCGAAGGCGGCGGCCGAGGCGGCTGCGGCTTTCCCGGTCACGACTGCTTCCAGCAACGAGTTGGACGCCAACCGGTTCGCGCCGTGCAGGCCGGTGCGGCTGCATTCGCCCACCGCCCACAACCCGGGCACGCTGGTGCGGGCATCCGCGTCGGTGGTGATGCCGCCCATGCTGAAGTGCAGCGCCGGTCGGACGGGTAGCAGATCGGTTGTGATGTCGAGACCGTGCTCGGCCGTGAGTGCCGTGACCGACGGGAATCGATCACGGACAGAGGGGATTTCGCGAGCATCCAGCACCACGCGCCGGCCTGCGGTCAGCTGCTCCCAGACGGCGGCGGCGACGATGTCCCGGGGCTGCAGCTCGTCGACGAACCGTCGGCCATTGGCCAACAGGACCGCCCCAGCACCGCGCAGCGCCTCGGTGAGCAACGGCATCGGATCGGCGCCGACGTCCAGCGCGGTGGGATGGAACTGCACCAGGTGCAGGTCGCTGGTGTGCGCCCCGATGCGCGCAGCGAGCGCCACGCCCTTTCCGGTAGCGGTGACCGGGTTCGTGGTGTGCGCCCAGAGTCCGCCGACGCCGCCGGTGGCCAACACGACCCGGTCGGTGCGCAGGTGCTCTACCAGACCGGTCCGCTCGTCGCGCACGTCGATACCGTCGATCCGACCGGCGTTGGTGGACAGCGCGACTGCGGTGCTGAACTCGCGGACGGTCACCGACGGGAGGTTGGCGACGAGGCCGGCCATGACGGTGGTGATGGTCGCGCCACTGTGGTCGCCGGCGTGGGCAACGCGGTGCCGGCCATGGCCTCCCTCGAGCGCCAGATCGAAGTCACCACTCGACGTACGGTCGAATGGCACTCCCAGCCGGGCCAATTCGCGCACAACCTCCGGCGCGGCGGCCGTGATGCGGTCGATTACCTGACGGTCGCCGTAGCGCGCACCGGCTACGAAGGTGTCCTGCGCATGCAGCGTCGGCCGGTCCTCCGAACTGAGGGCAGCAGCAACCCCGCCCTGGGCCCACATCGACGCAGCACCACCGGTCAGCGGGCCGCTGGTGAGCAGGACGCAAGGCCGCGGCGCCAGCGCCCACGCGGTGGTCAGTCCGGCCAGCCCGGAACCGACGATGACAACAGGCTCCATTCTGTGCTGAATGGTCGCGCCTCTGGCCTCGGCTCCGGGCCTCGCTGCGCTCGTTTCCTCACCTCGGTCGGCGCTCATTTCACCTCCAGCATCCGCTCGATGGCCCGACGCGCCGGAACCTCCAGCGCGGGGTCCAGGGTGATCTCGTGCTGACCCAGTTCCAGGCTGCGCCGGATCGCGGTCAGGGTGTTGCGCTTCATGTGCGGGCACAGGTTGCACGGCCGCACGAACTCGACGTCCGGGTTGTCCGCGGCGACGTTGTCGCTCATCGAGCACTCGGTGATCAGGGCGACGCGGCGCGGCTGGTTGCGCACCACGAAGTCCTGCATCTGCGCGGTCGATCCGGCGTAGTCGGCCTCGGCAACCACCGGCGGCGGGCATTCGGGGTGCGCCAGCACGGTCACGCCGGGGAAGTCGTCGCGGATCTGGCGGATGTCGGCGGGCGTGAAGCGCTCGTGCACCTCGCACGCACCGGGGTGGGTGATGACTTCGACACCCGTGCGCGCCGCGATGTTCCGGGCCAGGTATTGGTCGGGGATCATGATGACTTTGTCGACCCCGAGGGACTCGATCACCTCCACCGCGTTGCCGGACGTGCAGCAGATGTCGCTGGCGGCCTTCACGGCGGCCGAGGTGTTCACGTAGGTCACGACCGGGACGCCAGGGTGCTGGCGGCGAAGCTCGGCAATGTCTGCGGGAGTAATGGATTCGGCCAGCGAACACCCGGAGCGCAGGTCCGGCAGGAGCACCCGCTTGCTGGGGTTCAGCAGTTTGGCCGTCTCGGCCATGAAGTGCACACCGGCCAGCACGATGGTCCCGGCCTCGACAGTCTGCGCCTCGCGGGCCAGAGCCAGGGAGTCACCGACGATATCCGCGACGCCGTGGAAGACCTCGGGGGTCATGTAGTTGTGCGCCAGGATCACCGCGTCGTGCTCGCGCTTGAGCGCTTCGATTGCGCGGATCTCCGGCTCGACCATGGCCCATTCGACGGGTGGGATGTGACTGCGGACCTTGTCGTACGTAGCGATCGACATTGCGCCCTCCTCGGCGGCATGTGCTCAGTATGAGCATTTGCTACAAGTGAGCATAACGCGAGCGCGGAGGGTGGGCCAATCCGGGGGGGTGTGACGCTCAGCGGGGCAGCGGGAGTTTGGTGCCCGCCTGCTCGCGCTCGGTGAGCACGTCGCGCCGGAAGCGGTAGAGCGCTGCCGGC
This sequence comes from Branchiibius sp. NY16-3462-2, assembly GCF_001594145.1. GTDB lineage: Bacteria > Actinomycetota > Actinomycetes > Actinomycetales > Dermatophilaceae > Branchiibius. Next base: position 171,546 of record NZ_LVCF01000040.1, on the reverse strand, counting down.
CGGCCGCCGGTGGACCGGGTGGACCTACCGGTGGGCTCGACGAGTTCCTGGGTGGCGATGGCTCGGCGGAAGTTCTGCTTGTGCACCCGTACGCCGCCGATGGCCTCCACGACCTCCTGCAGCTGGCCGAGGGTGAAGTCGGCGTCCATCAACTCGAAAACCAGCGGGCGGTACTGCAACCGCGACCGGAGCCGGGATAGCGCCGTCGCCAGGATGCGCCGGTGGTCACCCTTCATGGCTGGCCCGGTCAGACTCAAAGCGCCTGTGCCACAGGGCGATTCGAGGACAAGTCCTGCCTCCCACAACAACTCGTAGCGTTGGAGGGCCAGTTCGCTGCGCCAGCCGGCACCACCCAGGCCGAACTGGTAGGCCACGCGCTCCTGCCGGGCCACGTCGGGCCCTGCCCACCGGCCGAGCGCGGTGTGGATCTCCTGGGTCAACCGGTCGGCAGGTGCGTCATCCGCCAGGTGACGTCGGTCCTCCCAGGGCAGCAGGTCGTAGATGCTGGCCCAGCCGTCCTGCTCATCGTCGGCGCGGGTCAGCCCCAGGTAGCTGATCGAGATCTCCCGCACTGCGTCGTCAGTGCGGCCCAGGTCGGCGAAGGTGTAGAGCTGCTCCACGTAGCCCAGCGTCGCTCCGGTCTGATCGCGCACGAACGCCCGGGCGCCCTCCTGCAGCGAGTCGTGATCGGTGCGCAGCGGACCGGACGGCAGGGCGGGTGGTCGGCCGCCGGCCAGGACCCGGGGGAATGCGGCACCCGTTGTGCCGCCGGTGACGGCCACGACCACTGCAACCAGTTCGGCGCGGATGCCGGCCGCTGCGTCCATACCCCGCGGCTCCTCAGCCATGGCCGGGGTCGGTGACGAAGTCGATCAGTTCCTCCACCCGGCCGAGAAGTTCCGGCTCGAGGTCGGCGTAGCTACGGACCGTGCCCAGGATCTTCTTCCAGCCGGTGGCCACGTCGGCCTGGGTGGAGTTGGGCCAGCCCAGCTGCGCCAACACACCCTTCTTCCACTCCATCGAGCGAGGGATCACCGGCCACTGCGACCAGCCGAGGCGTTCGGGGCGGACCGACTGCCAGACGTCCACGAACGGGTGCCCGACGACCAGAACGTCGTCGCCGGGGTAGGACGCCAGCGCCGACCGCACCAGACGGTCCTCCTTGCTACCGGTCACCAAGTGGTCGACCAGCACGCCCATCCGCCGGCCAGGGCCGGGCCCGAAGCTGGCGATGACCTCGTCGAGATGATCGACCCCTTCGAGGAGCTCGACGACCACGCCCTCGACGCGCAGGTCGTCACCCCACACCTTCTCGACCAGTTCGGCATCGTGGCGGCCTTCGACGAAGATCCGCGAGCCCACGGCCACGCGGGCGGAGGTGTCGACGGCCACCGAGCCACTCGCCGTACGTGATGGGCGGGCAGGGGCAGGGGTGGACGCGCGGGGCGCGGTCAACACGACGGGTTGGCCCTCGACCAGGAAGCCCGGCCCGAGCCGGAACGCGCGGGTGCGCCCGTGCCGGTCCTCCAGGTGCACCACGTGCATCCCGCCGGCCTTCTCGACCCGGACAACGGCGCCGCACCACCCGGTCTCCAGGTCCTCGACCACCAGGCCGGTCTCGGCGGCCATTTCGGTGGAACGGGTCCGCCCGTGGGCGCGCCAATCGCCGGAGAGAACGTCTGCGCCGTACCGATCGGAGGTCACGACGGCAACGGTAGAGCAACCCAGGAGTTATTCGGACGTAGACTTGGCACTCGAAGCACACGAGTGCCAACCAGCAACGGGCGAAGGAGGATGCCGTGAGCGAGGAACGCCGTCTCGAAGTGTTGCGGGCCATCGTCCAGGACTACGTGGCCACCTCGGAGCCGGTGGGCTCCAAAGCGTTGTTGGAGCGTCACCAACTAGGGGTCAGCGCGGCCACGGTGCGCGGTGACATGGCCGCCCTGGAGGACGAGGGGCTGATCAGCGCCCCGCACACCTCCGCAGGCCGGATCCCGACCGACGCGGGGTACCGGTTGTTCGTGGACCGCCTCAGCACCGTCAAACCGCTCAGCCGGGCGGAGAAGTCCGCGATCCAGACCTTCCTGGCCCAGTCGGTCGACCTGGACGACGTGGTCGACCGCAGTACCCGGCTGCTGGCGTCGCTGACCAACCAGGTCGCCGTGATGCAGTACCCCTCGGTCACCTCCGCCTCCGTGCGGCACGTCGAACTCGTGCCGATGGCCGGCAATAGGTTGCTGGTGGTGCTGATCCTCTCGACCGGCCGCGTCGAGCAGCGAGTCGTGCCAGTGCCCTCGGATCTGAGCGATGAGATCGACCTGCTGGCCCAACTGCGCACCCGCGTCAACGAAGCCGTCGTCGGCCGCCGGCGCACCGAAGCCGTCAGCGCGATCAACGACCTTGCCGCGCCGTTGGCTGAGCAGTTGCCGCAGGCCGATCAGGGCATGCTCGGTCAGATCCTCGCCGAAGTCACCTCTGCCCTGCAGATCCTGGGGGACGAGCGGGTGGTCATGGCGGGCCGGGCTAATCTGGCCAAGTCCGCGACCGACGTGCGCACCCTGGCCCCGGTGCTGGAGGCGCTCGAGCAGCACGTCATCCTGCTGAAACTGCTTGGTCACCTCGAGGGCGACGGCGACAACCTGGTGATGGTGCGCATCGGCGCCGAGAACGACGTCGCCGACCTGCAGAGCACCTCGGTGATCAGCACGACCTACCAAACGGGTGGTCTGGGCGTCGTCGGTCCGACGCGCATGGACTACCCCGCCACGATGGCCGCCGTCCGTGCGGTCGCCCGTTACGTCTCAGAGATCCTGGAGTGACATCAGTGAACGACTACTACGGCGACCTGGGCGTCTCACGGGACGCTTCGCCGGAGGAGATCAAGCGTGCCTACCGGCGCCTGGCCCGCAAACTGCACCCGGATGTGAATCCCGGTCAGGATGCCGCCGAGCAGTTCAAGAAGGTCTCGCAGGCCTACGAGGTGTTGTCCGACCCCGAGAAGCGCCAGTCCTACGACATGGGAGCCGACCCGTTCGCGGCCGGTGGCGGCGGACCGGCTGGCTTCGGCGCCGGTTTCTCCTTCTCTGACGTCATGGACGCCTTCTTCGGTGGCGCGGGCGCGGCCGGCGCAACCGGCCCGCGCTCGCGGGTGCAGCGTGGCCAGGATGCCTTGCTGCCGTTGGACATTGACCTCAAGGTCGCAGTCTTCGGTGGTGCCGAGGACCTGACCTACGACACCGCGGTGGTCTGCCAGACCTGCCACGGTGACGGTTCGCGGCCCGGCACCGGTCGGCGTACCTGCGACGTCTGCAAGGGGGCCGGGCAGGTCCAACAGGTGCAGCGCACCTTCCTCGGGCAGGTCATGACCGCGCGGGCGTGCCAGGCCTGCCGGGGGTACGGCGAGGTCATCACCGACCCGTGCTTCGACTGCTCCGGCGAGGGCCGGGTCCGCGATCGCAAGACGATCTCGATCAAGGTGCCGGCCGGCGTCGACACCGGGACCCGGATCCAGTTGTCCGGGCACGGCGAGGTCGGGCCGGGCGGGGGACCGGCCGGTGATCTGTACGTCGAGATCCGGGTCGCCAAGCACCCCACCTTCGAGCGGCGGCGCGACGACCTGCACTGCAGTGTCGATCTGCCGATGACCGCGGCCGCGCTGGGCACCACGCTCAACCTGGACACCCTGGACGGGCCGCGGGACGTCGCGGTCAAACCCGGCACCCAGGCCGGGGACGTGGTGACCCTCGCCGGGCTCGGTGTGACCCACCTGCGCACCAGCAACCGTGGTGACCTCATGGTGCATCTGAACGTGCGCACGCCCACCAAACTGGACCCCGAGCAGGAGGAACTGCTGCGGCAACTGGCCAAGGCACGCGACGAGGAGCGCCCCGAGCCGGTGTTCCAGCGCGCCGACAAGGGCCTGTTCGGGCGGTTGAAGGACGCCTGGAAGTAGCCCGGTGACCGCACCGCTGTTCTTCACCGACGACCTCGCCGGTGCCCGGGTCGATGACCTGGTGCGGCTGGTGGGGGACGAGGGCCGGCACGCCGCGATCGTGCGCCGGCTGGGGGTCGGTGAGCCGATCCAGCTGGCTGACGGGTCCGGGCTGGTGGTAGCCGGGCTGGTCGAGACCGTCGACGGGCCGAGTTTGCAGGTGCGCATTGCGCAGGTACGCCGCGAGCCCGCCTCCGCGCCCGCGTTCACCCTGGTGCAGGCGTTGGCCAAGGGTGACCGCGACGACCAGGCGATCGAAGCCGCCACCGAACTGGGCGTCGATGCGATCGTGCCGTGGCAGGCCGACCGCAGCATCGTGCAGTGGCGCGGCCCCCGCGGCGACCGGGCGCTGGCCAAGTGGCGGGGTGTGGTGCGTGCTGCGGCGAAGCAGTCGCGTCGCGCGACCATCCCCGTCGTGGAGGCTCCGCTGGACTCCAAAGGCCTGGCTCGGCGTACGTCGATGGGCCGGCTCACGCTCGTCCTGCACGAAGAGGCGACCACCCCCATCTCGTCCGTGGACCTACCTGCCGACGGTGAGGTGCTGGTCGTCGTCGGACCCGAAGGCGGCATCTCGCCCACCGAAGTGCAGGCACTGATCGATGCCGGCGCGACCAGCGTCCGGCTCGGTGACACCGTGCTGCGCTCCTCCAGCGCCGGTCCGGCAGCCCTGGCCGTGCTGCTCGCGCGGACCCGGTGGAATGCGCCAGAACCCATAGAATGAGCAGACGATGACCGATCAGGACCAACCGAAAACACCCACCCACACCGTCGAGATCCCGGCCGGTGTCTCCATGGTCGCCCTCCTCGGCCCCCGCGATGAGTTGCTGCGGACCATGGAGCGCGCCTTCCCCGGCTTGCAGATCCACGTGCGCGGCAACGCTTTCCGGTTGGAAGGCGACAGCGCCGACATGGCCCTCGTCGAGGAACTCATCGACGAGCTGGTTGAGATCGTCGACGCCGGTCAGCCGCTGAACCGCGACGCGGTCGAGCGCTCGATCCAGATGCTGCGGGGGCAGACCCGCGAGCGGCCGGCCGACGTACTCACGATGAACATCGTCTCCAGCCGAGGACGCACGATCCGGCCGAAAACGTTGGGGCAGAAGGAATACGTCGACGCGATCGACGCCAACACGATCATCTTCGGGATCGGCCCGGCCGGCACCGGAAAGACCTACCTGGCGATGGCCAAGGCGGTCGCGGCGTTGCAGGCCAAGCAGGTCAACCGGATCATCCTGACCCGTCCGGCGGTCGAGGCCGGTGAGCGGTTGGGCTTCCTGCCCGGCACGCTCAACGACAAGATCGATCCCTACCTGCGGCCGCTGTACGACGCGCTGCACGACATGGTCGATCCCGAGTCGATCCCGCGGCTGATGGCCTCCGGCACGATCGAGGTGGCCCCGCTGGCCTACATGCGCGGTCGCACCCTCAACGACGCGTTCATCATCCTCGACGAGGCGCAGAACACCTCGGCCGAGCAGATGAAGATGTTCCTCACCCGTCTGGGATTCGGCTCCAAGATGGTCATCACCGGTGACGTCACCCAGGTCGACCTGCCCGGTGGCACGACCTCCGGTCTGCGGATCATCCAGGACATCCTCAGCGACGTCGATGACATCCACTTCGCCTACCTCAGCGCCCAGGACGTCGTGCGGCACCGCTTGGTCAGTGCGATCGTCGAGGCCTATGGCTCCTGGGACGCGCACCACCCGCCCGCGTCGTTGCGTCCCGCCGGGAAGCGCTCGTGAGCATCGACGTCCTCAACGAGACCGACGTCGAGGTGGACCTGGAAGAACTGCGGGACTGCGCGGCGTACGTCATGACCGAGATGCGGGTGCACCCGCACGCCGACCTATGCGTACGGGTCGTGGACGAACCGGCCATGGAGACCCTGCACGTGCAGTGGATGGACCTGCCCGGGCCGACCGACGTGATGAGCTTCCCGATGGATGAGTTGCGGCCCGGGCGCGACGGGGAAGACCCTGAGCCCGGCATCCTGGGCGACCTGGTCCTGTGCCCGAGCGTGGCCGCCAAACAAGCCGCGGAGGCGGGGCACAGCACCGAGGAGGAACTGCTGCTGCTGACGGTGCACGGCATCTTGCACCTGCTCGGGTTCGATCACGCCGAGCCGCAGGAGCGGCAGGAGATGTTCGGGTTGCAGCGCACCCTGCTGCTGACCTTCCTGGCCAGTCAGGAGCGGCGCGAACCGGCCCGGATCCAACCGCCGTCAGGGGAGTGATCGGGCCGTGATCGCCCTGCTGGTCGTCGCGTTCGCCTCCGTCGTCGCCGGGTTCTTCCTGGCCGCGATGGAGAGTTCGCTGGTCCGGATCAGCAAGTCCCAGGCTCGCGAGCTCCTCGAGGACGGCCGGCGTGGAGCCGTGCAACTGGTGCGGTTGGTCGACAACCGCGGACCGGCCGCGATGGTGCTGGCGTTCCTGCGGGTCGGCGCCGAGGCGACCGCGGCGGTGCTGGTCACGTTGGCCGCCGACCGGATCTTCGAGGACTTCTGGGTGACCCTCCTGGTCGCGATCGGCGTCATGGCGCTGGCGTCGTTCATCCTGGTCGGGGTGTCGCCGCGGACCTTCGGTCAGCAGCACGCGACCGCGATGGCTCTCTTCGGCGCGCCCGTCGTCAGTTTCTTCCTGACCGTGCTCGGTCCGGTCGCGCGTGGACTGGTCGCGGTCGGCAACGCGGTCACGCCCGGTCCGGGCTTCCGCGACGGCCCGTTCGCCTCGGAAGAGGAGTTGCGCGACTTCGTCGACATGGCCACCGACTCCCAACTGATCGAGGCTGACGAGCGCCGGATGATCCATTCGGTCTTCGAACTCGGCGACACCGTGGCCCGCGAGGTGATGGTGCCGCGTACCGACATGGTCGTGATCGACAAGACCAAGTCGTTGCGCTCGGCGATGTCCCTCTTCCTGCGCTCCGGGTTCTCCCGCGTCCCGGTCGTCGATGACGGCCCCGACGATATCGAGGGCCTGGTCTTCCTCAAGGACGTCGCGCGCCGGTTGACGCTCAACCCGGACAGTGCGTCGCTGCCGGTCACCGAGGTCGCGCGTGAGGTGGCCTTCATCCCGGACAGCAAACCGATCGATGACCTGCTGCGGGAGATGCAGACCAGCCGGCAGCACTTCGCGGTGGTGATCGATGAGTACGGCGGCACGGCCGGGCTGATCACACTGGAGGACATCATCGAAGAGGTCGTCGGCGAGATCGACGACGAGTACGACCGGGTCGCCCCCGGGGTGGAGGAACTGCCCGACGGTGTCATCCGGATCCCGGCCCGGATGCCGGTCGACGACCTGGCGGAGTTGATGGACGTGACGCTGGAGGACGACGACGTCGACACGGTCGGGGGACTGTTGGCCAAGCTGATCGGGCGGGTGCCCATCCCGGGTGCGACCGCACAGATCGCGGGTCTGCAACTGACTGCTGATGAGATGGCCGGACGCCGGCACCAGATTGCGACCATTCTGGTGTCACGGGTGGTTCCTGACGATGAGCCGTCCGTCGAACACGAGGAGGTGGCAGCGCCGTGAGTGAGGCTTTCCACGCTGGATTCGCCTGCCTGGTGGGTCGGCCCAATGCCGGCAAGTCGACGCTGACCAACGCCCTGGTGGGGCAGAAGGTCGCCATCACCTCCAGCAAGCCGCAGACCACCCGGCACACCGTGCGCGGCATCCTGACCACCGAGCACGCGCAACTGGTGCTGGTCGACACCCCCGGTCTGCACAAACCACGCACCCTGTTGGGTCAGCGCCTCAACGACGTGGTCCGCGAAACGTTGCTCGACGTGGACGTCATCGGCTTCTGCCTGCCCGCTGACCAGCGGATCGGTCCGGGGGACACCTTCATCGCCCGCGAACTCGCCGAGATCCGCCAGGGCCGCCGCCGTCCGGTGGTGGCGATCGCGACCAAGAGCGACCGGGTGGACAAGGACCGGCTCGCGGAGCATCTCGTGGCCATCGATGGACTGGGCGACTGGGACGACATCGTGCCCTGCTCGGCGACCCGCGGGGACCAGGTCGACACGGTGGCCGAGGTACTGATGTCGCACCTGCCGGTGTCACCGCAGCTGTACCCCTCCGATGTGCACACCGACGAGCCGGACGCGGTGATGATCGCCGAGCTGGTCCGGGAGGCCGCCCTCGAAGGCGTACGCGATGAGCTGCCGCACAGTCTTGCGGTGGTGGTCGAGGAGATCACCCCACGAGAAGGCCGGCCGGCCGATAAGCCGCTCCTCGACGTACGGGTGAATGTCTTTGTCGAGCGGTCCAGCCAGAAGGCGATCATCATCGGCCGCGGGGGTTCGCGCCTGCGCGAGGTGGGGACCAATGCGCGTACGGCGATCGAGGAGTTGCTCGGTCAGCGCGTCTATCTGGACCTGCACGTGAAGATCGCCAAGGACTGGCAGCGCGACCCCAACCAGTTGTCTAAGTTGGGGTTCTGATGGGAGAGGATCCAGACACCCTGGCGTGGGCGGAATTCGGTGAGTTCCTGCGGCAGCCCGAGTCGTCCGAGGACTACATCGACCATGTCCCTTGGGACACAGCCGGTTTCGACACCTCCCGGCCGTTGCTGGACATCGGCTGCGGTAGTGGGTTGACGACCCAGGTGCTGGCGCACCGCTTCACCGGCACCGATGTGGTGGCCGTCGAGCCCGACCCGCTGATGCGCTCGCTGCTGATGCGGCGGGTCGCCGACGACGACCTGTTGCGCGACCGCGTGACGGTGGTGCCCGAGCCGATCACCGAGTGCTGGTTGCCCCCGGAGTCTGGTGGGGCGCTGCTGTTCAACGTCATCTACTTCCTGTCCGAACCGGCCCGCGAGGCGTTCTGGGAGCGCATGTCGCAGGTGATGGTCCCGGGTGCGCCGATCCTGCTCAGCCGCTCCTACGGCGGCGTCCCGGTCACCGAGGTCCCGATGACGTTGTTGCGCAAGGCGACCATCGGGCGGCAGGAGTACCAGCGCTGGTTCGCGGCGCGGCCGTTCTTCGATCAGCGCTCACGGGAGGACCGGGTGGAGATCACCAACACCTACCGGGTGCTGCGTGACGGTGAGCAGGTGCGCGAGGTCGTCACCCGGATCACGCCGCAGGGTCTGGCCGAGGAGACCGTGCTCGGCGAGATCCCGATCGGCCGGTTCAGTATCGAGGAATTGGACGAGCGGTACGTCGCCGTTCGGAGGGCCCCGGACCTTCGCCGCTGATCGTTTCGGAGCAGACTGGCCGCATGGCCTACTCCTTCATCGCGACCACCTCTCTTGCCACCGCGGACAGTTCGCGTGACCTGCCGTTGATCGGTCTGGGCACCTACCCGTTGAAGGGTCAGGAGTGCGCGGACGCCGTCTCGTCGGCCATCGGGGTCGGCTACCGGTTGATCGATACGGCGGCGCAGTACGGCAACGAGGACGGTGTCGGGCAGGGCATCCGGGACAGTGGCGTTGATCGCGAAACCCTCATCGTGACAAGCAAATTGCGGGGGAGTGACCATGGCACCGACTCCGTGCGACGCGGGTTGGAGAAGAGCTTGACCGCGCTGGGTCTGGACTACCTGGACCTGTACCTGATCCACTGGCCCAACCCCAGCCAGGGCAAGTACGTCGAGTCCTTCGCGACCATGATGGACCTGCAGTCCGAGGGTCTGATCCGGTCGGTCGGCACCAGCAACTTCGTGCAGGAGCAGCTCGCTGCTCTCTACGACGCCACGGGGGTGTGGCCGGCGATCAATCAGATCCAGTGCAGCCCGATGCTGGCCCGCACCCACCTGCGCGGCTTCATGACTGACCGGGGGATCCTCACCGAAGCGTGGGGGCCGTTGGGTCTGCGGGAGAAGCTGCCTTCATCGCCCGTCGTAGGCGAGATCGCCGAGGAGACCGGGCGCTCGGTCGGCCAGGTGATTCTGCGCTGGCACGTGCAGCAGGGCATCATCGCCATCCCGAAGTCGGGCGATCCGGAGCGGCAGCGGGAGAACGCCGACGTCTTCGACTTCGAATTGACCGACTCGCAGATGGAGCGGTTGACGGGGCTGGATCTCGGCGAGGACGCCGCCTGGGATTCCCGCACCCACGAAGAGTTCTGACGGCTATCCGCCCGGATATACTGAAAGTATGTCCAAGGTGCTTGTCTCACTTCCCGACGAACTCTTAGCTGAGGTTGATGCCGAGGTACGCCGCCGGTCAACTAGCCGCAGCGCGTTTCTCGCTGCTGCCGCTCGTCGAGAACTTGGCCGTCGCGATCCCATCGCTCTCGACGCGGCGATCACTCGGTCGCAACGGCGCTTTGCGGAGGCGGGTGCCTTCGAGTCCGCAGATCTGGTCCGCAACGACCGTGATCGGCTTCGATGACCAGCGTGCTGGTTGACACGTCGGTCCTCATCAAGTGGTTCCACGAGGAGGGTGAGCAGGAAGTTGCGGCCGCACGCGCACTCCGCGACGCGCACGCTGCGGGCGCGCTGGACGCGTATGTGCTCGACCTTGCGGTCTACGAGGTCGGCAACGTGCTAGCCCGTGCTCTTGGCTGGGCCGGGCAGCGAATTCACGACCAGTTACTCGATCTGCTTGCGATCGTGGGTCCGCCGGTGTCGATGGACCCGTCGTGGTTGCGGACTGCAGCCGCCATCTCGGAGCAGCATCGATTGTCGTTTTACGACGCCAGCTGGGCTGCCTGCGGCCAGGAACTGGGTATCCCGCTAGTGAGCGCGGATCGGAAGCTGATTGCGTCCGGCCTGGCGTTGAATCCGACCTCGGCGGCGGAGCGGCTGCTCACCTAACAGAGAGCGCGGACCATGTGAGCTCACCGGGTGTCAGGAACGGCAGTCCGGACTGGCTCGGTGGCAAACCAGGCGGTGGCATCATGGCGGCCATGCCGACGGACATTGCTGACCTCGCTGGCTTGATCGATTCCGCGTGTCGCATCCGTGGGAAGTTCACGCTCCGCAGCGGCATCGTCACCGATGAGTACTTCGACAAGTACCGCTTCGAGGGAGATCCCGAGCTACTTCGTCGCGTCGCTGAACACATGGTGCCGTTGCTCCCTGCGGATACCGAGGTTCTGGGCGGCCTCGAACTGGGCGGTGTGCCCATCGCGACCATCTTGAGTGCCATCACCGGGCTGCCGGCGATCTTCGTGCGCAAGAAGGCCAAGACGTACGGCACGTGTCGACTCGCTGAAGGTGGCGACTTCGCGGGGCAGACCGTCACGCTCGTGGAGGACATCATCACCACAGGAGGCGCAGTACGCGATGCTGCGATCGCGCTGCGTGAACGAGAGGCGACTGTTCACACGGTGGTGTGCGCTATCGATCGATCGGAGCCGGGCGGCAACACCCTGTCGGAGATCGGCGTGACCACGTACGCCGTACTGACGAAAGCTGATCTGGACGCCGCGAGGAGATAGCCACGCCCGCAGGACGTGGTGGCAATGCCACGTCGGTCACCGGATGTCCGTAACGGCGGTCCGGACCGGCTCGGTGGCGGCCAGCGCCGCCGCGATCGCGAACAACAGAACGACGACGCCGAGCACCGCGCGCTCGCCGGACGCGGCAAACTGCCACCCCACCGAGCAGAGCGCCCACGGCCGCCATGGTCCGATTCACCGACCGGCCCGTCGCGTTCACCCGTCCCGTCGGCCGCCCAGAACCGGGCGAACGGCGAGATGAGGGCCATGGTCGCATTCTGCGGGACCGACCTCGTCAGCTGTCTTGCGGTGTCCGGGTCAGGATCAGACGCGGTGCCGCACCGCGTAGCGGACGGATACGACCCCGTTGTCGAAGTGCCCTTGCTCGAGCAACTCCAGGTCGAGACGTAGATCGCGGGGCAGTGCAGGTTTGCCGCCGCCGACGGTCACCGGGCACAGCAGCAGGACGCACTCGTCGACGAGGCCGTGCCGGAACGCTTCCGCCGCGATCGTCGCGCCCCCGATGCTGACATCGACATCGGAAAAGTCCTTCAGCCGGCGCACCGCCTCCGGGTCAAAACGGTGCTCGAGGGTGGTGCGGGCGGTCGACGCCTCGGTGAGTGACGTCGAGTAGACGATCTTGTCGGTGTCGCGCCAGATGTCGGCGTACTCGCGCACGACCTCAGGCTCGTCCACCAGCCACTCGTCCTCCTCCCACACGCGCATCGTCTCGTACATGCGCCGGCCATACAGCGAGGTCCCGATCCTCCGCTCGTGATCGTTCCAGAACGCGTGCACCGCTTCGTCCGGCACCGACCAGTCGAAGGCGCCCGTGGCATCCTCGAGGAAACCATCGAGGGAGACATTGGCCGCGTAGATCAATGCGCCCATGGTTACAGCACCTTCACCGTCGTCCAGGCCTCGCTGACCGCGTCGCGCTGGCTGCTGCTGGCACCGAAGAGTTGACCCGCGGTGTCGATGGTGGCCTGCGCAAACCCTTTGAAGTCAACGTCTTTGGCCAGTTTGCCGCCGGTTAGGACGGCGTACCAGACGCGCCCGGCGCCTTCCCAGCTGCTGCCGCCAATACCCGTGGCTGCCAGGTAGAACGCGCGGTTGGGGATGCCGGAGTTGATGTGCACGCCGCCGTTGTCGTGAGCGGAGTCGTGCGGCAGATCCTGGTAGCCGGTCATATCGGCCGGCTGCGGGTCCTTGCCAAGGTGCGGGTCGTCGTACGCCGTCCCGGGGGCTTTCATCGAGCGCAACGCGACGCCGTTCACCTTCGCGGTGAACAGGCCCTCGCCGATCAACCAGTCAGCCTGCTGCGCGGTCTGGCCCTTGACCCACTGCTTCACCATCGACCCGAAGCAGTCCGACATCGACTCGTTCAACGCACCGGGCTGGGCGACATAGGTCAGGCCTGCGGTGTACTGCGTCACGCCGTGGGTCAACTCGTGGCCGATCACGTCGACGGAATCGGTGAAAGAGCTGAAGTAGACCCCGTCGCCGTCCCCGAAGACCATCTGCTGGCCATCCCAGTAGGCATTGTCGAACTGCTTGTCGTAGTGCACGGTCGCGATCAGCGGCAGGCCCTTGTTATCCAGCGAATTGCGTTGGAACGCTTGCCAATACAGCGCAAACGTGTCGCCGAGACCGTCGTACGCTTCGTTGGCCGACTCATCTGCAACGGGACTCTGGCCCTCGGCGCGCACCTTCGTGCCCGGCAGAGTGGTGCCCTGGTTAGCCGTATAGATGGTGCGCTGCGGGCCTGGCTCACCCGGCGCCGACGGAGCGGTGACATCGCGCAGTTCCGTCCCCGTCGTGCGATGCGATCGGGCCCGGTCACGCAACTGGGGCGGGATCAGCCCGGACTGGTCAGCGCGGGCCGCGCGATATTCGCGCTGCACTGAGATGTCCACGCTGAGCTCAAGAGTGCGCCGCGCGGCCTCGGCGACATCGGTGTCAGCCGAGTCGGCCAGGTGCTGCAGCAGGTGCGGGGGGACGATGCCGTGGGGCTGGTGCGTGGTCATAGCTCGAGCATGAACCAGACCACCGACACCTTGGGGTCAGCGCGACGCGGGTTCCTCGTCAGCCGCGTCTTCGACGACCGGGGCGGCGGGGTTGACGACGATCTCGCGGCCGTCGTCGTTGGTCAGTTTGATCTCGGCGAAGTCGACCCAGGCCGGGTCCCAGCCGCCGTCGATCAGCGCCTGACGGGCCATCTCCCGGGCCCGGTCGTCGCGGCCGGACTCGACTTCGCGCTTGCGTTCCCGGGTGAACTCCTCGGTCCAGATGAGTGCGCGTAGCTCGTCGCGGCCGGAGACGGCGCCGTTGCCCAGCGGGTGATCCTTGTCGATGAGCGTGCCGGCCGGCGTGCCGTTGCCGCCGATCGCCTTGTAGAACGTCATCTGTGGGTCGTACCAGGCGTGATCCAGTAGCGCCTCGAACTCCGGGAACATCGCGAACTGTTCGGGACTGCCGGTGAACACCGGGACGAGGTCGTAGCCATCGGCCATCGCGTGCGGCCACCAACGGAACTCCTCCACGGTCTGCGAGCACGCACCGCATCCGGCCGAGAAGAACACGACGTATGACGGGGGGTCCTGCAATTCACGGATCGGCAGGTGCTCGCCGTCCCGGTTCTGCAACGTCAGGTTGGTGATGAGGTCGCGCTCGGTGCGCTGCTCGGCGTTGTTGCGATAGAGCACCAATCCGCCCGCAACGCCCGCCGCGAGGAGCGCCGGCAGCACGTAGGCCCAGCCGCCGAGCCGTTCGGCCGCCACCGACGCAGGAGCGGCATGCAGGATCAGGGCCAGGAGAGAAAGCACCACGAAGCCGACATTCCGGGCGACCGTGCGCGGGCCGACCTCGTCAGCGCCCAGGCCGCCGAAGCAGTTACAGGAAGCAGGTACGGCGGAGCGCGCCGCCCGCACGATGACCACCAGGAACGCCACGAAGAGCCCGGTCGCCAGCGCCACCGGGATCAGTTGCCACGGCTTGGGTAGCAGCACGATCAGCGCGCCGAGGCCGATCTCGATGAACGGGAATGCCTTGGCGAAGGTGTAGTCGCGCAGCAGCGAGGCGGGCAGACCCAGGGTCTGCATGCTCTTGAAGAACTCGCGGTGTCGGCCGAGTTTGAGCGCTCCGCTGGCGATCAGCACTGCGGCAACGGCCCACGCGAGGATGGCCCCCAGGATGTCCATCGCACCAGAATAAGTGACGGCGGCCACGCACGGCGGTCGGTGCGCTAGGCTTGTTGTGTGCGTGCGGCGTACTTTCTCCTCCTTGACTGCCGCGGCGAGGCCTAGTTCGACTCGGTCATCCTCGCCGCGGAGGTTTCCGTTGCGCGAGTGAGTAACGGTACGGACCGGGCGCCCCCTTCTTCGTTCAAAGGCGATTCACCCGTGATCCATCCCCAGCAGAACACCACCATGCCGATCGGCAAGTACGTTCCCTTCCACGAGCAGATCAAGGTCGACCTGCCGGACCGCACCTGGCCGGACAAGATCATCGACAAGGCTCCGCGGTGGTGCGCCGTCGATCTGCGTGACGGCAACCAGGCCCTGATCGACCCGATGAACTCCGAGCGCAAACTGCGGATGTTCAAGCTCCTGGTCCGGATGGGCTACAAGGAGATCGAGGTCGGATTCCCCTCCGCCAGCCAGACCGACTTCGACTTCGTGCGTGAGTTGATCGACGGCAACCACATCCCCGACGACGTCACCATCCAGGTGCTGACCCAGTGCCGTGACGAGCTGATCGAGCGCACCTTCGAAGCCATCGCGGGCGCCCCCCAGGCCATCGTGCACTTCTACAACTCCACCTCCGTCCTGCAGCGCCGCGTGGTGTTCGGCAAGGACCAGGACGGCATCATCGACATCGCCACCCAGGCGGCGCGGCTGGTGCGCAAACTGGAAGAGACCGTCCCGGAGACCACGGTCTATTACGAGTACTCCCCGGAGTCTTACACCGGCACCGAACTGGAGTTCGCGGCCCGCATCTGTAACGCGGTTATCGAGATCATCGACCCGACCCCGGACCACCCGATGGTCATTAACCTGCCGGCCACCGTCGAGATGGCCACTCCGAACGTGTACGCCGACTCCATCGAGTGGATGTCGCGCAACCTGGACCGCCGCGAGTCGATCATCTTGTCGCTGCACCCGCACAACGACCGGGGCACCGGGGTGGCGGCCGCCGAGCTGGGCTACCAGGCCGGCGCGGACCGGATCGAGGGCTGCTTGTTCGGCAACGGCGAGCGCACCGGCAACGTCTGCCTGGTGACCCTGGGCCTGAACCTGTTCGGACAGGGCATCGACCCGCAGATCGACTTCTCCGACATCGACGAGATCCGCCGCACGGTCGAGTACTGCAACCAGTTGCCGGTGCCCGAGCGGCACCCGTACGGCGGCGACCTGGTCTTCACGGCCTTCTCCGGCTCCCACCAGGACGCCATCAAGAAGGGCTTCGAGGACATGGAGCGGCAGTCCGTGGCGACGGGCAAGTCGATCGACGAGCTGACGTGGGGCGTGCCCTACCTGCCGATCGACCCGCACGACGTCGGTCGTTCCTACGAGGCCGTGGTCCGGGTCAACTCCCAGTCCGGCAAGGGCGGGATGGCCTACATCCTCAAGACCGAGCACCAGCTGGACCTGCCGCGCCGCCTGCAGATCGAGTTCAGCGGTGTCGTACAGCGACGCACCGACGAAGCGGGCGGCGAGGTGTCGCCGGAGCAGCTGTGGCAGGCGTTCAGCGACGAGTACCTGCCCGGCACCGGCGTGGGCGATGCTGCGTGGGGCCGGTTCGCACCGATCAACCACCGCGTCGAGTCGATCGACGACGAGCGCGACCGGATCGTGGCCACCCTGACCGACCGCGGCGAGGAGAAGGTGATCACCGGCGAGGGCAACGGACCGCTGGCCGCGTTCATCGATGCGCTGCACTCCGTCGGGGTCGACGTACGCATCCTGGACTACAACGAGCACGCCCTGACCTCCGGTGGCGACTCCGCCGCGGCGGCCTACCTCGAGTGTGCGGTCGGTGACCGTGTCCTGTGGGGTGTCGGGATGTCCAGCTCGATCGTGAAGGCATCGCTGACCGCGATCCTGTCGGCGGTGAACCGCGCCGACCGCGACGCGCACTGAGTCCACCCATGAAGAAGGGGCCTGCCGATCGGCAGGCCCCTTCTTTCATGTGGTCACCAGTTGGTGAGCGACTCCTCGAAGATCGCGGCGATGTCGTCCTCCGTGACCTCGCGCGGCGAAATAGCCAGCAGCCGTTGCTGTTTCATGGTCCCCGGCACCAGCTCCGCAATGTCGGAGGCTTCGAAGCCGACGCCCGAGATGCCGTTGGGGATACCGATGTCGCGCATCAGGTTGATCAGCGCGGTCGGCAGCTTCTCCTCATCGGGGATGTTGCTGTCGAGGTCGGGCTGCAGCATCAACGCGGCCTGTACGTGGCGCTCCGGAGCGCTGGAGTAGGTGAAGCGGAACGCCGCCGGTGCGGTCAGCGAGACGGACATGCCGTGCGGCACCATCGCCTCGTCCTGCGGGTAGTCCACCGGGTGGAAGTCCTTGACCATGCCGGCGATCGGGTAGGCGTTCGCGTGCGGGATGTGCACGCCGGCGTTGCCGAAGCCCATCCCGGCGCAGGTGGCGGCCAGCATCATGTCCGAGCGCGCGTCGACGTTGGCCCCCTCGCGCACCGCCGTGCGGAACGACCGCGAGATCAGCGACAGTGCCTTCTCGCACCACAGGTCGGCGACCGGGTTGGACCCGCAGTAGGGCACCCGCTCCTCGGCTTTCTTGGCCGGGTAGTCCTGGAACGGCCGTGCGGTGAACGACTCCAGCGCGTGGCACACGATGTCCATGCCGGAGGACGCGGTGACGCCCGCGGGCAGGCTGAGCGTGACCGTCGGGTCAATGACCGCCATGGTCGGGCGCAAGCGCCAGTGACCGATCCCGGTCTTCACGCGGAGGGACAACACGTCCATCACGCAGGTCCCGGTGCTCTCCGATCCCGTTCCCGCAGTGGTGGGTACGGCGATGAGCGGCATGAGGGGGCCACTGGGCGCCCGGCCGTCCCCGACTGGTTTGTTGAGGTACTCGGTGAGTTCGCCACCGTCGGTGAGCAGGAGGTTGACCGCCTTGGCGGTGTCGATCGAGGACCCACCACCGACAGCGACGTAGCCGTCGAACGGCCCCTTGTCCTTGGCGAAGTCGACTGCCTCGCCCATCGACTTGTCGGTCGGTTCAACGTGGCTGTGGGTGAAGACTTCGGTTTCGATGCCGTACCGGCGCAGTGAGGCCACGACGCGGTCGGCGATGCCGAGGTGCGCCACCCCCGGGTCGGTGACGACCAGGACCCGCTTGGCGCCGTGGGTGCTGATGTCGTAACCCACCTCATCGAGGGCGCCCGCGCCGAATTTCAGTGGCGGCGCTCCCCAGGTGAAGACGGTCTCGGTGCCCTGGCTCATCCTGACTCCTTCGCCGATGTCCTGTGGTCGAGGTCACTAATCGATGTCCTCGCTGACAGCGTAATCAAGGCTTCTCAGGGCGTCCGGGTCGCCCGACGACTCCACCGGCCCGGCCGGCCGGTTCCACAGCCACAGCAGCAGGTCCGCGCTCATCCCGCTGACGGTCGCGCTGACGGGAGGTCCGACATCGATCCGCTGGAAACCGTGCTCGTTGACCTCCACCCCATCCGGAGTGACCCCGCCGAACCGGCCCAGCTGCAAGGTCCAACGGTGGGACACGTCCGTCGCGGCCAACTCGACGATCCGGTCGTCAGCCGGGGTGAACGAGGCCCAGTCGGGGATCGCGCCACCGCGGATCACGTCGACCACTTCATCGATCCCGTCCACGGCCAGCGCCGGGTCGATCGTGGCCAGTGGCACGGCGGCCGTCAGTTCGGCATCGACCCGGTGGATCAGTGCCTCGAGAGCTTGGCGGCGGCTGATGTAGCCGACGGTGTGCAGGGCCGGATCGTGCGCCCACATGTAGCGCTTCGTCTGCTCCGGGTAGCGGCCCACCGTGCGGACGAGCTGGGCGCTGGCCTCCTCGGAGTACGCGAGCAGACCCGCGTAGTCCGAGGGGCGGTCGCTTCGCTCGACGTCGTCGAGCTGGCTCTCGTCGGTGATGTCCCGGCGTACGACGTTCTCCCAGAAGGTCTGAACTTCACCCAGGTGCCACACCAGGTCCGCTGCATCCCAGTCCGGACAACTCGGGACCTGGGCGCTCGAGGCGGTACCGCGCAGGACGGACAGGAACCGCGCGGACTGCTCCCGGATGGTGGCCACGTAGTCGATCGCCATGGGCACCACTCTGCCCCATCGACGGCGACCGATAACGTCCTAACATGGGCAACTTCTGGCACCCCTTCTCGGACATGGCAGCGGTCGAGGCGAACGGCGAGTTCGTCATCAGTCACGGTGAGGGCGTCCACGTGTGGGACGCCGACGGCAACAAGTACCTCGACGCGACGGCCGGCCTGTGGTTCACGAACGTGGGGCATGGCCGCGTCGAGCTGGCCGAGGCCGCCGCGCAACAGATGAAGCGCCTCGGGCACTACAGCACCTTCGGCGACTACGTCCCCGACGTGACCCTGGAACTCGCCGACCGGTTGGCGGGGATCGCCCCGGTGCCCGGGTCCAGGATCTTCTTCACCTCCGGGGGCTCGGACTCGGTGGAGACGGCTGCCAAGCTGGCCCGGCGCTATTGGGTGGAGATGGGTCAGCCCGATCGTCGCTACATCGTGGGCCGGACCAAGGCCTACCACGGAATGCATTACGCCGGAACGTCATTGGCCGGCATCCCGGGCAACATCGAGGGTTACGGCACGCTGGTCGCCGACCAGGCGCATGTCGTCTGGGACGACCCGCAGGACCTGCGCGCGACCATCGAGCAACTGGGGGAGGAGAACGTCGCGGCGTTCTTCTGCGAGCCGGTCATCGGCGCCGGCGGTGTGTACCCGCCGCCGGCGGACTACTTGACCGAGGTGCGCAAGATCTGCACCGAGTACGACGTGCTGTTCGTCGCGGACGAAGTGGTCACCGGGTTCGGCCGGATCGGCGGATCATGGTTCGCCTCAGGGCGATTCGGGCTGGAACCGGACATGATCACGACCGCCAAAGGTCTCACGTCCGGGTATCTGCCGATGGGTGCGGTGTTCGTCTCGCCGAAAGTCGCCGACCCGTTCTTCGAGCCCGGTGCGGGGCGGTGGTTCCGGCACGGCTACACCTACTCCGGCCACGCGGTCGCTTCGGCGGTGGCGCTGGCCAACCTGGACATCATCGATCGCGAGGGTTTGCTGGAGGAAGCGGCCCGTCTGGAGCAGACGCTGCACGCAGCATTTGCTCCGTTGGCATCCCACCCCGATGTGGTCGAAATCCGTTCCGGCACAGGCGCGGTCGCGGCAGTTCAGCTCGCGGATGCGCCGGCGGCGATGGCGTTCGCCACCAAGTTGCGGCGCTTTGGTGTCGCGACGCGTGCGGCTGGTGCCGGAGCGATCCAGATCTCACCCGCCTTCACGATGACCGACGAGCAAGTCGGTGAGCTCGTCGCAGCGATCAGCGCTGCACTGGACTCGGATCAACCGACTGGTTGACGCCGTGTGACGGTTGGCGCACCACGCTGGAGGTATGGAACCAGCCATCACAGTGCGTGGACTGCGCAAGGAGTATCCCGGTGGCCGCGGCGTGCAGGACGTCTCGTTCGACGTGGCCGAGGGTGAGATCTTCGGGGTGCTCGGTCGCAACGGAGCCGGAAAGTTGACGACCGTCGAGTGCATCGCGGGTCTGCGGGACCGTGACGCCGGCCAGGTGAGCGTGTGCGGGATCGACCCCGCGGTCGACGAACCCGCTCTGCGAAGAGTCCTCGGGGTCCAACTGCAGGATGCTGCCCTCCCGGAGAAGCTGACCGTCGATGAAGCGCTCAACCTGTACGCCTCGTTCTACGACGACCCGGCGCCGATCGAGGAGTTGCGCGACCGGCTGGGACTGACCGAGGTCCGTGGTAGCTACTTCGGGCGGCTGAGTGGTGGACAGCAACAGCGGCTGTCCGTCGCCCTGGCCCTGGTCGGTCGACCCAAGGTGGCGATCCTTGATGAACTGACGACCGGCCTTGACCCGCAGGCGCGCCGCGAGGTGTGGTCCATCCTCGAACAACTAAGAGACACCGGGACGACGTTCCTGCTGGTCTCGCACTTCATGGAGGAAGCGCAACGACTGTGCGATCGCGTCGTCGTCATCGACGCGGGCCGGGTCGTGGCGCTGGACACGCCGGCTCGCCTGGCCGCGACGCTCGAAGCCGGCCAGCGGATGAGTTTCACGCTCGACGTGACCCCGCCGATCGACGTACTGCAAGCCCTGCCCTCCGTGCGCGTGGTGCGTTCGGAGGACGGGGCCTTGCGTATCGAAGGGGACGCCGACGTCGTCACCGACGTCATTCTCGCGTTGGACGCAGCGGGTACCCGCGCGCGTGACCTGCGGGTGGACCAATCGAACCTGGAGGACGCCTTCGTGGCGTTGATGGAGAAGTTGGAGGTACGGCGATGATCGGCCTGCGAGCGCTGCTGCGCAGTGAGGCAATTCTGTTGCGGCGCAACCCCTCTGTGGTGTTGTGGGTGGTGGTCCTGCCGCTGGTGGCGGCGATCGTTCTCGGTGCGATTCCAGCGACCCGGGACCCGACGGAGGACCTGGCCGGGCTGAGTTGGTTCTCGACCTACCAGCCGATCCTGCTGTTCTTCGCGCTCTCGCTGTTAGCGATCCAGGCGCTACCCGATGTGCTGACCAGGTATCGCGAGCAGGGTGTGCTCAAGCGGCTGCGCGCGACTCCCGCCTCGCCCGCAGCGCTGCTCGGCGCCCAGTTCCTGCTGACGGCCGGTGTGTCGCTGGCGGTCGGGCTGTTGATCGTGGTGGTGCCCGCCCTGCTCGGTGCTGGTTGGCCGGGTAACCCGGTGGGTGTGCTGGTCGCGTTCGTGGTCATGACGGTATGTCTGTTGTCGATCGGGATGGTGGTGGCCAGCGTTTTCACCCGCAACAAGGTGGCTGCTGCCGCCGGCACCGTGCTGTTCTTCGTGCTCTCCTTTCTCGGGGGACTGTGGTGGCCGCGGGAGACGATGCCCGGCTGGATGCAGACCATCTCCGACCTCAGCCCGGCCGGCGCAGCCGTTGGGGCGCTGCAGGATTCGCTCGGTGGTGGCTGGCCGGGGTGGTCGCACCTGCTGGTGATGCTGGTGTGGACCGGTGTGTTGACCCTGCTCTCGGTGCGGTTGTTCCGCTGGGAGTGATGTCACGATGGAGGTTATGACACGGCAAGAGTCCTCGGTGCAGGGTCCGTACTGGGACCGGGTCGACGGCCCGGTCGCGGCGGTCCGTTGGGCTCCTGTCGCGCTTCTGGCCGGGTCGTTGCTGTGCGCGGTGGTGGTGCCCGTCGCCTCCGGCAGGGTCGGATATCTGCTGCTCATCGTGTTGTCTGCGGCGAGCATCCTGCTGGCGGCCTGGTGGATGCGGCGGACTTCCTTGTCGATGCCGTTGCGCGTCGCGATTTTCACGGCACACCTGGCGATGGCGGCGGTGATGATCGCCATCTCGCCGTTCTACGGGATCTTCGGCTTCTTCGGCTACGTGATCGCGATGCTGCTCTTCCACGGGCGCGCTCTCGTCGTGGCCCTGGGTCTCAACGCTCTGGTCATGGCTGCCGCGCAGGTAGGCGGGTTCGGGCAGGCGGTCTCGGACTGGCACGCGTTCCTGGCCTTGAGCTTCGTCAATGCTGGGGTGGTCGCGGTCATCGTGCACTTCGGAGAGCAACGCGCCCGTGAGGTGCAGGAGCGAGAGGCGGCGGCGCGGCAGTCAGCCGAGGTCAGCCAGCGCAACCAGGAGTTGCACGATCAACTGCTGGAGAGGGCTCACGAGCAGGGCATCCTGCAGGAGCGCGAGCGCTTGTCGAGGGAGATCCACGACACCGTCGCGCAGGATCTGGTCGCGATCGTCAGCCAACTGGAAGCCATTGACGGCGAGGGCGATTGGCGGTCCCGGGTCGATGCTGCGAAGGATCTAGCCCGGGACGGTCTCGGTGAAGCCCGCCGGGCGGTGAACGCGCTGCGGTCACCGCTGCTGGATGACGCGTCGGCGGCCGATGCCGTGCGCGCCCTGTTGGATGAGTGGTCTGCCCGTCACCGGATCCGGGCTCACCTCGACGTCGAAGGTGCGCCCACGCGAACCGAGCAGGACCAGATGCTCGTGCGCGTGTGTCAGGAGGCGTTGTCCAACGTGGCGCGTCACTCCGGGGCTACATCCGTGGTGGTCCAGCTGCAGTACACCCAGGACGGTTTGTTGCTCCAGGTCCGCGACGACGGTCGCGGGTTCGAGCCGTCGCAGGGCGGGGCAGGCCACGGCCTACGGAACATGCGCGAGCGGGTCGAGGCGGTGGGTGGTTCGCTTGATGTCGAATCTTCAGCAGGCGCAGGGTGTTTGATCGACGTGGCGGCCCCCGCGTGACCTCCCCGCCGGTAGTGACGGTGCTGATCGCCGACGACCACCCGGTCGTGCGCAACGGCATCCGGGGGATGCTCGACGGACATCAGCGGCTGCAGGTTCTCGCCGAGGCGGGCAGCGGACCGGAGGCGGTGGCTCTGGTACGGCGGCACGAGCCCGACGTGGTGCTGATGGATCTGCGGATGCCTGAGGGAGACGGTGTCGATGCGATCCGGGCGTTACGCGCGGCAGACTCGTGCCGGCCCGCGATCCTGGTGCTCACGACGTACGAGACGGATCGGGACATCACGGCCGCCATGGACGCCGGGGCCAACGGCTACCTGCTCAAGGCGCTGGGCCGCGAAGAACTGATCGAGGCGGTTCTGGGTGCCGCCGCCGGCCGCACGGTCCTGGCGCCGGTCGCCGCCCAACGCCTGGTGGCTCGCCGTCGGGAGGACCAGTTGAGCGAGCGGGAGATCGAGGTTCTCCGCGCGATTGCCGATGGTGGGACGAATCGCACTGTGGCGCAACAACTCTTCGTCAGTGAGGCCACGGTCAAGACCCACCTGCTGCACGTCTACAGCAAGCTCGGGGTCGGCGACCGGGCTGCGGCGGTGCGGGTCGCCTTCGAGCGAGGTCTGCTGTAGTCGACGACGCTCGCCCCCAAGGTGCTTCGGATGCTCCCGCAGGTTAGTCGGCCGAGGCGACGCCGACGGTCAGCGCGCCGAAGGACTTGGGCCGCGCGCCGTAGAACTCTTTGCTCGCCGTGAGGGTCAGTCCGGCTCCGGTGATTTCGCTGGATATGTCGCGGGTCAGGTGACAACCACCTGCGAGGCGTTGCTCCAGCGGGTCCAGGCGGCGCTGCCAGCGCCGGACGTTCTCATCGGGAGCCAGCCCATGCTCGAGGAAGTGCAGCGATCCGCCTGGTTTGAGCACCCTGCGTAGTTCGGATAACGCCATATCCAGATCGGGCACGGTGCATAACGTGAAGGTGGACAGCGCGGTATCAAAAGCGTTGTCGTCGAACGGAAGTCGCCCAGCGTCCAGGCCAGCGCGGGTGATCGGGACGCGCGATCGGCGTACGTTATCGGCGGCCATGTCCCAGGCGGTGTCGGACGGTTCGATCGCGGTGACCTGGGTGACGGCCGCGGGGTAGGCGGCCACGTTCGTCCCCGAGCCGAAGCCGATCTCGATGACGTGCCCCGTGAGGCCTTCGCACGCCCAGGTCCGGATCGGAAGCAGCGCCGCCGAGCCGCAGGTGAGATCCACCAGTCGCGGCAGGACGTGCCGTTCGTAGAAGCCCACCTCAGGAGGCTACCGACCGGCGGTTGTCGATGGCCCGCTCGATGGCCGCCGATCCGGCGGCGGCCACCATCGTGGGGCCGAGCAGGGCGGCATCCATCCGGGTGAGTTCGAAGACCAGCAGGATCGCGGTGGCTGGCATCCGCTGGGCCGCTGCGAGGAACGCCGCGGCGCCGATCAGGGCGTACGTCGTGATGACCGTCCCGGGGTTGAGACCGCTCCACAACGTCCCGACCAGTGCGCCCAGCAGCGAACCGTTCGCGATGGACGGGGTGAGCAATCCGCCCTGGCCGCCACCGAGCAGTGCCAGCGCGACGGCAACCACCCGTGCCGCGAGCAGGGCCAGCAGCGTCCAGAAGCCCACGGAATGATCGAAGCCGACCTGCGCGGCGGCTTTGCCGTTGCCCAGGATCTGCGGCAGCACCATCGAGATGAGACCGACCGTGGTGAAGGCGGCGAATGCGCGGGGGATCAGCTGCCAGTCCCGTGGGGCGGCCTGCGCACAGCGCAGGGTCAGCCAGCGAAAACCCCAGGCGGCCAGTCCACACAGCGGGCCGAAGACGACCGCCCAGAACCAGACCGATGTCGTGACCGGGGTATGGCCAACGGTGTACTGCAGGTCGTCCGGCACGATGACCGCGGCCACCCCAGCGGCGATCGCGCTGCACGCCAGAGCCGGGATCACTGCGGACAACGCGAACGACACCAGCAGCACCTCAAGGGTGAAGACGGCGCCACCTAGTGGCACGCCGTACACCGCCGCTAGACCGGCACCGGCCGAGCTCGCGATCAGGACGCGTCGTGGATGCCCGAGGACACCTACCCAGTCGGTGATGCGGTCGGCGACCGCGGCAGAGATCTCACGGGGTGCGACTTCGCGGCCGAGGGGTGAGCCGAGGGCGACGGTGACGATCTGCAGTAAACCGTGAACGACCGTGGGCCAGAACGGCATTCGCTTACCTTCGGTGTCCTCCCGGCCGAGGGCCGCCCCGATCGACACCAGCGGTTTGAACCAGCGGTAGACCGCCCACCACCCGACGCCAGCGATGAGGCCGGCGGCCATGAGGCACAGCAACCGACGCCATGCACGGGCTTGTTCCGACCCGTAGAGGAACAGCCCCTCGGAGTAGCCGAACGCCACGTGCTGAACCGCGTGCAACAAGATGACCAGCAGTCCGCCGACCAGGCCGGAGGCGACCCCGAGGACCGCGACGATCGCGGTCATCCGGGCGAGGGCACGCACGGGGGAATTATGTCGTGACTACCTGACCCCGGCGGGACGGAACTGGATGCTGATCCGGGGACCGGTCGGCGTACTCGATTTGGGTACGGCGTGGTCCCACGTTCGCTGGCAGCTGCCGCCCATCACGATCAGGTCTCCGTGGCCGAGAACGAAGCGACGCGAGGTTCCGCCGCCCGCTGGACGCAGCAGCAGTGCGCGCGGCGCACCGATGGACACGATCGCGACCATGGTGTCGTGGGTGGCGCCCCGGCCGAAGCGGTCGCCGTGCCAGGCGACGGAGTCCCGGTGGTCGCGGTAGAGGCACATACCCACGGTCGCGAACGGTTCGGCGTTGTAGTGCTTCGTGAGAGCGACGCGGGCCTGCTCGATCACCGGGTCGGGGAGCTGCTCGCGTTCGCGGTAGAAGCGCAGAAGTCGCGGGGTGGGAAGCTCCTTGTCCCACATGACCCGTCGTTCGCCGCGCCACTCGACACCAGCACTGCCGCCCGCGTTGAGACGTTCGAAGAGGGTGTCGGCGCCCGTCACCCAGCCGGGACGCAGGTCCAGCCACGCGCCGTCGGTGAGTTCGATCCGCTGCACAGCGCCGTCGAGCGAGCGGAGCCCGACCTCGTCGACCTGGTCCCAGAGCGAGCCCTGCAGCGCGTGCATGAATCGATCATATGTACGAACTGTGGATCTGACCAGATCGCGACGTTGTTATCTCTAGAACATCGGTGACAGTTCTGACGGTCTTGATGGCGACACTTCCGGTCCGGAGACTTCGGCGCCGCGAATGCTTAGCGGGGCAACACCGGTACGACAACCAAGAACAACGTGCGGCCGTCGAGGAGCACACGTTCACCAAGCACTTCCCGAAGGGCATCAAACAGGCCGTTCCTCACTGTCGGTGGTGCGACGGCGTACTGCGATGTCGTTGCCAGGAGCGATAGATAGTCCTCAGTGGTGAGATGCCACGGCCACGAAAAGCGTTCTACACGTTCGAGTTCTAGGTCCGCCACGGCCGCGACCTCCTGCTCCGCCCAGCCGACCTTGCCCCGGTGATCCTCAATGTCGGGATCAAGGGCCGGTGCCCAACGGTCGTACGCCGCGGCCACCGCCGCGAGGTCGAGCTCGGCCGGGTTCAGTGCCCAGCCATTCCAGAACAAGAACGCTCTGCCGTCGGGTCGGAGCAAAGACGCGAGCCGAGACCAGCGGCTGACCGGATCCGCCCAATGAAACGACTGCGCTGCGACCACCACGTCGTAGTTCTCAGAAGGGTCCACGTCCTCAAAACGCTCTGCGCGAAGGTGCACGCGATCGCTGAGCCCGGTCGCTTCCAGTCTTTGGCGTAGGACGCCCACCATTTCCGCCGAAGGTTCGACAACATCGACCAGGGCTCCACGGACAACCAGGGGCAGCGTGGCCTTTCCGGTTCCGGCGCCAATCTCAAGAACCCGTTGGCTGAGGCGATTGCCGCTGACCGTGCTGAGCATCTCGAACAGTTCATCTGGAAATTCCGGCCGATACTCCTCGTAGGCAGTAGCGCCCTGCTCGAATGACCTGGAACGGCTTAGCAACTCGGAGGGATCCACACGACCGAGACTGCCACGACGGGTCGCCCAACAGGACATTGGTAACGCTTCGGACGGGCTTGGTGGTGACCCTTCTGATTTCAGGATGCGGGGGTGCCTACCACTGAACCCATTGATCCTCGTGTTCGCCTGGCGATCTCGCAGTGGCCCGACGACGCGCCGCGCGGCGCGGTGTCAACGTTCTGCGCCAAGCACGGAGTCTTACGAAAGTCGTTCTGTCTGCTACGAAAACGTGCGCTCACCGATGGCCCGGCGGTGTTGGAACCGCAGCATGATCGGACTTCGCCCGCTTGCCCGGCGGGGAACCGGCCGTCTCGAAAAGTACGCAACCGGCACAACTTGATCATTCCTGATCACCGGGTGTGACCAGGCCACGCCGAGAATGCACGAATGGTCGCACCGGCCACCGACCCCCACGGCTCATGGCTTCGTGGTCGCGAGCTCATCGGCAGATCCGAACGTTATTCAAGACTGCTGATTGGCGTGCCACGCAGCATGCTGGTCTTGGCCGGAGGGTGGCACTACCGCGGCGCAGACGTCACAGACTTGGTGCGCGGGCCAGGTTTTATTGGGAATCGAGAAGCCGGGTTTGGGTACCACTTTGACCACGCCCAAGTATTGGAGCGTTGCCCGCCAAGCGGACTTCCCCATGACGCGACCGAACATGATTGTCACCTTATCCACCGGACTCGCGCGATACTCAGCCCGTGGAAGAGCCGTGCCCTGAGATGTACCGATCGCTGCCGTTTCCGTTCCCCGGTGGGATCTTTCCAGAGCGGTTAGGCGCTGTCGTTCAACGTACGGTCCTTGATGGCCATGAGCCCGCGCGCGAGGTGGCGCACTACTCGGACGGTTCCTGGTCCGTCGCTGACGGCGTGAACGACCCGAACCAGCCCGGCGGGGCCGTAGCCGCGCACCTGTCCCATGTACTTGCCCAGGACAGGTCAGTGCACGCATTAGCAACCCTCGCGCCTGGGCATTTCGCCCGTCGCAACGGACCCGGCGATGAGTGGATCGTTCTCGTCCTGGACGAGTCCGATCATCTACAACACTGAGCGCCCGCACCAATGGCTGCCCGGGCGGTGGCTTGCGACACGGCCACGACGGTACGAGAGGCTACGGCGTTGCCCAGAGTCGGGTCCGAAGCTTTTCGGTACGTTCGGGCCACGTAGTTAACGACGTGAGCCATCCGGCGTCTTCGGACCAGGAAGCCAAGTTAAGAGGTGAGGGGCACCCGTGGTCACACTATTCGCCACACGCGGAGCCGACGCCCGTGGCGCCAATGGATAGCGCTTCTGAGCGTGGTGCTGGTGTTCGCCTGCACTATCGGCTACCTGAGCGGTGGACTGAAGGGATCGATCACTGTGGCCCTGATCATCACCGCCCCAGCCATATTGGGGCAGTTGTCTCGTCCATTGCGAGAGGATGGGGACGAGCCAGGTGCCTAGTTGCTGCCGGTTAATGGAACGCTCCAGCGGGCAAACCTCGGTGGCAATGTCCTGAGACATCACATATCTCGAATTTCGGGGATCACAGGTGCTGTGGAGGGGCCGGTTCGAACCGTAGTGTCACCTGCATGAGCCTTGCGTTCGTTCTGACGACGTTGGTGGTGGTGGCCACCCCGGGCACAGGTGCGGTGTTCTCCATCGCCGAGGGCTTGGCGCGCGGACTTCGAGGTGGGGTGATCGCCGCGTTCGGTTGCACCCTGGGCATCCTGCCGCACATGATCGCGGCGATCGCGGGACTCGCGGCCATCCTGAACGCCTCCGCGGTGGCGTTCCAATCGATCAAATGGCTTGGCGTTGCCTATCTGCTCTATCTGGCATGGCAGACGGTTCATGACAGTTCTGTGCTGGAGGTGGACGAAAGCGCGACTCCGGTCTCGCCGTGGAAGGTGATCCGCACGGCAATCCTGATCAATCTGCTCAACCCCAAGCTGACGATCTTCTTCTACGCCTTCCTCCCGCAGTTCGTGCCCGCGGCTGAACCCAATGGCGCCTGGCATATGGTCTGGTTGAGCCTGGTGTTCATGACGGTGACGTTCGCGGTCTTTGCTGTCTATGCGGCGTTCGCTGCGACGATGCGCACGAAGGTGCTCGGCAGGCCCAATGTGATGCGCTGGATGCGTCGGACGTTCGCCGGCACGTACGTCCTGCTTGCTGGACGCCTCGCGGTCCAAGCGCGCTGACCTCTTTGCTCCTCGCCATACGCGTCGGGGTGAGATCGCAACTCCGCTAGCCGACGCGGTCGGCGACGGATCCGAAGCCGAGCCAGGTGTGCCGGTTGCCCGCCCAGCACCAACCGAGCTTCGGCGCGCCCGTGCGTTCACGGCCGTCGCGACCGGTGCCGCCGCTGATCCACAACGCGGGAGTGCGGGCATCCCAGCCATTCGTCTTAGGCCGTCGGGTGCCGATGGTCATAAAGCAGTAGTTGGGCTCCAGCAGTTCCGGGCGGTGCAGCAACCAGCTGATGCCTTCGTGCACGGTCATGGGGCTGCGTCCGGCACCGACCAGTGCGGGCCAGGCCTCGTCCGGTGACTGGTTGCGTAGTTCGTCGCCACGCTGCGGATCGACCGCCATGTAGAGCGACCGGTCCGGAAGAGTCACCTCGGGCCGGGTCACGAACGAGGCGAGGTCGGTCAGATCCTCGACGATGAAACCAGGCTGACCGCTCGCTCCGCGCAACAGAGGAACCAGCCGCTCGGCGGGGATGAAGTCCGGGTGCAGCATGAGCGTGCCGCCTTCGCGATCGGGCAGACCGTCGGCGAGAGAACGGAATTGGTCATCGGTCAGGTCGGCCAGTATCGGCAGGCCGAGTGCGATCAGACGGTCGAGATCATCGGTAAGAGCCACGGAGAATCAACGACTCGATGAGCCCTCAGGTTCCGGCACGCCTACGCTCGACCGATGAGCACCGACCCCGGGTCCGACAGCAACCAGGTCCGGCGTGCGCTCGACCAGCTCAGGGCCGACGCCCTGGAACGGCTACGGTCCCTCGAAGCCCAGGCCGACGAGATTGCCGAAGCCCGACGCGACTCCAACGTCGACGACGAACACGACCCCGAAGGCTCCACGATCGCGTTCGACCACGCCCAGACTGCGGCGCTCGCCGGGGACGCACGACGGCAGCTAGCGGAGATCGGCGCGGCACTCGAACGGGTCGAACAGGGCACCTATGGCACCTGTGCGTCGTGTGGCCGACGGATCAGTGCCGGGCGGCTCGAAGCGCGTCCCACTGCGAGCCTGTGTGTCGATTGCCAGTCCCGCGCGGAACGCTGAAGGCGAGGCGGTCAGCGGCCGAGGGTCGCCATCGCCGCGTGGTAACCGCCGAGTCCCGACACTCCACCACCCCGGCGTGACCCGGCACCGGCGATGAGCACCCCGTCGTACGGCGAGGTGACCCCCCAGCGCGCGGCGGACGTACCCAGATCCTCGTCGTCCTCTGCGAACGGCCAGGTGAGCGGCGCATGGAAGATGTTGCCACCGGGCATACCGAGCGAATCCTGAAGGTCACCAGTGGTTTTCGCCTCGACACACAACCGGCCGTCGGGCTCGCGCATGAGGACCTCCTCGATCGGCTCGGCGAGCACACTCGAGAGCGAGTCGAGTACCCGCCGCTCGAACTCGGCACGCACCACGTCCGGGTTGCGGTCGGCGAGCAACCGGTGCGGCGTGTGCAGCGCGAAAATCGTCAGCGTCTGCGCGCCGGACTCCTGTAGTTCGGGGGACAGGATGCTTGGGTCCGTCAGCGAGTGACAGTAGATCTCTGCGGGGACCGGCGACGGGGTGCGTCCGGAACTCGCTGCGGCATAGGCGGATTCGAGCTGCGCGAACGACTCGTTGATGTGGAACGTCCCACCGAAGGCGGCCTTCGGATCGACGCCGTCGCGCAGCTGCGGCAGCCGTTCCAGCAACAGGTTGACCTTGACCTGGGCGCCCTCGACGAGGGGTGGTTCGCTACCCATGACCTGGTCGAGGACGGCGGGTGCGGCTGCCCACAAGACGGTGTCGGCGTGTGCCTGGCCGCCGTCCCAGGTGACGGTGCCGCCGCTGATCGACTCGACCCGGGCGCCGGTGCGCAGATCTGCGCCGGCTTCACGCGCGGCGCGTTCGAGTTCGCCGCTGACGGTGCCCATACCGCCGACGGGCACGTCCCAGTCGCCGGTGCCCCCGCCCATGACGTGGTAGAGGAAGCAGATGTTCTGCCGAAGATCCGGCTCGTACGCCGAGGCGAACGTCCCGATCAATCCGTCGGTCAGGATCACCCCGCGGACGAGGTCGTCCTGCACGGACCGTTCGATGACCTCGCCCAGGGGGCGCTCCAGGAAGTCGGTGACGATGGAGTCATCGGCGACCAATCGGCGTACGTCGCTGCGAGACGGAAGTGGGCCGGTGACGGTTGGCCACAGGGCACGTCCCAGGGTGCTGACCCGGTCGTAGAAGGAGCGCCAGCCGTCGATGTCGTCTTCGGCACCGACCGCCGCGAACGAGGCGGTGGTCGCGTCGGCGTCACCGTGGTCGATGAGTAGCCCCCGGTCGGTGCCGGGAAGCGGGGTGTAGGAGGAAAAGCGCCTGCGCCGCAACGTGATTCGCAAGCCCAGGTCGTCGATGATCTGTTGGGGCAGCAGGCTGACCAGGTAGGAGTACCGGGACAGGCGAGCGTCGCGCCCGTTGAACGGTCGTTGCGACACGCTGGCACCGCCGAGGTAGTCCTGCGCTTCGAGCAGCAGCACTCGCTTTCCGGCGCGACCAAGATAAGCAGCAGCGGTCAGCCCGTTGTGCCCGCCGCCGACGATGATCGCGTCGTACCTGTCGTTGGTCATGGTCACACGGTATGACGTCGGCGTTGTGGCATCGTGCTCGACTGCGGAGCCTCCGGCGGGAACACAGCGGCCGTGCGGCGTGGCAGGCATGATGTCCCTGTGGAGCGCCTGCATGCCGACGAACTGGCTGCTGATGTGCCGTTGGTGCAGGCATTGCTCCGGTCGCAGTTCCCGCAGTACGCGTCCTGGAGGGTGTCCAGGCTGGCGGACTTCGGCTCGTCCCACGTGCTTTTTGCGTTGGACCGGGCTGACGGGTCCGAGCGCCTTGTGATCCGGATGCCCCGCCAGCCCGGCGGCAGCGCCACGGTGCACAAAGAGGCGGACTGGCTGCCCTGGGTCGGCGACCATCTCGCCGTCCCGACGCCGGCCGTCGTCGGCGTCGGCGAGCCGGGATTGGGTTATCCGGAGGCGTGGTCGATCATGTCGTGGCTGCACGGTCGTCGCGCTGACGGGCTGGGTGGGCTGCGCCTGGCAGAGGATCTGGCTGAGTTTGTGTCGCAGCTACGCGCAACCACGGTCCCGGCCGCAGCCACCACCGACGAGCGATTGCGTTGGTATCGCGGTGATTCGCTCACGACGCTCGACGAGGACTTCCAGGAAGCCGCTGCCGCGTGCCGCACCCTGCCGATCGCGCTCGACATCGATCGGGCGCTTGCTGTCTGGTCAGAGGCGGTCGCTGCTGCGGCAACCCGGACCGCTGAAAAGACTTGGTATCACGGGGATTTGCTGGTCGAGAACCTGCTGGTCGATGAGCAGGGGGAGTTGGCCGGTGTTCTCGACTTCGGCGGTCTGGGAGTGGGTGACCCGACCATCGACCTCATCGTTGCGTGGGAGGCACTGGACCGATCTGCGCGACTCGCCTTCTGGAATGCCCTCGATGTCGACGACGCACAGATCGCGGTGTCGAGAGGGTGGGCGCTGCTGATTGCCTTCCTCACCTTCCCCTACTACGGCGCGACGATGCCCAGACGGTGTGCAGACCGCCTCGTGATGGCGCAGGCCGCGATCGAAGGAGATTGATGGTGGGTGAACTGATCGAGTTACCGGATGGCTCGCTGCAGGGTCCCGCCGGGGTTGTGTACCGGCGCACGCCGGAGCGGGTGAGCCGGCGGGCTGGCCGAGAGCTCGTCCGGGCAGGTGCCCCTGTCGTCACGAACGTCTATCCCGAGGGTCTGCGCTGGTTCGCCGGGACGGAAGCACTCGATGCATGGAACGACATAGCACCTCGACTGGTGGCGGGCCGACCGCCCGCGGTTCGCGATCTGCAGTGGACCGGCCGTGTCTGGCGGGCTGCAAACGGCGATCCCTTGCTCCGCTTCGAAGGGCAGCACTAACGCGCTTGCGGCAGGAAAATCTGTTGATAACGGCGCCGCGGTGCCGATGATGGAGAGATGGCACTCAACCTGGGATTCCACGGCATCTCGCTCGACGCGGCGGATCCAGCGTTGGTCGGCAACTTCTGGAGCTCGGTCCTGGGTTGGCCAGCGCAACCCGGCCCGGACGGGGCGGTCTCCATCCTGTCAACCGAGGACCCGCCGTACGTGATCCGGATCGAACCGGCGGATACCCCGAAACCGGGGCCGAACAAGATCCACTTCGATCTCACCAGCGATTCGCCCGAGGCAATGACCGCCAGCATCGAGCGGGCCCTGGCCGCGGGCGGTCAGCGGATCGACATCGGCCAGGGAGAGGTCAAGCACGAAGTCCTGGCCGATCCCGAAGGCAACGAACTGTGCATCATCGCGCCGGGCAATCAGTTCCTCGCGGACACCGGTGCCATCGGCGGAATCAACTGTGACGGATCGCAGGCGCTCGGTTACTTCTGGAGCGAAGCACTGGGATGGCCGCTGGTCTGGGACCAGGACGAGGAAACCGCGATCCAGTCACCCAACGGCGGCTCGAAGATCACCTGGAGCGGACCGCCCTACCTCCCGCGCTATGACCGGGACCGGCTTCGCCTCGTGGTCTCCGTGCAGGATGAGTCGAAAGAAGCCGCCATCGAGTGGTTGCTGGGCCTCGGCGGGACCCAGAATGATGATGGAACGTGGCGGGATCCGGACGGCAACGAGTTCACCCTGATCTCGGGAAGCGATAAGTGACGAGATCACCACGAGTTGCTGGGTCAAACGGCCGCGACACCGCGATTTGTGACGACATCGCCAGAAGTTGCAGGTGAATCAGATTTCGCTGCCAGCGCACGTCGGTGGCGGCCGTTGTCAGTGCGACGCGCGACAATGGACAGACCATGCCCCTGTACCGCGATGCCGCAATCGTCCTGCGGACCCACAAACTGCGCGAGAGCGACCGCATCATCACGATGCTGACCCGCGATCACGGCAAGATCCGCGCGGTGCAGCACGGTGCCCGCAAGACCCGTTCGCGTGCTGGCGCCCGCTTGGAACCGGCGATGCTCGCCGACGTGCAGTGCTACACCGGCAAGACCAACCTGGACACGGTCAAGGAAACCGCGATCCATGCGGCGTACGGCGATCACATCGCCCGCGACTACGGCGCCTATACGGCGGCCAGTGCCGTCCTCGAAACCGCGGACCGGTTGACGGAGGAACGCGAGACCAGCCGCCCCCAGTTCACGCTGCTCACCGGAGCGCTCGCGGCCCTCGCGCGGGGCGAGCATCCTGCGGGGCTGGTGCTGGACTCCTACCTGTTGCGCGCCCTGGCCATCGGCGGTTGGGCGGCCAGCTTCACCGACTGCGCCGGCTGTGGTCAGACCGGACCGCACCGGGCGTTCAACCTGGCCAG
Organism: Branchiibius sp. NY16-3462-2; assembly: GCF_001594145.1. Classification (GTDB taxonomy): domain Bacteria; phylum Actinomycetota; class Actinomycetes; order Actinomycetales; family Dermatophilaceae; genus Branchiibius. The sequence goes on along the minus strand of NZ_LVCF01000040.1, from coordinate 136,991 downwards.
CGGGGGAGCGGTCTGCGTGCAATGCCGCGCCCCCGGTTCGGCCGCACCGCGCACCGAGACATTCGCACTGTTGGCGGCGCTGCAGACCGGTGACTGGCAGGCGGCGGACGCCAGCGACGAGCCGGAGCGACGTGAGGCGCGGGGTCTGGTCGCGGCGTACGTGCAATGGCATCTCGAACGCGGTGTGCGATCCTTGCGCCTGGTGGAAACAGGATGACGAACAAACCATTCCCGCACGTCAGCGGCGCGACGCCGCCGCAGATCCCGGCGCGGTTGATACCGCGGCACGTCGCCATGGTCATGGACGGCAACGGCCGCTGGGCCAACCAACGGGGTCTGCCGCGCACCAAGGGCCACGAGGCCGGCGAGGCGCAACTGATCGACGTCATTGCCGGCGCCATCGAGATCGGCGTCCCAAACCTTTCCGCCTACATGTTCTCCACCGAGAACTGGCGGCGTTCGCCGGACGAGGTCCGCTTCCTCATGGGCTTCAACCGCGACGTGATCCGCCGCCGCGTGGACCTGCTGCACTCCTGGGGAGTGCGCTGCCGCTGGAACGGCGAACGCCCGCGGCTGTGGCGCTCGGTGCAGCGGGAGTTGCAGCGCGCCGAGGAACTGACCGCAGGCAACACGGTCATGACCTTGCAGATGTGCGTCAACTACGGCGGCCGGGCCGAGATCGCCCAGGCGGCGCGCCGGATCGCCGAGCAGGTGCAGCGCGGTGAGCTCAAAGCCAGCCGGATCGATGAGAAGACGATCGCGCGCAACCTCACCTGGCCCGACATGCCCGACGTCGACTTGTTCGTGCGGTCCTCGGGCGAGCAGCGCACCAGCAACTTCCTGGTCTGGCAGTCCGCCTACGCCGAAATGGTCTTCCTGGACACGCTGTGGCCGGACTTCGACCGCACCCACCTGTGGCAGGCCATCCAGACGTACGCCGAGCGCGACCGCCGGTTCGGAGGTGCCGTTGATCGCGCGGCACCTGCCGAGCCCGTGCGTACGGAATCCGCTGTCTGAGACCAGATTAACAACGCTTTCCGTGGTGTCGACGGCTGAATTGGTTACGGATTTGTTGCGAGTGGGTCGATTTCTGGCAAAACCCTGAGTCGGTGAGTCAGGCTGGGCGGACACCACCAGTCTGATTGAAGGGTCATCCATGTTGCGTTCCCGTCCGCCGGCGGATCCCCAGGTTCGCGCCGTTCTGGAAGCAGCGCGCGGGAACCTCAGCCGCCGTACCCTGCTCGGGGGCGGAGCGGCCGCGCTGGCTGCCGGGCTCGCCGCCTGTGCACCGCCGACCCCACCCAGTTCCGGCGGCACCGCCAGCGCCCAGACGCTGCCCACCGACGTCTCCGCCAAGGAGAAGATCGTGCGCTGGGCGAACTGGACCGCCTACCTGGACTACGACGACAAGACCAAGACCTACCCGACGCTTGAGGCCTTTGAGAAGAAGTACGGCATCACGGCGACCTACTCCGAAGACATCGACGACAACGACAGCTACTTCAACAAGATCGCGCCGCAGCTGCGGGCTGACCCGCCGCAGGACATCGACCGCGATGTTTTCGTCTTCACCGACTGGATGGCCAACCGGATCGTCCGCGAGCAACTGGTGCAGCCGCTGGAGCTGATCCGGATGCCGAACGCCAGCAACCTGCTGGACACCTTGAAGGACGTCAGCTTCGACCCGGGTCGTACGCACTCGCTGACCTGGCAGTCCGGTTTCGCGGGCATCGGCTACCACAAGAAGAAGGTCGGCCGGGAGCTGAAGAGCCTGGATGACCTGTGGGCCGATGACCTCAAGGGCAAGATCGTCGTGCTGTCGGAGTTCCGCGACACGCTCGGGTTGGTCATGCAGCGGCAGGGCGTCGACCCGTCCGGGCAGTTCACCAAAGCCCAGTTCGAGGCCGCACTGGATGAGGTCAACAAGCGGATCAACGACGGCAACATCCGCCGGGTCAAGGGCAACGCCTACCTCGAGGACCTCAAGTCGGGTAACGCGATCGCCGGGATCGTCTGGAGCGGTGACCTTTTCGTGCTCCGCGCCGAGACCGAGGACGACGACTGGGAGTTCGTGATCCCGGAGTCGGGTGGCACGTTGTGGAGCGACAACATGATGATCCCGATCACCTCCACCCACCGGCGCAACGCGATGACGCTGATGAACTACTACTACGACCCGGCCGTCGCTGCGCAGGTCGCCGCCTACGTGAACTACGTGTGTCCCGTGGTCGGTGCGCAGAAGGAGATGGAGAAGATCGACAAGGATCTCGCGGAGTCACCGCTGATCTTCCCCTCCGCCGAATGGATCCAGGAGAAGAAGATCAAGGGCTTCCGGGCACTGTCGCCGACCGAAGACGCTGACTACAGCGCGCAGTGGGCAAAGGTGGTGGGCAACTGATGAGCCTCTTCACAGCGCAGAAGGCGGAGCCCGGTTTGCGCGGCGCGCAAGGCGACCTGCGACTGGAGCAGGTGACCAAGGCGTTCGGTGACTTCACCGCGGTCGACGACCTCAACCTTCGCGTGCCGCGCGGCTCGTTCTTCGCGCTGCTCGGACCGTCCGGTTGTGGCAAGACGACCACCTTGCGCATGGTGGCCGGCCTCGAACAGCCCACCAGCGGAAGCATTCTCATCGGCGACACCGAACTGACCGGGTCGCGGCCGTATCAGCGACCGGTCAACACGGTCTTCCAGAGTTACGCACTCTTCCCGCACCTGACCGTCCGCGAGAACGTCGCCTTCGGACCGAAGCGGCGCGGCGAGAAGGACGCGATGGCCCAGGCCGACCAAGCTCTGGAGCTGGTGCAGCTGACCCACCTCGCGGGGCGCAAACCGGCCCAGCTGTCCGGTGGTCAGCAGCAGCGCGTCGCGGTGGCACGAGCCATCGTCAACAAGCCGGAAGTGCTGCTGCTGGACGAACCGCTGGGCGCGCTCGACCTGAAACTGCGCCGCCAGATGCAGGTCGAACTCAAGCGCATCCAGTCCGAGGTCGGGCTCACCTTCATCCACGTCACCCACGACCAGGAAGAGGCCATGACGATGGCCGACACCGTGGCCGTGATGAACGCCGGTCGTATCGAGCAGATGGACGATCCCGTCGCGCTCTACGACCTGCCCAAGACCGCGTTCGTGGCCAACTTCGTGGGGCAGACCAACATGGGGATCGGCGACATCACCGGCACCGACGGTGACTATCTGGTCGCGGACATCGCCGGCACAAGCGTGCGGATCCCCAAGTCCCGCAGCTCGGTTCAGGACGGGAAGGTCGCACTCGGCGTACGTCCGGAGAAGGTCACGATCCACGGCAAGCAGCCCGAGGGGGCCGGGGACGACGTGCGCGCCACGGTCGTCGACGTCTCCTTCATCGGGGTCGCCACGCAGTACCTGGTGACCACCGCCAGCGGCTCGACCTGGAGCGTCTACGCGCAGAACCTGGACGTCGAGCCGGAGACCCTGCGTCCGGGCAGCGAGGTGTGGTTGCGCTGGCAGTCCGCGCACGCGTTCGGGGTGCCGGTCGACGACGACGCCATCGCCGCAACCAAGGGCCCGGTCGTCGAGGACGAAGAGTGACCGCCCTCGCGCATGCGGGCGGTACGGCGCCCGTGGGCGATCCGCCCAAGCGCAAGCGGTCCTGGGCTGCTTATCTGCTTCTGCTGCCGGCCACGATCTGGCTGATCGTGTTCTTCGTGGTGCCGCTGATCCAGCTGTTCACGGTGTCGCTGCAGAGCGGGTATCCCGGCAACCCGGGCTACTACTACCGGGATCTGAACTTCGGCAACTACCTGACCGCGTTCACGCAGTACTGGCCGCACTTCGTGCGTTCGCTGCTCTTCGCTGGTCTGGCAACGTTTTTCGCGTTCGTGCTGGCCTACCCGTTGGCGTATGCGATGGCGTTCAAGGCCGGCCGGTGGCGCAACGTGATGCTGATCTGCGTCATCGCACCGTTCTTCACCTCGTTCATCCTGCGCACGATCGCCTGGCGGCAGATCCTGGCCGACGGTGGACCGGTGATGTGGGCTGCCAACCACGCCCATCTGACCTGGATGCTGCCCGACGGCCGGATCACTGAGACCTGGATCGCGGTCGTGGCGGGACTGACCTACAACTTCCTGCCGTTCATGGTGCTGCCGATCTACGCCTCGTTGGAACGGGCCGATCCACGGGTCATCGAGGCCGGGGGAGACCTCTACGCCAACGGATTCACCACGTTCCGCACCGTGACGCTGCCGATGAGCATGCCGGGGGTGCTGGCCGGGACGCTGCTGACCTTCATCCCGGCCGCAGGTGACTACGTCAACGCCGACCTGTTGGGCTCGGACCGCAGCACCAAGATGGTCGGCAACGTGATCGAGTCGCAGTTCTTCAAGGTGCCGGGCGGATTCCCCACGGCCGCAGCGCTTTCCTTCACGCTGATGGCGTTGATCCTGTTGCTGGTGTTCTTCTATGTGCGCAAGTTCGGAACGGAGGACTTGGTGTGACGGCTGCAGTTGTCCCGGCCCCTCGCACGGGAGTCTCGCGCGGGCGACGGATCAAGAACTGGTTGGCCGACCACTTCGCGATCATCGCCGCGATCGTCGTGCTGGTCTACCTCTTCGTGCCGGTGGCCTACACGTTCGTCTTCTCGTTCAACAACTATCGCAAGTCGAACATCACCTGGGTGCCCGAGGGCAGTCCGACGCTGAAGCACTGGCAGAACCCGTGCGGTGCCCCCGGCGTGTGCGACGCGTTGGTGACCTCCCTGAAGGTCGGGGCCATCGCCACGCTCGCGGCTACCGTCCTTGGCACCATGCTCGCGTTCGCGTTGGTGCGGCACGTGTGGCGCGGTCGTGCAGCGGCCAGCACGCTGGTCTTCATCCCGATGGCCACGCCCGAAATCGTCCTGGGTGCAAGCCTGCTCACGATCTTCGTGCAGGGCTTCAGCCGGTTCGGGTTGGACCTGGGCTTCTGGACGATCACCATCGCGCACATCATGTTCTGCATCAGTTTCGTGGTCGTCACAGTCAAAGCCAGACTGCAGAGCCTCGATCCGCGGTTGGAGGAGGCAGCGGCCGATCTATATGCCGGACCGGCAGCTTCCTTCTGGCGGGTCACCTTCCCGCTGGTGCTGCCCGGAATCGTGGGCGCGGCGCTGCTGAGCTTCTCGTTGTCGTTCGACGACTTCATCATCACCAACTTCGTGTCCGGTGATGAGACGACCTTCCCGAAGTTCGTCTACGTGTCGTATCTGCGCGGAATCCCTGCGCAGGCCAATGTGATCGGCTTCTCGATGTTCCTGCTGGCCGTGATCCTGGTGATCCTGGGTCAGACGATCAGCAGCCGGCGAAAGAGCTAATCGGCCGCCATCACGAGGGCCACTGCCACGGTGAGCAGCAGCACCGCGAACCGCATCAGCTTCTCCAGCGGAGTTAGTCGCGGCCATCCGAGGTACAGCACGCACACCAGCAGCAGCGCGATGATGCCGAACGCGATCGCGCCGATGACGTGCCGGGTCAGGACCCCGATGACCAGCAGCCCGCCCACCACGATCAGCGGGATAGCCGGGGTCTGCATCGTGCGTTCGACGATGGGTGCGGCCAGGTGCTCCAGCCGGGCGCGCAGCGGCGAGACCCGGACCTCGGGCTGGGGATCATGCGACGGTGTGGACACCGAAGCAGCGTAATGGGTCAGGGTATGTGGTTTGTCATGCCCAGGTGATGACGTTCCCGTCAGGGCCGGATCGGCGTACGGCGACACGCTGGTTGCCATGAACTCCTCCACTGTCACCCCACTGCACAAGGCGGGCGCCACGGCGCCTCCGGATGCCATCAGCCTGGACGGTGTCACCAAGAGCTTTGGTGACGTCCACGCCGTGCGCGGCATCGACCTGCACGTCGCCCCCGGCGAGGTCGTGGCCTTCCTCGGCCCCAACGGCGCGGGCAAGACCACCACCATCGACATGCTCACCGGCCTGTCCCAGCCCGACCAGGGCCGGGTCGAGGTGTTCGGGATGGAGCCGCGGGCGGCCATCGAACGCGGCCTGGTCGCGGCCGTGATGCAGACCGGTGGGCTTCTGAAGGACCTGACCGTTGGCGAGACGGTCGACCTCACCGCCAGCCTGTTCGCCCAGACCCGCTCGACGACCGAATGCCTGCAGCGCGCGGGGATCGGGGACATCGCCGATCGCCTCGTGGGCAAGTGTTCCGGCGGTCAGCAGCAGCGGCTGCGCTTCGCGATGGCGCTGGTCAGCGACCCGGCGCTGATCATCCTGGACGAGCCCACGACCGGCATGGACGTGACCGGCCGCCGGGACTTCTGGTCGGCGATCCACTCCGACGCCCAGCGCGGGCGCACCGTCCTGTTCGCGACGCACTACCTGGAAGAAGCCGACCAGTACGCCGATCGCGTCGTCCTCGTGCGCCACGGGCAGATCGTGGCTGACGGCACGAGCGCTGAGATCAAGGCCCTCGCCGCCGGACGGGTCGTCAAAGCCACTCTGCCGGAGGCGAATGCCGCTGCCCTGCAGGCAATTCCAGGGGTCGAGAGTGTGGACGTGCGCGGAGACGTGGTCACCTTCGGCACCAAGGACTCCGACGCGTTGGCGCGCCACCTGCTGACCCACACCCCGGCGTACGACCTGGAAATCACCAGCCAAGGCCTGGAAGCGGCGTTCATCGCGCTGACCGGCGACGACTTCGAAGGAGCATCGGCATGAGCACGGCAGCCATCACCCCCGACGACACCCCCATCGCACTGGAGCGCCGGGTCCCCGCGCACGGTGGCCTGAACCTGCGGATGATCCGGATCGAGATCCGGCGACTCATGCGCAACCGGCGCACCATCATCTTCGCGACGTTGATGCCGCTGCTGTTCTTCGTGCTGTTCTCCGGTGGGTCTTCCTCCCGGATCGGCCGCGGGGACTACAACGCCTACACGATGATCAACTTCGCGCTGTACGGCGCTCTGGTCGCCGCGTGCGCCATCGGCGCCAGCGTCTCGATCGAGCGGGCGCAGGGGTGGAGCCGGCAACTGCGCCTGACCCCGCTGACCGGGCGTGCCTACATCGCCACCAAGTTGCTGACCGCGCTGGTCGGCAGTCTTGCGCCGGTCGTGATCCTGTTCATCGCCGGAGCGCTGCGGCACGCCAGTCTGCCGACCGACGCCTGGGTCAGCTCGTTCCTGCTGACCTGGTTGATGGGCGGACTGTTCGCCTCGCTCGGCCTCTTCGTTGGGTACGTCGTGCCCACCGAGAACGCCATGCAGATCCTCGGTCCGATGCTGGCCCTCCTGGCCTTCGGCGGTGGCCTGTTCGTGCCGTACGACCTCCTGGGCTCCACGATGCAGACCGTCGCCCGGTTCACGCCGATGTGGGGAGCCGGTGAGATCGCGCGCTGGCCGCTGATGGGTGGATCCTTCGAGATCGGTTGGCTGGTCAGCCTGGTGGGCTGGATCGGCGCGTTCTTCCTGGGGGCGACGTACTTCTTCCGACGGGACACCAAGCGCGTCTGAGACGCTGGCCTCATGCAATCGCACAAGAACACCGCCACCCCGGCCGACCGCCGGGGTGTCGGTGTGCGCGAAGACCGATTCGGCCGGTGGGTCGGGTTGTTCTGGTCGTGCATCTGGCTGTTCTGGCTGGTGCCCGCGTACGTGCAGTGGTGGCACCACCGCGACCAGCCCGCCGCGTGGTTGGGGGCCGCGGCGGTCCTGGCCTTCATGGTGCTGCACGTCGTCCACTTCATGTGCAACAGCGCGGCCTTCGGCCCGGACAGTCCACCGATCCGCACCAACACCGGGAACCTGCTGCGCTACGCCGGTCTGGTGATCCTGGCGGTGGTGTCCTGTTGGACGCTGGGTCAAGCTGCCTCTGCGACGGTGGCGTTCGTGGGAATCGTCGCCATGTGGACCTTCCGCGTCCCGGTTGCGATCGGTGTAGCGATCCTCACCGGTGCCATCTACGTGTTCGCGTCCACGCATGTGTCCGGCTGGACGTACGACCGAGGGACCCTGGTCGGACTCGGATTCGGTTGTATCGCAGTTGGTTTCGGTCGCCTGGCCAGTCAGCGCCAGGAGGCGCTGCAGCGTAGCCGGCTCGAGAACGCCGACCTGCGGGTGCGCGAGGAGCGCAACCGGATGGCGCGGGACCTGCACGACATCCTCGGGCACTCCCTGACTGTGATCACGGTCAAGGCGGAACTCGCCGGCCGGCTGATCGACGTCGATCTGGATCGCGCCAAGGCCGAACTGGCGGATCTGGAGAGGTTGTCGCGCACGGCGCTGGGTGACGTACGCCGCGCGGTCGAGGGATACCGCGAGATCTCCCTGGCCGGTGAACTGGCCCGTGCCCGTGAGTCGTTGACTGCTGCCGGGATCAAGCCCGTGCTGCCGAACACCGTCGATGAGGTGCCGGAGGATCTACGCGAACCGTTCGCGTGGGCGGTGCGGGAGGCCGTCACCAACGTCATCCGGCACAGCGGCGCGTCCATCTGCCGGATCACGGTCAACTCGCAGGCCGTCGTAGTGTCCGATGACGGACGCGGCATGGCGGCCTCGGGAAGCGGCAACGGCCTGCGCGGCCTGCAGGAGCGTGCGGCCGCGGCCGGTGCCGTGCTGATCACCCGCGCGGCGAGACCGCACGGATTCGAGTTGGTCATGGCCACCCCGCAAGCCGCTGATCACGTGCCGTCGACGGTGATGAGCGAGGCCTCGTGATCAAAGTGATGCTGGTCGACGACCAGGCGCTGGTGCGGGGTGCGCTCGCGGCCCTGCTGGAGTTGGAGTCCGACCTGCAAGTGGTCGGCGAGGTCGGTCGCGGCGACGAGGTCGTGGCCGCAGCCCGGTCAGCCGCTCCCGACGTGGTCCTGATGGACGTCGAGATGCCCGGTATGGACGGCATCGAGGCGACCGCCGCGCTGCGGACGGCGCTGCCGTCCGTTCGGGTGCTGATCGTGACGACTTTTGGCCGTCCGGGCTTCCTGCGCCGCGGGCTGCAAGCGGGCGCTGCCGGATTCGTCGTGAAGGACACGCCCGCGCGGGAGTTGGCGGACGCCGTACGCCGAGTGCACCAGGGCCTGCGCGTCGTGGACCCCGCGTTGGCCACAGACTCGCTCGTCGCGGGGGAGTCCCCGCTCACCCAGCGGGAGACCGAGGTGCTGCGGACGGCCCGCTCGGGCGGCACGGTCGCCGACCTGGCCGGCACGCTCTTCCTGTCGGAGGGCACGGTGCGCAACCACCTGTCGTCAGCGATTGGGAAGACGGGCGCCCGGACCCGCGCCGAAGCAGTGCAGATCGCCGACAACAACGGCTGGCTCTAAGCGGTGCTGCCCTGAGCAGCCATTTGTGACGTGTCGGCCACGACTATCGCGGTGGAAGCGTCGGCGGGCCGCAACATGTGACGTCTCGACCACGGCCGTGTAGCGGGGGCGCGGCCCACGGGAATGCGGGGGAGCGCGCTATGGTTGAAGTAGTTGAAATCGCAACGACCTGCCGGCCGGGCGATCACTACAGCGAAAGGCATGCACCATGCAGTTCGGAATCTTCACCATCGGTGACATCACTCCTGACCCGCTGACCGGTCGCGTGCCGACCGAGCACGAGCGGATCATGAACACGGTCAAGCTCGCGCAGAAGGCCGAAGAGGTCGGCCTCGACGTCTTCGCGACCGGCGAGCACCACAACCCGCCGTTCGTCGCGCCGGCCAACCCGCCGGTGCTGCTGGCCTACCTGGCCGCCAAGACCACGAACCTGCAGTTGTCGACGGCGACGACCCTGATCACGACCAACGACCCGGTGCGGATCGCCGAGGACTACGCCTACGCGCAGCACCTCGCCGACGGCCGCCTGGACCTGATGATGGGCCGCGGCAACACCGGCCCGGTCTACCCGTGGTTCGGCAAGGACATCCGCGAGGGCATCAACCTGGCCGTCGAGAACTACCACCTGCTGCGCCGCCTGTGGCGCGAGGATTTCGTGGACTGGTCGGGCAAGTTCCGCACCCCGCTGCAGGGCTTCACCTCCACCCCGCGTCCGCTGGATGGCGTGCCGCCGTTCGTCTGGCACGGGTCGATCCGCAGCCCGGAGATCGCCGAGCAGGCCGCGTTCTACGGTGACGGCTTCTTCCACAACAACATCTTCTGGCCGATGTCGCACACGCGGCAGATGGTCCAGCTCTACCGCCGTCGCTTCGAATTCCACGGCCACGGTCCCGCCGACACGGCCATCGTCGGCTTGGGTGGTCAGGTCTTCATGCGCAAGAACAGCCAGGACGCGGTCAAGGAGTTCCGCCCCTACTTCGACGTCGCGCCGGTCTACGGGTACGGCCCGTCGCTGGAGGAGTTCGCCCGCGAGACCCCGCTGACGGTGGGTTCACCGCAGCAGGTCATCGAGCGCTACGCCGGCTTCCGCGAGCAGGTGGGTGACTACCAGCGCCAGCTGTTCCTGATCGACCACGCGGGTCTGCCGATGGAGACCGTGCTGGAGCAGATCGAGATCCTGGGCTCGGAGGTCGTTCCTGCGCTGCGCAAGGAGGCCGAGTCCCACCGGCCCGCCCACGTGCCGTCTGACCCGCCCACCCACGCTTCGTTGGTCGTGGCTGGCCAGGACAGCCCGAACGCGCACGTGCTGCCGGCCCGTCAGGAGCAGGAGGCCACCAAGTGAGCCGTCGCATCGTTGCCATCACGGCCGGGCTGTCCCAGCCGAGCTCGACCCGCCTGCTCACCGACCGGATCGTCGCGTCGGTGCAGCGGCAGGCGGGTGACGGAGTCGAGGTGCAGGTGATCGAGGTCCGCGATCTCGCGACCGACATCACTTCGCACCTGCTGACCGGCTTTCCGTCCCAGCGCCTCGGCGCCGCGTTGGATGCGGTCGCCAGCGCGGACGCGTTGATCGCCGTCACTCCGGTGTTCACCGCGTCGTACTCCGGCCTGTTCAAGTCCTTCGTCGACCTGATCGACAAGGAGGCGCTGCACGAAGTTCCGGTGCTGATCGCCGCGACCGCGGGCACGTCCCGGCATTCGCTGGTCACGGAGTACGCGCTGCGGCCGCTGTTCAGCTACCTGCGGGCGCAGGTGCTGCCGACCGCAGTGTTCGCCGCGGCCGACGACTTCGCCGACGATGCGCTGGCGCGCCGGATCGACCGGGCCGCAGCGGAGTTGGCGCGGGCGCTCGCCGTCGAGGCACCGCGGGCACGGGTGAACTCTTGGTCGGTCGACACCGGCCCGGCGATCGCCGATGTGCCCGGTGCACCGGCCAGCACGCCCTACGACGCGGTGCCCGACTTCCGAGCATTACTCGGCGAGCAGATCGCTCAGTAGAATCGCGCCCGTGACTCTTGCTCCTGCCGTCGCGCCGCCGCTGCGCCTGCGTGACCTCACCATCGCGACACCTGTGGTGCTCGCGCCGATGGCGGGGATCACCAACCGGGCGTTCCGGCGGCTGTGCCGGCAGTCCGGCGGTGCCGACAGCCTCTACGTCAGCGAGATGATCACCTCGCGTGCCCTCGTCGAGCGCACCCCGATCACGATGAAGCTGATCGAGCACGACCCGGACGAGTCGCCGCGCTCCATCCAGCTGTACAGCACCGACCCGCTCACCACCGCCAAGGCCGCGCACATCCTGGCCAGCGAAGACCGTTGCGATCACATCGATCTCAACTTCGGCTGTCCCGTGCCCAAGGTCACGCGCAAGGGTGGCGGGTCGGCGCTGCCCTGGAAGACCGAGTGGTTCCGCGCGATCGTCGCGGCCGCCGTCCGGGAGGCGTCGCCCTACGACATCCCCGTCACGGTCAAGATGCGCGTCGGCATCGACGCCGAGCACCACACCTACCTGGATGCTGGCCGGATCGCCGAGGCTGAAGGAGCGGCTTCCGTTGCCCTGCACGCGCGTACGGCGTCCCAGGCCTACTCGGGTACCGCCGACTGGTCCGCGATCGCCCGGCTGAAGGAAGCGGTCACCTCGATCCCGGTGCTCGGCAACGGCGACATCTGGTCCGCCGACGATGCGTTGCGCATGGTCGCCGAAACCGGTTGCGACGGAGTCGTGGTCGGCCGCGGCTGCCTCGGGCGACCCTGGCTGTTCGCGGACCTTGCCGCTGCGTTCACCGGTAGCGACGAGCGCGTGAGCCCGACCCTGCGCGAGGTGACGGACACGCTGCGTCGGCACGCGGCGTACCTCGTGGAGTTCTATGGCGATGAGATCAAGGGCTGCCGGGACATCCGCAAGCACATCGCGTGGTACCTCAAGGGCTTCCGGGTCGGCTCCTCGCTGCGCAACCAGTTGGCTCTGGTCAATTCGCTTGCGGCACTAGACGATCTGATCGCCACCCTCGACCTGGACCAACCGTGGCCGGGGGAGGCCGCCGACGGTCCGCGTGGGCGCGCAGGCTCGGAGCGACACGTCGTGCTGCCTGAAGGCTGGCTGGACAACCGCGACCTGTCGCCGAAGCAGCAGGCCGACGTGGCTGCTGCGGAAGAACACAACTCCGGCGGTTAGGTCTCCACCGGTCGGTCCGGGTCGGTGATCCAGTCAGACCAGGAGCCGATGTAGACCCCGACCGGCGACTGCACCCCACTGGCTTCCAACGCGAGTGCCAGATGGGCCGCCTGCACCCCGGATCCGCAATAGACGCCGACCTGTTCGTGCGTCTCAACGCCCAGCGCGGTGAACCGCAGCGCGAGGTCATCGGCGTCCAGGAAGCGGCCGTCGGGTGTCAGGTTGGCCAGCGCCGGCGCACTCACCGCGCCCGGAATGTGTCCCGCCACCGGGTCAATGGTTTCTTCGCGACCGTGGAACCGCGGCGCGGGTCGGCCGTCGAGCAGCAGCCCGGTGCGGGCCAGTTCGGCGGCGTCGTCGGCCGTCAGCAACACCTCCGCGCCCGGCGACGCGACGAAGTCACCCGACCGCTCGGGTGAGGGGCCGGTCTCGGTCGGGAGCCCGGCAGCCGACCACGCGGCGTACCCGCCATCGAGCACCCGCACGTCCTGGTGCCCGAAGAACCGCAACAACCACCAGCACCGGGAAGCGGCCAGGGAGTTGCCCGCGTCGTAGACGACCACCGAGCTGTCGCCCGAGACGCCCGCTGCACGCATCGCGTCCTGGAACGCCTCGGTCGAGGGCATTGGGTGCCGCCCACCCTCACCGGGTGGGCCGGCCAGCGCAGTCTCCAGATCGACGTACGCCGCGCCGGGCAGGTGGCCCTGCTCGTAGACCGGACGCTGGTCCGGACCGCCGAGTTGCCAGCGCGCATCCAGCAGCACGGGCGGTTCGTCCGTCCAGGCGGCCAGGGCTGCCGGCTGGATCAACGGGGTGGGTACGGCGGTCACGCGGGTCAGTCTCCCGGGCCCAGCGAACGCGCGCAACGCCTTGGGAGGTCCCCGCGGGACAGAGCGTCCCGATAGCGTGGCGGGGACACAACGCCGAACCAAGGAGTTCCCAGCATGCTCGTACGACGTCTCGCCTACGCCGCCCAGGGCGCCATCTTCATCCTCAGCGGCTTCGACGCGGTGAAGAACCCCGGCGGCCGGGCGCAAATGGCCGGTCCGTTCCTGGAGAAGGCGGTCAAGGCGGCACCGGACGCGGTGTCGAACCCGCTGCCCAGCTCCCCGGAGCAACTGGTGCGTCTCAACGGCGGCGTGCAGCTGGTCGCCGGCAGCCTGCTGGCTATCGGCAAGTTCCCGCGGATCAGCGCCCTCGCGCTCGCGGCGTCCTTGGTGCCCACCACCATCGCCGGCCACGCGTTCTGGTCGGCGCCCAAGGACCAGCAGGGCGCCCAGCGCACCCAGTTCCTGAAAAACCTGGCGATCTTCGGCGGTCTGATCGTCACTGCGGTCGACACGAAGGGTCAGCCGGGTCTGGCGTGGCGCACCGGGCACGCGGTCGATTCGGCCAAGAGCAGCATCGGTGACCTGACGCAGTCCGCCAGTGACAGCGTCAGCGAGTTCGCGCACTCGGCGCAGGAGGCGATCGCGGACGCACAGTCCGCCGTAGCCGACAAACTCCCGGTGTAGATGTGGAACGCTGGTCACATGTGTCGCAACATCCGCCCGCTGAACAACTTCGCACCCCCCGCGACAGATGACGAGATCGCGGCGGCGGCTTTGCAGTACGTCCGCAAGGTCGGTGGTTCCACCCACCCCTCAGCAGCCAACCAGGCGGCGTACGACCACGCCGTCGAGGTGATCGCTGCCGCCACCCGGGAACTGGTGGACGCCCTGGTGACCACGGCGCCGCCGAAGGACCGGGAGACCGAGGCAATCAAGGCAAAGGCTCGGGCCCAGGCCCGCTACGGCGCCGCCTGATGGGCGTCCCGCTCACCGCGGGCCAGCGCATCCGGGCAGTCGTCAACGTCGTCAATGGCTCGACGGTGGCCGGGTTGCTGGTCGCCGTCGCCGGCCGCGCGGCCCTGCGTCGCGGGCCGCGCGGTCTGATCCTGGCGCAGGGGTACCGGTTGCCGCTGCCCCCGGCGCCCGCGTTCACCGTGGGCAACGTGATCGTGGCGCGTTACGACTGGGATTTGTTGAACGAGTACCGGCCACAACTGCTGGTGCACGAGGAGAAACACACAACGCAGTACGCCGTGTGCGGCGGCCTGCTGTACCTGCCCCTCTACGTGTTGGCCAGTGGGTGGTCGTGGTTGCGGACCGGTGATGTGGCCTCGCGCAACGTGTTCGAACGGGGCGCGGGCCTTCTTGACGGCGGCTATCACGAGGCGGCGGTCCGACCCATCTTCCGGCGGGCCGTATGAGCGGGTACCTGCCCGCCGACCGCGAGCGCTTCCTCGGCGAGGACCCGGCTCAGAAGAGCGGCGACCGGGACGACTTCGCCCGCGACCGGGCGCGCGTACTGCACTCGGCCGCATTACGCCGGTTGGCAGCGAAAACCCAAGTGCTGCAACCCGGTAGCGATGATTTCATCCGCAACCGGTTGACCCATTCATTGGAGGTCGCTCAGATCGGGCGCGAGTTCGGGGCGGCCCTCGGTTGCAACGGCGACGTCGTCGACACCGCGTGTCTGGCGCACGATCTGGGTCACCCGCCGTTCGGGCACAACGGGGAGGACGCTCTCGCCCGGCTGGCTGCGGATATCGGTGGGTTCGAGGGGAACGCCCAGACGTTGCGGATCCTGACCCGGTTGGAGCCCAAACGGAGCCTGCCGGATGGGCGCAGTGTGGGGCTGAACCTGACGCGCGCGAGTCTGGACGCGGCCACCAAGTACCCATGGGGGATCGGTGAGAATCCCTCGGGTGCAGCCAAGTTCGGTGTCTATGAGGACGATCGCGATGTCTTCGACTGGGTGCGCAGCCTCGCGCCGATCGGCCGCGCTTCGCTCGAAGCGCAGGTGATGGACTGGTCGGACGACGTGGCCTACTCCGTCCACGACGTGGAGGACGGTGTCGCTGCGGAGCACATCGACCTGGTGGCGCTGCGCGATCCCGGGCTGGTCGATCAGTTGGTCCCGATGGCCCAACAGCACTACGCGCCGGACCTACCCGGCGAGGTGTTGCGCGAGGGTTGGAGTCAGCTGCTGGCCAGTGGAGTGATCCCAGCGTCCTACGACGGGACACGGTCGTCCCAGGCGCGGTTGAAGGACATGACCAGCCGGTTGATCGGGCACTTCGTCGGGTCGGCGGTCGCGGCCACCCGCGAGACCTACGGCCAGGGTCAACTCACGCGGTACGACGCGAACGTCGTCGTGCCCGATCTGGTGCGGGCCGAGTGCGCGATGTTGAAGACGACTGCCCTACTCTTCGTGATGCTTTCGGATGTGCGGGCCGCCCTGTTGAGCAAACAGCAGGAGATCGTGGCCGGGTTGGTCGAGGCATACGAGAAGGATCCGGCCCGCCTGGATCCGATGCAGGCAGAAGCCTTTTCGAGTGCAAACAGCGATGGCGAAGCGCTGCGGGTGATCGTCGACCAGGTGGCCTCACTCACCGACGTACGAGCGCATCTGTTGGCGGGGGAGTGGTTGTGACCTCACTGCTGCGGACCCTCGGACGACCGATCGTCGCCGCACCCATGGCCGGCGGCCCATCGACACCGGAACTCGTCGCCGCTGTCGGCGATGTGGGCGGGCTCGGTTTCCTCGCCGGCGGCTACCTGAGCCCGGACCAGCTGGTCGAGCGGATAGAGCAGACCCGCGACCTGACCGACGCGGCCTTCGGGGTCAATCTGTTCGTCCCGGCTGACTTGGACCGTGACCGTGACCTGGCCGCAGTCCAGGAGTACGCCGATCAGTTGCGGTTCGGAGCCCGTCGCCTGGGCGCGAAGCTGGGTCGCGTCGACTGGCACGACCGGGACCACTTCGAGGACAAGGTCACCTTGCTGCTGGATGACCCGGTGCCCGTTGTCTCCTTCACCTTCGGGTTGCCGCCCGAGCACGTGATCGAGGCGTTGCACGGGTGTGGCACGGAGGTCGTGATCACCGTGACCGACCCCGACGAGGCGCTGGCTGCGGCCCGGGCTGGTGCCGACGCGCTGTGCATCCAGGGCGTCGCGGCAGGCGGTCACCGCAGCACGCACGATGCGGCCGCCATCCCCAACGAGGACTCGTGGACCGAACTGCTGCGCCGGTGCCGCAGCGTCGCCGCCCTGCCGTTGATTGTGTGCGGCGGGATCATGACGCGCGCGCAGGTCGAGTTCGCCCTGCAGTCCGGTGCCGTTGCGGTGCAGTGCGGCACTGCGTTCCTGCTGACCGACGAGGCAGGGACATCGGCCGCTGCACGAGAGGGCCTGACCGACAGGGCTCTCACCCGGTCCGTGGTCACCCGGGCGTTCAGCGGCCGGCCCGCACGCGGCGTACGTAATGAATTCATCGAGCAGTTCGATGAGTTCGCGCCGCCGGTCTACCCGGTCGTTGACCAGATCACCAAGCCGATACGCGCGGCCGCCGCGGCCGACGGGAACTACCAGTGGCTCTCGCTGTGGGCGGGCACCGGGTGGGAATCGGCCCGCACCGGTCCGGCGGCGGCGGTCGTGGAGGTCTTGCACCCCGCGCGGCTGGTTCGTCCACAGCCGGTCGGCCCGGACGACGGCGCTGACCTAGACTGAGGCGGTGCCGGGGCGGATCCGAGCCGAGGACATCGAGCTCGTCAAAGAGCGCACCTCCCTGGAGAGTGTGGTGAGCGAGCACGTCACGCTGCGGCCCGCCGGCAGTGGCTCCCTGAAGGGTCTGTGCCCTTTCCACGACGAGAAGTCGCCGTCGTTCAACGTGCGGCCGCAGAACGGCTACTACCACTGTTTCGGCTGCGGCAAGAGCGGCGACGTCATCACCTTCGTGCAGGAGATGGACCACCTGTCGTTCAGTGAGTCGGTCGAGCGGCTGGCGGCCAAGGCCAACATCATCCTGCGGTACGAAGAGGGTGGCGCGCGCGAGGAGACCGGTGGGATCCGGCGCATCCGGCTGGTCGAGGCGCACCGGGCGGCGGCGGAGTTCTACATCGCGGCGCTGCGGTCACCCGAAGCCCAACCGGCCCGCGACTTCCTGCTGTCGCGCGGATTCGACGCGGCCGCGTGCGCACCGTTCGGCGTCGGCTTCTCTCCGCGGGACGGCTCGGCGCTGGTGCGCGACCTGCGCCGCCGCGGGTTCACCGAGGAGGAGCTCACGACCGCGGGCCTGGCCTCGCAGGGGCGCGGCCTCTACGACCGGTTCCGCGGCCGGTTGATGTGGCCGATCCGGGACACGACGGGCGACACGATCGGATTCGGCGCGCGCAAGATCTTCGACGACGACCGGATCCAGGCCAAGTACCTGAACACCGCTGAGACGCCGATCTACAAGAAGGCGACCGTGCTCTACGGGCTGGACCTGGCCAAGAAGTCGATGGCGTCGACCCGGCGGGCGGTCATCGTCGAGGGCTACACCGACGTGATGGCGTGCCATCTCGCCGGTGTCGAGCAGGCGGTCGCAACGTGTGGCACGGCGTTCGGGGCCGATCACCTCAAGACGCTGCGGCGGATCGTGCGCGACGAGGCCGACCAGGCGCCCGCGCGGATCATCTTCACCTTCGACGGGGACGCGGCCGGTCAGAAGGCCGCGATGAAGGCCTTCGAGTTGGACCAGCAGTGGGCGGCGCAGTCCTACGTGGCGGTCGCGCCCGAAGGTCAGGACCCGTGCGAGTTGCGCCTGTCCGCTGGCGACGGCGCGGTGCGCGGGCTGGTCGAGGATGCGGTGCCGCTGTTCGAGTTCGCTGTGCGTACGACGATCGCCCGGTTCGATCTGTCCGCCGCCCAGGACCGGGTGGCGGCGATGCGCGCCGTCGCACCGATCCTCGCCGGGATCCGCGATGCGGCACTGCGGCCGGAGTACGTCCGCGCCGCCGCCGGCTGGCTGGGTGTCGACATCGAACCGTTGGCCGCTGAGGTGACCAAAGCCGGACGGATCGCCAGTCGGCAGTCAGCGGCAGAACCCGCGAGCGAGCCACCGCCGGAGGAGGTTGCCCAGGCGCCAGGCACTCCGGCACCCGATCTGCGGAATCCGGCCGTGCAGCTGGAACGCCAACTGCTGCAAGTGCTTCTGCAGTTCCCGGCGGTACTGACGGTGGAGCAGCGGGCTGAGGTCGGGCCGCAGGATTTCGCAGCGCCAGCCCACGCGATGGTGTGGGGCGCGGCCGGCGATCCCACGGGTTTGTCGGGTGCAGCATGGGTGCAGTCGGTGATCGACCGGGCGCCGCACCTGCAGCCGTTGGTCGCCGACCTGGCGGTCGCACCGCTGCCGATCCGGTTGGGCACCAACGGCGAACCCGATTGGCGTTACGTGCAGTCCCTGGTGATCGGGCTGCACGAAGCCTCCTTGAAGCGCCAGATCGACGAAGCGATGAGCCGGCTACGACGCACTGAGGATCCGAGCGCCAGCCGGGCGATCGCCGTACGTCTGGCGGCGTTGCAGCAGGAGTTGTCCGCACTCAAGGAACGGGCCGAGCCGTGAAGTGGCGCCGCAAGGGCAAGGTCATCGAGTTGCCGGCCGAGGTGCGGGCCAACCTGGGGTTGGAGCGTAAGGAGCGGGTGCTCGCGCAGGGACAGGACGACAACACCGGGGCTTACGTCGCCGTCACGACCACTCATCTGGTCGTCGCCACGCCGCAGGCGCAGGTGCTGCGCCGACCGTGGCACGAGGTCGACGCCGGGGCCTGGTCGCCGGACGCCTGGACGCTGTCGGTCACCTGGGTGGACGGATCCCGGCCGGGTCAGTGGACCTTCCGCGACCAGACCGGGATGGTTGCCGAGACCTTCCACGAGCGGGTGCAGGCCAGCGTCGTGCGCTCCGAACCGCTGGGACTGAGCGGCCCGAACGGCATGGGTCGGGTCGTCGTACGTCGAGACCTGGCGACCGGGGAACTGTTCCTCCAGACGGTGCTCGGCAGGCGCGTCGACACCTCGGATCCTGCGGTCGGAGCAGCCATCGAACGGGTCAGCGCGGGCCTGCGCGACGAGGTCGGTCTGTAAGCCGATTCGGTTTTAGGATCCGCGGGGGTTTTTGCTAAGGTTGCGGGGCTGCCACGGCAGCATGATCCCCTGTAGCTCAATTGGCAGAGCAGCCGGCTGTTAACCGGCAGGTTGTTGGTTCGAGTCCAACCGGGGGAGCTTCCCAAAAGGCCCGTGATCTGCGAAAACGCAGGTCACGGGCCTTTTGACGCAGCCTGCCAGTCGTTCAGCCTGCTGCGGGGCTGTCGGGAAAGATCATGGAGACATCGTCGCGCCGGACGACGTCTTCCATGATGGCTTCGAGCGCGTCGCGGCGGTCGGGGCCGAGCGGTTCGAGCAGCTCGGCCACACGGTCGTGCGTTGCGTGGTAGAACCTGTCCGCGAGGGTCCGCCCCGCCTCCGTCAGGCTGACCTGGACGGACTGCGGCGTGGGCCACCCGGCTTGGCGCTGCACGAGGCCGTCGCGTTCGAGCACTTCGACCAGCCCTGTCGTGGTCGACTTCGCGAGGCCGAGCTTGGTGCGAAGCTCTCCCATCCCGTACGACTTCGGGCGCAGGAGACACAACAGCTGCCCCTGCTGGGGTGTGACGCCGTATTCG
This sequence comes from Branchiibius sp. NY16-3462-2, assembly GCF_001594145.1. Taxonomy (GTDB): domain Bacteria; phylum Actinomycetota; class Actinomycetes; order Actinomycetales; family Dermatophilaceae; genus Branchiibius. The sequence goes on along the minus strand of NZ_LVCF01000040.1, from coordinate 117,004 downwards.
CGCCCTGATTCTGCGTAGGCCGCGTTCACCAGAAACGCCACTCTCACCAACGCAGTGACGATGTGGACGCGGCCGCCCTTCGAATCCACCGTGCTCTCCTTGCTTGTTCGGGTCCCGAACTGCTAGGTTCGGGACCCGAACAAGCATATGGAGAAGGACTCAGCGTGACAAACACGATCGCCATCGTCGGCGGCGGCTTCGCCGGCACCCTCATCGCCGAAGCACTCGACCCCGTTGCTGAGGTGGTCCTCATCGATCCCCGGGACGCCTTCGTCAACGTCTCCGCGTCGCTTCGAGCGCCGCCCCGCCCCGACTGGGCACCCAACGCGTTTTTCCCGTATGCGTCATTGCTCTCCAACGGCACGCACGTGCGGGACTTCGCCGCTTCTGTGGATGCCGACGGTGTACTGCTGACCAGCGGCGCGCGCCTCGATGCCGACTACATCGTCCTCGCCACCGGATCGACGTACGCGTATCCGGCGCGCCCGCGGAAGCACGACTCGGGCGCCGCCGAGGCGCTGGAGGATCTTCAGCACACGAATGAAGAACTTCAGGCGGCAGGCCGGGTCCTGATCCTCGGGGCCGGTCCGGTTGGTCTGGAACTGGCCGGCGAGATCCGCGAAGTCTGGCCCCATAAACACATCACGATCGTCGATCCCGGCCACGAGCTGCTGAGCGGATTCCTCCCCGAGGTCCGTGAGGAACTCAGCCAGCAGCTTGCGGCCCTGAACATCGACGTACGCCTGGGCACCAAGCTCGACGGATTGCCCCCGACTCCGGAGGGCGAGACCGGCGAGTTCACGGTCACTACGGACAGCGGCCAGGAGATCAGCGCCGACATCTGGTTCCGCAGCTTCGGCTCCCGCGTGAACACCAGCTACCTCGAGGACGGCCACCTGATCACCCTCGATCACGGCATGGTGCCCGTCACCGACACCCTCACCGTGGTGGGTTACGACAACATCTACGCCGTCGGAGACATCACGAACCTCCCCGACCCGAAGATGGCGACCTGGGCGCAAACCCAGGCCGGCGTCGTCGTCGAGAACCTCACAGCTCAGCTTCACGGCAAACCCGGCGACCACACCTATACACCGGTCACCGCGGACACGCGCCGAATCTTCCTGCCGCTGGGTTCCACCGGCGGCGTCGGCCAGATCCCCGGCCCCGACGGCGCGCCGATCCTCGCGCCGGTGCACGTAGTCATCGACCGCAAGGGCCGGGACTTGTTCACGTCCCGCTTTGCGCAACGATTCCACCAGCCCTCAACCACGTGATGAACTGGTCGATCCTTAATGAGGCGCGGACGGATCTGGATCGGAAGCCGGAAGTGGCTCAGCTGCTGTACTTGTCGTCCAAGGCGTCCCAATGGGGTTTGCCCACCAGGCGCTGCCGCTCCGCGAACGGCACCACCAGGTCGTCCTCCTCGGTCACGATTCCGTTGTCCCGCAGTGCGGTCAGCGCGCGCTGCATCCCGTGGACGGCACCTTGCAGCGCCGCATTCGCGTAGAGCACGATTCCGTATCCGGCCTGTGCCAGGTCCTGCGCTGACACCAGCGGGGTCTTGCCGCCGATGACCAGGTTGGCGATGAGCGGCCGGTCGATCAGCGACGGCAGGGTGAGCAACTGGTCCCGGTCCGTGATTGCCTCGACGAAGAGGATGTCCGCCCCCGCCTCGGCATAGCGGCCCGCACGGTCTACGGCACCGTCGAACCCCTCGACTGCTGCCGCATCGGTGCGCGCGACGATCAGCAGCTCCTCGCTGATCCGGGCGTCGGCCGCCGCGCGGATCTTCTGCACCGCCTCCTGCGTCGGGATGACCGACTTGCCGTCGAAGTGACCACACCGTTTGGGGCTGACCTGATCTTCCAGCTGTATGGCGTTGGCGCCCGCTCGCTCGAGCGTGCGCACCGTGTGTCGCACGTTCAGTGCGTTGCCGAAGCCGGTGTCGGCGTCGACGATCAACGGAAGGTCGACGACGTCGCGGATCCAGGCCGTGTGTTCCGCGATGTCCGCCAACCCCATGAACCCCTGGTCAGGCAGCCCCAGCGACATGTTCGTGACGCCTGCCCCGGAGACGTAGATGGCATCGAACCCTAGGTCGGCGATGACCGCCGCCGACAGCGCGTTGAACGCACCAGGGACCACCGTGCCCGTACGCCGATCGGCCAGCTCGCGCAGGCTCACTTTCCCTCACGCACCACGAGGTCGACGAATTCGGGCTCACCGGTGCTCCGACCGGCTGTGGCGAATTGGGCACGGAGCAGCAACGCCGCCTCGACCGCTGTCTGCGAGTGGAACTCGGCTGGGTAGCTGATCTTCAAGAGCACGTTTTGGGCCACGTAACTACCGTAGGGCCGGGCGGGATCCTGCTGAAGCAGTACTCGATCGTTCTCGCAGGGTCATCGGCTGTGGCGACTACGAGGCCACGCGGTCGCTTTCATCGTCGAACCGGCCGACGACTTCCTCGACCAGATCCTCCAGCGCGGCGATCCCCACGATGGCGCCATCGGAACTGACGAGCGCGAGATGAGCTCGTCGCGCACGCATTTCGGTGAGCGCGTCGATCAGGTGCTGGTCGGCGTCGATGGTCTCGATGGGGTGCACGACCTCCCGCACCGGGTCACCAGTGACCAGGACCTCGCGGATGTGCACCAGACCGGCGGCGGCACCATGGTCGAGGACGACCAGCCGGGAGCGGCCGGTGTCGCTGCTGATCCGCTCCGCGTCGCCGGCCGATCCGGACAGCGGAACCGTGACCACCTGATCCCACGGCACCATCACGTCACGCAGCGTCTCGTGCTCAAGGCGCAGCGCACCAGCCAACAAGCTGTGCTGACCCTCTTCGAGTGAACCGTGCTCGCGCGACTTCGAGATCAGCCGCTGCAATTCGACCGGCCCCTGGGCATTTCCGACCGAGTCCACCGGATCGACACCGGCCAGCCGCACCAGAGCGTTGGCCGCGGCGTTCAACCCCCGCAGCGCCCATCGGAACGAGTTCGTGAACCAGCGGAACGGCCGGGCCAGGAGCAGAGCGGACTGCTCGGGATGGGAGATCGCCCACGACTTCGGCGCCATCTCCCCGACGACCATGTGCAAGAAGACCACCACGGCTACGGCCAACAGGAGGGAGATCGCGGACGCGACGCTGTCCGGCACACCAACCCCTGAGAACAGCGGCGCCAGAAGGTCTTTCACCGCCGGCTTGGCCAACGCACCCAGCCCAAGAGTGCAGATGGTGATGCCCAACTGCGCACTGGCCAGCATCAGGCTGAGCTCCCGGGAGTTCGCCAGCGCCGCCTTGGCCGCGGAACTGCCGGCTTCCGCGCGGGTCTGCAGGCGGGACTGTTTAGCGGCAATGACCGCAAACTCCGCAGCGACGAAGAACGCGTTGGCCACCAGCAGCAGCAGTGAAATGCCTAGTGCTACCGGGATGCTCATCGATTCACCTCCTGCTCGATCGGACCCAGGTCGGTCAACCGGATGATCCGGGGCACGTGCCGTCGCGCCTCCTCGACCACGAGCGACACGTGTCGCACGGCCGATTCCTGGTCCGGGCGCCACTCGAGGATTACCTCGTCGCCCGCGGTCGCCGTACGTCCCAGACGCGCCAGCACCAGACCGCTCACGGTGTCGTAGTGCTCGGACTCGGGCAGCGCGACGCCGGTTTCGTCCTCGACCTCATCCAGGCGCAGCCGCGCCGACATCCGCCACCCACGCGCGACGGGGGTGCGCGGCCCGCGCAACCCCCTGTCGCTTTCATCCTCGATGTCGCCGACCACTTCTTCGACGATGTCCTCGAGGCTGACGATGCCGGCGAAGCCGCCGTACTCGTCGATCACCACCGCTAGTTGCTGATGCGCGGCCCGCAGCCGCTCGAGGACCTCCGGGACCGGCAGACTGTCCGGCACCCGGACCACTTCGATGGCGACTTCGCGGGCATGCCGGGTGGCACGCTCAGCGACGGGCACCGCCAGGACCTGGTGGATGCCGATCACGCCCAGGACGTCGTCAACAGACTCATCCACGACCGGGAACCGGGAGTGGCCCGAGCCCATCCGGTGGACCACTTCTGCGATCGTGTCGGCGGCCGCCACCAGGACCACGTCGACGCGTGGCGTCATGACCTCATCCGCCGTACGCTCCCGGAACTCCAGGCCGCGGTCGAGCAACTCGGACAGGTCCCGGTCCAGCAGGCCGCCCGCCTGCGACTCGTCGATGATGTGCCGCAGGTCCTCGGGGGTCGCTCCCTGCGGCAGTTCCTCGACCGGTTCGATGCCGACCGCGCGCAGCAACCGGGTGCTGGCGCTGTCGAACAGGCGGATGACCGGACCCGCGGCGGCAAGGTAGATCAGGGTGGACCGGGACAGCGCCCGCGCCAGATCCACCGGACGAGCGATGGCGTAGTTCTTGGGCGCGAGTTCGCCGATGACCATCTGGATCACCGTGCTCAGGATGAGCGCGAGCACGACCGAGATGGACAACGACAAGGCCGCCGGGATGCCGGTGACACCAGTAAGCAACTCGGCCAGGCCAGCACCCAGGTAGGGCTCGGACACGTAACCGACCAGCAGCGCAGTGACGGTGATGCCCAGTTGCGCGCCGGACAGCGTGAAGGACAGCCGGCTCGTGACCTGCAAGGCACGGCTGGCCGCGGCGTCGCCCTCGTCGGCCAACTGGGCGAGCCCGCCGCGGTCCACCGCCACGTAGGCGAACTCCTGAAGTACGAAGTAGGCGGTGGCCAGGGTCAGCAGGAGGACACTGAGCAGGCCGAGGAGCAGAGTCATCGGCGGCCACCGTTGGTCAGCCGGGCGCTACCCGGCCGGGTATTGGGCATACCCCATCGTACGGGCCAGCGCCGCCACGAGCGTTTGACCAATGTCGTGCAACCGGGGGAGCACAGCACGAAGGGCCCGACCAACTGGTCGGACCCTTCGTTGTCCTGATCGCTCAGGCGGTCTTGATGTAGTCGTTCGGGTTCAGGACGTACTTCTTGGCGGCGCCGGAGTCGAACTCGGCGTAGCCCTTCGGTGCGTCTTCCAGGCTGATCGGTGTCGCGTTGACCGCCTTGGCGATGTGCACCTTGTCGTGCAGGATCGCCTGCATCAACTGCCGGTTGTACTTCATCACCGGGCACTGACCGGTCGTGAAGGACAACGACTTCGCCCAGCCCAGGCCGAGCCGCAACGACAGCGACCCGACCTGCGCGGCCTCGTCGATACCACCGGGGTCACCGGTCACATACAGGCCGGGGATACCCAGCGCGCCACCGGCGGCGGTCAGGTCCATCAGGGAGTTCAGCACGGTCGCCGGTGCCTCGTGGGAGGCGTCCCCACCGTGCCCGCGAGCCTCGAAACCGACCGCGTCCACGCCGGCGTCGACCTCCGGGACGCCGAGGATCTGCTCGATCTGGTCCTTGGGGTCGCCCTTGGACACATCGACCGTTTCGCACCCGAACGAGCGAGCCTGGGCCAGGCGGTCCTCGTTCAGGTCGCCGACGATCACGACCGCGGCACCGAGCAGTTGCGCTCCGACCGCAGCGGCCAGGCCCACCGGGCCGGCTCCGGCGATGTACACCGTCGAGCCCGGTCCGACACCGGCGGTGACCGCTCCGTGGTAGCCGGTGGGGAAGATGTCGGACAGCATCGTGAGGTCGAGGATCTTTTCCAGCGCCTGGTCCCGGTCAGGGAACTTCAGAAGGTTCCAATCGGCGTACGGCACCAGCACGTATTCGGCCTGCCCGCCGACCCAGCCGCCCATGTCCACGTAGCCGTAGGCGCTGCCCGGCCGGTCGGGGTTGACGTTCAGGCAGATGCCGGTCTTGCCCTCCTTGCAGTTGCGGCAGCGTCCGCAGGCGATGTTGAACGGCACCGAGCAGATGTCGCCCTTCTTGATGAACTCCACGTCCGGTCCGACCTCGATGACCTCCCCGGTGATCTCGTGGCCCAGGATCAGGCCCTCCGGAGCGGTGGTGCGCCCCCGCACCATGTGCTGGTCCGATCCGCAGATGTTGGTCGAGACGGTGCGCAGGATGGCACCGTGACGGACCTTGCGACCCACGTTGGCGGGATTGACGCCGGGTCCGTCTTTCAGTTCGAACTCGGGGTACGGCGTGTCGACCACTTCGACGACGCCCGGACCTTTGTAGGCAACGGCTCTGTTGCTTGTCATCTGGCTCTCTCCTTGATGTGACCCCCGAGGAACACTGCGTGATGCACGTCACACACTTGTCGGTCGCGCGGGCATCGTCAACGAGAGCCCCGCCTCAGGTGGGCTCGGCGACCGCGCCCTCAGCGGTGGGAGCGCCGGCCGTGTGCCCACGACGCTTCAACCGACGTTCGAGATACTCAGCCAGTTTGGTCAGGGAGTAGTTGATCAGGATGAAGATCAGCGCGATCACGAAGATCATCGGCACCAGGTTGCTGTAGTTGCTCGCGGCTGTGTTGCCGGCGTTCAGCAGTTCCAGATAGGTGATGTTGTAGCCCAGTGCGGTGTCCTTCAAGATCACAACCAGCTGACTCACCAGTGTCGGCAGCATCGCTGTCACCGCCTGCGGCAGCAGGATCGTGCGCAGCGCCTGGCCCTCGCTCAGACCGATCGACAGTCCGGCCTCGCGTTGGCCGCGGGGGAGTTGGTCGACTCCCGAGCGCAACACCTCACACAGCACGGCGCTGTTGTAGAGCACCAGACCGGTGACCGTGGCCGCGAGCGGATTCACCTCGGCGGTGAACACGCCGTTGTAGGCGTAGACGCCGAAGAAGAAGATCATCATCAGCAGCACCGGGATCGCACGGAAGATCTCCACCCACACCGTCGCGATGGCCTGCAGCCAGCGGATCCCCGACATGCGGGCCAGCGCCAGCAGCGGTCCCAGGACGCAGGAGATCACGATGGCGAGGGCGGCCGCCTTGAGCGTGCCGAGCAGGCCCGGCAGCAGGTAGGCGTCCCAGAGTTCGGCGGTCAGGAACGGCTTCCACTTGGCGGCCTCGAACTGCCCCTTGTCCGCGAGTGTCCGGATGATCAGGACCGCGATGGCCAGGGCCAGGACGGCACCGATCACCGTCAGGATCCGATACCGCGCCCTGGCTTTGGGGCCTGGAGCATCGAAGAGAACGTTGGCCTCGCTCATCGCTGCACCGCCCATCGCTTGGCCAGCCAGCCGGTGGCCACGCCCATCGGCACGGTCAGGATGACGAAGAACGCCGCGACGACCGCGAACGCCAGGTTGAGCTTGTCCGTGGCGTATTCGTTGACTTCATTGAGGACGTACGCCGATTCGACGACCCCGATGGTGATCACCACCGTCGTGTTCTTGGTCAGCGCGATCAACGTGTTGCCCAGCGGCGTGATCGCGCCGCGGAACGCCTGCGGCAGGATGACCTGCCGCATGGACTGACTGAACGACAATCCGATCGACCGGGCGGCCTCGGCCTGGCCGAGCGGGATCGTGTTGACCCCACTGCGCAGCGCCTCACACACGAATGCCGCGTGGTAGACGGCCAGGCCGAGGACCCCCATGCGGAAGTTGTTCTGGGTGACGAAGTCGGCCGCCTTGTCGTCCGCCAGCGAGATGCCCAACTGTACGTAGAGCACGTAGACGCTGGCGAAGATGATCACCGTGAGCGGCGTGTTGCGGAAGATCGTGACGTACGACGTGCCGATCGCCCGCAGCGACGTCACCGGGGACAGCCGCAGGATCGCGATCACCGTGCCGATCAGGAGGGCGCCGATCGCGCCGAACACCGTCAGCTTGATCGTCATCCAGAAGGCGCCCCAGAAGTCGAACTGCCCGAACAGTTCGCCCATATCAACTGCAGGCGGCGGGGGTGGGCGGGTTCTTCGCGGAGTCGTACTTGTAGTCGGTGCCCAGGTTCTCCTCGACGACCTTCTTCCAGGTGCCGTCGTCGATCATCTTCTTGATCGCGTCGGTGACCTTGTTGCACATCGCGGTGTCGCCCTTCTTCAGGCCGATCCCGTAGTTCTCGGTGGAGAAGGTGCCACCGACTAGTTTGAACTTGCCCTTGTACGCCGCCTGGTTGGCGAAGCCGGCAAGGATCGTGTCGTCGGTGGTCAGTGCGTCGATCGCACCGGAGGAGAGTGCCTCCACGCACTTGGAGTAGGTGTCGAACTGCTGGGGGACCAGGCCGCTGACCTTCTCCTCCAGGTTCTTGACCGAGGTGGATCCGGTGACCGAACAGACCTTCTTGCCCTTGAGGCCGTCCACGCTGGTGATATCGCTGTCGCTGCGGACCAGAACCGACTGTCCCGCAACGAAATACGGGCCGGCGAAGGAGACTTCCTGCTTGCGGGCGTCGGTGATCGAGTAGGTCGCGACGACCATGTTGACCTGGCCGGACTTGATCAGGGTCTCGCGCTGCTTGGAGGGCGCCTGGACCCAGGAGATGCTGCTGGGCTCGTAGCCGAGTTCTTTCGCGACGTACGTGGCGACGTCGACGTCCATACCCGTGTAGTCGTTGCCGGCCTTCAGGCCCAGGCCGGGCTGGTCGAACTTGATGCCGATCTTGATCGAACCGCCGCCCGACGTCCCACTGCCGGAGGACGATCCGCCGCCGCACGCGGCGAGCAACAGGGCAACAGAGGCGGCGCTGGCGGCTACCGCGGTGGTGTGACGAAACATCTGGTTCCTCCTGATTGATGGGTGCTGCGAATTCAGTGGGCTCAACGGGCTCAGGGCTCGAGCTTCAGGCCTTAGTGGGCGAGGATCTTGCTGAGGAAGTCCTTCGCGCGGGCGGTCTGGGGATCATTGAAGAACTGCTCCGGGGGAGCTTCCTCGAGGATTTGGCCGTCGGACATGAACACGACGCGGTCAGCGGCTTTGCGCGCGAAGCCCATCTCGTGGGTCACCACGATCATCGTCATTCCGTCTTTGGCCAGCCCGGTCATGACGTCCAGGACCTCGGTGATCATCTCCGGGTCGAGGGCCGAGGTCGGTTCGTCGAAGAGCATCACCTTGGGCTTCATCGCCAACGATCGCGCGATGGCGACCCGTTGCTGCTGACCGCCGGACAGTTGTGCCGGGTATTTGGCTGCCTGTTGTTGGATCCCGACCCGCTCCAGGAGTTCCTTGCCCAGCGCATCGGCGTCGGCCTTGGACATCTTGCGGACCTTGATGGGCCCGAGCGTCACGTTCTCCAGAATCGTCTTGTGCGCGAAGAGATTGAAGGACTGGAAGACCATTCCGACGTCGGCGCGCAGCTTCGCCAGTGCAGCGCCCTCTTCCGGCAGGGACTGCCCGTCGATGGTGACGGTGCCGGACTCAAAGGTCTCCAACCGGTTGATCACCCGGCATAGCGTCGACTTGCCCGAGCCCGACGGCCCGAGCACCACCACGACTTCACCGCGACCCACGGACAGGTTGATGTCCTGCAGGACGTGCAGGTCGCCGAAGTGTTTGTTGACCGATTCGATGACGATCAGCGGGCCGTCGCCTGGTTCAGGTGAGGTCATGCACGAACTGTAAGCAACGAGTTCAGCAAAATGACAGGAAGACGCAGGTTGTTTTCAGGATTGTGATGTATGAACCGGCCCCGTAACACAACATCCAGGCGGAGGCGGCCCGCCAACTCTTATGCGCCCGACGACTGGGTGAAGCGACCTACTGCTCACTCCTGCCCAACGACTCTTCGGCTCGGTGGCGGATGAGGTCGAGGACCCGACGGGTCGTCTCCTGTTCCGCCTCATTGATGCCCTCAACAAGGCCGGCCGTCACCGCCGTCACGGCTGCGCGGGCCGCCGCCAGTTGCGCTGCTCCGACCTCGGTCACAACCCGCTCCCTTTCGATCAGCCCGCCAGCACGAAGTTCTGAGAGCACGGCCTCGATCTGGTCAGTGTCGACCTTAGGGCGCTTGCCACGGCCTGACGCCACGTGCCGTCACCGTCGGCGTTGCTCATGACGTTGAGGATCACCCAGGCCGAATACCCCGGGATCTGGGTAGAAGCGAGGGTTTTCGTCAGGAGCGCCCGTAGCGCGGTCTCGGTTGGTCCGATAACAGTCGGCAGGGGGCGTACGGCGGCCATTGGCCTCTCCTACTCTATTGGTGTAGCCAAGATAATATTGGTCGTACCAACAGAAAGCAACGGCATGCCACTGGATCTCCTCTCAACGCCCACCTGGATCTTGAGCTCGGCGGCCACCAGGTCGCACCAGATAGTGCACACACAGCTCGCGAACGCCGGCACGACCGGATACGAGTACAGATGCCTGTCGGCGCTGGTCGCCGCCGACCGGCTGAGCCAGACCGAGTTGGGGGCCGCCGCAGCACTGGACCCCCGCGACGTCACCCACACCGTTCGAGCACTCGAAGACCGCAGCCTGGTGTCGCGCGTCAGGGACCCGGGCCACGGACGGCGCCAGCTGGTCTCGCTCACTCCCGAGGGTCACCGGATGATCGAACGCCTCACTGCGGTGATGGCCGATGTACAGAACGCGGTGTTTGGTCAGCTCAGCCGTGCAGAGCGCGCCACCCTGCTCGAACTTCTCGACCGCATCGCCCGACCCTGAGCAATCCCAGTTCGGTTACCAGACCGCCGTCGAGCCTCAACGCTGGTCGCAGGTAGCCTGAGCGATGCTCCGGAAGGTCGCCCGCGTGACCGTTCATCTCATTCCGGACAGGGGGCGGTAGCTCAGCCGGTTAGAGCAGCGGACTCATAATCCGTCGGTCCTGGGTTCAAGCCCCAGCCGCCCTACTGGGCCGATGGTCTGGACACGATCCTCCCGTCGCCGATATCGGGCGCACCTGGGTCGCGTCTCGGCGGTGGGTGTCGGTGGTGAGAAGTAGGCTGAGTCCGGGAAGCGGTGTCCTGTCGTCGTGGTGGCGAAAGCTGCTGCGCCACAACGGTATTGACGACAATTGGTTGTGCACAGACCCTTCCCGTAGTGGACATATGTGCGATAAGCTGGGTCATCGGTTCTGGGGAGGACCGCCACCAGGTGGGGAGGGTTGCTATGTCTGTTTCAACGCCGTCTGTTTCAACGAGTGAAGCGTTGTCTGTTGCCGAAGTGCGCGCCGTCCGTCACCGGCTGGTGGAGGGCGCTCGCGGCGTTAACCCCGATGCCGCCCTGGTACTGATCCGGGAACTCGAAGAACTGAAGAACGCTGCCAGCGCGGTGCAAACCGAGTTAGCGGTCGTGCTCCACGACGCGCAACGCGCCGCCGACCAGGCCCGCGGCATCACCGCGGATGAAACCGCCCGGGTCGTGGGTTCACAACTAGGTCTGGCACGACGAGAAAGCCCCCGGGTCGGTACCCGGTTCCTGGGCGTCTCCCGCGCCGTCACACAAGAAATGCCGCACACCGCCGCCGCGTTACGGGCCGGGACCATCAGCGAATGGCACGCCACCCAAGTCGTGGCCGAAACCGCCTACCTGTCGTTGGCCGACCGTGCCGCGGTGGATGAAGCGATCAAAGGGGTCCTGGGTAAAACCTCCGGGCGGCGCCTGGCCGGGGTCGCCCGGGCGGCCGCCTACCGGTTGGATCCAGCTGCTGCGGTAGCGCGCCGTGCCCGCGCCAAACGCGAACGCCGCGTCTCGCTACGCCCAGCACCGGACACGATGACCTGGTTGACCGCGCTGCTGCCGGTCAAAGACGGCGTCGCCTGCATCGCCGCCCTCAACGCCGCCGCCACAGCCAGTAGCCATAAGGGCGGGGACGGGGATGGGCGGGGCAAAGGACAACTAATGGCCGACGCCCTGGTCGAACGCATCAGCGGCCGACCCGCCTGCGGCGCACCAGTACCACCCACACCGGCCACACCGGCCACACCGGGTCAGGATGCGCCGGCTGCCGACCAGGCCGATGCGCCGGCCGCAGCGGCCGGGGAGCAGCCCGAGGCTGACGGTACGACAGACAAGCCTCCGGTGCCGGTGGTCGCGGTCAACCTGCTGGTCCCGATCGAATCCCTCACCGGTGAGGCCCCCGCGGACCTGGAAGGGTTCGGCCCGATTCCTGCGGACCTGGCCCGGCAATTCCTGGCCGACCACGACACCGCCGGTGGCGTGATCCGACGGGTGTTCACCGCCCCGGGCACCGGTGAGCTGATCTCAATGGATTCGCGTGCCCGGCGCTACCCAGGACTGCTGGCAGCGTTCGTGCGATTACGAGACCGGACCTGCCGCACCCCGTTCTGCGACGAACCCATCGAACACATCGACCACATCCAACGCCACGCCGACGGTGGAGCCACGAGCGTCTCGAACGCCGGTGGGGGCTGCGCCCGCTGCAACTACACCAAAGAACACCCGGACCTGACCGTCACCGGCGACGCCGACCAGCGCACCACCACCACGCGGGGGCTGAGCGAAACCAGCACACCACCGTCACCACCAGGAGCCGAAAGACCGCTCGCCTGCACCATCCGCGGACTCAGCAAACGCGTCACCATCCGGCTGCCGAAGGACCTGCGCCTGCCTGCGAACATCCGGTGATGCTGGCGGCCGTGTCGTGATCGAGGGCGGAACGCGGAGGGCCCGGATATGATTGCCTATCTCGCGACGGCCTGCGACTCTCAGACATGGACATCTCGAGGGGTCTGGCGGGCGCGGCGGACGCTGCCGCGCAGGGACAGGGTGCGTTACCGCAGCAGGGTCTGCCCGAGGTGGGCTCCGGTGAGTCGAGCAGCCTTCTGGTGCAACCCAACTCACCGGTGGTCGCGTCCACGACGGAACCGGCCGCCCAAGATGTTGATCTAAGCCTCTACGAACCCGTCGCGGGGCCGCGAGCTCATCAGGCGGCCAAGATCCTGATGGTCCTGTTCGGAGCGCTCGCCGCCCTGTTGATCGTCGGCTTCGGCGTGGTGCTGTTCGCTTCCGGCCTACCGGACGCGATCAGCGAGTTCTTCAAGTAGGAATCAGCAACTACTGGCTGGCGCTGAGCCCGGAGTGGACCACGCAGCTCGAGGTCGCCCCGGACGCCGGGAACGCGTTCGCCAGCGCTCGCGCGATGCGTTCGGCGCGTTCCTTATAGCCGTGGCTGGTGTAGTGGATCTTGTCGGCTGGCTGGTACCACGCCGTCTGCACTTCATTTCGCCAGTCGAACACCCGTAGGTTCGGGTACTTCTCGCACGCCGCGATCAGCGCGTTCGACAGGCTCGGGAAGTTCGCGTCGGTGTAGGGCCCGGACGTCTTCAACGTGCGGCTGGTCAGCCACATGACCGGGTTGGAGCCGGCGTGCTGCATCATCAGGTCGATCCGCGCCGAGATGGGCCCGGCGCCACCGACGCTGATGTTGGCCACATCGTTGTTGCCGATGGCCAGCACGTAGCAGCCCTGATAACCCTGCGCCTCGAACTTCTTGATCGCATCGAGGGAGTTCGGCTGGTTGTTCCAGTGCTCGATGATCGCGCGGGCACCGGAGATGTCGGTGGTGACGTTCTTGACGCCGACGTCCTTGTACTGCGCGGTCAAGCGGTACGCGGGGTTGTGCAGGAAGTCCGCCGACTCCAGGCCGACCGAGGTCGAGTCACCGATGTGCACAACCGACGAGCAGGACGTCTGCGGGTACGGCACGGAAGCGGTGCTCGCCGACCCCGTAGCGGTGGCGGTGGACGACGTGGCGGAGGTGCCCGACGACGACGTGGCCGAGGACGCGCTCGTGGGCGTCGTCGAGGTCGGGGCAGGCGTGGTTGTCGCGGTTGACGAAGACGACCATGACGGCGAGGTCGGCGACGGTGCCGCCGCCGTCCCGCCGCCACAAGCGCTCAGGGTCAGCGCCGCCACGGTGAGAGCCGACGCGCAGCCGACGATCGACGTACGCCGAGCCAAGCCTTTTCGTGTCTTGGTGGTGCTCACTGGTTGGCCTTCAATCCCGAATAGACCAGGCAGGTCGGTGCCGGCTTGCCGTCCTTGGGGAAGGCGTTCGCCAGCGCCAGGGCAATGCGCTTGGCGCGCTCCTGATAGCCCTTGGTCGTGTAGTGGATCTTGTCATCGGGCAGATACCAGCTGGTCTGGACCTCGCTGCGCCAGTCGAAAACCCGCAGGTTGGGGTAGCGCTTGCACGCGCTCTGCAGCGCCTCCGACAGGGCCGGGAAGCCCTCGTCGCGGTACGGCCCAACAGTGCGCAGGGTGCGGCTGGTCAGCCACAAGGTGGGCTGGCCGTTGGTGTGCTTCATGACCATGTCGATGCGCTGGTCAAGGGAGTAGGCGGCCCCGACCGACAGGTTCGCCACGTCGTTGTTGCCCAGGGCGATGACGTAACAGCCCTTGAAGCCGTTCTTCTGGAACTTCTCGATCGCGTCCTCGCCGTTGGGCTGGTTGTTCCAGTGCTCGACGATGGCGCGGGCGCCGGAGATGTCCTCCTTGACCGTGGTCACACCCACCTTCTTGTACTGCGCGGTGATCCGGTCGGCGGCGTTCGGCAGCGAAGCGGGCGACTCCAGCCCGATCGACGTCGAGTCGCCGATGTGCGCGACGGAGGTGCACGAGGTCTTGCCCGGGATCCCGTTCTTCACCGGTTTGTTCGATTTGGGCGTGGGCGGCGGGGTGTTGATCGCCCCCGGCTTGTCCGGGACCGCATCCGCAGCCGTTGCCTTGCCGCCGAGGGCCGAGGCACTGCCCAGACCGACGCTGGCGACCAGGCCGAGCGCGGCGAAGCCGGAGACAATGACGGGTACGGCGCGGCGGCGGCCCTCTGCGCCGGCTGGCTTCTTGAACGCAGCGCGGAACCCGTTGCGACGGATCGGGTCCTCCAGCAGCGTCCAACTCAGCGCGGACAGGATCAGTGTGACGGCGACCTGGACAACGCCGACCGGCACCGGATGGGCATCGATCCAGCCCTGGGGGGTGAAGTAGATGACCGGCAGGTGCCACAGGTAGATGCCGTAGGAGCGTTCACCGATCCAGCGGAACGGTTGAGCGCCCAGCAGGTTGCGCACGAGCATCGATCCGGGATGGATGGCGCTGATCACCAGGGTCGCGGTGAGCATCGACTGGGCCAGGATGCCCCAGGTGTAGAGCGAGTCCGGATGCGACCCGGAGTAGTAGATGATCCAGCCCAGACCGACCAGGCTCGCCAGGCCCAGGACGTCGATGGGCACCTTCCATGCGCCCCCGGTTGCCGGGAACGGACGCTCGAACAGCACGATCGCGAAGATCGCACCGATCAGCAGGCCGCCGGCGCGGGTGTCCGTGCCCTCGTAGGCGCGGGTGGTGCTCCATAACGCGGGCATGACGTCCGGCGGCCGGATCGAGAACTTGTACAGCAGCACGAAGCTGATGGCTGACAGCACACCGGTCGCGACGGCCACGGCACGCAGGTTGCCGCGGAAGATCATGATCATTCCGATCAGCAACAACGGCCAGACGAAGTAGAACTGCTCTTCGACCGAGAGTGACCACAGGTGGTCAAGGGGTCCGCCGGTGCCGGCGGTGATCGCGAAGTAGTCTCCGCCGGAAGCGATCGTGTGCCAGTTGGCGACGTAGAACAAACCGGCCAGCCCGTTGCCGATCGTCGCGCCCAGGTTGTCCCGATCGGCGATCAGCGTCGCGACAATGACCACGGCGATGACCAGCACGACCGCCGGGAACAGCCGTCGGGCGCGGCGTAGATAGAACCCGATCAGCCCGACGGAGTGGGTCCGCGCCCACCCCCGAAGCAGGATCGTCGTGATCAGGAATCCGCTCAGGGTGAAGAAGATGCCGACGCCCAGCAGGCCGCCGGCCAAGCCGGGGACGTTGAGGTGGTAGAGCACAACGGCCGCCACCGCGATGGCACGGATGCCGTCGAGGCCGGGTAAGTAGGTGTCCTTGGCGGATACTGGACGAGGCACTCGCTGGGGCTCCTGTAGCTCCTGAACACACGGCAACAGGGATCGTGTTGCCGCCGACCGGGCGAGGCAGCTCGGCGTCCGGGACGACCTCGTTGTTTTCCGATCGTGGTCAGTGTAAGTGGCCAGGGCGTATTCGGCGTGCTGCTGTCCGCGGCGCGTCGAGGGCGCGAAACCTGTCGCCACGGACCTGCGCCGATAGCATCAAGGCATGTCGACAAACTCGCTCGGTCTTGGCGCAGCCGCCCGTAACACCGCGCTCAAACTCGAATACCCGATGTCCCTGGCCACCTACGCCACCTACCCCGAGGCGCAGAAGGCAGTGGACCTGCTGTCGGACAAGCAGTTCCCCGTGGAGAACTGCTTGATCGTCGGTTCCGACCTGAAGCAGATCGAGCGGGTCACCGGCCGGCTCACCTGGAGCAAGGTCATCACCGCCGGAATCCTGACCGGTGCGTGGTTCGGTCTGTTCATCGGCTTGATCTTCTCCCTGTTCGTCAAGAACATCACGATCTGGCAGGTCGTCATCTACACCGCGATCTGGGGTGCGCTCTTCGGCCTGATCTGGTCGGCGATCGGATACGCGTTCACCCGCGGCCAGCGTGACTTCAGCTCGGTCAGCGCCATCGTCCCGAGCAGCTTCGAACTGCTGGTCGAGCACAAGTTCGCCCAGCAGGCAGGCACCTTGCTGGACGAGGCCGGGCTGCGCCCCAACCAGTCGGTGACCCCGGCGACCCCGGCACCCACCGCGCCCGCCGAGCAGCCCACCACCCCGACCGACTCCACGCCGCCCACCGCATAGCGCGCCGACATCCCACCGATCAGGAGCACCGTGGTCTGCTGTGACCACTGGTGCTCCTGTGACGTGTGGGGCACAATGGGGGAGTCCTTCACTGTTCGAGGCGTAGGGGAAGACGTCCTCGGTCCCGTGAAGGAGGCAGGTTATGTCGGCATCGCGCACGCGCGCCGTCGCCCGGGGTGTGGTGTTCATCCACTCCACCCCGGTTTCGTTGTGCCCGCATATCGGCTGGGCTCTGGAGAGCGTCCTGGGCCAGCCCGTCCACTTGGAGTGGACGAAACAACCGGTAGCTCCCGGCTTCGTACGTACCGAGTTCTCCTGGGCCGCCGAGCCCGGCACCGGCGCCCGCCTGACGACGGCGCTGCGCGGTTGGGACGGCGTGCGCTACGAGGTCACCGAGGAGCCGACCCCCGGCTGCGACGGTTCCCGCTGGGCCAGCACCCCGGACCTGGGTATCCATCACACCTGGACCAACGCCTCCGGCGACGCCGTGGTCAACGAGGATCGGTTGCGTTCGGTGGTGATCGCCAGTGGTGGCGACCCCGAGAAGTTCCGCGCCGAGGTCGCCGAGTTGCTGGGCACCGCCTGGGACCTGGAGCTCGAACCCTTCCGCTACGCCGGGGACGGAGCGACAGTCCGCTGGCTGCACCGCGTCTCCTGAGGGCCGCCGGCGGGTTTCTCCTGGCCCTGCTGATCGCCGTACTCTCCGCGTGGGTTCCAGCCTCGGCCGCTACCTCCTCCGGTACGTCGACCTCCAGTCAGGCGCAGCAACTCGCCGAGCGCTATGCGCCGGTTCTGGTCGTTCGCAAGCACACGACACCGTGCGGCGACGGCGAGCCCTACCTGCCC
This sequence comes from Branchiibius sp. NY16-3462-2, assembly GCF_001594145.1. Classification (GTDB taxonomy): domain Bacteria; phylum Actinomycetota; class Actinomycetes; order Actinomycetales; family Dermatophilaceae; genus Branchiibius. The sequence continues at coordinate 99,576 of NZ_LVCF01000040.1, read as the reverse complement.
ATCGCGGTGGACGCGGTCCTGGGGCGCCCGGACGTCACGTTGCGCACCCCGCACGGCACGATCACGGCTCCGACGAGCAGCCAACTGGCCACGGCCGGTCCGGACAGTTATCTCAACCTGCCGGGTGACGCACTACGGCCCGGGTGCGATTACGAGAAGTGGTACGACAAGATCCGCGAGGGTCACGAGCCGACCATCTACTCCCGCGTGGTCACCGATCAGGGTCAGGTCGCCGTGCAGTACTGGTTCTACTACGTCTACAACGACTGGAACGACCGGCACGAAAGCGACTGGGAGATGATCCAGGTCGATTTCGATGCGCCTACTGTCGCAGCAGCGCTCGCGACCGAGCCCGCGCAGACGGCCTACGCCCAGCACGAGGGTTCGGAGGTCGCCGACTGGGGTTCGGACAAGTTACGCATCGTGAACGGCACCCATCCGGTGGTCTACCCGGGGCAGGGCTCCCACGCGTCGTACTACAGCCAGGAGCACTGGCTGGGCCGGGGCTCGGCCACCGGGTTCGGCTGTGACGACACGACGGCCCCGGGAACTGAAGTGCGGCCCCAGGTGACGCTGCTGCCCACCACGGTGCCGACCAATCCCAAGGATCCGTTCGCCTGGCTGGCCTTCACCGGGCACTGGGGAGAGAAGCAACCCACGTTCAACAACGGACCGACCGGCCCGGCCACCAAGACCCAATGGCGTACGCCGATCGCCTGGGTCGAGGACGAAGGTCGCCCGGCGTCGGTCGACCTGCCGCAGGTTCCGACGATGGCCACCATTGCGTTCTGCGGGATGGTGTCCCAGGGTTCGACGCTCTTCCTGCGACTGCTGGCCCAGCCGGTGCTGACCGGGGCTGCCATCCTGGCCGCCCTCGCGCTGATCGGGTGGCTCATCGCCCGCACTACATGGCGGCACAGCGACCCGACCACGGTGGATCGCAAGCGCACCGTCGGGCAGATTCTGGCGGCGATGTTCGCGATCGCGTGGCGGCTGACCCCGCAACTCCTGCCGATCGCGGGGGTGCTCTTCCTGAGCACCTACCTCGTGCGGACGCTGACCCGTCTGGCGACGCACATCGGCCCGAAGGGCACCATCACCGATCTGGATCCGGGCGTGAACGCCTGGTGGACCTGGGTGGTTGCCGGACTCTCGTGGGCTTTGGTTGCGGTCATCGACGCGGTCTGTGCCGCAGTGGTTCTCGACCTGTTGGAGCAGCGACGGGACGGCCGGACGGCCGATCTTCGAGCGGCAGCGATCGAGGCCAAAGCCCACCGCACACCCGTCTATGTCTTCCTGGTAACGGTGTTGCTGGTCGGCACCGCGTTCATCACCTTCTGGCTCGCGCCGGTGGCCCTGGTCATGCTCACCCTGTGGTCGGTCGCCATGGCCGCGTCCGCCCAGGAGGAGCGGCCGTTGCGGGCGGCGTTCCGGCGCAGCGCTGCTCTGGTCCGGACCCGGCCGGTGAAGTCGGCCATCGTCGCATTGCTGCTGGTGCTCACGGCCGCGGGCATCGGCCCGTTCGTCAGCGGAGTCCTGCTGTTGCTGACCGGCTGGCCGATCTGGATCGAGGATCTGATCGGCGGCCTGATGACCGCGGTGGTGATGCCCGCCGCGGTCATCGGCCTGGGTCTGCTCTTCTTCGACCTGCGGCGGCGCGCTGATCAGCCGAAGGCCGGTACCGCTTAGAGCGGGATGTTGCCGTGCTGTCCGCGCCTCGCCGGCGCGGCGGCCAGCGCAGCGGCGACGGTGGTGCGGGTCGCGGAGGGATCCACGACCTCGTCGATGACACCGATCTCCAGCGCGCGGCCCAGACCACCGGCCAGCACCGCGTGTTCGGCGGCGAGCTGGTTCTCCATCTCGACGCGCTCCTCGCCGTCGGTCTCCGCCAGACGGCGACGATGCAGGATACGGACCGCCGCGACGTGACCCATCACGGCCAGCTCTGCGCCAGGCCAGGCGAAAACCCTTGTGGCACCGAGTGATTTGGCGTTCATCGCGATGTACGCACCGCCGTACGCCTTGCGGGTCACCACCGTCACCCGGGGGACCACGCACTCGGCGAACGCGTGCAGCAACTTGGCCCCACGGCGCACGACACCGTCCCACTCCTGGCCCACGCCGGGCAGGTAGCCCGGCACGTCCACCAGCACGATCAACGGGACACCGAACGCGTCGCACATCCGCACGAAGCGAGCGGCCTTCTCCGCCGACGACGCATCCAGGCAGCCGCCCAGCCGGATCGGGTTGTTGGCTACGACGCCGACCGTCCGCCCGCCCAGGCGACCCAGGGCCGTCGTGACGTTCGGTGCCCACTTGGGGTGCAGTTCGACGCTGGTCCGCGGATCGTCCAGGATCTGCTCGACCAGCGGGTGCACGTCGTAGGCGCGCTTGGGTGACTCGGGCAGCAAGGCGGCGAGGTCGCGGTCTTCGACGGCTCCCCACGTGCCCTGGGCGCCCAGCAGGTGCGTGATCTGCCGACCGTGCTCGTAGGCCTGTTCCGCGGAGTCGGTCACCACGTGCACGACTCCCGAGCGCCGCCCGTGCGGCTCCGGACCGCCGAGCCGCAGCGCGTCGACATCCTCCCCGGTCACCGAACGCACGACGTCGGGTCCCGTGACGAAGATGCGTCCCTCGGCGGCCAGGATCACGATGTCGGTCAGCGCCGGCCCGTAGGCCGCGCCACCGGCCGCGGGACCCACGACGACCGAGATCTGCGGGATCTTGCCGGACGCTCGCGTCATGATCGCGAAGACGTGACCCACGGCGTCCAACGACAGGACACCCTCGGCCAGGCGGGCGCCGCCGGAGTGCCACAGACCGACGACCGGCACCCCATCGGCCAGAGCCGCTTCGTACGCCGCGACGATGACTTTGCAGCCGGCGTCACCCATCGCGCCGCCCTGGATGGTCGCATCGGTGGCGAAGGCCACGGCGGGCGTGCCGTCGATGAGGCCGCGTGCGGCCAGTGCGCCACTGGAGTCGGGCTCGGTGATCAGGTCAACGGTGTCTGCGTCGAAGAAGTTCTCCAGGCGCAGCAACGGGTTTCGTGGGTCATCGACCGCAATGGCGCGTGCCGAAGCGTGGGTCTCGCTGGAGGCGAGGGAGGGTTGCCGGGTCACGAGACACTCCTGAGAACGGACGCCACGTTGTGGCCGCCGAAGCCGAACGAGTTGTTCAGGGCAGCCGTGGAGTCGGGCAGTTTCCGGTGGTCGCCACGCACGACGTCGAGGTCGACGGCTGGGTCGAGGTTCTCGATGTTGATGGTGGCGGGGATGAGCCGGTGATAGATGCTCTGGATGGTGATCAGGGTCTCCAGTGCACCGGCCGCACCGAGTAGGTGGCCGGTCATCGACTTGGTAGCCGTCACGGCCATGTCGTCGGCAGCGCTGCCGAACGCCCGGCGGATCGCGGCCACTTCAGCCACGTCGCCGACGGGGGTCGAGGTGGCGTGCGCGTTGATGTGGTCGATATCCGAGGCGGACAACCCGGCGAGTTCGATGGCCTCGAGCATCGCGCGGGACGCACCGGCGCCTTCGGGCTCCGGGGCGGTGATGTGGTGCGCGTCGGCCGACATGCCGACCGAGGCGAACTCGGCGTAGATGCGTGCACCGCGCGCGACCGCGTGTTCGTACTTCTCCAGCACGATGACCGCCGCACCCTCGCCCATGACGAAGCCGTCACGGTCGATGTCGTAGGGGCGCGACGCATGCGCAGGGTCGTCGTTGCGGGTCGAAAGTGCTTGCATCGCAGCGAAACCCGCCAGTGGCAGAGCGTGGATCGCTGCCTCCGCACCACCGGCCACCACGACGTCGGCACGACCCTCACGGATCATGTCTGCCGCGTAGCCCATCGCTTCGGCGCCGGAAGCGCACGCCGACACCGTGGTGTGGGCGCCGGCCCGCGCGCCGAGTTCCAGGGAGACACTGCCCGATGCCGCGTTGGGCATCAGCATCGGAACCGTCAACGGGTAGACCCGGCGCGGACCCTTCTCCTTCAGCACGTCGTACTGCGCCAGCAGGCTGTGCCCCCCGCCGATCCCGGTGCCGATGGCCACGGCCAGCCGCTCGGGTTCGACGTCGGGGGTGCCGGCGTCCTCCCAGGCTTCGCGCGAGGCGATCATGGCGTACTGCGCGAACGGGTCCAGCCGCCGCGTCTCCACCTTCGCCAGCCGCTCCGCCGGGTCCTGCTTCAACGACGCGGCGAAGGTCACCGGCAACTCGTACTGCGCCACCCAGTCCTGGGTGAGCGTGCGTGCGCCGCTGACCCCCGCCAGCAGCGCATCCCAGGTCGCCGGCGCGGTCTCACCGATCGGGGTGGTCGCGCCGAGCCCCGTGACGACGATGCGCTGCGTCGAGGGCATCAGGCCTGGGCCTGCTGGATGAAGGAGATCGCGTCACCGACCGTGTTGAGGTTCTTGACCTCGTCGTCGGGGATGCGCACACCGAACTTCTCCTCGGCGTTCACCACAATGGTCATCATCGACAGGGAGTCGATGTCGAGGTCGTCGGTGAAGGACTTGTCGGGCTGGACCTGCGCGGTGTCGACACCGGTCTCTTCGTTCACGATATCGGCGAGGCCGGCGAGGATTTCCTGGTCGCTGAGCGCCATGTGACTGTCTCCTATGAGGGTTGTGGACGTTTACCTGGAACCGCCAGGTGCGGGGAATCAGGGCAGGACGACGACCTGGGCGGCGTACGACAGGCCGGCACCGAAGCCGATCTGCAGCGCCAGACCACCGTGCGGTGCCGCGCCTTCGCGCAGCATGCGTTCAGCGGCCAGGGGGATCGAGGCGGCGGAGGTATTACCGGTCTGCGCGATGTCCCGGGCCACGGCGATGTCGGCCGGCAGGTGCAGTTGCTTGATCATCGCGTCGATGATCCGCATGTTGGCCTGGTGGGGGATGAACGCGTCAAGGTCCTCGGCCCGGATGCCGGCCTTGTCGATCGCCTGCTGGGCCACCGGTGCCATCGACCACACCGCCCACCGGAACACCGACGGGCCGGCCATGCTCATGGTCGCGGGGTCCAGGCCGTCCTCGCCGACGGCGCCGTCCGCATCGTCACGGATGTCCCACCAGGAGCGGCGCTGCCGGATGACATCCCACTGGGCGCCGTCCGAACCCCACACCGTGGGGCCGATAGCAGTGGTCTGCGAGGGACCGATGACGGCGGCTCCGGCGCCGTCACCGAAGATGAACGCCGAACCCCGGTCGTGCGGGTCCGTGAGCAAGGACAACTTCTCCACGCCGATGACCAGGACGTACTCGGCGCTCCCGCCGCGCACCATGTCACCGGCGATGGCCACGGCGTGGCAGTAGCCGGCGCACGCGGCCGAGATGTCGAAGGCGGCCGCGTCGACGCAGCCGAGTCGGTCAGCAACCATCGGCGCGGCGGCGGGCGTCTGGAACGGATGCGTGATGGTCGCGAGCACGACGGCACTGACCTGCTCGGGCCGGATGCCGGCCTGGTCCAGTGCGTCGCGGGATGCAGGCAGCGACATGTCGACGACGGTCTCGTCCGGCGCGGCGAAGTGCCGGGTCACGATGCCCGACCGCTCACGGATCCACTCGTCGCTGGAGTCGATCCAGGTGCATACCTCTGCGTTGTCGACGACGCGCTCCGGACGGTATCCGCCGATCCCGAGGATCGCGGCATGCCGCGCACCCTGCGGCTCGACCAGATGACCAGTTCCCTTGGGCTGCATCACAATTCACTCGTCTCGGGGTGCAATCGCAGCAACACCTGACCGGGGGACACGGGATCACCCTCCTCAGCGAGGCGTTCGATGACGGTACCGCCGTGCGGGGCGGTGACCGGGGTGGAGGAGCGAGGGGTCGAGACGGTCGCCACGACCGCGCCGGCCTGGACGTTCCCGCCGGTCTGCAGGTCGGCGTACTCGACGATGCCCTTGGCCGGGGCGACGATCAACCGCCACGCCGGGTCGAAGCTGCTGCGCGGCTCACCGTGTTCGCGCACCATGCGGTGGGCGGCCTCCAGGTCGTCCGGTGTCTTCAGCGCAAGGGTCTCCACACCGGGCATCCCGCGCTTGGCGAGGCCGGCGAGGGTGCCGGCCGGCGGGATCTCGATCAGGCCGGTGACGCCCATCTCGGTCATCGTGCGCATCGTCAGGTCCCAGCGGACCGGGTTGCTGACCTGCTGCACCAGCCGGCGTAGCAGTTCACGGCTGTCGTGCACGACGTGACCGTCCTTGTTGCTGACGACCGCGACCCGCGCGTCGTGGGTCGAGATGGCCCGCGCGTAGCGAGCGAGGTGTTCCACCGCGGGCGCCATGTGCTGGGTGTGGAACGCTCCGGCGACGCTGAGGGGGATGACGCGGGCCTTGGCCGGCGGGTTGGCCGACAACTGCGCCAACTGATCCGTAGTTCCCGCCGCAACCACCTGACCGGCGCCGTTGCGGTTGGCGGCGGTCAGTCCGGCCGCTTCGATCGCGGCGTCCACCTCGTCCGGGTCGCCGCCGACGACGGCGCTCATCCCGGTCGGGGTGACGGCCGACGCAGCGGCCATGGCCCGGCCGCGCTCGCGGACGAAGACCATCGCCTGCTCGGCGGTGAGTACGCCGGCCGCGGCCAGGGCGGTGATCTCACCGACCGAGTGGCCGGCGCCGACCCCGGTGACCCGGAACCCGTCGGAAGGGTGCTCGAAGAGGGCCAGCGCGGCCACCAGTCCGGCACCGACGATCAACGGCTGCGCCACGGCGGTGTCCCGGATGGTGTCCGCGTCGGAGGTCGTGCCGTGCGCTACCAGGTCGACGTCGGCGGCCGCACCCAACCAACCCAGGCGGTCACTGAAGCCGGGTAGTTCCAACCAGGGAGCGAGGAAGCCGGGGGTTTGGGCACCCTGGCCGGGGCAGACGATCGCGAGCACGATTCCTACCCTGCCTACTCGAGGTGGTGATCAGCGACCGGTGACACCATGAGATTCTTCCGGCGAATCTGTTGGGTTCCTACAAAGGCTCTCATCGCTCGTCCCAGGCAGCGAAAGCGAAGGCGATCCGGACCACGAAGGCTTCGCGCACATCGGTCAGGTCGTACCCGGTCGCTTCGGCGAACTGCCCGAGCCGGTAGCGGACGGTGTTGGCGTGCACGAAAAGCGCCCGGGCGGTGGCCTCCAGACTCGGCTGGGCCAGGAAGCCCAGAGCCGTCTCGCGCAGGGCGTCCCGGTCGCGCAGCGGTCGGACAACCCGGTCCACCAGGGTGCGCCGGGCGTGATTGTCACCGTGCAGCGCACGCTCGGCCAGGAGCTCGTCGGCGGGGCACAGCCGGGGGGCATCGGGCCAGGCCGGCGCCGCGCCGTACCCCGACAATGCGGCGCGGGCGCTGCGGCCGGCGGCGAAGACGTGCGGCACGGTCGGCCCGAGCACGATCGGCCCCGGCGCCCAGTGCTCGGTCAAGGCTTGCAGTTGCTTGATCGGGTCGGTGACACCGCCGATGATCGCGATCAGGGTGCGGCCCTGCACCGACACCAGTGACTCCAGACCGGCGCGACGGGCTTCCCGGCGCAGGCTGTCGACGATCGCACTGTGGACGCCGCTGGGCGCGCGGCCCACGGCGACCAGGACGTCGTGCACCTCGTCCCAGCCGAGGGCGGCGACGCGCGAGCGCAGCGCTTCATCGGCCTCTGCCCGCAGCACCGCGTCGATGACGTGCGCTTCGAGCCGGGCGTCCCAGGCGCCGCGGGCCTCGGCGGCCTGCGCGTAGACGGTCGCGGCGGCGAAGGCGATCTCGCGGGAGTAGATCAGGACCGCTTCGCGTAGTTCGATCCGGTCGGCGGCATCAGCCAGCGCCGGGACCTGGTCCTCGACCACGGCGACACTGGTGCGGATCAGATCAAGGGTGTGCCTCAGGCTGATGGACCGGGCCAGTTCGGCCGGCGCGGGATCGAACATGTCGATCGCCGAGGCCGGCCCGGCGCCGTTGGTGCGGTACCAGTCGATGAAGCCACCGATCCCGGCCTGCGCCACCATGCCGACCCAGGAGCGCTCCTCGGCGGACAACTCCCGGTACCAGGAGTGCTCGGACTCCATCTGTTGGATCGCGGCGGTCGCCATCGCGCCCGCAGCCCCTTGGAGGTGGCGCCAGGTGTGTTCCCGGGTGCGCGAAGTGATCGTCATAACGGCACGACGATACCGGCCGTTGTTTGTGGATACCCTCCAGAGGACACCGATCGGCAGTGTGCAGAGTTCACCAATGGTTTTCTCGCCCGGCACCGCACTGACGCCGCGCGGTCGCGAAGGGCCGGTGAAGTCTGAGCATGGTGGCCTACCGGCTCGACGAACCGCCGCTCGTGATCGGTCATCGCGGTGCGAGTGGTTATCGTCCCGAGCACACGCTCCCGGCCTACGAGTTGGCAGCGCGATTGGGCGCGGACGGTGTCGAGACCGATCTGGTGATGACTGGTGACGGTGTCGCGATCTGCCGGCACGAGAACGAGCTCTCCCGCACCACGGACGTCGCGGCCCACCCCGAATTCGCCGATCGCCGTACGTCCCGGGTGGTGGACGGCACCGAGCGCATCGGCTGGTTCAGCGAGGACTTCACCCTGGCCGAGATCAAGACGTTGTGGGCGGTCGAACGCCTGCCCCGGTTGCGACAGGCCAACACGATCTACGAGCGCCGACTGCGGATCCCGACCTTCGATGAGTTGCTCGCGCTGCGGCGCGCGCTCTCCCAGGAGTTGAGCCGCATCGTGGGCGTCAGCCCCGAACTTAAGCACGCAGCGTACTTCCGCGCTCGCGGGCTGGACCTGGAGGGTGCGGTCGCCCAGGGCCTGCGTGATGCCCGCCTCGATGCGCCCAACGCGCCGGTCTTCGTGCAGTCGTTCGAGTTGACCAGTCTGATCCGGTTGCGGGAGGACATCGGGTTGCGCACCCCGCTGTTGATGCTCACCGAGCGCGAAGGGGCACCGACCGATCTGGCCGGCACCCCGGATGAGCGCACGTACGCCGATCTGGTGACTCCGCGTGCACTGCGCCTGATCTCGACGTGGGTGACCGGCATCGGCCCGAGTAAGGACCAGGTCATCGTGCGCCGGCCGGACGGGTCGCTGGGGCGTCCCACCGACCTGGTGCGGCACGCGCACGACGCCGGGCTACGGGTGCACGTGTGGACCTTCCGGACCGAAAACACTTTCCTGCCACTCGATCTGCGCTCCAGCAGTGTGCCGCAGGAGTTCGGCGACGGCCTCGCCGAACTGGCCATCTTCACCCAGGCCGGTGTCGATGGGCTGATCACCGATCATCCGGATGTGGCAGTCCACGCCCGGGCCGAGGTCTTCGCCCACGCGGGCTGATCAGTCCCGGCGGCGGTGCGGCAGCAGCACGGTCGGCACCGGGGACGCACGCACGATGCGAGTGGCGGTCGACCCCAGGAACACCCGGGCCAGGGGAGCGTGCTCACTGGATCCCAGCACCAGCAGATCGCCGGGCGACCAATCGAACTGTTCGGTCGCCCGCGACCATCGTGATCCGACCAGGACGCCACCGCTCTGGGCGGCTACGCCGGACTGCTCCAGTGCCTGAGTGATGCTCGCCTGCGCGGCGAGTGCGTCGGCGCGCCACGCGTCGAAGACGCCCTGGTCGGCAAAGACCGTCAGAGCCGCGGAATCGCGGACGGCGAAGGTCACGAGGATGGCGGGCACGCCGAGCCAGTTGCTCAGCGCAGCGGCCTCACCGGCCAGGGCCAGGTCACTCTGGCCGGGCCGCACCGCGAGCACCACCCGTCGGATCCGATCGTCGCTGGGGTGATAGCCCCGGGGAGCAAGGCCGACCGGCAACGAGGAACTGTGCACCAACCGGTCGGAGGTGCTGCCCAGGCTGATCTGACCCAGCGGACCGGAGGTCGCGGACCCCAGCACCAGGACCCGGGCGTCGCGCGCCTCGCCTTCGCGTTGCAGGATCGCCGGGACCGACCGGCCGACCCGGATGATCTCGGTGACCGGCAGATGTGTCGGCAGGCGGTCTCGTGCAGCGACGAGGGCCTCCTCGGCTGCTTCGCGCATCCGTTGTTGCCACTCGCTGTCGATACCGGCGGGATCACGTACCGCCGGGGTGTCCGCCAGCCCCTGGATGATGCAGCACAGCACCAGTTCGTCCCCGGTCGTCCTGGCCAGTTGGGCTGCCAGGTACAGCCCCGAATTCGTTGACGGGTAGGGACCGAACCCGACGACGACACTCACTGCGGGCTTCCCGGGATCGTGCCGTCCTGGGTCAGCTCACCGGCGATGTCCACCTTCGCCAGCCGGGCGTGTTTGCGGCCGTAGAAGAAGTAGACCAGCAGGCCGATGGCCAGCCACACCAGGAAGCGGATCCAGGTCTCCACCGCGAGACTGGCCATCAGCGCCAGACAACACAGGGTGGCCAGGATCGGAACGAAGGGCACCAGGGGAGTGCGGAACGGGCGCTTCATGTCCGGCTGCGTCTTACGCAGCACGATCACGGCGATCGAGACCACGACGAAGGCGAACAGCGTTCCGATGCTCACCATTTCGGCCAGGACGCTGATCGGGACGAATCCGGCCAGGAGGGCGACCGTGCCGATCGTGAGCGCGGTCATCAGCACCGGGGTACCCCACGACGGGTGGACCTTGCGGAAGACCGGCGGCAGCAGGCCGTCGCGGGCCAGGGCGAAGCCGATACGGCCCATCGCGATGATGTCCACCAGGATCACCGAGCTCAAGCCGGCGACCGCAGCGATACCGATCAGGATCCCGGCCCAGCCGACGCCCACCTGGTGGAAGACGTCTGCGACCGCGTCGGCCTCGGACAGATCGCGGTAGTTGACCATGCCAGTCATGACCAGACAGACACCGACGTAGAGCAAGGTGCAGATACCCAACGTGCCCAGCAGTCCCAGCGGCATGTCCCGCTCGGGCTTCTTGGTCTCCTCACCGAGGTTGGCGACCGCCTCGAACCCTGAGTAGGCGAAGAACACCACCGCCGCGGCGACCAACACCCCGGCGACGCCGAACTGGCTGGGCGTGACACCGGTGAGGAACTGCCACAGCGGCGCCGTGAGTTCGGCACCCGATGACTTGGCCGGCTTGGCCTCCGGGATGAACGGCACCCAGTTGCTGGTCTTGACGTAGAACGCGCCCACGGCGATGACGAAGATGCAGACGATCACCTTGATCGCGACCAGGCCATTGGTGACCCACTTGCTTTCGCGGATACCGCGCAACGCGACGTACCCGAGCACCAGCGTGATGAAGATGGCCCCGATGTTGACGACGGAGCCTTCCTCCGCGAACCACTTGTCCGGCAGGTTGAAGACGCCGGCGATATAACCGGACCAGCCGCGCGCGACCACCGCTGCACCCAAAGCGAATTCGAGGATCAGGTCCCACGCGATGATCCACGCGAAGATCTCACCGATCGTGGTGTAGGCGTAGGTGTAGGAACTGCCGGCGGTCGGAACCGCCGCCGCCAGCTCGGCGTAACACAAAGCGGCCAGCAGGGAGACCCCGCCGGCAATCAGGAACGAGATCACGATCGCGGGCCCGGCGTTGTTCTTGGCCTGCACGCCGGTCAGGGTGAAGATGCCGGTGCCGATGACGATGCCGATGCCGAACCCGATCAGGTCCCAGACCCCGAGGCTCTTCTTGAGGCCACCACCGTGTTCTTGGGCTGCTTCCGGATCTTCGTCGTTCTGGTGGATGACGTCGTCGACGCTCTTCTTGCGGGTGATGTCCATCGGTTCCCCTTCGCGTGACGGCCAGAGACGTTCGGATCAGCCGACGATAGGGGAACTATCCAGCGCGCAGCGAGCCTCCACCCTTACGGGCGGGGACCACCTTGTTCCTCGAGGTCGAGAAAAACGCGACCGACGGTCGATGACCGTCGGTCGCGTTCGTGCCAGTTCGGTTGCGGCTCAGGACTCCCCGCCCGCATTGCCGGACGTGCCGGCGGTGACGTCGAGCAGCCGGTACTTCTCGGCGGCCTGACCGGCCAGCGCCGGATCGACGTCGCCACGGCGGCCCAACTCCTGCAGCGTGCGGACCGCCAGGGACGGTCCGTCGATGTGGAAGAACCGGCGGGCCGCGGCGCGGGTGTCGCTGAAGCCGAAGCCGTCCGCACCCAGCGTCACGAAGTCACCAGGCACCCACTCGCGGATCTGGTCCTGCACGCCACGCTCCCAGTCGGAGGTGGCCACGACCGGACCCTGCGTGTCAGCCAGGCGTTGGGTGACGTACGCCGTCCTGGGCTCCTCCTGCGGGTGCAGGAAGTTGTGCTCGTCGCACGCCAGTCCGTCGCGGCGCAGTTCGTTCCAGGACGTCACCGACCACACGTCCGCGACCACACCCCAGTCGTCCTTGAGCAGTTCCTGCGCCTCAAGGGCCCACGGCACACCGACACCGGAGGCCAGCAGCTGTGCCCGCGGGCCGTCACCGGAACCTTCGCTGATGCGGTGCATCCCCTTCAGAATGCCTTCCACGTCAACGCCTTCCGGCTCCGCCGGCTGGATCATCGGCTCGTTGTAGACGGTCAAGTAGTAGTAGACGTTCTCGGGCTGATCGCCGTACATCCGCCGCAGGCCGTCCTTGACGATGTGCGCGATCTCGTAGACGTAGGCAGGGTCGTACGCCGCTACGGCCGGGTTGGTCGCGGCGAGCAGGTGCGAGTGACCATCGGCGTGCTGCAGACCCTCCCCGGTCAGGGTGGTCCGCCCGGCGGTCGCGCCGATCAGGAAGCCGCGGGTCATCTGGTCGGCGGCCGCCCACAGATAGTCCCCGGTCCGCTGGAAGCCGAACATCGAGTAGAAGATGTAGATCGGCACCATCTGGATGCCGTGCGTCGCGTACGACGTGCCTGCGGCCGTGAATGCGGCCACCGAGCCGCCTTCGTTGATCCCCATGTGCAGGATCTGACCGTCCACCGCCTCCTTGTAGGACAGCATCAACTCGTGGTCCACCGAGGTGTAGTGCTGGCCGTGCGGGTTGTAGATCTTGGCGGTCGGGAAGAAGGAGTCCATCCCGAAGGTGCGGGCCTCGTCGGGGATGATCGGCACCACGTGCTTGCCGAACTCCTTGTCGCGCATCAGATCCTTCAGGACGCGCACGAAGCCCATGGTGGTGGCGACTTCCTGCTTGCCTGACCCCTTCTTGCCGATGGCGTACGCCGAGTCGTCCGGCAGCTTGATCGCCGCCGCCCGGGTGCGCCGGTTGGGTAGCCCACCACCCAGCTTGGTGCGGCGTTCCTTGAGGTACTGGATCGTCGGGTCGTCGTCACCGGGGTGGTAGTACGGCGGCAGGTACGGATCGGCCTCCAGGACCTCATCGCTGATCGGGATCTTCAGGGAGTCCCGGAACTGCTTGAGGTCCTCCAGGGTCATCTTCTTCATCTGGTGGGTCGCGTTACGGCCCGCGAAGTGCGTTCCCAGGCTGTAGCCCTTGATGGTGTGCGCCAGGATGACCGTCGGCTGACCGACGTGCTCGGTCGCGGCCTTGTACGCGGCGTACACCTTGCGGTAGTCGTGACCGCCGCGCTTGAGCTTCCACCAGATGTCCTCATCGGACCAGTTCTCCACGAGCTTGCGGGTGCGCGGGTCGCGGCCGAAGAAGTGCTCGCGCACGTAGGCGCCGTCGTTGGCGCGGAAGGTCTGGTAGTCGCCGTCCGGGGTGGAGTTCATCAGGTTGACCAGGGCACCGTCGCGGTCCGCGGACAGCAACGGGTCCCAGCCACGGCCCCAGATGCACTTGATGACGTTCCAGCCGGCGCCGCGGAAGAAGCTCTCCAACTCCTGGATGATCTTGCCGTTGCCGCGCACCGGGCCGTCGAGTCGCTGCAGGTTGCAGTTGATGACGAACGTCAGGTTGTCCAGGCCCTCGTTGCCGGCCAGTTGGAGTACGCCGCGTGCCTCCGGTTCGTCCATCTCACCGTCGCCGAGGAAGGCCCAGACCCGTTGCTGGCTGGTGTCTTTGAAGCCCCGGTTGTGCAGGTACTTGTTGAACTGGGCCTGGTAGACCGCGTTCATCGGGCCGATGCCCATCGAGACCGTGGGGAACTCCCAGAAGTCCGGCATGTTGCGCGGGTGCGGGTAGGACGGGATGCCCTTGAGTTGCCCGTCGACGATGTGCGACTTCTCCTGGCGGAAGCCGTCGAGCTGTTCCGAGCTCAGCCGGCCCTCGAGGAAGGCTCGCGCGTACATACCGGGGGAGGCGTGCCCCTGGAAGAAGATCTGGTCGCCGCCGCCCTCGTGGTCCTTACCGCGGAAGAAGTGGTTGAAGCCGACTTCGTAGAGGGTCGCCGCGCTGGCGTAGGTGGAGATGTGGCCGCCGACGCCGATACCGGGCCGCTGCGCGCGGTGCACCATGATCGCGGCGTTCCAGCGCAACCAGTTGCGGTAGCGCCGCTCGGTCTCCTCGTCTCCGGGGAACCACGGCTCAGCCTCCGGGCCGATGGTGTTCACGTAGTCGGTGGCGACCAGGGACGGAACGCCCACCTGCTGCTGACGCGCGCGTTCGAGCAGCTTCAGCATCACGTAGCGGGCGCGGTTCTTCCCGCCGTGTTCGATCACCTGGTCGAGCGACTCCAACCACTCGCTGGTCTCGTCCGGATCGGTGTCGGGTAGCTGACTCGGGATGCCGTTCAGCAGCGGACCCGGGTTCGCCGGGGTTACAGGGTCAGGTGTCATGAGTGGCTCCTCTCGTGCGACACCGTGAAAAAGCTTGCTTCTATCGAAGCACTCCAGGCGTCCAGCGTGCAGGCCCGGGTGGGTTACTGGCCGGTACTTCCCATTCCTCGGGAAATAGCGGCTCAACGACCCCTTTCGCGCCAGTCGGCTTGCGAACGCGGTGGATACCTAGTGGACTACGCCCATGGTGAATGACGCCATCGACGTGGCCTTCTGGGAGAAATTGGGATTCGCGGGCGGTCAAATCGTCCAAGAGATCGGCTGGGACGAGGACAGCGACGACGATCTGCGTGCAGCGATCGAAGACGTCGTCGGTGCGTCCTTGGAGGATGAGGACTTTGACGGCGTGGTGGACGTCGTCATGTTGTGGTGGCGTGATGGGGACGGCGATCTGATCGATGACTGCGTCGATGCGCTCACCAATCTGGCCGACAAGGGCTTCGTGTTGCTGCTGGTGCCCAAGGCCGGCCACCCCGACCACGTCGACGCTGCCGATATCCAGGAAGCCGCGCAGACCGCCGGGCTGAAGGTCGGTTCGACCAGCAAAGCCGGTCCCGAATGGATCGCGGTCAAGCTGGTCCAGGCCGGGCAGAGCAAACAGCGATGAGTCCCGCGGTGGGGGACAAAGCCCCGGATTTCACCCTCAAGAATCAGTTTGGTTCACCGGTCACTCTGTCCGAGGTGCTGAGCACCAAAGCCGCGCTGATCGTCTTCTATCCGTTCGCTTTCTCCGGGATCTGCACCGGCGAATTGTGCGGTGTTCGGGACGACCTGTCGCGCTACCAGAACGATGCGGTGGAGTTCCTCGCGATCTCCTGCGACCCGATGCCTGCCCTCAAGGCGTGGGGTGAGCAGGAGGGCTACGACTTCCCGTTGCTCTCCGATTTCTGGCCGCACGGGCAGGTCGCCCGCGATTACGGGGTGTTCCACGAGGAGGCGGGGTTCGCCGTACGCGGATCGTTCCTGGTCGCCCAGGACGGGACCGTGCGCTGGTCGGTGGTCAACGGACCGGGCGAGGCGCGCGACTTCGGCGAAGCGGCGGACGCAATCGCGGCTTTGTAGCGCGGCACTGTAGTCTTGGGCGCCGCCCGTAGAACGCACCACATTGCAGGCGCGTCAGGGCCTGTAGCTCAGTTGGTAGAGCACCGCGTTTACACCGCGGGTGTCGTCGGTTCGAACCCGGCCGGGCCCACCCTGTCCTCAACGAGGCGTCGCGTGGGGGTATCCGCGGCGGACGGTTCGATCCAGAATCCCCAGGGTCGCCTTCAGGTTTGCTTCGGAGATCACCGGGAAGATGCCGGACTCGCGCCAGGACGGGGCGATCTCGGACCAGTCATAGAACGATGTGACGAGGGTCGAATCGCCCTGCGGCTCCAGCGAATAGCCGTATTCGTGCCCGATCGGTGGGCGGACGGTGCCCAGGATCGTCCACGCGATCAACTCATCCGGGACGAACTGCGAGATGGTGACGGTCACGTCGTACTCGCCCATCGGCAGATCGCCCAGCGATTCGCGGTCCATGTGCACCGTGAACTCGTCGCCCACGGCTGTGACCCGATCGCCGTCGGCGCTCATCAGCATTCCGGAGGCGTCGATGGCGACGTGGCCCTGGGGATCGGTGAGCACCGCGAAGATCTCCGGCGCAGTGGCCGGGATGGTCCGGGTGACTTCCAAACGGTCGGTCATATCGGGCTCAGAAGGTTCCGGTGTCGCCGTAGTTGCTGTCCAGGTTTCCGGTGCTGAACAGCGCGATCATCCCGACGACGACGAGCACCGAGAGCACCGTCACGATGATGCCGATGATGATGCCGGCCAATGCCTGCCCCGATCCCGCCTGCTGGTTGCCCGTGCGCTCGATCTCGCGACGGGCCAGGAAGCCCAGAATGATCGCCGGCACCGAGAGGAACGGCCCGAAGCAGAACACACTGGCGATGGCGCAGATCAGGGACGCGGTGGCCTTGCCGTTCGTGGTCGCGACGACACCCGGCTGGTAGGGCCCTCCGACCGGGTAGGGGTTGTACGCCGGCCCGTACTGTCCGGCGTACTGGCCGTACTGGCCGTACTGGCCGTACTGCGGTGGCTGCTGGTACTGGTCCCATGGGTTGGGATACGCCGCATTCGGATACGACGAGTTTGGGTACGGCGATGGCGGCGCTGTCGGGGTCGGCGCAGTGGGCGGGGTGGCCGGCACTGCTTGCGTCGCCGAAGGGTCGTACGCCCACGGATCTTTCGGATCGGATGGACCGGTCGGTGAACTCACGAGGTCATCATCACCTAGGACTGCAGGAGTCCGCAGAAGGACTCCACACCACTCTTGGGTCCGGACACGATCAATTCGTCGGTCGGCTCGATCGTGGTCTGCGGACTCGCCTGCTCGAACGCAGCGTCGGCGCGTTTGACGCCCAGCACCGTCACGCCGTACTTGCTCTGCGTGTCGAACTCACCCAGCTGCCGCCCGGTGATGCGCGGGACCGCGCGGGTGCGGGCGATTGCGAAGTCGTCGTCGAACTGCATGAAGTCGATCATGGCGCCGGTGAGTTTGTGGGCGACGCGCTCGCCCATGTCGGACTCGGGACGCACAACGTAGTGCGCACCGACGCGTTCCAGGATGCTGCTGTGCTTGCGGCTGACTGCCTTTGCCCAGATCTCCGTGATCCCGAGCTCGGCCAGGCTCAACACGGTCAGCACGCTCGCCTCGAGGTCGCTGCCGATGCCGACGACAACCCGGCTGAAGTCAGCGGCGCCGATCTGCTGAAGAGCCTCGGTGTCGGTCGAGTCCAGTGCGAGGCATTGGGTGAACTCGTTGGCGTACCGCTGCACCACCACGGGATCGCTGTCGACGGCCAGGATCTCGTGTCCCATCGAGGTCAGCGAGCGCGCCACGGAGTAGCCGAACCGGCCGAGGCCGATGACCAGAACGGGACCAAGGGTTGGGTTGGGCACGGTATCTCCTAGCCGATGATGGGCTGCTCGTCGGGCAACCGGTAGCGGGACTGGCGGCGGCGCATCGCGAAGGCGGAGGCTGCGGTAATCGTGCCCACACGACCGACGAACATCAAGGCGATGAGGACCAATTGCGCAGGCACGCCCAGGAATGGGGTGATCCCGGTGGACAAGCCCGTCGTGCCGAACGCGGAGGTGGCCTCGAACGCGGCCTCCGCCAGGCTCGCGTCAGACATCATCAGCAGGGCCAGGGTGCCTCCGGCCGCCAGCGCGACCCCGATCAGGGCGATCGACAGTGCCGTCCGCACAGTGCGGGCGCTGATTGCACGGCGCCCGATGCGTACCTGTTCGTCACCGCGGACCTCGGCCAGCACCACGTAGGCCAGCAGGAAGAAGGTGGTGACCTTGATACCGCCGGCCGTACTCGCGGACCCGCCACCGATCAGCATCATCACGACGGTCACCAGCATGGTCTCGGGGCGGACGTGGTCCCAGTTGAAGGTCGCGAGGCCACCGGACCGGGGCATCACACTGCCCTCCAACCCGGTCATGATCTTGTGGGGTAGCGACTGGGTGCCGATCGTGCCCGCGTTGGTCCACTCGAAACCCAGGAAGGCCACCCAGCCGACGGCCACCAGCAGCAGACTGCCCCACACGGTCAGGCGGGTGTGGATCGTCCAGGTCGCCGGCCGGCGCCAGTTGCGTCGCAGTTCTGCCAGTACCGGCCAGCCGACGGTGCCGAACATCACCGCGATAGTGATCGTCAGCACCACGATCGGATCCGCGGCGTAGGCGGCCAGACCGTTGGAGCGCAGGCTGAGACCGGCGTTATTGAACGCCATGACGGCGTCGAAGATCCCGTGCCAGGCCGACGCGCCGATGCTGTTGAAGTACGTCATCCGGTAGCGCGTGATGAGGATGATCGCCGTCACGCCCTGGAAGAACAGCGTGGTCAGCAGGATCCGGCGGAACAGCGGCCCCACCTCTCCGAGCCCGGGCACGTGCAGGTCGGTCTGGCTGGCCAGTTTCATCCGCAGGCCGATGCGGCCGCCGGCCAGGACACCCAAGGTGGTCGCGACCAGGATGATGCCGATACCGCCGAACTCGGCCAGTAGCAGGATGACCAGTTGGCCCGGCCAGGAGAAGTGACTGCCGATGTCGACCGTCGCCAGCCCGGTCACGGTGACCGCCGAGGTGGCGGTGAAGAACGCCTGCATGAAGGTGACGTCGGCTCCCGGCGAGTGACACCAGGGCAGGAGCAGCAGCACCGTCCCGAACATGGTGAAGGCGGCAAAAACCAGCGGCACGGCGCGCACCGGGCTGAGGAGCGCACTGGGTAGGTGCCACTGGTAGCGCAGGCTCACAGCGCGAACGCTACCGCCGCCGCGGCCCGTGGGGCGGCAGCGGCGCCGGTAGCGTTCGACGGACGGATCAGCCGATCAGTTGGGTATTGCCGAAGATCGCGCTCTGGCTGTAGCAGAAGATCGCGTGCTGGTCGCTGGGGTCCAGCTTGTTCAGCACGATCTGCGCGACGTTCTTGGAGTACGGCAGGCTCAGGTGCTCGGACCCGTCGTTGCTGCAGACGTTCTGGATCGTGATGTTGTCCACGCTCGCGCCCGGACCAGCTGTGATCGCGCCCTGGGTGTAGGGCGTCACGACCTCGTCGTTCTTGGTCAGGATGTTGGTGTACCTGATCCCGGGGACGGTCTCGCCGTTGCCGTTGACCTGCTGGTAGAACGGCGCCTGCGGGTCGGGGCTCTGGTCGGCCTGCTGGACGGCGGCCGGCATCTTGATCGCATCCAGCAGGTTCATGGCGGTGGTGAACAGGCCGATCGTCTTGCCGAAGGCGGTGATGCCGGACAAGGTGGTCGGGTGGTTGGACGGGGCCAGCGCGATGACCTGGTTGACCTTGGCAGCGCCGCCCAGCAGGTTGGTGTAGTAGCGGATGAGAGCACCACCCTGGCTGTGCCCGATCAGGTCGACCTTCGCGGCGCCGGTCTGGGCCAGCACCTTCTCCACGAACGGGGTCAGCTCGTTGGCCGAGGCGATCATGTCGCCGGTGCCGTTGAGGAAGCCGATTCCGGTGGTGTTGCCGTAATTGAGGGCGTACACGCAGTAACCCTCGGCCTTGATCATCGGGGACAAACCGTTCCAGTTGTCGTAGGCGTTCTCCCACGTCCCGTGCACTAACACCACCGGGTTGGGGTGCTTCTTGCTCGGCTTGCACGACCAGTCGTTGGCACCGGCCGGGTTCTTGGTGGGGTTGGCGATCGAGGTGGTCAGCGCCGCCGGGAACGAGTTGTCCTGGCCGAGCGCGCCGTACTTCAGGACTCTCGGGATGGGATTGGTCAGGGCTTGTGCCGGGGTGGCCGCGGCGGCGAACGCCCCGATGGTGGCGGCAACAGCGACGCCAGTGCGCACGTACTTCACCAGTAACTCCTTTGTTCGACCGACGCGCGGGGGAATGTGATGCGCGTCACGTCAACCTACCTAAGGGTAGGTAGGTGCGTCGAGAGGTGCGGCCGCGGATGCGTCACCTACCCAGGGCGGTAGTGGACGGGATCGGATCCGGCGCGATCGACGTACGGTTCTCGGGTGACTGAAACCTCAACGAAGGTCCCTGGAATCCAGCTCAACTCCGGTGGTGTGATCCCGCAACTCGGCCTGGGTGTGTGGCAGGCAGAGGACGCCGAATGCGAACGTGCGGTGAAGTACGCCCTGGAGGCCGGCTATCGCCATGTCGACACCGCTGCTGCCTACGGCAACGAGGAAGCGGTCGGCCGCGGGCTCGCGTCCAGCGGCGTGGACCGCGACGAATATTTCTTGACGACGAAACTTTGGAACGCTGATCACGGGTACGAGCAGACCTTCCCCGCCTTCTCTGCCAGTCTGGACAAACTCGGCCTGGACTACGTCGATCTCTACCTCATCCACTGGCCGCTGCAGGACGCTGAGCGGCGGCACCGCACGTGGGACGCCCTCGTGGATATCCAGGCCTCGGAGCGCGCTCGCTCGATCGGGGTGTGCAACTTCGAGCCGCACCACCTCGCCGAACTGCTCGAGCACACCGATGTCGTACCCGCCGTGGACCAGGTCGAACTGCATCCGCACCTGCCGCAGCACGAGATCCGCGACTACGCCACGCAGCACGGCATCGCGGTGGAATCCTGGAGCCCGCTGGGCGGATCGCCGCGCAAGGGTAAGGCCAGTTCTTTGCTGAGCGACCCGGTGATCACCGCCGTTGGCGAGCGGTACGGGAAGTCTCCGGCCCAGGTGCTGATCCGCTGGCACCTGCAGCAGGGGCTGATCGTGATCCCCAAGTCGGTGCACGAGGAGCGGATCGCAGCCAACATCGACGTCTTCGACTTCGAGCTGGACGCCGACGATCTGGCCAAGATCGACGGCCTGGACGACGGTCAGCGGTTCGGAGCCCACCCGGACACGGCCAACTTCGGCGCTCCGGACTGACCGGGCCGCGCGCTGTGCAAGGGTGAGGCGGTGGCCACCCTTGCTGACGTCGTGCAGGTGCTCGACGAGCTCTACCCACCGGCGACGGCTGCTTCGTGGGACCAGGTGGGACTGGTCTCCGGTGACCTGTCGCAGACCGTCGGGCACGTGCGGTTCGCGGTCGACCCGACCCTGGAGGTCATCGAGGCCGCCCGCGACGACGGCGTCGATCTGCTAGTCACCCACCATCCGTTGTTGCTGCGTGGGGTGCACTCCGTCGCGACCACGCACGCCAAAGGGGCAGCGCTCACCGCATTGATCGTGGCTGACGTGGCGCTCTACTGCGCGCACACGAACGCCGACGTCGCCCGCCCGGGAGTCAACGACGCGCTCGCAGCAGCATGTGGGCTGACTGCCGTCAGCGCGCTGTCCCGTGAGGGTGACCAAGAACTCGGCTTGGTGGGCGACCTGCCTGCACCGATCCCGTTGCGCGAGTTCGCGATCCGGCTGGCGTCGGCCCTTCCACCGACGCCCGTCGGTCTGCGGGTGGCTGGCCCTGCCGAGGCTCAGGTACGCCGAGTGGCCGTCCTGGGCGGCGCCGGAGACGACCGCTTCGATCAGGTAAGAGCCTGTGCGGCAGACGTCTACGTGACCGCGGATCTACGCCATCACCCCGCACTGGAGGCGAGGCAGGAGGCCAGGGGAGGCACGCCGTACCTCATTGATGCGGGGCATTTCGCCACCGAGTCGCTCTGGCTCGCGCCCGCAGCGGCCCGACTGACCGCGGTGTTGGAGCAGCGGGGCATTACCGTAGAGACTTCCGTGAGCGCGCTGCGCACCGATCCGTGGGACTTCCTGGTCGGGCAGCGCCCGGACGACGTCGGGCAGGACCCGCAGGATAAGGAGTCGCAGTGAAGGCAGAGCTGACCCGGCAGTGGCGGCTACTGGACTTGCAGCAACTCGACACGCGCCTGGCCCAGTTGGCCCACCGCGCTCGCAACCTGCCGCAGATCGCCGAACTCGCAGCCGTATCCGAGCAGCGGGACCGCGCCGCGGAGGACGAGGTGCTCGCCCGGGTCGCGGTCAGCGACGCCGAGCGAGCGGTGGCCAAGGCCGAGACCGACGTGGACCAGGTCCGGGTGCGAACGGCCCGCGACCAGGAGCGCCTGGCGGCCGGCACCGGTTCGGCCAAGGACCTGCAGGGATTGCAACACGAACTCGAGACATTGGCCCGCCGGCAGAGCGAGCTGGAGGACGTCGAGCTGGAGTTGATGGAGCAGGTCGAATCGCTGCGCACGGACCTGGACCGGCACACGGCGGCAGTCGCCCAATTCGACACGCGTATAACCGAACTCACCGCCGCCCGCGACCAGGAGCTTGCTGCGATCACCGCCGAGCAGGAGGGCGCACAGGGGGAGCGGGCCAACATCGCGGCCGGGGTGGGCGCCGACCTGCTGGCTCTCTACGAACGGTTGCGTGACCAGCGCGGCAGCGGCGCCGCGGCGCTGGTGGCCAAGCGGTGCACCGGCTGCGGTCTGGAACTCAACGCCAGTGAGTTGGTGCGGATCAAGGCGGCCGCGGAGGATGAGGTGCTGCGCTGCGAGGAGTGCGGCCGGATCCTGGTGCGCACGGCTGAATCCGGGCTATGAGCGCCGACCGGACGGGGTCTGGAGGTAGGGCGCTTCGTCTGGAAGCGGACGGCGGATCGCGGGGCAACCCGGGTGTCGCGGGGTACGGCGCTGCGGTGTTCGACGCGGTGACCGGTGAGACGTTGGCCGAACGGGCGGCACCCCTGGGAAAGGCCAGCAACAACGTGGCCGAGTACAGCGGACTGATCGCCGGACTCGAGGCCGCCATGGAGATCGACCCGGCTGCCCGGATCGACGTCGCCATGGACTCCAAACTGGTCATCGAGCAGATGGCCGGCCGCTGGAAGATCAAGCACGAAGACATGCGCCGGCTGGCTCTGCAGGCCCAGGACCTGGTCCGTCGGATCCGCGAATCCGGTGGCGATGTCACGTGGACCTGGATCCCGCGGGAGCGCAACAAGCGGGCCGACAAACTGTCCAACGACGGTATGGACGGCGAGGTCATCACCTCGGACTACTGGCGGTCCGCGCCTGCCGGCGAGCAGATGAGCCTGCTGATGCCGGACGAGGACGGCGAGCGAGCGGTCCCCGAGCCGCCGGTGGTCGTGCCGGCCCGCACGCCGCCCACCCCGCGGCGGATCGTCCTGCTGCGGCACGGTGTGACCGACCTGACCGTGCAGGGCCGTCTCGACGGACGCGGCGGTATCGATCCCGAACTCAACCCCGAAGGCCAGCGCCAGGCGTTTGCTGCCGCACAGGGCGTGCGGGAGCAGATCCTGGGCGATGTCCCGTACGTCGTGACCTCATCCCTGTCCCGGGCGAAAGCCACGGGTGGGGCTGTGGCCCAGGCACTCGGCGTACCTGCAAGGGTGGACGCGGACTGGGACGAACAGTCCTTTGGTGCGTGGGATGGCTTGTCCTTCAGTCGGATTCGCGACCTGGCACCCGACGGTTTGACCTCCCTGCGATCGGACCCGGACTTCTGCGCGCCCGGTGGCGAGAGCCATCGGGACTTCATCGCCCGGGTCCTGGCGGCCTACCAGCGATTGCTGGCCGAGGTGGAGGAGGGGCAGACGGTCGTGGTCGCCACCCATCGCAAGCCGATCATGGCGGTGCTCGCCCACGTGCTGGACCTGGATATGGCCACCGGGTGGCGGCTCGGTTGCGGGCCGGCGTCGTTCACCGTCGTCGACGTCTTCACCGGAGCTGTGACGATCGAACGTCTCAACGACCAACACCACCTGTAGGCAATCCCGCCCGTTGTGGGAGAGTTTTTCCATGACTGAGCACGCGCCGACGTACGCCGGGGACGTGACGCCCGCCGAGGCGTACACCCTGCTGCAGGAAGAACCGAACGCCACGTTGGTCGACGTGCGCACCCAGGCCGAGTGGACCTATGTCGGTCTGCCGGACCTGTCCGGGATCGGCAAACAGGTCGTCACCGTGGAATGGCTGAACTATCCCGACGGTGCGGTCAACCCGGACTTCGTCGAGCAGGTCCGAGCGGCGACCCCCGACGGCGGCCCCCTGCTGTTGCTGTGCCGCTCGGGCGTGCGTTCCGTCGCTGCCGCTGAAGCGCTGACCGCGGCCGGGCTGCCGAACAGCTTCAACATCGTCGAGGGCTTCGAGGGCGGTCTCGATGACGACGGTCACCGCAACGTGAACGGCTGGAAGCTGGCGGGTCTGCCGTGGCGCCAGTAGAGGATTGGGGCCGCGACACCGTCAGTGTCCGAGGAGGCTTGGTGCGCAGCGGTTTTGAGGAGACGGCCGAAGCGCTCTACCTGACCTCGGGCTACGTGTACGAGTCGGCCGAGGATGCCGAGGCGGCGTTCAAGGGTGACGTCGATCGGTTCGTCTACAGCCGCTACGGCAATCCGACAGTCGCCGTCTTCGAGGAGCGGTTGCGGCTGCTGGAAGGCGCCGAGGCGTGCTACGCGACCGCGTCCGGGATGGGCGCCGTGTTCACGGCACTCGCCGCGCTGGTCGGTGCCGGTGACCGGCTGGTCGCCTCCCGCGCGCTGTTCGGGTCGTGCTTCGTGATCGTCGATGAGATCCTGCCGCGCTGGGGTGTGCAGACCGTGCTGGTCGACGGCGCGGATCTGACCCAGTGGGAGGCGGCGCTGTCCGAGCCCACTGCCGCCGTGTTCTTCGAGACGCCGTCCAACCCGATGCAGGAGCTGGTCGACATCGAGGCGGTCAGCGCGCTCGCCCACGCGGTGGGCGCGAAGGTCGTCGTCGACAACGTCTTCGGCACCCCGGTGATGTCGCGGCCGTTGGAGCACGGCGCGGACATCGTGGTCTACTCCGCCACCAAGCACATCGACGGCCAGGGCCGCGTGCTCGGCGGGGCGATCCTGGGGCCGGAGGACTACATCCACGGACCGGTCGAGAACCTCATCCGGCACACCGGGCCGACGCTGTCGGCCTTCAACGCCTGGGTGTTGGTCAAGGGGTTGGAGACGCTGCGGTTGCGCGTCGAGCAACAGGCCCGATCGGCGTACGCCGTGGCGCAGGCCCTGGAGGCGCACCCGGCTATCCGTCGGGTCTGGTACCCCTTCCTCGCCTCACACCCGCAGTACGACCTGGCGCAGAAGCAGATGCTCGGCGGCGGCACCGTGGTGACGTTCGAGCTCGACGGCGGTAAGGATGAGGCGTTCGCACTGATGAATGCCCTTGCGATCGTGGACATCTCGAACAACCTGGGCGATTCCAAGTCGTTGATCACCCACCCGGCGACGACGACGCACCGACGGTTGGCGGAGGAGGACCGGCTCAAGGTCGGCATCACCGATGGTGTGCTACGCATCTCGGTCGGCCTGGAGGACGCCGACGACCTGGTGGCGGATCTGACCGGCGCCCTCAAAGTGGCGACGCAGGGCTAGCTGACGCTGCTGGCGATGGCCCGACCGGCTTCACTGTGCTGCAGGTAGCCGACCGGATCGTGCGGATCGAGGCCGTTGTCGACCTGGTGGCTCACACACGTCACGTTGGTGCCGGCGAAGTACGGTGCGAGGTCGAGGCGCGTGGCGATCAGATCATCGGGATCGGCCAGGTTGGTCCAGGCCGTCACCGTTGCCGGAACGTGCGGCGGCTGGACCGTCAGCCGTTCGTAGAACACCGTCGACATCCCGAGCGGTGAGCCCAGGGTCAGCAACGCGACCGGTTGGTCGATCTCGTGCAGTACTTCATAGGCCGCCACGGAGCCCAGCGAATGGGCCACCACGACCTTGGTGAGTGGTCCGATCGCAGCCCGGACCCGTTGTTGCACAGCGGTTTTGACCTGCGCGTTGGCGCTGTAGAGCGCTGCCTCGCGTAGCGCGTGATCCACGAAGCTGGCCGCGTCCACTACGCCGGGCCGGAAGAAGTGCAGGTTGTTGAGCGCATCGCTGAGGATGCGCAGCCTGTCCCAGAGGGATTCCTCGGTCGCGCCGAAGGCCAGCGCGTCTTCGGCCGTCTCCCGGTCGTCCGGGTTGCTCGATCGTTCGGCGGCTGTCTCCAACCACTGCTGGGTCAGTTGCGCGACGGGTTCGGTCAGGTCGGGGTCGGTGGCAAGGGCCATCGCGTGCGCCGACTCATAGGGCGCGAAAACGTCTGCGTAGTAGGCCATCTGAACGCCACGACTACCGGGACCCACCGTGAACTGGTCGGCCAGCTCGCCGGCGCCGGCCGCCCTGAGCCCGGTCTGTAGCGCAGGAAGCCACAGCTGAGCCAGTTGCTGCGCGGTGGAGCCGGACTCGCCGATGCCGTGCACCAACACCACGCTGCTACCGCCGGTGACACCCTCGTCGCTCATATACCGGTTCTATCAGGAGGCCGCGTGCGCTACTCGT
Organism: Branchiibius sp. NY16-3462-2; assembly: GCF_001594145.1. Taxonomy (GTDB): domain Bacteria; phylum Actinomycetota; class Actinomycetes; order Actinomycetales; family Dermatophilaceae; genus Branchiibius. The sequence continues at coordinate 73,117 of NZ_LVCF01000040.1, read as the reverse complement.
ACTGCACGGTCAAGCGCCAGGGCTGGCCGGTGCGTGCCGGCGGCGTGAGACTCGCGGCGAACGCCTCCGACACCACCTCGTGCAGGGCCTGGGGCGTCTTCGCATCGCTACCGACGGTGCATAAGTGCCGGCTGACCAGCCCGCGGGTGTGCTTGGCCATGTGCGTTGCTCCGACGACGTTCACCTGCACCCAGCGGTCGGCGAGAGCGCCGGCGGGAGTCCAGGCCGCGGCGTACGTGCTGGATCGGCAGTCGACGATCACGCCGCGAGCAAGGTCCGGCATCACCTCGTTCAGCGCGGGTCGCCAGAAACCGCCCAGCGGCCCGAGGCCGGGCAGGTTGACCCCCATCGAGAGCCGGTAGGGGGCGACGCGATCGGTCAGCCGCAACACGCCGTACAACGCCGATTGCACGGCGACCCAGCGGTTGGCCCGGCGGCGGGCGGCAGTCTCGAGCGAGCTCAGGTCCAGGGCGTCGTAGAGGACCCCGGAATACAAGTCACCGGCAGGCAGCGCGGGGGCGGTGAGCACGCGGGTGTTGCGGGCGATCTCGTCGGTGAGGTTGGCACTGACTTTCAGGACGGCGGCCGCATCGGGCTGTGCGCTGACCCGGGCGAGGGTGTCGATCACGCGCTCGCGCAACGGATTCAGCTGGGGCGAACTCAACCCGTCCATCGCCATCGGCCGCCCACGGGTCCGGGTGGACTTGCCCTCCGACGGCGGCAACAGGATGAGCACCGCCGCAGACTAACGCTCGCTCGGGCGCGGCGCTGGATAGGGTGACTGCGTGCTGGCCCGCATCGTCAACGAAGATCCACAGCCCGGAGCGCCTCTCGACGAGGCGTTCGCAGCGATCCGTGCCTCGGTCGAGGTCTCCACGGACTATCCGGCGGATGCCCTGGCGGAGGCGCAGCAGGCGGCCGCGTCGGTGCAACTGCCCGACCGGGACGAGACCGCGGTGCCGTTCTTCACCATCGACCCGCCGGGGTCCACGGATCTGGACCAGGCGATGTTCCTGGAGCGCGACGGCGATGGCTACCGGGTGCGGTACGCGATTGCCGACGTGCCCGCGTTCGTCGCCCCCGGCGGTGCGCTGGACCGGGTCACCCGCGAGCGGACACAGACGCTGTACTTCCCCGACCAGCGCGTGCCGTTGCACCCGCCGGTGATCAGCGAGGACAAGGGCAGCCTGCTGCCCGATCAGGAGCGCGGCGCCTTCGTCTGGGACGTCCGGCTCGATGCTGCAGGCAAGCAGACCAGCGCGGAGGTATACCTGGCGAGAGTGCGCTCGGTGGCGCGTCTGGACTACGAGGGTGTGCAGGCGTCGATCGATGACGGCAGCGCGCCCGATGGTTTGGCGCTGCTGAAGACGATCGGCGAGTTGCGGATCGCTCTGGAGCGCGAGCGTGGCGGCGCCGACCTGCCGATCCCCGCCCAGGAGGTCGAACGCGACGACAACGGCGACTACCACCTGAGGCTGCGTCCGCCGGTGACGTCCGAGGACTGGAACTCCCAGATCTCGCTGCTGACCGGGATGGCTGCGGCCTCGATCATGCTGGAGGCCAAGGTCGGCATTCTGCGGACCATGCCGGAGGCACCCCAGTTCGCGGTGGACCGCTTCCGGGGTCAGGCCAGGGCGCTGGGGGTGACCTGGCCCAAGGGCTTGGCGTACGGCGAGTTCCTGCGCACGTTGGACCGTGACGATCCGCACCACCTGGCTCTGATGTACGCCGCGGGCAGCCTCTTCCGCGGTGCGGGCTACACCGTGTTTGACGGCTCCGTGCCCGACCAGACGATGCAGGCGGCGGTGGGGGCGCCGTACGCACATGTCACGGCTCCGCTGCGCCGACTCGTTGATCGCTTCGGGCTGGTCATCTGCGAACGGATCTGTGCCGGGCAACCGGTGCCGGACTGGGCGCGGCAGTCACTGCCGGACCTGCCCAAGATTATGGCCTCCGGTGACCAACTGGCGCACAAGGTGGACCGGATGTGCACCGACGCCGTCGAGGTGGCGGTGATGTCGCACCACGTGGGCGATACGTTCGATGCGACGGTGGTCTCCAAACCCAAATCGGGCATCGAGGTGCAGTTGACCGATCGCCCGGTCATCGCGACGCTCTCGGGTGATGCGGCGCCGGGGGATTCGGTGCAGGTACGGGTCGTTACGTCGGACCTGTCGACGCGGATGCTGGAATTCGCGCTGGTCTGATCACCTGGTCCGGCGCCGGTAGACTCTGACCCGGATGAGCTGGCCAGGCGGCCGCGTCGAGACACGTTCTCGCCGAGGAACGTCCGGGCTCCACAGAGCACGGTGGTGGCTAACGGCCACCCGGGGTGACCCGCGGGACAGTGCCACAGAAAACAGACCGCCTGCTGCGTGCGGCAGGTAAGGGTGAAACGGTGGTGTAAGAGACCACCAGCGGTGCAGGTGACTGCGCCGGCTCGGTAAACCCCACCGGGAGCAAGGTCAGACAGCGTGCGCTTGAGGGCTGCTCGCCCGAGCACGCGGGTAGACCGCTAGAGGTGGCTGGCAACAGTCACCCGAGATGGATGGTCGCCCGCCGTCGTCAGTTCGCTGGCGGTGGCGACAGAACCCGGCGTACCGGCCAGCTCATCCTTCCCTATATGGCACTGACCTGCCGTAACACGTTCTGACCTGGGCAAACGTGTCTGTTGGCTCGGTTGGTGAGTGTTGGCGAGAGTGGCCCAAATGGCTCGGTTTTCGGAGTTCTTGCGGACTGTCTGCGGACTGCATAGGTAACCGAAGCGTCTAGACGTGCCTCGACCCCCCGGTCGAAAGGAACGTAACTTCCGGGGGGTCGAGGGGTTTCGGCGCTGGTCTGGAAGGTGAGTAGGCACCTAGGAGGGTCCAGACCATCGATCCCGTGCCGCCGGGAGATCTGAGCACGACTGGCGGCCGGGTGACGTTGACGCCGGGTCTATGCGGCCCTTCGCCGGTACTGGTTCAGGATCGCCAGTTCGGGCAGGGTCCAGCCGTTGAAGGTTCCGTAGGAGACCGAGAAGGTGCCGGCGGTCTGGGTCTTGGTGCCTTCGGGGTTAGCCATGAGGCGCGCTGTGCTGGACACAATGACGGCGGTTAGCGCGTCGTTGGCGTCGCCTGTCTCGTCGAAGCCTTGACCACGGGTGTAGGCGCGGACCATCTGCTCCACGATCGCGATGGTGGCTTCGGCTTTGGCGGTCCAGCCGGCCGATGAGACGTCACCGCCGGTGAAGGCGGCGACGTCCCAAGCGGTGGCGCTCATCAGATCGTGATACCGGACAGGGTCACGACCGCGGCCGGGTTCATCGGTGCGGCGTCGTAGCGGGCCACGACTCGGATCGCTTGCTGGTCGTAGTCGGCGTAACGCTCGGTGAGCACCTTGACCGAGGGGGCGAGGTCGCGGGCAACGGCGATCTGGGAGAAGTCCACCAGGGCGGCCCGTGCGGTCGGGCCTCCGCCCGTGGTGTCCGGGATCCGGTTGGTGACCGTGACCGGGGCACCGAACAGGCGGAACACGCCGTCCTGGGTCGGGTCCGGGGTCAACTGGTAACGGTTCTGGCCGTCCTTGAGCTTGCGCAGCTTGACGAACTCCCGCGGCTTCATCAGCCAGCGCAGCGAGGACATGTTCACGTTGCCGGACAGGGCCAGGCCCCAGGCGTCGATCAGGGCGTCCAGGGTCAGTGCGCCGGCTACGGCGACGTTCTGCGTACCGGCCCAGGCGAACAGGCCTTTCGGTGTGGTGGTGCCGTCACCGGAGGCCGACAGGAACTGGACGTCGAGCTTGTTGGCGACGTCGGTCACGAGGCGGTCCCGCAAGGTGGCGTCCAGGGCAACGATGGACTGGCGGGCCAGTTCGTTGCTGTAGCGGGTGATGACCTTGACCGACTTCATCGTCGAGGGCAGGAGGGTGATCTCGTCGAAGTCAGCGTCGACTTCGGTGATCGCTTCGTTCTCGCCAATCCAGTCGGGACTGGTGGCTGCGCCCAGCTTGGGGATGCGGACCTGTGAGCCGTTGGTGTCGAAGATCCTCGGGCCGGAGGCCAGGAACACGCTGGCGTCGGTGAGCGGCTGGACGAGGATGGACTGGACTTGCTCGGCGGTCAGTTCGGCCGCGGTGGTGGTGCTGTTGACCATGATGGACTCCTTTGACGTGGAATGAGATTCACGCCGGGAGCCAGTCCCGCAAACGTTGACGGCACGGCCACCAGGACCGTGCCGTCAGTATACCCCAAGGGGGTATCAAATAACCTCTAGGCCGTGCGTCTCGTAGGCGCTCTTGGCTGGCTTCGTCTGGCTGGTAACGAAGTCCTGTATGCGGTCAGACCATGACCAGGAGTAGTCCTCCTGGCCTTCCCACTTGGTGGCGACCGGACCGATGGGGCACTGAGATTCGATCAGCAGCGAGACCACTTCCGGAGACAGGTTGTCGTCGTCGACGGCCGCGCCGAGTGTGCCTCGGGAAGCTGGGGACAGGCGATCCCACCAGGCGTCTACCTTCTGCTGGATCCACTGTTCGAAGTCGCGGTTTGCCATGGTGACGGGTTCCTTTCTAGCGGGCGTTGGCGCGGAGGATCCCGGCCAAGCTGGGACCAGTCTGGTCCAGGGCTCCGACACCTTGACCGATGTTTCCCACAGGTCGCCGGGAGGCAAGGTGTGGCTTGCGGGTCAGGAGGTCCTCGATCGCGGCGTCGAGGTTGGCGGGGTCGGTCAGGTGGTCCTCGTCGAAGGGTAAGTCGGTCGGGTCGGCCAGGCGTCCGGTGCTGGCGACCAGGGCGACGTGTAGCCGGCCGGCGAGGTCGTCGCGGTCCTTTGCTTTGGCCCGGGCGTCGCCAGCTTCCTTGCGTAGCTTCTCGACGTAGGAGCGGGGGAACGTGTCCGGTTCGTCCTCGGTCGTGGTGTCCTGGGTGTCCGGTTCGGTTGTGGCCGTGTCGGTTTCGACGTCGACGGCGGGTTCCTGGACGTCGGGGTCGGGGGTCTGGGTGGTGTCGTCGGTCATTGTTCGTTCCTTTCGGTGACGGGCACCGGGGTGCAGGTGCATCCGGTGTGGTGGTACATCTCGACGTCGTCGGGCAGCACGGTCCCGGCGAGGTCTTGACAGATCTGGCATGCGCCGGGGCTGACGTCCCGCGTCCAGCCGGTGACCTCGGGTGATTTGGCGATGCCCTCGGAGTAGGCGGTCGCGGCGGCTTCGAGGGGTTCGCTGCGTCCCAGGCGGGCCACGCGCTCGGTGGTGGTGTCCTCGGAGGTCAGGAGTGTGGTGGCGGCTTTGTAGAGCCGTTCTGTGTCGCTGGCGGCCGGCAGCAGCCCGAGGGGTGCCACGGCGCGGCGTAGTTGCAGGGTCAGGGTCGCGGCGAGGGACACGTCGGCCAGGGCGACCGCGGATCCGTTGGCGTTGGCGATGGTCCCGGCGATCAGTGAGGCGGTCTCGTCGTCGTCGAGGTCTCCCTCGGTGTAGCTGTCGTAGATCGCGGTGACGTTGGCGGCGGTGTCGTCGCCGATGCGTCGCAGTAGGTCCCGGTAGGTCATGAGGCCACGGCTTTGAGGTCGACGCCGGCGCTGTCGAGGGCTTCGGCGCGGCGTGCGCTACGGATGCTGGCGATCTCGTCGTCGGAGTAGCCAAGTTTGGCCAGGGCGGTCGAGGCTGGCAGGAGGCCCGCGGAGAACAGTTTGACCACGGCGTCGGCTTCCTGTGCCACGGACCGGGTCGAGGGGTCGGCCCATTGGCAGGACACGGCCACGGCGGCCGGATCGGTGCCGGTCGAGGCGGCGACCACGAGGCGGCCCACGGCTTCCCAGGACCGTCCGAAGGTGGCCTGTCGGGCTTCGGCGCGGGCGGCCAGCGATGCCTCGGCGGCGCGTAGCGCGTCGGCGGATGAGGGGTTGGCGCTGGTGATGCCGATGAAGTGTGCCGGTAGGGCTGACACGGCCATGATCTGTCCGAGTAGGACCCGGACGGCGGCTTCGTAGCTGGCGAGGTCGGCGGCGTCGAGTTGCCCGAACTTGGTGTCGGGGGATTCGGAGACCATCATCCGCATGGCGTCCGGGATCGGGTTCTGGACTTGCCCGTCGTCGGTTTCGATGAGCTCGAGACCGGTGGCCCAGCGGCGGGGGCGGGCGAAGTATTCGGAGGTGACCAGCAGGTCGGCTAGGGCCTTGTTGAGGCCGTCGACCAGGGGGATGAGGTCGTCCAGTTCGGATGCGCCGTCTAGGTCGAGGATCCGGTCGGTGTTGACGATCGGGACCATGGGCACCACACCGAACGGGTTGCGGATGGTGCCGGTAGCGGTCCAGGACGTCGCGGGCAGCGCGGCCGGGTCGGCGACGTTGGCGTCGGAGACGTACCGGGTGATCTGGTCGGGTTCGTACAGGACGGCGTACCCCTTCCGGGCGGCCGGGTCGACCCAACGCTTGAACGCGGCGACGACGGCGCGGGTGGCGGGGTCGGTGATGGTGGTGACCTGCCGCGCCGATTCGATGCTGACGCGGGGTCGCCCGTCGGGGTCGGCCCAGACCAGGGCGTAGGAGCGTCCCAGGGTCAGGGCTTCTCGGTGCGCGACGGGGGCAAGCTGGTCCAGGTCGTTGCGCAGCCATGCGGCCCACAGGGCGGGGTCGGGTTGCCCGTCGCGGGTGAAGCCGGTGACGCGCAGCCGTTCGGCCAGGGAGGTCACGGCCAGGCGGGGGATGTTGCTGGACATGCGCCCGAAGCGGTCACCGAGGGCCTCCCGGGCGTCGGGTGCCAGGAACGCAAGCGGCTGGTTGCCGTCGTAGTAGGCGTCCAGTAGCCCGATGCGGGCTTGTGCGTTGTCCAGGCGGTCGGACAGGGCTTTGATCAGGTCAGTGGTGGTCATGTGGTTCTCTCTCATCTCTTGAATGCCGCGACACGGCGGCGGGTGGGTTTACGGGCGCGCCACACGGCGCGGGAGTGGGCCATGAGTGCGGCCGCAGCGCAGTCGATCTTGCGGGCGTTGCGGGATCGGCTGGCCTTGTCGATCCGGACCCCTCGGGAGTCCTCGCGCAGTACGGCGGCCGCGATGTGTGCGGCCAGGACCGGGTTACCGGAGTGGGTGAGTTTGCCGGCGACCGCGGCGGCGTAGAAGTCTCCGGTTGCGGCGGTCACGCGCGGCGGCGACCAGGGGAACTCCACGACCGGGATCCGCTCCGATTCCAGGATCTGCAAGGACCGGGCGAAGCGGAACGGGTCGGCCACGACCTCGACGACGTCAAACCGGCGACAGGCCAGGCGGATCTCGTCCTCTACCTCGACGATCGGCACCCGCCAGGACTCGTCGGCCGTTTTCTCCCAGACCCGCAGGACGTCGAAGTGAGGTTCGGTGGACACGGTCGCAGCGACCAGGGCGGTCGAGTCGTCGGAGAAGGACCCGTCGAGGGCGACCACGACCGAGGCACCCTCGGGGATCGGCTCACCCGTGCTGGCGGCGTCCCAGCAGCCAGGAGGCAGGAACGTCCCGGAGTCCTCTGGTGGCAGTTGGCACAGGCGGGCGCGTCGGAACGTTGCTTCGCGGGTCTTGGGTGGCAGTAACGCGGTCATGGCGTCGCGGTGCAGGAAGTCGCCCAGGGCCGGGTTGCTGATCGTCCAGCAGTGCTCACAGTCGACCGGGTGGTCCTCGAAGCCGGCCGCGGACCATTCCCGCCAGCGCAGCGATTCATCCTCGGGGTGGGCGGCGGCGTAGTCGCGCAGCGACAACAGGACCTGATCGGCAAGGTTCGGGCCAGGGGTGCCGATCGCGACCAGGACGGACCGTTCCCGTTTGCCCTGTGCCAGTTGCACGACCTCGAACAGGTCCCGGTTGACGACGCCGGCTTCGTCGACGATCGCAAGGACGTAGTCCAGACCCTCGGCGGAGGCCGGCGAAGCGGGCATGACCTGGAAGCTGGAATCGGTGGTCGGCAGGTAGAGCCGGTCCCTGAATACCTGGGTGCGTTCGGTCAGGTCCTCGGACAGTTCGACCATGCGCCGGGCAGCGGAGAACGCGAGACCGGCCTGTCGTTCGTCGACGGCGAACACGACGACGTTGGCACCATCTCCCCAGCAGTAGAACGCATAGAGGGCGATCGCGGCATTCAGCGTGGTCTTGCCGGATCCTCTGGGAAGCATCAGGCCCACGGTGCGGGCACCGGAGTCTAGGACGTCGCGGGCAATGTCCATCTGCCAGTCGCGCAGCCGCAGCTTGCCCCGTGCATCAGTGCCTTTGGGGATCCGCAGGAACTTCTCGGCGAACGCGGCGAAGCGTTCGGACTCCACGGTCGAGCGAGGACGGAACGGCAGCGGATCGGGATTGACCGCGGCTTTTGGGCCGGCCTTCATGCGAGGCTTCCCATATGTGGGTACTTGTCACGTACGGATCTCTGATGATCGCGATCGGAAGCACCATCCAAGCGACTCGATGGGCGGTAGTGAGTGTGCGGCAGGGAGGCAAGGCCGTCTTCCTTGATTGCTTCGGGTGGGGATGGGTTGCCGGTGGATCCTGGCTGGTTTTCGCCGGCTCGCTGCTGGGTGAGTAACGGTGCTCGCGCCTGTCGGCGGACTCTTGTTGTCCCGGTTGGGGGGTGTGTCCCCAGGGTTCGGGCTGGTCCTCGTTTGGCGTTGCAAGATCGGCAGACGACGTCGACGTCGACGAGGCGGATCGGGAGGCCGGCGTCTCGTCGTTGCCAGGCTTCGGGGGAGTGGTCGACGGTCAGGTCGTCGGTGGCTCCGCAGTCGGTGCAGAACGGTTGTAGTCGGCGCGCTCGTTTGGATAGCCGGATCCATGCGCCGTCGTATCCCATGCGCCACGACGAGGGTTTCGGGGTGCTGGGTGGGCGGCACTGGTCGCAGCGGGTCGCGTCGCTGGGTTCACCACAGGAGATGCAGGGTTTCACTCGGGGTTCCCCTCTTGGAGTGCGAAGCGGGCAGCAAGGTCGCGCAGGACCTCGATGCCCGTGGGCGTGGCGAGAGCGGGTTGTGCGTGGATTGCTAGTTCGCACATGCCGATCAGGATCGCGCCGGCCTCGTCGCTGGGTACGCCGGTCACGATGGCTTGCATTCCTTCGAGGTCGTCGGCCAGGTAGTGCAGCATCAGGGCGGTGGCGCGTCGTCGTGCGGTGATCGATCGTTGAAGTGGGGTGTCGGTCATGCTGACCTCCTTGTGCCGCCGGATAGGAAGATCGGGAGGCAGTGTTCGCAGCGGGCCTTGCCCGCTTGCACGTCGGTGGATCCGCAGTCGGCACAGGACCGGTTGCTCGTCGGGTTCACGACGGGCACATCTTGGGCGACGAATGATGATGCGAAGAAGGGATCATCACGAAGATCCTCGGGCCAGGCTTCGGCTGGGTTTTGCTTGTCGTGATCATTGGTTTTCAGACCGCCTTCCCTTCCTTGCCAGTCCTGTCCTGGCCTGTCCCTTTCGGTTTCGGTTTCGCTTACCGAATCGCTAACCGATTGGGTTTTCTCGTCGAGGTCTTGGGCCTGCTCTCGTCGCGGGCGGCCACCCTTCTTGCCGTTCGCCTCGTTTGCGGCCTGCTGCTTGAGGACGTCCTTCTTCAGACGCTGGTAGCGGGCGTGATGACGAATCAGCCAGGCGTCTCCCTCGTCCTGCCACCAGCCGACGTCCGCCAGTTCGGTCACCATCTCGGGGTGGCTCGCGAACCGGCGGACGTCGTCCTTGGGGATGCGGCAGTCCAGGAGCTTGCGGTTACTCCAGACGAGGCCCTCGACGTGTAGTCGGAAGGCCGCGTCGGTGAGTGTCCAGCAGTCGTCGGAGAAGTCGTCCGACAGTTTGCTCCAGGTCATCGCGTCGCGGATTTCTTCCGCCGGCCTCGTGGGCGGATAGAGTCTGAGGCGGCACCCTCTCCCAAGTTGGTCGCCAACTGGCCGCCGTCGAGTTGCTGCTCGGCGGCGGCTACTTCATTGCGGAGGATCTCGTCGAGGACGTCGGCAGCGCGCAACAGGTCGCGGGCCAGGGCTCGGGCTTCGTCGGGCGCGAAGTCGTCGCCGATGTTCGCACCGATGACGGGGGCGAAGGTGCCGTCGGATCGCTGGCACGCGCCAACTTCGATCGTCCAGAACGGGTCGTCGTGGATGATCTGGCGGTGGTAGACGTCGTCGTCGGGGTGCGTCGGTTCCGGGTCTTGGGTGTGGTCCCAGGTGCACCAGGGCGGGCATGGTGCGGGTTTAGTAGTGCTCATCGTGCGTTCCTTTCCTGTAGACCGGCGACGTGGATCCGCCGGGTGGTGCTTGGTTGGTCGTCGGGTTGGTCACCCGGCGAGGTCGTCCTCGTCGAACTGCGCGTCGAGCCAGGCCTCGACCTCGCTGCGGCGGTACGTAATCCGGCCGCCGATGAGGGCGGATCGCGGGCCGGTTCGGTTGTGCCGCATCCAGCGAAGCTGCGACTGGGACTTGCGCAGCCAGGCTGCGACTTCCTCCAGCGTCATCAAGTCGTTTTTCGTGGTGGTGGTCATGGGTGCGGCCCTTTCTAGTGCGCGCCAACACGGAATGTGTTGGCTCTATGCAAGGAGGATTACACGCGCTACCGGTGACTGTCAACACCATCCGTGTTAGGTTCATTCAGTGACCGACGAGACCCGCGACTTCGACGATCTGCACTTTGAGGCTGGCAGCCGCGATATGAACACGATCTCGGCTGGGGTGAAGCATGCGCGACAGGAGAAGCGCTGGTCGCAGGAGCGGCTCGCCAAGGAGATGGCGAACGCCGGCTTTGGTCACTGGCGACAGACGACGGTGTCGCGGGTCGAGAACGGAACTCAGGGACTTTCGATGGGCGAAGTCGGCGCGCTCGACGACTTGCTCGGCACGAGCTTGTGGGCGGCAACGCAGTCTTACGCCAATCTGCGGGAGACGGCACGTCAAGCCGGACGCCGGGTTACGGCTGTCCATCTTCGACGAGCTGAGGAGCTGTTGGAGGCGGCCATGCAGGAGATCCAGCAGCTCCGAAACTTCTATGAGCGACCACAGGAAGGCAGCGCCGAAAAGATCGACTTCAGGCAGCCGCCGGCGAACCGTTCGGGCAGGGGCTCCGACATTTTCGAGGACATAGACCATGCCGAGTAGCTCAATCGCGAAGCGTCCCAACGGAAAGTGGCGGGCGCGGTACCGGGACGATGCGGGCAAGGAACACGCTCGGCACTTCGGTCGGCAGGTCGACGCGAAGCGGTGGCTCGATGAGGTCACCGCGGCCCGACTCACGGGTCAGTACGTGGATCCGCGGGCGGGGGAGATCACGTTCCGGGAGTACGCGGAGACGTGGCGCAAGATCCAGACTCACAAGCCGTCGACGGCTGAAATCGTCGAGCGACACCTTCGGTTGCACGTGTACCCGGTGATCGGGTCGCTGCCGTTGCGGGCGATCATGCCGTCGCATCTTCAAGCGATGGTGTCGGGCTGGTCTGTCACTCCGGCCACAGGTCAGGTGATCTGGCGGTTCGTGGGAACGATCTTCAAGTCGGCGGTGCGCGACCGCAAGATCGCGGTGTCACCGTGCGTCGGAGTGAAGCCACGACCGGTTCCGGCGCGACAGATCGAGGTGATTAGCACCGAACTGGTGCTGGCGATCACGGACGCGATGCCGGAGCGATACCGGGCCATGGTGACATTGTCGGCCGGGACTGGGATGCGGCAGGGGGAGGTTTTCGGCCTGACGCGGGACCGGATCCGGTTGGAGCAGAAGGAAGTTCGCGTCGACCAGCAGATCCGGCGACTGGCGGGGGAGAAGCCGATTCTCGCGCCAACCAAGACGGAGTCGTCGGATCGCACGATCCCGCTTCCGAAGGTGGTGTCGTCGGCGCTGGCCGCTCACTTGTTGCAGTTCCCTTCGGATCATCCCGACGGCCTGGTATTCACGAACGTGGCCGGTGGCGCCTTATATCGGTCGGGGTTCAATCAGGTGTGGCAGCGGGCCGTTAGGAAGGCCGGCGGCGACCGGGTTGGATTCCACGCGCTCAGGCACTTCTATGCCAGCTTGCTGATCAGTCACGGCGAGAGTGTGACCGTCGTCCAGGACCGGCTCGGGCACAAGTCCGCGGAGGAGACGTTGCGGACGTACTCGCATCTCTGGCCGGACTCGGGGGAGCGGACCAGGGCCGCGGTTGACGATGTTCTCGGTTCTCGTGCGGACTCCCTGCGGACCGCGGACTCAATAGAAGGTCTATAGTCGCAGTTCAGGGCCGTTTCGTCGCTGATTCTGGCGATACCCGGCGTATCGGCCAGCTCGTCCTCCATCCTGGGCTGCTGGCCTGCAGCACTGCGGTCTGACCTGCGCAAGCGTTCCTGTTGGCTGCGTTGATCAGTGTTGGCCCGCGGGTTGGGACCAGCGCCGACGCCGCCAAGGCGACCACATGACGATGGACCGCACGGCAATGGCCGCAATGAGAAGGGTGGCGAGCGTGACGGCCAACCACGCCGAGAAGACAACTCCCGTGCCTGTGGTTGTCGACAGCATCCGAACTGAGAACGTTGCTGTCGCTGCGGTGGTGAATGTGAAGGCCCAGAACCCGATTCCGAACGGTTGTGACAGGTACCGGCGGATCAGATACAGGTTCGGGGTCACGACCGCGACCATCAGCCCGACCAACACCGTGCCCACGGCACCCGGGTGACCGTCTGTCATAGCCCAGCACGCGTTGCCCCCGACCGCGGGAGGGGCGGCGAAGATCGCCAACGTGGGCAGAAGCTTTCCAGGGACCGGCGGTCCGTTCATCAGGCGAGCTAGGAGGGCACCGCCCATGAGCATCCAGCACACGACTCCCACACCGAACATCGCGAGCGCCAGTGATCCCAGTCTGGCGACCGCGAGCACCTGTGCTGCGATGAACGGGGCGGCGACAACTGGGAGAAAGTAACCGCCGTGTACGGCCTCCATCGCTCGGGGAACAGTGAGCAACTGAGCAATGAACCAGGCCGCGAACGCCAGGGCAGCTATGGCCATCGCGACCACCATCGGCTTTCCGGCGCGCGGCACAGTCGCGTAGAGGTGGCCTGCCAGCAGCATCCCTGTCGCCGGCACCAGCGATGCGAACGGCCCAAGGGTCGGATCGCCCATGTCTCGGCCGACCTGCTGGACGCTTTCACTTCGAACGAGATACAGGCCGATGCTGATCACCCATGTTGCCGCGGCGGCCAACCAAAGAATCTCAGCCACAACTTGCGGCGCTCCAAGAGAGTGAGACGCTTGCGTCCAGGTACCAGCGAGGCCTGCGACACCGAAACCGATACTGAAAGCGTTGAGTGGAACACGTGCGCGCGTTGGGGCGATGAGAGCGTCTTGGCCGGCCGTCACCCCGGCCGTCGTGCTCACGATTCTGCTCCCGTCAGTTGCACGCGGCGCCCGTCCCATCCGCCAGGGCGCTGCCAGACGACTCCGTTTTCCACACTCAGGAGTTCGCCGCAGAATTCGCACACCTCCGCCCGTTGAGAGGTGCTTCCACACTTCCCACAGATCGTTTCGAACCTGGGATTCTCCGACTCGCTGGGGCGGTGGGCGTGGCCCCACGCCGCGTACGCCTGCAGAATGGGCACGGCATCTTCGGCTGCCCGGGTCGGGACGTACTCATGGCGCGGCCGGCCTCCCGCGGAGTAAGGGCGGGCTTCCAGTAGTCCTTGCTCGACCATCCGCGAGAGCCGTGCGGCCAGGACGTTATCGGCCGCAGTCAGCCGTCTTTTGAACTGTTCAAACCTTCGCGCGCCAGCCAGCGCTTCGCGCAACACGAGCAGCGTCCACGGATCGCCGATCGCGTCGATCGCTCGCGCCACTGGGCACACATCGTCGCTCCAGTCGGATCGCAATGCCATCATTTCCTCCTAGCTTGCTTCAAGAAAGTTTAGGTGTTAGCTTCAACGCGGTCAACTTTCGTTAAGCAAGTTAATGAGGGTCTATGGAACTCCACACGGTCGAAATCGACTTCGACCGCTGGGTGCCCAGGCAGCGTGCGTTCACTGCGATGAACCTGCTCGGCGCGACAACGGTTGCCGCTGCGGCCGGCGCCGGTAGCCCGTTGTTCGTGTACGAGCAGGGGCGGTGGCATTTCCCGGACAGCACAAAGCGAGGAACAAACAGATGACTGAGATTAAGAACGCCGTGGTGCTGGTTACGGGCGCGAACGGCGGCCTCGGAACCGAGTTCGTGCGGCAGGCGCTCAGCCGCGGAGCACGTAAGGTCTACGCCGCAGCACGGACACCGCGCAGTTGGAACGACGACCGCATCGTGCCGCTCACGTTGGACGTCACGGATCGCGGCGCGATCCTCGAGGCCGCGGCGGTGGCGCCTGATATCGACATCCTCATCAACAATGCCGGCATCCTTCGGCGGGGAGACCTGCTCACCGGGGATGTCGAGGACATCGAGGCCCAGATCACCACAAACCTGTTTGGACCCTTGCTCACGACGCGCGCGTTCGCACCGCGTCTGGTGGAGGCAGGCGGTGCCGTGGTCAACGTGGCGTCTGTGCTCAGCTGGTTGGCAATGGGCAAGGGCTACAGCATCTCCAAGGCGGCCCTCTGGTCCGCAACTGAAGGGTTACGGCTCGAACTAGCCCCACAAGGAGTCCACGTCATGGGCGTCTACCTCGCCTTCACTGACACTCCGATGAACGCCGGACTCGACATCCCTGCCATGAATACACCTGAAGACGTGGTCAGCGCCGTCTACGACGGACTACGTGAGGGTGCCGGAGAAGTACTCGCCGACGAAACAACTCGCGCCGTACGAGCAGGGCTGTCCAGGCTGGTCGACCAGGCGTAATCGACAACACCGGCCGCGGGGGACCTCCGAATGGCCGCGGGTGACCCGCAGTTCACGATCAGCAGAGAAATCGAGGAAGGTGACACATGTCGGAGAACACAGCGAAACGGTTAGTGGTGCCTCGGGCGACTCAACCAGCCGGGGTCTGGGCCGACGAACTCACAGTGGGGGACACGTTTACCTCGACCGGGCACCTGGTCACCGAAACAGAGATGCTCTCGTTCTCGGGCCAATACGACCCGCAGCCCTTTCACCTGGACCCCGTGCAGGCGCAAGGCACATTCTTCAACGGTCTGGTGGCCAGCGGGTGGCTCACCGCCGCGATCACGATGAGGCTTCTCGTTGAGTCCATTCCGTTGGCCACGGGCCTAGTCGGCAAAGCCGTGGACCTGACGTGGCCCTCCGCCACCGTTGCCGGCGACCAGCTGCACGTGGAGTCTGTCCTCATCAGGTGCGACTGGTCTTCGTCTAATCCGGGCCGGGCAACACTCGTGTTCGATTCGAAGACTGTCAATCAGGACGGGAACATTCGGCAGAGCTCCACAGCTCAGCTTCTGGCCTGGGCCAGAAGCCAACCGGCCACAAGCGATGAACGGTAACGAGAGGGCGTGGGCCGGATGAGCTCTCCGTTGGGATCGTTTCTTCGTGCCCGTCGTGAGGCGTTGACACCGGCGGAGGTGGGGTTGGAGCCCGAGCAGGGACGTCGAGTTCGGGGGCTGCGGCGCGAAGAAGTAGCACTTCGCGCCGGCATCTCGCGGCAGTACTACCTGCGCTTGGAGCAAGGGCGCGACCGTCAACCGTCGCGGGAGGTGATCGAGGCCCTCGCGGACGCCCTGCTGTTAGGGGATGAGGCCCTGCCGTTCATGGTGCGTCTTGTTGAACTACAGGCGCTGCGGGACCCGGAGTCCACCGCAGACGACGTTGCGCGCGAAAGGGTCGCGCATATTGTCGAGCTCCTGGGAAAGCAGCCCGTCCTCGTCGCCGACACCAACTTCGACATCGTCGCCGCCAATCCCGCATTGGACGCGCTCACCGAAGGAGAGTGGTCCTCGGGCAACAACGTCATCGAGTCAATGTTCGGGCATCGTATGCAGGGCCAATTCGGTGATTGGGAGCGTGCAGCGAGGAAGATCACTGCGACCCTCAGGTTTCGGGGCAATCCCTTTGATCGGAGGTTTCGTCGCGTGGTGACGGGTCTGGAGCGTTCATCACCTGAGTTCCGGTGGATGTGGTCCAGGCACGACGTCGGCACGTTGACGTCTGGGCAGTATCACCACAGGGTCGCCGGTGAAGTTGATCTCGATCTGGGTTACCAGATCTTCGTTGTGCCCTCTTCCCCTCGATGGGTGCTCACTACCTTCGATGCGAAAGGCGGGAGTGCTTCGTCACGCGCCTTGGACCAACTAGGTCTGGGCCGAGTCGGATGAGACCAGTTCGACGTCGGGTGACCCGCACGACGCCCCGCTCGGCCACCAGTGGCGGGAGGGCGAGGAAGGAGGCTGCTGGTGGGGTGAGTGCGCGCTCACCCCTGGGGGAGTTTCTTCGCGCTCGCCGCGCGGTCGCGGTGCCGGACGAAGACAGCCTGAAGCTGCCGGGAGAGCGGCGTGTCAAGGGCCTTCGGCGCGAGGAGGTCGCGCAGCGCGCCGGAGTGTCGGTGGACTACCACGTGCGGCTGGAACAAGGGCGGGAGCACAACCCCTCTGACCAGGTGCTCGAAGCGCTGGCGCGGGCTTTGGGTTTGGATGAGTTTGCCCGTGGCCACCTGCGTCGCATTGTGGCTGGGGACACGAGCCCACCAGCCCGCGCCGAGGTCGCTCGTCTCGTGCAGTTGATGCAGCGGTGGACTGGCGTGGCCGCGTTCGTCGTCGACCGGAACCTGGACGTCGTGGCGTCGACTGCTCTTGCGGCGCAGTTGAGTTCAGGTCGGCTCGGGCCGGGGTGCAACCTGGCCGTGTATGTGTTCTCCAACGCCTTGGCTCGTGAGCAGCCGGGGTGGTCCGATCTCGCGAAGAACGTGGCAGCGGCCCTACGGTTCAGGTCGTTGCCTCAGGATCCTCGACGTGCTGAGGTCCTGGAGTCGCTGGCGGACGATCTCGCATTCAGTGATGCCTGGAGTCGGGCCGAAGTAGGCCCTCTTGTAAGCGGCACAATCTCCTTGGACCTGGGCGACAAGCGCGGCCAACTAGTTGAGTTCCACGCTCTCGATGTCGTAGCTGCTCCCGGCTACACAGTGCTAATGGTGCGCCCAGTCCTGGGCGAGGCGCACCGCAGCTTTCCGCATGCATCGCAACGTCGCTGATTGTTCTCGAGCTCACCCACTGTGGAGTAGACCAATCACCCCCGTACTTCGGGGTGCGTTCTAGCCGCTGGTCGGCTCGTCCCATATACGAATCAGGTCAGCTCGACATCGCCGATCTCGATGGAGACGATCAGGGGCTCCGGCAGCGCGTGATTGTTCTCGTCGCGCACGTAGATCTCGCGCAGCCGCGGCAGGAGCAGTCCGTCCACCTGGAAGTGCCCGGTCATGTACTCCACACTGGGCGAACCGCCGGCGATTGCGACCTCGTAATCCCGTCGCCTGAGCACACCGTCGGAGTCCGCATACACCGTCTGGACCTGGGTGGGTGTGGCGATCTCGGGTGGATAGGTGATCTGCAGCCGCTCCCACTTGCTGCCGTCGGGCTCGACCCAGAGGCCAGTCTCCTCGGTGATGACGCCGGGAAGCAGGAACGATTGCGGCTCGGTGTTGTAGGTCCACATGGCGTACCCGGTGAAATAGGCCAACTGCAGCCGACTCCACGGCGTGGTCAACTCGTGGCCGGCGAACGAAGCCCGCGGGTCGTCCAGGGCTTCGACTACCGTCCCCGCGGCATCTCGGATCTCCACTCGATCGGGCGTGAAGTCCGTGTGCAGGTCCGGGTCGCCGAAGTTGTAGAGACGGGTGTGCTCGCGGTCGAGATCAACGACGAAACGTCCCTGCTCCGCGATACCGGCGACCTGTTTCAGTCCCCAGAATGCGCCGCCGAACTGCCGGGTAGCCGCCAGGGCCCTGACCTGCGACCAGCGGTCGCCACCGTGCGCGTCAACGATTCTGCTGAGAAGTGAGCTCATGTGCCTGCACCGTCGAGTATGTCGGTCTGATCCGAGGTTGCGCGTGTGTCGATGTGGTCCAGGACCAGCAGCGCCGCCTCCTCTGGGTATTGGAAGATGGAGGCGTGTGCGGCGTCCGGGAAGATGTGTATGCGGGAGTCCGGAATTAACCCGGCCATCAGATGGCTGCCTGGGGTTGGGATCATCAGGTCGTTGTCACCCTGCAGGATCAGGGTGGGTTGCCCGATTCCCGTGAGCCGTTCTAGCCGCTGCAGGCTGGGAATGCCCCACTCCACGATGGCGTCGTACTGGGCGTCCCGAACAACAACTGTCGTGGGCTCGTCACGGACGTCCGTGCGCGCGAAAGCTCTACCGAGGAACTCTTTCCCGAGCGCCCGAGAGGAATCGGTGTGCGCGAAGAAGATGTAGAGCAGGCTCTCAGCGGTGCTCTCATCATGGTGCGCCTCGCGACGGATGTCCTCCCGCCAGCCGTGCATCCTTGGTGCTCCCGACGGGCCGGTCCCGGCCAGAATGAGTGAGCGCACGTGCGTCGGCCGCAACAGCGCAAGATCCTGCGCCACGAATCCGCCGAGCGAGAACCCGAACACGTCGAAGTTGTCGATATCGAGCGCGTCCACGAAGGCCAGGATGTCTCGTGCCATCTCAGCCACCGTCGGCGGAACAACGCCAGAAGATCCGCCCACTCCAGTGCTGTCGACGAGGATCACTTCGCGTTCGCGGGCGATTGCGTCGATCAGAGCCGGGTCCCAGCTGTCGAGGTTGCCTCGGAAGTGTTGCAGGAAGATCATCGGAACCTTGTCGGGGCTGGTTCCGAACCTCCGATACCGGTAGCTCACTCCGTTTGTTGCGACGACGTCTTGATTTGCGGCGTTTATCGTCTTCATGACCGCTTTGCACCAGATCCAGTTCAGTCAGCGATGAACGCGAGTAGATCTTGGTCGAGTTCTGCCTGGTATGCGCCAGAGATGCCGTGGGGGGCGCCCGGGTAGACCTTCAAGGTGCCGTGCTTGACGATCTCGATTGCCTTTGCGGCCGAATCGCCGATCGGAACAATCTGGTCATCCTCGCCGTGGGCAATGAATATGGGCACCTCGAGCGCGGCGAGATCTTCGGTGAGGTCGGTCTCAGAGAACGCTTTGACGCAGTCGTACGCAGGCACCAGTCCGGCGAGCATCCCCTGCCGCCAGAAATCGTCGATGGCACCCTGCGACACCACCGCTCCGTCGCGGTTGTAGCCGAAGAACGGGTAGGCAAGCTCTTTCCAGTAGCTTGAGCGGTCGGCGAGAACGGAGGCACGGATTCCGTCGAATACGTCGATCGGGGTGCCGTCGGGGTTCGTATCGGACTGAACCATGACGGGGGGTACAGCTCCGGCTGTGAACACTTTGCGCACGCGGCCGTTCGCGTAACGGGCAGCGAACCGGACCGCTTCGGCACCCCCTGTTGAGTGGCCGACCGCAACGACGTCGTGCAGGTCCAACGCCTCGACCAGTTCACCCAGGTCTTTCGCGTAGGTCTCGATGTCGTTGCCCGTGTATGTCTGCTGCGAGCGACCGTGTCCGCGGCGATCGTGCGCGATGACTCGGTAGCCTGCGTCGGCGAGAAGCTTGAGTTCTGTGGACCACGCATCTGAGCTGAGCGGCCAGCCGTGGCTGAAGGTGACCGGTTTACCAGTCCCGAGGTCGGTGTAGTAGAGCTGGGTTCCGTCGGAGGTCGTGAAGTAGGGCATTGCAGTCCTTCCGCTGGGGTCGAAAGCACCCGCCCGATGCGGGTGGCCGACGACTCCAAGGTAGATACGGGACCGGCAATCTCGACTGGCCCTGCCACGGACACCTACGTGTCAGCGATCAATCTCGGCGGGCCGATGGAAGGTGCGCCGATAGGCAGCGGGGAGCAACCCGACCTCGGCGGTGAGGTGGTTACGCAGCGATGTAGCGGTCGCGTAGCCCACGGCGGTAGCGATCACCTCAATGGGCAATTCGGACTCTTCGAGTAGTTCGCGGGCGCGAGCGAGACGTTGCAGGGTGAGCCAGCGGCGGGGTGCGACACCGGTCTCGTCGGTGAATCGGCGCACCAGGGTTCGCTCACTCATGTGCGCGAGGCGAGCTAAGTCGGCAACCGTGATCTTCTCGTTGAGGTGACTGAGCGCCCACTCCCTCGCGGGTGCGGTCGAGGTGTCGCGTGTGTCTGAGATGGGGCGTTCGATGAACTGCACCTGACCGCCCTCACGGAATGGCGACACGACACAGCGACGTGCTGCGCGGCTGGCAACACGTGCCCCGTGGTCGGCGCGGACCAGGTCCAGGCACAGGTCGATACCGGCCGCCGCTCCCGCTGAGGTGTGGATGTCGCCGTCGTGAACGAACAGGACGTTCTCCTGCAACTCGACGTCCGGGAACCAGGAACGGAATAGAGGTGCGCATTCCCAGTGCGTGGTCACGCGCCGACCGGTGAGCAGCCCTGCTGATGCAAGCGTGAAGCCGCCGGTGCAGATCGACACGACCCGGGTGCCCGGTGGGATCATCGCCAGTGCCTCGCGCACGAGCGGGGGGAGTTGCCTTGTGAGCCGGTACGCGTCGACAGGCAACACAATCACCGTATCGGCCGAGGCGAGCACCTCGGGTCCATGGTCCGGGGTCACCCGGAAACCCGCGTTCGTTACTACCGGTTTTCCGTCAGGAGTACAGACCAGAACCTCGTATCCAGCCTCTGCCGCAGCGAAGACACGTGCAGGAATCCCGAGCTCGAACGGGTAGACATGGTCTTGTGCCAGGACAGCGACGCGGTGCTGGGCAGTCATTGACCCGATCGTATCGTTCCGCTACGAACGTGGCGTCGGTGTGTTGCTGGCAACCGCGGGTGTTGAGTGCAGGTCTTGTGGCGCGCGGTTGGTTCAAACCGTCACTCCTGTGTGCGACGTAGCGCTGCTTCCCCCAGCGCTGCTCCGAGGTTGTATTCGAGGTTGATCGCTTCCTGCGGGGTGAGGTGCGCGGTCGCGGTCGCCCGTGCCTGGAATCCTGGTTGCGTCACAGCGTGCTCGAACTCGCCGTAGGCCGCCACGAGGTCAGCCGTGGGCGGCAGCGATGCGCGACCGACCATTCCCTTGGCGGCTGTCAGGCTTTGGAGGTCGAAACTCGCCAGTCGGCCAACGACCCCGGCGACGTAGGAGTCGAGCTCAGCGTCGGGGAGCGTGCGGGTCACCCACCCCCACTTCTCTGCTGTGCTCGCGTCGTAGTCGGCACTCGTGAGGATGACTTCGAGGGCACGATCGTGACCGATGAGGCGGGGCAGTCGCTCCGTGCCGCCGCCGCCCGGAACAACTGCGGT
This sequence comes from Branchiibius sp. NY16-3462-2, assembly GCF_001594145.1. GTDB lineage: Bacteria > Actinomycetota > Actinomycetes > Actinomycetales > Dermatophilaceae > Branchiibius. The sequence continues at coordinate 51,927 of NZ_LVCF01000040.1, read as the reverse complement.
GCCGACTTCAGGCTGCCCGAAGAATGCCTTTTCTGCGCTCGCGTACCGCAGGTCAAATGCGAGCGCCAACTCGTTGCCGCCTCCGCGGGTGCGGCCACGGATGACGCCGATTGTGACGAACGGCGCCGTCGACAGGCGAAGCACAATGTCGGTGAATACCGCGTGACCGGTCGCAACGTCTGGCCCGGGAAAGTGGTCCAGGTGGGCGAGATCGAAGTGGTTGTAGAAGAAATCCTCGGTGCCGCTGTCAAACACCACTACCTGCAGGTGCCGGTCGCCGAGAAGTGTGTCCACGACGGCGGCAAGATCCCGGACGGTGTCGCCCGTGATCAGGTTGACGGGCGGGTTGGTGTAGGTGATGCGTGCAACGGCGGGCGAATCTCGATGCAGGACGATGGTGGAATTGGCCATGTTGATTCCTACTTGTTTGGCGGCCTGAAGCTCACACGACGGTGAGGACGACCTTGCCGTAGCCGTGCTTGGTGGACTGTGCGATTCCTGCTTCGGCGAGCGGGTAGGTCGCGGCGATCGTTGGACGCAATTCCCTGTCAGCCACCAGATCACTAAGAGCGGTCAGGCCCATCCGGTCGGACTCCACGAAGAGGCCGTCGAGGCGGACGCCACCGGAGGTCGCAGCTGGGACGGCTGCTGCGAGGCTTTGCGGCAACGTGGTCACGATGATCCCGCCGCGCTTCACGGCCTGCACCGCGCGTTGCGGGTAGTCGTTGCCGATTACGTCGAACACCACGTCCACGTCGCTGATTGCGGTTGAGAAGTCGGTGGTCTGGTAGTCGATCACGTCATTCGCGCCGAGCCCCAGCAGGTACTCCTTCTGCGCGCCGGAGGCGACCGCGATCACGTGAGCCCCGCGGGCGTGGGCGATCTGCACTGCGAGATGCCCCACGCCTCCGGCCGCTCCGGTGATGGCCACTCGAGAGCCGGCGTCCACGCCCGCAGTCTCTACCAGAGACTGCCACGCGGTCAGTCCAGCCAGCGGAAGCGCAGCCGCTTCCACGTGCGACAACAGGGCAGGTTTGGGAACGAACGTACGCGTGGGCGCTACGGCGTACTCCGCATACGCTCCGCCACCGCGGGGGAAAGGCAACAGGCCCATGACCTCGTCGCCCGGGCGAAGAATCGTGACACCGGGCCCGACCTCGGCGACAACGCCGGAGACGTCCCAGCCAGGCACGAACGGCGGCTGGCCGCTGAAGATCCCCGTCTGCCGGTTCATTACGTCGGCCGGGTTCACACTCGCCGCGTGCACCTGCACGAGCACCTCGCCAATGCTCGGCTTGGGCCTGTCCATGTCACCAAGGACGAGCACTTCGGGCCCCCCGAGGGCATCCTGACGAACTGCACGCATCGTTTCGCTCATGGCAATGACGCTACGAAGCGAGTGACCAGGTAGCCAGTGACAGAAACGTCACCTTTAGATACAAGTGTGCCAACATGGGCCACCATGGCTAGGGACAATTCAGCTCCGCGACGGCGTTTGCCGCGCTTGCTTGAGCCCCCGACCGAGCACCACCGGGTTACGCAGTTCGAACTCTTCTTTGATCTCGTGTTCGTGTTCGCGTTCACCCAGGTGACCGCCCTGATGGCTCATGAGCACGACGCGGCGAGCGTTCTTCGCGGGCTGACCGTGCTGGGCATTCTGTGGTGGTCTTGGGCGCCGTATACATGGTTGGCCAACCGCGCCCGCGCGGACCGTGGCCTCACTCGGCTAGGCATGGCCTTCGCGGCGGCAGCGGTTTTTGTCATCGCGCTGGCGATGCCGGATGCCTTCGCCCATACGTCGGGGCCAAACCGGGCTGCATTCCTTCTGGTCGCCTGCTACCTGATTGTCCGCGTCATTCATGTCGGACTGTCTGTCCTGGCGGCCGGGGACAACCGTCATTTGCAATGGGTGACGATCCGCACTTTCGCTATCTCGCTCACTCCTACCTTCCTGCTTCTGTTCCTTGGCGCGACGCTGGGCGGCAGCATCCAGGCGTGGTTATGGATCGCAGCGTGGTTCGTCGATCTCACACTCGTACTCCTCGTCTCACGCGGCGGCAAGGAGTGGCGAATCGGTTCTGTAGTGCACTGGGCGGAGCGCTACAGCCTTGTCGTGATGCTCGCGGTGGGTAAGTCGGTCGTGTCGGTCGGTGTGGGGCTTCGTGAGGTCGAGGTGGATACCGGGGCAGTAGCTGGTGCGTGCCTTGCGATCGGTGGCGCCTTCCTGCTGTGGTGGACCTACTTCGACCGATTCGCGCCCGCTGCTGAGGAAGCTTTGGCTTTGCACACAGGTGCTGCACGGGCGGTTGCGGGCAATCGCGCCTTTCTCGATCTGCACTATGTGATCGTCGCGGGCGTCATTCTGACCGCTCTTGGTGTCGAAGGCGTGATGGCTCACATCACTGATTCCGAGCCACTCGGATGGTTCGGAGCGCTGACCCTTTGCGGCGGGGTATCCGTCTTCCTCCTGGGCACCGTCTTGGTGTGGCTCCAACGCACCGGGAACCTGCTTGTCGGACGGACTGTCCTTGCCGTAGTGCTGATCCCCGCTTCCTCGCTGTACGCCGTCCTACCTCCGGTCGCCGGCCTTTCTGGCGCACTCATCATCGGCGCGGGGTTACTAACGTTCGAAGCACGCTCCCATACTTTTGAGAACACGATCGCAAGTTCGGTCAGCGAACGAAACTCGGACGACTGTCTGGGATGACGTCAGTGGCACTGATGAGCGGCGCGAAAGGGAGCCGGGTGCGCCACAACGAAATCACCGGGTTGCTCATCGACGCCGCAGGTATCGGTGCAATTCGACAGCCGTGGGTCGGGCACCGTCGGGTAAACTCCACTAAAGCCGGTGAGCGGGGAAACGTGGGTCACCGCGCGTCTCTTCGACGGCGCTGCGTCAGCGTATCGGCCAGCTCATCCTGAAGCCGGGCTGACCTGCTGGCTCCAGCGTCTGCGGATTCGGCGTACTGCCGACTTCAGGACACGCTTCGGTGCAGGACCCAATTCATCCAGCGCCGCGGCGAATTGGCCGACGGACTCGAGGACTCTCGAGGCACGATCCGGTGCCGTTGGGTCGATGCCGCCATACAACTCCGTGCCGACGAATGCGGCGGTGATCAACGGCGCAAGGTCTTCGACGTCCAGCAGTTCTCCAGCGACACCGGTGCCGGTGATCCGGCGCAGGGCACCCACTATCTCGTTCTCCCATAGCTGGAGGGCTCGCGCGGCAGCGGCTGCCATCGTTGCGTTGTGCTGCGCCGCGGCCATCACTTGGGCCATGAACGAGGTGTTGCCGTCAGATCGGTGCTGATCCGACAATGCCCGCCCTGCATGGACCAGTTCGGTCAGCGTCGATGCGTCGGCGAGCAGCGGTCGTTGGGCCGCGATCGCATCTGTAACGGCCAGGTCCGATGCAGCGGCGACCAGATCATCGACCGTGCCGAAGTGGTAGAAAACCAGCGCCTGGCTCACGCTCGCCTGCGCGGCGATGTTCCGTGCCGACGCGTTGGCCCAACCCTGATCGCGCACGACCTCGAACGCAGCCTGGGTCAGCCGTTGCCGAGTCAATTCCGCGGTGGAAGGCGTCGGTGCTGAAGGGGTCACGCCGCCATTGTGCCGCATCGGCTGAGCACTCGCTCAGCCATCTGCTACGCTCGGCTGAGCGATCGCTCAGGCGGTCCAGAAACACCAACCGAAGGGGCTTGGCCGTGGCGGCCGATCAGCGACCCACCGATCCCGGATGGACGTTCGGGCCCATGCCCGCGCCACTACCTGTGCAGACTCGCCCACCGTCTAGGGCGGCCCGGATACTTGCTGCCGCGACCGTTGTGGTTGCCGCCGTGGTCGCAAGCGCCACGTTGTGGCTACCGCTTTACACAATTGACTCGGGGGAGGCTGGCCCGCAGCCTCGGGTCCCCATCGTGCAGGCTTCTGGCACTTGGGCCGTGGTCGGGGCGGTGGCGCTTTGTGGACCATTGTTCATGGCTGTTGCGCTTTCGGCCGGGGTGTGGGTCGGGAGCCGGGCTCTTGCACTGGCCATAGCCGTAATTCTGGCGGCCTGGACCGCAGTCGGGTTCCTCACTATCTTGATCGGCGGCCTGACAGCGCCCGTTGCAGCTCTCGGCATGACCGCCGCCCTGCTGACGCCAGCCAGCAAATACGCGGCCCACGGATAAGACGGCGGTAGCGACGCGAAAGACCCTGACCCGCCTACGAACTAGCAGGTTTCGCGGGGCCGACTTGTTGAACCTCGCTGGGAGCAAGGCGTATCGGCCAATTCCTCCTTCACCACGCCCCCGGTGACGTTCTCTTGGCTAGCGACCGCGCCGTTCGGGCGTTCTGACTCGTCTCGCTGTCCACAGATTTGTTTGCGGCCGGTTGGTTGTCGGTGCTGGGTCGTAGGGTGGTTTTCAGATGCAGGGTCGAGACACCGGGGAGGGGTGACGCGATCGTGAAAATCACCGAACGTGATTCTCTCAGCGCGCATTTGGCTACCGCCGGTGTTGTTGGGTGTGCGTCGCCGGCGGTTGTTTCGACGCGGTCACCGGCTGCGATCCCGGCTCAGCCGGCCCCGGACCCGGTGGACCTGCTCCTCGATGAGTTACATGACGTGCTTGACCGGTTCGGTGGTTTGCCGGCGTGGGAGGGCATGTCGGTGGAGTCGGCGCGGCGGGCTTCGGGCCGGTTGGGTTCGGCCAAGGCGCGCATCGACGGTGTGTTGGTGTCGGTCGCGTCGGCTTTGCGGTCGGCGGTGACGTCCACGGGTGGTTCGGTGGCGGAGGTGTCCTCGATCATGTCGGGGGAGTTCGGTGGGGACCGGCGGGACGCGCAGGCGTTGGTGACTCTCGGTGAGCAGTTGCAGCAGGCACCGGCGACGGGTTCGGTGTTGACCAGCGGTGGGGTGTCCCGGGATCAGGCGGGGGTTATCGCTCGGGGGTTGGCGGCGTTGCCGGACACGGTGTCGCAGGCGGACCGGGACGCGGCGGAGCAGGCGTTGCTGCAGGCAGCGCCCAACTCGACGTTGACGGATCTGCGGCGGCGGGCAACGCGGATGCGGGAGTCGTTCGAGGACGTCGCCGGCGCGGATGCGCATGAGGATGCGCAGTTGGTGGATCAGGAGCAGGCGGCGTGGGAGCAGGCCTCGTTTTGGATGCGGGAACATAAGCCGGGGTTGTTCAAGGGTGGGTTCACGCTGCCGGAGTTGCAGGCGCAGATGCTCAAGACGATGTTGGAAGGGATCAGCGCGCCACGGCGCTTCCACCTGGAAACCGCTGGCCGCGGCGACACGACGGACCATGGTGCCCGGGCCGGCAGTGGTGCGGCGGCCCAGGACACGCAGGTTGGTGCGCCCGACTGGGCGCGCGGCACCGAGGGCCCGGTTTCCGAGCCCGCGGCAGGTGGTCACGGGTGGGCGGTGACCGGGGCGCAGGCCGATGCAGACATCGACGCCGCCGAACAGGCGGAGGCCGGTGGGCTGCCGATGGACACCGCGCACCGGCAGGGTCGGGCGTTGGCGCAGTTGTGTGAGCACTTGCCGTTGGACAAACTGCCCGGAGCCGGTGGAATCTCAGCGGTGCTGACGGTCAACCTGGATTACGAGACGTTGGCGTTGGGGGTGCGGGCGGCAACGTTGTCGACCGGGGGACGGATCAGTGCCAGCGAAGCGCGCCGGATCGCCTGCAACGCCGATTTGATCCCGCAGGTCTTTGACGGTGCGTCGTTGCCGTTGGATCTGGGCCGGGCGAGGCGGCTGTTCACCAAACACCAGAGGCGGGCGGCGGAGAACCGGTACGGCGGGTGTGCGTTTCCTGAGTGTGATCGACCACCGGGGTGGACTGAGGGTCATCACTGGCGAGAACCCTGGGCCGCGGGCGGCACCACGGACCTGGAGGACCTGGCACCGTTATGCGCCTCGGACCACCGCCGGGTCCATCACGAACACATTCCGGTCCGGATGCGCGGTGGGGTGTTGGAGTTCTACGTGGCGCCGCGCGGTGGTGGTTCCAAACAATGGCGAAGCAACAACCGCTGGCGCGTCGGACCACTCGCGCAGTGAACTGGTAAGGGCACCGCGGCCGCGGGGGCCCGCGCCTCGGGGGCTAGCTGGGTCGGACCGGTCAGCGCACGTCGGACCGCTCGCGCAGTGGACCGCCCGCGAGTGAACCGGTGCGGTGAGGGCTAGCTGCGTCGGACGGGTCAGCGCACGTAGAACCGCTCGCGCAGCGAACCGGTGCGGTGAGGGCTAGCTGCGTCGGACGGGTCAACCGTCCGCAGACCCTTGGACCATGACCCCGGATGGTTAGCGGATTCGCTTCGTCACCAGGAAGTTTCGCGGGGGCGGCCCTCGTCGTACCCGCTGGCGGACTGCACGCCGACGGTCGCCCGCTCGTGGAACTGCGCGATCGTGCGGGCGCCCGCGTAGGTGAAGGAGGACCGGACACCGGCGATGATCTGGTCGATCAGGTCCTCGACACCGGGTCGATCCGGGGCCAGGAACATCTTCGAGGAGGAGATGCCTTCCTCGAACATCGCCGACCGGGCGCGGTCGTAGGCCGACTGGGTGGAGGTGCGGTTGCGCACCGCGCGCGCGGACGCCATCCCGAAGGACTCCTTGTAGAGCCGTCCGTCGTGGTCGCGGTTGAGGTCACCGGGGGACTCCCAGGTGCCGGCGAACCACGACCCGATCATGACGTTGGCGCCGCCGGCGGCCAGCGCCAGCGCGACGTCGCGGGGATACTTGACGCCGCCGTCGGCCCACACGTGGGCTCCGAGTTCCGTTGCCGCCGTGGAGCATTCGAGTACCGCTGAGAACTGTGGGCGGCCGACACCGGTCATCATCCGGGTCGTGCACATGGCGCCCGGGCCGACGCCGACCTTGATGATCTCGGCGCCCGCGCCCACCAGGTCGGACACGCCGTCCGCGGTCACGACGTTGCCCGCCGCGATCGGCACGTCGCTGCGTCCGGAGGCGTCACGTACGCCGCGCACCACCTTCAGGGCGTCCAGCATCTTGTCCTGGTGGCCGTGTGCGGTGTCGACGACCAGCACATCGGCGCCGGCTTCGAGCATGGCCTCGGCCTTGCCCTGCACGTCCCCGTTGATCCCGATCGCGACGCCGAGGCGCAGGCGACCCTGGGCGTCGACCGCAGGGGTGTAGATCCCCGAGCGCAGGATGCCCCGCTTGGTGAGCACGCCGAGCAGCTTGCCGTCGCCCACGACCGGGACGACATCCAAGTGCTTGTCGGTCAGCAGGTCGAAGGCGTCGGCCAGGCTGGAGCCGTCCTGCACGGTCACCAGATCACGGGTCATGACGTCGCCGACCGTCTCGAAGCGGTCCCGCTCCAGCAGGTGACGCTCGGTCACGATGCCGACGGGTTCCTTCTCGTCGTCGATGACGATCGCGGCGCGGTGGGCGCGCTTACCCAGCAGGGCCAGCACCGAGGAGACCGGGACGTCGGCCGTGACGGTCACCGGCGACTCGTAGACGGTGTGCCGTGATTTGACGTAGTCGATGGTGTCGCGGACGGCGTGGATCGGGATGTCCTGCGGCAGGATCGCGATGCCGCCGCGTCGCGCGACGGTCTCGCTCATCCGCCGACCCGAGACCGCGGTCATGTTGGCGACGACCAGGGGGATCGTCGTACCCGTCCCGTCCGTCGTGGACAGGTCAACGTCCAGGCGGCTGGTCACGTTGGACCGCGACGGCACCATGAAGACGTCGTTGTACGTCAGGTCATAAGAGGGTGAGGAGTGCAGGAACTTCACGGAAGCCCATCGTACGGTTGAACCCATGGAACTGACGCATCTCGGCCACGCCGCCGTCCTGATCGACACCGGTTCGACACGAGTTCTCGTCGATCCGGGTGGGTTCTCCGACGTCAGCGGTGTCACGAATCTGACCGCCGTCTTCGTCACCCACCAACACGCCGACCATGTCACCGGCGAGCAACTGGCGACCGTGTTGGCCGCTAACCCGGATGTGCCGATCTACGCCGACCCGCAGACAGCCGAGCAGTTCGCGGATCAAGCCTCGATCCAGGCCTGGTCCGGCGGTGACGCGCCGGTCGAGATCGGCGATCTCAGCGTGACGCCGGTCGGCGCCCAGCACGCCGAGATCCACCCCTACATCCCGCGGATCACCAACACCGGCCTGGTGTTTGCCTCCGGGGACCTGACGCTGTTCCATCCCGGAGACGCGTTAGATGCCGATCCGGGTACGTCGATCGACATCCTGGCCGTGCCCGTCACCGCCCCCTGGTCGGCGGTGAAGGACACGATCGCGTTCGTCCGCCGGATCCAGCCCCGTCTCCTGGTGCCGATCCACGACGGCACCGCCAGCGAGGCAGGCCGGGGGATGTACCTGAACCACATCAGCAGTTACGGCGTGGACGGGGGAGTGCACCTGCAGGATTTCCGGGGGCAGGGAGCGGTCACCCCTGAGGTCGACTGAATTGGTGAGCCAGGGAAGGCTCGCCTAAGCTACAGCCGTGCCCGTCGTGAAGACCAAGAAGAAGTGCTGCAAGTCCAGCACGCGCTGCAAGAAGTGCCCCGTGGTGTGGCACCGCCTGGCCAAGCAGGGGTACGCCGAGCGGCAGGACAAGCGCACCTTCGAGGTGACGGCAAAGGTCGACAAGAAGTCGTTCAAGGCGGCGCGAGCCCGCTGACCGGACCTGGCTAGGGTTGAGCGTATGAGCCCTCAGGTCACCGTCGTCGAGGACGAAACAGCCTGGAACGGCATCGTCAACGATGCCGGCGGGCACCCGTTGCAACTGTGGGGCTGGGGCGCGCTGAAGGCCCGTTACGAGTGGGACGTCACCCGGCTGCTGGTGCACGACGACGAGAAGGTCATCGGTTCCGCCCAGGTGCTCTTCCGCAAACTGCCGATCAGTTGCCTGGCGTACATCCCCCGCGGGCCGCAGGCGGCGCAGGCTGATCGCGTCACGGTGCTGCAGGCCATCGCGAGCCACGTGAAGGCGACCCGGAAGCCGCTGGCGCTGACCATCGAGCCGGACTGGCCCGAGCCGTTCTCCCCGGTCGCGCAACCCGGCAAGGGTGAGGGCGGACCCTCGGCCGATGAGGTCATCGCGCAGAAGCTCACCGAGCCGGTCACTGGGTGGCTGGCCGATCTGCAGGCCAGCGGGTTCACCCGCTCGGACAACACCGGTCTCATCCCGCACACCCTGATCGTGGATCTGACTCCCGATGAGGACGCAATCCTTGCCGCCTTCACCTCCACCACCCGTCAGAACGTCCGAAAGTCGCTGCGCAACAAAGAAGTTCGTTTCGGTGAGGTGGTCACCGATCGGGACCTCAATGCGGTGCTGGCGATCAACCGGGCCACCGGCGAGCGCAACGGATTCGCCGTCCACGACGACGCCTACCACCGCGGGATCCGGGACCTGATGGGCGGCGACTCCCATCTGCTGGCCGCCTGGGAGGGCGACGAGGTCGTGGCGTTCGTCTGGCTCGTCGCGTCCGCGCGCACCGCGTTCGAGTTGTACGGCGGGGTCTCACCGCGCGGGCAGAAGCTGCGCCTGAACTACGGGCTGAAGTTCTACGCGATGCAGCAGATGAAGGCCATCGGTGTGCAGCGCTACGACTTCAACGGCCTGCTCAACGACGGCATCTCGGATTTCAAACGGCAGTTCGCCAAGCACGAGGACCAGTTGATCGGGACGTGGGACAAGCCGCTGTCGCCGCTCTACACCCCGTTCAACAAGGCACTGCCGGTTGTTCGCAAGACGGCGAAAACCTATCTGCCGCAGGCCAAGTCGCAGGTCGCCGCTGCGGTCGGCAAACTGCGAAGGAAGTAACAGCTACTTCTTCTTCGCAGCCGCACTCTTGGCCCGGGCATCGGCCAGCCATGCCGCGCCCACGATGCCTGCGGCATTCTCCAGTTGCGCCGCGACGATCGGTGCCCGCAGGTGCAACAACGGCAGGAACTTGTCGGCCTTCTTGCTGACGCCGCCGCCGACGACGATCAGATCGGGCCACAGCAGGTCCTCGACGTGGCTGTAGTAGCGCTGCAGCCGTCCTGCCCACTTCTCCCAGGACAGGTCCTCGCGGTCCCGGGCACTGTCGGCGGCCTTGTGCTCGGCGTCGTGACCGTCGATCTCCAGGTGACCGAGTTCGGTGTTCGGGACCAGGGCTCCCTCGCTCAGCAACGCACTACCGATCCCCGTGCCCAGCGTCGACACCAGCACCACCCCTTCGTGGTCACGGGCCGCGCCGTAGTGCAACTCACCGACCCCGGCGGCGTCCGCGTCATTGATCACCGTGACCGGGTGGCCCGCCTTCGCGCTGAGCATCTCCTCGGCGGCCATCCCGATCCAGCCCGGGTCGATGTTGGCCGCGGTGCGCACGATCCCATGGGTCACCACGGCGGGCAGGGTGATGCCGATGGCCTCGCCCTTGATCTTGTCCTCGAAGTGCTCCACGATCTGCGCGATCACTTCGGTGACAGCGGCCGGTGTCGACGGCTGCGGCGTTTCGATCCGTAACCGGTCGTCGGCAAACTGACCTGTCGCCAGGTCGACAGGCGCTCCTTTGATCCCGCTGCCGCCAACATCAATGCCCAAGGGGTACGTTGCGCTCATACTTCGCGAGTGTATGACCTACGCCGCCGTGAGCGGCTGATGGTGGCACGCCATAGGCTGGCCCCAGTCCCGTTTGATGCCGTGAGGAGCCGTCATGCAGTACTGGTACAACGTCGACACCGCCCAGGTGGAGTCCGACGAGGACCGCTCGCCCAACGCCAACGTCATGGGCCCCTACGACACGCCCGAGGCCGCGCAGAACGCCCTGCAGACCGCGCACGAGAAGTCCGAGCAGTGGGACGAAGAGGACCGGCGCTGGAACGACGAAGGACAGCGCTGACCTGAACGCCTACCGCCGTCTTCTCGCGCTGCCCGGAGCGCGATCTTTCGTCGTCAGTGCCGCTGTCGGACGCCTCGGCAACGCGATGTTCGGGGTCGCGATCGTTGCGATGATCTCGGGTCGCACCGGTTCCTACGGTCTGGCCGGGGCCGTCTCCGCGGTGGGACTGGTCGTCTTCGCGATCACCGCGGTCATCGTCGGCCGACTCATCGACACGCACGGCCAGCGCACCATCGCCCTACCGCTGGTGGCGTGGGGCGTGGCCTGGTCGGTCGCGACCGTCCTGGCGTCGGTGTTCTCCTGGCCGACCTGGACCTTGTTCGTCACCTACTCCCTGAGCGCGATCGTCGTCGAGATCGGCACGATGTCCCGGGCGCGCTGGGTGCATCTGGCCCCGGATGACCAGCGACACTCGGCGATGGCGCTGGAACAGGTGGCCGACGAGATCTCCTTCGTCATCGGCCCGGCGCTGGCCGCCGCGCTGGCCACGCTGCTGTTCCCCGAGTCCGGATTCATCCTGGCCGTCGTGCTCTACGCCACCGGCACCGTGCTGCTGATGGCCAACCGGCGCACCGAGCCGCCCGCCCGCGCCGAGCATGTGCGCCAACCGAGCCTGGCCATCGCCCAACCGGGCATCCGGGTGCTCGCCGTGTGCCTCTTCCTGGTCGGGGTCATCTTCGGCAGCAACGAGATCGTCACGATCGCGGTCAGCAAACAGTTCGGTCACGCGGGTCTGGCGGGCATCGTCCTGGGCACGTTCGCTCTGGGCTCGGCCATCGCCGCGCTGGGTTTCGGTTCGCGCACGGTGCGGATGCCGATGCGCAGGGTCCTGCTGGTGTCCGCGCTCGTCCTGGTGCTGATGCAGGCGCCGATCCTGCTGGCCCGTTCGGTCGGTGTGCTCGCAGTCCTGATGTTCCTCGCCGGACTGGCCGCGGCCCCGGCCCTGGTGACCTCGATGAACCTGACCCAGCAACTGATCCCGGTGCACCAGATCAACGAGGCGCTCAGTGTGGTCCTGACCGCGATGCTGGTCGGTGTCGCCGCGGGTTCGGCCGTCGGCGGGGTGGTGGCCGACCACGTCGCCGGAGCGCATGCCTACCTCGTACCCCTGGTCGCCGGCGGGTTGCTCGCCCTCACCGCGGCACTCGGTCAGCGCATCCTGGCGCACCCGAGGGAAGGTGTGGCGAGCGAGTACATAGAGACCGTATAAAATTGGCGGCGTGGTGAACCTTTCGCAGCAGCCGGTCGCCACCTACGACACCCCGGGCGACCTGCGCCGCCTCGCGGTGCCGATCTACGGCCCCAGCCTGCTGTTCGGCCTGGGTGAAGGCGCCATCCTGCCGGTCGTAGCGCTGTCCGCCCGCTCCTTCGGCGCCTCCGTCGCTGTCGCCGCCCTGATGGTGATGCTGATCAACGCCGGCTCGCTGGTGTTCAACGTGCCCGCCTCGATCATCTGCGACCGGTACGGCGAGCGGCTGGCGATCGTCGGAGCGTCCGCACTCGGCGTACTGGCAACCGTATTGTGTTTGTTTGCAGGCAATCTCGCCGTTTTCTCGCTCGGCGTGTTCCTGATCGGGATCGCCAGCTCGGTGTTCCTGCTGGCCCGGCAGACCTATCTGACCGAAGCCGTACCCGCCCAGTACCGCGCCCGGGCGCTGTCCACGCTCGGCGGAGTCATGCGGGTCGGGGTCTTCATCGGCCCGTTCCTCGGCGCCGCCGCGATGGCGCTGTGGCACCTGCGAGGCGCGTACGTCGTGTGCATCGTCGCGCTGCTGCTGGCCGGGATCCTCGGGGCGACCCTGAAGGATCTACCCGGTCACGGACTGGCCGCCCGCACCTCGCCCGACGCCGTTGCCGCACCGCGGGTGCGCACGATCCTGCGCGAGAAGTGGACCGTCTTCGCGACCGTCGGCGTCGGCATTCTGCTGGTGTCGGCGGTCCGGCAGTCCCGGCAGGCCGTCATCCCGCTGTGGGCCGAGCATCTGGGTCTGAGCCCGCAGGTCAGTTCGGTGATCTACGGCGTCTCGGGTGCCATCGACATGCTGGTCTTCTACCCGGCGGGCCGGGTGATGGACATCCGGGGCCGGCGGTGGGTGACGGTGCCCTCCATGCTGGTCATGGGCCTGTCGATGCTGGCGATGCCGCTGACGCACGGTGTCGCGACATTGACCCTCGTCTCGTGCATCCTCGGCTTCGGCAACGGGATCGGTGCCGGGATGGTGATGACCCTCGGCGCCGACTTCGCTCCTGACCTCGGCCGCGCCCAGTTCCTGGGGATCTGGCGCGAGATGTCCGACATCGGGGGCACCGCCGGACCGCTGCTGCTGGCTGCCTTCACGGCACTACTCGGCCTGGGTCCGGCGATCGCCATCTCCGGCGGGATCGGCCTGGTGGCCGCCCTGCAGATGTGGCGGGCGGTGCCGCGGCGCTCCGGCTGATGCCCTAGCTGTCGAAGGAGTGCTCCGGCCCGGGGAAGGTCCCCGCTTCGACCTCGGCCTTGTACTCCCGCGCCGCCGCCAGCAGGACGCCGTGCAGATCGGCGTACTGCTTGACGAAGCGGGGCATCTTGCGGTCGTTCAGCCCGGCGAAGTCGTACCAGACGAGCACCTGGGCATCGCACCCCACACCCGCGCCGATGCCGATCGTCGGGATGGTCAGTTCTGCGGTGACCTGCGCCGCGATGGGAGCCGGCACCATCTCCATCACGACTGCGAATGCGCCGGCGTCCTGCACCGCGTGCGCGGACCGCAGCAGCTGCTGCGCCTTCTCCTCGCCACGGCCCTGCACTCGGTAGCCGCCCAGGGCGTGCTCGCTCTGCGGGGTGAAACCGATGTGGGCCATCACCGGGATACCAGCCGCGGTGATCGCTTCGATGACCGGTGCCATCTCGGCCCCGCCCTCGAGTTTGACCGCGTGCGCCTGGCCTTCCTTCATGAACCGGACGGCGGTCTCCAGCGCCTGGTGCGGGCTGACCTCATAACTGCCGAACGGCAGGTCGGCCACGACCAGTGTGTTGGGGGCCCCGCGCACCACGGCGCGCACCAGTGGTAGCAGTTCATCGGTGGTGACGGGCAGGGTCGTGTCATAGCCCAGAGCGTTGTTCGCCGCCGAGTCACCCACGAGCAGGACGGGAATCCCGGCTTCCTCGAAGATCGCCGCCGACGCCCGGTCGTACGCCGTGAGCATGGCCCACCGCTCGCCGCGCTGCTTGGCTTCCAGCAGATGCACGATCCGGGTCCGGCGACGGGGAGTCTCCGCGGGCGTGCCAGCGCCGTAGGGCGCGGTCTGTTCGCTCATGAAAAGTCATCGTAGTTCCTGACATTTATCTGTCAGTTTCCCACCAATCGACCGGAAAACCTTGCAAAATCCTTTCAGGCGTGCGTAACCCCGTCGCCGATCCCGACTCCCACACGGAGGAATTGTGAAAGTACGTTTGGTGGGTGCCCTCACGGGTGCCACCGCGATCAGTCTGGGTCTGACCCTGACGGCCACCGGCGCTGGCGCCCTGTCCGTCCCCGCGGTCGGCCCGGCCGGGCCGGAGCAGCAGCAGGCTCAGAAAGACAACTACTCCAGCCCGCGCGCCGATGCCGCAGCCACGCTGCGCCAGGAGGCCGTGACCAAACTCGTGCAGGGCAAGGCCAGCACGAAGGAGGTCAACGGCAAGACCGTCATCGAGGTGCAGTCGGAGACCAACGGTTCCTCGGGCAACAAGGGGTCCAAGGGCACCAAGGGCAAGCAGAGCCGCTACGTCGAGTACGACGTGGATCGCACCGCCTCGATCTTCACCGTCCTGTCGCAGTTCGGTACGGCGACCAAACCGGCCGCCGGGGGTACCGCAGGCCCGCTGGTGAACCAGATCGCCCAGCCGGACCGGACGCAGAACAACTCCACCTACTGGGAGAGCAACTTCGACCGCCAGCACTACCTGGACATGATGTTCGGGACCAAGGGCGAGTCGTTCAAGAACTTCTACAAGGCGCAGTCCCAGGGCCGTTTCGATGTCGAAGGTGACGTTTCGGACTGGGTGACGCTGCCTTACAACGAGGCCGCCTACGGCAGCAACAAGTACTCCAACGACGCCATCGGCTACTGGGCCTACATCAGTGACACGCTGACCGCCTGGTACAACCAGCAGAAGGCCTCGGGCAAGACCGACGCGCAGATCAAGGACTACCTGTCGCAGTTCGACAAGTGGGACCGGTATGACTACGACGGCGACGGCAACTTCGACGAGCCGGACGGCTACATCGATCACTTCCAGGCCATCCACGCCGGTGAGGGCGAGGAGGCCGGCGGTGGTGCTCAGGGTGAGGACGCCATCTGGAGCCACCGCTGGGCCGTCGGCTACGGCTACGGCAGCACCGGCCCGGGCGCCAACAAGGGCGGTGGTGTGCAGATCGGCAACACCGGTATCTGGGTGTCGGACTACACCACCGAGCCGGAGAACGGCGGTCTGGGTGTCTTCACCCACGAGTTCGGCCACGACCTGGGTCTGCCGGATCTGTACGACACCACCAACAAGGCCACCAACTCCACGTCGTTCTGGACGTTGATGAGCGCGGGCTCCTGGCTGAACCACGGCAAGGACGACATCGGGACGACTCCGGGGTACATGGGTGCGTGGGAGAAGCTGCAGTTGGGCTGGCTGGACTTCAAGACCGTGTCGTACGGGTCGCGGGCGCTGGTCAACCTCGGCCCGGCCGATCTGGACAACCGCAGGAAGCCGCAGGCGCTGGCCGTGACGCTGCCGAACAAGACGGTCGTCACCGACTACAACACGCCCAAGTCCGGTTCCTACGAGTGGTGGAGCGGTCGCGGTGACAACCTCACCTCGTCGCTGACCCGTGACCTGGACCTGACCAGCGCCACGACGGCGTCACTGTCCGCTGCCATCTGGTACGACATCGAGGAAGGGTACGACTACCTCTACCCGCAGGTGTCCACCGACGGCGGCAGCACCTGGACCAACGTCGGCGACGCGCTGACCGGCTCTGCCCCGCAATGGGGTTCGGTCAACTACGACCTGTCCGCCTACAAGGGTCAGAAGGTGAAGTTCCGCTTCCTGTACCAGACCGACGGAGGCGTCAACGAGGCCGGAGCCTTCCTGGACGACCTGGCGTTGACCGTGAACGGTCAGACCACCGTGGACGACGTGGAGTCGACCACCAGTGCGTGGACCGCTGCTGGGTTCTCCCGGATGACCGGTTCGACCTCCAAGCAGGTGTCGCACTACTACCTGGCGGAGTACCGCCGCTACTCCGGCTACGACAAGACGCTCAAGGAGGGTCCGTACAACTTCGGTTGGTACCCGGACCCCAAGCCGGACTACGTGGAGCACTTCGCCTACCAGGACGGCCTGCTGGTCTGGTACATCAACAACGAGTTCGGGGACAACAACGTCTTCAACCACCCCGGTGGCGGTCAGGTGCTGCCGGTGGATGCCCACCCGGCCCCGCTGAAGTGGTCGACCGGTCAGTTGATGTCCAACCGGATCACGCCGTTCGATGCCACCTTCGGCACCGAGCGCACCGACGCCCTCACCCTGCACCGCCAGGGCGTCGAGACCAAGGTCCCCTCGCAGGCCGCGGTCCGCACCTTCGATGACTCCAGTGCCACCAAGTACTGGAGCGCCGAGAGCCCCTACGCCTCCACCAAGACGGCCGGTTCCGGGACGAAGATCTCGGTGCTGACCAAGCTGGGTGACGGCATGGTGCTGTACGTGGACGCCACCAAGAAGCGGTAACCACCTGAGTGCGATGGTCCCCGGATGCGTTCCTGCATCCGGGGACCATTCGTGCATAGGGCAGGATCGGGGATATGGATCGTCAGCAAGAGTTCGTTCTGCGCACTATCGAGGAGCACGACATCCGCTTCGTGCGGTTGTGGTTCACCGACGTGCTGGGCACCCTCAAATCGGTCGCGGTCGCGCCCGCCGAGCTCGAGGGCGCCTTCTCCGAGGGGTTGGGCTTCGACGGCAGTTCCATCGAGGGCCTGGCGCGGGTCTTCGAGTCCGACATGTTGGTGCGACCCGACGCCTCCAGCTTCCAGATTCTCACCTGGCGCGGCGAACGGCCCGGAACGGCAAGGATGTTCGCCGACATCCGGTTGCCCGACGGTAGCGCCAGCATGGCCGACCCGCGCAACGTGTTGCAGCGGGTGCTCACCAGTGCGACCAAGGCCGGTTACACGTTCTACGTGCACCCGGAGATCGAGTTCTACCTCTTCGACAAGAAACCGGCCAGCGGCGAGGTTCCGGTCCCGGTCGACACTGCCGGGTTCTTCGATCACGTGCCCCACGGCACCGGCCAGGACTTCCGCAAGGCGGCGATCATGCTGCTGGAGTCGATGGGCATCTCCGTGGAGTTCAGCCACCACGAGGCCGGGCCGGGTCAGAACGAGATCGACCTGCGGTACGCCGACGCACTCACGATGTCCGACAACATCCAGACCTTCCGGGCGATCATCCGTGAGGTGGCCCTGGAGCACGGGCTCTTCGCCTCCTTCATGCCCAAACCCCTTGCTGGACAACCTGGTTCGGGGATGCACTCGCACGTCTCGCTGTTCGAGGGCGACGACAACGCGTTCCACGATCCGGCCGGGCGCTACCAGCTCTCGCAGGTCGGGCAGCAGTTCATTGCCGGCATCCTGCACCATGCACCGGAGATCAGCGCGGTCACCAACCAGTACGTCAACTCCTACAAGCGGCTGTGGGGTGGCGCCGAGGCGCCGGCCTACATCTGCTGGGGGCACAACAACCGCAGCGCGATGGTCCGGGTCCCGATGTACAAACCGGGTAAGGGAGCAAGCACCCGGGTCGAGATCCGCTCCATCGACTCGGCCGCCAACCCCTATCTGACGTACGCCGTGCTGCTGGCCGCCGGGATGAAGGGCATCGAGCAGGGGTACGAGCTGCCGCCCGAGTCCGAGGACGACGTCTGGAACCTCACCGAGCAGGAGCGTCTGGCGATGGGTCTGCGCCCGTTGCCCGCCTCCCTCGATCACGCGATCCACCTGATGGAGGAGAGCGAGTTGGTCGCCGAAACCCTCGGCGAGCACGTCTTCGATTTCTTCCTGCGCAACAAGCGCGCGGAGTGGGCGGCCTACCGCGACCAGGTCACGCGGTTCGAGCTCGACGAATACCTCAACCTGCCGTGAGCCGGGCCGGAGCGCTCTGATGGCCACCCCGCGCACCGAGTCACCGCGCGCCGCCCTGGTGCGGGCCGGCGTACTCGACACCGACCGCGGCCTGGCCTTTGCCGAGGAACTGGGCGACTGGGCACCGGGTCTGATCCGCTGCCTGGCCAAGGCACCCGACCCCGACCAGGCCCTGCTGACCCTGACCCGCCTGCGGGAGGTGATGGATGAGGCGCAACGTACGGCGGTCTCCCAGTTGCTGGAGAACTGTGACGTCCGCTCGCACCGGTTGATCTCCGTCGTCGGGGCCTCCGTCGCCTTCGGTGACCACCTGGTCAAACACCCGCAGACCTGGGTTGAGGTCGTGGACGCGGCGCTTGACCCGGCGCCCGTCGTCCGCGATGAGATGGTCCGGGCCGTCGAGGCGGTCCTGCCCGCGCCCGGGGGTGCCCCCGAGGCGGCGTACGACGCGCTGCGCGTCGCGTACGACCGGCGGGTGTGTCGGATCGCGGCCGTCGACCTGACCTCGGACCCGTTCGAGGTGTTGCCGGCTGTCGCCGAGGCACTGGCTGAGGCGGCCGGTGCGGCCCTGGAAGCGGCGTACCGGATCGCCTGCGCCCGCGTCGCCGAGTCCGAGAAGGTCCGCCTCGCAGTGATCGCCATGGGCAAGACCGGTGGGCGGGAGCTGAACTACATCTCCGACGTCGACGTGATCTTCGCCGCAGAGCCCGCACCCGGCGTACCCGAACAGGACGCGATGCGCATCGGCGCAGAGGTCGCCAGTGAGTTGATGCGCGCCTGCTCGACCCGCACCGCCGAGGGCAGTCTGTGGCAGGTTGACGCGGCGTTGCGGCCGGAGGGCAAAGCCGGGCCGCTGGTGCGGACGGTCGAGAACCACCGGTACTACTACGAGCGGTGGGCCAGCACCTGGGAGTTCCAGGCGTTGCTCAAGGCGCGACCGGTCGCCGGTGACCCGGAGGTCGGCCAGGCCTACCTGGATGCGGTGCAACCCTTCGTGTGGCAGGCCAGCGGCCGCGACAACTTCGTGGCCGATGTCCAGGCGATGCGGCGGCGGGTCGAGCAGTTGCTGCCTGCGGGGGAGGCCGATCGCGAACTCAAACTCGGCAGGGGCGGCCTGCGGGATATCGAGTTCAGTGTCCAGTTGCTGCAACTGGTGCACGGACGCACCGATCCGCGGCTGCGGGTGCGATCCACGCTGTCCGGACTGGAGTCGCTGTCGCGGGGCGGGTACGTCGGCCGCACGGACGCGCACGACCTGGACGACGCCTACCGGGTGCTGCGGGTGCTGGAGCACCGGATCCAGATGTGGCGGATGAAGCGCACCCATCTGATGCCCACCGCCGAGGACGACCTGCGCCGGCTCGGGCGCGCCGTTGGTTTCACCGCGGACCCGGCGCGACAGGTGCAGACCCTACGGGCAGAGGAGTCGCGCAAGGCCCGCCGGCTGCACGAGCGGCTGTTCTACCGCCCGTTGCTCAGCGCCGTCGCCCGCCTCACCGACGACGACGCCCGCCTGACCACGCAGGACGCCCAGCAGCGGCTTGCCGCCCTGGGCTACCGGGATCCGGTCGGAGCGATGCGGCATATCGAAGCGCTCACCGTGGGGGTCAGCAGGCGGGCCGCGATCCAGCGCACCCTGCTGCCGGTGCTGCTGCGCCGCTTCGCCGACGAGGCCGATCCCGACATGGGGCTGCTCGCCTTCCGCAGAGTCTCCGACGCGCTGGGCTCGACGCACTGGTACCTGAAGATGCTGCGCGACGAGGGCGGAGCGGCGACCACGCTCGCGCGGGTGCTGGCCAGCAGCCGCTATGTCGGCGGTCTGATCGAACGGGCGCCCTCGACGGTGGCGATGTTCGGTGACACCACGGCGTTACGCCCCCGGTCCCGCGCGGAACTGTCCGAGTCCATGTACCTGGCAATCGAGCGGCACCGCACCGACGACCAGGAGGCGGTCACCGCGGTGCGCACGATCCGTCGCGCCGAACTCATCCGGATCGCCACCGCCGACCTGTCCGGGCGCCTCGAACTACTCGACATCGAGGACGGGTTGACCGACCTCACGGCGGCCACGTTGCAGGCCGTTCTCGAGGTGGCTACCCGGGCCGCCCAACGCGCGCAGGGGATGATCGTCACCCGGGTCGCGATCATCGGGATGGGCCGCCTCGGTGGTGGGGAGACCGGCTACTCCAGCGATGCCGACGTGCTCTTCGTGCATGACCCGTTGCCGGGGGCGGACGCGCAACTGGCCCAGAGCCAGGCCGAGCGCATCGTGACGGAGGTCCGCCGGTGGCTCAGCGGTTCGGGCCCCGACCCGGCCCTGGGCATCGACGCCGATCTGCGACCCGAGGGCCGGTCCGGTCCGCTGGTGCGCACCCTCGAGTCCTACGCCGCCTACTACGCCCGGTGGTCCGAAGGCTGGGAGGCGCAGGCGCTGCTGCGGGCGACGCCGGTCGCGGGCGATGTGGATCTGGGGGAGCGGTTCATCGCCCTCATCGACCCGTTGCGCTACCCCACGGACGGCATCTCCGCCTCGGCCGTTCGTCAGATCCGGCTGCTCAAGGCCCGGGTGGAGGCTGAACGTATCCCGCGCGGCGGCAGCCCGCTGACCCACCTGAAGCTGGGCCGCGGCGGATTGTCCGACGTCGAATGGACGGTGCAGCTGTTGCAGTTGCGCCACGCCGGTCAGTTCCCGCAGATCCGCAACCCCGCCACCATCACCCCGCTGCACGCCATGGTCGACTGCGACCTGATCAGCGCCGAGAGCGCCGACGCCCTGGAGCAGTCGTGGACGATGGCGACCCGGATCCGCAACGCCTCGGTGTTGTGGCGCGGCCGCCCGGTCGACTCCCTGCCCTCGGACGTGGTCGACGCCAACGGCATCGCCAGCGTCCTGGGCATGGGTCAGGGGGCGGGAGAACAACTGCGCAACGACTATCTGCGGATGGCCCGGCGGGCGCGTGGCGTGATGGAGCGGGAGTTCTACGACCAGGATCCAGCCGCCGGACGGGACCGGGAGCCCACCCGGTAGTTGCCTAGAATGGGCCTGTGATCTCCCGTATCGACCTGCGCGGCGACGCGCTGGCGCGGCTCGACGCCCGCCAGTTGCGCACCGTGCTGCCCCGCGCCGAGTTCGACGTGGACGCCGCCCTGCAGGCGGTGCGCCCGATCTGCGAGCAGGTCCGCGAGCATGGTGCCGAGGCGCTGCGCGAGCTGGGGGAGCGCTTCGACCACGTGCGTCCCACCCAGTTGCGGGTGCCCGCCGAGGTGTTGGCGAGCGCACTGCGTGACCTGCCGATCGACGTACGTGCGGCGTTGGAGGAGTCCATCCGCCGGGCCCGCCTGGTGCACGAGGACCAGCGCCGGGTCGACACCGTGACCCAGGTCGTCCCCGGCGGTGTCGTGATCGAGCGACACGTACCCGTCGAGCGCGTCGGGCTCTACGTGCCCGGTGGCCGCGCGGTCTACCCCAGCAGCGTGGTGATGAACGTCGTCCCGGCCCAGGTCGCGGGCGTCGGTTCGCTGGCCGTGGCCAGCCCGCCCCAGGCGGACAACACCGGTGCGTACGCCGGGTACCCGCACCCCACGATCCTGGCCGCCTGCGAGTTGCTGGGTGTCGATGAGGTCTACACCGTCGGTGGCGCACAGGCGATCGCGATGTTCGCCTACGGCGCGCGGGAGGCCGACGGCACCGTCGTGTGCGAGCCGGTCAACCTGGTGACCGGGCCGGGCAACATCTACGTCGCGGCCGCCAAGCGCCTGCTGCAGGGTGTCATCGGCATCGACGCCGAAGCCGGTCCGACCGAGATCGCGATCCTGGCCGACGACAGTGCCGATGCGCAGTACGTCGCTGCGGACCTGATCAGCCAGGCCGAGCACGACCCGTTGGCCGCTTCCGTGCTCGTCACCGATTCGCCGGAATTGGCCGACGCGGTGGAAACCGCTCTGCAGGAACGTGTTTCGCGCACCAAGCACGAGGTCCGGGTCAAGGAAGCCCTTGGTGGGGCGCAGTCCGGCATCGTGCTGGTGGACGACGTGGACGCCGGAGTCCGGGTCGTCGATGCCTACGGCGCCGAGCACCTGGAGATCCAGACCCGCGAGGCCGCAGAGGTCGCTGCCCGGATCCGTAACGCCGGGGCGATCTTCGTCGGCGACTTCGCGCCGGTCAGCCTCGGTGACTACGCGGCCGGCTCCAACCACGTCCTGCCGACCGGCGGCTGCGCCTGTCACAGCTCCGGCTTGTCGGTCCAGTCATTCCTGCGCGGTATTCACGTCGTCGACTACACCCGTGAGGCGCTCGCGGACGTTGCGGCGACGGTCGTGACCCTGGCTGAGTCCGAGGATCTGCCGGCGCACGGGCAGGCCGTGACGGCGCGGTTCGGCGACGCGCTGCCATGAGTGACGGCACTCAGTCGCGTACCCGGCTGACCGATCTGCTGCGCCCGGACCTGCAAGGGCAGACCGCGTACGGCGCGCCGCAGCTTCCCGTGGCCGTCGCGCTCAACACCAACGAGTCCTCCTACGACGTCCCGGATGACGTCGTCGCGGCGATCACCGATCGCGTGGCGCAGGTCGCGCGCGGGCTGAACCGCTATCCGGACCGTGAATTCGTTGCACTGCGAATGGCATTGGCCGGTTACCTGCAGATCGCCACGGGTGTCGAGCTGTCGCCGGACCAGTTGTGGGCCGGTAACGGCTCCAACGAGGTGCTGTCGCACATCGTGCAGGCGTTCGGCGGACCCGGACGGGTCGCACTCGGCTTCACCCCGGCGTACTCCATGCATCCGATCATCAGCCGCGGCGTCGGCACCGGGTGGATCGATGGTCTGCGCAACGCGACCGGCACGGACTACGACGTCGACGCGGCGCTGGCGGTGCAGCAGGTGCGCGAGCACCGGCCGGACATCGTGTTCCTGTGTTCCCCGAACAACCCCACCGGCACCGCGATCGGTCTGGATGTGGTTGAGGCGGTCTACGACGCGCTGCCGGACGGCATCGTGGTGGTCGATGAGGCGTACGCCGAGTTCGCCCGGCCGGGGACGCGCAGCGCCCTGACGTTGCTGCCGGGGCGTGAGCGGCTGGTGGTGACCCGCACCATGTCCAAGGCGTTCGCCTTCGCCGGGGTGCGGCTGGGCTACCTGGCCGCCGACCCGGAGCTCACGGAGCTGCTGCGGTTAGTGCGACTGCCCTATCACCTGTCGTCGGTGACCCAGGCGGTCGCCGAGGCGGCCCTGGAACACGCCGGCACGATGCTGGCGATGGTCGAGGCGATCAAGGCCACCCGCGACGAATTGTTCACGGCGACACAGGATCTCGGCTTGAAGCCGGTGCCGTCGGATGCCAACTTCGTCCTGGTCGGCGGGTTCGCCGACGCTGCCGATGCGTGGCAGGTGCTGCTGGATCGAGGGGTGCTGGTCCGCGACGTCGGCATCCCGCATCACCTGCGGATCACCGCGGGCACCCCGCAGGAGACCCAGACCGTGTTGCGCGTGCTGCGCGAGAGCATCGAGGACGGCAGCATCGCGCTGCAGAAGGAGACGCCGTGACCGACAAGATCGCGACTGACGAGCACCGGACCGCCCACCTCCAGCGTTCCACCAAGGAGAGTTCGGTCGATCTGTGGCTGGATCTCGACGGCACCGGCGAGGCGCAGGTCAGCACGGGGGTGCGGTTCTACGACCACATGCTCGACAGTTTCGCGCGGCACAGCTTGATCGATCTGAAGGTCACCACGACCGGTGACACCGACATCGATGCGCACCACAGTGTCGAGGACACCGCGATCGTGCTCGGTGATGCGGTCCGCGAGGCGTTGGGCGACAAGAGCGGGATCAGCCGCTTCGGGGACGCGCTGGTCCCGTTGGACGAGGCACTCGCGCAGGCAGTGGTCGATGTCGCGGGCCGGCCGTTCTTCGTGCACGAGGGCGAGCCGGATGCGCAGGCCTACGTGATCATCGGCGGGGCCTACACCGGTTCGCTGACCCAGCACGTCTTCCAGAGCTTCGCCACCCACGCCGGAATAGCACTGCATGTGCGTCTGCTGTCCGGTCGCGACCCGCACCACATCGCCGAGTGCCAGTTCAAAGCGGTCGCCCGGGCCCTGCGGTTCGCGGTCGAGCGCGATCCACGGGTCGTCGGCATCCCCAGCGCGAAGGGTGCGCTCTAGCGACCATGGCCGCGGACACCCTGCTGCTGTTGCTGCGCAGCGACACCCACCGGGTCACTGCGTGGCTGCGGCGCGGCTCGGTGCCCGCGTACGTCGTACCCGTCGGGGGCTGGACCGCGGTGGTTCCGGCCGGTTCGGAGGCCCGCAGCAGCGCGCCGTACGACAAGTCCGTGCCGATGCTTGCCAACCGGCCCGTGCCATCGGGACTGCGAACGGCGTTGTGCTTCGCGGTGATTGACGCGCGGGCGGTACTCGTCCTGCATCCACCCGGCTGGCGTGCGGTGCCGCGATGGCTGATCTGGAGCAGCGGGCAGGGGCCCAGCGGGCCCACGCCGTTCCCCTCGGTGCGCCCCTCGGACCTGGTCAACGTCGCCGGAATCAGCCGGGACGACCTGCCGCGGGTCGAGGCGGTCCTGCGGGACACGGACCTGACGGCCGATGATCTAGTGCACGACCTGATCGAGTCGCTCGGCCTCCCGGGCGCGCAGTTGCTGGAAGCGGGCGCCGCGCGGCATGCGTCCGGCGCAGCGCTGGTCGAGCCGGACGAGAAGTCCGTGCGGCGGTTCGAGAAGGTGACCCGCGAGGAGCGCGACATTGCCGAGGAGTTGAAGTCCTCGTGACCGCCCGCGTCGCCGTGCTCGACTACGGCAGCGGCAACGTGCACTCGGTCGTGCGGATGCTCAGCCGGGTCGGGGCGCAGGTCGAGCTGTCCGCCGACCCGGACGCGGTGCGCCGTGCCGACGGCCTCTACGTCCCCGGGGTCGGCAACTTCCACGCCTGCATGCGCGGATTGTTGGGTGTCGGCGGGGACGTGTTGATCCGCGACCGTCTGGCCGTGGGTGCGCCGGTCCTAGGGGTGTGCGTCGGTCACCAGATCCTCTTCGAGGGCTCCACCGAGCCGGCGGCCGAACCCGTACCGGGGCTGGGCCTGGTCGAAGGCCTGGTCACCCGGCTGCAGGCCCCGGTGGTCCCGCACATGGGCTGGTCCTTGGTGACGGACGCGGCCAAACTGCCGATGTTCACGGGCGTGGCCGACGAACGCTTCTACTTCGTGCACTCCTACGCCGCCGCGGACTCGACTGCCGCACAGGTCGCACACGCCGAGCACGGTCGGCCCTTCGTCGCGGCTCTGCAGGACGGCGCACTGTGGGGCACCCAGTTCCACCCGGAGAAGTCCGGGGATGCGGGAGCTGCCCTGTTGCACAACTGGATTCAGAGTTTCACCTAGTCATCGTCCCCGTTCGGAAGGACCCATTGTGAGTGAGGCACGCCTCGAACTGCTGCCGGCGGTCGACGTTGCCGGCGGCCAGGCTGTGCAACTGGTGCAGGGAGTTGCTGGCACCGGTGGCCAGTTCGGCGACCCGTGGGAGGCCGCCAAGGCCTGGCAGGACCAGGGAGCGGAGTGGTTGCACCTGGTCGACCTCGACGCGGCCTTCGGACGGGGAAGCAACGCGCCGCTGTTGGCTGACATCGTGGGGCGCCTGGACATCAAGGTCGAGATGTCCGGCGGCATCCGCGACCAGGAGAGCCTCGAGCGGGCTCTCGCGACCGGGTGCCGCCGGGTCAACCTGGGCACCGCCGCCCTGGAGGACCCGGAGTGGACGGCAGCGGCGATCGCGCAGTACGGCGATCGCATCGCGGTGGGTCTCGACGTGCGGGGGACGACGCTGGCCGCCCGCGGCTGGACCAAGGAGGGTGGCGACCTGTGGGAGACGTTGGCGCGGCTGGACAGCGAGGGGTGCGCCCGGTACGTCGTGACTGATGTCGCGAAGGACGGCATGCTCCAGGGTCCGAACATCGCTCTGCTGCAGCAGGTGTGCGATCGGACCGACCGCCCGGTGGTGGCCTCGGGCGGGGTGTCCACGTTGGCTGACATCGAGGCGTTGCGCACCATGGTGTCGGCCGGTGTCGAGGGCGCGATCATCGGCTCGGCGCTCTACCGTGGCGCGTTCGGCCTGCCGGAGGCGCTGGACATCGCAGGCCGGCCGTGAGCGACCCGGCTGACTCTGCCGGCCTGCCGTGGGCTGGCCGGGAGGTCACCGACACCGGTTTCGGCACGGACGATGGCTCGGCAGACCCCGCGCTGCGGGTGGCACTGACACAGGACGAGAGCACCTGGATGGTGGCGCTGGCCGGGGCGCGAGTGCTGGTGCCGGTCGTGGCGACCGAGGAGGGCCGCGATGAGCACGACGGGGACAAGGCTGCGTCGATGGCAACGGTCATCGTCGAAGGCCCGCAGGGGCAGCGGGCGCTACCGGTCTTCACCGGGTTGGACTCGATGACGGCGTGGAGCAGCGCGGCCCGACCGTCCCCGGTGCTGACACCCGTGGCGGCGCGGGCCGCGATCAGCGAGCAGTGCGATGTGCTCGTGGTCGATCCGGGTTCGCCGACCCAGGTCGTCGTGCGGCCGAGCATGCTGTGGGCCCTTGCGCAGCAACAGGATTGGCAGCCAGCCCACGCTGATCCGTTCGTCGCCGAGAAGGTGCGGCTCGCCGTACGTGATCTGGAACCGGTCGTGGAGGTGGCGCTGGAGGACGGCTCGGATGTCGGCCCCGGTGTGCTGCGGGTGGTGATCGCTCTCGCGCCGGGACTGACCCAGGACGCGGTCGCGCAGGTGGCGACCACGATCGGGGAGCGGTTGGCGACCGACGGTGAGGTCCGGGCGCGGATCGATGGGCTTACGTTCGCCTTGCGCGCCGCGTCGACGCCCGCAACTGGGTCAGGAACGACCGGGTCGTGACCTGCTCGGTGTAGAGCGGTCGCTCGCCCGGGAGGGCGGGCTGGTGACTGATCTGCCGTGACCAGTCGTCCAGGTCGCCCCACTCGTCGTAGAGGTAGTCCTTCAGCGCGTCCCCGGTGGGGACCGGGCGGCGCTCGGTGAAGCGGACGTGCACCGGTTCCTGCAAGGGGATCGCGGACCAGACCGCCTTCACGGTGTAGAGGTCCTCCACCCCCGCGTGCCAGATGCAGATCACCCGCAGACCGGGTACGGCGTCGATGAAGTTGTCCGCCGCACCTACCCTCGGTGTGAGCACAGTGGGGTGCCTTTCCAGCCAGGCCACGCGCATGGGGGCGTCGGGATCGTCACTGGCCCGATCCTTCTCGATGGCCGCCGCGTGCCGTGCGGGAGTCCAGTTCTGGCCCTCCGGGAAGACCATGGCACCGTCGTGTCGACCCAGCGAGGCGCAGAAGGCGTCGAGCGACGCCTTGCGCTCGGCGGCGGGCGTGCCCTTGGGCGGCAGGAAGTAGCCGTCCAGGCGGTGGATGATCAGGTCAATCGCCGGGAACCACATCAGGAAGCGCTTGAGCACCACCCGCGGAGCTCGGTGCAGCTCATGGGAGATCAACCAGGCGATCAGCAGCGAATCGCCCTGTCCGGCGTGGCGGGCGAGGAACAGCACTGGTTCGTCGTCGTAGAGCGGCTCGGTCAGATCGGTGGCCGAGACTCGGAAGCCGACCACGCGTTGGGCGACCCGCACGTAACGGTCCAGGACGTCGCCGAGCAACTGGATGTGGTCGGTGCGCCAGGAGACCGGATCACTGCGACCGAGTCGGCGCAGGAGCCACAGGCGCCAGCAGCCGAGCGTGATCGACAGGTCAAGGCCGATCAGTCCGGTGCCCATAATGCATAGCCGGATTGCTTTGCGGGCGAAGGGAAACACGCTCAGCAGGACCATCAGTCCACTGATGGCGCCGATGATGATCAGCAGGGCGATTTCCAGCAGCATGAACAGCGGTTGGAACGCGCGGCGGACTGGCGTCGGCGCGACGGGCAGGTTCACTGATCGCGCTCGAGGTACCGCAGCGCGGCGTTGTGGGCGGCTTCGATCCGCCCAGTGACGAATTCAGTGTTCAGATGCAGCAGCGACACCATGGGTGCATCGTCGGTGCCGGACGGCATGACGTGCAACTCGATGTCGCTCGGGGTCTCGGCGATCTCTTCCATGTACCGGTGTCGGCGAGCGATCTCGAAGGCGACCGTGCCCACCTCCCACGGCCATTGCGGGGGCTGCAGGGGTTGTTCGACGCGGCCGACGTGCAGCACGTAGATCCGGGTCGCGCCCAGCGCGATGGCCCGGCCGATCGGGATCGAGTGCACCAGACCGCCGTCGTAGTAGTGCTCGTCGCCGATCCGGAACGGCGGGAACAGGCCGGGGACCGAGCAGGAGGCCATCACGGCTTCGGGCAACGGACCGGTCGAAAACCAGTGTGCGACAGCGCGTTCCACCGACGCGGCGACACACTGGAACGGCAGCTCCAGGTCATCGAAGGTCTGGGTCGGCAGCGTCGCGCGCAGCATCCGTAGGAACGGTCCGGCCGGGTAGAGGTAGGACGGCCGACGCAGACCCACCCCGCGTCGTCGTCCGAACCGCCGTGGTCGCGCAGCGCCCGGGTCGGTCGGTGCGACGGTCCGGAAGTCGCGCAGGCTGCGCGCGCTGGAGAGCTTGACCCAGGTCTCGGCCAGCGCGTCGAGGGTGTCGACCGTGGGGGAGTAGGCAATGTGCGCCCCGTTGATCGCCCCGATGCTGGTGCCGACCACCAGATCGGGATGCACGCCGCTCTCCAGTAGTGCGCGCATCCCACCGATCTGGGTCGCCCCCAGCAGACCGCCCCCGCCGAGGACGAAGGCGGTTTTCATGGGTCGATTACAGGTTGATCATGTGGCCGACGATGCCTTCGACGGCCTCCTTGACCGACTCACCCAGCGTCGGGTGGGCGAAGACGTTGCGGGCGACTTCGTCGGCGGTCAGATCCCAGCGCTGGGCCAGGGTCAGCACCGGCAGGAGTTCGGTCACGTCCGGGCCGATCAGGTGGGCGCCGAGGAATTCGTTGTGCTCGGCGTCGGCGACGATCTTCACGAATCCGACTGCCTCGCCGAGCCCCTGGGCCTTTCCGTTCGCGGAGAACGGGAACTGCGCGGTCTTCACGTCGTACCCCAGGTCCTTGGCCTGCGCCTCGGTGTAACCGAAGGAAGCGACCTGCGGTTGGCAGTACGTCGCGCGCGGGATCATCACGTACTCCAGCGGCATGGTCTCGGCGCCGGCCATGGTCTCTGCCGCGACGATGCCCTGGGCCTCGGCGGTGTGCGCCAGCATCAGCTTGCCGGTGACGTCGCCGATCGCGTAGACGTCGGGGACGTTGGTGCGGCAGTAGTCGTCGATCTCGATGGCCTTGCGCTCGGTGATCTTCACGCCGGTGTTCTCCAGGCCGTAGCCCTCCAGGCGGGGCGCGAAACCGATGGCCTGCAGGACCTTGTCGGCCTCGAGCACCTGCTGGTCGCCGCCTTCGGCGGGGGAGACGGTCACCTTGACACTGGTCCCGGTGTCCTCGATGGACTCGACCTTGGTCTTGGTCAGGACCTTCACGCCGAGCTTCTTGTAGTGCTTGGCCAGTTCCTTGGAGACGTCGGCGTCCTCGGTGGGCACCATCCGGTCGAGAAACTCCACGATCGTCACGTCGACGCCGAAATTCTTCATGACGTAAGCGAATTCGACGCCGATGGCGCCGGACCCGGCGATGATGATCGACTTCGGCAGGACCGGGTCGAGGATCTGCTCCTCGTAGGTGACGACCCGCTCGGACAGTTCGGTGCCCGGGATGAGGCGGGTGGTCGCGCCGGTGGCGATGATGATCTTGTCGCCGGTGATCGTGTCGGTGCTGCCGTCGTTGAGGAGGACCTCGATGGTCTTGGCGTCCTTGAAGGTGCCCCAGCCATCGATCTCGGTGATCTTGTTCTTCTTCATCAGGTAGTGCACGCCCTTGACGATGCCGGCCGACACCTGGCGGCTGCGGGCGTGCGTGGGCTCGTAGGACATCGAGGCGTCGCCGGTGATGCCGAACTTGTCCTTCTCACTGGTCAGGATGTGCGACAACTCGGCGTTGCGCAGCAACGCCTTGGAGGGGATGCATCCGACGTTGAGGCAGACACCGCCCCAGTACTTCTTCTCGATCACTGCGGCCTTCAGGCCCAGTTGACTGGCACGGATGGCGGCGACATACCCGCCAGGTCCGGCTCCCAGGACGACGACATCAAAGTGTTGTGCCACGGTTTCGACTCTATCCAGTTGGGTTGCGGGTGCGGAATCGGGTCCGGCCCTCAGATCGTGCGGCCACCTTCGACGGCCAGTTCGGCCTCGCGGCGCATCGGGCGGAAGGTGAAGGCTGAGGTACGGGTGTTACGCGCCGGGCTGACCAGCGTGCGCCGGTGGCTGCGGTCGAGCAGGGCGGAGGTGGTGGACCGGACGACGGGGGAGGTGCCCATGATGGTTCCTTACGTTCGTGCGGAGGCTTACTCCGATTTTAACGGAGGTAGTCTCCGGATAATTCCCGCCGGGTCAGGATTTCTCCTTCACCACGAACAAGGCGAGGGGTACGCCGACCGGTGGGTCGACGTACCCCTCGCGTTTTCTAGGGACATGAGAAGGGCAGACGGGTACGCCGGTCGGCGTACCCGTCTGCCTGTGTGCGGGTGATCAGTGCGCGGCGTTCGACGCGTCTTCCTTGATCGGCTCGTTCTCCTTGGCGGCGTCGGCCTCGCCGCCGGGGTTGGGTGACTTGGAGTCGGCCTTTACCTTGGCCTCGATGGCGGCGCCGGTCTCGGCGTCAACGCTCTTCCAGTAGTCGAAGGCCTTCTCCAGCACCGGGGACTTCACGCCCCCGAGCAGGTGGCCTGCGACGGTGTCGACGAAAGCGGCCCGCTGGTCGTCGTTCCACACCTCGCGCACCAGGGCCCCGGCCTGGCTGAAGTCGTCGTCGTCGGCACGCAGCGTGTAGGCGGCGCGGACCATGGCGCCGTCGGTCTCCCAGCCGTCCTCGACCTCACCGACCTCGTCGGCGTAGCCGCGGCCGGCGCTGTTGGGTGCATAGACCGGGTCGTTGCCGCTGTGTTCGTAGGCCATCGGGCCGTCGAACGTGTAGGTGTTGAGGTCGACCCGCGGCTGGTTGACCGGCAACTGCAGATAGTTGGGGCCGATCCGGTAACGGTGGGTGTCGGAGTAGGCGAACGCCCGGCCCAGCAGCATCTTGTCGGGGGAGAAGCCGATACCGGGGACGATCGCGGACGGCTCGAACGCCGCCTGCTCGATCTGCGCGAAGAAGTTGTCCGGGTTCTTGTTCAGGGTCATCGTGCCGACCTTGATCAGTGGGTAGTCGCTGTGCGGCCAGATCTTCGTCAGGTCGAACGGGTTGAGGTGGTAGTCCTTGGCGTCCTCGTACGGCATGGCCTGGATGGACAGCGTCCAACTGGGGAAGTCGCCCGCATCGATGGCCTCGCGCAGGTCGCGGCGGTGGAAGTCGGCGTCCTCGCCGGCAATACGGGTCGCATCCTCACCGGTCAGGCCCTCGACGCCCTGGTCGGAGTGGAAGTGGTACTTGACCCAGTGCTTCTCACCGGCCTCGTTGATCCACAGATAGGTGTGCGAGCCGTAACCGTTCATGTGCCGGTAGCTCGTGGGGATCCCCCGGTCGCCCATCAGGTAGGTGACCTGGTGCGCGGATTCCGGGTTGAGGGTCCAGAAGTCCCACTGCATGTGGTTGTCGCGCAGCCCGGAACCGCCCATGCGCTTCTGGGAGCGGATGAAGTGGGGGAACTTCATGGTGTCGCGGATGAAGAACACCGGGGTGTTGTTGCCGACCAAGTCGTAGTTGCCCTGCGTCGTATAGAACTTCAGGGCGAACCCGCGCGGATCGCGCCAGGTGTCGGGCGAGCCCTGCTCACCGGCCACGGTCGAGAAGCGGGCGAGCATGTCGGTCTTCACGCCCTGTTGGAACAGGGCCGCCTTGGTGTACTTGCTGACGTCCTCCGTGGTCTCGAAGACGCCGAAGGCGCCGGAGCCCTTGGCGTGCACATTGCGCTCGGGGACGCGCTCGCGGTTGAAGTGCGCCATCTGGTTCAGGAAGTGCACGTCATGCAGCAGGATCGGGCCGTCGTTGCCGATGGTGAGGGAGTTGCGGTCGCTGACAGCGGGCGCGCCGGTGTCGGTCGTGGAGCCCAGGTTCGCTTCCGGGCTGGGAGCGGTCTCGATGGACGTTTTCGTGCTCTCCGACATGTCGGATCTCCTTGAGGTGTGGGTGATGTCTAATCAATCGCGCAGTCTGGAACGGTTCAAGACAGGCCCGCCTAACTCGTCGCCCTAATGGGTGGGCCGAAGTGGCTGTCGGTGGCCGCGGGAATGATCGCGAGTGCACCGTCGTTCCGCATCCTGGAAAACAGTTGCACATCGAAGTTTCGAAATGGAAGTATCTCCCGCATGTCCCTGCAGCCCTATCAGCGCGTCCTGTCGATCCGCGACGCCCGTCGCGTGTTGTTGCTGGGATTCCTGCTGCGGATGCCGATCTTCAGCGCCGGAATCATCCTGACCCTGCACGTCGTAACCCACCTGGGTCACAGCTATGCGGACGCCGGACTCGTGGCGGCCGCGGCGACGATCGCCATTGCGATCTCCGGGCCGTGGCGCGGCCGGTTGCTGGACCGGATGGGGCTGCGGCGGGTACTGCTTCCCTCCATGATCGTCAGCGCGATCTGCTGGTCCATCGCACCCTTCGTGGGGTATGTCCCGCTGCTGGTGCTCGCGGTGATCGGTGGACTCTTCGTCGTGCCGACCTTCTCGATCATCCGTCAGGGTGTCATCGCCGCGGTGCCCGATGACCAGCGGCGTACGGCGTTGTCCCTGGACGGGATGTCCGTCGAGTTGGCGTTCATGATCGGGCCCGTCGTCGTGGTCTGGCTGACCACGTTCCTGCCCACCTCGTGGGTGCTGTTCGGGATCGAGATGCTCGGCGTCGTACTTGCCTCGGTGTTGTGGTGGGCCAACCCGGCGCTTCGGTCCGCAGAGGTCGACGAGTCAGAGGTCGGTGCGACCAGTCGGCGCTCGTGGTTCCGGGTGCCGTTCATCGCCATCTGTCTGGCGGCGACGGCGTCCACCATCGTGCTCGGCGGATCCGACGTGGCCATCGTTGCGGCCATGCGGCACTGGGACGCCGTGTCGCAGTTGGCCGTCGTGCTGATCCCGTGGAGCTTCGGCTCGCTGGTCGGCGGCCTCGTCTATGGGGCGATGTCGCGCGGTTTCTCCCCGTTCATCCTGCTGTTGATGCTGGCGCTGACGACTGTGCCGATGGCGTTCGCGCCGAACCTGTGGGTGTTCGCTGTGCTCGCGGTGTTCTCCGGGCTCTTCTGTGCGCCGACCATCACGGCCACGGTGGACGCGGTCAGCCGCGTCGTTCCCGCGGCGGCCCGTGGCGAGGCGATGGGCTGGCACGGTTCCTTCATGACCGCCGGCTCGGCGCTCGGTGCCCCGCTGGCAGGGATCGCCATCGACGCCGGCGGCTTCGGCGCCGGCCTGCTGGTGGTGTCGATCATCGGCGCCGTGATCGCGCTCGGTGGTGGGACAGCCCTGCTGGCCCGGTCGCGGGTGCTGCGGGCACGTCACGCCCTGGTGGCCTGACGCGCTCCCGACTGGCCCGGGCCTCGTCGGCTTCGGATACGGATGGCCGGTTGTCTGCGCGAAAACCAGCCATCCATGACCAGACCCGACGGTCAATCGGTGTTCAACTGACGCAGTAGCCAGTCGCACCACTGGATCCGGCCGTGCCGGAAGATCATGCCCGCCTGCACCGTGGCGTAGCTGGCGAAGTCCGGATGGCCCGGATCGTTGGTGTGGCCGTCGGTGGCGATCTCCTCGGCAATGGCGGTGTAGACCGCCAGCCGCTGGATGCTGTCGTCGCGCGCTTCCTCGATCAGCGTCCGGGCCGCGGCACGGTCGATGGTCCATAACGAGTGCACCCGCAGCAGCAGCGGATCACGGTCCTCATGCGGTTCGGGAGCAGTGCTCACCCAGGCTTCGAGCGATCGGCGACCCGCGGCAGTGAGTGAATAGCGTTTGGTGTCACGCGGTCCGGCGCCGGCGACGACCCGATGCCGGATGAGACCGTCGGCCTCGAGTTGCTGCAACTTGCCGTAGACCTGACTGTGCTGCCACGTCCAGTAGAAGCTGATGGTGCGCTGCATCCGTTGCGACAGGTCATAGCCGGTGCCCGGTGCTCGGGCCAGCATCCCGAGAACGGCGTACCCCAACAAGGAGGTCCCAGTTCTGCCCTTCTGCTCTCGCATATGTCAATCTTGACATATGCGTGCCCTTCCGGCTCTGGTCCTGGCTCTGCTGATCGCTGGCCTCGCTGCCGGGTGCGGAAGTGGCAGCGCCGGTCCGCCGGCCACGCAGTCTGTGTCGCCCACGATTGCGGCCACCAGCTCGAATGCGCCTGCGGCCGTGGTTGATCCGGCAACCCGCTGCAAGGTGAAGGCCCCCGGTAAGGCGGTGGTCACCAGCGTGCCCGTGACCGGGGGCGGCCTGACAGTGGCCTCAGTCGGGGCGGGGCGACGGGTCGGCGTCCTGTTGCACCAGTCCGACGGCGACCTGTGTCAGTGGTGGCCGTACGCCGCTCGGTGGGCGCGCGGCGACATCCGCCTCATCGTCGTTGACCAGTGCGGCTTCGGTCAGTCGCAATGCACCGCGACACCGCGGCAGCAGGTGGATGCCCTGGTCGCCTTCGCCCGGCGCAGCCCCACGACGTCGGTGACCCTGGTGGGGGCGTCCATGGGTGGCACGATCGCGCTGGCCGAGGGTCAGCCGGCCGGTGCCGACGCCGTCGTCGACCTGTCCGGACCGCCCACCTGGTACGACGAAACGCCCGCCGAGCAGGCCGCCGCCCGCACCACCGTTCCGCTGCTGGTCGCGTGCAGTGCCACCGACACAAATGTCTCGCCAAGCACGTTGCAAGCAGCGGTCCAGGCATCGCCCGCCCGGCCGAAGTTGTTCAGCAGCAAGCAGCGTGGTCATGGCGTCGACATGTTGGTCGATCTCGACGGCCAGCCGACCCCGCTCGCGGGTCTCGTGCGCGACTGGATCGCCGGCGATCGGCGTACGTCGATCTGAGACTGTCCGTGCTCACCGTTACCTTGGCGGGGTGAGCGATGAGATCTCCCTGTCCCAGGCGCGGCGGATCGCTCTCGCGGCCCAGGGCTTCCTTGATCCGCCGCACGCCGCGCCCACGATGCGCACCCTGGAGCGCACGGTCGCCCGCACCGGTGTCCTGCAGATCGACTCGGTCAACGTGCTCGCCCGGGCGCACCTGATGCCGCTGTTCTCCCGGATGGGTCCCTACGACACGGCGCTCCTGCACCGGGCAACCTCGACCAGGCCGCGGCGGCTGGTCGAGTACTGGGCGCATTGCGCCGCCTACATGCCGGTCGACCTCTGGCCGTACATGCAGCACCGGATGGCCCGCTACCGCGCCAAAGGCTCCCGCGTCGAGCGCGAGCAGCCCGCACTCCTGGAGCAGGTCCTGGACCGGATCCGTCGAGAGGGAGCCGCCACACCCCGGCAGTTGGACGACGGCAGCGAGCGCAGCAAGGAGAACTGGGGCTGGAACTGGTCGGCGACCCAGGAGGCCCTGGACTACTTATGGATCGTGGGGGAGTTGGCCGTCGCCGAGCGCAACGCGCAGTTCGAGCGGATCTTCGACCTGCCCCAGCGGGTCATTCCGCCCGCGGTCCTCGATCAGCCGACGCCCAGCGACGAGGAAGCGCACCGTGAGCTGATCCGCCGCGCCGCCCGATCCCTCGGTGTGGCAACGGAACTCACGCTGCAGGACTACTACCGGATGCACCACACCCAGACCAAACCGGCGATCGCAACGTTGGTCGAGTCCGGTGAGCTACGCGAAGTGCGGGTGCAGGGCTGGAAACAGCCCGCCTACCTCGATCCGCAGGCCCGGATCCCTCGCCGGATGAGCGCCCAGGCGCTGCTGAGCCCGTTCGATCCCGTTGTCTGGTACCGCCCGCGCAGCGAGGCGCTCTTCGACTTCCACTACCGGATCGAGATCTACACCCCGGCTGCCAAGCGCGTGCACGGCTACTACGTGCTGCCGTTCCTGCTCGGTGACCGGGTCGTGGCCCGGGTGGATCTCAAAGCCGATCGGCGAGGTGGTCGCCTCCTGGTCCACGCGGCGTACGCCGAGTCGCACGCCCCAGCCCACACCGCCGAGGCGATGGCGCAGGAATTGCGCCGCCTGGCCGGTTGGCTCGGACTGGAGGACATCGCAGTCACGCTGCGCGGCGATCTGGCGGCCGCGCTGCACTCCTCGATTTCAGGGCAGGGCGCAGTCGCTGGTAACCTTGGATAACCGACCGGTGCGTCAGCATCGGTGTGCAAGAGAAGTCCCGAACTTCCACCTGAGTCGACAGGCATGTCGCCAGGTCCGGTGTGAGCAGCAGTCCGCCACTCGGCGTACTTGATGCTTGCATGCTTTTTGGGCTCCTCGCGCACTTCGGTGACGAGGAGCCCTTCTTCGTCTCCGGGTGGTACACCGCGAACGACGAAGGAGTAGACATCAGCGTCGAGCCTCGTATTAACGACCGCATCCGGGTTCCCGAGGTGCGGTTGGTCGGGCCGAACGGCGAACAGGTCGGCATCGTCCGTGTGGAGGATGCGTTGCGCCTGGCCGCGGAGGCAGATCTCGATCTGGTCGAGGTCGCCCCGATGGCAAAGCCGCCCGTTGCCAAGCTCATGGACTACGGCAAGTTCAAGTACGAAGCCGCGGTCAAGGCACGCGAAGCACGCAAGAACCAGGTCAACACGGTCATCAAGGAGATCAAACTCCGGCCGAAGATCGACCCGCATGACTACGGCACCAAGAAGGGCCACGTCGAGCGGTTCCTCTCCGCCGGTGACAAGGTCAAGGTGACGATCATGTTCCGCGGTCGCGAGCAGTCCCGTCCCGAACTGGGTTTCCGGTTGCTGCAGAAGCTGGCCGAGGACGTCGCGGACCTGGGCTTCGTCGAGAGTTCGCCCAAGCAGGACGGGCGCAACATGGTGATGGTGCTGGGTCCGACCAAGAAGAAGGCCGAGGCCCGCGCGGAGAACCGTCGCCGTCGCGAACAGCAGGAGCCGGCGCAGGCAGCTGACGCCGCGCCCAGCGAGCAGAACCAACCGGCCTGAGCCGGACACAGACCTCCGGCCCCGGCCGGTAGACACAGAGCGCAGCCCACCGGCTGCGACACAGCACGAGCCAGAAGGAGATCGGCCCATGCCGAAGAACAAGACGCACAGCGGTGCGAAGAAGCGGTTCCGGGTCACCGGTTCCGGCAAGATCATGCGCCAGCGCGCACGCCACGTGCACAAGTTCCAGGAGCGCAGCAGCAGCGACGCGCGCCGGTTGGTCAACGACGTCGTCGTTGCACCGGCCGACACCAAGGCCGTCAAGCGTCTGCTCGGCAAGTAATTCCCGATCTTTACCAGCTAGAAGGAGTACTCACGTGGCACGCGTGAAGCGGGCGGTCAACGCCCAGAAGAAGCGCCGGACAGTCCTGGAGCAGGCCAGCGGTTACCGCGGCCAGCGCTCGCGGCTCTACCGCAAGGCCAAGGAGCAGGTCACCCACTCGATGGGTTACAGCTACCGCGACCGCCGGGCGCGCAAGGGCGACTTCCGTCGCCTGTGGATCCAGCGCATCAACGCTGGCGCCCGCGCCAACGGCATCACCTACAACCGGTTCATCCAGGGCCTGAAGGCCGCGGAGATCGAGGTCGACCGTCGCATGCTGGCCGAGCTGGCCGTCAACGACGCGCCCGCCTTCGCCGCTCTGGTCGAGATCGCCAAGGCCAACGTCCCGGCCGCCGCGCCGGCCGCCTGAGCCTGCACACCCTGCCGGAACGCCGGCCCACCCCGTGCTGACCAATCCCCGCGCTGAGCGGGTGCGGTCGGTCCGGGCGCTGGGTCGGCGTTCTGCACGTGAACGGGCCGGCCGCTTCGTGGCCGAAGGCCCGCAGGCCGCCCGCGAATTACTCGCCTTCGCGCCCAGGACGGTGCTGGAGGTGTACGTCGATAGCAGCGTCCCCGAGCGCACCGCCGAGTTCCGATCGGAGCCGCTGGGCGTCCCGCTGCACGAGTGCAGCCCCGAGGTTTTCGCAGCACTGGTCGACACCGCGCACCCACAGGGGATTCTGGCGGTGGCCCGGCCGATCGACGTACCTCTGGAGCAGGCCCTGGACGGCGACGGCGGTTTCGTCGTCGTACTGTCCAACGTCCGCGACCCCGGCAACGCCGGCACGGTCATCCGGGGCGCTGACGCCGCCGGTGCTGCCGCGGTGATTGTGAGCGACTCGAGCGTCGACATCTACAACCCCAAGGTCGTCCGCTCGACGGCCGGGTCCCTGTGGCACCTGCCGATCAGCATCGGCCACCCCGTCGAGACGATCATCGACGCCTGCCGGGACGCCGGCCTGAGAGTCCTGGCTGCGGACGGTGCCGGTGAGGTGCTGCTACCCGACGCCGATCTGACTGGCCGCCATGCCTGGTTGATGGGCAACGAGGCCTGGGGCCTGCCGCAGGAGGTGCGGGACCTGTGCGACGAGGTCGTTCGGGTGCCGATCTACGGGCACGCCGAATCCCTCAACCTCGCGATGGCCGCCACCGTGTGCATGTACGCCAGCGCTGATACTCAGCGGCGGGGCACCCCGGCGGTTCCGTAGACTGGCTGATCGTGTCCGGTCCCAACACTTCATACGACCCGGTCGAGGTCTCCGCGCTCGATCCTGCAGCGATCGACGAAGCGGTCTCGGCTGCGCTGACGGCGATCGCCGGGGCCAGCAGCCTCGATGACCTCAAGGCGGTGCGGATCGCGCACGCCGGGGACAAGTCGCCGCTGGCGCTGGCCAACCGCGAGATCGGCGCGCTGCCGCCGACGGCGAAGGCCGAGGCCGGCAAACGCGTGGGTCAGGCGCGAGGCCGGGTGGGTCACGCCCTCAAGGAGCGGCAGAGCGAACTCGAGGAAGAGCGCGACCAGCGGATCCTGATCGACGAAGCAGTCGACATGACCCTCGTGCCGCGGCGCGAACCCCTGGGTCACCGGCACCCGACCGAACTCATGGGCACCCGGATCGCCGACATCATGGTCGGGATGGGCTGGGAGATCGCCGAAGGCCCGGAGATCGAGGCCGAGTGGTTCAACTTCGATGCGTTGAACTTCGATGTCGACCACCCGGCCCGGCAGATGCAGGACACCTTCTATGTGGACCCGCCATCAGCCGGACTGGTGCTGCGCACGCACACCTCACCGATCCAGGCGCGGGCGATGCTCGAGCGCGGCGCGCCGCTGTACGTCGCCTGCATCGGGCGGGTCTTCCGCACCGATGAACTCGACGCGACCCACATGCCTGCCTTCCACCAGGTCGAGGGTCTGGCTGTCGACGAAGGCATCACGATGGCGAACCTCAAGGGCACCCTGGACCGCCTGGCCAGCGAGCTCTTCGGTGAGGGCATCACCACGCGCCTGCGCCCGTCGTACTTCCCCTTCACCGAGCCCAGCGCCGAGATGGACCTGCGCTGCTTCGTCTGTCGCGGCACCGACCCGGACTGCCGGGCGTGCAGCGGCACCGGCTGGATCGAGTGGGGTGGCTGCGGCATGGTCAACCAGAACGTGTTGCGCGCGTGCGGCATCGACACCGACCGGTTCAGCGGCTTCGCCTTCGGGATGGGCGTGGACCGCGCGCTGATGTTCCGCACCGGGGTGGCCGACATGCGCGAAATGATCGAGGGTGACGTGCGTTTCGACGCGCAGTTCGGATTGGAGATCTGATGCGGGTTCCGCTCGATTGGCTGGGGGAGTACGTCGATCTGGCGCCGGGCGTGCGCGGCGCGGACGTGGCCGCCTCGCTGGTGAAGGTCGGTCTGGAGGAAGAAGGTCTGCACGGCGGCGACCTGACCGGGCCGCTGGTGGTCGGCAAGGTGCTGACCCAGGAGCCGGAGCCACAGAAGAACGGCAAGGTCATCAACTGGTGCACCGTCGACGTCGGTGACGCTAACGGGACCGGTGAGCCGCAGGGCATCGTCTGCGGCGCGCACAACTTCGCCGCCGGCGACTTCGTGGTCGTCGTGCTGCCCGGCGCGGTGCTGCCCGGTGGTTTCGCGATCGCGGCTCGCAAGACGTACGGCCACGTCTCCGCCGGAATGATCTGCGCCGCAGACGAACTCGGGCTACCCGACGACGGCTCCGGTGGGATCATCCGGTTGGCGGAGCGGCTCCCCGGGGTGGACCTGACCCCTGGCCAGGACGCGATCGCCCTGCTCGGTCTGGATCGTGAGACGGTCGAGATCAACGTGACGCCCGACCGCGGCTACTGCTTCAGTCTGCGGGGCGTTGCCCGCGAGTACTCGCACGCGACCGGTGCCACCTTCACCGACCCGGTGACCGCTCTCGCGCAGCGTGCCCCGGCCGCGAACGACAGTGGCTTCCCCGTCCGGCTGGATGACCGGGCCCCTATCCGTGATCGGGTCGGTTGCAGCCGGTACGTCGCGCGCATCGTCCGCGGCGTCGACCCCTCCGCGCCGTCCCCGGCGTGGTTGGCCACCCGCCTCACCGAAGCCGGCATGCGACCCATCTCGCTACCGGTGGACGTCACCAACTACGTGATGCTGGCCCTGGGTCAGCCGCTGCACGCGTTCGACCTGGCGACCGTGCGCGGCGGCATCACCGTCCGTCGCGCCGCACCGGGGGAGACTCTGAAAACCCTCGACGGTGTTGAGCGCACCCTCTTCGACGAGGACCTGGTCATCGCCGACGACGAGAAGGCGGTCGCCATCGCCGGGACGATGGGCGGGGAGGCGACCGAGGTCACCGATGCGACCACCGACATCCTGATCGAAGCAGCGCGGTTCGACCAGACGTCCGTGGCGCGATCCGCCCGGCGGCACAAGCTGCCGTCAGAAGCGGCCAAGCGCTTCGAGCGCGGGGTGGACCCGCAGATTGCCGCTGCCGCAGCGCAATTCGCGGTCGACCTGCTGGTCGAGTACGGCGGTGGAACCGCCGACGATGGGGTCACCGACGTCCAGCTCCCATTGCCGCAGACCGTCATCGACTTCGACCCTGCAGACGCCGGCCGACTCGTCGGGGTGCCGTACACGGCCACCCAGGTGATCGACGTACTCCACGAGATCGGTTGCACCGTCGACGGATCCGGCGACACCCTGCACGTCTCACCCCCCTCGTGGCGGCCGGATCTGACCACCGGTCCCGACCTGATCGAAGAGGTCGCCCGGATCCGCGGTTACGAGCAGATCCCTTCCATCCTGCCGACCCCGCCCGGCGGTCGCGGGCTGACCCACGGCCAGGAAGTGCGGCGGCTGGTCGCGAACGTGCTCGCCGCCCGCGGGTTCAACGAAGTCTGGTCCGCACCGTTCGTGGGAGACGACGTCCACGAGGCGTTCGGCTGGGACCCGACGCAGGCCCGCGCCCGCACCGTGTCGCTGATCAATCCGCTGTCGGACGAGCAGCCGTTGTTCCGGATCAGTCTGCTCACGACGATGGTGGATATCCTGCGGCGCAACGTCGCTCGCGGTTTCTCCGATGTCGCGATCTTCGAACTGGGGCTCGTCGCCGCGATCGACGGGCCGTTGACGCAGGCGCCGTACAGCCCGGTCGGCGTGCATCCCACGAGCGAGGTCCTGGATGCGATCCGGGGTTCGGTCCCGCCGCAGCCCCGGCAGTTGGCCTTCCTGCTCACCGGTGACCGCACGCCCGCGGGCTGGACCGGCCCGGGTCGCCCGGCCGACTGGACCGACACCCTGGAGACGGTGCAGGCCCTCGGCGCGGCGCTGGCCGTCCCGTTGACGGTGACCCCGGAAGC
Source organism: Branchiibius sp. NY16-3462-2 (assembly GCF_001594145.1). Classification (GTDB taxonomy): domain Bacteria; phylum Actinomycetota; class Actinomycetes; order Actinomycetales; family Dermatophilaceae; genus Branchiibius. Next base: position 10,056 of record NZ_LVCF01000040.1, on the reverse strand, counting down.
GACCGCACCCTTCCATCCCGGCCGCAGCGGGCGGGTCGAGGCCGCCGACGGCACCTTCCTGGGTCACGTCGGTGAGTTGCACCCCAAGACCCTGCAGCGGCTGGGTCTTCCGCCGCGGGTCGTCGGAGGTCAGTTGTTGCTGGACGAACTCATCCGCCTCAGCGAGAACACCCCGCAGGCCACGGCGCTGTCCGTGATGCCGATGGCCGATTCCGATGTCGCGCTGCTCGTCGACGCCGCAGTGCCCGCTGGCGATGTGGAGACCGCGCTGCGCGAAGGTGCCGGCGACCTGCTGGAATCCATCGAGTTGTTCGATGTCTATGAGGGCGAGCGGATCGAGCCGGGGAAGAAGTCACTGGCCTACCGGCTGGTCTTCCGTGCCCCGGACCGCACGCTGAAGACCGAGGAGGTCAACGCGTTCCGGGACGCGGCCGTCGCACGGGCTGCTTCGGCCGTCGGCGCGGTGCAACGGTAGCTGCATGAATCTGCGTGACTGTGTATAGTCATGCAGGTGTTTTCAGTTGCCGTGGCAGGAGCCAGCGGATACGCCGGCGGTGAGATCCTGCGCCTCCTCCTGGGCCATCCGCAGGTGCGTATCGGTGCGTTGACCGCCGGATCGTCGGCAGGCTCCCGTCTGGGCGACCTGCAGCCGCACCTGGCTCCGCTGGCGGATGTCGTTCTTCAGGAGACGAATCCGCAGGTGCTCTCCGGTCATGACGTAGTGTTCCTGGCTCTGCCGCACGGCACGTCCGCCGCGGTGGCCGAGCAACTGCCCGACACCGTCGTCATCGACGCGGGCGCGGACTTCCGACTCACCGACGCGGGCGCCTGGGAGCAGTTCTACGGCTCGGATCACGCCGGGTCCTGGCCCTACGGACTGCCGGAACTACTGACCGGTCCGGACACCAAACAGCGGTCCGCGCTGCAGGGCGCCCAGCGGATCGCCGTACCCGGGTGCTATCCGACAGGGACCTCGCTCGGGCTCGCTCCCGCCTTCGCGGCGGGGATCGTGGCCCGCCGCGACGTGGTCATCGTCGCGGCCAGTGGCACCTCCGGTGCCGGCAAGTCCCTCAAACCGCATCTGCTCGGCGCAGAGGTGATGGGTTCGATGAGTCCGTACGGCGTGGGCGGCGTCCATCGGCACACCCCCGAGATCGAGCAGAACCTCTCGCTCGCCGCTGGATCACCCGTCACGGTGTCCTTCACCCCGACGCTGGCGCCGATGCCCCGCGGCATCCTCGCGACCTGCTCGGCGCCCCTGTCCGCTGGCGTCGATCTGGCGCAGGTCCGGGAGGTCTACGAGAAGGCCTACGGCAGCGAACCGTTCGTGCACCTGCTGCCGGAGGGACAGTGGCCGACCACGGGTGCCGTCCTCGGCTCGAACAACGTGCAACTGCAGGTCGCCGTCGATGAGCGGGTTGGGCGGCTGATCGTCATCAGCGCGATCGACAATCTGACCAAAGGTACGGCGGGTGGTGCCGTCCAGAGCATGAATCTCGCCCTGGGCCTCGAGGAGACCCTGGGGCTTCCCACGACAGGGGTATCGCCGTGAGTGTCACTGCAGCACAGGGGTTCCGGGCCAGCGGGGTGACTGCCGGGCTGAAGCCGAGCGGGAGGCCGGACGTCGCTCTCGTCGTCAACGACGGCCCCGATCATCACGCGGCGGCGGTCTTCACGAGCAACCGGGTCTGTGCCGCCCCGGTGACCTGGAGCAAGCAGGTCGTGACGGACGGCCGGGTGGACGCGGTGGTGCTGAACTCCGGCGGTGCCAATGCGATCACCGGCAGCCAGGGTTTCCTGGACACGCACCGCACCGCCGAGCAGGTGGCCGAGGTCACCGGGCTCTCCGCCGGTGATGTCGTGGTCTGCTCGACCGGACTCATCGGCGAACTGCTGCCGATGCCGAAGCTGTCCGCTGGCATCGCCGAGGCCGGCCAGCAGCTCACCGCTGATGGTGGCGCAGCCGCTGCCGAAGCCATCATGACCACGGACACAGTGGCCAAAACCGCTGTGGTGCAGGGCAACGGCTGGGTCGTCGGCGGCATGGCCAAAGGGGCCGGCATGTTGGCGCCGGCTCTGGCCACGATGCTCGTAGTCCTCACCACGGACGCGGTGGTCGACGATCAGGTGCTGGACGGCGTACTGCGATCGGCCACGCACGTGACGTTCGACCGGATCGACTCCGACGGGTGCCAGTCCACCAACGACACAGTGTTGCTGATGTCCTCCGGTGCCAGTGGCATCCGGCCCACGACCGAGGAACTCGCCGGTGCCGTCACCCAGTGCTGCGCCGACCTGGCGCGTCAGTTGATCGGCGACGCAGAAGGCGCGGCGCACGATATCGCGATAGAGGTGCGCACGGCCGCGAGCGAGGACGATGCCCTGGAAGTGGCCCGCGCGATCGCCCGCAACAACCTGTTCAAGTGCGCGATCTTCGGCCGCGATCCGAACTGGGGGCGGGTGCTTGCGGCCGTCGGTACGACCAAGGCGGCCTTCGTGCCCGAGCAGCTGGCCGTCAGCATGAACGGCGTGCAGGTCTGCCGCGACGGGGGAGTGGGCGACGACCGTTCGTTGGTCGACCTGTCCGGCCGCGAGGTGCACCTGGTGGTTGATCTCAACGCGGGGGCAGAGACGGTCACCGTGTGGACGAACGATCTGACGCACGACTACGTGCACGAGAACTCGGCGTATTCGACATGAGCGCCGACGAGGTCAAGAAGCAACGCCCACCGACTGATCTGAGCGTCGCCGCGGGCAAGGCAGCGACGCTGGTCGAAGCGCTGCCGTGGCTGCAGCGGTTCCAGGATGCCCTCGTGGTGGTGAAATACGGCGGCAACGCCATGACCGACGAGACCCTCAAGGCCGCGTTCGCCCAGGACGTTGCCTTCATGCGGTACGCCGGTCTGCGGGTGGTCGTGGTGCACGGCGGCGGACCGCAGATCCAGGCGATGCTCGACCGCGTCGGCCTGGTCTCTGAGTTCAAGGGCGGCCTGCGGGTGACCACCCCGGAGGTCATGGACATCGTCCGGATGGTGCTGACCGGTCAGGTCTCGCGGGAGTTGATCAACCTGATCAACGCGCACGGCGCCCTGGCCGTGGGACTGTCCGGTGAGGACGGCTCGCTGTTCGGTGCACGTCGCCGCGGTGCGCTGGTGGACGGTGAGACCGTCGACATCGGCCTGGTCGGCGACGTTGTCACCGTGAACCCGGCTGCCGTGCGAGATCTGTTGCGAGCCGGTCGGATTCCGGTGGTGTCCTCGATCGCGCCCGATCTGGACAACGAGGGGGACGTGCTCAACGTCAACGCGGACACCGCAGCCAGTGCGCTGGCCGTGGCTCTCGGCGCTCACAAGCTGGTGGTTCTCACTGATGTCGAAGGCGTCTACGACAACTGGCCCGACCGGGACTCCCTGCTGTCGTCACTGCCGGTGGACCGCGCGGAACAGCTTCTGCAACGAGTGGATTCGGGCATGGTCCCCAAACTGGAAGCGTGCGTGCGCGCGATCCGCGGCGGCGTCCCGCAAGCGCACGTCATCGACGGACGCGCGCCGCACTCGTTGTTGCTCGAAGTCTTCACCGATGCCGGTATCGGCACCATGGTGCTCCCCGAGGAGGGAATGGATGACTGACCACCTGACCAATGACGGTCTGCTCGATCGCTATCAGGCCAGCCTGCTCGGAGTCTTCGGCCGCCCGCCGCTGGTCCTTAGCCACGGATCTGGTTGCTACGTATGGGATGTCGAAGGTAACAAGTATCTCGACCTGGTCGGTGGGCTCGCGGTCAGTTCACTCGGCCACGGGCACCCCGCGTTGGTGAGTGCCATCTCCAAGCAGGCCGGTGAGGCGCTGCACGTCTCCAACCTGTTCACCTCCCCGGGGCAGATCGCATTGGCCGAGCGGCTGTTGGATCTCAGCAAGGCGCCGGACGGGTCCAAGGTTTTCTTCGCCAACTCCGGCGCGGAGGCCATCGAAGCAGCCATCAAACTCAGCCGCCGCACCGGGCGCACGGGGATCGTGGCCGCCGAGGGCGCCTTCCACGGCCGCACCACGGGGGCGCTGGCGCTGACCTACAAACCGGCGTACCGCGAGCCCTTCGAACCGCTCATCCCGGGTGTCTCTCACGTGCCCTACGGAAACGTCGATGCTCTGCGTGCGGCGGTGTCGCAGGAGACCGGCGCAGTGGTCCTCGAACCGATCCAGGGCGAGGCCGGGGTGATCGCACCGGATGCTGGCTATCTGCGCGCTGCTCGCGAGATCACTACTGCTGCAGGTGCTTTGCTCATCGTCGATGAGATCCAGAGCGGCATCGGCCGCACCGGTCGCTGGTTCGGGTATGAGCATGAGGAGGTCCGTCCGGACGCGATCACGCTGGCCAAAGGCCTGGGTGGTGGCGTGCCGATCGGAGCACTGGTCACCTTCGGTGCTGCGGTGTCGGATCTGCTCACCGTCGGACAGCACGGCTCGACCTTCGGCGGCAACCCCCTGGCAGCCGCGGCCGGCCTGGCTGTCCTGGAGACCATCGAGGAGCAGGAGCTGGTGGGCAACGCCCAACGCATGGGTGAGTACCTCACGCAGCAGGTGACGACGCTGCGCCACCCGCTGATCACCGGCGTGCGGGGAGCGGGCCTGCTGCGCGCGATCACCCTGGCCGAGCCGGTGTCCGCCCAGGTCGCCGAGCGGGCGCGTGACCGCGGCATCATCATCAACCCGGTGGCACCCGACGCGCTGCGCCTGGCTCCGCCGCTGATCATCGGAACCACCGAGATCGACCAGTTCGTCGGCGCGCTGCCGGACCTGCTGGAGGTGGCGTGATGGTGCGGCACTTCCTGCGCGACGACGACATCACAGCCGCCGAGCAGGCGCAGATCCTCACGCGCGCAGCCGAACTCAAAAAGGAGCGGTTCGCCAGCCGGGTGTTGGCAGGGCCCCGGTCGGTCGCATTGATCTTCGACAAGCCGACGTTGCGGACGCAGTTGTCGTTCAGCACCGGGGTCGTGGAGTTGGGTGGCTACCCGATGGTGGTGGACGGCAAGCTGGCCCAGATCGGCACCCGTGAATCCATCCCGGACGTCGCCCGGGTGGTCGGCCGACAGGTGTCGGCGATCGTGTGGCGCACCTACGCCCAGGAGCGCCTCGAACAGATGAGCCAGTTCGTGGATGTCCCCGTCGTCAACGCGCTGACCGACGACTTCCACCCCTGCCAGATCCTGGCCGACCTGTTGACGATCACCGAGCACAAGGGCGCCCTACCCGGTCTGACGATGACGTACGTCGGCGACTGCGCCAACAACATGGCCAACTCCTACCTGCTCGGCGGTGCGTTGGCCGGTCTGCACGTGCGCCTCGCCGGCCCCGGTACCCACCAACCGGCCCCTGAGATCGTCTCCCGGGCAACCGGACTCGCTGCATCGACGGGCGGGAGCGTCCAGATCGGGACTGACGCCGTCGCGGCCGTGACGGGAGCGGACGTGGTCATCACCGACACCTGGGTCTCGATGGGGATGGAGGACGAGGCAGGCGAGCGGAAGGGCACGGACTCCCCGTTCGCGCCGTACGCGCTGACCTCCGACCTCATGACGTACGCCGCGCCCGACGCCATCGCGATGCATTGCCTGCCCGCCTACCGGGGTTTCGAGATCGAGGCGGCAGTGATCGACGGGCCGCAGTCGGTCGTCTGGGACGAGGCCGAGAACCGGTTGCACGCGCAGAAGGCGCTGCTGGAGTTCCTGTTGGAGCAGGGATGATCGTCGCCACCCGCACCGGCCGTCAGCAGCGGATCGCCCAGATCATCGCCAGCCAGATGATCCGCTCACAGACCCAACTCGCCGAGCAGCTGGCGCTGGACGGAGTCGATGTCACCCAGGCGACCCTGTCGCGCGATCTGGTCGAACTCGGCGCGGTGAAGGTGCGCCGCGGCAGGGATCTGGTTTACGCCGTCCCCGGCGAAGGCGGTGACCCGGCCCCGCGCGCCGGCGGCGAGGACATCGAGGCGCCGACCGACCGTCTCCGGCGGGTGGCCGGCGAGCTCCTGGTCACCGCCGTCGGTGCCACCAACCAGGTCGTCGTGCGGACTCCGGCGGGTGCCGCGAGTTTCCTGGCCTCAGCCATCGATCACGCCGGGCTGCCGTCGGTGCTCGGAACGATCGCCGGCGATGACACGATCTTGATCATCACCGAGTCCAAGAGCGCTGCGACCCGCCTGGTGCGCACGCTGCTCGAACTCGCACAGCAGTAGGAGGAGTCCGCGTGAACACCGATGGCAATCTCGCCTTGTGGGGTGGCCGCTTCGCCGGCGGGCCGGCCGATGCCCTGGCCGCACTGTCCAAATCCACCCATTTCGATTGGCGCCTGGCCGAATTCGATATCGCCGGCTCACGGGCGCACGCCCGTGTTCTGCACGCGGCGGGCCTGCTGGACGACGAGGGGCTCACCGCGATGCTGGCCGGTCTCGACCAGTTGCTGACCGACGTGCGTTCTGGTGAGTTCACTCCTGCGCCCGGTGACGAGGACGTCCACACTGCGTTGGAGCGCGGCTTGATCGAACGCGCTGGTGCCGACGTCGGCGGACGGTTGCGGGCCGGTCGCTCGCGCAACGACCAGATTGCCACGCTGTTCCGGATGTACCTGCGTGCGCACGCCCGCTCCGTCGCGGCGTTGCTGCTGGACGTGGTGGACGCGCTGCTCGGCCAGGCGCAGGCGCACCTCGGGGTGGCGATGCCCGGGCGCACCCACCTGCAGCACGCCCAGCCGGTGCTGCTGTCCCATCACCTCCAGGCGCACGCGTGGGCACTGCTGCGCGACGTGGACCGGTTGCGCGACTGGGATCGGCGCGCCGACGAGTCGCCCTACGGCTCAGGGGCATTGGCTGGTTCGTCGCTGGGTCTGGATCCGCTGTCAGTGGCGCAGGACCTGGGCTTCACCCGCAGTAGTGCCAACTCGATCGACGGGACTGCCGGTCGTGATTTCGCCGCCGAGTTCGCCTTCGTGGCCGCGATGGCCGCGGTCGACGTGTCCCGGCTCGCCGAGGAGATCGTGCTGTGGGCGACCAAGGAGTTCTCCTTCGTCACGCTCGACGATGCCTACTCGACGGGCTCGAGCATCATGCCGCAGAAGAAGAACCCCGATGTGGCGGAGTTGGCCCGCGGCAAGGCGGGCCGTCTGGTCGGCGACCTGGCCGGACTGCTGACGACTCTCAAGGCGCTGCCACTGGCCTACAACCGCGACCTGCAGGAGGACAAGGAGCCGGTCTTCGACGCGGTGGACACTCTCGAGGTGCTGCTGCCGGCAGTGAGCGGAATGGTCGCGACGTTGACCTTCAACACCGAACGTCTGGAATCGCTTGCGCCGCAGGGGTTCGCGCTGGCGACGGACATCGCGGAGTGGCTCGTTCGTGAGGGAGTCCCGTTCCGGGTCGCGCACGAAGTGGCCGGTGCGTGCGTGCGGGAGTGCGAGGAGCGCGGCATCGAGCTCTGGGACCTGACCGACGCGGACCTGGCGGCGATCAATCCCAACCTGACCCCCGACGTACGCCGAGTGCTCACCGTCGAGGGCTCGCTCGCCTCCCGCGACGCCACCGGTGGGACTGCTCCGGCACGGGTCGAGGAACAGCTGGCGCAGGCGACGAAGACCTCGCAGGAGTACCGGACCTGGGCCGACGAACTGCCGCAGATCCGCTGACGTGCCTCTCGACGTACCTCTGCTGCTGGACCAGACCCGGGCGCTGCTCGGCGCGCAGCTGTCCCACGCGGGAGTCACCGTGCGCATCACGGAGGTCGAGGCGTACGCCGGGGAGGTCGACCCCGGCTCGCACGCCTTCCGCGGCCGCACGAACCGCAACGCGGTCATGTTCGGTCCGCCACGGCACTTGTACGTCTACTTCACCTACGGAATGCACCACTGCGCCAACATCGTTCTGTCGCAAAACGGTTCGGCCGCCGCGGCGCTGATCCGGTCCGGCGAGATCGTCGACGGGATCGACATCGCCCGGGGGCGGCGGGGCGCCGTCACCGACCGGGACCTGGCGCGCGGGCCGGCCAGATTGGCGCAGGCGTTGGGGCTCACCCTTGCGGACAATGGCGCGCCGGTCGTGTCCTCACGTGGCGATGAGCATGCGGTGATCCTGCACGAGGCGGCGCCGGCGACGGCAATCGAATCCGGACCACGGGTCGGCGTCCGCGGGGCCGGCGGTGACGGCACGCTGTTCCCCTGGCGGTTCTGGCTGGCCGGTGACCCGTTCGTCTCCGCCTACCGTCCGGCAGGTGAGAATAGAGCGCGCCGGGCCACTCGGCGTACGCCAAGCTGACCAGGCAGTCAGCCATCTTCGACAGACAGGACAACACGATCGTGAGCGACTTTTTCGACGAGCTGCAGTGGCGGGGACTGGTGGCGGAGACCACCGACGAGTCCGCGCTGCGCAAGGCACTCGCCGACGGGCCGATCACGGTCTATTGCGGGTTCGACCCCAGTGCGCCGTCATTGCACTTCGGCAACTTCGTGCAGTTGTCGGTCCTGCGGCGGATGCAGGCCGCTGGTCACCGGGTGATCTGCCTGGTCGGCGGCTCGACCGGTCTGATCGGTGACCCCAAGCCGGACTCCGAGCGGGTGCTGCAGAGCAAGGAGACGATCGCGCAGTCGGTCGACCGGATCAAGGCGCTCGTCGGGCCGCTTCTGGCTTTCGACGGTGACAACCCCGCCATCCTGGTGAACAACCTCGACTGGACGGCGCCGCTCAGTGCGCTGGACTTCCTGCGCGACATCGGCCAGCACTTCCGGGTCAACACGATGATTCGCAAGGAAGCGGTCGCGCGCCGGTTGGAGAGCGAACAGGGGATCTCCTACACGGAGTTCAGCTACCAGATCCTGCAGGCGATGGACTACCTGGAGTTGTTCCGCGCCCACAACTGCACGCGGGAGATCGGCGGCAGTGACCAGGGGGGAAACATCACCGCCGGTGTCGATCTGGTGCACCGGGTGGAGGGCAAGACGGTGCATGCGCTGGCCACGCCGCTGCTGACCGACTCCACGGGGCGCAAGTTCGGCAAGTCCGAAGGCAATGCCGTGTGGCTGTCGGCGGACATGACCACGCCGTACGCCTTCTACCAGTACTTCCTCAACACCGAGGATGCCTCGGTCATCAGCCTGCTCAAGGCATTGACGGATCTGCGGCGGGCAGAGATCGAGGATTTGGAGCGACAGGTGGAGCAGGAGCCCTTCCGCCGGGCCGCGCAGCGCACGCTGGCCGAGCAGGTCACGACGTTGGTGCACGGCCAGGCGGCAACGGATGCGGTGAAGGCGGCCTCCGAAGCGCTGTTCGGCAAGGGCGACATCACGGCGCTGGACGCGGACACCCTGCGGGGTGCCACGAACGAACTGCCGGGCGCCGACGTGCCACCGGGCACCGAGCTGGTCGATGCGTTGGTGGCGGTGGGGATCGCCGACAGCCGTAACGCCGCCCGGCGCCTAGTCACCGAGGGTGGGATCTCGCTGAACAACGCAAAGGTCGATTCGATCACCGCGGTGCTGGAGGAGAAGGACTACCTGCATGATCGCGTGGCCCTGCTCAAACGCGGCCGCAAGCACCAGGCAGCGGCTCGGATGCCGCGCTGACCTGCGGTTTCCCACTCTGCGGCGGGTGGCTGCTCACATCGTGGGGGGGCACCCCCCCCGTTTTGGCGCCATCGGCCTCGTCGCGTAATGTTCACGGGGTTGCCAGGGAGGCACGGACAGCCGGAAGGCTGGCCGGTCCCGGCTCATCGCCCCGCTTCGTGGGCACCTTCCAAGTCTCGAGTACGACGATTCGTCGCGCTCGCGTGGACCTGCAGATCCGCTCGGATCGGGCGGAAAAGCGGATTTGGAAAGTCGCAAGTAGCGGTGGTAAGTTTTAGAAGTTGCCTCGGTGAGAAACCCGCAAGGGAAGATCACGGTGGACAGCGTGTTTCTTGAGAACTCAATAGTGTGTCGAGTGATTGATGCCAATTGTTTTTTGATTGGTTGTCAGCGAATAATTGTTGCCTGACGTTTTTGACGTTGGGTGCTCTTGTCGAGTTTGATTGCCAG
>NZ_LVCF01000039.1 GCF_001594145.1 Branchiibius sp. NY16-3462-2 | reverse complement strand
GTGCTTCAGGAGGTGGCGGCTCATCGGGTGGTGGGCGCCGGGTCACGGCACAGGCAGCTCGGGGCGGCAGCGCTATCGGTGCCGCAACGGCGTACCGAGATCGCGACTCCGCAACGCTCGCTGGCTACGGACTGACGTTGGAGGAGTTGGACGCGCTGTCACCGCGAATGCGGTGCGCGCGGATTCTCGATGTCGCGATCGGGCAGGCCGGGCACCCAGATGAGCAAGCGATGCGCCAGGCGTCTCTGGAACAGATCAAAGTCCTGCTCGCAAGCGGCCCCGAGTCCAGCAATCTCTCAGGGCTTGAGGCGATCCGCAACTTCATAGGTGAACTGACCGTCCGACTCGGTTTGATAGAACTACGAGACCAGATACTCGCTAACTCCGTTACGGCAAAGCAGGCGCACCAGCACGAAACAGGACTTCGACAGTGGGTCAAAGCCAAGGTCAACAAGCTCGACCTCGGCAGCTACGGCACCGTCACGACGCGAGACTTCCACCAAGTCGCACGCCAGATGAGCGCCGACGTGCTGCGACTCCTGAAAGGCGAGCGATCGTGACAGCATGCGGGGCCTATGTCGTTAGGGCTCAAGGCGACAAGAAGTCACGGCTCCAGGGATACGACACCCTCAAGTGGCCAACCGCGCCCGGCCACACGAAGTCCGTCGTGTCAGACCTCGCTTGGAACCTCGCACCTCTGCAAGACGTTGCCCCCGCAGTGGCGGACCTTGTCCACATCGCCGCCGGCGCATACATGGCCGATCGCAGCACCAGGCGCGGAGCCCGCTTCAGCCGAGACATCGCGCTCCACGTTACGGTCGTGGCCCCAGAACTGTGGACCGAGGAGCTCCTCGACACGACCTCGGAGCTTCTAGGCTGGCTTACCGGCGACACCTGGAACCTAACCGTGGCCGGAGGAGCCGAGGTCGACTTCGAGGAGACCCTGAAGGTCGGCGAGAACGGCTCGGTTGCGCTCTTGAGCGGCGGGCTGGACTCGTTCCTCGGTGCGATCCAACTGCTGATGTCGGGCGCCGAGACGATCTTCGTTGGGCACAAGGACAGCGCCACGTCGATCCGCGGTGCGCAGTCCACTGTCGGAACCTGGCTGGGCCAGTCTTTCGCTCCTGCACCGTCCTACACGCGAGTCCAACTCGCACAAGCAATCAGGCGCCGTGAGCCGAGCAGTCGCAGCAGGGCCTTCATGTTTCTGAGCCTGGGCGTCGCTGTCGCGAGCAGCCTTGGTTCACGGAGCTTGATTATCCCCGAGAACGGCTACACAGGAATCAATCTGCCACTGAGACCCAATCGAGGCGGCGCCTTGTCAACCCGCTCCACCCATCCCGAGACGTTCAGGCGCGTCGCAGAGATTCTGACCGCACTGAACATCGACGTCACCGTCACGAACCCGTTCGAATGGATGACGAAGGGCGAAATGATGCAGAGCATCCGTGGCCTCCGCCCACCGTCCGGCTGGCAGGAGACTGCAGCCGCCACGCTCTCGTGTAGCAAGCTCGGCGGCAACTGGTTCGGAGGATCGCCCAATCTCAACTGCGGTCTCTGCGTGCCTTGCATGGTGCGCCGCGCAACGTTCATCAAGGCCGAGGTTCCGGACAAGACTCAGTACCTCTGTCACGCGATATCCGGAACCCACCTCGCCGAACTCATTGACGCCCGACGGGGCGATATCGAGGCCGTCCGATATGCAATCGAGGCTGGAGCGGACGCGGACGCAATCGACTCCGGAACCTGGCCACCCGACTACGATCTCGATCGCGTTGAGGGCCTTGTTCAGCGGGGACTGGATGAGCTCGCGATGTTGGAGCTCCCATGAGCAATCGCCAAGACCGACTCCCGACTCTGGACTGCCATGCCCACGTCGCACCAGACGTGACTCACAGCCAACTCGCCACTCTCGGTCACTCTCACGTCTTCGCGGTTACCCGCAGTCTCTCCGAGGCACGACTTGTCATGAACCGCGACGACCGCGGTCTTACCTGGGGTATCGGCGTCCACCCAGCGGTCGCGACTGCGCGTGCGGAGTACAACCCAGAAGTGTTTCGTCAGCTCCTTCCTCGGTTTGCGCTTGTGGGAGAGGTCGGTCTGGACCGTCGCGGCGCTCGCGACGAGCAAGAGCAAATACTCAGTGACGTCCTCGACGCCTGCGACGGCAAGCCAGTCATGATCTCCATCCACTCCACCGGGCGCACACGCGAAGTCCTCGACCTGGTGAAGCAACGCGCCCATCCCGGCGTCATTCTCCACTGGTTTCTTGGTACGTCTAGCGAGTTGACTGAGGCAATGAGACTTGGGACCTACTTCTCGGTGAACAGCGCGATGAGTGACGCTCTGCTAACTGCTATGCCTCGTGACCGAGTGCTGCCCGAGACCGACTTCCCGGCACGGCAGGTACGTGCGCGGACACCCGGTGAGACGACCGCATTGGAGAAACGCCTTGCTACCCTGTGGCGGGCTTCGAACCAGGAAACTCGCCATCAGCTTTGGACGAATCTGAAGCGCCTCGCTGTCGTGACCGGCGCTATCGACGTAGTGTCCGAGTCGCTAGCCGACACCCTTCTGACCGTCTGAGGCGAGGGCCTACCGGGGCTCCACTACCGCAGGGTCGGAGTCGTGACAGCGCCCTCCGCGCGCTCCCGGCGCTCAACGAAGCCGCCACCTCTCAGCACGCCGCAGGGGCTGAAGGCTTCCCACATGCGGGTCGCGCCCGGGCCCTTCGGAGCCTTCCAAATGTCGACACCTCGGCGTACCCTGGAAGGCGAGGCGGATTTCTCCTTACCTTTGGGCCGCTCGCGGCAGACCTTCGGGTCACTCTCCACGCACCGTCTCGACAATGACTCGCGTGTTGAGAGGAGCCCATCATGATCCGCCTACTGTGGACAGCCAGCGCCGAGGTTCGCTACTTCCTGCGCCGCTACATGCCGAGCAATGTCCTGCTCGACCTGATCCGCACCCGGAAGGGACTGAAGTGGGGCGTGCCAGCGATGCTTCTTGCCGGCCCCTACCTGGCCGTCGCCTTCTGGTGCACCACGCTCATCGAGAGTGGCGGCCCGGGGTGGCTCCACCTCGTAGTCCTGCTCTGCATCTGGAACGCTCTCAAGATGCTGGCCATCGGCCCTGTGAGCGTCGTTCTCCTCACGAAAGCTCGCGCCCGTGCGTACCGCGCGCAGCGGCAGGAACGCTCCGATATGACACTGCGCGAACTCACTCGAAGCCCTCGCTGAGTTCAAGTGCCAGGCGGCCTGTGCCGACCCGGCGCGCTACAGCGTGCGCGTCGGAGCAGGCGAAGGTGGGCGGACCTGCTCCATGTCGAGTCGCTCTCGTGACACCTGGCCTGGTCCAACCAGACTCGCGAGGTCCGAAGTATCCGCCACCAGGGACGCTATGCCATCGCGCAGCAAACGATGCGGCCCAACGCTCGCGGCACTCGTGACCGGGCCAGGGACGGCTCCGACACGTCGGCCGAGTTCGGCGGCTCGCTGGGCAACCACAAGTGAACCTGACCGACCGCCTGCCTCGACGATGACCGTCGCAGAGGACAGCGCAGCCATCAGCCGGGCGCGGGCGATGAACCGGTGCCGAGACGGAACGGCGCCGGGCGGAACCTCGCTTGCAAGAAGACCGACATCAGCGACGCGATCAAGCAGGTCGCGATGGCCGACGGGGTACGGACGATCGACTCCGTTGGCGAGGATGGCGATCGTGTCGCCACCCGCCGCGAGGGCTGCCAGATGTGACGCGCCTTCGATCCCGTAGGCGCCTCCCGCAACGACAACTCGTTCGTCTGCGGCAACGGAACTGGCGAGTTCCCGAGCTACGTAGTCGCCGTAGGACGTGCATGCCCGAGCGCCGGCGATCGTGACGAAATCGCTCATCGGACGGGAGAGGAAGAATGACGCGCCGCGAGTCCACAGCAGGTAGGGCGCAACTTCACCAAGATCGTCGACGGCGGTAGGCCAGTCGCTATCGCCTGGGACGAGTGCTCGAACTCCCGATTGCTGCACCTGGTCGATACGCGCGGCGAGTTCCTTCGCGTCTGGCACGCTGAGGTGGTCGCGCCAGACCTGCGCGTCCACAGGGCTCAGCCCGACTACTGCACCGTCGTGTTCAGCGAGCCAAAGCGTTTCAACTGCGCCGAGCCGGGCCAAGATGCGTCCTGTCACCGGGTCATTGGGCTCGACGAGCATCGACAGCACCATCCTCGCAGTGCGCTCATCGCTCGCGACATCACTCAAGCTGGCCATCATCGGTTCCTCTCGGCGCTCGTTACCGACGAGGTGCGCCGAGAGCTACCGACGGATCAGCAAATCGGAACCGCAGCTACGAGTCATCGCTCGCCTCGTCCACGATGAGTCCAGCCTCGACCAGCGCCGCACGTACGGCCTTACGATCCACGCCTATCCGGCGACCGATCGCGCGCATCGAGACGCCCGCTCGGGCGAGTCGCACCGCCTCCGCCTTCTCGTCGATCCCCAGCCCCGGGCGGCGGCTAGGCACGTTGCGGCGACGCAGGTGCGCGAACACCGTGGCGCGATGGATGCCATACCTCGCGGCGAGTGCCTTGACGCTCATCCCTGCCAGGTAGTCGCCGACGAGCGCGTCCACCTCAGCGGCGGTGAGGAAAGTTTGAGCCGTCTCGACAGTCCTCACAACGGGGCCACGATCGTCCTTCGGAGCGGTATCCTGGGGGCGTCGAGAGACCTCGTAGACCCCACGGTCTAGGCGGTTGACCAGGGTCTTTGTCTTGGGGGCGGAGTTGCCGAACGTACTACTCAGGCACCCCAAACGGGTCAGGTGTGAACTTGCGACCAAGGGTCCGCCCTTGGTCGCGGTTCCCGCCTGGCCCATCTTCTTTGCCTCGGCGGCCCAGCTCAGTGCGTCGGCATGGAGGCCGGACAGGCTCAGCCCGTCGTACGGGTTGCGGCAGCCGACGCGCACGTCGTTGTCCTCGTCGATGTAGATCGCCTTGAACAGCGCCTGATTGATGAGACGCCGGTTCGCGTCGTCGGCGTGCTCGTAGATGTCGGCGGCGTTCGACAGCAGTTTCAGGGAGTCGTCGAGGTTCTCTCGCGCAGCGGCGTAGTGGCCGTCGTGCGCGGTGATCCGGTGCTCGATCGTCTCCAACGACGCGGTGATCCGGTCCTGCTCGCGCTTGAGGAGGTCGAGCGGGATCGCTCCGGCGTAGTGGGCTTGGAGCAGCTTCTGCTGCTCGTCTTCGAGCTGGGCTCTCCGGGGCGCGAGGTCGGCGAGCTCGGCGGCTCCTTCCGCCATCATCTCGTCGAACCGGGCATGAATCATCGCCGAGACCGCCTCGATCGTTTCCGGGTCGATCTGCACCTTGGTGTAGAAGCGCTCGATGAGTCGTTCGACCTGCTCGATCAACATCGCCTGCCGGGCGCAGCCGCCCCGGCCGCCATGCCGGCTCGCACACACGAAGTACGGGTAGATCGTGCCCTGACTGCTCTTCGCGTTGCACACCAGCAACCGCGACCCGCACTGCCCGCAGAACACGGTGCCCTTCAAGTAGTGCTCATGGACTTGCGTTGCGTCTGCTGCCGAGCGGTGCGTGCCGAGCACGGTCTGCACCTGATCCCACACCTCGTTGGGGACGATCGCCTCGTGCACTCCCGCGTAGGTGACGCCCTGGTAGCGGACGCTGCCCTTGTAATACGGGTTCGTCAGCATCCGATGCACCGACGACTTGCCGATGGGTCGGGATGGTCGCCGCGGCGACGCCGCCGTGGTGAGGCCGCGCGCCACGAGTTCGTGGTGGAGCTGGCTCGTCGTCCAGTCACCGGATGCGAACACCTGGAACGTCCACCGCACCAACGGGGCTCGTTCCTCGTCGATCTCGACGTTCGTACCTCCCGCCCGAACTCGTCGCGCACGCCGACGTTGCGGTAGCCGATAGGTGCCTTCGTCACGGTTCCGCCCTGCGCCGCTTTCTGCGACAGACCCTTTACCACCTCGGTAGCGAGATTGCGGGAGTAGAACTCCGCGATCGAAGACATGATGCCGTGCAGCAGCATCCCCGATGGAGTCTCGTCGATGTTCTCCGTGGCCGACACCAGCGTGACGCCGGCATCCTTGAGCGCAAGGTGGATGGTCACATCGTCGGCTCGGTTGCGGGCCAGCCGGTCGACCTTGTGGACGATGCAGTAGTTCGTCTTGTGCTTCGCGACGTACTGGATCATCCGCATCAGCTCGGGCCGGTCGGCCTTGCGAGCGGACTCGCCCGCGTCGACGAACTCCTCGATGATCGTCGGCTCGTGGAACTCGGCGCGGATCGTCAGCTCGCGCTCGCTCTGCTGGCGCTGCCCGGTCTTCCGTTCATAGCGACGCGCCACGACTCACACCTCGCCGGTCTCCGGGTCGACGCCCGCGAAGAAGGCATCTTCTGCCTCCTGGCGTGCGTCCACCATGTCGATCACGAACCGCACGAAGTCCTCATCGCGATCCGTGATCGGTGAGTCTTCGATGGGTTGAGAGGGGTCTTCACCTGGCCAGCTCGTCTGGCGAGTCGGGCGGTCCCGGTCGAGCCGAGTGCCGCACGCCGCTACCCAATCGCGAAGGCGAGCGCGGGCGTCGGCGAAGTCGCGGTGCCAGCCCAGAGGCGCGGACCCGTTCTGCTCCGGGTCGTACGCGCACAGCCAGTGCAGGTGCAGCGCGGACAGTTCCCAGAGGAGTTCGGGGTGGCGGTGCCAGTACGGCGGTACGACGCTTGCGGGGAGTCCGTAGGTGTGGCGGAGCCAGTCCACCCAGCGGTTCAGTTCGAGAAACTCGGCTTCGAGATCGTTGGCGGTCAGCAGGTTCCAGTTGACCGGGTGCGGCGGCTCGGGCGAGTCGAATCGAGCTGATGCCGGGCCTGCCTCGGGCGGCGTGTCGTCGTGCTCTGGGAAGAACTGATCGGTCATGGCGGAGTCGCTCACATTCCGATGGCGGTCGCGGTGGACGGCGCGGGCTGCTGAGGGGCGGCGAACGCGGTCGCGTCGCGGCCGGAAGTGCGTTCGCTGCGGTCCACCTCGTAGCGGGTTCGGGCCAGGTCGTGACCGATGCGCGTTGCGATGAACTCCTCGCCTTCGTACCGCTGGCCACCTCGCTCGTAGGAGTAGTCGCGCACCCGTCCGTCGGCGATGATGTTGTCGCCCTTGGCGAGCCGCTCGGCTCCCTGCTCAGCAGCACCGCGATACGCGATGAGATCGTGGAAGGTCGTCTCCAACTGCGTGAAGGTGTTGTCGGGCTCCTTGCGGTAGTGCTCGATCCCGACCTTCATGTAGAGCCGAGCATCACCGCGCTCGGTGTAGCTGAGCTGCGGGTCCGAGGCAACGAAACCGGAAATGGACTGGTGGGTGCGAATGGCCATGATGGCGTCCTCCTGAACTCGGGCGACCAGCCGTGCGTGGCCGCTGTGTCAGGCAGGTGCGCTCCCGCGCCCAGGAGGCAGGACGACGACGCAGCAATGCTTCGAGTTCGTCGCGATCACTGCGGAGCTGCACGGCGTCGGGCCGTGTCGGCCAGGCGCGCAGATCGGTGACGATGGGAGGCGCTGAGCGCAGCATCGTGATGCCGGTGCCGAATGGCAGTGTTCGGATGCGGTCTGGCGGCAGGATCGGGACACGGCGGATGGAACGTTGGTTGGAGCGGGTGCCGTGGTCGCCGAGGGTCACGCTGTCGGTGAACTCATCACGCTCGCCGATGAGTGTGGAGAGGTCTTGGAGGTCGCGGCTGTTGGATGCGCCGCCGAGGATGATCTTGACGATGCTGGCGTCCCAGATCGCGCCGGCCTGGTGCTCACTCCACTTGTCGCGCGCTTGGGCGAGGGACTGCAAGACCGGCATGGTCGTGATCCCGGTGCCGCCGCCTTCGGCCATGAGCGTCGGCAGTGACGGCAGCGGCGCGAGGTTTCCGATCTCGTCGAGCGCGAGGAGCAGTGGCGGGTCGAGCAGTGCTCCGGGCGAGCGGGCGGCGAGCCGTCGGGCGGTTTCGATGAGGTCTTCGACGAACGCCGCGACCAGCGATGCGGAGGCTCCCGCACCCGCCCCGGTGGCGAGCAGATAGAGGGTGCCTTGCTCGGTGAGGAAGGTCTCGGGGTCGAAGTGCTCGTGCGGGCCTGGCGTGACGGCATCGAGCACGCGTGGGTCGGCGAGCGCGGCGAGTGCGAGGGAGACGCCTTGCCAGATGCTGTCGCGGGTCTTGGGGTCAGCGTCGATCATCGCGGCCGTCGGCGGTCGCGAGGAAGTTCTCGAACTGCTCGCCGGTCAGTCCACCTGCGAGGGTGTCGGCGTCATAGTGGGTCCACCAGTTCGTCAGCTCGCCCCAGGTCTGCACGAACGCGCGCAGCGGGTAACGGACAGGTTGCCCATCTCCGGTGACAAGCGGCAACGGACGCGGTGGGGTGCGCTTGCCCTTCTTGATCGACTTCGCGCGAGCCACTGCTGCCTCGGCGCGGGCGTGCAGCTCTGCCTCGCGCCGCTCCCGCTCGGTGGTGTCGGCGTCGCGCATCGCCTGGTAGATCGGATGCACCGGGTCCCCGGCCTCGATCCGCTCCAGCCCGGCGGCAGCCTCGGCGCGCAACGCCTCGGGCTGAGCGGGGTTGTTGGCGATGTCTTCGAGGTAGCCGATCTTCTCCAGTGTCGTGTGCGACGCGCCGCCGGGAATCATCGCCGCCGCTTGCTCCCGCGCATCCCCGAGCGCGCTCGACGGTCCCGCAAATTTTGCGGGACCGTCGTTTCCAGGCTGGTTCTCAGCACTGAACTGGGTAGCGGACTTCCGGCGGGCGGCATCCGCGACCATGACCTGCTTGAGTTCGCGGTACAGGCCGGCGGCCTCGAGCTGGGTATAGGGCTTGTGGAGCATGTTGTCGTCCTGCTCGGCGAGGAGCTGCCCGAGCCGGTCGGACAGGCCACTGCGAACCCACACGTTCACGGTGCGCCAGCCCAGCTTCCTGATCGCGGCCAGGCGTCGTGCTCCGCACACGAGCACGCCGTCGATGGTGATCGTGAGCGGTTGCAACAGGCCGTCGCGGTCGATGGATGCCGCGAGAGCGTCAATGTCGCCGAGGTCGGCGCGGTGCCGGGTGCCGACGAGGATCGAATCGACGGTGCGGTCGAGCTGGATGCTGCCGATCAGTGGCTCGGTCACGACGACTCACCGCCTCCACCACTCGGAGCCGCCAGAGCGAGCGCGAGGATCAGATCGTCGTCGCGGAGCAGCAGGTCGAGAGTCTCGCCCAACAGCAGCCGGAGCAGGACGCCGCGGCCACTGCTGGTGGCCACGTAGGCCGGGTGCGGGTTCCCGAGCAGCGCCTTCAGCAGCGCGGCCCAGGAGCGGCGCGGCAGGTCGAGCAGTGCCCGCGCGTGCCGATCGCGTCGCAGCGCCTCGTAGGCGGACTGGCGGGTGCCGGCCTTCATCAACGCCCCACAGACATGCTCGACGGCGGCCCGCGCCGTGTCGGCGGGCCAGTCGAGCAGGCACAGCATCGCGATGGCGTCCTCGGCCGCCGACCCGGCCGACATGCATGCTTGCGCCGACCCGAGACTGTCGCGCGGCTCCGGTTCGAGGTCGCTGGGACGATTGTCGGTGGTGTGGAACGCGGGATGGTAGTCGGCCAGTGCGGTGTCGCGTTCGGAGAACCGTTCGGGGTCGTGGAACGCCGAGACGTGCGCGCGGCGGGCCTGGTGCACCGAGCAGAGCAGCCCTTGGGCACGTTCCTCGTAGACGCAGGTGATGCGCACGGCGTGGGTGATGATCGCCCACGGATCGTTGGCCTGGCGGGTCGAGCGGTACTGCATCGCGTCGAACGCTGCCGTCACCGCTTCCCAGGTGTCGAGCTTGTGCTTCCTCGCCAGAGCGCGGTACTTGTCGGCGGCGAACTCCATCAGGCCGCGGGCCACCGGATCGTGAACCCAGGCATCCTCGCCGCCCTCGGCGAGACGGTTGAGCAGGGCGCGCAGGCCCTCGCCGGTGGTGAAGTCCTCAGCCCCGAAGGCCGTCGGCTGCTCGGTGCTGGTGCGGGTTGATGTGGTCATGGTGTCGGCACCTCCTGGCAGGCAGGTGCGCACTCGCTCCCACGAGCGCGTCCTGCATGCCGATGCCGTCGCGACCATGACCTGTCACCGCCGTCAACTCATCGAGACCCCGGAGCGGGACACCTGCGACGAGGGCGCGGTGCTGCGCCCGAACGCCGAGATCGGCGGCAACCGCCGGGCTCGATCCCCGAGACGACGAACACCGGCACCGATGGGGGTGCGGGTGCGGCGAGCGAGTTCGGCCTGGAAGTCGAGGCCACGCCCGGCCGCGTGCGCCGAGTGCCGGGCGATCAGATCGGTGGGGCGCACCCACTCCACGCCGCAACCGCGAACGAGAGCGTGCCGCTTGTCGTCGCGGGCGACCTGCGCGGCCCGCACCGCCTCCGGAGTGCTCGTCGCCTCGACGGGCTCGGGGCGCTCCCTCGGCTCCTCGGGCACCAGCCGTGCGGGATCGGGCCTGGTCGGGTCGTGGTGCTGGGGGTTCTCAGTGGTGTTCATGGGGTCGTCTCCTCCCGCTCGTCGGCGGCGTCGGTGGTCTCACTGAGGTGCGCGACGGCGAACCAGCGGCCCACGGTCGAGGGATGCACCCCGAGTTCGCGGGCAATCCGCTTGTTCGACCAACCCGCCTCGCGCAGCTCCCAGCCCAGGGCACGCCGATCCGCCACACCGTCGTCTCGACGGGTGAGTTCCGGCTCGCCAGACGGCAGCGCGGGCATGGTCTCCGCCGTGTTCGTCGAGAACGAGTCGGCGGCGGCAACTGCCGTGTCTGGGTCGGCGGTGCGGGTGAGGATCACGGTCAGGTGCGTGATGGCCAGCAGCACGACGGGTGGCACCGCGGCGACCGAGGCTGCGAGCATCCTGGGTACGTCGGCATCCGCGGCGACGACGGCGTGAATGGCATTCGCTGTCACCGACACGAGCGCGCCGCCGACCAGCAGCGCCCACGGGTACCAGGCCGATCGCTGCCCAGCGAGGGCGACGACGGCGACCGTGGCGACGACGATGATGCCGTCCACGATCAGCGGCCACGCCCACGCCTGCCCCGACCCGATCCCGGAGCGAGCGGCCAGATCGGCCAGCGACGTGAACGACAGCCAGAACGCCCCGGCGGCGATGAACACCGTCCCCGCGACCGCCGTCATCGCGGCCCAGCGCCGCCCGTCCGACTCGCGCATCACAGCCCCGCCCTCCCCAGCGCTGCGGACGGCGGGCTCGCCGTGCGACCGAACCATCGACCCGCGCTCTGGGCTCGGCCGTCTGACGTTGCCTCGGGCGCGGGCTGGGTGGCTCGGTAGGCCGAGCGAACGGTCGTGGTGATCTCGCGATCGCCCAGACCCGCCGACTGCGCCGCAGCCCCCAGAGCATCGAGCGCGTCCGTGGCCGAGACGCCGTTCTCGGCGAGGCGGCAGGCGGCCCAGAACAGGCTGCGGTTCCGCTCGCCCTCACTTCGCCCGGCGACCCACGCCGCCAGCCGCTTCCCATCCACGGCCACTGAGGTGCCCTCGGCGCGTGGTGGGGCGACGGGGCGCGGGTCGAGGAAGTCCCGCAGACGGCCCGCATCGACCGTGCCGACCGAGTGTGCGGCGATGTCGGCGACCTCGTAGAGCCTCACGTTCCCGTCGATGATTCGCCGGGACGGAGGGGCGATGATGTAGCCGCCGTCGCCCCGGAAATCGACGCCCACGTCAGCGGCCTGCCACGATCGCTGCTCCTTGCCCGGTGTCGCCGGGAAGTACACGTGCGTGCCTCCGGTGGGTGTGCGCGCCAGCAGACCCGCGCCGTCGACGAGTCCCGCGTCGGTGGCGCGCTGGTACGCCGCGCGGCCGGGTCATCGAACCCAGCCGGTGACTGCAGCTAGTTCGGTGGTCACCGCCGTGGCTTACGGCGACGGTGTTGGTTGCGCTTGAATGTCCTGGACTTACGGACCCGGCGAGCCTGTCGAGTCCTGCGTCGCAGCGCTGCACGACGTCTTCTCCGGGCGCGCTTCCAGCACCACGCGGAGGCAGCCTGAACCGCCCAGAGAATGAGGTCCGCGAGGAGTTCAACGATCAAGGGGTCTAAGAGACTTTTCCGCATGCTATGTCGGTGCGCGGCCGATTCGCGGATGTTGCGTATTTCGTCCTACCAATTTCGGCGGCGCGGGGTTGGCGCGTGCACCCCCGGACCGCCGAGTTCGCTAGCGCCCACATCCCGCGCCTCCGCTTTGACACTGTGGCAATCACTGTCCGGAGGTACGAGGGCTGTATTGACAGGGGCACGATGGGCGCCATGCCGGAGCAGATCGATAGCCCGCCGTTGCACGATGTTCCCGAGTCAGTCGTGGCCGCCCACGAAGCGGGACATGCCGTCGCGTGCATCCTGTTCGGCGGCACCTTCGACGACATCTATCTGACCCCTGAAGGAGGCGCCGTGGCGCAGGTGCGTGGCGTCTCCCGTCTAACGCCGAAGGGCTGGGTCCGTACGACGCGGGCCGGCGTGATCGGGGAGCGGCTCGCTCTAGGCAAGTCGAACCCGAACCATGGCGCTCTCGACAACTCCGTGATGTGGCGCAAGTTCGACAAGACTGACGGGGAGTGGCGAGAAGCTCTCGCCTTCCCCGACGCTGAAACGCACGAGGTCCTCGTTCGTTACGAGGACGCGCTCCGAGCAATCATCGAGATCATCACCGCAGAGCTAGCGGCTGGCTCCTCCTCGATCCCGTTCGCCAGGATTGTTCAGGTCGCCTGGGAACACCAGGCCGCGCATGGCATTGAGTTGGAGACCGGACAGCACTAGCCGCCGGGCGTGCAGCTTCCGAACCGGAGGGCATGCGCCGGTCTTCGGCAGCCTGACCGTCACTGGAATCCGATTGCGCGCACGGTCGTTGCCCCTGCCAGCACCGAGTCCGGAGCCGTCGCACCGTCACCTCGTCATCAGCCACATGAGCTCCAGGAAAGGAACCGTCATGGCACGCAAGCCGCGCAACCCTCACGCGCACGCCAACCCTCAGATGGCAGCCGCATTGCGCGACCTGCGTCGATCCGGTGCTGCGGGACTCCACGCCGATTCCCGGCAGCGCCGCAGCCGCGATCGTTCCAGCGCGCGTCGAGCAGCGATCCGGGATTTCTCGTAACGCTCGCTCAAACACGTGCGGCCTTCGCGCCGAGCGGTACGGACCTAACCGTTCTCGTCCAGGTCCAGCAGAGTCGCCACCTTGAACGGCACACCCTCGAAGTCGCGCACCCGCACCATCGGGCGCAGTTCACCGCCGCGACCCAGCCGCCGTTTCCAGAAGTCCGGGCACAGGCCGGTCCCCCACGCGGACGCCCAGACCGAGCTCGCCTTGGTTCCTGGCGGCAGCAGCCCGCGGTAGGCCCGTTGGGCCACGTCGAACGCGGCCGTGTGGTTCATCAGGACCACGGGGGTCTGCCCGTGCCACACCAGTCGGCCGATGGAGGCGCCACGCGGCTCCCATGGGCGCCTCTCGTCCGATGACGCACGCCAGCCCAGTCGCTCGTTGATGATGCTGGCCTTGCCGCGCAACGGGTGGCCAGACGGCATGTCTGCCATCGGAGGCTTGCCGTCCTGCCCCAGGACGTGACCGGTGCCCGATTCAAGCACGCCGCGCAGCGCCGCCAGTAGGTTTTCACCCGGTGTGACCGTCGCTGCCTGACCGTAGTTGGCTCCGACAGCTTCCAGGATCCAGTGCTGCAGCTTGCCCAGTCGGTCCAGGAACGCTTCATCGCAGCCAGCCCATTCGGCCAGCATTTCCAGCACGTCGCCGCCCAGCATCAGGTCCGCTGCGATGTCGGCGTGACGGGTGAGTGTTCCCTCGGTGCCGCCATTGCGGCGCAGGAACGACGTCGCCGCTTCACGGTGCATGTCGAACAGTTCGGCCCATTCCCGGTTGGCCTTCTTCCAGCCCTGCTCGGCAGCGGCCCGCTGCACCATCTGCACCGCCGCGGCCGTGATCTCGTTGGCGGTCAGCGTGGTTGTGTTGAGCTCGACCAACGCGTCGGTTGCATCTTCGTTGCCCAGGAAGCCGCGTGCACCGGTGTCGAAAGCCACGCAGCGTTCCATCACCGAACTGGACGTCAGCGGGTTCTCGGCGGTCACCACGAGCACTGCCAACGGCACGTCGACGCGGCGACGCCCACCGTCAGCGGTGCGCCGCCGGGTGGAGGTGCCGTTGAACACCGAACGGATGATCGCCTCGATCGAGGACTCCTCGCGTTCGTTCTTGCGGGCGTCACTGCTGGGTGCCAGGTCGTCGGCAACCCAGATGGGCACGCGAGCCACCACGTCTTCCAGGCTGTACTTGGTGTCGGACGCACCGCCAGGCAGCGTGTCCTGGAATGCGCCAGGGTCGGACTGCCAGAACGCCATGATCGCTTTGGCCGACCACGACTTGCCGCCGCGCGGCGGTCCGTAGAACAGGATGGTCGTCTTGGGCCTGATCGGCACGACCGGCCGCAAGGCGGCAGCGATGACGGTAGCGGCGACCGACTGGTTGCCCCATGCGCCGCCGGTGTAGGTCTCGAACACGGTCTCGATGCTGGCCCGCAGGTATGCCCGGTATTGCTCGTCGGTGTCGGCTTCGATCGGCGCCAGACCGAACTTGGAAGTTCCGGGGATGACCCGGTTGGTGCACCCGGGCACCGTGCCCGAACCGATCAGCCGACCCTCGATGCCCAGCACTGTTTCGCCGGCGACGAACACCGGCAGCCCACTGACAGTCGGCACCCACCCCATCTGCATCCACAGGTAGTTGGTGATCGTCTCCCCCGCCCGGTGCAGCTTCATCGCTTTCAGCCAGGCGCCTGGCAGGTTGCCCCAGTCCGGGCATTTGGACACCGTCGTCGGGATGACGGCTTTGCGCAGGTGCCAGCGGTTCGGGTTCTCGCTCAGCAGGTCGTCATTACCGTTGACGACGCCTTTGACGATGGAGCCGTCGTGCGACTTCCAGGACGTTTCGATCTGCACCCGCACCGGTTCGTTCTCGTCGATCAGTGATGGGTCCAGCTTCCCCTCGACCAGTTCCGAGCCCGGGGACCAGTCACTCGACTTCGGGTTCGATTCACTCAGTAGACGCCCGGCCATGCCAGCCTTCGGCACCCACGAGCCGCGGCTGGTGTAACCGTCGTCGCTGACGTGGTACTCCTCGAAGGTCGCGCCGTCGTCGTTCATCCGCACGTCGCCCGGGTAGAACTCGACCTCCGCCTCGGGCTTGTCGGGCAGGTCGTCCTTGGTGGTGTCCATCAGGTCGGCGAACGACTTGCCCGCGCCGAAAAAGTCGTCCACCCCGGCCTTGGACACACCGTCCAGGCTCGGGTCAGCAAAAGACACCACGGCGTGTCGAGACTCCAGGAACGCGGCGAGTTTCGAGGCCGCGTCCCACACCTGGCGGTTGGTGGCGGTGTCACCGTCGAATGCAATTGTCACCGGCAGGTTCTTCAATCGCAGCGCATGCCACTCGGGCATCCCTGACCAGTTGTGCACTCCGATGATGCACACCACCAGCAGCCGTGCGTCCAACGACTCCATGATGGATCGCAAGCGCACCCGGGAACCTTCACCGGTCTCGGACAGGTCCGAGATGGACACGCCCTGCTCAACCAGCCACGCGGTCAATGCCGACAACGCCTTGATCTGGCCCTCTGCGATCAGGACCGCGTCCGGCGCCGCGAAAAAAGTCGACGGCGTCGACGGGTGGACGCCCAGCACGCTGTTCGCGCCGGCGACCATCATGTACTTGCCCGCGGTCGGGTTCGCTGGACGCCACTGGCCGAACCCGGCCTGCGGCTCCACCTGCGCGCCCTGGGTCATCTGCGTCGCCGCCGCCGCCACGCGGTCCAGCGGGTACCACGGCATCGCCAACGCGGGAAGGTCCGAGCGCAGCGACTTGAAGCCTTTCGAGCGACGGTCGGTACCGGCCCCCAGCACCTGCGCAGCAGTCGCCAGGTTGGTCTCGTCCACCGAGAACATGCCGGAGGCATAAGCCACCAACGGGGCAACCGCCGACGCTGACAACTTCATCGCGTCCAACCCTGTGATGCCAGGGCCGAACGCTGCCGCCGGGAACAACGCACCAGAAACCGAATCGCTCACCGACCTACGGTGCGACGGCCGCGGTCGCTGGCGCGGCCGGCCGTCACCAGGCTTCGTTCTTCCGGAAAGGTCGCGCTGCTGCGACGGCAGCGTGGGTGACGCCGGACTTCGTTCCCGGTCCTTGGCTGATGCCTGGAGATTCAGAAGTCGTCGGCGGGCAGCGGTTCGATGGCGTTCTGCTCGTTGCGCGCGGCAATGAGCCGCCATTGGTCTTCGCCCGGATCTTCGCCGGCGGCGAGTCGTCCGGCGAGATGGGACCAGCGAGCGAGTACCTCGAACAGGTAGCCGTCGTCGAAGCTGTCCAGGTAGGAACGTCGTCGGGCGGCGGCCCACCTCAGGGCGGGCAGCCCGGCCTCGACCAGAAGCGCCCCAGAACCCTCCGGCGGCACCTCGGGGTGGATGACTGCAGCCCCGACAGCATCCTGTTGACCATCGTCGCCGACGTCGTAGGACCCGAACGGCACCAATGCGGCCCGTAGCGCTTCGGCCGCCTCCTTGTGGCTCAGGGAGCCGCAGGCGAGTGCGTAGCACGAGGCTGGCATGAGGTCTTGGGCGAAGGCGATGAGACCGGGGTCGATCTCGGGGTAGGCCATGACTTGGCCGGAGACGTCCAGGGCGTTCAGGTAGGTGCCGAACGGGGCACCGTCGTCGGTGACGGCGCCATCGAAACCTGGTGCCTTGTCGCCGATGGCGTGGTCGCCGAAGCGTGCACTGATGCTGCGCCACGGGTCTTCGCTCGGCAACGTGTGGATCAGGTCGCTGATCGCTCCTCCGAGGAAGAAGGACCCCCACTGGGGTTGGACGCTGATCTGCGCAGACATCTGCGCGTCCATGCGCTCTCGGTAACCAGGTGGGATGAGCGGATCGCTCATCGTCAGGATCCAGCGCACGGCGACATCGACCGGTGCGTCGAAACCGGGCTCGCCTGCCACCATCGTAGTTTCGCTCGTTCCTTGGGCCAGTTGGTTCGGGACGTGGCTAAGCCTGCCACCTTCGCCGACTGGGGGAAGCCCGCGGGACTGATTCTTGCAGCAAACCCCGTAGGGGCACACCCCCACGCGCGTACGCGCGCGCGAGGGGTATGACCCTGCACTGTTGGTGGTGGCGATGCCCGAGCTTACAGGTCGTTGAAAACGCAAATAAAAGGGACGACCCCCTCGCGTACGCGCGCGCGAGGGGTATGACCTTACGCATGTTTCGGGGGAAAACGTCGCTGTCGGCCGATCACGAGTCCCTGACCTGGACCGAATCGAAGGGGGATACCCCTCGCGCGCACGCGCGCGTAGGGGTCTGACCCTACCCATGAGATCGCCAAAACCGCAATCTGGACCTGGAAAACCGCGTCATTCCGGGAAACTTGACCGTTTCTGGCTGCAACTGGCTGCAACTGGCCACACCGTGTGGTCAGTTTTCGCCGGAACCTCGAAACACAAAACCGCAGGTCAGAGCCTTCTACTACTACTACTTACTACTACTTTTTACTGATCTGACCACTTGACCACACCGTATATACCCCCTTATGAGGATTCGCATACATTACTTCCGGGGGAGATATATGTATCCAAATCCCCTATACGGGTTGTTGCGGGCGTGGTCATGTGGCCAGATCCCCGTTTTTCGACCCTCGAACACCCCCTGACCTGCGCAAACGTCCCTGAACCGTCTGACCACACGCGTGGTCAAGTGGTGGCGGATGCAGCCAGAACACCCACCCGCCTCTGTTTTCGCAACTCCAGAGGTAGGGTCAGACCCCTACGCGCGCGTACGCGCGAGGGGTATCCCCCTCCAACTTTCCACGATCCGGAACTGTTGGTCGCCGCCCAAGGGTCGCGGGCGCCTGTTCTGCCGACTCGACCAGCGAGCGGGCAGAAGATCCCGGCGGATGCGACGCGGATCCGAAACCGCCGCCAACCAACCCTGGTGACGAACCGGCGCCGACGACGTGCCCCGGAAGCCTTAACGCAGCCTGCCTCGCACGCACCAGCAAGCCTCGAACCCCGACCACCGTGGCCGGCAACCGCCGACTCGGACACGCAGACAACCCAGGAGTACTCACGAAACCGCAGGTCACAGCCTTCGGGCACCCTGGCAGGCGGTCGATCTTGGAATAAGTCTGTGGACACACCAGGCGTCCGCGACCACCCGAGGGCCGACTCAACACGGAGACCACCGAGCCATGACGACCGACACCAGCCCCGCCGACAACCTCGACGACCTGTTCGTGAACACCGACCCTCGGGTCAGGATCAAGGGCCGATTGGCCCCGGTGTTGATCTTCGCCAGCGCCGACGGTGGCACCGGAGTCACCAGCTTCGCCGCAACCGCGGCCGAGCTGGCCAGCAATGCCGGCAAGGTGTCCCGCACAGTGCTCGCTGATGCCGACTTGGTCGGTTCCGGCGTCCGCCAACTGCTGCGCGGCTCGGGAGTGTTGCCGACGCTGTTGACCGCGCAGCGCACCGGCGACGTGCGCACCGCGCTGGTCTCCCCCGGCACGATGAACACCGATTCGGTCAAGACCCCGGACATCAGCTTCCACACGATCCTGACTCCGAGCGGCCTAGCCGAGCGGGCCACCGTTGAGCACTCCACCGCGCTGGCTTCCATCGAGACAGCGGCGACGGTGGCTGACCTGGTGATCGTCGACGGCGGCCGGTTGACGCCGTACGTCGACGGTTCGGTCACCCAGGACGTGATCGAACCGCTGCTGCGCTCCGGAGCGTGGCTGGTGCTGCTAACGACCCCGACCCAGCCGGGCCTGGTGGGGGCAGTGGACGTGCTTCGGGCGCTGGCTTCCCGAACCGGGGTCCGCCTGGAGCGGCTCATGTTCGCCGTCAACCACGTTCCGCGACGACCCGGTGACGACCTGACCCGCCAGATCGAAGCAATGACCCGTACCTTGGCCAAGCTCGCCGTGTCCCTGGGTTGCGTCACCGACGACGAGGAGCAGATCCGTTCCAAGCTGCGCGTCGGGATCCTGCCGACCAAGTCGACCGCGCTTGCCCCAGTGTTGGCCTCGGTGTTGCTGCGCGTCACCGGACGTCCGGAGTTCGAGCCGATCGCGGCGGTCAAACACGCCCGTGCCACCGAACTGGTCGCCGGTGGGCTGGACGAGTTCGATCCGGCGGCGGCGCCAGTGCAGTCGGGCCCCCGTAAGCGGCTCGTGGGCTGGCCCCGGCGATGACCACGCCCACCCAGATGCGTTTCGTAGGCGGCGTCGCGGCGTTCGCCGTCGCGGGAGCAGTCGGGTCTCTCGTCCCGCACGGCTGGGGCTTGGTGGCCTGGTTGGCAGCCGCCCTGGCGGCCGTTATCGGCGCGTGGGCGCTGCGCCCGCCGGTGAGCCCTCAGCGGGCGCTGTGGGGCGCGCTGCTGGTCCTGGGCGTCTGTGCGCCCATGGTCGCCGTTCCGGTGGCTCTGCTGGCGCTTCCGGCGTCGTCCACAGGCCTTCTGGGGAGGTTCCCGAGGTGAGCAGGACCCAGGAACTGGCCGACTTGATCTCGGCCCAGGTGATCGGGCTGGAAGCCGCGCAACTGCTGGCTGACGGTGCTACGCCGGCAGGTCAGTACGCGGTCCTTCCGGCGTGGTGGTGGGGTTTTGCCCTCGTAGGGCGCCGGCCTGACTCCTCCGGGGGTCGGCGGACGATGCCGCATCGCTTGAACGGACCGGTGCTGGTAGGAGTCGATGACCTGCCGGTAACCAAGTCCACGGACGCGTTCGGCCAGCACCGCGCGTTCACCTTCGAGGCCGGTGGGATTCACGCCCTGTCTGCGCCCGAGGCGTTACGGTTCGGTGGCGACGTGCAATCGGCCGCCGTCCACACGGGCCACCAACACCTGCCGGGATTGGTGGAGGCTGGCCGCGTCGCCAACTGGGAGATGCTTCTGCTGGCGGAGAAGATCACCCGGACAGCGATCGTGACCCGACTCAAGTCCCTGGTGGGCGCGCTGGTGTCGATCGGTCAAGGTTCGCAGTTCGCTGACGGCGCCGGGTTCGACGACGAAACGATCACACAGATCGCGGCCACCATGACGTTCGGCGATCCGGGTGGCACGTTAGGGCAGGTCGGGCGTTTCGTCGCCAAAGCCGTGGACGTCGACTTCGAGGCCGTCGAGCCGGCGCGGTGGTTGTCGATGGAAATCAACAGCCTGGTCAACAGAGAACTGGCCCGTCGATTCGGCGATCCCCGCAGTGGCCAGATGATCCGCAGCGCTATCGCCGCTGGCGCGGACACATCTGCCTGGTCCGCGGGCACGGTGCGCAGAGCCACCAACCTCAACCTGTCACCGGTGATGAAGAACCGTGCCCTGATCGACGGAGTGGGCCGGTGAGTGCACCCGTGCAGCGTCCGATCAACTCCACCGCGGAGATGACTGCCAAGGCGACCAAGGCACGCGCCTTGCGGGCCCGGTGGCTGCTGGCACTCTCCCGCGGCGAAGCGAGCGTGCCCGAACTCATCGCTGCCGCGTGCCAACCGGGTGGTCGGCCGCTGTTGGCGGTGCGTATCGACGCCCTACTCGGTGCCACACGTACGCAAGGCACGCTCAACCGGGACATGGCGTTGGCCAGGCAGCGGTTGTCGGTACCCACTGGGATGCTTGACCGTGAGGTGACGGTTGGATGGGTGATGCGCAACAAGGGCACTCCCGTGCGCCGGTTGGGGGCTGTGTTGGAGGTCAGCGAGATGGGTGACCTGCGCTCCCGTCAACGTGCGTTCCCTGCGTTCCCGTTTCATACTGACGCGGTCCTTCGCGAAGTGTGGAGGGCCGCCGAATGAGGTCCCAGATCAATCCTGCCGACCCGGTGGCCGTGTTCGCCGCGCTCCCGCATGAACAGCGCGTCGCTCAGATCGACGCGTTCCTGGCCGTCAACCGCCCGTACATGCTGCGGTTGGCGATGCGTATGTGCCCGCCGGACATGAACGTCGGCGACGAACCGCTGCAGGCGGTGATGTCCGAAGCGCACGGACTGCTCACGATGCCGGATCTGTACTTGACCGAGGTGCGTTCGCCCGGAGCGGTGTTGGTGGACCGGGCAGTTAAGAACCTGCAGCGGGAGATCCGGGGTATGCAGCCTGCCGGCACCCGCGCCGACGAACGCAAGCGTGGTGACCTGGAGAAGTTGCGTCGAGCGATGCAGATGACGCTGGGCGTCGACCCGACCCCGGAGCAGCTTGCTGCCGAGCACAACGCTCGGATGATCGCCAAGCGTAAAGACCCCGCGAAGTCCGGCCTGATCCTCACCCCGCAGGACGTGGAACGGCTCAGTTCACCTGTGCCGCCACCGGTTTCACTGAATGCCGATCCGGAACTGACCCAGGTGGCCGACGACCAGGACGTCGCGGATCTGGCTGCGTTGTCCGGGGTCGTCGACGCGGTCGTCACCGAATGCGATCGGTTGTCTCGGATGCTCGGACAGGTCGCCCGGGCGTTGCTGTCGCCGACGCTGGAAGGCTTGGACTCACCCACGCTCGACACGATTGCAGCCCAACTGGAAGTGTCGACCGCCCAGGTTCGTCGCCAACGAGTGCTGATCCAGGGCATCGTGGTGAAACACCTGGACCGGCACGCCGAGCAAGCGTCCGTGAAAAGCTGACCGGACCTTAAACCCCTTGTGTTTCAACGGGTTACGGTCCGAGACGGCTCATGTCAGACCGAAACCCGGTTCGCGGCGATGGTTCCAGCGAGGTCGGCGTACGGTTCGGCGACGATGCCCGCTTCCCAGATTTCGGCGGACACCTTGAACAGAACTTCGAGGCGACGAACGGCCAGCGCCGACCACGCCTCCCAGTCGGACTTGTCCGCGCTGTGCAGCGGCGGCGGCTGGATGGCCAGGACTGAGTGCATCGCGGCGCGCAGGCGGGTGTTGGAACCGTCCTGCATGGACGCCCGCAGACCCAGGTTGGTTTGGACGGTGGCGAACAGGCTGGCGAACGTCAAGCCCAACGAGCGGATCGCTGAAACGTTGCCCGCTAGCGCCGTCCCGTTCTGCACGTCGTAGGCGTGCAGCGCGTCCAGCGCCATCGTTGTCGAGGTCATCGCGGCGATGGCCGCGTAGCTGTTGGGGTTCAGGGTGCTGCCGGTTCCGGGGACCGTCTGCCCGGCGGGCAGCACTTCCTCCCACGACTTGGCTTCGGTTACCACGGTTGCTCCGTTCATCGACTGACTGCCCTGTTCGGCAGCCACAGGTACGGTGCGACGCACACCCGGCAGAACCGTCGGGATCACCAAGCTCGGCCCGATCAGAGCCGACGTCGTTTTCGCTGAGACCGTGCGTTTGGCGTTGCCGGTCGGGCAAACCAGTGCCAGTGGGCACCAGCCGCACAACCCGGACGCCTTCATCGCGAAAACGCCTGTGTCACTGTTGTTCCGGGCGATGTCGTAACTGCGCTTGAACGCCTCCACAGTGTCACGCATCGCCTCGCGGCTGTAGTCGACTTCTTTGGCTACGCCGATGGCGGTGTAGATGAGTGTCGCGCCCACGGGCAGCTTCCCGGTCAGTGCCGCGATAGCCATGCCGTAGATGCGTTGCTGGTCCGCGTAAGCGTCCCGGTCGCCCTTGTAGGGCGTGCGCGGGTTACCTGTCTTCCAGTCCAGGATCCGCGTGTCGATCTTGTTAGGTTCCCGCGCGTAGACGTCGATGTACCCGCGCAGCGGCACTTTGGCGATGGTGAGGTTCTCCAACGGCACTTCGGTTCCGATGACGTCCAACGCCCTCAGGTCGATCGCGTCGGACACCTTCTCCATCTTCGCGGCGACCTCGCCACGCCACGACGTGACCTTCATCGGGTCGTCCGGGGCGACCACATCGTCGCGGACGGTTTCGATGCGTGCCAGCAGGTCGTGCAGTGTCTGCGCGGTGCGCTGCTCCGCCGGCAACGCCAACGCCTCCTCCAGCACCGCGTGCACCGCGGTTCCTTTCTCGGCGGCACCGAACGGGTCTGCCGAACGAGGCAGCGAACGCTCCACCGCCCACCGGGCATGGCAGCCGTCGTGCATCGCGGCCGCCGTCGAAGGTGACAGCGGACGCGGCTTCAACAACGCCTGTGCGCCCGGATGTTCACGATCGGTCACGATCAAGGAGCGGCCCTGGAACGCCAGCCACTGGTTCAGTTCGGGCGCGTCGTGGGGGTCTGGACCGGTTGGCTTACTCACTCATGCACGGTGCGACGCACCGTCGCTGCACTCGGTCCATCGCACAGGTTTCGCCGTCCTGGCGCTGCGCTTGCTGCACCCGGGTTGGGCGGGCCGCACTCCTACGTTTTAGTCGAAGTTGGTTGGTGATATCGAGGTAGATACCACCACGGCCGAGTCGCCAAGGATGGAGGACAAAGCGAGTATCGGGTAAGGCACCCGGATGCGTGGACAGAGCCCATGCAACGAACGTCCATGCGCAGACTCGTCGCACCGTACGGGTGTAAGCAGTCCTCGCCTCGAAAGTTGTTGACCATGTCCAACCAGTTCCCGGCCGACCCGGCCGTCATCCAGTCCGCGCTGATCGCGGCGTACTCCATGGTGCCGATGCCCACTGTTGAGCAGATGGCTGCGGAGAACCTGCCGTTCTCCCCCGCCGAGTACCGTGAGGCGCTGGTCGCTGAGCAGGCGAAGCAGTTGCTGATGTCGACATCTCCTGGTGGTCGTCTGTTCGCTGACGTCGCGCCGGTCGCGAACGGGGAGAAGGTGTTTCGTTCGATCGTTGCGGGTGTGTCGACGGAGGCGTCCTCGGGTCGAGTCATCGTGACCCTGCACTCTCGGGTGTCGGACCGCACCCCGGACGGTACGGAGACGATCCGTACCGAGCACTTGTCGAACCCGTTCGGCCGCGTCACCGCACGCATCGCCCGTGACCTGATCGGTCACAAGGTGCTCGTGTTCGGCGAAATGCAGGAGATGACCGGCCGCGCCGGCCAGAAGGTCCGCGTGTTGAAGGGTCTCAAAGACCTCGGCACCGCCTCGCAGGCCGAGATCGACGCGCTGCGTTCCGGCACGACCGCGAACGCTGCCTGACCTGGCGTCGTCCGCCTGCTGATCCGGACGGACGACGCTTGCCTGGCCGAAGCGTCATGCCCGTCGCACCGTGCGGGCATGACGCTTTCCGCTGCCGCACTCGCCGCTGTTCACCACGCCGCACATGGTTACGGCCACTCCTCTGGCTTCGGTTCCCTGGGCGGGATCATCGCTCGCTCGATCGTCCACGTCGCGACCTGGCGTCTGCTGGGTCACTTGCCGTTGGGGGCCGTCCTGTTGTTGGCGGTAGCGGCAGGTGCGTTCATCGTGTTGCGCCGCCGCTGACCCGAGCCCAGATCCGTCGCACCGTTGCAAGCATGAGCGATTCGACTGCCCCTGTTGAGGTCTCGGCGACGGACGACATCAATCGGCGTTGCGATCAGTGCGGTGCGCCCTCGGAAGTGGTGGTGTCCAACCAGCGCCTCGACATGGCGTTCTGCGGGCATCACTACCGGTCCCAGGCGACAGCGTTGGCTGGCGATGGTTTCTTCCCCGTGGAGCGGACCGTCGCGTCACCAGCCGAGCCCATCGAGCCGGCCACGCCCCCCCCCGCCGCCGCCCCCGTCCCGGCCGCAATGCTTACCCGGCTGACCCGTCAGAGTTCGCCGGGCGTGTTCGAGGAAACGCTAACCAACGCCGACGGTCGCTTGACCAACGCTGGTGGCGGGCACGGCCAGCCGGCTCTCTTGCTGTACCGCATGGTGGGTGGCCGCAGGGTTGTGTTGGAGTCGCGGTCGTTCGTCGACGGGGTGCTTACCGACGACGGTGATTTGCCGGCGATCGTCACCTACGACATGCGCGGCCGTCCGTTCCAGGTGCTGCGGTTCCGGGCCGGGTTGCTGAGCGACGCGCTGAACGATGACGGCACGGTTCGCGGTTTTGCTGTGGTGCGCATGGACACCGACGGCGAGGTCGAGCACGTCGAATCGTGGCGTGACGGTGTCCGCCAGGCAGGCACGGAACAGTAACTCGACCCTGGCTTGTTCAATGTGGCCCATGTAGATCTACGTGAGCACCGACATCGACTTCGACACCCCTTTCCAGTCCGAGCAGCCCGTCGGCGACGACCCGCCTCCCTTGGAGCCTCTCGCTGAACCGCAGGACACCCCGGCAGCATCCAAGCCGCGCAAATCGAAGCGGGCCGCGCAGCGTCCGGCTGCGAGTGTCTCGGACGAGGCCAAAGCTGCGAAGGCTGCGGCCGAGCGTGACCGTCAGACCCGTAGGCGTCTGTTCGCCGTAATCGAGCGCCACCGCTCGATGTCGGAGCTCGACGACGACTCGTTGGAAGTTGCGGCCCGGTTGCTCGGCTGCAAAACCGACCCCGCCGAGGTTGCTGTGTTCAGCCTGACGTCCGCCCCGAACATCAAGGCCCTATCGTGCCTGGACTCGTTGCGCCCGTCCTCGACCGACCCCGAAGCGGTGATGGACGCGCTGGTTGAAGCGGTGGGTGTCGCAGAAGACAAGCCCCTGCTGCGCTCGGTGTGGGCGCTGCTGTCCAGTGTCGATTCCTCGTTGAGCTCCAAGGCCCCCACCGGCGACCCGATCCACGCCGGACGCGACCTGGCGAAGGCCGCCGGCGACGTCGACCCCG
Source organism: Branchiibius sp. NY16-3462-2 (assembly GCF_001594145.1). Classification (GTDB taxonomy): domain Bacteria; phylum Actinomycetota; class Actinomycetes; order Actinomycetales; family Dermatophilaceae; genus Branchiibius. The sequence continues at coordinate 23,157 of NZ_LVCF01000039.1, read as the reverse complement.
AAGGACTGGCGCGTCTGCACCGGATCGCCGCACTCATTTCCTGATCGTTCTACTTACCGACCACCACCTCCGAAGGGCTTGTCACCATGGCCACCAACCTGCTGAACCGCAAGAAAGGCCGCGACGACGCGGTCGGGTCTTCGATCCTGGACGGCGGCGACCTGTACCAGGTCGAGGAGTTCGTCCCGCGCACTGACTTGGACCTGCGTGAGAAGAACATCCGCAAGGCGAAGGTCATCAAGTGGCTGCTGGTCGTCTTGCTCTGCGCCGTGCCGTTGTCGTTGTTCGCCGGCTGCCAGGCGCAGATCTCCTCCTCCGACCTGTCGAAGAAGGTCACCGCAGCGCAGTCTGAAAGCGCAAGCCAGCAGGTGTCGTTGACGGTGTCCGACCCGGGCAAGTTCGCCGCGTACCAGTCGCTGCAGGCCTGGCTGGCGTCGGTGCCGAACCCGTTGCCCGGGGGGCAGATCGTGTCGTGGGACGGTTCGGTGAAGCCGGCTGACTTCACCACATCGAAGGTGTCCCGGATGACGGAGAACTTCACCGTTGTCGACGGCGCGGGCCGTGGGTACACCGCTGCGTTCCAGGTGGCGATCGACCCGCGCGGCGGCGCACAAACGGTCGCTGGCCCTTCGTTGGTGCCGGTGGTCTCCGCTGCCACGGATGGGTGGGCACAGGATCAGACGCCATGGCCGGGGATCCAGGCCAACACGCAGGTGTCGGACTCGGTCAGCGCCGCGGTCAACTCGTGGGCGAAGGCGTACACCTCTGGCGATCCCGACCAGTTGCGGCTGGCCGTTGGTGACACCAACGCCGCCGACTCCTACGTGCCGATGTCCGGGGTGGCTTCGGTGGAGACGCAGGCCACGGCGTCGACGACCACGAAGGAGGGCCTGGTGGTTCGTGCCCAGGTTGTTCTGCACTGGGCTGGCCGTTCGGCGAACACCTCGACGCAGCCGTTGGAGTTCGACCTGTTGGTACTGCGCGCCGACACCGCCGCGCCGCAGGTGGTCGCGTGGGGTGCTCCCGGTTCGGGGCTGACCGCCAAGCCGTACCAGAACGCCATCCAGGTGCCCGCCGACCTGGAGTCGACCCCCACCGCAGCCACGTCACCGTCCTCCAAGGCGTACGACACCGGCGGCGCATCCGCGCCGGCGCCGGCTCCCACGTCGGTGCCCACCTCGAAGGTGACCCGCTGATGCGCGGCGAGCTCGCCCCGCTGCCCCGGTCGTTGCCGATCGACCGGCTGTTGACGACGTCGCGCAACCAGCCGCCGGGCGGCCTACGGATCCGCCGCGTTGACCGGACCAGTTCCACCACGACACGCACGATCACCACGAGGCAGGTTCCACATGGCAACTAAGACGGCTCCGAAGCGGATGAACCTTCCCTTCACCGACACCGTGCCGGACTGGCCGACCGCTGTGAAGCAGATCTACAACTCCGGCTTGGTCATCTCGATCGACAACGACGTGTGGCTGTACCGGCGTTGCCCGATGGGGCCGGTCACCTCGGCTATCACCGAGGACGACGCCCTGCGCGTTGGGCAGCCGATCTTCGATGCGCTCGTGGAAATCGAGGGTCTGACGCGCACTGCGGTGAAGTCGCGACGGTTCTCCAAGAACAACTACCGCGAGTTCCACATGCTGCTGGTCAACGTGCCGCAACGGTACGTGCCGGACGACGACCAGCCGCTGAAGGGCTTTCTGTCACGGCAGTTTTCGGACGCGATCACCTACCGCCGGGAACTGTTGGTCGGGGTGAAGCTGCGCAACAGTGCGTTCCGCTCGGGCTGGCGGCAGTCGATCGAAGTCTTCTATGAGGCGCTGACGCTGCAGAACGTCGGCGTCCAGTTGCCGGAGTACGCGGCCGATTACCGCCGGGTCGATGCTGCTCTGACCCGAGCCGGACTGATGGTCGCCACTCGCGCCGAGATGCACCTGGCCGACTCGTGGTGGAACCTGGGCGCCAACCCGGACGTGCCCTACCTGGTGCACTCAGACCACCTGCACATGTTCACCTCCACCACCTCCATGACGGAAGCGGCGCGGCTGGAGAAGGCAGACGTCGACTGTCGTGAACCGGAATGGTCGGATCTGCACAACCATCACAGTCTCGGCTTCGTCGGGTTCGACACCTTCAACTACAACTGGCGAGATGTGAAGTCCCTGGAAACAAACTTCGTGGTCGAACTGGTCCGCCAGGGAGCGATGGCGGTCAGTTTCCGCGGCAAGGTTGAGCCGACGGCGATCACCCGCAACGAGTTGCGCACGGGCCGCCGCCGGATCCGCGCGGACATCACCGAAGCTCAGGCCCAGGGCGCGATGGACCGCCAGGAGCAGGAGGACAAGCAGGCCGCCATCGAGCAGATGGAGTCGCTCTACTCCTCCGCCACACTGCACTTGCCGACCGTCATCGACGCGAGCATCGTTGCAGCCCTGAACGGTTCGCTGGACGGCTCGTACGACGTGGCCGGGCTGACCCGCACCGTGAAGCTGTCCAACCTGGTCGAACGCCAGGAGAAGGCGCTAGCCGAGATGATGATGGGCTCCCAGGTGCGGTGTAACCCGCTGCTTCGTGACTTGCCCGCTACCGCAATGGCGTTCACGGGAGCCCCCGACTTGGCGGTGTGCGGTGACACCACCGGAGCACTGCTGGGGTTCACCGAGCACGACAAGCAGCCGGTCTACATCTCCAACGACGCCGCGTCCGTCGGCGACGCATTGCCGATCTTCCTGGTCGCCGGCGCCACCGGCTCGGGCAAGTCCCTGTCGATGCTGAACATGGCCTACCAGTGGGCTCAGGCCGGAGTGTCGCAGGTTGTCGTGGATCCGAAGTTGGGCTCAGACCACTCGGCGACAGTGTTGGCCGCTGGCGGTCAGGTGGCCACCTTGGACGACCTGACCAAGTCCGACGGCATCTTGGACCCTCTGCGGTTCACGCAGAACAAGCTGGCCGGTCTTGAAGTCGCAGGATCCATCCTCGTGCAGGTGGGCCCATGGGACAGGCCGGCGCGGCAGTTCGAGACGGAACTGATGGTCGCTCTCGCGTACGGGGTCCAGGAGGGTGCAACCTGTATCGGCCAGGCGTTGAAGCTCGCTCAGGACGCGGGCAAAGCGAGCGAGGAACTGGTCAAACCGGTGCTGGACCTGGCGAATGTCAGTCCGTTGTTCGGCGCGATCGTCGGTCGCGACCCGCAGACGAAGGGGTTGTCGGTCGCCGACGGAATCACGCTGATCATGGTCGGTAACACCAATCTGGAGTTGCCGCCGATGGGACAGGAGCCGTCGAGCATCCAGCAGCGCATCTCGGTGGCGCTGGTTCGGATGCTGGTGTTCGGCTCGGCCATGGCACTGACCGGCCGCCGCGGCGTTCTGCACTTCGACGAGGCGTGGATCGCGACGCTGGCGGGACCGGAAGAACTCAACCGACTGGGGCGTCTGGCTCGCTCGCAGGGTGTGTTGCCGGTGCTGTACACCCAGCGCGTCACCGACGTGGTGAAAATCGGCTTGGCCGGCTACATCAGCCGTGGGCTCATCATGCACCTGAAAGACGAGTCTGAGGCGCGCGCCGCATGCCAGTTGTTCAAGCTGGAGGAAACTCCCGAGCGCATCACTCGGATCACCACGTCGGAGCGTTCCGGCGGGTCGAGTGAGTCCAAGGAGGGCGCACTGAACTGGGGCAGCTTCAAGGCTCTGTTCAGGACTGACCCGCGTGACTCGACCAAACGGATCAACGTGCGCGGTTCCGTCGGCCTTCACGTCGATCTGCACGGTCGTGCCGTGCCTGTAGTGCAGGACCTGCCCCCTGAGTTCCTGGAAATGGTGTCGACCAACCCAGAAGACATCCGTCGCCGCACGGAGCGGATGGCTGCCCGGGAAGCGTCCCGCCAGGCAGCGCTGGAGCATCACGACCTGCTCGGGTTCGACAGCGAGGCTGACTCCGACGGCTTGGTCGTCGACGACGTGTTCAGTCTCTCCTAGTTCGGTGCGGGGGGGCATCTTCGTGGTGGTCGGGCCCCGCCGCACCATCGCTGTACGGCCGTCCCGCCACGTCTGGTCGCCGGCAGCATGAACATGCGTCGCACCGTGAAGTCATGGAGTTGGACGCTGCCGCGAGGAGTTTGTGCCTAACCACCCCTGTTGACCGTCTGGCGCTGCTTGATCTGGCGTTGCGCAGCGCAACGGTGTCGCGCCGAATCACCTCAGGTGCCCTGCGATGCTCGCTAGCCGCGCCTCATTCGGGTTGGGGTGTCGACGATTACGCCACCGAACTGAGGGATCGGCTCGCGCTGGCGCTGTCGACCGCGATCGTCGGCAGCGGGGGCAGACCGGCCAGGCTCGATGTTGCCGCGGTCGCTGCGGGTGGTTCGTTCGCGGCGTGGTTGGACCGGTTGACCACGAAGATCGTGCACGACTGGTCGGTGAACCTGATTCGGCGGCCTGTGCGTCGGACCATCCCGACAGACCCTGCTCTGCTGCCTGCGCCGACGCGCTCGTTGAACGCGGCTCCCGACGACCCCGACGAGGTGGTCCCGGAAGCGATCATCCGCGGGCTGGATCGCTCGTTCAGCTCACTGCGCGGAAGCGCCCGGATCCTACGACTGGCACAGGCGTTGGAACGCGGGTTGCAGTTGGCCCCGATGGCTCGCCCGGCATTCGACTCGGCGCAGCGCCGGGCGGCTTTCCTGGCGTGGCTGGAAGCGGACGGCTCCAAACCCGCCGTGCAGGCGGTGTTGCGGGCTTTGCTGCTGGGGCGTGACCCGGCCCACGCAGCGGCTGGTCTGCTGGACGACTCGGACCGGGACAACGTCGGGTTGGTGGAGTCGATGGTCTCCGAACACACCCGATCCCAACTGGATCACCTGCTCAGTCATCAGCACAACGTGTGCAAGACGCTGATGCAAGCTGCGGCCACCCCGACGCCGTTGCCGCGCCAGTCCACGATTGACGCGATGGTCGCTTTACTGAACCGCGCCGACCATCGAGCCGGTCCGCGCCTGTGCCGACGGTTGGTGACCACTTGGGCTCACGATCGCGCCGACCTGTCCGTTTCTCAGTGGCGCGATCCGAACGCACGCGAGAAGAATCAGCTCCAAGCGAGCCTGGACCGTATGGCGTATCAGAAGGCAGCGCAGCGTGTTTCGGAAGCGAGTGGGTGCATGCACGGGTGGACGCCGGAGCAGTTCTCCCGCCACCTACTGTCGCTCTTCGACCAGGTCGAATCGGCCGAACTCGTTGCGGCAGAGGCCGGTTAGCCTCGGATGTCTCGGCGAACCTGGTCCAGGATTTCGCAGGACACAGCCCACAAACGCCAGGCCAGTACACCAGCGCAGGACGCAGCGAACACGATGCACGCACCGCCGAACCACCAGTCGCTGGCGCTGGGCTGCCGCCCTGGCGGCAGGAAGCCCATCCCAACCCCATAAACCACCGCGCCGAACAGCCACAGCACGGTTGACGGCACAGCGTAGGGCCGCCGGTCGTCGCAGTGTCGGTGTTCGACGCTGCAGGAAACCTTCGAGCAGCAACGGTGTTCATCCACGATGCTCACGGTGCGACGCACGCTAGTCGACGGTGTGCTCTCTCCCCGGTGGCCGCTACCGGCACCCTGCGGTTTGACACCTGGCCCATGTAGGTAGGTGTGAGCGAACTTCCCGCACCGAAGCCGAAAGCTCCCTCGCCGGGGCCTGGCGGTTCCGGTGTGTCGTCCGTCGCTGGCGGGAAAACATTGACCGACCCCTCGAAGATTCTGAGCAAGGCGCGCGAGTCGATCAACTCGGCCCGTCAGGACACCGCCGGGTCAGCAGCTCCGAGTTCCAAAACTGGCGTCGCCGGATCGGTCAAGTCGGTCGCGGCTAGCGCTGCGCAGGGCGCAGCGGGCGGTGACACCGTCTCCAAGGCTCTCGGTGGCGGTGCGCAGGGCGCGATCTACTCCGGTGTGAAATCCGCGCTGTCGAAGGAGAACCGCGGCAACACGGCGAAGGTCGCTTTGCTGGCTGTCGCGCCGATGGCCGTGCCGTTCATCGTGGTGTTCGTGGCGTTGGCTATGGTCGTCACGATGCTGTCGGCGACGGCGTCGTCCTCATCCGGCTCCGCCATCTCCACCTCGATCAACGCCGCTAAGGGTGCCGGCGTGACCCAGGAGCAGTTCGCCCAGTACGTCGATCTGCAGTCGCAGACGAACGTGCCGTGGCAGATCTTGGCGGCCTTGTACCAGTCGCAATCCGCTGGGGGTGGCGCATGCGCGACGACCCCTTCACCGTCGTCAACCCCGACCTCATCGGCTAGCGCAACGGCGTCCACCTCATCGGTCAGTTCCACCACCGGTGCGACATGTGACGACTCGAAGTTCGTCTCTGCCTGGCAGGTTCCGACGGAGGGTTTGTCCTCGGCCCAAGTCGCTGACTTCAAGAAGAACACTCGCTCATCGACAGCCTGGGTCGCCCAGAATCTGCAATCCGCGATGTACGACGATCCGACACGTTCGGACTACATGACGTTGTCTGCCGGTTTACGGGTTGCTCCCGGCAGCGGAAGTAAACGCAGCATCGACTCTGACGACCCTGGCGCTCAGGCCACCGAGCAGGCATGGACGGGTGCCATCGCCAGTCTCCCACTAGGTGGCATGTCCCCCGCAAAGGCGCAGTCGGTGTTCCACACAGCATTGGCTTGGTACCTGGGCAATTCGGCACCGCCCGGGTGTGACGTGACGGCAGACACGGCGCAGAACGTCGGTAACCCGACCGCGACAAGCACCGGCACATCAAGTGCAACACCGAGCTCGACGGCCAGCACGTCGCCGACGGGCACGGGACTGACTGTGCCGCCGGTGGGTACGTGGCCGCGACGCAACTCGCTGACCAACCCTCCGCTGCCGATCCCAGCCGATTTCGCGGCACTCTACAAATCGGCCGCGGCCAAGTACGGGCTCCCTTGGTCCATCTTGGCCGGTATCGGAATGATCGAGACCGGCCACGGCAGCATCGTGTCGTCCAGCCCGACAGGTGCTGCTGGGCCGATGGCGTTCTTGCCTACCGCGTGGGCGGAGTACGGGGTCCTCGCCCCTGGTCACACCGGTAGCCCGAACCGCCTCGATCCCGCTGATGCCATCTACTCTGCCGGCAACCTCGTCAGCCAGTTGGTCAAACAGAAAGGCAGCATCGAGAACGCGTTGCTGCAGTATGGCGGCGGCGGCGCCGGGTGGTACGTGGGTGACGTCCTCTACTACGCCGGTCAGTACGACTCCGGCGCTGTCGGCACCGGCGGTGTGGACTCGTGCAACGGCGGCTCCTTCGGCATCGGAGAGGGCACCGAAGCGACTTGCGGCGACGGCAACTCCCGCGGCTTGCCCGATGGCGCGCTCGTGTACGCGGCGAACTGCTGGTACGGCGGGTTGGGCGTTCCGATCTACGCCAACGGCGGGTCGGTGCACGGCACCCACTGGCAGTGCACCGAACTTGTTCGTCGGTTCTGGAAGGCGAAAGGTTGGGCGCCGCAGAACTGGACCGGCGGCGTCGGGAAGACCTTGTGGAACTGGAGAACCCCTGCCGGGGCCATCTCCGAACCGCAGGGGGCGATCACTAAGTTGGCTGCCGGAGACATTCTGTCGATGGCCTGGGGCAGCACTTCGACCGGCCACGTTGGCATCGTGAACTTCATCAAGCAGACAGGACCGGGACAGTGGCGCGTACAGATGGCAAGCCAGAACACACCGCAGGCGATGTGGTACGGGACTTGGGATGGCAAGTCGGTGACGATGGACTTCAACGGCTTCCCAGTGACCGGTGTGATGCACCATCTCGCACAGGGCGAATCGTGATGTCTCGCAGAGTAGTTGGATCGTGCGCGGCCGCCGTGGCAGCCACTGCGTTGCTCGCGGCGTGCAGCGGTTCTGGCGAGCCCGCGGCCCGGACGACGTCGAACGCGACGGTGCCGTCGAGCGCCTCCAGCGTGGCGTCGCCTGCTGTCACAGCCACGGGCGCGACGCTTCCGTCCACGTCAGCTACCTCCTCGTCTCCCTCTGCCTCAACGTCGACCGCTGCGCCGTCGCAGACCGAGACCGAGACCGATCCCGACTACCCACCGCCGGAGAGCGCAAGTCAGGTACCCCCGCCGCCGCAGGCGACGACAGCGTTGGTATCCAAGTTCGTCACAGTGCTTGGACACACCGCTGGTGTTGGCCGCACGGCGTGGACGGACGCGCTGACTCCGTTGTGCTCGACGGAGTTCGGCAACCAGTTGGCCTTGGGCTCGCCCGATGAGATTCCTGACCAGACAGTCACCGGCGCGCCCCGGCTGGTCGGGACCAATCCGCTGTTGGATGCGGCGTTCTTCGTACCCACCAGCAAGGGCGGTTTCACCGTCTGGGTCGACTACAGCACTGCCCCGGGCAAAGTCACCGGTGCCCTACCCGGGGAGCACGCTCTGGACGACCGAACGTGACGGCTGGACCGGTAACTCGACCCTGGCTGAACAGATGTGGCCCATGTAGGGAGGTATGAGCATCTTGAACCCGATTCTGAACCGTGCCGGCGCGTCCGCCGGGCTGGCTCTGACTGCGGCAACGCTGCTAGCCGGAGCGACCGTTGCCCTGTCCCCGACTGCTTCGGCCGCGACGTTGGTCAACCCGACCGCGCCGTCGTTCACCGACTCGTGCGGCTCTACCAACGACACGTACACGATCCCGGTGACCGCCGGTGTCGACTACTACGACGCCGGAGTGAAGGTCAACGCGGGTATACGCAAGGTCGACCCGTCCAGCCCATTCGTGCAGATTTTCGCGGTCGCCCAACCGGGGTACGTCCTGAGTCAGTCGGCGTCCTGGAGCCACCTGTTCAACACTGGCAGCAAAGACAGTGACACCGGGTGCGTGGCGAAGACGACTGCCGTGCCGACCAACTCGATCCCGGCACTACCGACTGCCACCGGCACCACCAGCGCGCCGTCGCCCAGTAGCACGACGATGAAGACGCTGCCGCACACCGGGTTCGAGGCGGACAGCTACATGGCTGCCGCTGGTGTCACCGGTCTTGGTGCGCTGGCTCTTGGTGGTGCAGCGTTCGGGGTCGGTCGCCGCAAGAACAGCGGCCGACACAGTGTCGGCACGGTTGACGACCAGACGGTCGGTAAGGACTGAGTCATGGGCTTGTTCAGCCGCCGCGAGCAGATCTCGAAGGGAAGCCCCGTGGATCGCGATGTCTACTCCGCGCAAATCGAAGACCCCACTAGCGGTGAGATCACTCTGGTCACCGCCGCCTCAGAGGCTGAGCTCGACAGCAGAATCGACGAGGCGGTCGCGTCGGCGTACCCGGAGCCGGTCTAGTTCACCGCGGTCACGCGCGCCCCGGCGGCCCTGTGGGTGCCCAACCAGCCGGTCGCTTGGGTCAGCGTCGACAGTTTGTGCCCCATGTGCTCGACCGCTCCAATCAGCATTTTGCGGGTCGGCTCGGGGTAGCTGAACTTGTTGTTGCGCAGCAGGCGGGGGTCGAGGACCGCGATCATTCCGGTGTCGCTGCTGGAACGGTGCAACCGCCCGGCGGCTTGCGCCAGCAGTAGTCGGGCATCCGCGACGTACACCAACCGGTCAGCCGACCAGCGATCGAGCATGGCCCCGGCCCTGATCTGTTCGACTCGCGCGTCATCGACGGGGTTGCCGGCCGCGCGGGGCACGCGGTCGATGACGACCAGGGTGCACGTCTGGCCCGGTGCGTCGACACCGGTCATCAGCGACCGAGTGCCGATCATCACGCTGCGGTGGTCTGACCGCCACCGCTGCAGCAGGATCCGCACCGGCGGTCCGTCCCACTGGGACAGCACCTCGATATCGGATCCGCTGCGCCGCAGCGCTTTTCGCAGAGCGTCCGCGTAGAACTTGCCCGCTGTCGTGGTTGCCGCCAGGATCAGCGCGGAGCCGTCGTTGGCTTGCACCAACTCTGTCATCATCGCCGCCGCCCACGCCGGGTGAGACCCGGTGTCGAACCGGCCGAACGGTGACAGTGCGGCTTCGTCGCCCGGAGCGATCTGTGGGATGAACAACGCCGAGTTGCCGTGGCCCGCGCCGAACGGGCTCGGGTACTCCACCGGCTGCACCGTCATCCCGACGCTGGGGGCGAACCGTATCGGCAACGTGGCCGACATCATCGTCACGGAAAGCTCGTAGCGGCCATCCACTCCGACGCGGAGGTGGCCATCACCAATCTCCTGGTCGTCGAACGATTCCGGGTCGAAGTCGGCGGGGTCACCGTCGGCCGGCACGTCTGCGCTGAACAGGTTGTAGCGGATCATGGCGGCCACATCGACCGGGGAGGTCTTCAACGCCATCATCGGGTCGGTTTCCAACCAACGGGCCACACCCGGAACGTGGGTTCGCGCGTCGCCCACCTCGCTAGCCAGTGAACCGAGGTTCGCCAGCAGCCCGCGCACCTTGATCCCCGTTGCGTAGTCGGAGATCGTCGCCGGACTCGGCAGCGCTTTGCGTGCAGCGCCCACCCACGCCAGGATCGACTCGGCCACCCCGGACAGCGGGTCGTCGTTCTCCCCCAGCCTCGTCACGGCGCTCCTGTTCGATGCAGACCGGTGCTCGAACACAGCACTGGCCAACGCTACGTCGACCTGATCGGCGACGGCCCGACCGTCATCGACCACCGTGCCCGCGTCAACCAGCAGCTTGCCGACCCGACGCGCCAAACCACTGATCCGGCTGCCGGAGATAGTGACGGCACCGGTGTCGCGCACGATGTTCGCCAACGCATGGCACTCGTCCACCATCAAGTGATCGACCGGCCCGATCTTCTTGGAGCCGATCACGACCGGCGCACCCGTCGCAGCTTGAATGGCGAGCAGTTTGTGGTTGGTGACGATCACCGAGGCATCGGCGAGGTGCTCGCGTGCTTTCGTCGGGGCGCAGGCCGACCCGAACGGGCACTTGGCGGCACCTTCGCAGGCGTCGGTTGTGGTAGACACCAGCGGCCACACGTCCGGGGCAGTCTCAACGTGATGGACGTCCCTGTGTTCTAACGGTTCCGGGCCTTCGCCGCACGCGAACCGGAGTGCTTCGATCGCTGCCGGAGCGTCGTACTCGCGGCCATCAACCTCGACGAACGCCGCCTTGCCTCCCGGTGTGCGCCGCGGGATCGGTGTGCGCCCAGCCATCGCCGCCTGTCCGATTTTCGCGCCCACCTTGCCGGTACTGGACGCCGCCACGGAGGACAGCCGGGCCAGGCCGGGCAGCGCCCGGTCCAGGTCGTCCGGGCCGGTCGCTGAGAACCCCGTCAGGTCCGCCAGGGTCGCGGCAGTCCTTGCTCCGCATGAATAGTTACCCCAACCTTTCAGTACGGCCGTTTTCGGGGCCTGCGCCGCGTTCAGCCCGAGTACGTAAGCCACAGCGGTAGCCACTACTGGGGCGTCCTTGTCAACGATCTGTGCCTGGAGCGACAGAGACTCGGTCGAAATGACTGTGCGTTCACCGCGCACGGCAGCGATCAGCAACGCCGGCGCAAGACCCGACAACGACTTCCCTGACCCGGTCGGTGCCAGTGCCGCAACCTGTTTGGGACCGTGCATGGACACGTCCGTAGCGGCGAGCATTGAATCCAGGATTCGGTGCGCCAGGTCCGCCTGACCAGTTCGCGGCTTGTCGGCTGCACCACCTGTGATCCGGCGAACTGACGCGCACAGCACATCGTCGAGCAGGGCATGAAGCTCCTGCGGGGTTTGCGAACTCATCGCTGGCTGCGGCCGCCGTCGAGCGCGGCCCACTCGTCCTGGTCCTGGATGTAATCGGGCCAGGCCGCCTCGAACTGTGCCGCGAAGTCGTCTGCTGCCCGGCAGAGTTCGTTCGTGCAGCACCAGAACGGCATTCCGTGCCCGGCGAGTTGATGAGCCGCGACGAACGGATTGTCAGATTCTCTGGCCCCCGCGCAGGTGCCGCTGCTGCACAGCTCGACCGGACCGCCGGCGCAGTGCTGGACGTGCAACGTCCGGGCTTGATCAGCCGCCGACTCTGAACCGCGCACAGCCGCGGCCAAGGGGTCTTCGACGCTGCACACATCATCGGCGCACTGGTCCATCGGGCCTTCGTGCTCGGCGTCGTGGCGGTCATGCCACGCGCGAAGCAACGCAGGTGCCAACTCCGGGGCAACCCGGTGCGCTTCACCCAGCGCACGTTCACGCGGACATTCCAGGGCGGCGCGCCGAGTCGTCTCAGCGGCACCAGTCGTGAACGACTCGATGAAGCTGTCCAACAGGCTGGGCTGCGCCGTGAGGGTACTCATGCCCGTACGGTGCGACGTAGCGCCGCCGCGCCGTCGCGTCGCACCGTCGGGTGCATGGACATCCCGATCCCGTACACCTCAACCCCGGTCTCCCTGTACGACGGCGGGCTGACCGCGATGTTGCGGTGGATCGTCAAGACACCTGCCGCGATCCTGGTGGTGGCTCTGGTAGCGCTGTTCTTGTGGTGGGTGATCCGCCGGTGGTTACGTGCCGGGATCGCGCTGGTCGCGTCGTTGGTGGCGACCACGGCGTTGCTCGGCGGATTCCACGGACTGACCGGGCTGGCCGGGCCAGGAGTTGGGACACCGAACTTCCCATGGCAGCAGCACACCGCCACCGCTCGGGCCTACAGCGTCGACGACGACGCGCTGCAACTGCTGTTGTACCGGCAGGCTGTTGCCACGTACGGGCTGTCGATGGGCGCCGAGCAGTTCCGCCAGCACTGCACGTTCCGGCGCACCGGAACCTCCGGCACCGCACACGGTGACCCGGTGACCTTGCATGTCGACTTGTTCTGCAACGGCAAGCGGGTAGCCCCGCCAACCAAATAGGCATGGGTACATCAACGGCTGTTCAGGCTCGCGACACCGCGGGCCGTTTCGCCCCCACTCACCGCGACGAACCTGAGACGTCGCTGACCGGACCAAGCCAGACGGGGTCCGACTGGTCCCAGCCGGACCTGTGGGTTGGCACCGACGACGACGGTCACTACAGCGACGACAACTTCGACTTCGAGGCGAAGCTGGCTCCCTGGCCGGTCTCCAAAGCCTGCGACGCACCGTTCTAGCCGAGCATCAGCGGGCGGACGTCGAAGTCAGTTTCATGACGCGAGCGTGCTCGCGTGTGCGAAGCCTGGCACCGGACGATCGCGAAGCGGGCGGGCGTCGCACCGTAGGTGCATGACTCAGACAGCAGCCGTTCTCGGCCCCGGCTTGGACGACCTCGACGACCTGTTCGGTCGTTCGCCTGCCCGTGAGCAGCACTCCGACAGCGTCGAACCCGACAGCGCCGCAATCGAACCCGTTGCAGACCCCTATGCACCGATCGTGCTGACAGAGGGTTCGTTGGTGGCGCAGGTGCTGTACCAGGCGGCGGTCGGCACCCCGGCGATTGTGGTGGATTCTCCGCCCGGTGGCGGAAAGACGACGACGATCTGTCAGATCACCAACTACTTGGTGACCCGGCTGGGTCAGCGCGTCACCATCGGCGTTCCGCGCCGCAACCAAGCCCGCGACCTGGCCAAGCGTCTTGGTCAGTGCGTCGACCCGTCCACCATTCACCTGGCGTTGTCCAAAGAGGCACCGATGGACGGCTTCTCCAGCCACGCGCCGACCGCGAAGGTGGAGATCCGCACGTTGGCGTCGTTGAAGATGTCGAAGTCGTCGGGGCGGACGCTGATCGTGGATGAGGCGTACCAGACGACGACTGAGGAAGGTGCGGCCGCAGCAGCCAATTTCGAGCAGGTGATCGCGGTCGGCGACCCAGGCCAGATCGGCCCGGTCGTGCCAGTGGCGACGTACGCCTGGAAGTCCGCACCACACGCCCCGTTCGCGGCGACGCTACGCGCACGTTCAGACTCCTGGACTTCCAGCCTGCCGACGACCTACCGACTGGGTGCGGCGACCGCAGCAGCGATCAACCCGCTCTACCCGTTCCCGTTCGACTCTGGACGCCCCGACACCTACTTGCGCGCCGGTACCACGAGACTGCCGGAACTGGCTGGGGTGCAAACGGTTTCGGTTCCAACTAGCGCAACCGATCAGGGCCTACTGAGCGCCGCCATCGCGGCAGTGTGGCGACTGGTCGGCACCGAGCTGATGGGCGACCACGGCGTGCGGCCCATCGAGCACAGCGACATTGTGGTGTGTGCTGCGCTTCGGTCCCAGGTCACTGCGTTGCGAGCGATGCTGTTCGCGGGCGGACTCGGGCAGGTCGGGATCGGCACCGCTGATGAAATCCAGGGCGGTCAGTGGGCCGCTGTCGTTGCGGTGGACCCTCTGGCCGGTGGGCAGGCGTCGGCGCACCACGCCGACATGGGCCGGTTGTGCGTCATGGCGTCCCGTCACACCGCGCACCTTTCGTTCGTCCACGACGGCGCGTGGCGCACCGGCCCGATGGGCGAGTTGGCCCCCAAGCAGGTCCGAGCGCACCGCAACCTGCGCCGTGCCCTCACCAGCGAAACGCTGGCGTGACCGTCGTGGCGACCCAGATCAACGACGGCGTTATCGCAGTCCGCGGCGCGTTCTCGGTTCTGGCTCAGCGCTTGGCCGACGCCCGAGCGCAGCATGGCGACGTGCATGTCGCGGACTTGCGGATCGAACTCGTTGGCGACAACCGCAACCGCGTCGAGATGGCCGCTGCGATGTGCGTGCCCGCCGGCGGACCGACCGACGGTTGCCCGCTCTGCGGGAACTGACCGACACGGTCTAGTACAAGCGGCGCGCTTGGTCCCGTCCGCGTTTGCGATGGACGGCCGGACCAGCGTGGGGACGTCGCAATCGGTTCCGTCGGTTCGCGCGCAGCGCGGTCGGCCCGTCGCACCGTACGGGCATGACCAATTCGTATGTTCAGACTCAACGCGCGGCGTCGTCGACGGCGGTTGCCGCGGGCCGGTTACCCCTGCGTCGCACGGCTTTTGGCGGCTGCGCCCCGACCCTGTACGGGGCTGGCGCGATCCAGTGCGATGCGATCGTGCAGATCACGCCTCGCGGGGTGGAAGTGCTGGTGGGTGGCAAAGCGTTGCCGCAGGCGGCGCTCTCGTCACTGCTCGACTATCGGCTGGTGTTCCCGACGCCGACCGAGCGCGCGGCGCTGGTTGGCCTGTTGCAGCGCAACAACCTGCTCAACCTCGCACACGCGATCGAGGTCACCGGCAGCTTCCCCGCAACCGGTCGCCAGGTCGTGTTGACGAAGGCGTTGGAGCGGGCGTACTGGCTGCCAGACACGATGGATTCGACGTTGGCCACATGGACCACAATCATGCGGGTGCGTGAGAGCGACCCATCGCGCGTCGCTGCTTCGCTGGCCAGCATCGTGACCCCGAAGTGGCAGCACCGCACCGATGGCACCCTGACCGCGAAGGTGGGTTCGCTGCTGACGTCGATCGACAAGTTCGCGCTTCGCGCCGACGACCTGGCCTACGCCCGCACGAACCGCGCCGCCGCGCAGCAGTACCGCAAGTCGTGCTCGATCGCGACGCTGTGGAACGGCGCGCTGGCGATGGACGAATTGGCCCGTCAGGAAGCGATCGAATCCGGCGAAGTCGTGCGCACCGAGGTTACCGAGCGGTCCACGAAGGTCGTCACGGTGCCGCTGGGCGACCCCAACGACCCGTGCAAACTGCGGCCCGACACTTCCGTCCTGCTGTTCGCTCAACCGGGCGACCCGGTAGTCCGGGCAACGCTAGGGGCCATCACCTACGTCAACGGTCGCCTGTGCGGGGAACTGTCGTTCTCCTCGAAGGCGGGCCTGGCTGCGGCGATGCCGCAGGGACTGTTCCTGACCGCCGAGCCGAGAACATTTGACGGGGTGATCAACTCCGGTACCCGATGGTCCGGCCGCGCCGTCACCGACGGGGCTGCCGTCGAGTCGCTGAACGTCCCGCTGGAACTCGCCGTGGCCGGTGCACCCCGCTAACCGAGTCGGCCAGCGCGGGGCCTGCCGCAGCGGCCCGCGTCGCGATCGGTGTCGTCTGTTTGCGCGTAGCGCGGGCGGGCGAAACCTGTGCGATGCAGCAAGCACAGCGCCGCTGCGTCGCACCGTAACAGCATGACGACGACTCAGACCCCTTCCCAGGCGGACCGGGCGCGGTTTGCGCTGTGGCGTGACGCCGCGGCCGACAAGATGCCGTACCTGGCGCCGATCCTGTTTCGGTTCGTGCCGGTGCGCACAACGTCGATTGACTCTTTCGCCGTGGACAGTCGGCTGCGTTGCTACGTGAACTTCGATGCTGTGGCGGACTGGCCGCAGGAGCAGTTGGCCTTCGCTCTGCTGCACGAGTGCGGACACGTCTGGCAGGAGCACGACGCCCGCGCGAGGGCGATTGGTCTGTCCGACAACGACGCTCAGGCTCAGAGGGACTTCAACGCCGGGGGCGACGCGGCGATCAACGACGACCTGGAATCATTGGGTTTCGACTGCACGAACTTCATCACGCCGGCCACGCTGGGTGAGCCGGAACACTTGACCGCCGAGCACTACTACGGCGTGATCCGGGGCAAGCGTGCCGCGCGTCAGTCCCAGCAGGGCCAGCAGGGTCAGTCCGGCGGCGAGGGCCAGTCCGGCGATGGAAACGGTCAGCCGTTCCGTGGCTGCGGTTCGGCCTCCGGCGGGCAGTCCGCGCCGTGCGAACTGCCCGACGACGGCGGTGAGTTGGGCGAGGGCTACGGTGGCTCGTCGGGCGCTGACGTTGATGCTGCGCTGGACGCTGTGGCGCACGAAATCTCCGATGCGGTGCGCAAAGGCCGCGGTGACATCCCGGGAAGCATGATCACTGAAATGCAGCAGCGGCTTGCCCCACCGAAGGTGCCGTGGCAGCAGGTGTTGCGGTCGGCGGTGCGGCGCAACCTGGCCGTCGCGGGCCGCGGTCACCGGACGCCGACGCGGCGTAACCGTCGCCGTCACAACGCGACCCTGGGTGGCCGCAAGTTGATCCTGCCTGGCCAGGTGAAGCCGACTTTGGACGTGGTTTTTGTGCGGGACACGTCGGGGTCGATGAGCGTGGCTGAGTTGAACGCGATCGGTAACGAAGTTGAGGGCGTGTCCAAAGCCGCTGGTATCAAAGGTAACCGGCTCCAAGTGATCGACGTTGACTCTGTCGCGTACGAGCCGCGCCCGTACGCCGGGCTCGACACACTGAACGCCGTGCAGGGCCGGGGTGGCACCGACATGGGTGCAGGTCTGGTCCGTGCAGCGCAGATGAAGCCGCTGCCGTCGCTGGTGATCGTCGGCACCGACGGTGGCACCTACTGGCCGTCGGAGGCTCCCCCGTTCCCGGTGATCATCGCGATCACCGGCACCCAAGCGGACGGTGGGATGCCGACCCCGGAATGGGCACAGGTCGTCTACGTCGACTTCTGAGCTATCTGCCGCCGGAGCCGAGTCTCCGGCGGCGGTGCGGGCCGATGCAAGGCATCGCCGCCCGCACGTGGTGACCTCGATCTGGTGGTTGCCCGACGGACCCGCTCTCGCGGGGCCACCCGTCGGCCAACGGCGAGCACGTCCTCGGCGCTCTCGGCGTCGAGGACAGACAGCGCGCGTCGCACCGTAAGCGCATGACTACTACGAAGCGAACCTCGTTCCCCGGCACCGTGACCATGCGCGTGACTGCCGCCGCGATCAAGGGCGGTTGCCCGATCGTGTTCTCGTCCAACCCTGGCCAAACGAAGTCGGCAACCTTATCGAACTGGCTGTCCGCGTGGGGCCATCACTTGGAGGTCGTCAGCGGCGGCAACCGGGAGCCTTCGGACTTCCTGGGCTTACCGGTCGAGACCGTCGAAGGCTTCACGGGTTACGCCGCGCTCGGCTGGGCGATGCGACTGGTCAAGGCGGGCGAGTCCGGCAAGGGTCCGGGGCTGTTCCTGGACGAGTTGAACCACGCCTCGGAGGACACCATGAAGGCGATGCACCGGGTGCTGGAGGAAAGGTGGGTGGGCGACACCCCGTTGCCTGCCAACACCGCGATCATCGCGGCGATCAACCCTCCGAGTGTCGCGACCGGCGCGGTGGAATTGCCTGCGGCAGTGGCGAACCGGATGCTGCACCTGGAATGGGTCACCGACTTCGACTCCTGGGCGAACGGTTTGGTGGCCGGGTTCACCGACATGCCGGTGCCCTCGATGGACGAGTTGGCCCCCGGTGGCGACGTCCCGAGCCGGTTGTTCTGGTCCACGCAGGTCGCTTCGTTCCTGCGTCAGGTTCCCTCGATGCGCGATGCGACCCCTGACGATGTGTCGGCGTGCTCGGGTCCGTGGCCGAGCCTGCGGTCGTGGACTAAGACGGTCGACGTCCTAGCGAACCTGCACCCCGACGACGCGGACGCTATCGCGGCGACAGTCAAGGGCCTGGTCGGTGATGCGGCGCACCGGCAGTTCCGCGAGTTCCTGCGGACGAACCGCCTGCTCGATCCGCGGGCCGCGCTGGCCAACCCGGCCAGCGTCGACTGGGCCCGGATCGAGCCGGACGTCGTGTGGGCGCTGGGTCAGTCGGTCCTGGCGTTGTCGCAGGACGACGCCACCGGGGCGACCTGGTCCAAGGCTCTGGCCCTGGCCTTGGCTGGCTCGCAGGCCGGGTTCCCCGACAAGACGTGGACTTTCGCCCGCAAGCTGCTGACGAACATCCCCGAGGGCAGAAAGATCCCTGCCGCGGTACGTGACGAGTTCGCTGACCGTCTGGCGGAGATTGGTCTACTGCGCCGGGCTGCCTGACCCTACCAAGCCGACACCGCCCACCCCGCGCGAGAGCCAAGCCGGGGTGGGCGGTGTCTTTTGCTCAGCGAGTTCCGAGCCAGTCGATCCCGTCTTGGCCGATCACGTCTTCGATTTCGGCCCGCAACGTGGGGTGCCGGCGCAGTTGAGGGTCGGATTCGATCAGCCCTTGCGCGTCGGCGCGGGACCATTCGATGAGGTCGGTGTCGGTCAGTAGGTCGGCCACTTTCAGGTCGCCCGCCTTGCCGGACTGTTTGGTGCCCGTGAGTGATCCGGCCCCACGAATGGCCAGGTCGCGGCGTGCGAGCTCGAACCCGTCTGTGGAGTCGACGAGTGCCTGCAAACGGGACTGTGACGAATCGGCCAGCGTCGAGGCGGGTTTGGACGGGACCAACCAGCACTTACCAGCGTGCTGTCCGCGCCCCACCCGGCCGCGCAACTGGTGCAACTGGGTGATGCCAAAGTGTTCGGCGCCGGTCACCACCATCACGGTCGCGTTCGGGATATTGACACCGACCTCGATGACGCTGGTCGCCACGAGCACATCCAACGTGCCAGCGCGCATCGCGTCCATCACCGCGGAGCGCTCCGCCGGCGTCTGCTTGCCGTGCGCGACCCCGATCCGGCGGCCCGGCAGCAACGTCGACACTTCTGCCGCCATCACATCGGCACCCTTGGCCGACTTGGCTTCGGAGTCGGCGATGCTCGGAGTCACCACGAACACCTGGCGGCCATCGTTCAACGCCTGGGTCACGCTGGCCCACACCGCAGATCCGGCGTTGGTCAACTGGTCAGGGTCGACGCAGTGCGTCACGATCGGTGAGCGGCCCGGAGGTAGTTCGTCCAGCACCGACACGTCCAGGTCGCCGAAAGCCGTGATCAGCGCGGTGCGCGGCACAGGCGTTGCCGTCATCACCAGCAGGTCAGGGATAGCTCCCCCGGTTGCTTTGTCCGTCAACGCCTTTCGCTGCTCCACTCCGAACCGATGCTGCTCATCGACCACCACGAGCCCGAGCCGGTGGAACTGCACTTGCTCGGCCAGCAACGAACTGGTGCCGACGACGATGTCTACGGACCCGTCGGCCAACCCGGCCAGTACCTGTTTGCGGGCTCGGCCAGTGATCTTGTTCGTCAACAGTTCAACCCGCACCGGGCGTGTGACGCCGTCGCTGTCTGTTAGTTCGATACCGTCAGCGAGCTCGGCGAAGTCTCGATGGTGCTGTGCCGCAAGGGCTTCCGTGGGTGCCATCAGTGCGGCGCTGGATCCGGCATCGACCGCGTGAAGCATCGCCAGGAGGCTGACCAAGGTCTTGCCCGAGCCGACCTCTCCTTGCAGCAGCCGGTTCATCGGGTGTGGCGCGCTTAGGTCGGCGGCGATCTCCGAGACCGAGCGTTGCTGCGCGCCGGTCAATGAGTACGGCAGCACGCCAAGCACTTTCGCCCACAACTCGCCCCGTGCGACATGCGCGATACCCGCGGATGCACCCAACGCTCGATGAGACCCGGCCAGTGCTAGTTGCCAGCGCAGCAGTTCGTCGTACGCGATTCTGCGACGGGCAGACTGGGCGTGCCTCATGGTCGCCGGCAAGTGCAGGTCGACCAGGGCCGTGTGCCGGTCAGGCAGGCCACGGGCCAGCGTCATGTTGCGCGGTACCGGGTCCGTCGTGGGCGGCAACCGTTGCGCGGCCTCCTTCGCTGCCCGTCGCACGCTCCAAGTGGTGACCCCATGCTTGCCGGATGCCGGGTACACCCCAATGACGGCGTTGGTCATGTCAGACCCGTCACCGTCGATGCGGTCACAGATAGGGTTTCGCACTTGCAGGGCGCAATAGCCCGACTGGCTGACCCACTCCCCCAGCACGCCGGAGACCAGCAGGCGGTCCCCCACTCGGAACTTCTTGGCGATCCAGGCCGCGTTGAACCACGTCAGGCTCACTTGCTGCTTGTGGGCCGAGCCGGTGTCGCGGACTTTCACGATCGAGGCTCCGCTGCTTCCTCGTGGCGGCGTCTTCACGGAGACAACCTCACCGACGAACGCGACCTGTTCTCCGACGCTGCAACGATCGACCGGTTGGGGGTTGGAGCGGTCCAGGTAACCGCGGGGCACCGTGTGGAGGAGGTCGTACGCGGACACAATCCCCATTCCGGCGAGCCCGGCGACCGTGGTCGGGTCGACGGCGTCCAGGTCGGACATCGACACCCCGTGCAGCGCAGCGACGGTTCCGTCTGTGTCGAAAGGCACCGGGGCGGCCCCTACGCTGCGGTGAGGCTGCGGCTGTCGCAACGCTGCCGCAGGAGTTGGCGCCGCCACCGGGCGGTACCACCATGTCCACTTCTCCAGCACGGCGCGCAGCGCAGCGTCCATCCCGCCATCGGGTAGCAGCATCTCGAACCGACCCTGCGCGGCGTCCCAGATGGCGCCGGGCAGGGCCGCGCCGACGTCGGCCACCGGCATCAGGCGCGGGTAGATCTCGACGACCTGACCAGACACGACAACCAAGGGCAATTCCAGGTCGCCGACTTCGGCTTGCTCACCAGCTTCGTCGACGACGATCAACCCGGCCTGCTCGAACGCGGCGTCCAGTCGTTGTCCGCGGTCCAAGCAGAATCGCCCGTCGTCGGTAAGTGTCGCTCCCAGCGTCAGCGCCCAAGGCCGCAGTCGCTCAGGGATGGACTCCAGCACAATCCGCGGCGACTGCGTGGTGCCGGTGACGATTGCCAGCGGAGCGTTGTCGGGGACGATCGGGTAGTTCACCAAGAGACGGTGCGACGCAGCGTCGTAAGCAGCTTCGGCTATGCGATGGGCCGAGCGCAGCGAAGAGCCGTCGCACCGTAGCGGCATGAGCAATCTTTCCGACCAGAGCGTTGACCTGATCGACGCCATTGAGACTGTCCCGTTCAAGACCGGCCGCGTCGTCGTGGCAATCGCCGAAGGCGACCTGGATCTGGCTACCCGGCTAATCGAGGGCGGCGTTCCCGCGTCCGGACTGGACGAGTTCGATGCGCTGCTGATCGCGTCCCGTTTCGACTTCGCCACGGGTACGGCGGTCGCTGCCGTGCTGCACGGCGACGAGACAACCGCGCTGCTGGGAGTCGCGTTGATGCGGAAGGTTGGTTCTGCCCCGGCGAAGCCTGCTGCCAAGCCGAAGGCCGCGCGCAAGCCGCGCGCCACCAAGACCGAGCAGCCCGTTGTTGAGCTTGCTGAAACCGAACCCGCTGCGGTGGGCACCGCACCAGCGCCCCAGCCGAACCCGGTGGATGCCTTCCTGTCGACCGAACCTGACCCGGAGCCGGAGGTTATGCCTGACGAGCTCGAGCCCGTCGCCGAGCCGGTTGTTCAGCCCGAGCCTGCGTTCGAGCAGGAACCAGCGCTCGTCGGCGCGATGCCGGTCCCGGACTTCGACCTGGACAACTTCTAAACCGCCCGGTCGGCGCGTCGCACCGTTCGCCCATGTCCGAAGCCACCAAGCCGATCTGGTTCACCGCCCCCGAGGTGAACCAGTCCGCTACCCCGTTGCCGGAGCACGTTCGCTCGATGCTGCACGGCATCGGGTTGGGTATCTCGGTGCTGGCGGCAGCGAAGGTGACGTGCTGGGCCGACCTGGACGGGGTGCTGCCAGAGCCGTTGCGGCTGACGGACACCCAGATGTCGCTGGTCAACGCCAACACCCATGTCCTGGGTCTTCTGCGTCCCAAGTCGAAGGTGGCGATCTGCCCGGTGTGCGGACGCTGGCAGATGTACTCCAGCACGGCACCGAGCCGCTGCAACATGTCGCTGCACTGCAACGGCAAGCCGGTGCAGGCCAAGCCGTTCCGTCGCGCCGAGGTGCCACCGGAGGACTAGCCTCGATCTTTCATCGGGCGGACGTGTGCCGTCGTTGACGGCGTGATCGCCGGTTCTGGTGTCGATTCTGCCTGATGGGTGTGACAAGTCCCCGCGATGTCGTTCGCGGTGGGCGCCGGTTTCCACGTGGCCGGTAGTCGTGCGGGGTCGTCGGGACGGGTGCCGGTGGTCACCCCGGCGCGGTCGCTGCCGGCGCGGTCGCTGCCGGCGCGGGGTCGTGTAGTCGTTTCCAGGCAGTGATTACGAGGTCGGCGTTTGCTGCGGTTTCCTTGATGTGCAACAGGATTCGGCGACTGTGCCGGGCGATAGCGGCCGGGATCGTGAAGACCCGTAACCGTAGTTTCTTTTCCCAGCGGCGTGCCTCGTGCTCGGCGTCGAACCCGATCAGCTGGGTCCAGGCGATCAGGTCGGCCGCGAGCATCACGATGGCGCACCAAATCTGGTTGGCGGTGAACCCTTTCAGCGGCAAGTTCCGCAGCCCGGTGTCCTTCGCGATCCGGATCCGGTCCTCACACCGCGCCCGCCGCCGGTGCCGCAACTCCAGGTTCGCCAGTTGCCCGCGGGTGGTGTTGGTCGCGAACGCGGTCAACCGGTACCCGTCGACGTCGTCGAACCG
>NZ_LVCF01000038.1 GCF_001594145.1 Branchiibius sp. NY16-3462-2 | reverse complement strand
GGCCCGGGCGCACCGCAAACCCATTGACACCATTGTCCATTCGGACCGGGGCACTCAGTACACGTCCTGGCTGTTTGGTAGCCGGTTGCGTCAGGCAGGGTTATTGGGCTCGATGGGCAAGGTCGCGCCCCTACCGGCGCCACTCGGCGCTGGGCTACCGATCCCGGTCGAGGACGAAGATCTTCGCAACCGTGCCGCGGCTGCGGCATAATCAACCAACCGAAACCGTCCGAGACACCGGGTACAGGTCAAACTCAACCCAACAATAGCTGGGGCAACCGTAATCGCGGTGAAAACTGCGGTCGGGCCGCCGGTGGACGACGGCATGTCCATATGAGGTTGCCATCGACACGACCTTCCCGGTCCGTCTGGCTGATTCGCGCCTACCTCAGGGGTCCGTCAGTGTCGCCTTCGGATGATTGATGTGGTCGGCACCTCCTCACGGGGCAGGCAGTTGAGAGCCATCGATGAGTTGCATCAACAGCTTGACCGCCCGTTCGCCCATTCGCGGGTAGGACTGTCGCACCGACGTGAGTGGTGAGTGAAAGCGGGCGGTCCCCTCGTCCTCGTAGCCAGTCATCGCGACGTCATCCGGGACTCGCACGCCGCGTCGGTATAGGCTGCAGATGCCGGTGCAGCTAACGGATCGACCAGACAGATGATCGCATTTCTGCGTGACACCAGAGTCCAGCAGCGCGTCGAACGCGGCGGAGGTCACTTGCCCTTCACCCGGGTCTCGCTCATGCGCTGTCAGTCGGTCATCGTAGGTACGACCCGCCGCCAGCCCGTCTCGGTAGCCGGCCAGTCGCTGAGCGGCGAAGTGCACAGAGAATCTGATCGAGTCCCTTTACGTCCACCAAACCCGAAGCCCTCTGAACTGCGGAAACGCCGTCAGAGGGCTGTTCTCCTCCATGGCGTGCTACCGGCCGAGCGCCGCCAAGATGTCGCCGACCCGGTCCTTGGCATCGCCGAACAGCATCTGAGTGTTATCCCGGAAGAACAACGGATTCTGGACACCCGCGTACCCGGCGGCCATCGACCGTTTGAACACGATGACGTCGGTGGCCTCCCAGACCTGCAGCACCGGCATGCCGGCGATCGGCGAGCCCGGGTCCTCAGCAGCGGCCGGGTTGACCGTGTCGTTGGCCCCGATCACCAGGACCACGTCGGTGGTGGCCAGATCGTCGTTGATCTCGTCCATCCCGAGCACGATGTCGTAGGGCACTTTTGCCTCTGCCAGAAGCACATTCATGTGGCCGGGCAGCCGCCCGGCGACCGGATGAATGCCGAAACGTACGGCGACACCCGCCTCCCGCAGCCGGCGGGTGAGATCGGCCACGCCGTACTGCGCCTGGGCAACGGCCATTCCGTAGCCCGGGGTGATGACCACGCTGCTCGCACCGGCCAGCAGATCGGCGACCGCCTCGGCATTGATCTCACGGTGCGTCCCGTAGTCCACGTCCGATGACGCAGGCGCCTCGATGCCGAAGCCGCCGGCGATGACGGAGACGAAGGAGCGGTTCATCGCCCGGCACATGATGTACGACAGGTAGGCACCCGAGGAGCCCACCAGAGCGCCGGTCACGATCAGCAGGTCGTTGTCCAGCAGGAAGCCCGAGGCGGCCGCGGCCCACCCGGAGTAGGAGTTCAGCATCGAGACCACCACCGGCATGTCACCGCCGCCGATCGAGGCGACCAGGTGCCAGCCGAGGGCCAACGCAACCAGGGTGACCAGGATCAGCAGCCAGAGCGCCGGGTGGATGACGAACCAGACGGTGAGCGCCACGAACAGCACCAGGGCACCGACGTTGAGAGCGTTCTTGCCCGGCAGCATCAGCGGCGCGCTTTTCATCCGGCCGGACAGTTTCAGGAAGGCGACGATCGAACCGGTGAACGTGACCGCTCCGATGAAGACACCGATGAAGACTTCTGCGTGGTGGATGCGCAGCAGTGAGCCGGCCAGACCGGCCGAATTGTTCTGCTCCACCTCGATGTAGCTCGCCCACCCGACGAGGACCGCCGCGAGACCGACGAACGAGTGCAGCAGCGCGATGAGTTCAGGCATCCCGGTCATCTGGACGATCCGGGCACGCCACAGACCGATCACCGCACCGACGACCATTGCCACCAGGATGATCGCGACCGTCGTCGCCCGTACAGGGGATTCGTCGACCGCGGAAATGATGGTGACCACGAGGGCGAGGACCATGCCGGCGACGCCGAATCCCCAGCCGCGACGGGAGGTTTCGTGTTTGGAGAGACCAGCTAGCGAGAGGATGAAGAGCAGGGCGGCGACGAGGTATCCGGCGACCGCGATCGAGGTGACGGACATGGTCAGTTCCCCTTGCTGAACATGGCCAGCATCCGCCGGGTAACGGCGAAGCCACCGAAGATGTTGATCGAGGCGAGCAACACCGCCACCCCCGCCAGCAGGTGGATCGCCAGGTTGTCCTGGGCCAGCTGAATCAGAGCACCAACGACGATCACCCCGGAGATCGCGTTGGTGACCGACATCAGCGGCGTGTGCAACGCGTGGGCCACGTGCCCGATCACGTAGAAGCCGATCACGATCGCCAGGACGAGCACCGTGAAGTGCTGCGGGATCGGAGCGGGTGCGTACGCATTGACCAGGAAGAGCGCGATGAAGCCGGCGATCACGACGCCGAGCCGGGCACCGAACGCGACGGGCTGGTCCACCGGGGCGGGATGGGTCGTGACCACCTGCGACGGCGGCGCGCTCGTTGGTGCCGCGGATACCTGCACCGCAGGGGGCGGCCACAGCGTCTCGCCGTCGCGGGTCACCGTCAGCCCCCGCTGGACGGCATCGTCGAGGTCGAGAGTGAGGACACCGTCTTTGGCGGGGGTCACCAGTTTGAGCAGGTTGACCAGGTTGGTCGAATACAGCTGGGAGGCCTGCGCGGGCAGCCGCCCGGCCAGATCGGCGTACCCGATGATGGTGACCCCGTTCGGTGTCGTGACCACCTCGCCGGCGACCGAACCGGCCACGTTGCCGCCCTGGGCGGCGGCCATGTCCACGATCACTGAGCCCGCCTTCATTGCGGCGACGTCGTCGGCCGTGATTAGGCGCGGCGCGGGCCGCCCCGGGATCAGCGCAGTGGTGATGATGATGTCGACGTCGGCCGCCTGCTGGGAGTACAACCTGGCGGCGGCTTCGTCGTACGCCTGCGAGGTCGCCGTGGCATAACCGGTGCCGGACTGCTCGGCCACTTCGTCGACCACCACCGGGAGGTACTCACCGCCCAGGGATTTCACCTGGTCGGCGACCTCCGGGCGCGGATCGGTAGCCCGTACGACCGCGCCCAGCGCGGACGCCGCGCCGATAGCGGCAAGACCCGCGACACCCGCGCCAGCAACCAGGACCTTCGCCGGGGGCACCTTGCCGGCCGCTGTGACCTGTCCGGTGAAGAAACGACCGAAGGCGTGGGCCGCTTCGATCACCGCGCGGTAGCCCGCGATGTTGGCCATCGAGGAGAGCACGTCCAGAGACTGGGCACGGGAGATCCGGGGTACGGCGTCCATCGCCAGTGTCGTAACGTCCTGCGCCCGAAGTGCTTCCACCAGTTCCGGGTTGAGCGCCGGTGCGATCAGCGAGACCAGGACTGCGCCAGGACGAAGCTGGGCGACTTCGTCCATCGATGGAGCGTTGACGCGGAAGACCACGTCCGCGGCCCACACGTCGGCGGCGGTGCCGACGGCAGCCCCGGACTCGACGTACGCCGCATCGGTGAACGAGGACAAGTCCCCCGCACCGGCCTCGACGACCACCTGGTAACCGAGTCCGATCAACTGCTTGACGGTCGTCGGTGTCGCCGACACCCGGGTCTCACCGGCTCGCTCCCGGGTCACCCCGATCAGCATGCCGCCGGTTGTCGCTTCATCGCGCATGCTCAGATCCTGCCCGACGAACGGCCCTTTAGCGTGCGCTCTACGCCGAGCAGCCGTGTAAAGTCCCAGGTTTGATGCCGCACCCTTGTGAGTTGGAGGGATGCACGCCGTGCCGAAGAGGACCGCTGAAGAGTTGAAGCCTCGGACGGGTTGCTTGGTGGTTAAGCACCAGTAGGACTACCCCTCGTTGACCGCGGCCACGACCGCGGTTGGTAAGCAGCTAGGCGTGAGTGCTTAAAGCGTGCGCCGATGGGTACCCCAGGCGCATGTCGAGGCCGGCGTCGCCCGGGACTGGCCCCGGGGAGACTGAGGAGATCAAGCGACGCGGGGCCGAGAACCGCAGGCTGCGTGAGGACGTGGCGATGCCGCGGGCAGCGACGTCCTTCTTCGCGCGGGACCCGACCCCCGCAGCCGCCAATCGTGAGAGTTTCACTGACACCCTGCGCGCGGGGGCTTTCGCGGTCCGTGTCGATCTGCAGGCGAGCTGCGAGAGCAGGACGTGCAGGTCGACGTGACGACCTATCGGGCCCGACACGCCCAGGCGCGGGCGGTGCCGGCCCTCACCATCAACGACGCCAAACGCCTCGGTCAGGTCCAGTTCGAGGACAACTATCACCACCGCTTTGTTCCTCGACACAAAGCACCGTCGGCCGCAACTCGCGTGCTGGCGTGCGAGCGCATGTCGCAACACGGGAGCGTCATGAGAGCGTTGTGAAGAATGTACCGACTCAGATATGAGCGATGCCACGACTATGAAGACCTTCACGTCCTGCACTTCCTGATGAGTCGCACAGCGACTGTCAGCTGTGTTTCCCATCCGCGTGCCCCCTTATGTGCAGGCGGGCTTGGTGGTCCGGTGGCGAGTACCTCAGGGAGGCCCTCGTTATAGGTCTGAACTAAGTAGTCTTGGAGTCATGCCGGTCAAAGACGGTGCGAGGGTCGATTATGGCCGGAAACTCGGATCACTGTGCCGACAGACATGCTGGCTACACCATCTGGTTGGTACGCAGGCGGCTATAATAAGTCGTATGGCTCTAGATGATTTTGCCGGTTTCGGAATCAACGGCTACCGCAGTTTCGGCAGTGGCGGTATGCAACAGATTGGACCAATGGAAAAAATTCACCTCGTAGTAGGGAAGAACGACGTAGGCAAATCAAACACGTTGGCTTTTGCATCTCAGGTATTGCACAAATTACGAAATGGGCTTCAACAATCTGACACACCCTTCTTCGCCGCGGAAAGTGACGTTCCCCGCGGATGGGAAGGCTCGCAAACCATATCTATTGGGTTAAAGATGACGCCAGACGTTCAAGCAAAACTTCTACCAGGCTCATCGGCACTCAGTGCTCTATTTTCGACTTCAGCCTATTCACGGGGAAACACCAATACTACGTGGTTTGATTTCGAAGGTGACATGCTGGGAGAAGTGCCTCTCAAAGCGAGCAAGAAGCAGTTTGAAGAAGGTATGGCTGTCGCTAGTAATTACACATCGGAACAACTACAACAAATGAGTCAAGCTACACTATCACAATCATCAGGTGTACCGTTTGAAAACTATACAAATCTAATTCTTGGCCAATGGAAGCCGTGGGAATTCATCCCTCCGATCCACTGGATCGATACGTTTAGGCGCATCGACGCGGAGGGAACTCACGGCGTCGACTCGACTGTTTCTGGACGCGGCTTAATTCAAAGACTTGCATCTCTCGCAAATCCTGATGCAGAGAACTACGAAAGTGATATTGCAAAGTGGCACCGTCTGAATAGCTTTATTAGAGCGGTCCTCGACGATGACCGGGCGACGATCCAAATTCCTGACTCCAAGTCAACAATCAATGTCATGACGTCTACATATACCGCTACTCGTCTTGAACAACTAGGGACAGGTATTGCTGAGGTAATCTTCCATGCTGCCGTGGCAACACTCAAAGTGGATCACCTAGTGTGTATTGAAGAGCCTGAGCTCCATCTCCATCCGACACTTCAGCGAATGCTCGTTCAATATCTAGAGGCATCAACTGACAACCACTATCTGATATCGACACATTCCGCCCCCATGATTAACGCTGAGTTCTCATCGATAACTCACCTTATTCGGCAGGATAGGTGGACTGAAGCGACTTCTATCGCGGAGAGCCGAGAACTAGCGATCGCAATATCTGATCTTGGAAACCGAGCGTCAGATATCGTGCAGTCCAACTTCATCATCTGGGTAGAAGGGCCAACTGACCGGCTGTATATCGCCCATTGGCTGAGCCAGTGCGACGGTGAACTTATTGAGGGAGTCCACTACTCAATCATGTTCTATGGCGGTGCTATGCTGAACCATTTATCCGCCGATGACAGAGAGACCAATGAACTGATCAATTTAATGAGGGTCAACCGAAATATTGCCGTAGTAATGGACTCTGATAGAAGAAAGCATGACGAACCGCTCAACGAAACCAAATTGAGGATCCTTAGCGAACTCGACGACATTGGAGCGATGAGTTGGGTAACAGAGGGATACACGATCGAGAATTATATCTCGTCGACCGACTTAAAGTCGGCGCTAAAGGACGAATATCCTGATCGAGACTATGCGTATCCATCAGGTCTATGGAAATCGCCTCTAGGTAAGAATTTCAAAGATTCTTCAGCCGGGCCGAGCAAGGTAACAATCGCCCGAAACATAATCAAAAGACACCTACCCATGACTACATGGAGTGCGGATCTCACGACGCATATCTCCGAAGTAGCGCGACGGATACGAGAAGCAAACGGCCTCAAGGTGGGTTAGACCGTATTTCCTCTCATCGCCGCTCAGTTACCACCTCCCCACACGATCGCCTACGCGGATCGCGCCCTATCGGCCAAGGGCTACCTCACGTCATCTTTGCGCGAAGACACGACCTGAGTGTGTGAGCTGTAGCTACTTATAGAAATGGCGGAAGTGCAAGTTGCTATCTACACCGGCGACCTCGAACAGCCCGCGTATGAAGCGAGAGCGCTGCGTGTTCCCCACTTCACCGATCGTAGGTGACTCCTAGTTCAGTGCAGGCCAGGTAGCCCGCGCAGCCAATTCTCAACGCCATCAGGCAAATACGCCGGCACGCCGCTGATCGCGAAGAGCGCGTAGAACACCGCCACGACGAACACGAACAACGCGAGACCGAGCAGTGCGCGCACCCACCAGGACTGCTGTTTCTGCCACTCGTTCCACTTCTTGACCTGCTTGATCGCATACGAGCGCAGTTTGGCGGCTGGCTCGAACTCCGAGGCCAACACCCCCAGGCCGAGGAAGATGATCAGCCATCCCGGGCCCGGGAACGGCAGCAGAATGACCCCGAGCACCACGATCGCCAGACCGACGACGATGACGATGGTTCGGTAGATGATCATCGTGGTCCAGTTGGACTTCAGCGCCCGCCGCCAGGCCCACGGATCCTCGTCCGCATCCACCCACCACTTGCTGTCTTTCGGCGTGCGCTGACTCATACTGGCGCGAACCGGGTCACGCCCATCTCCCGCGACACTTCCGCGAAAGCCGCCTGCAATCGCGCCGTGACCGGGCCGGGCGCAGCAACCGTTCGCTCACCGACGGCATGCACCGGTTGGATGTCGCGCGTGGTGGAGGTCAGGAAGACTTCGTCGCAGGTGTCGAGTACGCCGATCGGCAGGTCCCGCTCTGCGGTCGGGATCCCGGTGGCGGCTGCCGCCTCCAGTACCAGACCCCGGGTGATCCCGGCCAACGCACCGGACGTCAGCGGCGGCGTCACAGCGACCCCGTCGATGACCACGAAGATGTTGCTGCCGGTGCCCTCGCACAGTTCGCCGCGGGTGTTGGCGAAGATCGCCTCGCTGCCGCCCTCGGCCTTGGCACGCTTGAGCGCCAGCACGTTCTCGCCGTACGACGTGGATTTCACCCCTGCCAGGGCGCCCCGCTCGTTGCGGGTCCACGGCACGACGACGATCTTGGCGGTCGGTGGGAACGGCGCGGCCTCCGCCGCCGCGACCACGTAACTGAGCGGCGCGTCGCCGCGGTCCGAACCCATCGGGCCGACCCCCGCGGTGACGGTGTAGCGCAACCGGCCGAAGGTGATGGGCTCTTGCAGTACGGCGCCGATCGCCTCATCGAGAATCCCCCGGTCCGCGGCGGGCAGGCCCATCGCCTGCAGCGAGCGGTCCAGTCGCTCATGGTGGCGTTGCAACGCGAACACCCCGGAGTCGACCACCTTGCAGGTCTCGAAGACACCGTCACCGACCGTGACGCCGTGATCGAGCGCATTTAGGCTCGGTTCGTCGCCCACGATGCGCCCGTTGACCCACACCCGCATACCCACTGTGTCCTCCTACGCCCGCTCCGGGCTGTCTGCAATGACGGCGTCGGCCAGCTCCACCAACCACCTGGCTTTGAGGTCAGTCTCCCACCACTCCCCCTGCGGATCCGATGCCCACGTGATGCCGGCGCCGACCCCGAACCGCAGGGTTCGTCCTGCCCGCCAGAACGTCCGGATGGCTACCGCGAGTTCCGCGCGCGGCCGCGACGGGTCCCGGTTGTCGACGTACCCGATTGCGCCGCAGTAGATCTCACGATCGACCGGCTCGATCGCGGAGATCATCTGCAGTGCCGTGTGCTTCGGCGCTCCGGACACCGAACCCGGCGGGAAGGAGGCCGCCAGCACCTGCGCCCACGGCGTGTCCGCCGCGAGTGTCCCGCTCACGTGCGACACCAGGTGCACGCTGCCGGGGTACTCCTCCGGGAGGCACAACCCGTCGACGCGCACGGTTCCCGCCTGGCAGACCCGCTGCAGGTCGTTGCGCACCAGGTCGGTGATCATCACGTTCTCGGTGTAGTCCTTGTCCAGCATCGCCGCCAGGGTCACCGCCGTGCCCTTGATCGGACCGGAGGTCACCTGCTCGCCGTCCCTGCTCAGATACAACTCCGGCGAGGCGCACACGATGTCCAGGTCCGCGGCGGGCACGAAGACCCGGGCGCCGTACCGGCCTGAACTGCGTTGGCGGACAGCCGCATCCAGGCGGTCCAGGTCGAACCCGGCCGGCACCTCCCGCTCGAGGACCCGGCAGACGTTGACCTGGTAGACCGTGCCGTCGGCGATCGCGTCCCGCACCGTCTGAACCCCCTGGACGTACGCCGATCGGTCCAGGGAGGTGCGCCACTGCCCCGCCGGCGCCGACTTGGCTCGCGCACGGCCGGGCGAGGGTGGCGCGGGCGGTGGGACTCGCCGTACGTCATCGAAGCGCACCGCAGTCAGCTCGCCCGCGAAGCCCAGGGCCACGACCCAGAATCCCGGTTCGTCGAGCACCCACGGATCGTGTTCGATCTGCACTGCCTGACGGGCGCGCCATTCCCGGAATCGCGCGTGCGGTTCACCGTCCATCGGCGCCATTGTGCCGTGGACCGTCCTCTGGCGCCGGGGCGTAGCAGCACGACTGCTTTACATTGTTTACCGAACATTTACGATCGGCACATCGCCGCAGGTCAGGACTTCGACCAGCCGCCGCGCGACCCTACCGATCGGTAGCTTCGGTTTGAGAATGTGACGGCAGCCACCTAGCGTCACTTCAGGTACCCATCAGCCGCACTAACGCACACAGCGTCGGTGCACCGCCGAGAAGGAGTCGTCATGTTCCGCCCGAGCCATCTGTCGTCAACCACCGCCCGTCGCAGCGTCTACGCCGGCGCCGGCCTCACCGCCGCCGCCATCGCGGCAACGGTCGCGATGGCCCCCAGCGCCTCGGCGGACGAGTACACCTGGGTGCTGCACCACGAAGGCACCATCACCACCCACCTGAAGAAACTCAACACCGATATCGCCTTCCACACCACGGAGGTGTCGACGACTCAACTCGGCACCGAGCCGCAGCCGCTCACCTCTCAGATCACCCCTCAGCCGGGCCGCGCGAGCGTCACCACCGGTGCCAAGCTGGGCAATCTCAAGCTGGCCGCGATCGACGTCAAGGTGATCCCGGTGGGTCCGGCCAAGGGAACGCTCAGCGGTGCCAAGAACCAGATCAACCTGGTCCAGCCGTTGAAGCTGCAGATCACGAAGGTCACCGCCCTGGGGCTGCCGGTGAACCTGGTCAGCGGCTCGTGCACCACGTCGCAGACCAATCTGACGCTGACCGGCACCCTGGACAAGCTGCCGAGCGGGTACCTGAACGTCTTCGGCCCGGTGCACCTGAAGGGCAACCTGACCATTCCGAAGTTCAGCAACTGCGGCCTCACGACGCCGCTACTGAACGCCGTCTCGGCTGGTCCCGACAACGCGGTGACGATCGAATTGCAGCCGACGCTGGGCTGAGTCGGTCAGCCCAGTGCCGGGTCCGTCGAACTCTCCCGGCCGTTCTCCAGACGCCCGCGCAAGCGTCGGGCAAAACTGGGATCCGCGCTGGAACGCAGGGTGACGTCGAACCAACCCGACTCGGCGCGAGCGTCCACCTCGAACGTCCAGTCCTGCCCATGACGTACGGCGTGTGTCCGGCTGATCGGGTGGCGCACCCCCGTGACGCTCGTGATCGTGGTGTCCGGCCCGGGGTTGTGCACGCTCACCCTCAGCCGCTCCCCCGACACCCGGGTCGTCACCACCGGATTGGCCGCCAGGTTGCTGCCACTCCACGACCGGAAGAAGCCGTTCGGGCCATGGGCCTCATAGGAGTAGACGGGCACCAGCGGATGCAGCACGAACCTCAGATCCGTTCGGGCCCCCACGGTGTAGGTCCAGGGTCCGCTCAGATCGGTGGTCGACCGCACCTGCAGCACCGCACCCCGTGAGCCGGAGTTGCGTACCTGCACCGTAAGAGCACCAGGCTTGGCCTGGTCGTCGACCTCCAACCGGTAACCCAGCGCCCGCGCGGGGCGGGTGCCCGGCTCCTGGCGAGGCACGGACTGGTCGAGCGGCGGGGTTGGCACGTAGTCGGCGTGCCGGTCCTTGTCCGGCGGCTGGTACCCGGCGGTCGAGGGCAGCGCCGGGACACTCGTGGACGATCGCGAGAAGTCGAACGCGGCCAACAGGTCGCCGGACACCGCCCGCCGCCACGGGGTGATGTTGGGTTCGG
Organism: Branchiibius sp. NY16-3462-2; assembly: GCF_001594145.1. Classification (GTDB taxonomy): domain Bacteria; phylum Actinomycetota; class Actinomycetes; order Actinomycetales; family Dermatophilaceae; genus Branchiibius. Next base: position 271,324 of record NZ_LVCF01000038.1, on the reverse strand, counting down.
CGACTTCGAATCGCTGCTCGAGGAAGCGAATGATCGAGGTGTGGTCGAGCACGTCGCTGCACACGAATCCGCCCTTGCTCCAGGGAGATACGACGAGCATCGGAACCCGCTGACCGAGACCGTACGGCCCCGCAGGACCTTCGAGTGACCCCGGGAAGTGCTCGTTGGTGGTGGGCACCGTGGAGCCGCCGTGCTCCGGCGAGACCGGCGGGTGCGGCGGCACGATGTGATCGAAGAAGCCGTCGTTCTCGTCGTAGGTGATGAACAGCGCGGTCTTGGCCCACACCTGCGGGTCGGAGGTCAGCGCGTCCAGGATCTGCGAGACGTACCAGGCGCCGTAGTTGGCCGGCCAGTTCGGATGCTCGGTGAAAGCCTCCGGTGCCACGATCCAAGAGACCTGCGGCAGCGTGCCGGCGGCGACGTCCGCGCGGAACTGGTCGAAGTAGGTGCCGGATGCGCTGACGTTGGTGCCGGTGCGAGCCTTCTCGTAGAGCGCGGATCCTGCTGCCGCCGTGCGGTATTGGTTGAAGTAGAGCAACGAGTTGTCCCCGTAATTGCCGATGTACGGATCACTGGTCCACCCCCAACTTCCGTCCGAATCCAGTCCGGTCCCGATGTCCTGGTAGATCTTCCAGGACACGCCGGCCTGCTCCAGCCGCTCTGGGTAGGTCGTCCAGCTGTAGCCCTGCTCATCGTTGGAGATGACCGGGCCACCGCCCTTCCCGTCGTTGCCGACCCAGCCGCTCCACATGTAGTAGCGGTTGGGGTCGGTGGGCCCGAGCAACGAGCAGTGGTACTGGTCGCAGATGGTGAAGGCGTCCGCCAGTGCGTAGTGGAACGGGATGTCCTCGCGGGTCAGATAGGCCATCGTGGTGGCGGTCTTGGCGGCGATCCAACGGTCGTAGTTGCCGGCGTTGAACGCCGCGTGACCCCCGGTCCAGCTGTGGTCCAGATCCTCCAGAAAGGCCAGCCCCAACTGCTCCTTGCTGGGGTGGAAGGGCAGGACCTCGCCGAGGAGCTTGGGCTGGTGCCAGACACTCTTGCCGTTGGGCAGCGTTGCCGGCGTGGGGTCACCGAAGCCGCGCACGCCCCGCAGCGACCCGAAGTAGTGGTCGAAGGAACGGTTCTCCTGCATCAGAATCACCACGTGCTCGACATCGCGCAACGAGCCCGTGCGGTGGTTGGCCGGCAGGGCAGCGGCTTTGTCGATGGTGCCCATCAGGGCGGACGTGGCGGCGGTGGCGCCGGCGAGTTGGAGGAAGCGACGACGATCGAGAGAGGCCATAACCAGGCAGCAAACTCGGTCCGCGCAACGCACAGCTGGCGATGACGTGAACGCCGAATGATCCTCTGCCGCATGGTGGGTGCGGCCACCCAGCGGACATCGATCGGAGGTTCAGCGAACTCCCAATCGTGCTAGTTCGAACCCGCCGCCGTCAGACCCTCCGAGGCTGTGAGCTTCTCACCCGCCTCCTCGGTGGCCGATCGGCGTACGACGACCAGCGCCAGCACCGCGAGCAGCCAGGCGATGGCCGGGGCGGGGCCCCACCAACCCGCGCCGGACGGGAACGGGTAGACGTTGCGAAAGAGCGTGTAGGCGAGCACGAGGATCGCGAGCACCGGGATGATGAGCTCCCACCGTCGGACCTGCAGGTCGCCCATACCCGGTCCGGACGTGGTGAAACACAACCGATAGGCGCCGACAGTCGCCAGGATGTAGACCACGATCAGGATCAACGTGCCGATCGTGCCGGAGTAGAGGAACACGTCAAAAGTCTGTGCCCGCAGGACAATCCAGGCCAGGAGCACGATCAGCGCTGCGGCGCCGGCGACGACGCCCACAGCTCGCACCGGTACTCCGTGCCGCTCGTCGACCTCACTGAGGGACCGGATCCCGGCGCCGTCGCGGGACAACGCGAAGATCAGGCGTGAGGCACCCACGACGCAGGCCAGGGCGCAACCGATCGCGCTGACCGTCGCACCGATCGTGATGACGTGACCCACCCAGCCCGCCAGGTAGTCCCCGGACAGATCAGCCAGCAGCGACTCCGAGGAGGTGAACGCGGCAACTCCCTTGTCGTTGGTGCCGAAACCCATCATCTCGATAGCCGTGATCACCACGAAGAACACACCACCGAAGATCGCCGTGCCCAGGATCGCGCGCGGAATGTCCTGCCGCGGATTCTTGGCCTCCTCCCCCAGCGTTGCGGACGACTCGAAGCCGGCGAAGGACAGCAGACCGAAGACCACACCGAGGAAGACCGTTGACGCACCGAGGCCCGGCGGAAGGGAGAAGACGGACATGTCGAATTTCTGGCCGCTCGGGCCGCCCCCGCCCAGGAGTTTGGCCAGGACAACGACCGACACCAGGACGATCAAGGTCACCGTGACGGCTTCGATGACCAGAAGCAGCCGGGTGGAGTTGCGCGCTTCCCGGGTGGCGAGGAGCACGACGATGGCCAGCGCGAGTAGTGTGAAGATGAATGCGCTCCAGTCCGGCGCGTTTTTCCAAACGCCCCACGCGGACAGCTCCTCGCTGATGAAACGTCCTGCGGCCGTGGAGGTTACGACGGCGTAGAAGAGGTAGGTGCCGACCAGGGACCAGCCAGCGAAGATACCCGCTCGCGGACCGAGGGTGGCACCGACGAAGCCGTAGACGGAGCCCGCGTGATGGAAGCGCTGGGTGAGTCGCACGAACGTCCACGAGATGAGCAGCACGCTCACCGTTGCCAGGACGAACGCCAGGGGCACAGCACGACCGACGCTGTTGCTGATGCCCTGCGGGTTGATGTTGACGGCCATCGATGGCGCCATCAGCGCGACGGAGACACCGATGGCCTCCCATACCGACAGCGTGCGACGCAGACCACCGGTGGTGGTCTTGGTTTCGTTGCTAGTCATACCGATTGCTCCTCGACACTCAGAGCTGGATAGGCCCGGCGAGCATTGCCGGAGCCGATGAGGTGGGTGATGCGGACGGCGTCGTCCACGGACCATTCGTCGCTGGCGACGAACTGCGACAGTGCCTTGGTGAGGCCGGTGCGCCACAAGCGCGCGCCGAGGTAGTGCAACTCCGAAGGCCCGTAGGCATCGGAGGAATACAGGATCTTGCTGAACGGAGCCATCTCCAGGGACCGGGCGATGACGGCGGCCGACCGCGCTCCCAGGTAGTTCACGGCCAGACCCACGTCGAGGTAGACGTTGGGGAACCCCTGGGCCAGGTATCCCGCAGCGCGTTCGTAGGGGTAGCAGTGCAACAGCAGCACGCTGGTCTGCTGCACCTGCGGGTCACGCAGGAAGTCGGTGAGCAGAAGCGGATCAGCGGCCCGCAGGTCCAGGTCGCGGTCGCCGAAGCCGACGTGGATCTGCAGCGGAAGCCCCGCCCGGGTCGCTTCGTGCATCCCGAAGGCAATGAGGGTTGGATCCGTGAGGCGTGAATCTGCCTGATGCCATTGGGCATACGTCCTCGTCACCGCCGCGTCCGACGGTCGTGTGAGGTCGACGTCAAAGCCGCAGCGGTAGGCAATGATCGTTTTCGTGCCCACCGCATGGCGGGTCCGGCTACTCAGGAGCTCCCGGAAGGCGTCCGGGTAGTCGGCCGGGCTGGTGCCATCGGCGTGCAACTGCTCCGCAAGAACCTCCAGCCGCACGATCTCATCGGCCGGCCGCCCGGAGATCCTGCTCAGCTGCTCGGGGTCCAGGATGGTGTCCGTCGCGAAACCGGTGTCGACCAACCACCGCTCGACGCCCGCGGCCGTAAGGAACCGCTGGTTGACCTCTGCCTCGCCCAGTTGCGTTCGTCGCTGCCAGTAGATCTGCGGGTCGACGTGCCGGGGCAGGTCCAGGACGGGGGCGCACCATGCACGTACGGCGAACCCGAGTTGCGTGTCCAGCGGATCCAGTTGCGGCGGAAAGGGTTCCGTGTCGGCCTCGATGAAGGCATTCGCCCATTGGTCACGGGTCGGTGTGTCCTTCAAGGCGCCGTGCACGTGGTGGTCGATCAGCGGCAGCTGCTCGACCGCCTCGCGTAGGCCCGGGTCGGCGCTCACACCGTCCACGCCAAGCGCAACGCGTCGCTGCGCTCGCCCGGGTCCTGATCGCCGTACACATCCTGCTCGTGCCGGCGCACCGCCAGTAAGGCGGCAACCGACTGGGGTCCAAGAATCTCACTCATCACGGCTGAGGTTTCGAACGCGTCCAGCACGGCTTGCTGATCGGTCGGCAGGACCGTCAGCCCGGCGGCGGCACGGGCATCGTCGTCGAGACTGCTCGGGTCGTCCGTGGTCTCGGGCGGGAGCGCGGCCGCACGGTCGATGCCGCGGATGGCAAGGCTGAGGATCACCGCGGACGCCAGATAGGGGTTCGCGGAGGGATCGATGATCTTCACCTCGACGTTCGCACCGTGCGGATTAGCCGAACCGCCCTGCAGGAAACGGATACTCGCCTCCCGGTTCTCCGTGCCCCAGCAGACGGTGGCACCGGACCACAGACCGGGGGCCAGCCGCGTGCCGGACAACACCGAACCGGCGAAGACCGCCTGGGCCTCGGGTAGCGACGCCAGGAGTCCCGCGACCGCATGTTCACCCGCGGCGGTCATTCCTCGCGCGCCGTCGCCCCCTGCGAAGATCGAACTGCCGCCACGCGAGAGCGAGAAGTGCTGATGGGCGCCGTTGCCGACCCCACCGGCGATCGGCACCGGCGAGAAACTGGGCAACATCCCGTGCTGGCGGGCGACGCGTCCGATGACGGTCTTGGCGACCACGACCGTGTCAGCAGCGACAACCGGGTCTGCGGGCGGCAATGACACCTCGATCTGCATCGCCCCGTACTCGGCATGCACCTGCTCGAAACTGACTCCGGCCGTAGCGCCTTGGGTGATCAGGTCATCGATGAACCCCTGGAGCCCGACGACGGGACCCAGGCCGTACGGCGTCCACGCCGGGACATCGATCAACGAACCGTCCGGATTGACCAGGGTGAACTCGAGCTCGTGCCCGATCAGTGGAGCAAATCCCGCGTCCGCGGCATCAGCCACCACTCGTTCGAGGATGTTGCGCGGTGCGCACTCGTCGGCGACACCGTCCTGATCCACCGCGCGGGTGGCGCCGATCGCCAGACCGTCGCCGAGAACGCGCACGGTTTCGGGGATCAGGCGCAACCGCAGATCGCCGACCGCACCGTAGAAAGGCGTGAACTGGATGCTCGCATCCAGGCTGTAGCCGTTGTAGACCGGGCTCATCCCGGCCCCCGACGTCACGAAATCGGCGAGCCGTTCCAGCGGCATCGTCTTGGCGTGCAACAGGTTGGAAGCGTTGGTAGCCCAGCCGGCAACGCACCGCACGCCCTCCCTGGCGAGTTCGGCTCGCTGGGCCGCGAGGGCGGTCGGATCAGTCACCATGCGCCACATCCTCCCGCTACCGGGTGTCGTAATTCGTACAATTCGAGCAACGAGTTGATATTTGTAGACATCGTTACATCGCCTTAACAACCGGAGGACCTGTGTGCCGACTCCTCGCGCACGCCACGCCGACCGCCGTCACGACCCGTCAGGTGCTCGGTGCGCCGCAGACCCGGCGCTTTGAGCGGATGTCCCTGCTGCACGACGACGGATGGGGATCGGCGTGGGTCGATGCACCCGGCCAATCGATCCAGCGGATGCGGGACGCCTCGCCGGCCCACACGCAGGACCGCCTCCAGCGGGTGCTGGAGGGGGACCCGGCCGGTGCGCGCATCGTCCACCTGCGACTGGCCACCGATGCCATGGCCATCAGTCCGATGAACGCCCACCCGTTCACCGACGGGACACTAGCGCTGGCGCACAACGGATCCATCGTCCCGACCGATGCCCTGCGCCAGTTGTTGACCGATGACGAGCGGGCCGCTCTGAGCGGCACGACCGACAGCGAGATGTACTTCATGTTGTTGCGACGCCATCTGTCGGAGTCCGGCGACCTGAGCGACGCGGCGGCGCGCACCGTGCGGACTCTCCGATCGGCGTACCCCGAGGCTAGCCTGAACGCCGTTGCCCTCACAGCAGATTCGCTGTGTGTTATCCATTCCAGCAGCTTGGCGAAGGTGCCCTGGGAGGACTTCCGGGCCAGCGGTCTCGGTCCGGAAGAGATGCCGCTGGACCACTCCGAGGTCTACTTCCGGATGAGCTACCGCGCTGTCGCGGGGGGAGGTTGGGTGTTCACTTCCGCTGGCCTGGGCAGCGACTCCTGGACACCGCTGCCGGAGGACTCGATCAGCACGGTCGACCTCGCCTCCCTCGAACTCTCCATCGATAGTCGCGGGCTGGCCGCATGATCACCGACACCATCCGCGATCACCTCGGGGACCTCAGTCCCGCCGAGCGGAAGGTCGGGCGCGCGCTACTGGCGGACTATCCGCGCGCCGGTCTGGGCAGCACAGTGGCGCTGGCCAAGACCGCCGGAGTCAGCGCACCCACAGTGGTCCGATTCGCAACATCGCTGGGTTACAACGGTTTTGCCGACCTCCAACTGCGACTTCGCGATGAGATCGCGGCCGATGTCCTCGCCCGCACGCCGCGCACCGACCGATCCACGGAAGCCGGCGGTAGTCCCATCGCCGAGGCCGCCAGCGCGCTCGCCGACTCGGTCATCGATACCGCTCGCGCCCAGCACCCTTCGGAATGGGAGGCCGCCCTCACGTCGTTGTGCGACCTCAACCGTGAGGTGCTCTGTGTCGGTGGCCGATTCACCGGCACTGTCGCTGAACTCTTCGCAGCGGCACTCAACACCGTCCGTCCGGGCGCACACTTCCTGCGGGACCCCCTCGGCACGGATGCCAGCCTGTTGGTCGACCTCGACGCGCGCTCCGTACTGATGGCCTTCGACGTCGCGACCTACCAGACCTCCACCATCGACGTCGTCAGCTACGCCCGGACGCGCAGAGCAACCGTCATCCTGGTCACCGACCACAGCATGTCCCCTGCCGCCACCGACGCGGACGTCGTCCTCACGGTTCCGGATTGGTCGGCCTCCCCTTTCGGTGGGATCACCTCGACCGCGGTGGTCGTGGAACTGCTCTTACGCGACGCAGTCTCCCGCCTCGCCGACTCCGGTCGGGACCGGTTGCGACGGCTGGACCAGCTACGCGGTCATGAGATGGTGACGCCAACGACCTAACCCGGGAGTAGCGCTGAGGAGAATGGGCACGTGACCTCGCTGCCAGCGTCGGGTTGGGCCGACCACAACGCCACTGCTGCATCTTCGTCACCCCGGCCACGCCTGAGGGACGTCTTCACGGCGTTCTGGTCGGTCCTGCTGGCCGGCCTCGCGTTCAGCGTCGGCCTGGCGGTCGCGGGAATCGACAGCGTGCGGAGCTTCCCGTTGCTGCTCCTGACGCTGGCCGTGGGATTCGCTCTCATCGAACTCGTACTCAGCCCGATCCTGCGGCGGGTGGCAGCCCGGGGCAGCGCCATCCTGGCCCTTGTTCTCGGCCTCGGAGCGCAATTGGCTGTCTTCGTCGTTGTCGTCATCGTCGCCGCGGGTGGGACCGAGGTCGGCTGGTGGCCGGTGACCAAAGCGATGGTGGTGGCTGCCGCGATCCTGGCGCTGGCCCGGTGGTTGGTCGGCTCGACCGACAGCAGCTACATCGTCGGGGCCGCCACCCGGAAGCGCACGTCGCCGCGCACCGGGGGTCGCGGGTTGCTCGTGGTGCAACTCGACGGGGTCTCTCCGGACGTGTTGAACCGGGCCATCGAGGCTGGTCAGGCACCCAACCTGGACCGTTGGCTGGGCAGCACGCATCGGCTGGACACCTGGTGGAAGACGGTGCCCTCGACCACACCGGCCACCATGGCCGGGGTGCTGCACGGCGACGACGCCCAGGTGCCCGCGTTCCGGTGGTGGGACCGCGACACCGGGCGCCTGCTGGCCGTGAGCCGACCGTCCGATGCCCGCTTGATCGAGGAACGGTTCTCACCCGGTAAGGGTCTGTTGCGCGATGGCGGCACTGCGATCAGTACGACGTTCGGCGGCGAAGCCTCGCAGGCCTACCTGACCATCAGCCACGCCACGGGCAGTCGCGGGCTGGGCTCGGGCGCGACGTACGTCAATTTCTTCTCCCGGCCCCTCCTCCTGCCGGGCGCCCTGGTCCTGACCGTCGGCGAGATGGTCAAGGAGCTCTACCAGGCCCACCAGCAGAAGGTTCGCGATGTGCAACCACGGATCTCCCGGTCGGGCAGCTATGTCGCACTGCGCGGTCTCACCAATGTCTTGCTACGCAAGCTGAACCTGTCGATCATCGCGCAAGAAATGTCCGCCGGACGGCCGATCATCTTCGTCGACTTCGTGGACTACGACGAGATCGCGCACCACGCTGGTCCCGAACGGCCGGAGTCGATGCGCGCGCTCGAGGGACTGGACGGGGCTCTTGCATTGCTGCAGCAGGTCGCGCACTCCAGCAACCGCGAGTACGAGCTGGTGGTGATTTCCGACCATGGCCAGAGCCTGGGCGAGACGTTCGCCCAACTCACCGGGACCTCCTTCCCCGACCACGTGACGTCCTTGATGTCGGCGTCGCCGGACGAGGTCTCGATCATCGCGCACACTGCGGGCGAGGAGTGGGGTCCGGTCAACGCCTTGATCAATTCCCTTGTGGGCAAGGGTGATCGGCCTCCTGAGGGTCCCGTTCTCGGTCCTGACCGGAACCAGGACGACCCACCCGCGAAGCTGCCAGAGGTGGCGGTCACCGGCGGGGGCAATCTGGGAATGGTGTGGTTCCCCCGGCTGGCGCAGCGACCAGCGCTGGCCGAGGTGACACAGCGCTGGCCGCGGCTGATCCCCGGGCTGGTAGCGACGCCCGGTGTTGGCCTGGTGATGGTCACCGAGGACGACGGTCAACCGATCGTCTTCGGCCCGTCGGGTCTCCGTCACCTGACCACCGGGACGGTGGAGGGTGACGATCCGCTGATCGGCTATCCCTCCCGTACGGCGCCCGACCTGATCCGCTTGCACGGCGTGACCCGCTCGGGTGACCTGGTGATCATTTCGACGGTGGATGATCGCGGTCGGATCCACGCGTTCGAGCACCAGGTGGGTTCGCACGGTGGAATCGGTGGCCCGCAGAACCAGGCGTTGCTGGTGCATCCCAGTGCGTGGCCGCTGGATCCGGACCTGTTGTCCGAGGTCGACGGGTCCGATATCCCGGTCGGACCGGTGGCGCTGCACCGGCAACTCCAGCGGTGGCGTGCGGCGCTGGACGCATCGTCGTGATCGATGTCCGCTGGCTGGGGCACTCGACCGTCGTTATCGACCTCGACGGCACCCGGGTCCTCACCGATCCCTTGCTGCGCAACCACGTTGGCCTCCTGCGCCGGGTCACTCCCCCGCCGCGTGCCGCCGACTGGTCAGGTGTGGATGCGATCTTGTTGTCGCACCTCCATCTGGACCACGCCGACGTTGCCTCCCTGCGACTGCTGCCGGAGACGCCCGTCCTCGCGTCGGCGAACGTCGCGAACTGGTTGTCCGACAGGGGCATCGGGAGTGCAGGGATCTCCTCGGACTGGCAGCGCATACCGGGGTCAGGCGCCACGGAAGTCCGTCTCGTCCCCGCCGAACACCACGCCCGCCCGTTGCCGGGACGACCGATCGATGCGCACGGCTTCCTGTTGCGCTGCCCGTCGGGGACCGTCTGGTTCGCCGGCGACACCGCTGACTACCCCGAGATGGAACACCTGGCCGAGTGGGCCGGCGGGCGCATCGATGTCGTGCTGCTGCCCATTCACGGCTGGGGACCACGCCTGTCGGCCGGCCACCTGGACGCCGTTGGCGCCGCGAAAGTCTGCCGGGTGGTACGACCTCGCTTCGTGGTTCCGATTCATTACGGCACGCTGCACGCGGTGGGGTTGAACCTGCGGCGGCTGGACTGGATGCACTCTCCCGCAGAGCTTTTCGCTTCGTCATTGACGGCGGTCGCACCCGACACGTCTCTCGTGCAGCTCGCAGCAACAGGCCCGGGCTGGCAGCTACCTGCCGCCTGACCACTGGGCGTCGGCGAGCCCGGAAGGTACGTTCGACTCAGCAGCCGCTACGAGGTCGAAGGAGACACCGTGACCACTCCCGAATCGCCAGAGATCGCCATCGCCCGTCGGCACAGTCTGAGTGATATGACCCGTCGCAGCGCCCAGCGTTTCCCGGACAAGGCAGCGATCATCGACGGTGATACGACCTTGACGTTCGCCGAGTTGGAGGCCACGGTCGACCGGACCGCCGCGGCCATCGTGTCGGCGGGCCTGGCCAAGGGTGACCGCCTGGCCCTGTTGGCGCACAACTGCTGGCAGTACGCCGTCCTGGACTTCGCCGCCGCGCGGGCCGGGGTGATCCTGGTGCCGATCAACTTCATGCTCACCGCGAGCGAGATCGCCTTCATCCTGCAGCATTCGGGTGCCACGGGGTTCGTGGTAGAGGACGCCTTGATTCCCACTGCCGAAAAGGCCATCGCGGAGGCAGGACCGGTGGCGGTGCGGATGGCTATCGGCGCCGCGCCCGACGGGTGGTCGGCACTCAGCCAGTGGACGTCGTACGACGGGGGATGCCCACCCATCGACGTGGCCGACGACGATCCGGTGCGCATGATGTTCACCTCGGGCACCGAGTCACGCCCGAAAGGCGCTCTGCTGTCGAGCCGTTCGCTGATGTGGCACTACGTGTCGTGCGTCGTGGGCGGCGAGATGAGCGCGGACGACGTCGAGTTGCACACGCTGCCGCTCTACCACTGCGCCCAGTTGGACTGTTTTCTCGGCGTGGACGTCTACCTCGGGGCCACCTCGATCATCCTGCCCGCGCCCGAGCCGACTGCGGTGCTGTCCGCCATCGAGAAGTACGGCGTCACCAAGTTCTTCGCCCCGCCCACGGTGTGGATCGGGTTACTGCGCTCGCCGGCGTTCGACTCGACCGATCTGTCATCGCTGGCGAAGGGTTATTACGGAGCGTCACCGATGCCGGTGGCGATCCTGAAGGAGATGCACGAGCGTCTACCGGAAACCCGGTTGTGGAATTTCTACGGACAGACCGAGATCGCGCCGCTGGGAACCCTTCTCGGGCCTGAGGACCAGGTGGCGCGAGCCGGTTCCGCCGGCCGTCCCGCGCTGAACGTGGAGACCCGGATCCTCGACGACGACAACCACGAGGTCGCACCGGGTGAGATCGGTGAGATCTGCCACCGCACACCACATGCCACCCTCGGCTATTACGAACAACCAGAGAAGACAGCCCTGGCGTTCAGTGGCGGATGGTTCCACTCCGGCGATCTGGGCTACATGGACATCAATGGCTACCTCTACGTCGTCGATCGCAAGAAAGACATGATCAAGACCGGTGGCGAGAACGTCGCCACGCGAGAGGTCGAGGAAGCGATCTACACCCACCCCGCGGTTGCCGAGGTGGCGGTATTCGCCGTACCGCATCCGCACTGGGTCGAAGCGGTCACGGCGGTCGTGGTGCTCAAGGACGGCGAGAGCGCCACCGAAGACGACCTGATCGCACACGCCCGAGGTGTGCTGGCCGGCTACAAGACGCCGAAGTATGTGGTGATCACCGACGCTCTGCCGAAGAACCCCTCGGGCAAGATCCTCAAACGGCAACTGCGCGAGGAACTCGCTGATCTCGCACAGAGCGCTTCGTAACCCGCCGGATCAGTCAACCGGCTCAAGGTCCTCGGCCGTGCAGCGCACCCCCAACACCTCGGGTGCGGCCGGCGGCAGCTAGATCGCCGCGTGCCCCGCGCCCAGCTCCGACACGACCCGCCGCAGTTCGGTGACTCCTGGGTGGCTGTCCCGGGACCGTGTGCACAACGCGACGGTGCATGGCTCGACATCGTCCAAGGGAACGAAAACGACCCCCGATCCTGCGTAGAGATCGGCGATCGATGCGGCCGTGATACCGACGGCCAGGCCGGCGGCAACGGTCTGGACCTGTTCGTCCATGGTGTGGACGACCGGTCCGAACGTCACCCGCCGGCCGTCGGGGCGCGGGTCAACCGACCACCAGGCGAGCCATTCCGATGGCATGCGATCGGTCGTTACGTGCACCTCGCCGTTAAGTTCGAGAACCGACAAGGATGACCGCCCGGCCAACGGGTGGCCCGGCGGAAGCATCGCCAGTCGCGGCTCGACGACAACGGTCAGCAACTCGATCCCGCCGGTCGCTGGCAGCGGCGGACGTACGAACGCGGCGTCGACCTCACCCGACGCCACGGCTGCCGTCTGCTTGGTCCAGGCGATCTGCTCCAGCTCAAAGGCACAGGTCAGCGCATTGAGGATGCTCCCCGTGAGCGCCCCCGCTGCTCCCGTCACGAATCCGATTCTCAGCGTTGATGATTCGCGACGGCGCACCCGGGCGAGGCCGCCGGCCAGGTCCTCACCTTCCTGAAGGATCCGCCGAGCATGTTCCAGCAGCAGACGCCCTGCGTCGGTGAGTTCAAGGGGCCGCGCCTCGCGATCGATCAGGCGCACGTTGAGCGACGACTCGATACGACGGATCTGCTGGCTGAGCGCGGGCGGCGTCACGAAAAGTCGAGCAGCAGCGTGGCTGAAGTGCCTTTCCTCGGCCAGGACCACGAAGGCGTGAAGTCCGCGCAGGCCGATGTCGAGACGGGCGGCGTTCTCGTACACGGCCAGCACCTCCTTCATTGCAGGTGGGTCAAGGCTAGGCACCTACGTGGCCGACCGCATTAACACCGGCGTACGCAGGCCCACGGGATTCGACCTGTACGCCACCCAATGTGACGCACAACACTCGAACAACGCGAGGCGCACGCACCGCGGATTGATCATGAGAGGACACCATGAGTGACACCGCCATCGTCACCGGCGCATCCGGCGGCCTGGGGTCGGCCATCGTCGCCCGACTGGTCGATGACTACGACGTCATCATCGCCGCCGACGTCCGGGGCGAGCAGCTCGCGGCCGTTACCGATGAATGGAGCCACGCTGGCAGGGCACGGGTGCTGCCCGTCGTGTGCGACGTGAGCAGCCCCGGGGACGTCGCCGCCACGGTCGAGGCCGCTGTGGCGGAAGGGGATCTGAAAGGCCTGGTCAACGCCGCCGGTGTTGGAACGTTCATCCCGCTCCAGACCATGACGTCAGAGCATTGGGACCGGACTTTTGCGATCAACGTTCGCGGTGCGTTCCTGATGTCACAGCAGTTCCTGGCGCACGCTGCACCTCCCGCTTCGATCGTCCATCTGTCGTCGGTCGCAGCACGCTCCGGCAATGACCTTCTTACGGACTACGGCTCATCCAAGGCAGCCGTCATTGAACTGAGCCACAGCGTTGCCCGCATCGGTGCGCCCCGCGGAATCCGCTCGAACAGTGTGATGCCCGGGGTCATCTACACCGACATGTGGCGGACGGCGATCGACGCTCTCAAAGAGCTGGATCCGAGTGTGCGCGACGTTCCCCACGAGACGGTCTTCGCGGGAATGGTCGCGCAACTGATTCCGATGGGGCGTCCCCAGGAACCCCAGGACGTCGCCGAAGCAGTCGGCTTCCTGCTCAGCGACCGCGCGAAGAACATCACCGCCCAGACCCTGTCGGTCGACGGCGGAGCCATCCTCACCTGACATCGCTTCCGCCTGCCACCAACCCCATCTCATCAAGGAGAACGCACTCATGACCCTGCCCACCCGCTTCCTCATCATCGGCGCCGGCCCGAACGGCCTGATCGCGGCGAGAGCCTTCCGCCGCTACGGCATCGATGTCGACATCGTCGAGCGGCACCACTCCGTCGGCGGCCTCTGGGACATCGACAATCCGGGCACCCCGATGTACGAGACGTGCAGCATGATCTCCTCGCGTATCGCCGGTGGCTTCGTCGGCTACCCGATGTCCGACGAGCTTGCGATGTACCCGAAGTGGTCGGAACTACGCGACTACATCCGCGACTTTGCCCGGGAGTTCGAACTGGACGAGTTGTGCCAGTTCGACACCTCCGTCGAGCAGGTAGAACCCATCGACAGCGACCAGGGGCGCTACTACCGCGTGCGACTGTCCACCGGCGAGATGCGTGACTACCGCGGTGTCTATAGCGCGATCGGCACCCAGTGGCGACCGCAACTGCCGCAGATCGAAGGACTGGCCGGGTTCACCGGAACGGCCATTCACTCCAAGGATTACCGCTCCCCCAAGCTGTTCGACGGCAAGCGCGTCCTGGTTGTCGGCGCCGGAAACAGCGGAGTGGACATCGCCTCTGATGCGGCCTTCCACGCTTCGGCGGCGTTCCTGTCGACCCGCAGGCCGTACTGGTTCTTCCCCAAGCAGATCTTCGGCGTCGCGCTGCCGGACTTCCTCGACGGTCGCGCCGCTATCGCGCAGCGACCGTGGATGGCAGATATGAAGCCCGAGGACTTCATGGATCTGATCGTTGCCACCGTCGGCGATCTGAGCGCCTACGGGCTGCCGGTGCCAGAGGGTCCGATCGGCGAAACCCACCCGATTGTGAGTAACACGGTGCTGCACGCCTTCACCCATGGTCTCCTCACCCGTCGACCTGACATCGTCCGGATCGATGGCTCGACCGTGCACTTCGGCGACGAGACTACCGAGGATGTCGACGTCATCGTCTTCGCGACCGGCTACCAGGTTCACTACGACTTCCTTCCCGACGACATCGTGCAGTACCGCCGGGGTCACCCCAAGTTGCATCTCGAGGTGTTCTTCCCCGGGCAGGAAGGCTTGTACAGCGGTGGCACGATTCACGCTGCTGTGGGAGCCGGTTGGACCCTCTACGACCTATGCGCCAACTACGCGGCCGCCGACGCGAACGCGCTTCTGACCGGAGAGAACGCCGAGAACATGCGTCGATTCAAAGAGGACTACCAGCCCGACATGACGGGCGGTTTTCCCTTTGCGGACACTCCGCGTAACGAAGCGCAATACGACGCGGAGACCGTGCTCTACACGATTCCGGAGTACGCCCGCACCGAGTTCGGCATTCCGCTACCCACCGGCTACGACGACATGGACTTCTATGCTTCGTCTCCGCGGCGTAGCCAGGACGCGACGCCCCGGGACAACGAGTCCGTTCTCGTGTAATCGGACACCTGGGCGTCCTTTCTGAGGACACCCGGGCACCCCATCAGCGCCAGAAGCCTGCGTGCGGCACGGCCGCCAGCTCCTCCAGGAACGGGCCCTCGACGACCGTGTTCCGCTGTCCCGCAGCGAAAACCGTCCGGCTGGGCAACGCCAGGGTGGGATTCTCCGGGTGGGCGTCGGTGACCCCATAGAGAGTGGTCTCGGCCATGGCGAACACCACGCGGCCGATCCCGCCCCAATAGGCAGCGGCCGAGCACATCGCACACGGCTCGCAACTGGTGAAGAGCGTCAACCCCGCTGCGTCGTGGTCAAGCAGACCAGATCGCGACGCGGCTCGCACCAAGTTGGTCTCAGCGTGGCCGGTGACGTCGCGATCGGTGTTGACCGTGTTCTCCGCGGTCAACCGCACATTGCCGGCACCGTCGGCAAGCAGCGCACCGAACGGGTGGTTGCCATGCTGCACCGCTGACGCGGACAGGTCGATCGCCCGGCGCAGGAGATCCTCATCGATGGCAGTCAATGCGCTCATAGCCCCATCATCCTTGGTGACGCCTCGCGAGTGTGCCGCGATCGCTCCCCCGCGACGCAACTAGCACGCGTTTGCGCGACTTCGCCGAAATGCCAGCAACCCCGCGCCAGTCGTCGCGGGTCAGAGCAATCTCACGCCACGCCTCACGGATAACAGCAGTTACGGGACATACTGAGGGCACGCGCGGCAACGAAAAAGCCCCTGACCTTGCGTTTCCGCTGGTCAGGGGCCGAATACGATGGTGGGCGATACTGGGATCGAACCAGTGACCTCTTCCGTGTCAGGGAAGCGCGCTACCGCTGCGCCAATCGCCCAATGCCGACCGCCGAAGCGATCGTCAGAGCGGACAACCGGGCTCGAACCGGCGACCTCAACCTTGGCAAGGTTGCGCTCTACCAACTGAGCTATGTCCGCCTGCTGTCCGCGCCGTTACCGGCTGGACAACGTCGTGAACTCTATCCGAGTGCACTCCCCCACACCAAAACGGGGGTCCGAGGTGGAGACGGGATTTGAACCCGTGTAGACGGCTTTGCAGGCCGTTGCCTCGCCTCTCGGCCACTCCACCAGGCGCGGCCGACAGGCGACCACGAGAGCGGACAACCGGGCTCGAACCGGCGACCTCAACCTTGGCAAGGTTGCGCTCTACCAACTGAGCTATGTCCGCACCTGCAACCCGCGCCGTTTCAGCGCTTCGTGCCGCCTGAGACTAACCGATCGCGCGAGACGAATCCAAACGCGACACGTCCTCATCGTCGTACGTCGGGGGCTCCTGCGCCCGCGCCCGGGACCTGGGCAACCGGACCGCCGCGCGACGCAGCAGCACCGGCTCCGTGGGCGCCGTAGGGTCGGTGAGCGCCCGGCGGCGCGCCACGGAGGTTTCGATGCGCTGCTGGACCCAGATGTGCACCGGGTCCCGGGTGTCCACCGGCCATTTCTGCATCGTGGCGGCGTTGAACGCCGCCCCGATGAGGACCGCGATCCCCAGGAAGTACAGCCAGATGAGCACCACGATCGATGCGGCGAGGGGCCCATAGATCGACGTACTTGCACCTGCCACGGAATTGGCCAGCGTGTAGCGCAAGGCGACCGAGGCCAGTAGCCAGATGATCAGGGTGAGTACGGCGCCCGGCACGTCCCGCTTCCAAGGCGTCCGGTGCGGCGTCGAGAGGTAGAACAACGTCGCAAACCCGGCCACCGTCAGGCCCGCCACCAGCGGCCAGTACAGGATCATCAGCCATCGCAACTCGTTCGGTAGCCAGTCCGACAGCAGTCCCGGGCCGATGACAATCAGCGGCACCACGATGGCCCCGACCAGGATCACCATGAAATACAGCGACAGGGACATGATCCGGGTCCGCACGATCCCTCGTCGGCCGCCCTGACCGTACATGATCGACACCGTGTCCAGCAGGACGTTCAGGGCGCGCGATCCGGACCACAGCGACACCAGGAAACCCACCGAAATAATGTCCGGCCTCGGCGTGTCGAGCGCCTTGGTCAGTGTGGGCATCAGCACATCGCGCAGGCTCTGCTCGGTCAGGAAGCGTTCGGCGTACTCGCGGATGCTCTCCAGCACCAGGTTGACCGTGTCCGCACCCAGCCAGCCGCTCAGATAGCCCACGCCACCCAGGAGACCGAACAGCAACGGCGGCATCGACAACAACGCGAAAAAGCCTGCCTCTGCGGCCAATCCGGTGACCCGGTTGTCCATGCAGACCTTGATCGTCCGCAGCACCAGTTCGAGGAGGGTACGGCCACCGGGGACGCGGTCAACCACCGCGAGCACACCGGCTCGCAGCCGCGTCGTCACCGACACCCGATCTCCATCCTCTCGCGGTTGCTCGCACCCCTTCCTACGGTAGCCGTGCGAGGCATCGATTCCCGTGCACCACAATGGGGCCATGCAGATTTGGCCAGGGCATCCCTATCCGCTTGGCGCTACGTACGACGGCAGTGGGGTCAACTTCGCGCTGTTCTCCGAAGTAGCCGAACGCGTCGAGTTGTGTCTCATCGATGACCAAGGGGTCGAGGAGCGCCTCGATCTGACCGAGGTGGATGCCCACGTGTGGCACGGGTATGTGCCTGCGCTACAGCCCGGTCAACGCTACGGCTTCCGGGTGCACGGCCCCTACGAGCCCGAAAACGGCCTGCGGTGCAACCCCAGCAAACTGTTGCTGGACCCCTACGCGAAGGCCATCGAGGGGCAGATCGACGGCGACGAGTCGCTGTTCAGCTACAAATTCGATGACCCCGAAGCCTTCAACGACGCCGACTCACTGGGTCACACCATGCTGTCTGTCGTCGTCAACCCGTTCTTCGACTGGGGTCACGACCGCCCGCCGAAGCACGAGTACCACGAGAGCGTGATCTACGAGGCCCACGTCAAGGGCCTGAGCATGACCCACCCGGACGTGCCGGAGGAGATCCGCGGCACCTATGCGGGCATCGCGCACCCCGCGATCATCGAGCACCTCACCTCCCTCGGCGTCACGGCGATCGAGCTGCTGCCCGTGCACCAGTTCGTCCAGGACACGACCCTGATCGACAAGGGGCTGTCGAACTACTGGGGTTACAACACCATCGGCTTCCTCGCCCCGCACAACGCCTACTCCGCCGCGGGGCAGGACGGACAGCAGGTCGCGGAATTCAAGACGATGGTCAAGGCGCTGCACGAGGCGAATATCGAGGTCATCCTCGACGTGGTCTACAACCACACCGCCGAGGGCAACGAACTCGGCCCGACCATCGCCTTCCGCGGCATCGACAACCAGGCGTACTACCGGCTGGTCGACGGCGACCAGGGCCACTACTACGACACCACCGGCACCGGCAACAGCCTGCTGATGCGCCACCCGCACGTGCTGCAACTCATCATGGACTCGTTGCGGTACTGGGTCACTGACATGCACGTCGACGGCTTCCGCTTCGATCTGGCCGCCACCCTGGCCCGGCAGTTCCATGAAGTCGACCGGCTGTCGGCGTTCTTCGACATCATCCAGCAGGACCCGGTGATCTCCCAGGTGAAGCTGATCGCCGAGCCGTGGGACCTCGGGGACGGCGGCTATCAGGTCGGAAACTTCCCGCCTTTGTGGTCGGAATGGAACGGCCGTTACCGCGACACAGTGCGCAACTTCTGGCGCGGGGAACCATCGACCCTCGGCGAATTCGCCTCCCGGCTCACCGGATCCAGCGATCTGTATGCGCATTCGGGTCGCCGCCCGATCGCGTCGGTCAACTTCGTCGTCGCCCACGACGGCTTCACGCTGCGCGACCTGGTGTCCTTCAACGAAAAGCACAACGAAGCCAACGGCGAGGACAACAAGGACGGTTCGGACGACAACGAATCCTGGAACTGTGGCGTCGAGGGGCCGACCGACGACGCAGAGATCAACGAGCTGCGCCAGCGCCAGCAACGCAACTTCCTGGCCACTCTCCTGTTGAGTCAAGGCGTCCCGATGCTGGCGCACGGCGACGAGCTGGGCCGGACCCAGAACGGCAACAACAACGGGTACTGCCAGGACAACGAGATCACCTGGATCAACTGGGATCTGTCCGAGGAGAACGAGGATCTGCTGGACTTCACCAGCGCCCTGATCGCTCTACGCCGCACCCATCCGACCTTCCACCGGCGCCGCTTCTTCGTGGGCGACGCGCACGGTGGCGACGCCGGGGACATCGCCTGGTTGAATCCGGCGGGCAACGTCATGACCGACGAAGATTGGAACACCGGCTTCGCCCGTAGCCTGGGGGTGTTCCTCAACGGCGATGCCATCGAGGGCCCCGACCCGCGTGGGCGACGGGTGGTCGATGACAACTTCCTGCTTCTGTTCAACGCAGCAGATGAGGATGTCGAGTTCATCCTGCCCAAGGGCGTGACCGAGGAGACGTGGAGCATCGCGCTGCACACCCACGACGACAACCCCACCGATGTCGCCGAGGACCTGCCCGAGGGCTCGCGCCTGACCCTTCAATCACGCTCGATCGTGGTCCTGCAATCCCCGGTCCCGCAGGATCGTGAGCGGCCGCCGGCCAACCCGGAGAAGGCCAAGGAACGCCCGGCCGAGGCCGCGGTCACACCACCGAAGAGTTAGGCCTCCGGCAGGCTCTCGGCGATCCGCTTCTTTTCGACCTTCGGGTCGAAATCGGCTGGCGGCCAGTCCAATTGGAGTGTCCGCAACTGGCGCAACAACAGGTTGTGTACGGCGAACCGCGCGTACCACTTGTTGTCCGCCGGCACGACGTACCAGGGTGCGACCTGCGTTGAGCACTTTTCGAGTGCCGCTTGGTAGGCCTCCTGGTAGGCCGGCCACAGGGCACGTTCGTCGACGTCGCCGGGGTTGTACTTCCAGTACTTGTCCGGTCGGCTCACCCGCTCGGTCAGGCGCCGCGCCTGCTCCTCCGGCGAGATGTGCAGCATCACCTTGATGATGTGGATGCCGCGGTCGGTGGTGGCCTGTTCGAAGGCGTTGATCTGGCTGTAGCGCCGCTTCCAGGTCGTCGGCGGAACCAGGTTGCGCACTCGCGCAATCAGGACGTCTTCATACTGCGACCGGTCGAACACCCCGATCATCCCCGACGCCGGCAGCGCCTTGCGGATCCGCCACAGGAACGGGTGTGACAGTTCCTCTTTGGTCGGGGCCTTGAACGAGGTCAGGTGGATGCCCTGCGGATCGACCTGACCCACGACGTGCCGCATGATCCCGCCCTTGCCGGCGGTGTCCATCCCCTGGACGATCAGCAGCAGCGCCGGCCCGGTCCCCTTGTTGGCGTACATCCGCTCCTGGAGATCCCCCACCTCAGCGGAGGTCTTCGTCTGGAGCTTGACGGCGTCCTTCTCCTTGCCGTCCAGTTCCGGGGTGGAGGCTGGGTCGACCTGGCTCAGATCGAACCCCTCGCCGACGACAAGCGCGTCAGCGACCCGGTCGCACAATTCCGCCGGCTGCTTCTTCTTGGATTTCTTGGACTTCTTCGATTTGCCTTTGGCCATATCCCATCGTGGCACGGTTCAATCGGAATGTGCGTGATCTTCTGACCGGTACACCGGATCGAAATCTTTCCGACCATGACCTGATCGAGCGGTACGCCGATGTGCCGGCCGATCGTCCCTGGTTGCGTCTGAACATGGTTGCGACGGTGGATGGTTCGGCAGTCGGCGCCGACGGTTTGTCCGGGTCCATCAATACCGGCGCGGACCACCGGGTGTTCGCGCTGCTCAGGGCGTGGGCCGATGTGATCCTGGTCGGAGCCGGGACCGTTTCGGCCGAGGGGTACGCCGCTGCGCAGACCGAACCGGCGTGGTCGGGTCTGCGCTCCGGGCGGCCGCCGCATCCGGCGATGGCTGTCGTGACCAGTCGGGGGCTGCCGGACGGCTTCGACACGCGCGGGGGTGGCGAGGTGTTCACCGTCGCGGTCGGCGACGCGGGACTGCCCGGCGTCGTGGCCGACCTGCACGCCCGGGGTTACGCGCACATCCTCGCCGAGGGCGGTCCGACGCTGGCCGGTGAACTCCTGAGCACCGGCCAGTTCGACGAATTGTGCCTCACCACAAGCCCGTTGGCCGTCGCGGGTAACGGCGGCCGGATTCTGCACGGCGACGCGACCACGGTCCGGTTAGAGCTGGCGGGACTGCTGGAAGAGGAGGGGACACTTCTGGCGCGTTGGCACACGCGCCGGTGATTCAGCTCGCGAACTCCCGGACCACGCGTTCCCAGCGCTGCGGCTCGGTGTTCCACTCCCGGCAGTGCAATGCGACCTGCCACGGCTCCAATCGCACCAGATCGGGGCGGGCCGTCGCCAACGCCGCCGACGGGCCGTAGGGCACGAAGTCGTCGTCCTGGGAATGAATGATCAACGCCGGAGTTCGCAACTCAGCGGCCCGGCGGACCCAGTTGGTCGCCGGAAGATCAAGCGGCTCAGCCAAACCCGCAAAATGGCCGTGCGCGGCGGGACTGGCAACCGCACGCTGCGCCAGCCGGTTCAGCGGCATCGGCACCCGGTTCAAGCGGGCGTGGAAATCGATCGTCTCCTGCCAATCCACCACGGGCGCGTCGAGCACCACGCGGCTGATCCCCTCGGCGTACGGGGAAAGGTCCAGCAGTTGCAAGCACACCGCACCACCCATCGACCAACCCGCGAGCATGACCTCGTCGGCACCCTGCGCGTAGGCGAAGGCGACCGCCGCCTCCACGTCGCGCCACTCGGTCAGTCCCAATCCGTATCGCCCGGCCGGGTCAGCCGGTGCGTCCTGGTCGTTGCGATAGCTGGGGCTCAGACACGTCCAGCCGACGTCGGTCAGCGCACCGACGGCGCGCAAGGTCTCGGCGCGCGCAGCGGCCCGACCGTGGACGAGGACCGCCCACCGGTCACCCCGGCTCTGCGGCCCGCGCACGATCCACGCCGGGTAGTCCCCCAGCGGACCGTCGATGGAAACGTCCTCGATCGGCAACGGAAACGTCGTGGCCGGCGGTCCCGCGTAGTAGTAGCCGGTGAACCTGCCTGGCCCCTCGTGCAACTCGCCGAAGTCGACCCCGATCAATTCGCGTACGACGTGCGCATCCGTGCGCTCGAGCACCTCACCGACCCGGGCGTGGGAGTCGCGATCGTCCCAATAGAGGCTGTACCGCCCCGGCGATCCGGTCGCTGGCGTCGCACTCAAGGTCACCGTGTGATCGTCGTAGGCCAGGATCTCCACATCGGGCGCTGCCGGTCTGGGTGAAAGCACCTGACGGGCGAAGTAGGAGGCGATGCTGAGTCCAGCGGCGGTGCCCAGCACCCCGGTGCCCGCCACACTGGCGGCAACCGATCCGGCGATGACACGTCGGCGACTCATACCCCTATTGTCCCTGACCAGTGACCAGGATGTCCGCGAGGCTGAAATCGACCGGTTCCTCGAGCTGTTCGTAGGTGCAGGAGCGAGGATCCCGGTCCGGACGCCAGCGGCGGAACCGCGCGGTGTGCCGGAACCGATTGCCCTGCATGTGCTCGTACGCCACCTCGACCACAAGCTCCGGCCGGACCGGCACGAAGGACAGGTCCTTGCCCTGACTCCACCGGCTCTGGGTGCCCGGCACGCGGTCGGGATTGGCGATCGCCCACTCCTTCCACTCCAGCCAGGGGTGCTCGTCGACGTGGTGGGTGAAGGGTTCGAGCTCGTCGATGAGCTCCGCGCGCCGCACCGCGGTGAAGGAGGCCGCGACGCCGACGTGCTGCAACCGGTCGCCGTCGTAGAGGCCGAGCAGCAGCGAGCCGAGCAGCGGTTTCTCGGGGGTGGACGTCTTGTGCAATCGGTACCCCGCGACGACGCAGTCGGCGGTGCGCTCGTGTTTGATCTTGAACATGGTGCGCTTGTCCGGCTGATAGGTGCCGTCCAGCGGCTTGGCGACCACGCCGTCCAGACCCGCGCCCTCGAACTGCGTGAACCAATCCTTCGCAACGGCAGGGTCGTTCGTCTTCGGCGTAATGAACACCGGGTCGTGGGCGTCCGCCAGGGCGGTCTCCAGCAGTGCGCGCCTCCGCTCGAACGGCGCCTGCATCAGGTCCTCGTCAGCCACCGCGAGCAGGTCGAAGGCGATGAACGAGGCCGGAGTCTCCTGCGCCAGCTTGGCGATCCGGCTGGCCGCGGGATGGATCCGCTGCTGCAGCACCTCGAACTCCAGACGGTCGCCGGCAATCACGACGATCTCCCCGTCGACGACGCATCGCTGCGGCAGATTCGCCTTCAGTGCCTCGACCAACTCCGGGAAGTACCGGGTCATCGGTTTCTCGTTGCGGCTGCCGAGTTCCACCTCATCGCCATCGCGGAAGACGATCGTGCGGAACCCGTCCCACTTGGGCTCGACGTGCCCGACGTCAGGAATCTCCTTGACGGACTTGGCCAACATCGGCGAAACCGGTGGCATCACAGGCAGATCCATGAACTCAGTCCTCGATCCGGTTGCCGTCGGCGTCCCAGTGGTCGGCGCGTTTCTTCGATGGCTGCACGCGGGGCGGCTCTCCGGGCATCTTCGGATAGTCCGGCGGGAAGTTCAGTTCGCCGCCGGGCAACGTCTCCCACAGGTCGAGCAACGGCTCCAAAGAAAACGCCTCGTTGTCCATCGTCTCCCACGCGTTGCCGTGCTCGGCGACGAAGTCAGGCACGGTCGTCAGGTTGAACTCCCGCGGGTCCTTCACGGCCGCTAGCTGCTCCCAGGTCATCGGCGTCGACACCGGCGCACCGGGCCGGGCCCGCAGCGACCAGGCCGAGGCAATCGTCCGGTCCCGGTTGTTCTGGTTGAAGTCGATGAAGATCCGCTCGCCACGCTCTTCCTTCCACCACGCGGTCGTCACCCCGTCGTCACGCTGCGAGAGCAACCGGCCGAAACCGATCGCGGCGTGACGTACGTCTTCGAAACCCCAGCGAGGCTCGATCCGGACGTAGATGTGAATGCCCCGGTTGCCACTGGTCTTGCAGAAACCGCGAATCCCGAGGTCCTCCAGGACAGTTCGCGCCAACGCCGCGACCCGCTGCGCATCCGCGAAGTCTGTCCCGGGTTGCGGATCCAGATCCAGGCGCAACTCGTCGGGGTGATCAACGTCAGGTCGGCGTACGGGCCAGGGATGGAAGGTCAGGGCACCCATCTGGGCCGCCCACACCAAGGTGGCCGGTTCGGTCGGGCACAACTCATCGGCAGTGCGCCCGCTGGGGAAGCGCACCTGGACGGTCTCGACGTACGGCGGCGCCCCCTTGGGCAGACGCTTCTGGTAGAAACCGTCGCCTTCGCGATCCTGCGGACCGGTGGCCAGGCGCATCCCCTCGCGCCATCCGTCGGGCCAGCGCTCCATCGCCGTCGGACGCTCCCCCAACGCAGTCATCAGCTCGGCGCCAACGGACGAGAAGTATTCGCACACTTGCAGTTTCGTGATCTCCGGAGTGCGGGACGTGGCTTCGTAGACGACCCGGTCGGGTGAGCTGACGCGCACCTCGCGATCGTCGACGGTGACGGTGGCAGCCGGTTTTGAGGCCATGACCAGCAGCCTAGGGCCCGCCGATCACCTACGGCCCTCCTCGATGGGCCGAGCTCGACTCAGAGCTCCAAAGCGCTGACGAATGTCCCCGCGGGATCGATCGCCTGCTTGACGCCCCGTAGCCGGGCGACATCGGTCGGGCAGAACAGCTCCGCCCTTCGCTCGTCGGTGAACGTCGGAACCAGCGCAGCCGACGACCAGGGCCGCAGCGCGAGGATGAAGTCCTGGACGGCTGCCCTGGCAGCGGGCGCATTGGGAGGAGGCATAGGTACCGCGACTGCCTGGGCCAGGTAGGAACCAGCGACTGAACCGAAGACACCCGCGCCGTTCGGCGTCACAGCGAATGCCGCACCGAGG
This sequence comes from Branchiibius sp. NY16-3462-2, assembly GCF_001594145.1. Classification (GTDB taxonomy): domain Bacteria; phylum Actinomycetota; class Actinomycetes; order Actinomycetales; family Dermatophilaceae; genus Branchiibius. The sequence goes on along the minus strand of NZ_LVCF01000038.1, from coordinate 246,377 downwards.
TGCCGGATCTCCGCGAGCAACAGTCCGTGCCGGGTGCCGTCACCCACCTGGGCCAGGAAGCGGTCGACGGCGGCCTCGTCGAACGCGTCCAGCACGCAGTGCTTCATCACGCCGGGGGTCGGTGCGGGCGGGTCCATGTGCATGGCGAGGACACCCACCGCCGGGGTCCGGGCAAAGGTGTCCAGCTCCGGGTTGAGCGCCTGCAGCGGCTCGAGCAGAGCGGCCGCCTGATCGTCCGGCTGCAGAAACACGCCGTCCACCACGACGATGTCGCGACCGGACAGGAAGGGCGGTAGCTCGGGACGAGGCGGGAAGCTCATGATCCGCAACGAGGTGGTGACCGAGTCCGGCACCTGCCGGGACCACTCGGCCCAGGCCGGCACGACCTGACTGGCGCGGCTGCGGTCCCACAGCAGCATCCCGGCGAAGACGTCGGCGTAGGGCAGCAATTCGATCTGCACCTCGGTGACGATGCCGAAGGTGCCACCACCACCCCGCAGCGCCCAGAAGAGCTCCGGCAACTCGGTAGCGCTCGCCGTTACCACCGACCCGTCGGCCAGCACCACCTGCACCGACCGGACGTGGTTGGCGCTGACCCCATGCTGGCGACCGTAGAAGGAGAGCCCGCCGCCGAGGACGAAACCGGCGACGGCGACATCGGGGGCCGACCCGTGCGCGGCGGTGAGACCGTTGGCGCTCGCCGCCTCGATCACGGCCGACCACCGGGTCCCGCCTGTCACCACAGCTACTTGCTGATCCACGTCGATGCGAACGCCGGTGAAGTCCTGCATCCGCACGATGACCGTGTCGCTGAGGTCGACACCGGTGAAACCGCCCACCCCATGACCCGTCCCCACCGGCGCGAGGTGCAACCCCGCGGCTGTCGCGACGCGCGCCAACTCCGTCACTTCCGACAGGGACCGCGGCGAGGCAACCGCGGCCGGCCGCAGGTCGACAGCCAGGTTCCACATCCGCCGCGCCTCGTCGTACCCCGGATCCCCCACCAGCGTCACCGGTGCCGAGATGCCGCGCAATGCTTCGCAGCCCGGGTGCGTCAAGCCTTCGATCATGGTTGTGCTCCTCGAACCACCCGCTGGGTTGGGCCCCGCGGCACCGATCAGATGCGCCTCACCATCGGCCCGACGGTAGTAGTGCGCGGGGCGCCCCGTCCGGTGAATGCAGGAACTTGCGGCAGCGATGGGCAGTTGGCGGAAAGTTTGGCCAGCCACCAACTGTTTACCGAACGCTCACCGTCGCAAGACCCCATCACGAGAGCGGACTTCCTAGCGTTGCCCAGGGTCGGTCGAACGACTGCCCCGCCCGCACCTACTCCCCCACCCCGTGGAAGGTCCGTCATGCCGCGCCGTCGCGCTCTTGCTTTCTTGTGCTCCGTCCCGATCGCCGCTCTGCCGGCGATCGCCCTCGCTCCGCACGCCCAAGCCGCGTCCTCCAGCGTGGTCATCGCGCAGGCCTTCGGTGGCGGCGGCAACTCCGGGGCGCCGTACGCCTCCGACTTCGTCGAGCTGTACAACCGCTCCGGTGCGGCCGTGGACCTGACCGGTTGGAAGCTGCAGTACTGGTCGGCCGCAGGGACCACGGCCACGAGCACCGCGCTGTCCGGCAGCATCGACGCCGGACATCACTACTTGATCAAGGAAGCCGACGGCTCCAACACCGCGGCGCCCGCGCTGCCCACCCCGGACGCCACGGGCACGATCGCGATGTCGGCTACTGCCGGCCGGGTGGCGATCGTGGACGCCGACGGGACCACGATCGACCTGCTGGGTTACGGCAGCACGGCGTCAGTCTCCGAGACGGCCCCGGCCCCCGCCCCGAGCAACACCCTGGCCGATGTCCGCACCAGCGGCTGCACCGACACCGACAACAACGCGACCGACTTCGTGACCGCGGCGCCGGCCCCGAACAACTCCGCCAGCGCCGTCGGCCAGTGCGGCACGACCGGTGGCGGTGGCGGCACGACGCCCCCACCGCCGCCCACCGGCCAGGACGCCACCATCGAGCAGATCCAGGGCGCCGCGCACCGCTCCCCGCTGGAGGGCAAAGCGGTCAAGAACGTCGCCGGTGTCGTCACCGCCACCAGCAAGACCGGTTACTGGATCCAGTCCACGACGCCGGACGACGACCCCGCGACCAGCGAAGGACTGTTCGTTTTCACCAAGAACGCCCCGAGCGCCAAGGTCGGCGATGCCGTCACCGCCGCGGGAACGGTCAGCGAATACCGCCCCGGTGGTAGCAGCGGCACCGCAAACCTCACGACCACCGAACTGACCAACCCGACCACGGCCATCACCAGCAGTGGCAACCCGCTGCCGGCACCGGTCGTCATCGGTAAGGATCGGATCGCACCCCAGCAGACCGTCAAGGACGGTGACCCGGGTGACGTCGAGACCGCCGGCACCTTCGACCCCACCAAGAGCGCGATCGATTTCGATGAGTCCCTCGAGGGGATGCGGGTCGAACTGGACGACGCTGTCGCCGTCGGGCCGACCAACCCCTCCTACGGCGAGACGCCCGTGATCCCCGGGCAGAACGTGACCGCCACCCGGTCCGCACGCGGCGGCGTGGTGTACGGCGGGTACGACCAGCCGAACGCCATGCGGCTGATCCTGGACGACAGTCTGCTGCCTTCGGGCTCCGTGCCGACCGCCAACGTCGGTGACGTCTACGAAGGGTCAACGGTCGGCGTACTCGATTACAGCTTCGGCAACTTCCACCTGCTGGCCACCAGCACGGGCACGTTGAAATCCGCTGGGCTGCAACGGGAGTCGACCTCGGCAGCCAGCAAGGGCCAGGTCGCCGTCGCGACCTTCAACGTCGAGAACCTCGCCCCCAGCGACCCGCAGACCAAGTTCGACCGACTTGCCGGGCAGATCGTCGGCAACCTCAAGGCACCGGACATCGTGGCTCTGGAGGAGATCCAGGACAACAGCGGCGCCACCGACGACGGGACGGTGGACTCTACCGACACGATCACCAAGCTGATCGCGGCGATCACGGCGGCGGGCGGCCCGTCGTACCAGGCCCGCTGGATCAACCCGACCAACGACACCGACGGCGGTCAGCCGGGCGGCAACATCCGGCAGGTCTTCATCTTCCGGACCGACCGCGGCGTGAGCTTCACTGACATCCCCGGTGGCGACGCAACAACGGCCACCAGCGTGGTGGGCAAGGGGTGGAGCACCAAGCTGTCCGCCTCCCCCGGCCGCATCGACCCCACGAACGGGGCGTGGACCACGTCGCGTAAGCCGCTGGTCGGCCAGTTCAGCTACAAGGGTCAGAAGCTGTTCGTCATCGCCAACCACTTCAACTCCAAGGGCGGCGACGACCCGTTGTTCGGCCGGTTCCAGCAGCCGCTGCGGTCCTCCGAGACCCAGCGACACAACCAGGCGACGGTCGTGCGCGGCTTCGTCGACTCGCTGCTGAAGGCCGACCCGCTGGCGAAGGTGATCGTGCTCGGCGACCTGAACGACTTCGAGTTCAGCCAGACCGCCGACATCCTGGTCGGCAGCGGCCGCACCGCACTGACCGATCTGCCCCGGACCCTGCCGGCGAACGAGCGGTACACCTACGACTACGAGGGCAACTCCCAGGTGCTGGACCACATTCTGATCAGCAAGGGACTGCAGATCCCGTTGCCGTTCTCCGGCCCGGCGTACCGCTACGACGTGGTGCACACCAACGCGGAGTTCTCCGACCAGGATTCCGACCACGACCCGCAGGTGGTGCGCCTGCAGTTATGGCCCAGCTGGCTGGGTTGAGGCCCGATCCCACCCGTCGGGAACGTTCGCCGCGGTCACACTGTTGATCAGAGCGGACGTTCCCTACCAGTGAGAAGGAGTACGTCGTGAACGACCAGTTCCCGGCCACCACCGCCTACCGGATCCACAAGTCGGACAAGGAGTGGCGCGACCAGTTGTCCCCCGCCGAGTACGCCGTGCTGCGGCAGGCAGGCACCGAGCGGGCCTTCACCGGTGAGTACACCGACACCGAGACCGAAGGCGTCTACTCGTGTCGCGCCTGCGGCGTTGAGTTGTTCCGCAGCAAGCAGAAGTTCCACAGCCACTGCGGCTGGCCCAGCTTCTATGAGCCCAGCGAGGCCGACAACGTCGAGTTGATCGAGGATCGCTCACACGGCATGGTCCGCACCGAGGTGCGCTGCAAGAACTGCGGCTCGCACCTGGGTCACGTGTTCGAGGGTGAGGGCTACCCCACCCCGACCGACCAGCGCTACTGCATCAACTCGATCAGCCTGCGTCTGACCCCGCAGGACTGATCTGCGCAACTCTTGGAACGGAATGCACCCCGAAATCATCACGAGGGGTGGATCGCGTTCCAAAAGTCGCAGGAAACTCCCCTACCGCAGACGAGCAGCGAACTCCGCGACGCTCGTCTGCGGTCCGGTGTAGAACGGCAGTTCCTCACGCACGTGCAACCGGGCTCGGGTGTTGCGCAGTTCGCGCATCAGGTCCACGATCCGGTACAACTCGTCGGCCTCGAAGGCCAGCAGCCACTCGTAGTCACCGAGGGCGAACGACGACACCGTGTTGGCACGCACGTCGGCGTAATCCCTTGCGGCCAAACCGTGTTCGCGCAACATCTCGCGCCGCTCGTCCTCGGGCAGGACGTACCACTCATAGGACCGCACGAACGGGTAGACACAGAGATACTTGTGCGCCGGCTCCCCCGCGAGGAACGCCGGCACGTGCGAACGGTTGAACTCCGCCGGGCGGTGCAGGCCCACGTTGCTCCACACCGGGTCCAACGTGCGACCCAGCGGCGTGGCAAGGAATCCGCGGTAGGCGGCCTGCAGCGACTCCACATCGTCCGCGTGCCACCAGATCATCAGGTCGGCGTCCGCGCGCAGCCCGCCCACGTCGTACAGGCCACGGACCACGACGTCCTCGGTCGCCAACTTGTCGAAGAACGCGGCGGTGTCGGCGACGAGGGTCTCCCGCTCGGCCGGCAACTCACGGGCCGCTTTGAACACCGAGTACATGCAGTAACGGATCGAGGCGTTGATGGCTTCGACATCGGGCGTCTGATCAGACATATCTCTATTCTTCGCTTTCTTGCGTGGTCCCGGAAACCCGGGTGAGCAGTTCCTCGCTCGCGCGGCGCGCGGAGGCGATACAGGCGGGGATCCCGACACCGTCGTAGGCGGCGCCGGCAACGGCCAGTCCCTGGGGCAGGTCCGCGCGGACTGCGGCGACCCGGTCGAGGTGGCCCACGGCGTACTGCGGCAACCCGCCGCCCCAGCGCTGCACGCGGGTGTCGACCGGCGCAGGCAACGGGCGCCCGAGAGCCTCGGACAAATCGGCCAGTCCGGCGGCGGCCAGGTCCTCATCGGTGCGTTGCAGGGTGCGCACCTCTCCGGCGCGACCGAAGGAGACCCGCACCACGTCGTACGCCGGCAGCGCCTGCCGCAGCCACGGCCACTTGGCGCTGGAGAAGGTGGAGGCCTTGATGTCCCGGCCGTCGATCGGGGGCACCAGGAACCCGGAGGTGTCACCGGGGATGGTGCCGCGCTCGAAGGCATAGCTGACCAGGACCATCGAGGCGTAGTCGATCGCGGCCAGTGCTTGGGCCGCTGCGGGGGCGATGTCGCCGAGCAACCGTGAGGTCGGCGCCGCGGGTGCGGCCAGCACGATGGCCGATGCTCGCACCGTCCGCGGTGACCGCGCCGAGCCGACGGTGAGCTCGAAACCGTCTGCTACAGAGCGCAGTTCGCGCACCATGGCGTCCGTCTCGATCGTGACGCCCTTGGCGGCCAGGTGCTGCGCCAGAGCGATCGGCAGGCCCCCGATCCCGCCGGCGAGGCTGGCGAAGACCGGCGCATCGGAGCGGGGTGCGGCGGCTGCCCGCGCCGCCAGTGCCGTGAGGGTGCCACCGGAGGCGACCTCGTCGTACGCCGCGGGCAGACAAGCGCGGGCCGACAAGGCCCGCGCGTCCCCGGCATAGACGCCGCCCAGCAGCGGCTCGATCAACCGGTCGACGACTGCCGGACCAAGCGCCTGCTGCACGAGGGAACCCAGGCTCAGGTCGCCGTCGATCTGCACCGGTTGCTCCGCGGCGGCGCGCGCTACCTCCCCGGCGTCCAGGATCTCGGTCAGTGCGCCGGCGTCGGACGGAATCCCCATCAGCGTGCCCTGCGGCATCGCCCGTAGCGCCCCGCGACTCCAGAGGCTGGCGCCCACGGCAGCCGGTGATTCGCGGGTCAGCCCCAGCTGATCGATGAGCGCGACTGCTTCGGGACGACGGGCCAGTACGGCCTCGGCCCCGAGGTCGATCTGCTGGCCCGCGAGTTCACCGATGTGAAGCTTGCCGCCGACACGTGGGGATCCTTCGAGCACCAGGATGTCCGCGCCGGGTTCCTGGTGCAGGATGCGTTCGGCCGCGGCCAGACCGGTGATCCCGGCTCCGACGACCACGATGTCCGCCATGCCTCTACCGTCTCACCGCCGACCGGCCCGCCGCATCTCAGGGTCGCCTATGCCGAGAGGGTGTGGACCTCTTCGACGACACGCGTCAGGACGTCGGGGTCGGTGTCGGGCAGCACACCGTGACCGAGGTTGAAGATGTGCCCGGGCGCGGCCTTACCCCGGGTCAGGATATCGGCGATCACCGGTTGCAGTGCCTGCCATGGCGCGAAGAGCAACGCAGGGTCGAGGTTGCCCTGCACCGCGAACCGATCGCCCAGCCGGGCCGCGGCGACGTCCAGCGGCACCCGGAAGTCGACACCAACCACGTCCGCGCCGGCCTCCCCCATCGCCCGCAGCAGTTCACCGGTGCCCACACCGAAGTGGATCCGGGGCACGTCGAGATCCGCGACCGCCGACAGCGCCGCCGCGCTGTGTGGTTGCACGTGCCGCAGGTAGTCCGGCAATGACAACGCGCCGACCCACGAGTCGAAGAGCTGCACGGCCGATGCACCGGCCGATGCTTGCACCCGCAGGAAGGTCCCCGAGATCTGAGCAAGCTTGGCGCACAATGCATTCCACAGATCCGGTGCACCGGCCATGAGTGCCTTGGTGTGCTCGTGATTCTTCGACGGCCCGCCCTCGACCAGGTAGCTGGCCAGCGTGAACGGCGCCCCGGCGAACCCGATCAGCGGCACGCCGCCGAGCTCAGCCGTGATCTGCCGTACCGACGTCGCGATGTCTTCGATCGCGTCGGCGTCCAGCGACGGCAGCGCGGCGACGTCGGCCGCAGTGCGGATCGGGTGGGCGACGACCGGACCAACACCAGGCACGATCTGCACGTCGACACCGGCGGCCTGCAACGGCACGACGATGTCGCTGAAGAAAATGGCCGCGTCGACCCCGTGCCGGCGCACGGGCTGCAACGTGATCTCCGTGACCAGGTCAGGAGTGCGGCAGGCCTGCAGCATCGAGGTGCCCTCGCGGACCTCGCGGTACTCCGGCAGCGACCGCCCCGCCTGGCGCATGAACCACACGGGGGTCCGGCGTACGGGCAGGCCGCGGGCAGCCCGCACCAGGTCACTGTCTCGGGGATCGCCGGCGGTCGGTAGTTCGAGGGTCACCGGGCGATCGTCGCACGGCGCGCCGTTGCCACATCCCATGGGCGCAGCGACCTACGCTGATCAGGTGCCGAGCAGAGACATCAGTTCGACTCCCGAGTCGACGTTCGACCAGGTCGTTCACGACCTGGCGGGAGTGGCCGTTCGCCCCGAGGTAGTGCTGACCGAGGTCCCGGCACCCAGCCGGGTCGCGCCGTACGCCATGGCCCTGACCGCCGACGTGCTGGCGCCCGACAGTCCGGAGGAGGAGCACGAACTCGCCTCCGGCCGGTTCGTGGTGCTGCACGACCCGGCGGCGCCCGAGCCGTGGCAGGGCGCGTGGCGCGTGGTCACGTTCGCCCGCGCCAGCCTCGAACCCGAACTGGGCGAGGACCCGCTGCTCAACGACGTCGGCTGGAGTTGGCTCCTGGAGTCGCTCGGCAGCCACGAGGCCCAGTTCCACGCGCCCTCCGGCACGGTCACCCATGTGGTGTCCAGTGGGTACGGCGGGCTGAGCGAGAGCGGGACCAGCACCGAGATCGAGGTGCGCGCTTCGTGGTCACCCACTGAGCTCGAGCTCACGACCCATCTGCACGCGTGGGTCGGTCTGCTGTGCACCCTCGCCGGACTGCCGCCGCTCCCGGAAGGCGTCATCGCGCTACCCCGACCGCGCCGCTGATGGTGGCTGACGACACCGAGAACTTCCCCGTGCTGGAAGAGCCGCGCGACGGCCTTCCCCCGGTCACCGCCACCGAACGCGACCTCCTCACCGCGGCCGATGCCATCGCGGCCGGAACCGGCCCGATCGCCATCGACGCCGAGCGCGCCTCCGGCTACCGCTACGGCAACCGCGCCTATCTGGTGCAACTGCGCCGGACCGGCAGCGGCACGTTCCTTTTCGATCCCGCCGCCATCCCCGACCTGTCGCCGGTCCAGGACGCCATCGGCGGCGCCGAATGGATCCTGCATGCCGCAACCCAGGACCTGGCGTGCCTGGCCGAGGTCGGGTTGCGGCCGGCGAGCCTGTTCGACACCGAGGTCGGCGCCCGCCTGGCAGGGTTGCCCCGGGTCGGCCTGGCCGCGGTCATCGAGCACTACCTGGGCGTGAGCCTGGCCAAGGAGCACTCTGCGGCGGACTGGTCGATCCGCCCGCTACCCGAGCCGTGGCTGCGGTACGCCGCGCTCGACGTGGAGTTGCTGGTCGAGGTGCGTGATGCGATGTACGCCGACCTACAGTCCCAGGACAAACTCGACTGGGCGTTGCAGGACTTCGAGGCCCTGACCCATTTCACCGGTCCGCCGGTCCGGGAGGACCCGTGGCGGCGCACCTCCGGTCTGCATACGGTGCGGGACCGGCGCGTCATGGGCCGGGTCCGCGAGTTGTGGCAGACCCGTGACCGCATCGCCCAGGATCGCGACACCTCCCCTGGCCGGGTGCTGCCGGACGCCGTGCTGATCGAGGTCGCCAAACAGGACCCTAAGAGCGCCGCCGACCTGGCCGCGATCCGCACCGATGCGACCTCCCGGCGCGGGAAGGCCCGACCCGCCCACACGGGCGTGCCGCGCTACCAGCGCGACTGGCTGGACGCCGTACGTCGGGCTGACGTCCTGCCCGCCGCGGACCTGCCCGGTCCGCCGCCGCGCACCGACGCACCCCCGCCGGCCCGGTCCTGGGGCGACCGGGATCCGGCCGCCGCCGCCCGCCTGGCGTCCGCCCGGGAGCAACTGGGGGCGATCAGCGAGGAACGCCACGTGCCGGTCGAGAACATCCTGCAGCCGGATACGCTTCGCCGGATCCTGTGGCAACTACCAGATCCGTTGGACGACAACACGATTCGCAGTTTTCTCACCGAGCGTGGCGCCCGTCCGTGGCAGGTCGACCTGACCCTCCCGGTGATCAGGGAAGCCGCAACGGCCGAGCCCGCACCGGACACTGCTACTGGCGAGTAACAAGGGCGATAGGATAGGGGCGTTCCCGTCGTCTCACCGTTGGAGGCACCGTGCCCCGCACGCTCTCGGAAGTCGTATTCGTCGATGGGGTTCGTACCCCGTTCGGCAAGGCCGGGGAGAAGGGCATCTACGCCCAGACCCGCGCCGACGACCTCGTCATCAAATGCATCCGTGACCTGCTGCGCCGCAACCCGCAGTTGCCGGCCGAGAAGGTCGAAGAGGTCGCCATCGCGGCGACCACCCAGATCGGCGACCAGGGCCTGACCCTGGGTCGTACCGCTGCTCTGCTGTCCGGCCTGCCCAAGTCCACCCCGGGTTACTCGGTGGACCGGATGTGCGCCGGCGCGATGACCGCGGTCACCAACACCGCCTCCTCGATCGCCTTCGGCGCGTACGACGTGGCGATCGCCGGCGGCGTCGAGCACATGGGCCGTCACCCGATGGGTGAGGGCGTCGACCCCAACCCGCGCATCGTCGCCGAGAAGATCGTGGACCCCTCCGCCCTGGTCATGGGCTCCACGGCCGAGAACCTGCACGACCGGTTCCCGGCCATCACCAAGGAGCGCTGCGACGCGTTCGCCGTCGGCAGCCAGGAGAAGCTGGCCAAGGCCTACGCCAACGGCAAGATCCAGACCGACCTGGTGCCCGTTGCGACCCAGCACCAGGAGAAGGGCTGGGGTCTGGCGGTACAGGACGAACCGCCGCGTCCGGGTACGACGCTGGAGGACCTGGCGCACCTGAAGACCCCGTTCCGCGCGCACGGGCACGTGACCGCGGGTAACGCGGCCGGCCTCAACGACGGTGCGACTGCGTGCATCCTGGCCTCCGAGGAAGCAGCGACCGAACTCGGCCTGCCGATCGGTATGCGCCTGGTGGGTTACGCCTTCGTCGGCGTCGAGCCCGAGGTCATGGGTGTCGGCCCGGTCCCGGCGACCGAGAAGGCACTGGAGAAGACCGGCCTCACGATCGAGGACATCGGCCTCTTCGAGCTCAACGAGGCGTTCGCCGTGCAGGTCCTGGCCTTCCTGGACCACTTCGGTATCGACCAGGACGACGAGCGCGTCAACCCGTGGGGCGGCGCCATCGCCACCGGCCACCCGCTGGCCTCCTCCGGTGTGCGGCTGATGACCCAGTTGTCCCGGGAGTTCGAGGAGCACCCGGAGGTGCGCTACGGCCTGACCGCGATGTGTATCGGCCTGGGTATGGGCGGCAGCGTCATCTGGGAGAACCCGCACCACAAGGACTACGTTTCGAGCGTCAGCAGCTCCGCTGCTGCGGGAGAGGTTGCCTGACATGACCACCACCGCACTTCCCACCGTCGATGAGGTCGTGACCCACGCGCACGTGCAGGACATCACCCTGCCCGGCGGTGAGGGCACCTTCGTGCTGATCACCCTCGACAACGGGTTCGACCACACCAAGCCCAACTCCTTTGGCGCCCAGGGCCTCTCGGAACTGTCTGCAGCCCTGGACACCATCGGCGAGCGCGCCGCGGCCAAGGAGATCGTCGGTGTCGGCGTCACCGGCAAGCCGTTCATCTTCGCCGTCGGTGCCGACCTGACCGCGGTCCCGGCCATCTATTCGAAGGACCAGGCGCTGGAGATCGCGCGGATGGGCCACGCGACGTTCAGCAAGCTGGCGGACCTGCCGGTGCCGACGTTCGGCTTCATCAACGGTGCGTCGATGGGCGGCGGTGTCGAGCTGCCGCTCTACGCCGACTACCGCACCATCTCCTCCGGTGTCCCGGCGTATGCGACCCCGGAGTGCTTCCTGGGTCTGGTGCCCGGCTGGGGCGGGACCTACCTGCTGCCCCGGCTGATCGGCGTACAGAACGCTCTGACGCTCATCGTCTCCAACCCGCTGTCCAACAACCGGATGCTGAACGGCCCGGCCGCATTCAAGCTCGGCGTCGCCGACAAGATCTTCGAGCCGGTCACCTTCCTGGAGGACTCGCTGAAGTTCGCCGCCGACGTGATCGCCGGCCGTGAGCAGGTGCAGCGCCCGGAGGTCGACTTCAGCGAGGCGACCTGGGAGGGCACGCTCGCCGAGGCGCGCAAGCAGGTCGATGCGCGCGTGGGTGGCGCTGCTCCGGCGCCCTACCGTGCGCTGGACCTGATCGCCTCGGCCCGTACGGCGACCCGCGAGGACGCGTTCGAAGCCGAGAACCAGGCGCTGGGCGACCTGATCATGTCCGACGAGCTGCGCGCCGGCCTGTACGCCTTCGACCTGGTGCAGAAGCGGGCCAAGCGGCCGGCGGGCGCTCCCGACAAGTCGCTGGCCCGCAAGGTCACCAAGATCGGCATCGTCGGTGCGGGCCTGATGGCCAGCCAGATGGCGTTGCTGTTCGCCCGCCGGCTCGGTGTGCCGGTCGTCCTGACCGACCTGGACCAGGACCGCGTCGACAAGGGCGTGGCGTACGTGCACGCCGAGGTCGACAAGCTGGCCGAGAAGGGCCGGGTCAACCCGGACAAGGCCAACTTCCTCAAGGGCATCGTCACCGGTTCGACGTCCAAGGCGGCGTTCGCGGACGCGGACTTCGTGATCGAGGCCGTGTTCGAGGAGATGTCGGTCAAGAAGACGGTCTTCGCCCAGTGCGAGGAGGTCATCTCCCCCGAGTGCATCCTGGCCACGAACACCTCGTCGCTGGACATTACCGAGATGGCGGCCGACCTGAAGCACCCGGAGCGGGTCGTCGGCTTCCACTTCTTCAACCCGGTGGCCGTGATGCCGCTGGTGGAGATCATCAAGAGCGAGCACACCGACGACGCCACCCTGGCGACGGCGTTCGCGACCGGCAAGGGTCTGGGTAAGACCTGCATCCTGGTCAAGAACTCGCCCTCGTTCGTGGTGAACCGCCTGCTGGGCCGGTTCATGGGTGAGGTCGGCAAGATTGTCGACGAGGGCACCCCGATCGAGGTCGCGGACGCGGCGTTCGCCGGGATCGCTCCGATGCCGCCGTTCGTGCTGATCGGCCTGGTCGGTCCGGCGATCGCATTGCACAACAACGAGACGCTGCACGGCGCCTTCCCCGACCGCTTCTACACCTCGCCGAACCTGGCGAAGGTCGTCGAGGCCAAGAAGCCCGGCTTCTACGGTCCCGACGGCAAGGTCGACCCGTCGGTGCTGGAACTGTTCGAGGCACCGGCCAACCCGGTCGTGCTGACCAGCGAGCAGGTGCGGGAGCAGACGCTGGACGCGTTGGCGCAGGAGGTTGGCCTGATGCTGAAGGAGGGTGTCGTCGCGGCGCCCCAGGACATCGACCTGGCGATGATCACCGGCGCCGGATTCCCGTTCTGGAACGGTGGCGTGACGCCGTTGCTGGACCGTCTCGGCGTCTCCGAGAAGGTCAACGGACAGCGCTTCCTGCCGGCGGGCGTTGCCTCCGTGCCGACCGGTGCGTGACCCTGGTCATACCACCTGGGGCATATGACCCAGTCCGTTGAGGCCGATCGCCCGACACACGCGTGTCGGGCGATCGGCCTTATCTCATATATGAGTTACATTGGTCCGCATGACCGACACCTTGACGACTACTGCCTCCGAATCGACGGCGCAGACGCTGTCGCGTATCGGAGGTCTGGTCCGTGACGCGCGGATGCACAAGAAGCTGACGCAGGCCGAGTTGGCCGAGGCGCTGCAGACGTCCCAGAGCGCGATCGCGCGCATCGAGCAGGGCAAGCAGAACGTCAGTCTGGAGATGCTGACCCGGATCAGTGAGGCCCTGGACACCGACGTCGTCGGACTGCCCGATCCGAACCGGCCGATCAACCTGCGGATCAATGGTGGTCGTCAGCTGTCCGGCACGATCGATGTGCGCTCCAGCAAGAACGCCGGAGTCGCCTGCCTGTGCGCCGCGCTGCTGAACAAGGGCAAGACGACCCTGCGCAGCCTGGCCCGGATCGAAGAGGTCAACCGGATCACCGAGGTGCTCAACTCCATCGGAGTGAAGACCCGCTGGCTGCCGGACTCCTCTGATCTGGAGATCACTCCCCCGGCCCGGCTGGAACTGGAGGCGATGGATGAAGCCGCGGCTCGGCGTACGCGCACTATCTTGATGTTCCTCGGGCCGTTGCTGCACGAGTTCGATGAGTTCAAGCTGCCGATGCAGGGTGGTTGCGACCTGGGTGAGCGCACGGTGGAGCCGCACCTGCACGCACTGCGGTCTTTCGGGCTGGACGTGGTTCCGCGCGACGGGCACTACAACGCCAAGGTCGACCGCTCGGTGCACCCGACGCGGCCGATCATCCTGATCGAGCGCGGGGACACGGTCACCGAGAACGCGTTGTTCGCCGCCGCGCGCTACCCGGGCACGACGATCATCCGCAACGCCAGCCCGAACTACATGGTCCAGGACCTGTGCTACTTCCTGGGCGAACTGGGTGTGCAGGTCGAGGGCATCGGGACGACGACGCTGACCGTTCGCGGGGTCGAAGAGATCGACGTGGACATCGAGTACAGCCCCTCGGAGGACCCGATCGAGGCGATGTCGCTGCTGACCGCGGCGATCGTCACCGACTCGCAGATCACGATCCGCCGGGTGCCAATCGAGTTCATGGAGATCGAGCTGACGATCCTGGCCGACATGGGGTTGAAGTACGAGACCAGCGACGAATACACCTCGGCCAACGGCGCGACGCGCCTGGTGGATCTGACCACGATCCCCTCGACGCTGACCGCGCCCAAGGACAAGATCCACCCGATGCCGTTCCCCGGCGTCAATATCGACAACCTGCCGTTCTTCGCGGTGATTGCTGCGATGGCCAACGGCGAGACGCTGATCCACGACTGGGTCTACGAGAACCGCGCGATCTACCTGACCGAGCTGGGGACGCTCGGCGCGAACGTGCGGTTGATGGACCCGCACAAGATCCTGATCAACGGCCCGACACCCAAGTGGCGCTCGGCGGAGATCATGTGCCCGCCGGCCCTGCGCCCGGGAGTGGTGATCCTGCTGGCGATGCTGGCGGCGCCCGGCGAGTCCGTGCTGCGCAACATCTACGTGATCAATCGTGGCTACGAGGAGCTGTTCTCGCGGCTGAACGAGATCGGCGCGGACATACAAGCCTTCCGCGATTGAGGAGGAGCGAGCGCGTAGGTGTCGACGGAGCGCAGCGGAGTCGGCGCCGTAGCAGCGAGGTCGACGAATCGCGGCAGACAGCTCCGCGATTGATTAATCGCGCGGCGGAGCGCGCAGCCGGAGGCCGCGGAACGATTGCGCAAGTGAACGACTCCTTTACCTCCGCTAAAAAGAGGATGAATTTCAGTCGCTTCGTAGGACGTGACGCAGGTCACTTGTTTGCCACGCTGGTGACATGGCAACACTTCTGCGATCGGCCGAACTGACCGGTGCACTGCAACTGCTGGATCTGTCCGAGGTCGCCGCGGCACGGCTGCTCGAGATCGACGTACCGCGCCTTCGCCGGATTCTTGCCGGCGACGAACGCCTGCCCGACGACCTGCAGGAAGTCGTCGAGGCTATCGGCCGGTTCACTGACGCCGTCGTGAGCGGAATGTCCGAGCAGGAGCAGGTGACGGTTTACACCGATGACCGCTCCTTCATCCGGGCGTTGCCACGCTATGCGGGGTACACCGCGGCCTGGCACCGCACCGCCGCGGCGCGCGCCGCGGTGCGCAACCCGGACCTGCAGATCACCTTCGCCTGAACCTCACCACGCGTGGCGCGGCGCCTCGCGCAGCCGGAACCAGCGGCGCGCCAGGTGCCGGCTGTCCTCGGTGAGCACGGTGAACGGCCGTGGCGTCCCGCCGGAGTCGACCACCGCCTGCTCGAGGTAGTCCCGCAGCAACCACACGTCGGCCGGATCCTGAGCGCCGGAGAGTGCGAGCAGTGAACGGACATAGTCAGGAGCGAGCACCAGGTCCGCGGCGACCTGCTCGACGCTGAGTCCGCACAGCGACAGGTTGGCCTGCAGTTCGCTGCTCGTGATCACCATCTCCTGCTGGTTAAGTGACACCCCGCGAGCGTATCCGCGCGACATAATCCCTGCGTGAGCGGCTTCCTCGATTGGCCCGCCCCGATCGCGATGGCGCATCGTGGCTTCTCCCGTGACGGCTGGGAGAACTCCCGGGCCGCCTTCGCTGCGGCCGTTGACCTGGGCTACCGGTACGTCGAGACCGATGTGCACGCGACCGCCGACGGCGTGTTGGTCGCCTTCCATGACGACACCCTGGACCGGGTGAGCGACGGGTCAGGGGCGATCAACGCATTGCCGTGGAGCGCCGTACGCCAAGCCCGGATCGGCGGCACCCAGCCCATCCCCACCCTGGACGAGCTGTTCGAGACCTGGCCCGATCTGCGGGTCAACATCGACTGCAAGGCAGGTACGGCGATCGGCCCCCTAGCCGCGACCATCGAGAAACACCGGGCGCACGACCGCGTCTGTGTGGCCGCCTTCTCCGATCAACGGCGCCGGGCGGTGCTGGCCCGGCTGTCGCAACCAGTGGTGACCTCAGCGGGGCAGTCGGTCATCGCGGGCGCCAAACTGTTGCGCTGGACACCGTTGCGGCACAGGCCGTTTGGTGGAGTCGACATCCTGCAGATCCCCGAGTGGCACGGCCGGTTGCGGATCCTCACGCCGTCGCTGCTTGCTCGGGCACACGCCGCCGGAGTGAAGGTGCACGTGTGGACGGTGAATGACGCGGACACCATGGCACGACTGCTGGACCTGGGTGTCGACGGCATCCTTACCGATCGCGCCGACCTGCTGAAGGACGTGTTGACCCAGCGGAGTCAGTGGGTCGACTGAGGCTCAGGTCAGGTCGGCGATCAGCTTCGTCGCGATGACGTCCGGGGTCAGGCCGATGGCGTCCAGCACCTGCCCACGGGAGGCGTGCTCCAGGAATTCCTGCGGCACACCGAACGTGCGCAACGGGGTGGCTACGGCAGCATCACGCAACGCGAAGCCCAGCGCCTGCCCCACCCCGTTGGTCACCAGGCCGTCTTCGATCACGACCACCTGGCCGGCGGCGCGGGCCTCCTCGACCAGAGCCGGTGCGATGGGCAGCACCCACCGCGGGTCGATGACTCGCGAGGTAATCCCTTGCGCCGCAAGCTTTTCCGCGACACCGAGAGCTGTCGCACACATCGCACCCACTCCGACGAGCAGCACATCGGGTGCGTCCGGGGTGTCCAGCAGGACGTCGAGCCCTCCGCGCTGGGCGACGGCCGTCAGCGGCTCGGCGACGTCACCCTTGGGGAAACGCACCACCGTGGGTGCATCGTCAACATCGAGCGCCTCGCGCACCTGAAGGACGACCTGCTGGCCGTCGCGGGGAGCAGCCAGGCGCAGCCCGGGCACGATCGAGGCGATCGCCATGTCCCACATGCCGTTGTGCGACGGACCGTCCGAGCCGGTGATCCCTGCGCGGTCAAGCACCAGGGTGACGCCCTGCTTGTGCAGCGCGGCCTCCATCAGCAATTGGTCGAAGGCCCGGTTCAGGAAGGTCGAGTAGATCGCGACGACCGGATGCATGCCGCCGAAGGACAGTCCGGCGGCCATCGTGACCGCGTGCTGCTCGGCGATCCCGACGTCGAAGACCCGCTCGGGGTAGGCCGCGGCGAACTTGTCCAACCCGACCGGGATCAGCATGGCAGCGGTGATCGCGACGACGTCGGGACGCTCCTGGCCGACGCGCACCATCTCCTCGGCGAACTCGTCCGTCCAGATCTTCCCCGACACCTCGAACGGCAGCCCGGTCTCCGGGTTGATCTTGCCGATGCCGTGCATGTGGTCGGCCAGGTCCTCCAGCGCCGGTTGATAGCCCCGGCCCTTCTGGGTGATGACGTGCACCAGGACGGGGCCGCCGAAGTCCCGTGCGCGGGTCAGCGCCTGCTCGACCGCACCGACGTCGTGTCCGTCGACGGGCCCGACGTATTTCAGCCCCAGGTCCTCGAACATCCCCTGTTGCGGGGCGACGATGTCCTTCAGGCCCTTCTTCACCCCGTGCAGCGTCTCGAACATCGCCTGTCCGACGACCGGTGTGTGCTGCAGCGTGTCCTTGCCCCAGTCCAGCATCCGCTCGTAGGTGCGGGTGGTGCGCAGCGCTGCCAGGTGATCGGCGAGCCCACCGATCGTCGGGGCATAGGACCGCTCGTTGTCGTTGACGACGATCACCAGCGGCAGATCCGTGTCGACGGCGATGTTGTTCAGCGCCTCCCAGGCCATCCCGCCGGTGAGCGCGCCATCTCCGATGACGGCCACCGTGTGCCGGTCGCTCTGGCCGGACAACACGCGTGCCTTCGCGATGCCCTCTGCCCACGACAGCGACGTAGAGGCGTGCGAGCTCTCGACGACGTCGTGCTCGGACTCAGCGCGGTTGGGATAACCCGACAGACCGCCCTGCTTCTTCAGCTTGGAGAAGTCGTGCCGACCGGTGAGCAGTTTGTGCACGTACGACTGGTGGCCGGTGTCCAGGACGATCGCGTCCTTCGGACTGTCAAAGACCCGGTGCAGGGCGATGGTGAGCTCGACCACGCCGAGGTTGGGTCCCAGGTGACCACCGGTGCGCGACACCGACTCCACCAGGAACGTCCGGATCTCCGCAGCGAGATCGTCCAACCTCTCCGCCGGGATCGCCTTGACGTCGGCCGGGCCGTTAATGCCGTCGAGCAGTCCCACAGGTACGCACGCCTTTCCTCAAAGTCCCCTGAGTCTACGACGCGCGCGCCCGCTGGGCGGCTCCCTCAGTGCCTGGCGCGCAGGTGGGGCGGGTGGATGACGTACGCCGTGCCGCCGCTGGCCGCCAGCCAGAGCTTCTCGAACTGGTCGCGCCGGTAGGTCGTGCGGACGGCTGCATCGGACTTGATCAGGTGACTAGCGGGGTCGTTCATGACCACGTCGCCCTTGTCGGTGAAGCCGGCCAGCACCATCAAGTGACCGTCGGTGCTGTAACCCGCACCGTCGAGCTCGCCGGGCTCGAAGGCGATCGAGGTGATCAGCGGAATGCCAGCACGGAGGAACGGCTCGGCCTCCCGCAGGTTGCGCAGCCGGGTGACGTACGCCTCCAGACCCCACCGCCCGGCGTACGCCGTGTTGAACGGCCAGTTGCCGCATCCTTCGTACGCCGCGTCGTAGGTGTTGCGCGCGGCGTACGCCACCTGCGGGTCCACCTTGGGCTCGACCCAGGCAAGGTCCTTGGCGGACGGGCCACGGCGCCAGTAGGCGACCACCATCGAGGTCGACGTCGGCGAGCACCACGCTTCGCCGCCGTTGTCCCACTGCGGGTACTGCCCCTCGTGCAACTCCTGGGAGTAGGGCGGTACCGGGAGCGCGATCCCACTGCGCAGCCCGAACGAGCTGGTCGACGGTACGTCGTCCGGCAGGTTCGAGGCGACCGCACCGAAGAAGCTGACGGTTGGGGTCAACCGGGTTCCGGCCTTGCGCATCAACAGGATTCGCAACTGGACCTTGCTAAAGGTGTGGCCGCTGTAGACGTGCAGCGTGTCGGTCCACACGGTCGCGATGTCGGTGGCCTGGTCGTCGACCGAGGTGCGGCTGATCGCGCCACCGTCGGCCAGGTCGTTGCTGCACCAGCGACCCAGCACGAACCAGTCGGAGGTCGTCCCGGTCTCATCCACACCGCGGACCTGGGACTCGATCCAGGTGCCGTTCGGAGTGTCGGCGTTCCACGAACTGATCAACTCGTTGAGGGCGAAACCACTGCTCAGCCACGGTGACGTCCAGGAGCCGTAGTCATAGGTGACGGTGGGGCTGCCAGGGGCCAGATCGGCGTACGTGCGGGTCTTGCTGGTGTGGCCAAGACGCAGGCCCAGCCGGGTCGGGATGGCGCCGTCGCGACTGCCACGCAGGAAATCGAACGGTGCGCGGAAGTGGTGGTTGGCGATCTTCTGATCGGTGCTGGTGACCGCCCGGGTTGTGGCAGATGCCGCTCCGGCCGGCCCGCCGAGCAGCAGTCCACCGGCGGCCAGGGCACCGCCCCCGACGACGAGCTGACGACGGCTGAGGTTGGGAAGACGACCCGTAGCGACGCTGCTGCGGACGGACTGACGGGACGATGGAGCAGACACAGTGCGAACCTCCGGTCGGGAAATTGTTTCCAATCACCTATTGGACACCGAAAGTTCTTACGCTGGGGACTTCCGGGCCTGAAAACACCCTGGGGACCATCCGGCAGACCAAGGAGCGTGCGTGAGCGGCCTCATCGAGATCAACGATGTCCATGTGTACGTCGATGACCGCGGGCCACGAGATGCTGTGCCGGTTCTCTTCGTCCACGGTGGCCCCGGCAACTCATGCTGGGACTTCATGACCAGCGTCGGTGACCGGCTGGTGGAGCGCGGTGGGTCATTCCGCCGGCGGTGGCTACCTGCTGGACTATGCGCTCCAGCATCCGGAGTCGATCCAGGTGGCGGTCTTCGACTGCCCCTCGTGGGACTGCGACGCCACGGACCGCTATCGACTGCCAGTCGCCGCAAGTCTCCTGGAAGCTGCCGGCAAGTCGGAGGCGGCCGGGATCTGCCGCAGGGCAGCGCAGTCGCCGCAGCGGCTGATGTTCGACCCGCAGGTGCTGTCTGCCATGCAGGAACTGGGCCCGGACTACCTGCGGTTGTTCACCTATGACGAGAACGGCCTGGCGACCTACCTTGAACTTGCCAGCCAGGCTCCCACCGACCTGGACTGGGCCAAAGGCGTCAGCCACCTACCGCTTGTTGGGGACCTCTACCGCGATCGCACACCTCGTCTGGCCCAACTTGCCTGCCGTTCATACCTTTTCGTGGGATCCAAGGATTTGGTCTGTCCACCGGCGATCATCGATGCCTTCCGTTCGCAGGTCGACGGCGGCGAGGTCGTCTCGTTCGAGCGGTCCGGCCACTTTTCCTACATCGAACAACCCGATGAGTACGCCGATCGGCTGGCCGAGGCGGTCCGGCCAGTCGGCTGACCCGCCACCTGGGTCGAAAATCGGTCGACAGCGATCCTGGCGGCTCGCAGGATGAGTCGCATGCCGCGACCCTGGCCAAAACTGGTTGATGGACTGACCCTGCGCTATCCATCGGCCTCTGAGATCGAGGACCTCCTGGCGTTCCGGAACCTGCCGGACGTGAACCGGTGGATGCTGCGGACCCACGTTGATCCGGAGGCCTTCCGGGCCGAGTGGTCGGCCGTCGCCACCAGCGACACCGACTTCTCCTGTGTGGCGATCCTCGACGGCAGCGCCGTGGGGATGGGATTCCTCGAACTCGCCGACGGGATGCATCAGCCCGGCTGGCCCAAAGGGACGGAGGCGGGGATCGGCTATATCGTGCGGCCGGCGTGCTCCGGGCGCGGAGTGGCGACCGCCATCGCGCGGGGACTACTGCACGCGGCGTTCGTCGATCTTGGTCTACGCCGTGTCACCGCAGGGTGTTTCGCCGACAACAGTGCGTCCGCCCGGGTGCTGGAGAAGGCTGGCATGCGCCGCGAGCGGCATGGCGTGCAGGACTCGTGGCATCACGAGTTGGGCTGGGTCGACGGATATGCGTACGCCGCGTTGGCAACCGATCGCACCAACTGGTGAGTCACGCCTGGCTGCTCGACCGGGTGTAGAAAGCGCGGTCTCGGACCTAGCTGAGGCGTGTTGCGGTCTCTAGGACACCGTCTCGGAATGGCTTTGCCCGCTGGAGTATTCGCCAAGACGAACGCAACAGATCACGTCAGACGATGCGATTCCCGACAGCACTGCAAGCGCGACGAATGCGTCCGCCGAGTCCGCCTCCGAATCAGTGGTCAGGCCGCGCGCGACATCTGCGAACTGGGCGGCTTTGGCGAGACGTCCCGCGATCACCGCCGGGCTGGAGCGCTTTGTCCTCATGCGCGCTGCGGAGATACGGCCCGGAACTGGCGCGAGAAGTCACTCTTGCTCCCGTGGAGAGTGAGCCCTTCGTGTTGAATCGAGCCAAGAACCGGATCGTTGTTCAGAGACTTGAGATCTGCTCGGTCGACCGTGAAGCATTGCGCATCATTTCCGGTCCACTTCGTGACTGCCTGCTCGAGGTCGAGCACCTGCGCATCCCACACCTCGTCGTCGGTTGCGGCCGGCCGGACCAAGAAAATGTCTACATCGGAATCTCCCTGCGCGGATCCACGCGCCCATGAACCGAAAAGGGCCGCGTACCAGGGCTTTACCTGCCATCTACTCAGCGCGGATTCAAGCCGATCAGCCAACCGCTGTGCTTGGAACACCAGATCCATCACGGCATTCGCGGCGAGGTGATCCCGATTCAGCGAATACATGACCGCAGCGCCTCCGCCCCGCGAAGTCGCCACAATTCCTTGAGCCGCAAGCCGATTGAGGACCTTCCGGATACCGTGCACCGAAGCGTCAGGCAGCATTCGTTGTAGCTGCCCCGGGGTGAAGCTCTCCTCTGCGCGCGCCAGACACATCAAGACGTCGCCGTCCAGGGTGGGCGTAATGACTGCTAGCGGATGGCGTGAGTCCACGACTACCTCCTATGGCAACTATAGTAGAGGTTCAGCAACTATAGTTGCCATACGTCAACGGGCTCACCCAAGCACGACGAAGGGGAGCCCCCCAGCGGGACTCCCCTTCGCGGCGTACGTAATCGGGCCTACTTCACCAGCGAACGCAGCACGTACTGCAGGATGCCGTCGTTGCGGTAGTACTCGGCCTCTCCGGGAGTGTCGATGCGCACCACCGCGTCGAACTCCACGACCGAGCCGTCCTCCTTGGTGGCCTTCACGTGCACGGTGCGCGGCGTCGTACCTTCATTGAGCGCCTTCACGCCAGTGATGTCGAAGGTCTCGGTGCCATCCAGGCCCAGGGAGTCGGCGTTCTCGCCCTGCGGGAACTGCAGCGGCAGCACGCCCATACCGATCAGGTTGGAGCGGTGGATGCGCTCGAACGACTCGGTGATCACGGCCTTCACGCCCAGCAACCGGGTGCCCTTGGCGGCCCAGTCACGCGACGATCCGGAGCCGTACTCCTTGCCACCCAGCACCACCAGCGGCGTGCCGGCCTTGGCGTAGTTCTCCGCGGCGTCGTAGATGAACGCCTGCGGCGCCCCGTCCTGGGTGAAGTCGCGGGTGTAACCGCCCTCGACGTCGTCCAGCAACTGGTTGCGCAACCGGATGTTGGCGAACGTGCCGCGGACCATGACCTCGTGGTTGCCGCGCCGCGAGCCGTAGGAGTTGAAGTCCTTGCGCTCCACGCCGTGCTCGGTGAGGTACTGACCCGCCGGGCTGTCGGCCTTGATCGAACCGGCCGGGCTGATGTGGTCGGTGGTCACCGAGTCACCCAGCTTGGCCAGCACGCGCGCGCCGGAAATGTCGCTGACCGGGCTGGGCTGGTGCGCCATGCCCTCGAAGTACGGGGGCTTGCGCACGTACGTCGAGTCCTCCGCCCACTCGAAGGTGTCACCTTCGGGGGTGGGCAGCGACTGCCACCGCTCGTCACCGGCGAAGACGTCGGCGTAGTCCTTGATGAACATGTCGCGGTCCATTGAGGAGGCGATGGTCGACTCGACCTCGTCCGGGCTGGGCCAGATGTCCTTCAGGAAGACGTCGTTGCCGTCCTTGTCCTGACCCAGCGGGTCGGTGTCGAAGTCGAAGTCCATCGTGCCCGCGAGTGCGTAGGCGATGACCAGCGGCGGCGAGGCCAGGTAGTTCATCTTCACGTCGGGGTTGATCCGGCCCTCGAAGTTACGGTTACCCGACAGCACCGAGGTGACCGCGAGGTCGTTCTCGTTGATCGCTGCGGAGATCGCGTCGTTCAGCGGACCGGAGTTACCGATGCAGGTGGTGCAGCCGTAGCCGACCAGGTAGAAGCCGAGCTTCTCCAGGTAGGGCCACAGACCCGCCTTCTCGTAGTAGCCCGTGACGACCTGCGAACCGGGGGCCATCGACGTCTTCACCCACGGCTTGGACGCCAGGCCCTTGTCGACGGCGTTCTTGGCCAGCAGCGCGGCCGCCATCATCACCGACGGGTTCGAGGTGTTGGTGCAGGAGGTGATCGAGGCGATCGCGACGATGCCGTGGTCGATCTCGAAGGTGTTGCCACCGTCGGTCACGGTGACCTTCTTGGAGGCCCGGCCGTTCGCCGTACCGTTCTTCGGCTTCTCCCCACCGGAACCGGCCAGGTCGCCGGGGTCGCTCGCCGGGAACGACTCATCGTCCTTGGCCGGGCCTTCCTCGTGCGCGACGTACGTCGGCAGCACCTTGCGGAAGGAGTCCTTGGCCTCGGCCAGCACGATGCGGTCCTGCGGGCGCTTCGGGCCGGCGATCGACGGGACGACCGTCGACAGGTCCAGCTCGAGGTACTCGGAGAAGCGCGGCTCGACCGACGGGTCGTGCCACAGGCCCTGCTCCTTGGTGTAGGCCTCGACCAACGCGACCTGCTCGTCCGAGCGGCCGGTCAGGCGCAGGTAGTCCAGCGTGACCTCGTCGATCGGGAAAATCGCACAGGTGGAACCGAATTCGGGGCTCATGTTGCCGATGGTGGCGCGGTTGGCCAGCGGCACGGACGCGACACCCTCGCCGTAGAACTCGACGAACTTGCCGACCACACCGTGCTCGCGCAGCATCTGGGTAATGGTGAGCACGACGTCGGTCGCGGTCACGCCAGCGGGGATCTTGCCGCTCAGCTTGAAGCCGACGACGCGCGGGATCAGCATCGAGACCGGCTGGCCGAGCATGGCCGCCTCGGCCTCGATACCGCCGACGCCCCAGCCGAGGACGCCGATGCCGTTGACCATGGTGGTGTGGCTGTCGGTGCCGACGCAGGAGTCGGGGTAGGCCTTGCCGTCGCGGGTCATGACGGTGCGGGCGAGGTGCTCGATGTTGACCTGGTGCACGATGCCGGTGCCCGGGGGGACGACCTTGAAGTCATCGAACGCGGTCTGGCCCCACCGCAGGAACTGGTAGCGCTCGCGGTTGCGGCCGTATTCGATCTCGACGTTCTTCTCGAAGGCATCCGGGCGGCCGAAGACGTCGATGATGACGGAGTGGTCGATGACCATTTCGGCGGGAGCCAGCGGGTTGATCTTGGTGGCGTCACCGCCGAGGTCGACGACGGCCTCGCGCATGGTGGCCAGGTCCACAACACACGGCACACCGGTGAAGTCCTGCATGATCACGCGCGCGGGGGTGAACTGGATCTCGGTGTCGGGCTGGGCGTTCTCGTCCCAGCTGCCCAGGGCGCTGATCTGCTCCTTGGTGACGTTAGCGCCGTCCTCGGTGCGCAGCAGGTTCTCCAGCAGCACCTTCAGGCTGAACGGCAGCGTCGCACTCCCCTCGACGGTGTTGATCCGGTAGATCTCGTAGGAGTTGTCCCCTACCTCCAGCGTGCCCTTGGCACCAAAGCTGTCGCTGCTCACGACGACTCCTTCGTCCGATCGATTTATCTTGACGTCAAGATAATGTTCTCACATCGGCCCGCGGTCTTTCAGCGAAGGCAGACCTAACCTGACGTGGGGTGTGGCTCCCTCCGATCCTCCCACCGCGACCGGCGTCCCGGCAGCCCTGCGGCCCTACGATCGGCGGGTGCGCATCCTCATCGTCGGCGGGACCGGTCTGCTGGGTGGCGAGTTGCTGCTGCGCTGCCTCGAGCAGGGTCACGATCCGGTCGGCACCTTCGCGAGGTGGCCCGGGGAGCCGTGGGTGACGTGGCGGCATCTGGACCTGCGCTCCCCCTCAGACGTCAGCGACGTTCTCGCCGACGTGCGGCCCGAGATCATCATCAATGCGGCGTACGCCGGCGCGGACTGGCAGGTCGCCGCGCTGGGTGCCGCCCGGCTCGCCAGCGTTTCCTCTGCCGTGAGTGCCCGCCTGGTGCACGTGAGTTCGGACGCGCTGTTCGCGGGTCAACCCTCCCCCTATTTCGAGAGCGACGATCCGTCTCCTATTACCCCGTACGGCGCAGCGAAGGCAGCCGCCGAGGTCGCCGTTGCGACGATCGACCCGGGCGCGATCATCGCCCGGTCGTCGCTGATCATCAGCTCCGACGGCCGGTCGCAGCCGGAGCAGTTCGTGCACGAACTGGCTTCTGGCGGTGCGGGATTCCTGTTCACCGATGAGTTCCGCTGCCCGGTGCACGTGGCCGATCTCGCGTCTGCGCTGCTGGAATTGGCCCTGGGCGATCGCAGTGGCATCCACCACGTGGGAGGCGCCGATGCGGTGTCCCGGCTCGAGTTGGGCCAGCTGATCGCGACCCGTGACGGGCTGGATCCCGATTGCCTCCCCTCGCGAACCCAGGACATGGAGCGGTGGCGACCACGCGACGTACGTCTGGACAGCAGTGCTACACAGGCCAGCCTGGCCACCCGATTGCGCGGCGCGCGGGAGTTCCTGCGCGAGTAGCGTCGAAGACATGACACGTTTGGGCTACCAGATCCCCAACTTCAGCTACCCCGACAGCGCGCCCGATCAGCTGTTTCCGACCGTGGTGCGCCAGGCCCGCGAGGCCGAGGCGTCGGGTTTCGACACGGTCCTGGTGATGGACCACTTCTACCAACTGGCGATGATCGGCTCTCCGGACCAGCCGATGCTCGAGTGCTACACGCTGCTGTCGGCGCTGTCGCAGCACACCGAACGCGTGCGGCTGTCGGCGTTGGTCACCGGCAACACCTACCGCAACCCGACGCTGCTGGCCAAGGAAGTGACGGCGCTCGATGTGGTGTCCGGTGGCCGCGCCCAATTAGGTATCGGTGCCGGCTGGTTCGAGCTCGAACACAACAGTCTTGGCTACGAATTCGACACGTTCACAGAGCGATTCGAGAAGCTGGAGGAATCGCTGCAGATCCTTACCGGGATGCTGCGCGGCGAGAACCCGTCTCTTGAGGGCAAGTACTACACAGTCCATGACGCGATGAACCACCCCGCACCGCTCAGCCCGATCCCGGTCCTGATCGGTGGCGCCGGCGAGAAGAAGACGCTGCGTCTGGTGGCGCAGTACGGCGATGAGTCCAACCTGATCTGCGCACCGGATGAGATCCCGCGCAAGCTGGACGCGCTGGCCGGTCACTGCGAACGCCTCGGCCGCGACCGCTCGGAGATCACTGTCAGCATCCAGGCCAGCGCCTGCATCGCCCCGACCCACGAGCAGGCGCAGCAGGAGTTCGACGCGTTCGTCGCGGATCACCCGGAGGCGGGCCAGCGCGCTGGGTCGGTGCTGATCGGCGACAGTTCGGAGGTGGCGGCTGGTGTCCAGTCGCTGCTCGACCGCGGCGTCGACGGGGTGACGGTGAACCTGATCGCCAACGGTCACGTCGAGGGCCGCGTCACCCAACTCGGCGAAGCGCTGGCACCGTTGAACCAGTCGTAGGGCACGCCTCGACAATTGACGAAACCACCACCAATCATTGGGTGATCAAGCCCAGACACCGCAACTGTTGACGAAACCGCGACGAGACGAAGTCGCGGTATACCCGCACATGGTCAGCCGACCGCCGTACTCACGCGGATAGAATGCGAACGCACCAATCCCGCCAGCCTGCCGAGGGGAGTCCTGCAATGACCATTCTTCCGGTCAACGTCGACGACGACCTCGTTGAGTTGCTTGACGCTCAGGCGGCGGAGTCTGGACAATCTCGCAGCGAAGTGCTGGCCGCGGCCATCCGACGCGGCCTCGGAGGTGGTCGCTTGGCCGAGACCATGGCCGCATACCGGACTGGCGAAGAAATCTCTGAAGACGAGGCGATGGCGCTGGCCCAGGCCGAACTCGCGGCTGCCCGTTCGGAGCGCACCGCGGGGTGACGGGTGCACCACCGCGTCGAATCGTCATCGACCCGAACGTGTTCATCTCCACCACGATCACGCCCTCTGGCGCTCCCGGAGCCATTCTTGGCCTCATTGACGACGGCACCCTTGTTCCCATTGTGACCGCGCACTTGGTAGGCGAGGTGATTGACGTGCTCGGCCGACCCAAGCTGGCCAAGTACGTGAAACCGGGAGCCGGCGCCGCATTCGAGGAGCAGATGCGTCGACTCGGTGAGTGGCACGCGGACATTCCTGATCCACCCCGGGCTACGCGCGACCGCAAGGACGATTACCTCGTAGCTCTTGCACTTCGTGCCGCCGCGGACGTGATTGCCACCGGCGACGATGACCTACACGCGGCCGAGAATCTCGCCGTCGCGGTTCTTACACCGCGAGAGGTGCTGACTCGCCTGAAACTCTGACTGCCCATGCAACTCTGACGCCGCGAACGTAGGAACCAGGGGACACGGTCAGGCGGGTTCGAGGATCGCGATGCACTCGACGTGGTGCGTCATCGGGAACGCGTCGAACGCCCGCAACGAGGCCAGTCGGTAACCGTGCTCGGCCGCGTAGGCCAGGTCCCGGGCGAGAGCGGCCGGATCGCACGCGACGTACGCCGCGCGGCGGGGTTTGCGGGCCAGCGCGGCTTGCATGACCTCACGTCCCGCTCCGGACCGCGGCGGATCCAGCACCAGCAGATCGACCGCTCCGAGCGAAGTCTCCACCTGACCGGATTCGAAGAACGCGGCCACGTCCGAGGCCACGACGGATGCGTTAGCTGGAATGTTGTCCTGAGCGTCCTGCACCGCCCGGTGGTCGCCCTCGACGCCAAGCACCTGGCCTGACGGCCCAACCGCGGCGGCTAGGAAGGCGGTGAAAAGCCCTACGCCGCAATACAAGTCGAGCACGTGCTCCCCCGGCTGCGGAGCCAACGCCTCCAGCACCACCGAGGTGAAGGTCGCTGCGGCACCGGGATGCACCTGCCAGAAGCCACGCGCCGAGACCTGGAACGACCGGTCCAGGACCTCCTGGCGCACCGACGGCACCGGGTCATGGTTGGGCAGTTCAACGACGACTACTTCGTCAGAACCGACCGCGATGTCCGCTCCACTGACACCCTGATCAGCCGGCGAATCGAAAATCCCTGTCGCAGCGACGGATTCGACCGCAATCAGACAGTCGTCAATAGCCACCACGTCGTGCGACCGATGCTTGCGGATGCCGAATCGCAACGTCGGGGCCGTAGCCAGCTCCACCCGGGTCCGCCAGCGCAGCCCGTCGGTGTCCCCCGGCACCGGCTCCACGGTCACCGGCAGGTCCAGACCCGCCAGTCGTCGCAACTGCTCCGCCACGACCTGCGCCTTCAAGACGCGTCCGTAAGCCGCCGACGTGTGCTGCCAGTCGCAGCCCCCGCAAGCCCCCGGACCGGCGTACGGGCAGGGGGCAGAACGACGCTCGGGCGACGCGTCCAGCACCGACGTGGTATCGGCACGCAGGAAACGGGACTCGGTGTCCCCCTCGGTCACCGTCGCCACGACCTTCTCCCCCGGCAGCGTGTGCCGCACGAAGACCACCCGGCCATCGGCGCGCGCCACGCAGAACCCACCGTGGGCGACGTTGCCGACCTCGAGCGTCAGTTCGGTCCCGACCAGGGACCGGCCCCGGGTCTGCCGCGAGCGCGGGCGGCGATGAGCGGATCGGCGGCCGGGCACGTCAACGACCCTGACGTACGGCGCCCGGTGCGGGACCGTCGAACACCCGCTCCTCGTGGCCCTGGGCCGAGTCCAGCTGCCACGGCACGCTGGCCACCATCACACCCGGCGTGAAGAGCAACCGCGCCTTGAGTCGCAGCGCGGATTGGTTGTGCAGCAACTGTTCCCACCACTTACCCAGCACATACTCGGGCAGGTAGACCATCACCACGTCCCGCGGGCTGTCCCGACGGATCGACTTCACGTACTGGATCACCGGGCGACTGATCTCGCGGTAGGGCGAGGCGATGATCTTCAGGCGCACCGGGATCTGGCGCTTCTCCCACTCAGCCTGCAGCGCCTCGGTTTCGGACGGCTCCACGTTGACGGTCACTGCCTCCAGCACCGAGGGCCGGGTCGCTCGGGCGTAGGCCAGCGCCCGCATGGTCGGCTTGTGCAGCTTGGAGACCAGCACAATCGCGTGCACCCTCGAGGGCAACAGCTGCTGGGTGTCGTCGGCCTCGGCCAACGCCAGTTCGCGACCGACCCGCTCGTAGTGCCGGTTGATCGCGCTCATCAGGAAGAACAGGACCACCATCGCCGCGACCGCGTAACCCGCGCCGTGCAGGAACTTCGTCAGCAGCACCACGATCAGCACCAGCCCCGACATCACAGCGCCGACACCGTTGATCACCCGCGAGCGCATCATCCGGCGACGCACCATGGGGTCGGTCTCGGTGCGCAGATGGCGGTTCCAGTGCCGGATCATGCCGGTCTGGCTCAGGGTGAAGGAGACGAACACACCCACGATGTAAAGCTGGATCAACCGGGTCGTCTCGGCGTCGTAGAGAACGATCAGCACGATGGCCATCCCGGCCAGGGTGATGATGCCGTTGGAGAAGGCCAACCGGTCACCACGGGTGTGCAACTGACGCGGCAGCCAGCCGTCCCGCGCCAGGATCGAACCGAGCACCGGGAAGCCGTTGAACGCGGTGTTGGCCGCCAGCATCAGGATCACGCCGGTGATGATCGCGATGAAGACCAGGCCCGGGGTGAAGCCGCTGAAGACCGACTTGGCCAACTGCGCCAGGACGGTGTCCTCGTGGTAGTTCTCGACCGGCTTGCCGTTGAGCAACAGGTTGCCCGGGTGGTCCGGATCCTGCATCTGCACACCGGTCCAGTTGGCCAGGGTGACGATCGAGGCCAGCATGAAGATGGCGATGCCGCCCATCATGAGCAACGTGGTCGCCGCGTTCTTGCTCTTGGGTTTGCGGAACGCGGGCACCCCGTTGGAGATCGCCTCGACGCCGGTCAGGGCTGCACAGCCGGACGAGAACGCGCGAAGCAGCAGGAAGAGCATGGCGACCTGCCCGAGGGTGTCCATCCCCTCCTGCGGCCCGAGGGTGAACTGCGCGCTCTCGGCCAGCGGCAGGTTGTCGCTGATCTTGCGCACGAATCCGACGACGGCGAGCGTGAAGACCCCGAGCATGAACAAATAGACGGGGACGGCGAAGACGGCACCGGACTCGCGGACGCCGCGCAGGTTCATCGCGGTCAGCAGCACCACGACAAGGACCGCGAAGATGACTTCCTTGCCCCGCACGAACGGCAGCGCGGCGGAGGCGTTCTGGATGCCGGAGGACACCGACACCGCCACGGTGAGGACGTAGTCGACCAACAGGGCCGACGCGACGCCCAGGCCCGCGCGACGGCCGAGGTTGACGGTGGCCACCTCGTAATCACCGCCCCCGGAGGGGTAGGCGTGCACGTTCTGCCGGTACGACGCCACGACCACGGCCATGACGAAGATCACACCAAGGGTGATCTGCCAGGAGTGGGTGAAGGCGAACGCACCGCCGGCGCTGCCCAGCACGATGAGGACCTCGTCGGGGGCGTACGCGACCGACGACAGCGCGTCGCTGGCGAAGATCGGCAGCGCCAACCGCTTGGGCAGCAACGTATCTCCGAGTCGGTCGCTGCGCATGGCGCGGCCCACGACGAGACGCTTCAGCGCCCGACTGGTTCCTGACACAAGCCGAGAGTATGCCGCCTGGCTTGGCCGTGCGACGACTCCGGTACCGTTCCAGGCGTGTACTTCGTCATCATGGGATGTGGGCGGGTCGGCTCCACCCTGGCGCTCGCGTTGGAGCAGCGCGGCGAACAGGTCGCCGTGATCGACCAGGACGAGTCCGCCTTCCGCCGTCTGGGTCCGACTTTCGAGGGCCGCCGGGTCACCGGGGTCGGCTTCGACCGGGAAACCCTGGTGCGGGCCGGAATTCGTGATGCGTACGCCTTCGCCGCTGTGTCCTCCGGTGACAACTCCAACATCCTGGCCGCCCGCGTGGCCCGGGAGACCTTCGACGTCGACCACGTCGTCGCGCGGATCTACGACCCGGCGCGTGCCGAGATCTACCAGCGCCTCGGCATCCCGACCGTCGCGACCGTACGGTGGACCGCCGACCAGGTGCTGCGCCGGCTGGTGCCGCAGGGCGCCGTCCAACTGCACACCGACCCCAGCGGCCGCGTCACCCTCGCCGAGGTGCCCCCGCACCGCTCCTGGATCGGTTCGCCGCTGCGCGTCATCGAGCGCGAGACCGGGACCCGGGTGGCGTATCTCACCCGCCTCGGCGAAGCGATGCTGCCGGCCCCGGACACCGTCCTGCAGGAAGGCGACCTGTTGCAGCTCCTGGTCCAAACTGACCGCCTCGCCGACGTGGAAGCCCAGCTGGCTGCCACCAAACCCGCTGACTGAGTAAGGGATTCATGATGCGAGTTGTCATCGTCGGAGCCGGCAGCGTCGGGCGCTCCATCGCCCGGGAGTTGCTGCACAACGGTCACCAGGTCCTGCTGATCGACAAGTACGCCGATGAGCGGCGCACCCGTCAGGTGCCCGATGCGTCGTGGTTGCTCGGGGACGCCTGTGAGATCGCGACCCTCGTAGAGGCCTCACTGGAGGACTCCGACGTGGTCGTCTGCGCGACCGGTGACGACAAGGCGAACCTGGTGGTCTCCCTGCTGGCCAAGACCGAGTTCGGTGTCGGGCGCACCGTGGCCCGGGTGAACAACCCCAAGAACGAGTGGATGTTCGACGACGCGTGGGGTGTCGACGTCGCGGTGTCCACGCCCCGGTTGATGACGGCTCTGGTCGAGGAAGCCGTCACCGTCGGTGACCTGGTGCGGCTGTTCCAGTTCCAGCAGGGCCGGGCGACGATGGTGGAGATCACCGTGCCGGAGGACAGTCCGACGATCGGGCGCGCGGTGCGCGAGCTGAAACTGCCGGCCGATTCGGTGCTAGTGGGGATCATCCGCGATGAGCAACCGCTGGCCCCCAGCGACGACGACACCGTCGAGGCGTTGGATGAGTTGCTGTTCCTGACCACCTCGGACGCGGAGGCCGAGTTGGGCGCCGCCCTGACCGGACGCAGCCCCGAGACGATCCGGACGATCGAATCGTTCTGAGCCGGGCCGGTCAGCCCTTGTGGGTGACCGGCTTGATCTCGTAGGCCGGGTTGTAGATCGTGGGCACGCCCTTCTTGAACAGCACCCGACCCTTCACCTTCAAGAAGACACCCGGTTCGATGCCCGCGATGGTGCGTCGGCCCAGCCAGACCAGGTTCATCGTGCGGTGTCCGTCGTCCAGGTCGACGACCAACGCGGGAACGTCGTTCTGACGGGGCCGTAGGCTGACCGACCGCACCGTGCCACAGCATTCGGTGACGCATTTGTCCGCGACCTGGTCGATCGGCGTACCGCCCAGCTCGTCCAGGGTCTCGCGCAGTTCGTCCTGCTCGTGTGCCTCGGCGCTGCGCGCCAGCCTTTTGAAAGTTCGCGACAGGCCCATGTCACCGCACCTCGGTGATCTCGGGACCGCGCTCGAACGGGTTCAGGTCCTGCGCGGCAGCCTCGTCCGGCGCCTGCGTCAGCGCCTCGGGCAACGTCAGCTCCAGCAATTCGCGCGGGGCACGCGGTTCGCTGCCGCGGACCACGACCACCGAGCGGGCGAAGTCCAGCAGCGGCTGCGCGGCTGAGTCGTCGACAGCAGCGTTACCGGACAGGACAATTCGCAGGAACCAGCGTGGACCGTCGACGCCGACGAACCGGGCCGGGGCGAGCACGGAGCGCCCGTCGGGACCCTGGCTGGGCATCTTGGCGTGCAGTTCCGGACCGAACGGGCCGTCGATGATGTCGGTGCTCCCGCCACCGGCGATCAGGTTGTCCGCGATCTCGCCGCGGATCTCGCGCCACACGCCGCGGCTCTTGGGGGCTGCGAACGCCTGGATCTGACACGCGGATCCTTCGACGATGGCCGTCACCCCGGTGTACTGCTGGGTCGTCTCGTCGGCGTCGACCTGCAACTGCAGATCCGGGTACACCACGAACCGCAACGAGCCGAAGTCAACCCGTTCGACATCGTCCTCGACCTCGGTGACGTCGAACGGCCCGGCGGAGCGGTCGACGGCGGCTACGGGCTCTTCGGCGACTTCCTCAGCCGCAGCCTCGGGCGAAGCCTCATCCGTCGAGTCGCCGGTCGCGACCTGCTCGGAGGCGTCCTCGATGACCTCATCCGGTGTGTCGCCGGTCGCGGCGCCGTCCTTGGCCCGCTTCTTGAAGATGCCCACTGCTGTCCTTTGAATCGTTGTTCGGCCGGTCCCTGACCCGGTCGCCCTCTTCTGAGGTTACTTCCGGGAGAAGCCTCCGGTCGAACCGTGCCCGCCCGCCCCGCGCACGCTGTCCGGCAGGGCCGCCACCGGCTCCCACTGCACCACGGTCACGGCCTGCACGACCAGTTGCGCGATGCGGTCACCGCGGGTGATCGCGAACGACTCCCGCGGGTCCAGATTGATCAGGTTCACGTGGATCTCACCGCGGTAGCCGGCGTCCACCGTGCCGGGCGCGTTGACCGTGGTGATGCCGTGCCGGGCCGCCAGGCCCGAGCGGGGGTGGATGAACCCGGCGTACCCCTCCGGCAACGCGATCGCGATACCGGTCGGGATCAGCGCCCGGTGACCGGGCGCCAAGGTAACGCCCACCCGGGCCAGC
This sequence comes from Branchiibius sp. NY16-3462-2, assembly GCF_001594145.1. GTDB lineage: Bacteria > Actinomycetota > Actinomycetes > Actinomycetales > Dermatophilaceae > Branchiibius. The sequence goes on along the minus strand of NZ_LVCF01000038.1, from coordinate 212,430 downwards.
AGGTCCATCCCTGCATCGCCCGGGCGGGCGTAGGCCGGCAGCGGCAGATCGGGGTCGATCCGGCTGACCGGGATGCGCAATGCGCTCACGGGCGGCTCAGGCCGCGCACTCGCTGCAGACCGGCAGTCCGCCGACCTCCTTGGCCAGCTGGCTGCGGTGGTGCAGCAAGAAGCACCGGGAGCAGGTGAATTCGTCGGCCTGGCGCGGGATCACCGTGACGGTGAACTCCTCGCCGGACAGGTCGGCACCGGGCAGCTCGAAACCTTCGGCCTGCTCGGACTCATCGACATCGACGCTGGCTGCGTTCTTGTCGACCCGTCGCGACTTCAACTCCTCGATCGAGTCGTGCTCGATGTCGTCGTCTGTCTTGCGCGGGGCGTCGTAATCAGTTGCCATCTCGAGGGTTACTCGCTTCTCTCGTTCTCTGGTTCGAAAATCTGTGTGGTGCGCCCACGCGAACAATGCGCACCTGTGCGCGGTCTAACGCACGCCGTACCTGAAATGTGCCCGTCCGGCCCGGAATTCTGCCCTACCTCCGCTATCGGCGCTGCACCGGGTCCCTTGGCGGATTCCTCCGCTGTCAGTTCCAGGAGGCGGCAGCATACGTGCTCGCACGGCCAAGGAACACCCTTACCGGCCGGTACATTCCATCGGCCGGACAACCGGGTCAGTGCGGGTCTGATTGCAGTACGTCGTGCAGCGCCTCCACGAGTACCGCCGGCCCCGCGAGGGTCAGGTCGCGCGACGGCTGTGCCCCGGCGCCTCGCACGACACCACCTGCTTCGGTGACGATCAACTGACCGGCCGCTCGGTCCCACGCGTTCAGCCCGGACTCGTAGTACACGTCGAGCCGACCGGCCGCCACGGCACACAGGTCCAGCGCGGCACTCCCGGCCCGTCGGATGTCGCGCACCTGCGGCAGCACCCGGGTCAGGATCTGCGCCTGCTGGGCCCGTTTGGCAGCGTCGTACCCGAAGCCGGTCCCGGTCAGCGCCTGCCCGAGATCCTGCTCGCCGCTGACGAACAGGGCGGTGACCGATGGGTCCGCACCGGTCGAGCGCAGGAAGGCCCCACCACCGCGGCGGGCGTGGAACAACTCACCGCTCACCGGGTTGAACACCGCACCCGCGACGCTCTCCCACTCCCCACGGGGGTCACCGACGCACGCAGCCACGGACACGGCGTACGCCGGGATGTCGTAGAGGTAGTTCACCGTCCCGTCGATGGGGTCGACGATCCAGGTGATGCCGCTGGTGCCCTCGACCGACGCGCCCTCCTCTCCCAGGATCCCGTCCTCGGGGCGGCGTGCCCGCAGCTGCTCCTGCAGCAGTTGCTCGCTGCGCCGGTCCATGATCGTGACCACGTCCGTGGCGCTGGACTTGGTGTCGGCGACCGCGAGGTGCTCGGGTCGTTCGCGCACGATCAGTTCACCGGCCTGCACAGCCAGTTCGCGGCAGATGGTCTCCAGCGTTCCGAGCGCCGGCAGGCTGAGATCCTCACCCACGCCGATCAGTCCATGCCACACGCGGCGGGACGTGCCTCACGCAGATTGGGGCAGCAGCCGGGGCGGCAGACCGGCGGCATCGCCTCACCGGGCCACGCGACCATCTCCACCGGCACGTTGCGGGCCTGGGCCGCCCGCTCGGTCATCAGATCGACCAGTCCGATGACGAACTCGGGATCGACCCCCACCGTGGGCACCCGCACCATGTTCAGGCCGAGTTCGTCGGCGGTCTCGCGCGCCTCGACGTCCAGGTCGAACTTGACCTCCATGTGATCTGAGATGAAGCCGATCGGGGCGACCACGACGTCGGTGATGCCGTCGGCGGCCAGCGAGCGCAGGTGGTCGTTGACGTCCGGTTCCAGCCACGGCTGGGTCGGCGGACCAGAGCGCGAGCAGTAGACCAGGGCACCGGTCAGTTCGCGGTCCAGCGTGAAGCCGGCCTCGTCCAGGATCACGTGCGCGATCTCATCGTGCTGGTGCTCGTAGAGGTTTCCCTCGCCGTCGCCCGGCCCGGAGGTGTCGTCCATCGCCTCCGGGATCGAGTGGGTGACGAAGACGATCCGCAGCTTGTCATCGTCCGGTTGCCCGATCTGGCGCACCGCGTCGGTGACCAACCGGGCATTGACCCGCGCGAAGCTGGGGTGGGTGGCGTACTGACGGACCTTGTCGACCACCAGTTCACGACCCTCGTCCTGCAACGCCTGCAGTGCGTCGGCGATGTTCTCGCGGTACTGCCGGCAGGAGCTGTAACAGGAGTAGGCGCTGGTGGTGACGGCCAGCACCCGGCGGGCGCCCGCGTCGTACGCGTCCCGCAATGTGTCGGTCAGGAACGGTTTGCTGTTGCGGTTACCCCACAGCACGGGTACGTCGATGCCGCGGCGGCGCAGGTCGCCCTCCAGGGCGGCGCGCAACTCCCGGCACTGATCGTTGATCGGGCTCTTGCCGCCGAAGCGGTCGTAGTGGTGGGCAACCTCGGCCAGCCGCTCATCGGGGATCCCCCGGCCGCCGGTCACCCGTCGCAGGAACGGCATGACCTCCTCCGGGCCCTCAGGGCCGCCGAACGAGAGCAGCACGACGGCGTCGTACGGCTCGACGGAGGCCGGCGCAGGCTGAGAAGTAGACACATCCAAACCCTACGAGCACTGCCGCTCCGGCGTGCCACCGGCATTCCTTCGGGTCCGGCGTGGCATCGTTGGGCGGTGGGCCGGTCCAGCACCGGCGCACACCGATCTGGCACATCCGACATGGGGCGGGACGATGAGTGAGCTGCACTTCACGCGCGTGAGCGACGACGGCGGGCAGTTGGTGCTCTCCGACGACAACGGGGCCGAGTTCACCCTCGCGCTCAGTGACGAGTTGCGTGCGACGCTGCGCCGCGCCCCGCGGCCGGCCGCGCAGTTGCCGGAGTTGGCGGCACCCGCCACCGCCAAAGACGTCCAGTCCATGTTGCGCGCCGGCGGAACCGTGCACGAGGTCGCCGAACGCACCGGCTGGGAGGTCAGCCGCGTCGAGCGGTACGAACCGCCGATCCGCTCCGAACGACAGTACGTCTCATCACTGGTCCAGGGTCTGCCGACCCCGGAGGGCACCTTCGCCGAGCAGGTCGCCGAGCGCCTTGCGGGTCGCGGTGTTGACGCCGAGGAGTTGGACTGGGACGCCGTGCGCGATGTCACCACCAACGCGTGGACCGTCGTGTGCGCCTTCGAGGCCGGTGGGCGCGCCCGCCGGGCGGAATGGGCGTTCGACCCGTCCGACCGCCGAGCCGTGCCCATCGACGATGAGTCCCGCTGGCTCAGCGAGGACGACTCCCCCGCCGGCCTGATCCCTGCCGGGCGGGTGGCCGCGCCGTACGACGTGATCGCCGAGGGCGGTCTGGAACACGGGGCCGCTGCCCCGCCGCGGCGACCCGGCCGCCCTGCTGGACCCTTCTCCCGCAGCGGTGAACCAGCCCCTCAGCCTGCTGCGGCCGAACCCGAGCCGACAGTCGTCGAGGACGATGACACGGCACCGCTGGCGGCCGCCGCAGAGCCGCAGCAGGAACCTGAGCAGGACGGGGCGCCCGTCGATCTGGTGTCGGCGATCCGTCGCCGGGGCGCCAACCGACGCAACAAGCAGGGCCGTCAGCGCAGCGCTGCAGCCACTGAGCCGCCGGCGGAGAACGCGCCCGCGCGGGAGCCGGAGGCCACGCCGACCGATGCCGACGAGATCGATCCGGTGACCGGCACGGTCGACCTGTTCACCCAGGTCGACGACCCCACGCCGCCGGAGCAGGTCCTCACCGAGGCGCTGGCCCAGGACGACTTCGCCGACGCCGAGTTGTACGACGACGACATCTCCGAGGGCGAAACAGTCATCGACGAGGACACACAGATCGATCTCGACGACGCGCCCACCGTCGGTGGTGAGGTCATCGACGAGGACGACGCAACGGACGTTCCCGAACGCCCGTCAGCGTCCCGGTCCGGTCGGCCCAGCGTGCCCAGCTGGGACGACATCATGTTCGGTCGTCGCGCCCGGGACTGAACGGATCGACGTCCCCGGCCCTCGCGCCGCGCGTCCGTGCCCGCCGGGGCACCGGGAGCCGGTGACCGGTGTGCCAGGTGATCACCACGGCGGTCCACCCCACCACGAGCACCGCAGCGACGATGGTGCCCACCGTCGCGTTGAGCGGGACGATCACCGCTACCAATCCGCCGAAGACCCAGGACAACTGAAGCAGTGCTTCTGAGCGGCCGAAGACGCTCGTGCGGCGCTCCTCCGGCACGGTGTCCTGGATCAGTGAGTCCAGTGCGAGCTTGCCCAGTTGCTGGCCGAAGCCGGCGACCAGACCGACCAGCACCGCGGTGACGATGCTGAACCGGACCGCTGCGACCAGGATGACGACGGCGTCCGCGAGCAACGTGCCCAGCACGATCATCCGCGGGCTGGCGATCTTCAGCAGCGCCCCCATGACCGTGCCGAGCGCATTGCCCACACCCGCTGCACCGAGCACGAGGGCGAACAGCAACGTCTGGCGGTCCTCCCACCCGGGGAACGGATGCGCGCGCACCAGGAACGCCAGGAAGATCGTCAGGAAGCCGGACAACCACCGCAGACCGGCGTTGGCCCGCAGCGCGGTGACCACGTCCGGCCCGATGCCCAGGGCCGACATCCCCTGGCCACGCGCCAGATCCACCAGATCGGTGGGTTCCTCACCCGCGCTGGAATCGACCCGCGCCGGCAGCAGGATGGCCAGCACCGTGCCGATGACGAACAGCAGGAAGGCCACTCGCAGCGACCACGCCGGGCCGACCTTGGCGGCCACCCCCGCCAGCACACCGCCGACCCCGGCACCGATGACGCCGGCCAGCGACAGTCGGCCGTTGGCCTCGACCAACGTCAGCTGCGGCGGCAACAACCGGGGCGCCGCCGCCGACCGGGTCACCAGGTAAGCCTTGGAGAGTACGAGAACGCCCAGCGCACAAGGGAATAGCCAGTTCGAATGGTCCTCGATCGTCTGCGCGGTGACCCAGCACAGGAAGGCTCGCCCCGCCAGCGTGGCGCCAATCGCCCACCGCCGCCCGCGCCGGAACCGGTCCAGCATCGGACCCACCAGGGGCGCAATGATCGCGAACGGCAGCATCGTGAGCAGCAGGAACAACAGCACCTGACTGCGGGCCTGCCCGTTGGGCACCGCGAAGAACACCGTGCCGGCCAGGCCGACCGCCAGCGCCGCGTCGCCGGCCGAACTCAGGGCGTGCACCTCGATCAACCGGGACAGGCCGCTCTCCCCCGCGCCCTGGGCCTCGGTGGCGCGCCGGGTGGCGTGCAACAACCGACTCGGTGCGGCTTTGGTCGCCCGTACGACGCGTCGACCCTTCCGCGGCGACGTCACCGTCTGGGTGGTGTCGTCCGCGTCGCTGTCCTGTGAGTCACTGTCAGCGACGGGCGCTGGCTCGGTCCGCTCGACCTGTGGCAGCGGCGCGGTCACTGCCTGGCGTCGAACGCGCAGCGGCGGCCACGTCGGAGCCTCGTCGGGGCACATCGGCGACCCATCGGCGTACCGGAAGGGGGTCTGGTCCTCGTGCGGGTCCGGCCCGCGGTCGTCGGTCACGGACGCACTTCGTCGAACGGCAGCACCTGGGCCGCGGCCTGCTGCGCCCGTGCGGAGGTCATCCGGCGCATGTGGTGGCGCCGGCACAACACCTCGTATTCCACTGTCCCACTGTGGTTTGCGGTATCGCCCGAATCCGGGAGCGACGCGCGGGCTTCGAAATCGTCGACATCGCCCACGATCACCTGCTCCCCCTCGGTGACCATCTCGCCGTCGACCAACCGGGCGTTGTGCGTGGCCCGGCGGCCGCACCAGCACAGCGCCTCGACCTGCAGCACCTGGACGCGGTCGGCGAGTTCGACCAGTCGCTTGGAACCGGGGAAGAGCTGGGTGCGGAAGTCGGCAGTGATCCCGAAGGCGTAGACGTCGATGTCCATCTCATCGACGATCCGGGCCAACTGCTCGACCTGGGCGGCGGTGTAGAACTGGGCCTCGTCGCAGATGAGGTACTGCACCACCGTCCCGCCCACGGCGAGGTCGACCAGGTAGGCCCAGAAATCCATGTCGTCGCCGACTTCGACTGCCGGGCGTTGCAGGCCCAACCGGGAGGAGATCATCTCCTGCCCGGCGCGGTCGAACTTGCAGAAGAGCACCCCCCGGTGGCCGCGAGCACGCCGGTTGTGGTCCATCTGCAGCGCCAGGGTGGACTTACCGCAGTCCATCGTCCCGGCGAAGAACACCAGATCGGCCATGGGGTCCAGTATCCCGCTCGTTCAGGACGCCGGCGCGTGCAGCACCGGCACGAGCAGTTCGGCATCGGTGAGTGAGCCGTGCTGGCCGACGAGTTCGAGCAGCACCGGTTTGATCGTGCGTGAGTCGTAGACGCAGCCGGTCGAGCGCATCGCCACCAGGACATCGCCGATCCGGTCGCGGACGCCGGCCGCGACCGGGCCGAACAGACCGGTGTCGATGGCTTCCTCGCGGGTGAGCACCCACGCGTCGTCCGCCATCCGGGTGCGCCAGGTCGCCGCGACGTCGGCGGCCGCACCGGGCACGGTGTAGAGCTGCGGGGCGCGTGGCTCGCCGCCGGTGAGGTGCACCCCGGCCACCAACTCGGCATCGGCGGCCAGGTCGACCCGGTCCTCGAAGGGCACATCGACCATGCCGTGATCAGCGGTGATCGTCAGCGACACTCCCCCGGGCAGCGCGGCCGCCAACCGGGCCAACTCGGCATCGACCCGCTCGAGTTCCTCGACCCACTGCAGCGAGGCAGGGCCGCTGGTGTGGCCGATCCGGTCGATGTCGCCCCAGTAGAGGTAGACCAGCCGTCGTCCCCTGCCGCGCAGCGCCGCCAGCGTTAGATCGACCCGATCGGCGAGGCGGTAGGCACTGACGACCCTGGCTCCCCGCAGCGCGGCCCGGGTCAGTCCGGACCCGTCGAAGTAGTCCGCACCGATCATCGTGACCTCGACGCCGTCGCGACCAGCAATCTCGAACGCCGTCGGATTCGGTTGCCAGCGCAGCGAATCCGGCCCGTTGATCCAGTCCAGTTCGTTGAAGAGGACATCCCGGGCGGGGTCGCGCACCACGTAGCCGACCAGTCCGTGCTGACCGGGCGGCAACCCCGTGCCGAAGGTGCCCATGCTGGTCGCCGTGGTCGAGGGGAATCCGGCGTTTCCGGCCTGGTCTGGTGCCGTGGCGAGCAGGCTGCGCAGGTACGGCGCGTGACCGCTGCGGGTGCGCAGCAACTCCAGCCCGAGGCCGTCGACCAGGACGACCACGGCGGATCGCGCCGGTGCCAGGGCGGGCAACCACTCGGCGTACGGCGAGTGGCGGACCCCCAGCGAGGCCACGACGCGCGGAAGCACCCCGGCCAGGTCGTTGCCGCCGTAGCCGGGGACGGGCAGGTCGGTGCTCAACCGGCGAGGGCGGCCGAGAGCGCGGCGGCGAACCGGACCGCCTGCTGGAGGACAGCGTCACCGTCCGCGTCGGCACTGATCCGTAACGCGACGTCGTCGCCGGTGATGGTGCCGTCGTACCCGTGGTCGGCCTCGCACTCGGGATCGGCACAACTCGCGGGCATCAGATCCACCCGGGACACCGTGCCCCACCCGATCGTGACGGTGAGTTCGCGGCCCAGCGAACCGGGTTCGTAGTTCTCCGGATCGGCCACGACGTGGGCCAGCATCACCCCACGTACCGCCGTCAACGGCACCGTCTCGGTCGTCGCAGTCGCAAAGGATCCGGCGCCCTCGGTCTCAGCGGGCCCGTGGTCGTCAGTGTGGGCGAGCACCAGGCGGCTCGGGGTCAGGATCAGCACGGTGATGTGCCGCCGGACCGTGGTGGCATCGAAGGTCGTCTCGCAGTGCACCAGATGGGACACCACCTGGTCGCCGCCGAGCGCGGCCGCCACGACGTCGCACACCAGCGCGGGGTAGTACCCGGCGTTGGAGATGTCATCGACCAGTGCCTTGGGCAGCGACGCGGAGGTGACCTGACGAGTGACCGACATGCTGGCCATCTTCGCACTTCGGACCCAGCGCGTGAGGCGGGCGTGTGGATCAGCCACCGGAATCAGCCGGAGGACAGGGCCCGCCGGCCGGTGTCCTGACGGGACTGCGGTGGCGCGACCGAGCAGCGCGCGTCCAGCACGTCGACTCCGCCGGGGTGGGTGTTGACCGGGCTGAGTCGCAGGGAAGCGACCTGCGGCAGTTGATCAGCCAGGACCGCGACGCGTGCGATGAGGTCCTCCAGGGCGGGGCGGTCGATGACTCCGCCGCCACCGACGTTGTGCAGCAGCGGCGCTGCACGCACCGAGTCGATCAGGTCGCTCACGTCGCCGGTGGTCAGTGGTGGGATCCGGTAGCCGACGTCGCCCATCTCCTCGGGAGCGCCGCTGATCGCGAACCGCAGAACGGGACCGAAGAGCGGGTCCTCACCGGACTCGACCACGCAGGCGACGCCGGGTGTGGCCATGTGCTGGACCACCAACTCTGCGTCCCCGGTCGGGGAGAGAGCTTCGTGCAGTGCGGTCCACGCGTCACGGACGGCGACCTTGTGCCGCAGATCGGCGCGGACAGCGGTGATCGTCTGGCTGCGCACCCGCGGCGACACTGACTTGACCACAACCGGATAGCCGATGTCCTTGGCCGCCGACTCCGCTTGCGAGGCCGACTTCACCGGCCGCGCCGGCCACACCGTGATGCCGTAAGCCGCCAGCAACTCCTGCACCTCATCGGGTTGCAGGTCGCGGCCATGCGGGCTCTGCTCCAGGACGCGATCGATCAACGCGCCGGCAGCTTCGGGGTCGATGCCCTCAGGGAGCACCAACTCGCCCCTGTCAGCGGCCGTCCAGTCACTGCGCCCGGCCGCCAGAGCCAGGGCGCGTACGGCGTCCTCGGGCAACGGATAGGCGGGCACCACCCGGCGGCTACCGTCCTCCAGAGTCCCCGACGCCAGCGAATCCGAGACTCCCTGAACGCCGAGGATCGTTGTCACACAGGGTTTTTCGCTGACCGAGCTGATCTCCGCGAGCATCGCGCCCACTTCATGGCCGTCGCCCTGCTGCTGGCGCATGAAGTTGGTGACCACGGCGTCCACGGATGCATCGGCGAACGCGTCACGCAGCGCCTCGCGCATATCGTCCAGAGCCGACTCGGCAGGCAGGTTCACCGGTCCGCGGGTGACCTCCAGCCCGTGGCTGACCGCGGTGTCGGCGGCGATGGCTCCGAGGGCATCGGAGTTGCCGACGATGGCCACGCGGCGGCCCCGTGGCGCCGGTTGGTGCAGCAGCAACTGGGCCACGTCGAACATCCGGTGCAGATCGTCGACGCGGATGACGCCCGCCTGGTCCAGCATCGCCTGGAACGCCTCGGGATCCGCGTGGGTGCCGCGGACCCGGTGACCGGCGGGCACGCCGTACGACGAAGTGCCCGGTTTGATCACGATCACCGGTTTGCGCTCGGACAGGCGCCGCGCGATGCGGGAGAACTTGCGCGGGTTACCGACGGATTCGAGGTAGAGCCCGACCAGGGTGGTCTCCTCGTGCTCGATCCAGTACTGCATCACGTCGTTGCCGGAGACGTCGACCCGGTTGCCGGCGTTGACGAACTGGCTGATGCCCAGACCCCGCAACTGGGCGAAGTCGAGAACGGCGACGCCGAGAGCACCGGACTGGGAGAAGAGGCCGAGGCCGCCGGGGTCGGGCAACCGGTCAGCCAACGAGGCGTTCAGCCGGATCGGCGTCTCTGCGTTGATCAGCCCGAAGGAGTTGGGTCCCAGCACCCGCATACCTCCGTAGCGGGCGCGGCGCAGGAGTTCGCGCTGCAACCGCACACCGTCCCCGCCGGCTTCGGCGAATCCCTCCGACAGAACCGTCACCGCGCGCACCCCGAGCGTCGTGCAATCGTCGACGACGGCCAGCGTCGCGGCTGCGGGTACGGCGATCACCACCAGATCGACCGGCTGCGGCAGATCCGTGACCCGCTCGTAGATCTTCACATCAGGGATCGCTTGGTGCACAGACGAGTTCACCGCGAAGAGGTCGCCGGTGAAACCGCCGTCAACCACCTGCTGCCACACGCGCCGACCCAGCCGGGTCGGCTTCTCACTGACCCCCACGACGGCAACCGACTGCGGAGCCAGCAACGCCCGCAGACTGGTGGCCTCGGCTCGCTGCTCCCGGGCCACCACGACCTGTCGCGAAGCCGAGGTGGGCTCGATCGGGAACGACAGGGCCACGACGCCGTCCTCGAAGGCCCGCTTCACCGCATAACCCGCCTCGGTGAACACCGACAGCATCTTGACGTTCTGCGGCAGGACGTCGGCGACGAACTCCTCCACCCCGAGTTCCAGACCGATCGCGGCCAGGTGCTCCAGCAGCACCGACCCGACCCCACGGCCCTGGAAGGAGTCGGCGACGTTGAACGCCACTTCAGCCTTGCGGCCGTCATCGAACCGGTCGAACCGCCCGACGCCCACCAGACGGTCGCCGCTGCGCAGCACCAGAGCGACCCGATTGATGTAGTCGACGTGGGTGAAGCGGTGCACGTCCTTGTCCGACAGGTGCTTCATCGGCGCGAAGAAGCGCAGGTAGGTGGATTCGGGTGACTGGGCGTCGTGGAACGCGCGCAGTGCGTCACCGTCAGAGGGTCGGATGGGCCGCACCTGGGCCACCGAGCCGTCCCGCAGGACGACATCGGCCTCCCAGTGCTGGGGGTAGTCAGTCATCGCTTCTCCACCGCCGGGTCGACGTAGCGCCAGGTAGTCGCATCATCGTCACTTGTCCAGTATCCCGAGGTGGTGCGCGGGATGGCGTACAGCCTCGAATCATCGGTGGCGATCACATCGTCGAAACCGGTGGCTGATGTCGGCGGTGTCGTGGGTGGCGAGAAGGTTCGCCCCGCGTTGTCGGACCGCACCAACGCCGCGTATCCCTTCGGCACGAAGCCCACATCGCCGCGTGGACCGCCACTGGCGGCCACCAGCACCGAGGGGTCCGGCGCGGCCAGGCTCACCTGGCCGATCGCGGGCAGGACGAGCGCGCCCACGGACGCCACCGCCCATGAGCCCCCGTCGTTGTCGGACCGGATGACGGTGTACGACGTGCGGTCACCTGCCGCGACGGGTGCGCACACGGCGTACAGCCCCCGCGCTCCTGCCACACCGGTCAGGGCACCGATCCCGGTCCCCCGGCACGCGGTCGGGCCCTTCATCGGTACCAGGGCACCGCCCTTGACCGCGTAAGCATCGAACGGCCCGGTCGGGCTGCCGCTGACCTGGACGAACACCTTGCCGTGGGACAGCACCAGCGATCCGGCGCTCACCGCGATCGTGGGCACCAGACTTGCCGTCACCCCGGACACCGAGTTGTCCGACGGCTTGATCAGACTCAGGTATATCGGCCCGGTGCAGGTGCCCTGGACACAGCCGTCCGACGCGAGCACCGCGACGGTGTTCCTGGGTGCGTCGACCGCGACATCGAGCACCGTCTGACCCACGTGCGGCATCCGGCTGAACGTCTGCCCGCGATCGCGGGTGAGCCACAGGTCGCCACCGAAGACGTACCCGCGCTGGGGATCCAGGAACCGGGTCTGGGTGATGGCACGGTCCGGTTGCACGGACGGCACGAAATCGCCTCTGGCACTAGAGGTATCCGCGTTGTTGAAGGTCTGCACTGCGTTCCAGGACGTGCCGTCATCCGATGACCGCAGGAGAACCGGGCAGACGTCATCCGAGCAGTCAGCCGCGCCCAGGGCGAACACTGAACCCGCACCGGCGTTGGACACCGACCAACTGCGCAGTCCCGGCGGTACGGGTTCGGGCGGTTGCGGGCTCGGGGCCTCGACCGAGGGGCTGGTCAGGTTCGTACCTGCGACGACCTGACCCGGGTCGATGGCGTATCCGCGCCGCACCTGCCCGCCCAGAGGTTGCAACGTGACGGCGTACACCCCGAGCGCAGCGACCATGAGCCCGAAGGCAATCCCGAGGGCGACGGAGATGCCGCGCCACGGGATCCGCGCCGGGTGGGGCGGCTCGGTGGCAGCATCGACGACCGGCTGATCGACGATGGGTTCCGGCACGATCCCAGGGTAGTCCGCACCCCTGATACCCGGCCGTGATACCAGTGGCACGTGGAACTCACAGACGCGATCCGCAAGCGGCGGATGATCCGCAACTACGACCCCGACCGTCAGGTGCCGCCGGACGTGCTGGCTGAGATAGCGAAGCTGTCACTTCGGGCCCCGAGCGCGGGATTCAGCCAGGGCTGGGACTTCGTGGTGTTGCAGGGCCCGGACCGGGACCCGTTCTGGGCCGCCATGGCCAGCGAGAACTGGCCCGGATCGTGGCTGGCAGGGGTCCGTAATGCGCCCACGTTGATCGTGTGCCTGTCGGATAAGTCGACGTATCTGAAGCGCTACCAGGAGAAGGACAAACCGTTCCAGGACGGGCAGGAGGAGCACTGGCCGGTCTTCTACTGGGATGTCGACACCGGGATGGCGGCGATGCTGATGCTGCTGCTGGCGGTGGACGCGGACCTGGGCGCGCTGTTCTTCGGGGTGCAGGTGGAGGACCTGCCCGCCGTACGTTCCGCGCTGGCCATCCCCGAGGACCGCAACATCGTGGGCGTGGTGGCGCTGGGGTATTCCGCCGAGAAGAAGCCGACGGGTAGTCCGCGCAAGCGGGCGCGACGTGGCGTCGAGGAGGTCTTCCACTCCGGGCGCTTCGGGGAGCCGTTCACGCCCGCGGGCTGAGCCCTTCCCCACTTTTGGAACGCAATTCACCCGTCAAGAGCTTCTGAGGGTGGATCCTGATCCAAAAGTCGGGGTGCCGAACACCAGACTCGGGTCGAGATCCGCCAGGCGCGTCGCCCCGGCCAGGCCCATCGCGTGGCGCAGTTGGTCGGCCACCTGGGTGACGACCTGCGCGGCGCCGGCTGCCGCGTCGTCGGCCAGGCCCCAGATGACCGGGCGGCCGAGGAATACCGCGCTCGCGCCGAGGGCCAGTGCTGCCAATGCGTCTGTGCCGGAACGGATTCCGCCGTCGACGACGACCGGCACCTGCCCGTCGACTGCTGCGACGACCTCGGGCAACGCGTGCGCGGTCGGCACGGCACCGTCCAGTTGCCGACCACCGTGGTTGCTCACCCAGATGCCACTGGCGCCCGCTTCGACGCAGCGGATCGCCTCATCGCCACGCAGGACTCCCTTGACGATCACCGGGAGCCCGGACTCCTGCACCAACCAGGCGATCGTGTCGGTGGTGATACCGGCGTCCTGGTCGATCAGGTCCCAGATGTCGTCGATGTCGCGGTCTGGGAGGTGTTCGGCGACGTTGACCAGGGCCAGTTCGTCGGTGAGTGGCAGCGGCCGGGCCGTGCCCGTCGGTGGGACATAGCCGACGTACGGCGTGTCACCGGTGAGCACCAGAGCGCTGGCTCCCGCGTCGCGCGCCCGCCGTACTGTCGCGGCAGTGATGCTCGGCTCACGCATGACGTAGACCTGGAACCACCACGGTCCACCGAGCGCGGCGGCGACGTCCTCCAGGCGGGTCGTGGTGCGGCTGGACAGGACCATCGGCGCGCCGCACGCGAGAGCCGCTGCGGCAGTAGCGAGTTCACCTCGCGGTGTGTAGAGCTGGTGGAACGCGCTGGGGGCGATGCCGATCGGCGTACGCCAATGGCCGAACAACTCCAGGCCGGTGTCAACGTGCCGGACGTCCTGCAGGACTCTCGGCCGGAAGCGGTACTGGCGCCAGGCGTCGGTGGCTTCGTCGACGGACACGTTGTCGCCGGACCCCCGGCTGATGTAGTGCCAGACGTGCGGATCGAGCGCGGCACGCGCCGCCGCCTCGAGATTTCCCTCCACGATCCCCTCCACCTGGGCGTTCCTGCGCAGACGCGGTCCCTACTATCGAGCCTATGACGACACGGCCTGTTCGCATCGGTGTTCAGCTACAGCCGCAGCACGCGGAGTACGCGCAGATCCGGGACGCGGTCACCCGCGCTGAGGATCTCGGCGTCGACATTGTGTACAACTGGGATCACTTCTATCCGCTCTATGGCGAGCCCGAGGGCAAGCACTTCGAGTGCTGGACGATGCTGGCCGCGTGGGCCGAGCAGACGTCGCGCGTCGAGATCGGTGCACTGGTGACGTGCAACAGTTATCGCAACCCCGAACTGCTCGCCGACATGGCACGCACGGTCGATCACATCAGTGACGGCCGCCTCATCCTGGGTATCGGATCCGGTTGGTTCCAGAAGGATTACGACGAGTACGGCTATAGCTTCGGCACCGCGGGTGGTCGTCTCGACAAACTGCGCGACGACCTGCCGCGGATCGAGTCACGCCTCGGCAAGCTCAACCCGGCTCCCACGCGCAAGATCCCGGTCCTGATCGGTGGGGGTGGCGAGAAGAAGACGCTGCGCCTGGTCGCCCAGCACGCCGACGTGTGGCACACCTTCGTCACCGGCGAGACGCTCGATCACAAGATCTCGGTGTTGAAGGGGCACTGCGACGCGGTGGGCCGAAACTTCTCGGACATCGAGATCTCGCTGGGCGTGCCAGGCGACGCTGGTCCGGCCACGCAGATCGGGCCGAAGTTGCTGGAGCAGGGCGTCACGCAGTTCACCGTCGGCACGGGTGGCCCGGACTACGACTTCGACCGGCTGCAGGAATTCGTCACCTGGCGAGACAGCCTGTAGGAGCACGCCGTCGCTGGGGGCTCTACCCGGGTTTGGTCACGGATTGCTGGTTTCAACGACTGGAACCGGCAATCCATCACCGAACCCGGTGGGGGGGGTGCCGGGAAACCGGTTGCTGCCGAGAGGCATTGACCCGCAGAATCCTCGGATGGCCGAGAAGGAGACCCAGCACCGGATTGCCGAAGATCTGGCAGCGGGCGATGTCGCCATGGCCCGGCAACGACTGCGCGGACTGGTGGGCAGCTACCCCGAGCGGCAGGACCTGCGGCTTCAGTTGGCCGACCTCTACCGCAGGGAAGGCCACGCGGGACAGGCGGGCCGCTGGTCCTTCCTGGCGGAAGACGCCGACCCGGAGGAACTCGCCGCCTTCGCTCGCGACTACCCGGATCCGGTGCTGCGCATGCGCGTCGTCGGGTGGCGCGCAGCGGAGAGCGACGCGACGCCGGTCGTGGCCGAACGGTTGGCGCAACTGCGTGCGGAGGCCGAGCGCGCAGAGGGTCACGCCCTGGCGTGGGAGCATTCCGGCGATCCCGACTTCGAACAGAGCCGCTGGGAGAAAGCGCTCGAGGTCGTTGGGATCAGCGCGTTCATGCTCGTGCTCGCACTGATGGCCATTGGTGGGGTCAGCTTCGTGATCCAGGGGGTGAAGACCGTCGCCGCTTGGTTCGACTGACGGGCTGTCCACCTGGGCACACCGGGCCCAGCGTGTCCGGCGGCAGGTGACCACTCGGCGTACGGGAAGATGGGCAGGACTGTCAGCACGCGCGAGGAGCACCCAGCCCGGATGGCGACCAAGAAGAACAACGACGACGGCTTCGTCCCCGACGACCAGCAGCACATCATCGACATCGACGTCGAGGACGAGATGCAGACGGCGTTCCTGGAGTACGCCTACAGCGTCATCTACGCCCGAGCGCTGCCGGATGCGCGCGACGGCTTGAAGCCGGTGCAGCGCCGGATCCTCTACGCGATGACCGAGCTCGGGCTGCGCCCGGACCGCCCGCACGTCAAGTGCAGCCGGGTCATCGGTGAGGTGATGGGTAAGTACCACCCGCACGGGGACACGGCGATCTACGACACGATGGTCCGGATGGCGCAGCCGTTCACGATGCGGCTGCCGCTGATCGACGGGCACGGCAACTTCGGCTCGCTCGACGACGGTCCCGCCGCCAGCCGGTACACCGAGGCGCGGCTGGCTCCTGCCGCCCTGCTGATGACGCAGAGCCTGGATGAGAACACCGTCGACTTCGTCCCGAACTACGACGAACAGTTCATGCAGCCGGCGGTGTTGCCCGCGGCCTATCCCAATCTGCTGGTCAACGGGGCTTCGGGCATCGCGGTCGGCATGGCCACCAACATGCCGCCGCACAACCTGGTCGAGGTCATCGGCGCAGCCCGGCATCTGATCAAGCACCCGGACTGTTCGCTGGACGACCTGATGCGTTTCGTGCCCGGGCCCGACCTGCCGATGGGCGGGCAGATCGTCGGGCTCGAGGGCATTCGCGACGCCTACCTCACCGGCCGGGGCACCTTCCGGACCCGAGCGACCGCTCGCATCGAGGACATCACCCCGCGCCGCAAGGGCATCGTGGTCACCGAGTTGCCCTATCTGGTCGGCCCCGAGAAGGTCATCGAGAAGATCAAGGACCTGCACAGTTCCAAGAAGCTGCAAGGCATTTCGGACGTCAAGGACCTCTCGGACCGCAACAACGGTCTGCGCCTGGTGATCGAGGTCAAGAACGGCTTCAATCCCGAAGCCGTTCTGCAGACGCTCTACAAACTGACGCCGATGGAGGAGTCCTTCGGCATCAACAACGTCGCGCTGGTCGACGGCCAGCCGCAGACGCTCGGGCTGAAGGATCTGCTCAAGGTCTATGTCGACTTCCGTATCGATGTGGTCCGCCGACGCACCCAGTTCCGCCTGGACAAGCGCAAGGACCGCCTGCACCTGGTCGATGGCTTGTTGCTCGCCTTGGTCGATATCGACGAGGTCATCCAGGTGATCCGGACCAGCGACGATGTGGGTACGGCGCGCACGCGGCTGATCGACGTCTTCGACCTGACCGAGGTGCAGGCCAACTACATCCTCGACCTGCAACTGCGTCGCCTGACCAAGTTCTCCCGCATCGAGTTGGAGAAGGAAGCCGAGGAACTGCGCCGCGAGATCGAAGAGCTCGAAGCCATCCTCGGTGACGAAAACCGTTTGCGGACATTGGTTTCCAGCGAACTCGCCGACGTCGCCAAGGCCCACGGCACACCGCGCCGCACCATCCTGCTGGAGTCGGCGGGCACACCGGCTTCGATTGACACGCCGCTGGAGGTCACCGACGACCCGTGCTTCGTGCTGCTGTCCTCGACGGGTCTGCTGGCGCGGACGACGAACGTGGATCCGCTTGCAACAGAGGGCAGCCGGCGCAAACACGATGTGATCGTCGGCGCTGTGCGTACGACGGTCCGCGGCGAATTCGGTGCCGTCACCTCTGCGGGACGCGTGGTGCGACTGTCGGCTCTGGAACTGCCGACCCTGGTGCCGACGAACGACCCGCCTGCCCTCGCCGGTGGAGCGCCGATCGGGGCGTACGTCGACCTACCGAAGGGCGAGCGGATCCTCACCCTGTGCTCGGTGCAGGCAGACTCCCCCGGCCTCGCCCTCGGCACGAAGGACGGTGTCGTCAAACGGGTCAACCCGGACTATCCGGCCAAGGACTCCTTCGAAGTCATCACTCTCAAGGATGGCGACGAGGTCGTCGGCGCGGTCGAACTAGCCTCAGACACAGAGGAACTCGTCTTCATCAGTAGCGACGCCTCGCTGCTGCACTTCTCCGCGTCCGCCGTCCGACCGCAGGGTCGCGCTGGCGGTGGCATGGCCGGGATCAAGCTCGCGAGCGGCCAGCGCGTCGTCTTCTTCGGTGCGGTGACCGGTGCCGCCACAGTGGTCACGATCGCCGGCTCCTCCGGCGCCCTTCCCGGCACCGAGACCGGCTCGGTGAAGGTCACCCCGTTCGAGGAGTACCCGGGCAAGGGCCGGGCGACCGGCGGCGTGCGAGCCCACCGGTTCCTGCGCGGGGAGGACGAACTCATCCTGGCCTACGTCGGGACGCCACCGGTGCGAGCGGCGGCTTCCTCCGGGACCCAGGTCGCACTGCCCACCGAACCGGGCCGTCGCGACGGCAGCGGAACCCCGGCGGCTGCGCCGATTGCCGCGTTGTCGTCCAGTGTCCTGCCCGGCGTGTCCGCGCGGCCGGAGGCCGAGTGACGCAGCCGCTCCCGGACTCGTGCTCGGCGCAATGGGACGACGCCGGGCTGCCCGCCCTCGGCACGGCGTCGCAGGCGGCGTTCTGGGTTGCCCTGGAGCAGAACGGCCCGTGGGGACGAGAGGCTGTCACCGAGTCCCACCTCGACCCGTCGGTGGGATCAGCTCTGGCACAAGCCTGTTCGGACCACGGTGGTCGTCTGCTGCTCATCCGGCGGCCGGGCCGGCACGTGGACGTTGGCACGACCGAGCCCACGGTGCTGATCGCGGGCGGACTCGCCACTGACCCGTGGCTGCTGGTCGGCACCGTCGACGATCCGGCCGAGTTGTTGCGGACGCCGTGGTCCTTACTGGCCGGTGACGACCCTGATGCGGTGACCGAGACGCTTGACACCCTCGATGAGACCCGCGACCCGGCGTTGCTGATCTGCACCAACAGCAAACGAGACGTGTGTTGTGCCGTGCGCGGTCGACCCATCGCGCTGTCCCTGCAGGAGCAGTTCCCGGAGCGGGTGTGGGAGTGCTCGCACACCGGCGGCCACCGGTTCGCGCCGACGGGCATTGCGTTGCCGTCGGGGCAGACCTACGCCCGATTGACGACTGATTCCGCAGCAGCGATCATCCCGGCCGAACGCAAAGGTGAGATCCCGGTGGAACTCAATCACTCGGCGTACGACCGGGGTCGGTCAGTGCTCGCTCCCCCGGCGCAGTCCGCGGAGTCCGTTGTGCGCCAGAGCATTTCGGAGCTATCCCTACGCGCGTTGCGCACCGACCTACATCCGGACGGCGAGGGCTGGCGGGGTGAGGTCACCCACCGCGACGGGCGGGCCTGGCCGGTCGACGTACGCCGCGTGGCGGGCCCGGAGCTCAAGGACTCCTGCGTGAAGGTGGCCAAGCCGTCGTTCTTCTTCGAGGTCTCACTCGCCGATTGACCCGTCGATAGACTCGCGGATCAAGTCCGCATGGCCGTTGTGGCGCGCGTATTCCTCGATCATGTGCAACAGGATCCAGCGCAGCGTGAACGACTCGCCGGTGTGCCGATCCGCCCCCACCGACAGAGCGTCCAGTCCGCCGGCCAACAGCGCCTGCCCGATGGCGACATCAGAACGCTCCTGCGCCTGCTCCAGCAACGAGAACAGCGTCAACGGATCGTCGTCGCGCGCACTGTGCCAGTCCCAGTCGCGATCGTCGTCCCAGTCAACGTTTGTCCACGGCGGCAGCTCGGTCACTCCACGCAGGACATTCTGGAACCAGTTGTCCTCAACAGCGGCAAGGTGTTTCACCATTCCGCCGAGAGTCATCTCCGACGGAGGGAGCACCGTGTCCAGCTGACGGGCGTCCAGTCCGGCGGTCTTCTGCCGCAGGGTGTCCCGGTGGTACTGAAGGAAGGCCAGCAACATCGTTGGCTCGTCAGCCTGTAAGGGCGGGTCAGTGCGTTCAGGTGTCATACGTGCAGTGTGGCCTCACGCATCGACATTGAACACGTCGGCCAGCGTCACCGGTTGCAGGTTCCGCTCCTTGATGATGTCGACGAGTTGTCCATAGACGTGGGTCACCGCGGGATGATTGGCGTGGCCGATCACCAGATGCTGCGGCAGGAACCACTGTTTGGCGTGGAAGACCACGCGCGCTGGTGCGATGACGCTGGCATCGGACAGGCTGCCGAGCCACATAGTGATCGCCGGGTAGCCCAGATCGGACAACTGCCGCGCCAGCGCCGCGTTGTAGTGCCCGAACGGGGGACGGAGGAACGGGCGCCCGCTCACGCCGTAGGTCGATCGCAGGAACTTCTCGTTGCGCGTCACCTGGTCGCTGACCTCGGCGGCGCTCAACGTGCGAAGGTCCGGGTGGGACCAGGTGTGATTGGCCAGGAAGACCTGCCCGGACTCCACCATCGGCGCAAGGACAGCCCGGCTGTCGGTCCATCCGCGGTTCACCCCGTTGACGAAGCAGGTGATCCGCATTCCGGTGTCGGCGCAGAACTTCGCGTACGCCGCGACGACGGTGGCGTCCGTACCGTCGTCGACGGTCAGTGCCAGATGCCGCCCGTTGCCCGGCAGCGCGTAGATCGTGCCGTGAGGTACGGCTGCCTTGACGATTCCCGTGGGCGGCCGGAACTGCTGCGTGCCAGGCGAGGTGCTCTTGGAGGTCGAGGCCGACGCCGAGGTGGCCGCGTCAGGTCGCTGCGAGGAACAACTCGCGAGCCCCAGAACAGTCAACGCGGTCGTGATCAGAAAGCCTCGCCGGTGCACGGATCCCGACGCTAATTCGTGAATCTGAAGACCCGCTGGGGTGCCACGGGATACGCCCACCATGGTTACGGTCGGAACACCCGACATCAGGAGAGCCATGACCACCCGTCTCAACCCGTACCTGAGTTTCCGCGGCAACGCCCGGGAGGCGATGACCAAGTACCACGCGGTCTTCGGCGGTGATCTCGACCTGGCACCGTTCTCGATGTTCGACATGCCGGTCGATGAGGCCGAGAAGGAATGGGTGATGCACGGCTTCCTCAAGACTGCAGCCGGTCACACATTGATGGGCGCCGACGTGCCCAGTTCGATGGATCTGCCGCCGAACGGTGTCGTCGCGCTGACCGGCGACGAGCCCGATGTGGTGCGCGGCTGGTGGGATGCCCTCGCAGAGAACGGCACCATCGAGGTGCCGCTGAACCAGGCACCGTGGGGCGACTTCTTCGGTGAGGTCACCGACGAGTTCGGCATCCGCTGGATGGTCGACTTCGGCGACCCGCAGACCTAACCCTTGGCCGCGGCCTTCGCCGCCTTCTTGAACTCGCGGACCTTCTGCAACGACGCCTCGTCCACCACGTCCGCGACTGAGCGGAAGCTGCCCGGCTCGGCGTACGGACCAATGGTTTCGCGCCAACCGTCCGGCTGCACACCCAGCTGTTTGCCGAGCAGCGCGGCGAAGATCCGTGCCTTCTGATCCCCGAACCCGGGCAACGCCTTCAGCCGCTTGAGCAACTCGGCGGTGGAGCCGGCCGTCGTCCAGATGGAGGCCGCGTCACCTCCGTACTCATCCCACACGACGACCGCCAGTTGTTGCACGCGTCCTGCCATCGAGCGCCCGTAGCGGTGGATCGCCGGCGGCGTCGCACACAGGTCCGCAAACGCCTCCGGGTCAGCGGCGGCGATCTTCTCCGGCGACAGGGTGCCGAAGCGATCCTTGATCTTCAGCGGTCCCCCGAACGCCCGTTCCATCGGGAACTGCTGGTCCAGCAGCATGCCGACCAACAACCCGAACGGGTCGTTGGTGAGCACTTCGTCAGCTGCCGGGTCCTGCGCAATCTGCAACGCCATGGCCCCCAGAATAGGACCCCTCTCATCTCTTACGACGCCTGTCTCGACGTCGATGGCTAGGCGATGACAGGATGCGGAGATGACGAACGCTCCCTCGTCGTGGACCCGCGATGGGAGATTGCTGGGCTTGCTCGAGAGCAGCGGCGTGAGGGATTGCATGAATTGTGAACGGTCGTAGCGCAGGTGAGTAATGCCAAACATGCTGTGCGATCGGCGGCAGGTTCAGAACGGCGGATCGAGCAATACGCGGAGCTGTGCATCTACGGGCCCTATACCGGCGACGATGTCGATTCCGTATGGCTGACTGACCTTCTCGGAGCTACGCCCACCAGGACTCGGCAACGAGGTGACCCTTTGGGCCCGGACCGCACTTACCCTGCCTCGGCCTGGTGCTGGATAACAGCTAAGTCGTCAACCGCCGACAGCGAGACCGTCATCATCGATCTGCTCGACACGTTCGAGCCCGTTCGACAGGCATTGTTGAGGGCTTCAGCCGAGCGAGACCTGTCGGTGCAAATCAATCTGGTCATCTCGATGTACGGCGAGGTTGTCGTAGGAGGCGATGGCCAGTCATGGATCGACATTCCCACGCCAGCGTTAGGGCTTTCGGTAGAGACTTTGAGGCGTCTGGCCAGTTTCGACTGCGGCCTCGACGTGGACCAATACATCATCCCGCCCGACTAGCCCCGCCGGTTCCCATGCGACCGACGTGGACGCATTAGTGAAGGCAGACTCGTCGCGCTCACTATGGCCAGGACATGACGACACCGGCCGGGGAGATGGTCGCCTCAGTCATCCTCGCAACGTCGCAGTACGAACGCCGCATGATCGGGATCCGCACCCGCGAAGCGCCCGCGGCCAAGAAGGGGGTCGTTGGCGAGCACTTCGTCAGCTGCCGGGTCCTGCGCGATCTGCAAAGCCATGGAGCAATCCTGCCGCACGTTCAGCCGTACGTCGGGTACTGCGGCCAGCCGGTCGGGCTGTCCTCCCAATCCTGCTGACGCCCGTACGCCGTGCGGTCCATGATGTGCGCGACCGGCAGGATCGCCTCCGTCCCCCGGGCGCGCGTGGTGTAGGTCAGGTAAGGGACGCCGTCTTTCAGAAGGTAGTAGGAGTAGCCGGGCACCGGACCGCTACTCCCGTCTGGAAACGTCGAGTTCCACTCCCAGTCGTCGTGATAGCTCGTCCCGTACGACGACACCCAGGTATACGGCCAACCTCGCTCCGCGCGCCACGCCTTGAGCTTCTCCACCGGTGCATGCGAAATCATCGCGAACGCGATCGCTTCCTCATCCAGACGTTCCATGTTGAACGGAAGGTTGTCAGCGGCGAAAGTGCAACTGGGACAGCCCTTTTCCCAGTCCGGGCCAAACATGAAGTTCTGGACGAGAAGCAGATAGGTGTCCCCGAAGAGTTCGGTCAGCGTGACCGGACCGTGTTCGCCGTCGAACTGATAGTTCTCCACTTCGACCATCGGTAACCGTCGTCGGCTGGCTGAGACCCGGTCACCGTGACGGGTCAGTTCCTTCTCCTGGGCGACCTGTTCCGCCAAGGCCGCGTCAAAGGTTGAGCGATCCACCACGGGCGGAGCCGCTGCTGGCTGCTGGGACTTATCGGACATCGTGACGTTCCCTTCCTCGGTTCTTGCCCACGCTAGGCCGTGGTCGAACCAACGCATCGCCCCTAGAGGCGTACCGCAAAAGCAAGGACGGACGGTCGCCTCGCCGAACCAGTTGTGGCGGTTTCGTCACGAGTCGTGGGGGGCCGGGCCGCTGGAGCCAGCAAGTCGTGGCGATCTCGTCACTAGTTGCGACGCGGCACGTTCAGCCAGCTGCGGCCTGATCGGGTAGCGGTCCGAACTCCCGCAGCAGATAGGACGCGAATCCGGCCGGGGTGCGGCCGCTGTGTCGCGCCGATGTGACGACCGGGCTGGCACCGGTAGCCACAACGGTCAAGCCGGCGTCCCGGGTCCGGACGGTCAGGTCGACGTCTTCATGGACCGGCAGGGGCCGGAAGCCACCAGTAGCCGACAACGTGCGCACCCCGAATCCAAGGTTGGCGCCGAATACGTGCCCGTGTCCGTCGCCCAGGTCGTGCCGTGCCTGCCACTCCTCAAAATCCTCCGGACTCAGCGGCCCACGGTCCGGGCGCACCGAACCCAGCAGCAGATCGACGCCCGCGCGGGCCGCTTCGTAATGGGTGATCAGCCAGTCGGCGGGAACCGCCGAATCAGCGTCCGTGCACGCGAACCAGTCACCCAGGACCGCCGAACCCGATCGCAGCAGATGATCGATACCCGCCTGGCGCGCTCCGCCCACGCAACCGGCGTCAACGGTTACCGTCTCGATCTGCGAATAGACCTGCGCCACTTGCGCGCTGGCGTCGACACACGAGTCGAGCACGAGGACCAACCGGACGGAGACCTGGGGCGCCCACTGACGTAGCGCTGCGCGCGAACGACTCAGCGCCGCAAGACAATCCGGCAGCAGGTCAGCTTCGTTCCGTGCCGGTACGACGACCCCCAGGTTGGTCATACCGCTCCCCCATCCACCGGCGCCGGACCGAGGACTTCCAACATCATGTCGTCGGTGCTCAGCGTGAAATGCGTTGGTAGTCGGAGGATCTCGTGCGCGGCACGGTGGACGCGGGCAGCATCCAACGCCCAGCCGTCGATCGGATGGCGCCAATCGCACAGCAGCACATGACCACCGGATCGCAGACTGGAGCGCGTCTCGAGCAGCAACTGACGCAGGCCTTGGACGTCCAGGAAGTAGCAGATCTCCGACAGCACGATCAGGTCGAAATCGCCCGCCGGCCACCAGTCGGGCACCGCGTGCTGCTCAATGCTCACGGTGGGCAGTGCCGCGGTGCGAGCCCTGGCCGCACGGACCGCCGTAGCACTGAGGTCGACCGCGAGCAGTTCGTCACAACGGTCCGCCAAGGCGGCGGTCAATTCACCGATGGAACACCCCGGCTCGAAGGCCCGCTCGAAACGGCCGGTCGGCAGTGCATCCAGGGTCTGCTTCCGCTTCCGACGTTCGTACGCACTGCTGCGCACCGACCACGGATCCACGGCTGCCGAGTGCAGCCGCTCGAAGATGGATTCGTCCCACCGGCCGGAGACGTCGATGAAACCTTCGAACGGCCGGTCGAAGTGTTCCAGCATCTCCGGGCCGAGCAAGGTCTCGTCCCCCGGCTGCGATGACAACGGGTTGACCTGGGAGTGATGCTCGGCCAGCGCAGCCTGCTTGATCAGCAACGTCGCATCATCCAGCGGCAACGAGCGGAGCTGCGACCACGGCACGTCCTCATCCCGAGCCCAGTGCCACGCCCAGATCGGGTATTCACCCAGCGCCGCGCCGTACTCCCGCGCCACCCGGGCCGCGACCCGGCCGGCAGCGGCATGATCGGGATGCCCGTCCTCCCGCCACGGAGCTAGCAAGACACAGCCCACATCGAGCTCGGCCACCCATTTGCCGAGCGCGTCCTGCAGCTCGGACTCGTGATCGGCCAGCTGACCGTCCGGCAGCCGCAGGTGGCGCACCTCGCACCCGGGCGCCAGCAACGAAAGCGCACGGCGCACCTCGACCTCACGCAACTGCGCCAGTTCGCGACGGGAACGGGTCGGCGACTCCGGGTGGGATGCTTCACCGTCCGTGGCCATGAGGACCTGCACCGGGATCCCGGCAGCGTGGGCGAGCGCGATCGCACCACCGGCGCCCAGGGTCTCGTCGTCCGGATGGGCTGCGATCACCACCAGGCCGCGCGTCCCCACGCCCGCGCTGAGCCGGATCGGACGCACCTGCTGCCAACCCGGCGAAGCCAGCCAATCCGCCTCGCTGCGACCGGTATCCCGGTGGTTGAACACCGGCGTCGTCACGCGAGCAGTGCTCCGAGAGCGGCAAGGTCGCGCTCGGCGTGGTCCTGGCAGATATACACCGACAGGTCAGCCACCCGCCGGGCGTGCTCTTCTTCGAAGGTCAACGGCGCCGGTCCGGTCGCCCGCGCCACGCGCCCCAGAATGTCGTCGCAGGCGGCCCGCACGATGGCGCGGGCCCGCCGGGCGGTGAGCTCGTCGCGGGAGCGGTCGCCGGGATCGTCGACCACGCAGGCGGCTTCGCGCAGGGTGCAGGCGGCGGCGTAGAGCGCCGCATCCGCAGCACCGAGGTGCAGGCCCGCGATCTGGTCGGGCTCCCGACCCGGCCGCGGCCGCAACCGCTCGGCGACCCCCGCCGCTCCCCCGTACCAGCAGGCGGCGACGCCGATCGCACCCCACCAGAACCCGGGCCGATGCAGATACCACCCGTCGTCCCCGATCGGGACCGCTGGAACAGCATCGAATTGCACTGGAGCAGAGACGATTTCGGTTAGCCCGCGGGAGACCCACGGCACGTCCAGCACCTGCGTGTCCGACATCGACACCGCGAACAGCCGCCGCGTCGTCGACCCTGTCCAGGCGGTCACCAGCGCGTGCGAGACCTGATTCGCCAACGAGCACCACGGTTTGACGCCGTCGACGACCCATTGGTCACCGTCCTGGCAGGCCGTGAGTTTGCCGGCCGGGCCCTCCGCGGCGTACACCCCCCAGGTGCTGCGCGCCGTACCTCCCACCTCGGAGGGAGTCAGACCGGCCTGGTCCAGGATCGAGAGCGCGTCGACGTGCGGCTCGAGCGCGCGGGCCGCGGTCAGGTCGTACGCCGCGAGCCGGCTGAGCGCGTCCCACAAGGTGAGCGTGTCCCCGGCGCCGGGCATCGGCAGCGACAGGTTCTGCGCCAACCGCAGTGCCCAGGGCACCGTCGGCGGCGTGGGAGCGACTGCAGGATCGATGCCCAAGGTCACCGAGCGCTTGGGTTCCTGGAGGGCTCCTACTGGTTGCTTCACCTCGTGAGCATGGCAGCGCCGGAGCGACCCACCGGCGCCACGCCCCCGAAGGGACATCACCCCGGAGGGTGAAGTAAAGCTCGCGTCTTAGGCGTCGATCCGTTCTCGCTCAAGGGAATCCGCAGACTCGACCAGGAAGTCACGCCGCGGCTCGACCTTCGAACCCATCAGCAGGTCGAAGATCTCCTCGGCCCGAGCGGCGTCCTTCAGCGACACCCGCCGCAGGGTGCGCTGCCGCGGATCCATCGTGGTGTCCGCGAGCTGGTGGGCGTCCATTTCGCCCAGGCCCTTGTAGCGCTGCGGCGTCTTGATCGAGCGACCCTTGCGCTCCAGATCGCGGATCGTGGTGCGCATCTGCTGCTCGGTGTAGGTGTAGATCACCTCACCCTTGGCCCGGCCCTGCGCAACGGTCTCGATCCGGTGCAGCGGCGGCATCGCGGCATACACCCGACCCTGCTCGACCATCGGGCGCATGTACCGGAAGAACAGCGTCAGCAACAGCGTGCGGATGTGCGCACCATCGACGTCGGCGTCGCTCATCAGAATGACCTTGCCGTACCGCGCCATCTCCGGATCGAAGGTCCGCCCGGACCCGGCGCCGATCACCTGGATGATCGAGGCGCACTCGGCGTTCTTGAGCATGTCCGCGATCGACGCCTTCTGCACGTTCAGGATCTTGCCCCGGATCGGCAGCAGCGCCTGGTACTCGGAGTTGCGCGCGGCCAGACCGGTCCCCAGCGCGCTGTCACCCTCCACGATGAACAACTCCGTGCGGGACACATCGGTCGACCGGCAATCCTTGAGTTTCGGTGGCAGAGAGGAGGATTCGAGCGCTGTCTTCCGGCGCTGGGTCTCCTTGTGCATGCGGGCGCTGATCCGGGCCTTCATCTCCGAGACGACCTTCTCCAGCACCAGCGACGACTGCGCCTTGTCGTCCCGCTTGGTCGAGGTCAGGCGGGCGGTGAGCTCGCGCTCGACGACACGGGCGACGATCTGCCGCACGGCCGGCGTACCCAGCACCTCCTTGGTCTGCCCCTCGAACTGGGGCTCGGCCAGCCGCACGGTCACCACCGCGGTCGCTCCGGCGAGGATGTCGTCCTTCTCCACCTTGTCGCTGCCGACTTTGAGCCGCCGGGAGTTCACCTCGAGCTGCTTGCGGAACACCTTCAGCACGGCCTGCTCGAAGCCGGCCTGGTGGGTGCCGCCCTTGGGCGTGGCGATGATGTTCACGAAGGACCGCATCGTGGTCTCGTAGCCGGTCCCCCAGCGCAGCGCGATCGAGACGCCGCACTCGCGCTCGACCTCCTGGGACACCATGTGCCCCTTGCCGTCCAGCACCGGCACCGTCTCGGTGAACGTCTCCGAACCATCCAGCCGCCACACGTCGGTCACCGCCGGATCGGGGGCCAGGAACTCGGTGAACTCGCTGATCCCACCGTCGTGCTGGAAGCGCTCCTGCACCGGCTCCTCGCCGCGCTCGTCGCGCACGGTGATGGTCAGCCCCGGGATCAGGAACGACGTCTGCCGGGCCCGCCCGAGCAGACCCTCCCAGTCGTAGGTGGCGTTCTTGACGAAGATCTGCGGGTCCGCCCAATAGCGGATCCGGGTCCCGGACGTGCCCCGCTTGGCCTTGCCGACCACCCGCAGCTCGCTGTTGTTGACGTACGGCGTGAACGGGGCGTCCGGGGACGGCTCGCCTTTGTCGTCGTACACCCCCGGCTCGCCACGCCGGAAACTCATCGCGTAGGTCTTCCCGGCGCGGTCCACCTCGACGTCCAGCCGTGCCGCGAGCGCGTTCACGACGGACGCACCCACCCCGTGCAGGCCACCGGAGGCGGTATACGCGCCGCCACCGAACTTCCCGCCGGCGTGCAACTTGGTGAAGATCACCTCCACCCCCGACAACCCGGTGCGCGGCTCGATGTCGACCGGCAGACCACGGGCGTTGTCGCGGACCTCGACGCTTCCGTCGTGATGCAGGACGACCTGGATGTCGTCGCCGTACCCCCCGAGAGCCTCGTCGACGGAGTTGTCGATGATCTCCCACACACAGTGCATCAGGCCGCGTTCGTCGGTCGACCCGATGTACATCCCCGGCCGTTTGCGGACCGCCTCCAAACCCTCCAGCACCTGTAGGTGCCGGGCGGTGTAGTCCTGGGCAGAAGACGCAGCGGTGCTCACGACCGCAGGGTAAACCCTCCTCGAGGGCGGTCCTGTGCACGCCACACGACGCGGCCGCTTCAGATGTGTTGGGATGGAGGGGTGCTGCACGTGACGTACGACACATTCTCCAGAACCGCTGTCCCAAGGTGCGATCCGGGAAGGGTTTGGCGTGATTCACTGTTGGCACCAGCAGGAGATATTGGGTTTTCGAGGAGAGGAAGACCGTCATGACGACTGCACTCGCCCCTACTTTGTCTATCGCGGACCGTTGCGACCGCTGCGGCGCGCAGGCATTCATTCGTGCCCGCCTTGCTGGCGACACCGAACTGTTGTTCTGCGCCCACCACGGGCGTGAGCACCTGCCGAAGCTGCAGGCCATCGCTGAAGAGGTCATCGATGAGACTGACCGGCTGGTGGAGCCCAAGGAGGGCTGACCGGCCAGGGCTGATGTGAACGAACGGGACGGGCCTTCGGGTCCGTCCCGTTCGCGTTTCGGTGTGCTTGGCTGACCGGGTGCACCCCGTCACCCTTCTGTCCGGATTTCTGATCGCCGTAGGCATCGTGGGGCTGATCGTCCCCGTGCTGCCGGGGCTGGCGCTCAGCCTGCTCGGGGTCCTGTTGTGGGCCTGGTCGACCGGCGGCGTCGCCTGGTGGTTCTTCGCGGCGGCCTGCGTCGTCGCGGCGATCGGCTGGATCGTGCAGTACACCGTGCCCGGCAAACGCATGGCCGCCGCCGGAGTCCCCGGCCGGGTGATCCTGATCGGGGCTATCGGCGCGATCGTCGGCTTCTTCGTGATCCCGGTCGTCGGCCTGTTCGTGGGCTTCGTCGTCGGCGTGCTGATCGCCGAACTGGGTCGCACCCGCACCGTCGCCGATGCCTGGACCTCTACCAAGCACGCGGTGAAGGCGGTCGTCACCAGCATCGCCGTCGAACTCACCGCCGCGGTGATCGTGGCGCTGATCTGGGTTGCAGGCCTGCTGGCGACTCGCTGACGGTCAGGAGGCCGGCGCGCGGTCCTTGATCCCCGTGTAGGTGAAGACCAGAGCGATCAGCGCAACGATCACCAGCAGCATCAACCCGAACCCGTAGCCGGAGAACACCAGGCCGAAGGTCGCCCCCATGATCAGCGGTGGGAAGTACCCGCCCAGTCCCCCGGCGGCTCCGACCAGACCAGTGACGGTGCCGACCTCGGCGGCGGGAGCCTGTTTGCCGACGAACGCGAAGACGCCGCCGGTGCCCAGTCCGAGGAAGAAGGCCAGCAGCACGAACGAGATCCCCGCCGGCCACTCCAACGGTGGCTGGAAGGCGACCACAGCGGCAAAGATCGCCGTACCCAGCATCGAGATGCCCACGACCTGGCGCGGCCCGATCCGGTCCGACAGCACGCCCCCGATCGGCCGGGCCACGACGGCGGCGATCGCGAAGCCGGCGGTGCGGGTACCGGCATCGGTCAGGTTGAAGTCGTAGATGTCCTTCAGGTAGGTCGGCAGGTAGGTCGAGAACGCGACGAACCCACCGAACGCCACGGCGTAGAGGAACGACATCTGCCAGGTGACCGGCAGCTTCAGCGCGGCCTTCAGTTTGGGCACCACCGGAGCGTTGTTGGGTTTCCACAGCGGCGAGTCCCGCATGGCCAGCCAGCACAGGATCGCCGTCAGGACCAGAGCCACCGCGAAGATCAGGTGGGTGGGCATGTAGCCGAAGGCCTTCACCATGCGCGGGGTGAAGAACGCGGAGAGTGCCGTACCACCCATACCGGCACCGAAGATGCCCGTGGCGAAACCCCGCCGGTCCTTGGTGTACCACTGGTTGACGAACGGAATGCCGATGGCGAAGGTCGTGCCGGCGATTCCCAGGAAGAACCCGAAGATGAGCATCATCGGGAAGGACTTGGCCTGACCCGCCAACGCCACAAGGAGCACGAACGGCACCACGAGCAGGGTGACCACCGGGAACATCAGCCGGCCGCCGTACCGGTCGGTCAACGCCCCCACCGGGATCCGGCCGACCGATCCGACCAGGACGGGCGTGGCCACCAGCAGGGCCTTCTGGGTGCCTGACAGGTGCATCTCCTCGGTGTAGCGCACCCCCAACGGGCCGATGATGTTCCACGCCCAGAAGGTGACGGCGAAGGCGAACGTGGCCAGCGCCAGATTCTTGCCCTGGCCGGACAGCTCACCCCCAGTCGGCTGCTCAGCTGTACTCATCGCGGACTTCTCCTTATCGACGGATCGACGGTGACGTATCGAAGGGTGTCGCTCAGCGGGACCGGTCCCGGTCCGAGGTCCCGACCGGACTCCAACCCGGCCGCGCGGCCCGCGCGCCGGTGGCGCCCTCGTCCCGCGAGCGGTAGACGATGTAGGGCCGGAACAGGTAGTTCAGGGGCGCCGTGAATGCATGCACCAGGCGGGTGAACGGCCAGACCGCAAACAGCAGCATCCCCACCAGCGCGTGGATGTGGAACTGGATCGGCGCAGCCGCCATCGAATCCACATCCGGATGCAGGTAGAGGACCGAGCGGAACCACGGCGAGACCGTCTCCCGGTAGTTGTGCGCTTCGCTGCCCGCGCCGACGCTGACCAGGGTCGTCCACAGCCCCAGCACGATGGCCGCGACCAGCAGGACGTACATCAGCTTGTCGTTGCGGGTCGTGGCCATGAAGACCGGTCCGGTGGTGCGCCGGCGGTAGATCAGGATGGCGATGCCGACCAGGGTGCAGACGCCGGCGATGATCCCGAAGAACAACGCGTTGAAGTGGTACACCCCCTCGCTGATCCCGAGCGCCTCGGTCCAGGATTCCGGGATCAGCAGCCCGCCCACGTGCCCGAAGAAGACCAGCAGGATGCCGAAGTGGAACAGCGGTGAACCGATCCGCAGTAGCCGGGACTCGTACAGCTGACTGGACCTGGTGGTCCAGCCGAACTTGTCGTAGCGGTACCGCCAGATGGTGCCGCCCACCAGGCTGACGATGCACAGATAGGGCAGCACGCCCCACAGCAACACGTCCATCAGCGGCTCCCTCCGGTCACGGCGTGCAACGGCAGCTCGGTGCGTCCGTACGGTGCCAGGCCCACCGGTTCCACACCCGGCGGCTTGTCCAGACCGGCCATGGCCATCACCTCGGCGCGGTTCTGGGGGGACCGGCCGGGCAGCGTCGCGCACACGGCCGCCACGGCATCGGCGTACGGCGAGGAGTGCTCGACCAGCGCGATCCGCAACAGTTCCAGGCTCGCGCGGTAGGCGATCAGCAGTTCGCGCCCGGCGACGGGGTCCACGATCGCCGTGAACTCCAGCACCATCGGCAGGTAGTCCGGCAGCTCGCCGTGCGTGTCGACCAGGAAACCGCTCTCGCGGTAGACGTGTTTGAACTGGCCCAGCACCTCACCGCGGCGCCGGGTGTCGCCGTCGGTCCAGTAGGACAGGTACAGCGCGTGTTTGCGCGACAGATCGAAGGTGTCCACGTAGGTCTGCCGCAGCACTTCCAGGTCCTGGCCGGCCAGGTGGTCAAGTACGCCGAGCAGGGGCTGCGGGGCCGCGTCCGGTTGCTCGCTCAGCGCCTGCCGCAACTGTGGAACAGACTGCAGCAGTTCAGGATTGGGGTACTCGAGCACCCGACTGGCGACCAGGTAGACCACTCGGTCGTCGCGTTGCTGCTTGCCGCGTAGCAGTCTCATCGTGACTCCCGTTGCGGGAAGACACCGTCCGGTGGTGTCCCGTTGCCGTCCCAGTTGAGGAGGTTGACCCGGCCGGTCAACTGGCCCGAGGAGTCGGTGCGGGTCGCGGCGTCAGCGGTCTGCCGCTCCTTCAGCGCGTTGAACGTCTCGACCGCGACCGGGGCAGGCCGCCCACTGGCCTCGCCGAAGGGTCCCGATTCGTACATCCCCGGACCCTCGTCGTAGTCCAGCGAACAGCCGAGTTCCTCCAGTTCATGGGCACGTTCGACGTGGGCGGTGGGCACGACGTACCGCTCCTCGTATTTGGCCACAGCCATCAGGCGGTACATCTCGTACAGCGATTCCTCGCTCATCCCCACCGACGCGGGAATGCTCGGATCGCCGTCCCGGCCCATGCTCACGTCGCGCATGTAGGAACGCATCGCGGCCAGTTTGCTGAGCACCTCGGTGATGATGTCGGTGCGGCCGGCGGTGAACAGTTCGGCGAGATAGGCGGCGGGAATGCGCAGCGCCTCGATGGCGCCGAAGAGCACGTCCTTGCTCTCCGCATCGTGCCCCTGCTCGGACAGCAGATCCACCACCGGCGACAGCGGCGGGACGTACCAGACCATCGGCATCGTGCGGTACTCCGGATGCAGCGGCAACGCCACCTTGTACTTCTTGGCCAGCGCGTAGACCGGGGACCGGCGGGCGGCGTCCATCCAGTCATCGGGGATGCCGTCGCGCCGGGCCGCCGCGATCACCTCGGGGTCGTCGGGGTCGAGCAACAGGTCCAGTTGCGCCTGGTAGAGATCGCCCTCGTCGGGAGTCGTCGCCGCGTCCGTGACCTTGTCCACGTCGTACAGGAACAGCCCGAGGTAGCGCAGCCGCCCCACACACGTCTCCGAGCACACCGTCGGCAGTCCGACCTCGACGCGGGGATAGCAGAAGGTGCACTTCTCGGCCTTGCCGCTTTTGTGGTTGAAGTAGATCTTCTTGTACGGGCAGCCGGTGATGCACTGCCGCCAGCCGCGGCACCGGTCCTGGTCCACCAGCACGATGCCGTCCTCGGCCCGTTTGTAGATGGCGCCCGAGGGGCAGGAGGCCATGCACGAGGGATTCAGGCAGTGTTCGCAGATCCGCGGCAGATAGAACATGAAGGTCTTCTCCAGTTCGTACTGCACCGCCTGCTCGGACTCCTGGCGCAGCTTCTCCACCACGGGGTCCAGGTGGCCCCATCGCGTACTGCCGCCGAGGTTGTCGTCCCAGTTGGCCGACCAGGTGATCTTGGTGTTCTGCCCGGTGATCAATGACTTGGGCCGGGCCACCGGGAAGTCGTCGCCGAGGGGCGCCTTGACCAGCGTGTCGTAGTCGTAGGTCCACGGCTCGTAGTAGTCCGCCAGCTGGGGCTGCACCGGGCTGGCGAAGATGCTCAGTAGTTTCTGCACCCGACCGCCAGCCTTGAGCTTCAGACTGCCGCGACTGCTCAGCGTCCAGCCGCCCCGCCACTTCTCCTGATCCTCGTACCGACGCGGATAGCCTTGTCCTGGACGGGTTTCCACGTTGTTGAACCACACGTACTCGGTACCGGCCCGGTTGGTCCAGGCCTGTTTGCAGGTCACCGAGCAGGTGTGACAGCCGATGCACTTGTCGAGGTTCATCACCATGCCCATCTGGGCCATGACGCGCATCAGTACGTCACCTCCTGCGAGCGCTTGCGGACTGTCGCCACGATGTCGCGCTGGTTGCCGGTCGGCCCGAGATAGTTGAACGTGTAGGACAACGGGGCGTACCCGCCGATCAGGTGGGTGGGTTTGACCAGGAGCCGGGTGACCGAGTTGTGCATCCCGCCGCGGCGTCCGGTGGCCTCCGATTTGGGTACGTCGATCGTGCGCTCCTGCGCGTGGTGCACGTAGACGACGTGCTCGGGCATGCGGTGACTGACCACGGCCCGTGCGACCAGCACACCGTTGGTGTTGAGCACTTCGACCCAATCGTTGTCCTGTACGTCGATACGTCCGGCGTCCGCCGGGCTCATCCACACCGTCGGTCCCCCACGGGACAGCGACAGCATCAAGAGGTTGTCCTGGTACTCACTGTGGATCGACCACTTCGAGTGCGGCGTCAGGTAGCGCACCGTTACCTGCGCCGCGCCATCCTCACCGACCCGCGGTTCGCCGAACAGGCGGTGCATGTCCAGCGGTGGCCGGTAGATCGGCAGCGCCTCCCCGACATCCTGCATCCAGTCGTGATCGAGGAAGAAGTGCATCCGGCCGGTCAGGGTGTGGAACGGTTTGAGCCGCTCGATGTTCACGGTGAAGGGCGCGTAGCGCCGACCGCCGGTCTCCGAGCCGGACCATTCCGGTGAGGTGATGACCGGAACCGGCTGGGCCTGCGTGTCGGCAAAGGTGATCCGCTTCTCCTCCGAACCCTCGGCCAGGTCGTGCAGGGTCTTGCCGACGCGTTTCTCCAACGTGCGGAAGCCCTGGACCGCCAACTGGCCGTTCGTGGTGCCGGAGTACATCAGGATGGCTTCGGCGAGGTGCGAGTCGGTGTCGATCGCGGGTCGCCCGGCGCCCGCACCGCTGGGCATCACCCCGTTGATAGCGGCCAGCTTCTTGGTCTGCTCGGACACATCGAACGTGACGTTCTTGACTGTGAACCCCAGCGAATCCGCCAGTGGCCCAACGGTGGCCAGCTTGTCGGCGATCGCGGTGTAGTCCCGCTCGACCACCTGGAAGACCGGCATACCTTTGCCCGGAGTGCCGGGCGCGTCCGAGTCGCGCCAATCGACCACCCGGCCGCCGGGTTGGGACACCTCGCCGGGTGTGTCGTGTTGGACCGGGACGCTGACCAGATCCTTGACGACCCCGAGGTGGGTCTGTGCGAGCGTGGAGAACCGTTGCGCGAGCAGATGGAACAACTCGAAGTCGGACTTGGCCTCCCACGGCGGGTCGATGGCCGGGGTGAACGCGTGCACGAAGGGGTGCATGTCCGTCGAGGACAGGTCGTGCTTCTCGTACCAGGTAGCCGCCGGCAGCACGATGTCCGACAGCAGCGTGGTCGAAGTCATCCGGAAGTCGGCCGACAGCAAAAGGTCGAGTTTGCCGATCGGCGCTTCGTCGTGCCAGCGAACGTCCTTGGGCCGCGGGGCATTCGGGTTCTCCGAGCCCATCACGTTATGGTGCGTGCCGAGCAGGTGTTTGAGGAAGTACTCGTTGCCCTTGGCCGAGGAACCCATCAGGTTCGAGCGCCACAGGGTCAGCGTGCGCGGCCAGTTGCGGGGATCGTCGACGTCCTCGATCGAGGGCTGCAGGCGTCCGTCCCGCAGCGCGCCGGCGACGTACTCCCCCGGTGTCGCGGCGCTGCCGTCGTCCACGGCGCTCTGGGCATCCTGTGCGACCTGGATCGGGTTGGTGGAGAACTGCGGATAGAACGGCATCCAACCCAGCCGGGCCGATTGGGCCAGGGCGTCCGCGGTGTGCATCCCGCTTAGATGACCTTTGGCCAGAGGCGAATTCAGCGAGTCAGCCGAATAGCCGTCGTTGCGCCACTGGTCGGTGTGCATGTACCAGAAGCCGGTGCCGATCATCGTGCGCGGCGGGCGACTCCAGTCCAGCGCGTTCGCGAGCGAGATCCAACCGGTGATCGGACGACACTTCTCCTGCCCGACGTAGTGCGCCCAGCCGCCACCGTTGCGCCCCATACAACCGGTCAGGATCAGCAGCGACAGGATCGAGCGGTAGATGGTGTCGCCATGGAACCACTGGCAGATGCCGGCGCCCATGATGATCATCGAACGGCCCTGGGACTGTTCGGAGTTCGTCGCGAACTCGCGGGCGATCCGGATGCACTGCTCGGCCGGGACACCGGTGATCTCCGCCTGCCACGCGGGCGTGTAGGGCGCAGTGACGTCGTCGTAACCCGACGGCCACTGGCCGGGCAGACCGTCGCGTGACACGCCGTACTGCGCGAGCATCAGGTCGAACACGGTCGTGACCCGCTGGCCGCCGACCATCCGGGTGGGC
This sequence comes from Branchiibius sp. NY16-3462-2, assembly GCF_001594145.1. Lineage (GTDB taxonomy): Bacteria > Actinomycetota > Actinomycetes > Actinomycetales > Dermatophilaceae > Branchiibius. The sequence continues at coordinate 176,392 of NZ_LVCF01000038.1, read as the reverse complement.
ACACCGCGGCGCAGCACCGATCCGGTCCCGTCCGGATCGACAAAGGCGGGCAGCAGCAGTTCCACCGGCTCACTGCCGTCGCCCTGCATCGAGAGCGCCGGCGTGACCCCCTCCAGATCGAGGTTCCACCGGCCGACCCCGGACTCGGCGTACCGGAAACCCATCGAGCCGTTCGGCACCACCGGTTCCCCGGTCGCATCGTCCAAAAGCACTGTCTTCCAGGCATCTTCGGGATTGGCCGCACCCAGGTCGGCGGCAGTGAGGAACTTGCCCGCGACGTGTGACCCGGTGTACTCCCCCTCGCCTTCCTCGACCCGGACCAGGAAGGGCAGGTCGGTGTAGGTGCGTACGTAATTCGTGAAGAAGTCCACGCTGCGCTCGACGAAGAACTCCCGCAGCAGCACGTGGCCCATCGCCATCGCCAGGGCCGCATCCGTGCCGGCCTGGGCGGGCATCCACTCGTCGGCGAACTTCGTGTTGTCGGCGTAGTCCGGACTGACCGTGACGATCTTGGTGCCGCGGTAGCGGACCTCGGCCATCCAGTGCGCGTCCGGGGTGCGGGTGACCGGGACGTTCGAGCCCCACATCATCAGGTACGTCGCGTCCCACCAGTCGCCGGACTCCGGCACGTCCGTCTGGTCACCGAAGACCTGCGGACTCGCGACCGGCAGGTCGGCGTACCAGTCGTAGAAGCTGGTCATCACGCCGCCGAGGAGTTGGTAGAAGCGCGTCCCGACGCAGTGCGACACGATCGATTGCGCCGGGATCGGCGAGAACGCGGCAACCCGGTCCGGGCCGTACTCCTTGATCGTGTGCACGTGGGCCGCCGCGGCAATCTCGATCGCCTCCGCCCAACTGCTGCGCACCAACCCGCCCTTACCCCGGGCCGACTGGTAGCGGCGCCGCTTCTCGGGATCGGTGGTGATCTCGTGCCACGCCGCGACGGGGTCGCCCAGGCGCTGGTTGGCCTCGCGGAACATCTCCAGCAGGACGCCACGCACGTAGGGATAGCGCACCCGGGTGGGCGAGTAGGTGTACCAGGAGAAGGCCGCGCCCCGCGGGCATCCGCGGGGCTCGTACTCGGGACGATCCGGGCCGACCGAGGGGTAGTCGGTCTGCTGGGTCTCCCAGGTGATGATGCCGTCCTTGACGTAGACCTTCCACGAGCACGACCCGGTGCAGTTCACCCCGTGGGTGGACCGGACGACTTTGTCGTGACTCCAGCGGTCCCGGTAGAACACGTCACCGGCGCGACCGCCTTCGCGGAAAACGACTCTCTCGTCGTCGGTTTCGTCCCATTTGGTGAAGAACCGGCCAGCCTTGAGAAGGGCGTCCGTTGCCGGACCGTCGACCTTGCCGTAGCCGTTCTGAGCTGGCATCGAGTACCTCGTCCGCACCAAGGATGGGAACCGCGCTTACGCCCGTCATCCTGGCACAAGACCAGGCGGCTGGGGGGCAAGTGGAGGGCGGGGCTCAACCGGCCGTTTCGGCGGCAGCCAACTCCTGCTTCCAGACCCGGAAGGAATCCTCGCTGCGACCCTGGCGCCAGTAGCCGGAGATCGACGCATCCGAGCGCGGCACCCCGCGTTGCTTCAAGACGTAGGGACGCACGCCGTGCATGATGGCCTGCGCTTCACCGTGGGCGAAGACCTGCACGCGTCCCGGCAGCCAGGGCAGTTCCTGCAACGCAGCCACGAGCGCCGACGGGTCAGCGACGTACTGCACCTGTTGGTCAGCGCCAAGAGACAACGACACCTCGTGAGCGGCATCGGGTACGGCAAGCAACAACCGCACCGTGGGTTCGGGACCCAGGTCCGCCAACGCAGCGGCGATGGCTGGCACCGCCGACTCGTCACCGATGAGCAGATGCCAGTCGGCGGTTGAGTCGGGGCGATAACCACCACCAGGGCCGTTGGCCTGCAGGGTCTGGCCCGGCGCGGCCTGCGCCGCCCAGGGGCCGGCGACCCCCTCGTCCCCGTGGACGACGAAGTCGATCGCGAGCGTGCCGGCTGCGACGTCGGGAAAGAGCGCGGTGTAGGTGCGCACGTCGGGCAACTGATCCTGCGGTACGCCGTCTCGCCGCATTGCGCGAACGTCCACCGGGTCCGGCAGCGGCTGACCGCCCCTGGCGAAGATCAACTTCACGTAGCGATCGGTGTCCGTACTGCCCTCGAAGGCCGACAGGTCGTCGCTGTGGAACCAGACCCGACGCAGGCCAGGGGTGAGGTCTTCGGTCCGGGTTACCGTCAATCGCGTTGTCACGAAGGCAACCCTAAGTAACTTGCCCGTCCGCGATGGACCCGGGTCCTACCAGGTGTCTTCGTGCCGTCGCTTGTCCCAGCGCTCTTCGAGGCGCTGCATGAAACTGTCCGACCCGGTGCTCTTGCTCCGGCCGAACCGTCGTTTCGAGACGTTCACGGACCCGGTCGTCCGCTGGGCCGAGCCGTCGACGGCTTCCAACGTCTGCCGGGACGGCGTCACGGCGTACGCAGCACCGGCCACCATCACCACGAAACCAACGGCGCCGAGCCACACCAACTGCGAGGCCACACCGAGCACGACCAGGCCGATCCCGACCAGCAGCACCAAGGCGCCGAGCAGCAGTCGACGGCGCTGACGCAGTCGGTGGGGCACCGCAGCCATGCTGGAGACAAACTTCGGGTCCTCGGCGTAGAGCGCACGCTCCATCTGGTCGAGCAACCGTTGCTCGTGATCGGAGAGCGGCACTGTGACCTCCCATGAAATAGCCTCGCCCGGCGGAACGGGCGATGACGCAGTTGCTACTAACTACTGAAAAGGATATGTCGCCCACCAGCAATCCGGTAGCCATACGGGCCTACTTGTGAGCGAAGTCCGCTCAGCAGACCACCGGTCGTAGCAACGGCGGCGCCGAGGTCACCGGCGGAAGACCGAGTCGGGCGGTCACGTCATCGAGGAACAGACCCACCTGGCGCACCAGATCATCGGCCTCGCGGGGACTGACCTGGGCCGAACCGCGCTCCAGCGCCGCACGTCGCCGGGCGGTGGCCGCGAAGAACTGGCACCACTCGGCCAACTCGGGTGCCACCAGGGGGACGATGTCCCAGACACTGCGCAACCGGGTACGCCGCGCGGGTAGTGGTCGGGCCGCGAGCATCGCGGCTGCCGCGCGTAACGCCGCCAGATGAGCGGTCGCGAACCGGTCAGCGGCGCTGGTGGCGTTGCCGGCGGTGAGCAGACCGGTGCGGCAGCGATCCAGCAGATCGCCGACCTGCGGATCGGCCACCGGTGCGGGCACCGGTCGCGGGTTGGTCGTGCGGGTGGGACGCGGAACAGTTGCGGTCATCACGGCTCCTGACGGCGGAGGTTCCCGAACGTCTGTTCGAGATACCGCCCACGCTAGCCGTGGGGTCCGACAGTCTCCCCTGCTGCACGAACGCCCAGGTCACAGCCCTGAAATCAGTATCAGGACGCGGCGGGCACGTTGGCCCGTCGACCCAGATTGCTCACGACCTCGAGGCTGGCCGTCGACCGGTTCATCGTGATGAAGTGCACACCGGGTGCCCCCTCCTGCAGCATCCGCCCAGCATGTTCGGTGCAGACGGCGATCCCTTCGGCACGAACCGCGTCCGGGTCGTCCTGGACGGCTTCGAGACGGTCGAGAACCGACTGGGCCAACGGTTGACCGTTCAGTTTGGTCATCCGCTGCAACTGGCCGTAGGCAGTCACCGGCAACAGCCCCGGGACGACCAGGAAGTCCGGTCGCCGCTGCGCTACCTCGTCGCGCAACCGCAGGTAGGCATCGACGTCGGTGACCATCTGGGTGATCGCGAAATCGGCGCCCGCGTCGGCCTTGCGAACCAGCACCTCGACATCGTCGGCCAGCGACGCCGACTCCGGATGCCGGTCGGGAAAAGCCCCGACGCCTACGGTGAAGTCCCCCAGGCCGCGCACTAACCCGACCAACTGATCGGCATGGTCCAATCCGCCCGGATGCGGCGTCCACGGAGTGCCCAGGCCACCCGCCGGGTCCCCGCGCACAGCCAGCACATTGCGGATGCCCGCATCGGCGTACGCCCCGATCACCGAGCGCAGATCGGCAACACTTGCCCCGACACACGTCAGGTGGGCCATCGTCGTCAGTGTGGTGCGAGCTTCGATCTGCCCGGTGATGCGCACGGTGCGATCGCGGGTACTTCCGCCCGCGCCGTACGTCACGGAGACGAAGGCGGCCACCGGCTCGACCCGGCGGATCGACTCCCAGAGCAGGGTTTCGGCGCTGTCGTCCTTCGGGGGGAAGAACTCAAAACTGAAAGCCGGTTCGGCGCGACGCAGCAGGTCCGGTATCAGCGGGCGCGACGACGTCGCGGCGGGTCGATCGATGGGCATGACGGAAGTGTACGGACCAGTGGGGCGTCCACCGTTCGCCCCGCGATTGGTGAGACACCGCCGCGCTTGCGAGAATGGGCCTGTGGCCGACCCGCTGGAAGCTCGCGACCTTCGCGCTCGCGTGCAGAACACCCTGGATTCGTTCCGGATCCAGGAGCAGGCGGTGCTCGCCCCGCTCGGCGAGCCCGCGACGGCACTGCTCGATGCCGTGTTCTCGTTGCTGCAGGGTGGCAAACGGTTGCGCGCTGCGTTCGCCTTCTGGGGGTATCTGGGCTCCGGCGGTCAGGACGGCGACCCCGCCATCCGCGCCGCTAGCGCGATGGAGGTTTTCCAGGCCGCGGCGCTGCTGCACGACGACGTCATGGACGCCAGTGATATCCGCCGCGGCCAGCCCACCGCACACGTGGCCCTCGCGGCGCAACACCGCGCAGCTGGGTGGTATGGCGATCCGGATCGATTCGGCGAGGCCGGCGCGATCCTGGCCGGTGACCTGTGCTTGAACTGGACCGATCAACTGTTCGCGACCTGCGGTATGACCCCCGAAGAAGTGGCCCGCGGACGGGTCTACTTGGACCAGATGCGCACCCAACTCATGGGTGGACAGTTCTTGGACATCGTCGAATCCGCACGCTCCTGGCGCGAGCTGACCACCCACGAGCGGGTCGAATCCGCACGGACGGTCATCCGGTTCAAGAGCGCGGGCTACACGATCGCTCAACCGCTGATGATCGGTGCCGCGAGCGCCGGCGCCGATCAGCGCAGCATCCGGGCGCTGTCGGACTACGGCTACGCGCTGGGCGAGGCGTTCCAACTGCGCGATGACCTACTCGGGGTCTTCGGCGATCCCGCCACGACCGGCAAACCCGCCGGCGATGACATCCGGGAGGGAAAGCGGACCGTGTTGGTCGCCTACCTACTGGATACGGCCAGCCACACCGAACTCGAGCGGTTCGACGGCTGCCTCGGCTCACCTGAGTTGACCGAGGACGACGTGCACTGGGTCCGCAAACTGGCGATCAGCACCGGCGCGGTGGACCGGGTCGAGGAGCTCATCGAGCAGCAGGCCGCCGCATCAGCCGTCGCCCTGGAGCGAGCGGAACTGACCGATGAGGCACGGGCGCGGCTGGTCGAGTTGATCTCCGTGTGTACGGCGCGCGCGGCCTGATCGGGCCTATAACGCCATTTCCATGGCGCGTTTGCGCACCTCCGCCTTACGGCCGGCGAGCAACATCCCCATCGGACCGCCCTCGATCGGCAGTGTCGGGTCCGGGGTGAACAACCACTCCAGCGCCTCGTCGTCCGGCAGACCCGAATCGCGCAGCACCGTGATCGTGCCGGTCAAGCCGGGCAGGATCTGACCGTCGCGCACGAACGCGGCCGGGACCGCGAGCGCCTGGTTCGGACCGATCCGGGCACTGAGCACGACCTGCTCGTCCACCAACTTGCGGCCCTGCCGCTGCGGGAGGCCCAATGCGTCCGCAAACTCCGGGATGGACAGCCATTCGGTGATCAGCGTCTCGACATCAGCCACTGGTCAAGACTAGACGCGCGATTGCGCCTGACAGCCGCAGGGCACCTGAGTTCGTACACTCATCTGGTGACCACCGCGCCGCCCAACGCTGCCTTCTCCCTCGTGGGGCGCATCGTGGACGGTCGCTACCGCGTGATCGCCCACCTCGCCGATGGGGGCATGGGCACGGTGTTCGTGGCGGTCGATGAGCGCCTCGACCGCGAGGTGGCGCTGAAGATCATGCGGCCCGACCTGGCCCGCGACGAGGCGTTCGTGGCCCGGTTCCGCCGTGAGGCCCGCAACGCCGCCCGGTTGTCCCACCCCGGGGTCGTGGCAGTCACCGACCAGGGCCAGGACGGCCCGTACGTGTTCATCGCAATGGAACTGGTCCGCGGCCGCACCCTGCGCGATGTGCTGCGCGCGGACGCTCCGTTGCAGATCGATCGCGCCCTCGGCATCCTCGAGCCGGTGCTCGCGGCGCTTGCGGCCGCGCACGACGCCGGCATCGTGCACCGGGACGTGAAACCGGAGAACGTTCTCATCGCCGCCGACGGCACCGTCAAGGTCGCTGACTTCGGGCTGGCGCGTGCAGTCAGCACGCAGACCCTCACCGCCGACAGCGACATGCTGCTGGGAACAGCGGCCTACCTCGCACCGGAGCAGGTCGAGTTCGGGACGGCCAGCGAACAGACCGACGTCTACGCGGTAGGACTGTTGCTGTTCGAAATGCTGACGGGCCGTAAGGCGTTCCCGGGCGACGTCCCCATCCAGGTCGCCTACCAGCACGTCCATGGGCAACTGCCGTTGCCCAGCGAGCACGCCGACGGGGTCCCCGCCGCGCTGGACGACATCGTGGAGTGGGCCAGCGCCAAGGACCCCACCGAGCGCCCCGCGGACGCCGCTGAACTGCTGAGGACGGTGCGCGACGTACGTCGAGCCCTCCCGGCCGCCCAACTGACCGCTACCCCGGTAGCCCGTGAACCACTGCACCGGCCCGCCACCCCCCGCCCGGACGGCGCCACCGATCGGTTGCAGGCCGCTTCGACCAGAGCCATCGGGCCGCGGCCGCCGGCCGGGCCGACCGGCACCGCCCGCGGACGGGCGCGTCGCTGGTGGATCGCCGCGCTGTTGGTGCTGGCGTTGATCGGCGGCGGCGCCGCCTGGACGTTCACCGCCGGCCCGCTCGGCACCGTCGCGATTCCTCAGGTCGCCGGCAGCGCCCAGGGTGCGGCGGTGAGCAAGATCGTCGATGCGGGTTTCACCACCTCGATCCGGCAGGAATTCAGCGAGACGGTACCGGCTGGTTCCGTGGTGTCGACCAACCCGTCGGGTTCGACGCGACGGGGCAGCGCCATCACCCTCACAGTCTCCAAGGGCAAGGAGCGGTTCGAAGTCCCGACCCTGAAGGGCCTGACCCAGGACAAGGCCACTGCCGCCGTGACCGCCCTGAACCTCAAGATCGGCACGATCACCCGGGATTACGACGACTCGGTGCGCACCGGCCAGGTGATCAGCAGCACGCCGGGCGCCGGTGCATCGGTCAAACGCGACAGCACCGTCGATCTGGTGGTCAGCCAGGGTCCCCAGCCGGTCGGCGTACCCAATGTGACCGGTCAGACGCAGAAGGCGGCGGAGGCCTCGTTGGCCGACGCGGGCCTGAAGGTGGCCTACGGCACGGCACAGAACAGCGACACCGTCCCCAGTGGCAGCGTGATCAGCCAGGACCCACCGGACGGGCAGCAGGCCCATCACGGTGACTCCGTCACGCTGGTGTTGTCCAAGGGACCCAACGTGGTCACCATGCCGGACGTGACCGGCAAGGACACCGCCACCGCAACCCAGATGCTGCAAGCCCTCGGTCTGAAGGTGGACGTCAACCGCTACTTCGGCGGCATCTTCGACACCGTCCGCAACCAGAGCGAGGACGCCGGCAGCAAGGTGAAGGTCGGCACGACCATCCGGCTGGCGGTTGTCTGAGCCTCAGCCCTGGCTGCGCTTCTTGCGGTCGCTGAGCATCTCGGCGACCAGGTAGGCCATCTCCAACGACTGCTGGTGGTTCAGCCGCGGGTCGCACGCGGTCTCGTACCGCTTCTCCAGATCGGCGTCGAGGATCTTCTCCGACCCACCGACGCACTCGGTGACGTCGTTGCCGGTGAGTTCGACGTGCAGGCCGCCCGGGATGGTCCCCAGTGCGTCGTGCACCTCGAAGAAGCCGCGCACCTCGTCGATGACCTGGTCGAACTCACGGGTCTTGTAGCCCGTGGAGCTCTCGTAGGTGTTGCCGTGCATCGGGTCGCACACCCACACCACGGGCGCGCCGCTGGCCGCGACCTTCTCCACGATGCGCGGCAGCTTGTCCCGGATCTGACCGGCGCCCATCCGGGTGATGAAGGTCAGCCGGCCCGGCTCCCGCTCCGGGTCCAGGCGGTCGATCATGGTCAGGATGTCGTCGGTGTCGGCGGTCGGTCCGAGCTTGACGCCGATCGGGTTGTGGATTCGCGCGGCGAAGTCCAGGTGCGCACCGTCCAGTTGACGGGTGCGCTCCCCGATCCACAGGAAGTGCCCGGACACGTCGTAACGGTTGCCCGTCCGCGAGTCGATCCGGGTGAGCGGCTGCTCGTAGTCCAGCAACAGGGCTTCGTGGGCCGCGAAGAACTCCACCGTGCGCAACTCATCGAAGTCCACGCCACAGGCCGCCATGAACTTCATCGCCCGGTCGATCTCGGCCGCGGTCGTCTCGTAGCGCGCGTAGGCGGCGTTGGCGATGAAGCCACGGTTCCATTCGTGAACGCGGCGCAGGTCGGCGAAACCGCCGGTGGTGAAGGCGCGCACGAGGTTCAGCGTGGCTGAGGAGGTGTGGTACGCGCGCAGCAACCGGTTCGGGTCAGGGCGGCGTGCCTCGTCGGTGAACGCGAAGTCATTCACGATGTCGCCGCGGAAGGCGGGCAGTGTGACCTCGCCCCGGGTCTCGGTGTCCTTGCTGCGCGGCTTGGCGAACTGCCCGGCCATCCGGCCCATCTTGATGACCGGCGTCGAGCCGCCGTAGGTCAGTACCGCGCTCATCTGCAGGATCGTCTTGATCCGGTCCCGGATATTGTCGGCGGTGGCCTCGGCGAACCGCTCGGCGCAGTCGCCGCCCTGCAGCACGAACGCCTCGCCGGCCGCAGCGCGGGCCAGCTGGGTGCGCAGATCGTCGCACTCCCCGGCGAACACCAGCGGCGGCATCGTTGCGAGCTCGGCGCGGACCTGCTGCAAGGCCCCTTCATCGGGCCAGGTGGGCTGCTGGGCAGCTGGCAGCGACGGCCAGTCGAGGTGGCCGCCGACGGAACCGTCCGTCACCTGTTCGAACATGAAAGCCTCATCGCCGCGTACATCCAGGGCACTTCTCACAACCAGCAGGGTACGGCGACCTTCAGTTGGCAGCGAATCACGCCGACCGCCCGCTCAGGAAGTGGGACTGGTGCTCAGGCCTCTCTGGCCGTCTCAACCGCGACGGCCACGGGCTGGTTGTCGGCGCCCGGATCGTCCGCCACGTTGTCATCTCCCGCGCGTGCGGCGTGGATCTTGTCGTTGAGGTTGGTTGCGACCGCCGCTGCACCCTCACCGATGTTCGTGGCCACGGTGGCCGCACCCTCACCAATGTTGCGGGCGACCTGGGCCAGTTTGCTCTTCGCCTTGGCTGCGTAGATGTCGACGTACTCCTGGCCAGACAGCAGCATCAGCTGGTACATGATTTCGTCGGTGATCGAGCGCAGGACGAAGCGGTCGTCCTCCATGCCGTAGTAGCGCGAGAAGTCCATGGCCTTGCCGAAGCGGACCTGCGGGTGCACCAGGCGACCGAACACCTTGCCCGGAGGTGCGATCTCGTCGGTGCCGATCACTGCTACCGGGATCACCGGAACCTGTGCAGCCAGAGCCATCCGGGCAACACCGGTCTTGCCTTTGTAGAGACGGCCGTCGTGCGATCGGGTGCCCTCGGGGAAGATCCCGAACAACTCGCCCCCGGCCAGGATCTGCAAGCCGGTGTTCAACGCGCCGGCGGCAGCATCACCGCTTGATCGGTCGATCGGAACCTGCCCGGTGTTGGAGAAGAACCACTTCTGGAAGCCGCCCTTGATCCCACCGCCGACGAAGTAATCGGCCTTCGCCACGAAGGTGACGCGCCGCGAGATGACCAACGGCATGAACAGCCAGTCGGTGTACGACAAGTGATTGCTCGCCAGGATCGCCGGCCCCTGGGCGGGAACGTTCTCGACGCCCTCGACCTCGGGCTTGAAGATCCATCGCAACCATGGACCCAGCAGCACGTGCTTGAGCAACCAATACATCGGACCTCCTTGGACGACGACTCGAACAATACCCAGCCGACGCTACGTCGGGCGCACTGTCGGTGACACAATGGCGACATGTCGCGAGCCGGTGCGCCGAAGGCAGCAGGCCGATGAGCCCCGACCCTCGCGACGACGAGCAGGCCGAGCTGGCGGCGCAGGCCGATTACGACCTCAGGTTCGCGCAGATCGTCGCGGCGATGAACGCCGACCACGACCACGACCACGACCACGACCACCCGGCCGACGACGTCGAGCACGACGAACCTGCCACACCGCCTCTGCAGTTGCCGACCGGCTGGCGGGTGCCGGACTCCGGCTCGCACTCTCTGCTGGACGAGAGGTTCGAGCCGCCGGAACTGGAGGATCTGCCCGAAGAGGACATGCAGTTGTGGGCGATCGTCGGTGCCCTGGTCGGCGGACCGCTGTGGATCGCCTATCTGTTGTTCCTGGATCCGTACGCCGGTTGGCTGTGGTGGACCCTTGCCTGTCTGTTGTTCGGGGCCGGCCTGGTGATGCTGGTGATGCGCCAACCGTGGTCGCGCGACCCGGACGATCACGACGACGGGGCTGTGCTCTAGCTCTTGCGCTGCGGCAGGCGCACGTCGATCACTGCGGGCAGGTGGTCACTGGCTAGCGCCCGGTCCCTCGAGGTACCGCAGGTACTGGGATCGGCCACCTCCACCGACAGACCCGGAGTGGACCAGAACGCGTCGAGTTGACGGTCCGGATTCGTCGCCGGAAACGTGTTGCCGGGGTCGGGCGCGGCCACCAATACCGCGCCGAACTGCTGCCAGGCCGGGCCGCCCCGTTCCTCGTTGATATCGCCACCCAGGATGACCGGGCCCGGGATCCGACGAAGTCGATCAGCCAGAACGGTGGCTTGGGCGGCCCGATCGGCCGCGGGCAGGCCCAAGTGCGTGCCGACCGCGGTCAGCGGTTGGCAACCGGGCAGCGCAACCCGCACCGCGGCGTACCCGCGTGGCTCACTGAACGGGGGCGTCGGCAAAGACTCCCGCCACGCCGCTTGTTGATCGACTCGCAGGCTGGTCATCACCGTGGTACTGGTTCTGCCACGAGACCCGCCGGACCACGTCAGACCGAAGTCGGCCGCCAACGCAGCGATCCGGTGCGAGGACAGCGGATGACGCGGAACCTCTTGCAACAGCAACACATCCGGGGCGATGGCCACCACCACGCGCCGCAGCGCGACCCGGTCGTTCTTCAGAGCATGGATGTTGTAACTCGCGACCCGCACGACGTCGGCTGCTCGGGTCATCGCACGCTCGCCCGCGCCAGGTCCGCGGCACCGACCAGACCCGCTTCGTTACCCAGTGCCGCAGCGACCAACCGGGCTTCGGGGCGATAACCGCGACCCGTCAGGTGCTTGCGAAACGACTTCCGCGCGGGCTCGAGCAACAGTTCCTTCGCGGCGCTCACGCCACCCCCGATCACGAATAGCGCCGGATCGAACGCGTTCGCCAGGCCAGCGATCCCGACCCCGAGCCACTCGCCCACCTCGGCCAGCAACTCTGCCGCGGTCGGGTCACCGTCGCGGGCCGCTTCGGTGATCATGGGACCGGTCAGCAAGGTGGGGTCGTCACCACAGCGCGCCGCCAGATCCGCAGCGATGGGGGCCTTCGCCTCGACCAGAGAACGCGCCTCTCGCACAAGGGCGTTGCCACTGGCATACTGCTCCCAGCAACCGCGGTTGCCGCATTCGCACCGGTGACCGCCCGGCACGACCTGCATGTGCCCGAACTCCCCCGCGATCCCGAACTCACCGCGCCGCAGGGTGCCGTCGATCAGTACGGCGCCCCCGATGCCGGTCCCGAGATTGACCATCACCACGTTGCGTTCGCCGGCCGCAGCACCGAACCGGTGCTCTGCCCAGCAGGCGGTGTTGGCGTCGTTGTCGACGAAGACCGGGACCGGTAGTCGGGCGGCCAGCCGTTCGCCGAGGGGCTCATCGCGCCACGACAGGTGGGGAGCGAACACCACCCGGCCGGTCATGGACGAGACGAATCCGGCGGCGCCGATCCCCACTGCGCTCACCTGCGGGGTGAGCAACTCCTGGACCGCGTCGACGATGACGTCCTCGACGACCTCCGGACGGGTGGATCGGTGCGGTGTGTCCCGCCGCGCCCGGGCGGTCACCACACCCTCGTCGGTGACGACGCCGGCTGCGACTTTCGTGCCGCCGATGTCGACCCCGATCGCGGTGACTGCGGTCATTGGTCCGAGGCGCTGTCTGCCGCCCGACGGTCCGGCTCCGGGAGTTCGGCCGCCAGCGCGGCGGCACCGATCACTCCCGCATCGTTACCCAGTTCGGCTTTGACGAAGGTCGCCTCCGGGCGATAACCCCGGCCGGTCAACTGGGCGGCGAAACCGGCGTGGATCGGATCCAGCAGCAGGTCGCCGGCGTCGGCGACTCCCCCGCCGATGACGAAGAGTTCGGGGTCGAACAACGCGGCCAGCGAGGCGCATGCCTCACCGATCCACCGGCCCAACTCGGCGAGCAGCTCCTGACTGGCCGGGTCACCCTCGTGGGCTGCCTGGGTGACCTGGGAACCGATCAGGGTGCTGGGGTCACCTGCGCACAGTTCCGCCAGTCGAGCGGCGTACGCACTGCCGGAGATGACCATTTCCCGGGCCTCCCGCACCAGGGCGGTACCACTGCCGTAGGCCTCCAGACAGCCGCGGTTGCCGCAACCGCAGCGGGTACCGCCCGGCACGACCCGCATGTGGCCGATCTCCCCGGCCAGACCAAACGCGCCGCGCAGCAACCGGCCGCCGATGACGATGCCACCACCGACGCCCGTTCCGACGGTCACCATGATCATGTCGTCGATATCGCGGCCGGCGCCGTACCGGAATTCCCCGAAAGCCGCTGCGTTGGCGTCATTCTCGATCAGGACGGGCAGGTCGGTGTAGGCGGCCAGCCTTGCCTTCAACGGCTCGTCGCGCCACGCCAGGTTGGGCGCGAACAGCACCGTCGACCCGATCTTGTCGACATAGCCAGCCGAAGCGACTCCGGCCCCCGTCAGCGGTTGCGGGCTACGCGCCGCGAGCCGCTGGATCAGTCCACCGACGGCGACGACGATGTTGTGCGGATCGGTCGCAGGGGTTGCCACCCGTTCGTGCTGCACGATCCGGCCACTGTCATCGACCAACCCACCGGCTATCTTCGTGCCGCCGATGTCGATGCCGATACTCCACGCCACGCTGTTTTCCTTCTGGATCGGGGTCGGCCGCTGACCGGTCAGAGCGACTCGGCGCGCTGCTTCAGACCGCGCAACGCGGTGTCGATGATCATCCGCTCGGCTTTGCGGCGCAACATGGTGACCACCGGGATGGTCACCGCAACCGAGAGTTCATAGACGACGTCGGTGCCGGCGGGCGACGAGCGCACCGTGTAGGAACCGTCCATCGACTTCAGCAGGTTCGAGCGCTCCAGGGACCAGCGCACCGTGCCCTCACCGCTCTCGTCGACCTGCCAGTCGTAGTTCAGGACATAGGTGTCCTTGATGACGCCCGCGTCCAGCACGAACTCGACCTGCAGGGGCCACCCACCTTCGTCCTCCTCCAGCACCGTCGCGCGTTTCACCTGCTCGGCCCACACGGGGTACTCCTCGAAGTCGGCGATCACGTCCAGGACTGCCGCACTAGGTGCTTCGATGACCACGCTGGCCCGTGTGCTGTCGCTCATGGGGCAGACCCTACGCGCTCGGGGCCCCGGCGCCGAAGGTCGTCCGCTGGAAGTCCTGGTACTCACCCACCAGGGACGCGATGGATGACCCGAAGTGCGCCTGGAAGATGGTCGGCAGCCGGTCTGCCGACTGGTCCGTGGCGTCCAGGACGAAGGCGGTGAATGTCTCGGCCGTCGATCGCTGGACCAGGAACGTGCACCAGGTGAAGGCGCTCTGGTACGCCGCTTGCAACGGCCCGTCGGTGAACTCGGTATTGGCCGGTGGACCGCCGGCCGGGCGGCCCGCCCGGACCGCAGCAGCCACCCGGGGCGCGATGGCTGGCAGCGACAGAGAGGTGTCCTGGTATGCGGTCCACTCCGGTGGACCCTCGACCAACCACCGCGCCGAGGGACTGGACTGACTGTTGAGTACGACGTGGGTCAGTTCGTGGGCGATCACCACGATCCGCCCCTCCCGCGTGGTCCCGGTCCACACATCCGGAGCGAGGACTACACTTCCGTCGGCGAGTGTGGTGGCGGCAACCTCCTGGCCGCTCGCCCCGCCGAGCGCGACGAACTGGTCCTGGGTCGCGGTCACCTGCACGCTGCGAGGACCGCTTATCGAGCGGCCGACGGCCGCCAGCGGTGCGCTCCACACCGACCGGACCCGGCTCGCAGCAGCGTCAACCAGTGCGGGAGTCTGCTCGCGGACCTGGGCACTCACGCCTGGCTCGAACGTGATCGCGATCCCGGACGGCGACACGCTGGTCGAGACGCCGGAGGAGGCCGCAGAAGGCAGGGCACTGTCGGTGGACGCTTCGCGATCGCCGGAGCGGGTGCAGCCGGCTATCGACGACGCGACAGCGGCGGCGGGAAGCGCACTGATCGCGCGCAGCACCGACCGCCGGGTGACCATGCGCTGATCCAACCACCCGAACCGGTGAGCACACTCGGTCAGCCGACGCCTCGGCGTACGCGCTCATCGGCAACGCGAGCATCAGCAGCGGCGGCAACGCTCACCAATCCGTGCCCGACCAGCAGATCCACAGCTCGCCGCTCCCGGTCGTCCAGGCGCTGCGGGACCGGCAACTGCCACAGGGCGGTCACCATGCAATCCGCGCAATGTGTCCGTCGCACAGGGCAATTGCGGCACTCGACGAACACTTCGTCGGGATAACTTCCTGGGGACATCACGACCCTCCTTTCCTTGACAACCCAGACGCTAGGTGCCAGCACCGACAACCTCCCGCTACGCGTGTCGCGACGGAAGGTTGTCGGACCCGCCTCCTACGTTGACGACATGACCATCACCTCCACTCGCAACGCCGCCCGTCACGACTTCGTGCAGGCGACGTTCGAGGACCTCGGGCGTCCGTTGTCCGACGTGACGTTCGTGGTGGTGGACCTGGAGACGACCGGAGGCCGCGCGTCGACGGACGGCATCACCGAGATCGGCGCGGTGCGGGTGCGCGGCGGGCAGGTGCTGGGCGAGTTCCAGACGCTGGTCAATCCTGGTCAGAGCATCCCCGCGTTCATCTCGGTCCTGACCGGCATCACCGACTCGATGGTCGCCGGGTCACCGCGCATCGACCAGGCGCTTCCGGCCTTTCTTGAATTCGCCCGTGACAGTGTGCTGGTCGCGCATAACGCGCCGTTCGACGTGACCTTCCTGAAAACCGCGACGGCGGGGCTCGGGCTGACCTGGCCGGGTTTCCCGGTGATCGACACCGTGCACCTGGCGCGGCAGCTGGTGAGCAACGACGAGGCTCCGAACCGCAAACTCAGTTCTCTGGCAACGCTTTTCGGCGCTACCCAGACGCCGGACCACCGCGCGCTGCACGACGCCCGGGCCACCGTTGATGTCCTCCACGCGTTGATCGCCCGGGTGGGCAACCTGGGGGTCCAGACGCTGGAGGAGTTGCAGTCGTACACCAGCCGGGTCACCCCTGCCCAGCGACGCAAACGAGTCCTGGCCGCGGGTCTTCCCAGCAAACCGGGTGTCTACATCTTCAAAGACGCCACGGGGCGACCGCTGTACGTCGGTACCTCGGTCGATATCCGCCGGCGGGTCAGCAGCTATTTCACCGCCAGTGAGCAACGCACCCGGATGGCCGAGATGGTCGCCATCGCCACGGAGGTCACCCCGATCGTGTGCGGCAGCGGCCTGGAGGCCGGAGTGCGGGAGTTGCGCCTCATTGCCGAGCACAAACCGCCGTACAACCGACGCTCGAAGCGACCCGAGAAGGCGGTGTGGATCAAGTTGACCGTCGAACGCTTCCCCCGGTTGTCGATCGTGCGGAGCGTCCGGGACGACGGCGCCACGTACGCCGGGCCGTTCGGCAGCCGCGGGCAGGCGGAGGCCGCACTGGAGGCATTGCACGACGTACTTCCCCTGCGCCGGTGCACCGGCGCCCTGGTTCCCGGCCGCCGATCCGCTTGTGCCCTGGCCGAATTGGGCAAGTGCGGCGCACCGTGCACCGGCCAGCAGAGCCATCAGGAGTACGCCGAGATCGCCGGCCGCGCGCAGCACGCGCTGAGCGCCGATGCGGCCACGATCATCCAGGCACTGCAGGACCGGATGGTCGAGTTGAGCGTTCAGGAACGCTTCGAGGATGCTGGCATCGTGCGTGACCGGATGCTGAGCCTGGTGCGGGCGTTGGCCCGCACCCAGCGGATCGCACCACTGGCGGCGATCGCCGAGTTGGTCGCTGCGCGGCGCAGCGCCGGCGGCGGCTGGGAGGTCGTCTGCGTGCGGCACGGTCGCCTGGCCGGCACCACGGTGACGCCCCCGCGGGCCGACCCCACGCCGTACATCCAGGCCATGGTCGCCGCGGCCGAAGTCGTCAGCGAGCCGGTCCCCCCGATGCCGGCTGCCCACCCGGCAGAGACCGAGCAGATCCTGGACTGGCTCGAGCAGCCCGGGGTTCGCCTGGTGGACATCGTCGGGTCCTGGACCTGCCCGAGGGGCGGAGTAGGGCGGCAACGCGAACTCCTCGCCGCCCGACCGATGCCGTGACGTGTCGTCGCTAGGAGGACCCGCTGCGCGGACGACGGTGGTACGCGGGGGCTTCCCCGCTGCCAAGGTAGCCGCGGTAGACCCCCTCACGCAGTTCCAGCGCGTAGGCGTCGAAGTCAGGCATGGCCATCGCGGCAGCGACGGAGAGCTCAGCCTCCGCGTCGTAGGGCACCCGGACGAACGAGATCGAAAAGGGCGCATCGACAGTGCAGTCCGGCACCCCCTCGAGGACGACGTAGACCGGAGTGGGGTCGCCCATACAGTTGCCCACGCTGCCGGTGTTGAACACCGTGCGGCGGCCTCGGTCGGTCTCGTAGTAGGGATCGTGGGTGTCGGCATACCCGATCACATCCGGCGCCGGCCCGTCGCCCGTCGCTGGCGTGTTCTGGAACAACCCAAGGAACTCCGACTCGTCATGATCGAACCGAACCCTACGGTGCACCGTTTCTTCGGAGGCGTGGAAGATCCGGATGCGGCGACCACTCATGGTGAAGTCGTGTGAGAACGGCAGCGAGCGCAGCCAACGTCCCTGCCCCGGTCCGAGTTGGTGCAACCACCAGGCCAGTGCCGGGTTATCGGCGGTCCGGTCCGGGTCGGGCAGGAAATCGTCCCAGTTGCCCAAGATGTTGACCTCACAGCGGTCCCGGCAGACGTCGACGACTTCGCGGCCGCGCGGACCTTTACCGACGTAGTCACCGAGGTTGAAGATGCGGTCGATCCCGCGAGCCTCGATATCCGCCAACACGGCTTCCAAGGCCGTGAGGTTGCCGTGAACATCCGAGATAAGAGCTATGCGGCTGAGCGCGGAGGGAGTGGTCACGTCGGGCGACTATAGACGGGCGATATCCTGGCAACGTGATTTCCGCCATCGTGATGATCAAGGCCGACGTCCAGCGCATCCCAGAGGTCGGTCAGGCGATCGCCAACCTCTCCGGTGTGGCCGAGGTGTACTCGGTGACCGGTGACGTGGATCTGATCGCGGTCGTCAAGGTGGCCGGTCACGACGAGATCGCCGAGGTGGTCTCTGACAAGCTGAACAAGGTCCCCGGTGTGCTGGACTCCGAGACGCACATCGCGTTCCGGACCTACGCCAGCCAGGACCTTGACGCAGCCTTCGCGCTCGGGCTCGACGAAGACGCCTGAGGTAACCCGTCTAGCGCAGGTTGTGCGGCAAGCAGAAGCTGGAACCGCACAATCCTGCCCGCCTCGCGCAAGTTGTGCCGCAAACAGGTGGTCAGCCGGACAGCGCCGCTGAAGCCGCCACCCAGCGCTCGAGCGCTGCAGCCGCCGCGCCCGAATCAATGGACTGTGCTGCCCGGTCGACGCCGGCGGACAGGGCCGCCTCGAACGAGTCACCGGTGCCGAACCGGCCACCGTGGTCGGCATCGAGCACGGCCAGTGCGATTCCGGCGTTCAGGAGCACCGCATCACGTACGGCGTCCCGCCGGGCCCCGCTGAAGACCTCCCGCGCGATAGCGGCGTTGGTCGCGGCGTCGCCGCCGCGCAAGGCGTCCACCGGCGCCAGTTCCATCCCCAGAGCAGCCGGATCGACCTGATGCCGTGACACCACACCGTCGCGCACCCACCACAGCGTCGAGGTGCCGGTCACGGTGAGTTCGTCCAAGCCGTCATCGCCGCGGAACACCGCTGCCTGCGTGCCGCGGTCCGCGAACACCTGGGCCATCAGTGCAGCGACCCGTGCGTCAGCAGCACCCACGGCGGCGTGGGTGGCGCGCGCCGGGTTGGTCAGCGGACCGAGGACGTTGAAGGTCGTCGGGACACCCAACCCACTACGGGTCGTGGCGGCGTAGCGCATCGCCGGGTGGAAGGTCTGGGCAAAGCAGAAGGTGATGCCGGCCTGCTCGGCCACCGCTTGCACAGCGGCTGCCGGCAGGTCCAGGCGCACACCCAGCGCTTCGAGGACATCAGCCGAGCCCGAACGACTGGACGCGGCGCGGTTGCCGTGTTTGACGATCCGCGCCCCGGCGCCGGCTGCCACGACCGCGGACATCGTGGAGATGTTCACGGTGTGCGCCTGGTCGCCGCCGGTGCCGACGATGTCCAGCGTCGGCCCGGCGACCTCGATCGGGACCGCGTGATCGATCATGCTCGCCGCGAGCCCGCCCAACTCGGCGGGCGTCTCCCCTTTGGCACGAAGGGCAACCAGGAAACCGGCGATCTGGACCTCGGTGGCCGCGCCGGACATGATCTGGTCCATCGCCCACGCGGTGTCCTCGTGGCTCAGGTCCTGCCCGCCCAGCAGGGCGCGCAACAGCACCGGCCAGGTCCGGCCGGTCGCGGCGGAGGCGGTCACGCGATATGCGTGCGGACGACCTCGGCGATCGTCGCGCACAACTGCAGCGGATCCAACGGGTGCGGCACGGCCGCATCCGCCTGCGACCAGGAGGCCAACCAGCCGTCGGCGGGCCGTCCGGTCAGGACGATCACCGGCGGGCAGTCGAAGATCTCGTTCTTCAGTTGTTTGGTCAGACCCAGCCCTCCCGCGGGGGCCGCCTCGCCATCCAGGATGAGCAGGTCGTGCCCCCCGGCGTCCGCCTGCTCGATCACGGCCTCGGGTGTCGCGCACTCGTGCCAGGCGACGATTTCGACGTCCTTGGCCGGGCGGCGCCCGACCCCGACGCGCACCGCGTCGCGAACAGCAACATCGTCGCTGTAGAGCAACACACGCACTGGGGTCACGGCGGGCGCGGCAGAGGCGGCATCTGCGGCGGGAACGGAAGAGGGACTAGCCAACTCGGGCGATGAGGCGGACATATCCCGATGTTATCGGTGCTCTGATCACAATTCGGGGGCAACCTCGGGGGTCGGAACCACACGGCAACCTGTGGGGGTCCATAATGCTCTCGTGGCGACAGCAACGAGTGCGAGTGCACCCTCCGCGATTCCGACCGGACACGGACCGGTCACCCGGCCGAACATGACCGCGGTCGGCACGATGGTTTGGCTGGCCAGCGAGTTGATGTTCTTCGCCGGTCTGTTCGCGATGTACTTCACCATTCGCTCGACCGCTCCTGACCTGTGGCACGACCGCACGTCCCACCTGAATGTCCCGTACGCCGCGGTGAACACCCTGATCCTGGTCATCTCCTCGGTCTGGTGCCAGTGGGGTGTTTTCAAGGCGGAGCAGGGTCAGCCGGCACGCACCGGCTCGCTGCTGGACTTCCGCAAATGGGGTATGCGCGAGTGGTACGTCCTCACCTACATCTTCGGTGCGATCTTCGTCGCCGGTCAGGTGATGGAGTACTCCGAGATGTTCGGGGAGGGCATCTCGATCAACTCTGACGCGTACGGGTCGATGTTCTACATCACCACCGGTTTCCACGGACTGCACGTGACCGGCGGTCTGATTGCGTTCCTGCTGATCATCGGGCGCACGTTCACCAGCCGCCGCTACACCCACCACCAGGCCACCGGCGCGATCGTGACCTCGTACTACTGGCACTTCGTCGATGTGGTCTGGATCGCGCTGTTCTTCACCATTTACCTGCTCAAGTAGGCAGGTCCTCCGTTTTGCCGGGTTTCCGGCGCACAATTGCATTGTTCGACCACGACGACAGGATTGACTTGTGAGCTTCCTCGCCGCACGACGACGGCACCCCGCCGCGTTGCTGCTCGTGTTGCTCCTTGCATTGGTGATCACCGGCGGTCTGTACGCCGTGCTGGCGCCCAAGGATGCCGACGCTGCTGCCAGTACCGCCGACGACGTAGCGGCCGGTAAGGCGTTGTTCTTGTCCAACTGCGCCACCTGTCACGGGTTGAACGCCACGGGCACCAACGAGGGGCCGTCGCTGGTCGGCGTCGGTGCCGCGGCCACGGACTTCCAGGTCGGTACCGGCCGCATGCCGCTGGCCCAGCCCGGCACCCAGGCCCAGGCCGGTGAGGTGCAGTTCTCCCCCGACGAGATCAAGCAACTCGCGGCATACGTTGCCTCGCTCGGTCCCGGGCCTTCAGTACCGGACAGCAAATACACCACCGGTGACGGCGACATCGCCCGTGGTGGCGAGTTGTTCCGCGTCAACTGCGCGATGTGCCACAACTTCGCCGGTTCCGGTGGCGCCCTGACCCGCGGTAAGTACGCACCGTCCCTGATGGATGTATCTGGCAAGCACATCTACGAGGCCATGCTCACCGGTCCGCAGTCCATGCCGGTGTTCAACGATGACAACCTGTCCCCCCAGGACAAGGCCGACATCATCAGCTATCTGAAGAACGTCAAGGACGAGCCCAGCCAGGGCGGCCACACCCTGGGCAACCTGGGTCCCGTCCCAGAGGGCCTATTCATCTGGACGTTGGGTATCGGCATGCTGATCGCAGCAGCGGTCTGGCTAGGAAAGAAGGCCGCCTGATGAGTAGTGACGTCACTCACTCCCCCAGCAACGAGCACGGCACCGAGCTGGAGCAGACCGACTCCTCAGAGGTCTTCGCCAACCCCGGCCTGCCGCCGCACGTGCACCGGTTCGGTGACGACGACCCCCAGGTGGCCCGTCGCTACGAGCGCCAGGTCGCCAGCTTGTTCGTGCTGTCGATGACCGCCACGGTGCTGTTCGTCGTCTTCTACTTCGCCATCGGCAAGGACGACCTCATCACGTTGCCGTTGATCGGCCCGATGAAGGCACTGCACTTCGCACTGGGCGTGACCTTGGCGATCTCGCTGCTCGGCATCGGTTTCGGCGCCGTGCACTGGGCCAAGACAATCATGTCCGACGAGGAAGTCGTCGAGGAACGCCACGAGTTGCGTTCCACCGACGAAGCCCGCGCCGGCGCCCTGGAGGTCCTCAACGAGGGTGCCGAGGTCTCCCAGATCAAACGGCGGCCGTTGATCAAGTACACCCTCGGCGGCGCGCTGGGGTTGTTCGCGATCCCGCTCGGCGTGCAGTTGGTGGGCGGCCTCGGTCCCCTGCCGGGCAACGACCTGTCCACAACGCTGTGGGACACCAAACTGCCCAACGGCAAGCCGCGCCGGTTGATGCGTGACCCCGCGGGCACTGCGATCCGCCTGAGCGACGTCACGATGGGTTCGGCGTTCCACGTACTGCCCGAAGGAATCGACGACACCGAGCACCCGCTGAACGAGAAGGTCAAGGCATCGGTCCTTCTGGTGAAGCTGGAGGAGTCCAAGATCCGCAGTGAGCGCCAGAAGGAGTGGGGTATCGGCGGTGTCGTTGCCTACTCGAAGATCTGCACGCACGTCGGCTGCCCGGTCGGTCTCTACGAACAACAGACCCACCACCTGCTGTGCCCCTGCCACCAGTCGACCTTCGACATGACCAACGACTGCGAGGTCATCTTCGGCCCCGCCAAAAGGCCGTTGCCGCAGTTGAAGATCGCGGTTGATGATGAGGGATATCTGATCGCCGCCCAAGGCTTCCAGCAGCCGGTCGGCCCGTCGTTCTGGGAGCGCGCATGAGCACCGAATCCACCGTGCGACCCGATCAATTGGGTCCGGACTCGCTCCGCGCCCGCGACGCCAAGGACGAGCGTGCAACCGCTCCTGAGGGCGGCGGCGGCGCCGTCGGCAAGGTAGCCAACTGGTTCGACGAGCGCACCGGCGCTGCCGGTGGCGTGAAGTACCTCATGAGGAAGGTCTTCCCCGACCACTGGTCCTTCATGCTGGGTGAGATCGCGATGTACTCGCTGATCATCCTGCTGCTCACCGGTACCTTCTTGACGTTCTGGTTCGTCCCGAGCGCGGGTCACGTCGTCTACAACGGTGACTACATCCCGTTGCGCGGCGTCCAGATGAGTGAGGCCTACAAGTCGACCGTCGACATCTCGTTGTCGGTGCGCGGCGGATTGTTGATCCGGCAGATCCACCACTGGGCGGCGCTGCTGTTCATCGTGGCGATCATGCTGCACATGTTCCGGGTGTTCTTCACCGGCGCGTTCCGCAAGCCGCGAGAGATCAACTGGATCATCGGTCTGATCCTGTTCATGCTGGCCCTGGTCGAGGGATTCGCCGGATACTCGTTGCCGGATGACCTGCTGTCCGGTACCGGTCTACGCGCAGCGCAGGGCTTCATGCTCTCGATCCCCATCGTGGGTTCCTACATCGCCTACTTCCTGTTCGGCGGCGGTTTCCCCGGTGAGGCGATCATTCCGCGCCTGTTCACCGTGCACGTCCTGTTGTTGCCGGCGATCATCGTGGGTCTGTTCACCGCGCACATCATCCTGGTGATGGTGCACAAGCACACCCAGTACCCCGGGCCGGGCCGCACCAACAAGAACGTCGTCGGCTTCCGCCTGATGCCGGTCTACACCGCCAAGGCCGGCGGTTTCTTCTTCATCGTGTTCGGCTTCACCGCCCTGATCGCGGCCCTGGTCACCATCAACCCGATCTGGATGTACGGCCCGTACGAACCCACCCAGGTCACCGCTGGTTCGCAACCGGACTGGTACATGGGCTTTGCTGACGGCGCCCTGCGATTACTACCCGGCTTCCTGGAGTTCACCCTGCTCGGCCACACCTGGTCGTTCAACGTGATGATCGGTGCCATCCTGCTGATCCCGGCGATGTGGACCGTTGCGGGTATCTACCCGTTCCTGGAGTCGTGGGTCACTGGCGACAAACGCGAGCACCACATCCTGGACCGGCCGCGCAACGCGCCGACGCGCACCGGCCTGGGTATGGCGATGCTGACCTTCTACGGTGTGCTGTTCTTCGCCGCGGGCAACGACATCATGGCGATCAAGTTGCACCTGTCGATCAACGACATCACCAACGTGTTCCGGGCGATGGTCTTCATCGGACCGGTGATCGCCTACTGGGTCACCAAGCGGTTGTGTCTGAGTCTGCAGCGCAAGGACCGCGAGACGGTGCTGCACGGCCGGGAGACCGGTCGAGTGGTGCGCACTGCCGAGGGCCGGTTCTTCGAGGCCCACGAACCGCTCAGCGATTACGACCGTTGGCGTCTGGTCTCCTACGAGACCCCGGAGCCGCAGGAGTACCTCGCACCGGTCGACGAGAACGGTGTACGACGCAAGGGCGCGGGCGCTGCGAAGCTGCGCACCCGCTTGTCCAGCATGTACTTCCGCGATCGGGTCCCCGCGGTCACACCGGCCGAGCTCGAGGCGGCCCATCACGACCACCACGACCCCGACCACGCCCTCGAAGAGGCCGTCATCGCGCAGAGCCACTCCCCTGAGTTCGGGGGCCACCTGCACGGCGGCGCCGAAGAGGTCGACGACGAGAGCGTGGCGATGGTCTCATCCGGGTCCGGATCGGGCGACAACACCCCGTACGACCAGGAAGCGGACAAGTAACCACGCAGCGCTCCACCGGAAGTTCCCTGACCGACGTGTTCGGTCAGGGAACTTTCCGTATCCGCTGCGACTGGGGCCTGACCGGCGCCCAACAACTTTTGGGGACATCGTCAGCCACGGACTGCGTCGTCGTGGTCGTCGACGTCCTGAGCTTCAGTACCAGCACCTCGATAGCGGTCAGCCGGGGCGCGGCCGTGTATCCCTACCGTTGGCACCACCGCGACGACCAACTGGCGGCGTACGCCAAGCAGCAGGGCGCCGTACCTGCCGTCGGGCGGCTCGAGGCCAGCCGACCGGACGCGCTGTCCCTTTCGCCGGCCAGGCTGGCCCAGTTGCCCGGTCTCCCGGCCCGGATCGTGCTGCCCTCCCCCAACGGCGCCACCATCAGCGCGTGGTGCGCTGAACGCACCACGCAGGTCTTTGCGGGTTGTGTGCGCAACGCTTCGGCGCTCGGCGCGTTCCTGGGCCGAGCCTTGTACGACGAGCCGGGACTGACCGTCTCGGTGATCGCCGCCGGCGAACAATGGCCCGATGGCACCCTGCGGCCGGCCGTCGAGGACCTGTGGGGTGCGGGGGCGGTGATCGCCGCCACCGGTGTGCCCCGGGAGGACCTGTCCTATGAGGCTCGCGCGGCGGCGGATGCCTTCCTGTCGGTGCGCGACGACCTGCGTGCCGCGCTCCCGGCCACGGGCAGCGGGATCGAGCTGGCGCAGCGCGGATTCGAGGATGACGTGAGGTACGCCGCGCAACTCGACGCCGATCACGTCACGCCGCGGTTGGTTGACGGAGCATTCCGCGCGTAGCGGTGGCTGGTTCGCTTCGGCGTAGGCCCACGCACGGGCCCTCGCCCGTCGGCCCCTTCTGGCAGCATCGAAGCGTGACCGATGATCCCGCCTTCGTGACCGCCTTCGACCGAGGTGTCGTTACGACGACGGCCGCGTTGGCACTGGATCTGACCAGCCGGCCGGAGGTGAGGGCCGCGTGGGGCGAGCCGAGCGCAGCGCAGGGAATGCGCGTCGGTGCGATGGCCCAGCACCTGCTCGCGCAGGTGGGCTACCTGGTCGATCTGGCTGGACAAGACGTACCGTCCGATGCCGAGGTCATCAGCCTGCTCGAGCACTACCGGCGTGCGGCATGGGCCAACTCGGGATTGAACGAGGAGGTCAACAGCACGATCCGCGACCGGGCAAACGACGCCGCCGCCGACGGCCCCGACGCTGTCCTGGACCAGGCCCGCGCGCGCCTGTCAGTGCTACCGGACGCCATGGACCGCTTCGGTGACCTGGTATACCTCAACTGGCAGGGCTGGGCGCTGACCACGAACGCCTTCCTCATCACCCGGTTGATGGAGATCGTCGTGCACAGCGACGACCTGGCCGCCAGCGTCGACCTGCCCCTGCCTGAATTCCCCGCCGGCGCCTTCGAGGGAGTCACCGGTCTCCTGACGGCGGTGGCGACCCAGCGACACGGGCAAGCTGCGATCATTCACGCTCTGTCCCGTCCGCAGCGCAGCACCGGGCCGGTGTCGGCCTTCTGAGCTACGACAGCAGCTGCTGGGTCAACGGGTCGGGTTCGGCACCGTAGAAGCGGTCAAGCACCTGCTCGAAGATCGGCGCACCGGGATCAGCCGCGGCGAACAACGTCATCGACGAGCGGACCTTGACCGCGTCAATGCCACCAAGGATGTGCTCGGCATCACGACCGGGCGCGGCCAGGAGCGCCTGTGCCGCCTCCCGCAGCCGTGGCCCCAGCACGGGGTGCGCGAGGTAGGCGCGTGCTTCGTCAAGGCCGCTGACGGCGTACCGCGTGGACGTGGGGCTCATCCCGAGCCCCGCGATCTGCGGGAAGACCCACCAGATCCAATGGGACCTCTTCTGGCCGCGACCCAGCTCCTGCAGCGCACGTTCGTAACTGCCGCCCGTCTCCTGGGCATTGACGTAACGCTCGAGGTCGAAGTCCACCATCGGATCAGTATCCGTGGATGAGAGAGTGACACCATGCACTCCGGGATGTCGCGTCAGCAGTTCGAGCAGGTTGTCTCCGATGCGATGGACGACATCCCGAAGGATCTGCTGGAGCAGATCGACAACGTGGCGATCGTCGTCGAGGACGAACCCGCGGCTGATTGGCAGGCCCGCGGCTGGGACGGACACGAGCACAGCGCGGCCGACGGCCACAGCGAGCTGCTCGGGCTCTACACGGGCATTCCGTTGACCCAGCGCGGTGACTTCTACGGCTTCGGCGGGGCGACGCCGGACACCATCCAGATCTTTGCCGGACCGCTGACCCGGATCAGCCGGGACCAGGCCGATCTGAAGCAGCAGATCCACACGACCGTCATCCACGAGGTCGGTCACTACTTCGGGATCGACGACGCGCGGCTGCACGAACTCGGCTGGGGCTGAGCAAAACCCACTCATGAACGTCGAAGGGCGGCACCGGTGAACCGGTGCCGCCCTTCGACGTGAGTTATGGGATCAGACCGCGTCGTCGCCCTTGGAGTATTCGAAGACCCAGCCGACCAGCGCCACGGCTCCGAACGGGATAGCGATGATCACCAGCCACCAGCCAACGGCCGCACCGAGGAAGAGGACGGCGGCGGCGAGGGCGAGGAACAGCGGCCACCACGAGTACGGCGCGAAGAAACCGAAGTCGCCCTCGACCTGGTCGATCTCGCCGTACGGGTCGTCATCCGGGCGCGGGTCGAGCTTGGCACCGGTGCGCCACAGGTAGAACGCGATCATCGCGCACAGCCCCCCGGTCAGGAAGAGCGCGACCGGGCCGACCGGCTCCTCCCAGTGGGTGAAGTGCCCGTAGATGAACCCCATGACCACGGCGAACACGCCGATGATCGTGAACAGCTTGTATTCGACCTTCATCGGCTCTCCCCCGCATCTTCGCCACCGAACGTCTGACCGCCGCGATCGGCCGGGCCGACGATCTGCGACACCAGATCCGGGGCAGGCGCAACCGAACTGGCCGCCGCCTCCGGGTGGTGCAGGTCGAACGCGGGACGCTCCGAGCGGATCCGCGGGATGCGGTCGAAGTTATGCCGCGGC
The DNA here is from genome assembly GCF_001594145.1 of Branchiibius sp. NY16-3462-2. Taxonomy (GTDB): domain Bacteria; phylum Actinomycetota; class Actinomycetes; order Actinomycetales; family Dermatophilaceae; genus Branchiibius. Next base: position 149,142 of record NZ_LVCF01000038.1, on the reverse strand, counting down.
GGCGGGCAGGATGTCGCCCACTCCAGCGACGCGCCGTAACCCCAGGGGTCATCGACGGTCACGAGCGGGGCGGTCCGCCAGGTCTTCCACACGTTGTACAGGAACGGCAGCATCGACAGGCTCAGGAGCAGCGCACCGGCACTGGACACGTCGTTCATCCACTGGAATCCGTCCTCGGGCAGGTAGTCCGCGTAGCGACGCGGCATACCGGCCACACCCAGCCAGTGCTGGATCAGGAAGGTCATGTGGAAGCCGATGAACAGCATCCAGAAGTGGATCTTGCCCAACTTCTCATCGAGCATCCGGCCGGTGAGCTTCGGCCACCAGAAGTACCACCCGGCGAACATCGCGAAGACGACGGTTCCGAACACCACGTAGTGGAAGTGGGCCACCACGAAGTAGGAGTCGGACAGGTGGAAGTCCAGCGCGGGGCTGGACAGGATGACACCGGTCAGACCACCGAACAGGAAGGTCACCAAGAACCCGATCGCCCACAGCATCGGGGTCTCGAAGGTCAGCGAGCCGCCCCACATCGTGCCGATCCAGTTGAAGAACTTCACGCCGGTCGGCACCGCGATCAGCATGGTCATGATCGCGAAGAACGGCAGCAGCACCTGACCGGTGGCGTACATGTGGTGGGCCCACACACTCACCGACAGCGCGGCGATCGCAATGGTCGCGAAGACCAACGTCTTATAACCGAAGATCGGTTTGCGGCTGAATACCGGCAGGACTTCGGAGATGATCCCGAAGAAGGGCAACGCGATGATATAGACCTCCGGGTGCCCGAAGAACCAGAACATGTGTTGCCACAGCAGCGCTCCGCCGGTTTCTGGATCGAAGACGTGGGCGCCCATCACCCGGTCCAGACCCAGGCCGAACATCGCGGCCGCCAGCACCGGGAAGACGATGATCGCCAGCAACGAGGTGATCAGGATCGTCCAGGTGAAGATCGGCATCCGGAACATGGTCATACCGGGTGCGCGCAGACAGATGATCGTGGTGATGAAGTTGACCGAACCCAGGATCGTGCCGAAACCACCCAGGGCCAGACCGAAGACCCACAGGTTGCCGCCCAGGCCCGGGCTGAAGGTGGTGTCCGACAGCGGCGCGTAGGCGAACCAACCGAAGGCGGCAGCACCCTGTGGCGTGAGGAAGCCCGCCGAAGCGATCAGGCCACCGAAGAGGTAGAGCCAGTAGGCGAACATGTTCAGCCGCGGGAAGGCGACGTCCGGCGAACCGATCTGCAAGGGAACCAAAGCGTTGGCAAAGCCCGCGAACAGCGGGGTCGCAAACAACAGCAGCATGATCGTGCCGTGCATGGTGAACAGCTGGTTGAACTGTTCCGGGTTGTCGACGACCTGCAGGCCGGGCTCGATCAGTTCGGCGCGGATCAGCAGAGCCATCAGGCCGCCGATCAGGAAGAACGTGAACGAGGTGATGAAGTACAGGTTGCCGATGACCTTGTGGTCCGTCGTGGTGATGTACTTCACGAAGGTGCGGCCGACCCGGTCCTCCCGGGGAACCCGAGGCGCGGGGATCGTCCCTGTGGCGGGATCGAGGGTGCTCGTCATGATGTTGCGTCCTCCTTGATGTCGGACTCCTTGACGCCTTCGGGTAGGTACTGCTGCTGACCGGGCTCCAGCGTCGAGCGGTTCAGCGCGTTGGACAGGAAGCCGACCTGGCCGCGGTCACGCAGAGATTGCAGGTGGGCCTCGTAGTCCGCCTTGGAGACGACCTTCACGTTGAAAAGCATGTCCGAGTGGTAGGCACCGCACAGTTCGGCGCACTTGCCGCGGAAGGTGCCGATCTGGGTCGGGGTGACCTGGAACCTGTTGACCTTGCCGGGGATCATGTCCATCTTCTGCAGGAACGGCACCACCCAGAAGGAATGGATCACATCGCGCGTGGTGAGCACGAACTCGACCCGCTCGTTCACCGGCAGGTACAGGGTGGGCAGGTCCGCTTCCTGTCCCGGCTTCCCGCTTTGCAGGTCGGCCTGGATGCCGGTGTCGTAGACGTCCGCACCCACGTAGTTGAAGTCCCATGACCACTGCTTGCCGACCACGTTGATGGTGACGTTCGGGTTGGGCTGGATGTCGAGTATCTTGTTCTCGAGTTCCACGGTCTTGCCGAAGAGCACGGCGACCATGAACACCGGCACGACGGTGTAGAGGATCTCGATCGGGACGTTGTAAGCCAACTGCGGCGGAAGACCGGTGTCGGACTTCTTGCGGCGGTAGCGGACGACGCAGTACAGCGTCAGACCCCAGACCAGAACACCGACCGCCAGACCCCACAGCCAGGTGGCCTTCCAGAAGTCCGTCACCTCCGGGGTCACGGCAGTCACACCCTTGGGGAGGAAGCCGCGGTCCACGGTCGCGTTGCAACCGGTCAGGACCACCGTCGCGACCGCAAGGAGCGCGCCGAAGGCGATGCGCGAATGACGGTGTCCGGCGGGCGTTTTCTGCTGGTCGCTGCGTGAGCGCAAGCCTGGCTCGTCAGCTTCGCGATGATCGGTTCCGTGCACGGGGAAACCCTATCCCAGTCCCATTCGTTCCTGCGGGGAGGTCACCATAGTCACCGATCACGAGTCGGCATCAATCCTGGCGCCGCCGCCTCGCCGCGCAGCAATGCCGGCACGGGGGCACGCAGCGCCGCCGGGAGCAGGTCAAGGTACCGCTGCCGGGACACCTCACGAACCCCCTGGGTGCGCAGGTGCTCGGTCTGCCACTGGACGTCGATCAGGCCGTCCGGATGGGCAAGGACCGCGGCGGCCAGTGCCCACAGGGCGACCTTGCCGGCGTCGGTGTGCCGGTGGAACATCGACTCCCCCGCGAAGAAGCCACCGATGGACACTCCGTAGAGGCCACCGGCAAGTTCCGTGCCTGCCCAGACCTCCACGGAGTGCGCCCAGCCCAGGTCGTGCAGCGCACGGTAGGCGTGGGCGACTGCCGGAGTGATCCAGCGGCCGTCCCGTGACGCGTCGGCGCAGGCAGCGACCACGCCGTCGAACGCTTCATCAACGCTGACCCGCAGCCGCCGCGCGGAGCGTCGCAGTGACCGTTGCACGTGATGATCGCCCGGTGTCAGCACTCCCCGGCGTACCGGCGACCACCAGCCGATCGGCTCGGCGCCCCCAGGGCCGAGGCCCATAGGGAACAACCCCATGCGGTACGCCGATAGCAGGGTCCCCGGCGCGAGATCCGCGCCGCTGGCCAGCAGGTCCTGCGCCCGGTCCGGAGCATCCTGTAACCGCCAGGCGGTCGGCGGTGGCTCGATCGGTGGGTAGGGCGGACGCGCCGGCATGACCCTTCTCAGCGCACGCGCAGGTGCGGCCGCACGGCCGATGCCGTGGCCGCGCCGTACGCCGCTTCCAAGCGCCGCAAGAAGTCCGCGCCCGTCAGGTGGTACTCCTGGGTGCCCACTGTCTCGATGACGTACGTCGCGAGCATCGACCCGACCTGCGCACACTCCATGGGCGCAAGGCCCCAGGACAGACCGCACAGGTAGCCGGCCCGGAAGGCGTCACCGACCCCGGTCGGGTCGGCGCGGCGTACCTCACCGGCCACCGGCACATGGATCTCGGGCTCGCCGGTGCGCTGGATCACCGCACCCTTGCTGCCCTGGGTGACCACCCGGGTGCCCACTCGATCCAGGATCTCCTGTGCGCTCCACCCGGTCTTCTGCTCGGTCAGGTGGGCTTCGTACTCGTTGGTGAAGAGATAGGCCGCACCGTCGATCAATTGACGGATGAAAGGACCATCGGCGAACGCCAGCTGTTGGGAGGGATCCGCGACGAACGGGATACTGCGGGTGCGGCACTCAGTGGTGTGCCGAAGCATGCCCTCCGGATCGTTGGCCCCGATGAGAACCAGATCCAGGTCACCGACCCGGGCCGCCACCGGCGCAAGCTCGATGTCCCGGGCCTCACTCATTGCACCGGCGTAGAACGTCGCGATCTGGGCCATGTCGTCGTCGGTCGTGCAGACGAACCGGGCGGTGTGCTGGGTCTCGGAGACATGCACCGAATCGCAATCGACACCGTGTCGCTCCAACCACGACCGGTAGTCATCGAAGTCCTCGCCGACCGCGCCGACCAGGATGGGCTGCTGCCCCAGGCGCGCCATGCCGAAGGCAATGTTCGCGGCCACCCCGCCCCGGCGGATCTGCAGGTCCTGGGCCAGGAAGGACAACGAGACCTTGTCCAGTTGCTCAACAACCAGCGAGTCGGCGAAGCGACCGCTGAACGTCATCAGATGATCGGTCGCAATCGACCCGGTGATGGCAATCCGCATACCGGAAACTTACGGCAACGACCCCCGCCGTGTGCACGGCTGGGGGTCGTTGGTGGATTCGCAGCGGTCAGCTGAAGGAGTCACCGCAGGCGCAGGAGCTGCCGGCGTTGGGATTGTCGATGGTGAATCCCTGCTTCTCGATGGTGTCGGCGAAGTCGATGGTGGCGCCGTCCAGGTAGGGCGCGCTCATCCGGTCGACCACTACCTCGACACCGTCGAAGTCACGGACCAGGTCGCCATCCAGGGCGCGCTCGTCGAAGTAGAGCTGGTAGATGAGGCCGGAGCAGCCACCGGGCTGCACCCCGACGCGAAGGCGCAGGTCATCACGGCCCTCCTGCTCCAACAGGCTCTTGACCTTGGCGGCAGCCACGTCGGTCAACAGAACAGCGTGGGTCTCGGACTGGGTCGGGGTCCCGGTGTCGGTCGATGAGGTCATTGGTGAATCCTTCGTCCGTCTAGTGGATATAAGTCTGGATCTCGTGGTGCCGTCGTCGGCCTCAGCAGCGTCAACGTGAGGCGTCCGTCGATTCTTCCCGTTCCATCACGATAACCCTTGGATGCCTGTGGAGCGTTCATCCGTGCGGGCTGCTGTCGACAGGTGTCCAGGTCCCGGCCACCCGGTAGGCCAGCTGTTCGACGGCAGAAGTGATCTCAGCAGCCTGTCCCGGAAGCGGGGTACGCGGGGACTGCACGACGCCGTACCCGCCGGAGAAGCCAAGACTCATCAGCTCGCGGCGTCCGACGTCGACCCGGCCCGCCAGGATCACGGCCGGCCGGGCGAGGGCCTGCGCCGATGAGCCGACCTGTAGCACCACACTGTCGCTCAGTTCGTGCCAGTCGAACACCAGCGTTCCGGTGACGACCAGGTCACCGGCCCGGATCGCGTCGCTGAGCCCGGTAGCCTCCGCGACGACCTCGGCAGCCGGGCGCAGGTCTGCCCCCAGCGCCGCGAGCGCGAAGCCCACTCCCCCTCCGGCACCGGCGCCGGGTGTCCGGTCGTGGCGGTGCGCCTTGCCGGTCAGCAGATCGGTCCGGCCGGGCAGCAGCTGCTGGAGGTCGTGGGCCCACCGGCTCATCCAGGCCTCGGCATCCTGGGCTTGGTACGGGTCCAGGCCGAGGCCGTCCTGCGCAGCTGCCGCAGCTCCCGTCAGGCCGAGCAACGGGATGGCGGTGTCGTAGGCGCCCACCAGATCCACTCCGTGGTCGTGCACCACCTGTTTGGCCAACGCCACGACGGGCGCCTCTGGGTGCTGCCGACTTCCGGGCGGTGCGGCGCCGGCCAGGCCCGAGATGAATCCCGCTCCGCCATCCAGCGCTCCGCTGTCGGCCAGACCCACCACGATGCAATCGACGCCGGCGGCCATCAGGTCGCGAATCGCCCGGCCGGTGACGTAGGAACTGCCACCACTACCGGGTGCCTGCCCGGACGACAGGGGCAGGTACGCCGTGCGGGAACCCTCATCCTCGACCTGAACGTAAGGGACGAGGACGGGCGAACCGCCGGACCCGATGGCTTCGCACACACCCATGGTGGCGTCGGGTCTCGCCGTGGCGATCGACCCGATGAGACCGGCGTCCCCGTTCGACTGCGGACAGCTGATCACCTGCACCGACGGATTACGTGTCCGCCAGCCGCGCGCCATGGCGTCGGCGATCTGCGGTGCTGCCACCGGGCCCCACCGGTCGGGGGCGATGACCACCCGAGCAGTCACGACCCGGCAGGGTGCACCAGCAGACCGTCCGGCCCGGCGAACGGGTTGTCCGCAGGGTCGACCCGCTCACCAGGAGCGATGGGTCCGGGCGCGCTGCCGTCCCCGAACGGACTGCCGCCCAGGGCCTCCCGACCGTGCGGCACGGCCCAGTTGGCCAGATCCGGCCCGTCCGGGACGACACCGGTCGGGTTGATGTCGCGATGCACCCGGTAGTAGTGCTGTTTGATCTGGGTGAAATTGACGGTGTCGCCGAATCCGGGGGTCCAGAACAGGTCGCGGGCGTAGGCCCACAGCACCTCCATCTCGGCAAGTTTGCTGCGGTTGGCCTTGAAGTGGCCGTGGTAGACCGGATCGAAGCGCACCAGGGTGGTGAACAGACGGATATCCGCGACCGTGAGGTGGTCCCCCATCAGATAGCGCCGGGTGCTGAGGTGATCGGTCAGCCAGTCCAGGGCGGTGAACAGCCGGTCATACGCGTCGTCGTACGACTCCTGGGTGCCGGCGAACCCGCACCGGTAGACGCCGTTGTTGACCTCGGTGTAGATCCGGCGCATCAACGGGTCCATCTGCTCGCGCAACGCCTCGGGATACAGATCCGGTGCCCCCTGCCGCTGGAAGGAGCCCCACTGAGTGATCAGGTCCAACTCCATCGGGGCGAAATCGTTGGTCACCACCTTGCCGCTGGCGATCTCGACCATGGCCGGGACCGTGATGCCGCGCGGATAGCCGGGTTCCCGTTTCTCGTAGGCGTCCTTGATCCGCGGGATCTTCAGCACCGGGTCCAGGCCACCCGGGTCGAGGTCGAACGTCCAGCTGTCGGCGTCGTGGGTAGGACCGCAGATCCCCATCGAGATCGCGTCCTCCAACCCCAGCAACCGCCGGGTGATCACCAGGCGGCTGGCCCACGGGCAGGCCCGGCTGACCACCAGGCGGTAGCGGCCGGGCTCGACCGGCCACTGCCCCGAGCCGTCGCTGGTGATGCGGTCGTTGATGTAGCGGGTGTCCCGCTCGTAGGACTGCTCCACGTAACTGCCTTGTGCCATCAGTCATCGGCCTTTCCCTGCGTGCCCAACTGCTCCAGCAACAACGCCTCGGCCAGACAGACCTTCTCGAACTCCGCCAGGTGCAGGCTCTCGTTGGCGCCGTGGGCGCGGGTGTCCGGGTCCTCGACGCCGGTCACCAGGATGGCCGCCTGCGGGAAGCGCTCCGCGAAGGCAGCCACGAACGGGATCGACCCGCCGACGCCGATGTCGACCGGATCGGTGCCGTCCCAGGCCGACGCGAACGCTGCTCGGGTCGCGTCGTAGACCGGACCCTGGGTGTTCGCGCTGAAACCTGGCCCGATGTCGTCCAGGTCGATCTCGATCTGCGCGCCCCACACGTCCTGCGCGAGCACGAAGTCGCGCAGCGCCTCCCACGCGACCTGCGGGTCCTGGCTGGGCGCGATCCGCATCGACAGCTTGGCGCTGGCCGATGCGACCAGGGTGTTGGACGCGGTCGCGACGCTCGGGGCATCGATCCCGATCACCGTCATCGTGGGTTTGCCCCACAGGCGCTGCAGGATCGTTCCGGTGCCGATCAGCCGGGTCCCCGGTAACGCGCCGGACTCGGCGCGCAGCCGCTGCTCGTCGTACGCCAATTCGGTCACGTCGTCGCTGACCAGGCCGGGTACGGCGACGTCCCCCTTCTCGTCGTGCAACCGGGTCAGCAACTGGGCCAGTGCGGTCAACGCATCGGGCAGCGGGCCGCCGAACATCCCCGAATGCACACTGTGCGACAGCGTGCGGACGGTCACCACCGCACGCACCAGACCGCGCAGGGTGGTCGTCAGGGCCGGGGTGCCGATCTCCCAGTTCTGCGAGTCCGCCAGCACGATCGCGTCGGCGGCCAGCGCATCGCCGTACTTTTCGAGGATGGCAGGCAGCGACTCCGAGCCGGCCTCCTCCTCGCCCTCGACGAAGATGTTCACGCCGACCGGCAGCTGGTCACCGTGCGCCCGCAGCGCGGCGATGTGGGCCATCACCCCTGCCTTGTCGTCGGCGGCGCCGCGACCGTACAGCCGCCCGTCCCGCTCGACAGGTTCGAACGGCTTACTGTCCCAGTCCTTCTCGTCGCCCGGTGGTTGTACGTCGTGGTGCGCGTAGAGCGTGATCGTCGGCGCGCCTGCCGGACCGGCTTTGTGGGCGAGCACCGCCGGAGCCCCGCCCTCGCGCACGATCTGGACCTCGAGTCCCTCCGCGCGTAACAACTCGGCGACGGCCTGAGCGCTCTGGTCGACATGGGCCTGGTCGAAGGAGCCCAGCGACACGCTGGGGATGCGGGTCAGCGCTTCCAGATCGCTGCGGACACCGGGCATCGCATCCTGGATCCGCTGGGCGAGTTCGGAGCGGCGCTGCGCACTGATGGGGCTGCTGGAAGACGTCACTTGTTCACCCTACGGGTGTGGGAAAATAGCTCCGTGTTCGGTCGTAGCAAAGACAGCGTCGTGGAAACCCCGCAGGCCACCCCGGAGGTGAGCGAGGTCTTGGCGACCGGTGAAACGGCCAAGAAGGGCCGGCCCACTCCGAAGCGGAAAGAGGCCGAAGCGGCGCTGCGTCGCCCCCTGGTGCCGGAGGATCGCAAGTCCGCCAAGAAGGAAGCCCGAAACCAGGCCCGCGAGGAGCGTGCGCGGGTGCGCGCGGCCCAAATGGCCGGTGACGAGAGCGCCCTGCCGCCCAAGGACCGCGGACCGGTCAAGAGCTACATCCGCGACATCGTCGACTCCCGCCTCAACGTCGGCGAACTGATCCTGCCGCTGATGCTGGTGGTGCTGGTGCTCACCTTCCTGCCCGTGCGGGCACTGCAGTTCGGCGGTCTCTTGGTGGTCTGGCTGATTCTGGTCGCCGGGGTGATTGACTCCGCACTGTTGTGGCGGCGGGTGAAGCGCAAGGTCACCGCCAAGTTCGGCACTCCGCCGCCCAAGGGCAGCGCGTTCTACACGGTCATGCGCTCGTTCCAGATGCGGATGTCGCGCATCCCCCGGCCGAAGGTCAAGCGCGGCGCGGCGATCGACTGAGCCTGGTCAACTTCCGTCGGTCAGGCCCATCGGGCCGTACACCGGCGTCCCATCAAGGTACAACGTCACGCTGCTGACCCCCTGCGCGCGCAGCTCCTGCCAGGTCTGTCCCAACCACGACTCGGCGTCGCTCTGGGTCGGGTAACTGGTCTGCGGCAGCGTGACATCGCTCACCGGCGCTCCGGCGGCATCTTCATAGGTCCAGGTCCACGATTCGCTCACGGACCCAACCTATCCGGCGCCAACACACCGTCCTGAACGTTTCCTGGTCCACCCGCTTTCCCCCGCGGTAAGTTCATACCAAGGGGTACCCGATCGGGTTACTCACGGGAGAACCACTCGGTTCCTGAATGACAAGGACGTCCTATGAGCGACCTCGACGCCATCCTGGCGCAACTTCCCATTGACCAGATCGCTGGCGCCCTGGGTGCCAGCCCCGACGAAGTCCAGGACGCGGCCAGCAAGGCCGTTCCGGTGCTGGTGGGCGGCATGGCCGCGAACGCCGCCGACGGCGGCGAGGAGTCGTTGGCCCAGGCGCTGCAGCAGCACGCGGGCAACGAGCCGACGAGCCTGGACGACATCGACGTCGAAGACGGCAGCAAGATCGTCAACAACGTCTTCGGCGACAACTCCGACCAGGTCGTGCAGAAGCTGGGCGCGACCACCCCCGGCGGCGGTGACCTGCTGAAGAAGCTGCTGCCGATGCTGGCCCCCATGGTGATGGCCTTCCTGGCCGGAAAGGTCTTCACCGGCAACAAGGGTGCGACCAGCGCCTCCCCTGCGGCCGCTGCGACAGGTGACGGCTCCGGCCCGGTGTCCCTGCCGGACAACCTGGGTGGTTCGGCAGCCGCGGGTGACGCAGGCGCATCCGGTGGCGGCCTGGGTGACATCCTCGGCAGCGTCCTGGGTGGCGGCTCCGGCGGTGGCGGCGGCGGTATCGGCGACATCCTGGGCGGCCTGCTGGGTGGCGGCGCCGGCGGTTCGGGTGGCGGCGGCGGTATCGGCGACATCCTCGGCGGCCTGCTGGGTGGCGGCAAGAAGTAACGCACCACGTACGACGAGGGGCTGGGTTCCGATCGGAACCCAGCCCCTCGTCGTACCTGCCAGAGGTCGTGCTCAGGCGTGGGCGGCCACCGCCGCGGCCACAGCGGGCGCCACCCGCTCATCGAACGGCGACGGCACGATCATGTCGGCACGCGGATTCTCCACCAGGCCCGCAATCGCTTGCGCCGCAGCGATCTTCATCCACTCGGTGATCGCCGGTGCACCGGAGTCGAGGGCGCCACGGAAGATACCCGGGAAGGCCAGCACGTTGTTGATCTGGTTCGGGAAGTCCGAACGGCCGGTGGCCACCACGCTGGCGTACTTATGCGCGAGGTCGGGGTGCACCTCGGGGTCGGGGTTGGCGAGGGCGAAGATGATCGGTTTCGGGGCCATGGCCGCGAGGTACTCCTCGTGCACGGTGCCGCCGGATACGCCGATATAGACGTTGGCATCGCGTAACGCATCGCCGAGCGTGCCACGCACACCACGAGGGTTGGTCGACATCGCCAGGCGCGGCTTGTGGTCCTTCAGGTCGGTCCGGTAGGGCTCGACCACCCCGCGGGTGTCGCACACGACGACGTCCGGGATGCCCGAGCGACGCAGGATGTCGGTGATGGCCACCCCGGCCGCGCCCGCACCGCCGATCACCACGCGCAGCTGCTTCAACTCCTGCCCGGTGACCTTGGCCGCGTTGATCAGGGCGGCCAGGGCCACGACGGCCGTCCCGTGCTGGTCGTCGTGGAAGACCGGAATGTTCAACCGCTCCTGCAGCTTGCGCTCGATCTCGAAGCAGCGCGGTGCGGAGATGTCCTCCAGGTTGATGCCGCCGTACGTCGGGGCGATGCGCGCGATGGCGTCGACCAGTTCCTCCACGGTGCCGCTGTTCATGCACACCGGGACCGCGTCGACATCGGCGAAGTGCTTGAACAGCACCGCCTTGCCCTCCATCACCGGCATGGCTGCCTCGGGGCCGATGTTGCCCAGCCCGAGCACGGCAGATCCGTCGCTGACGACAGCCACGGTGTTGCTGCGGCTGGTGTAGCGCATCGAGAGGGTGGCGTCTGCGGCGATGGCCCGGCACACCTGGGCCACGCCGGGGGTGTAGATGACCGACAGGTCGGAACTGTCCCGCAGTTCCGTGCGGGCGACGACCCCGAGTTTGCCGCCCTCGTGCGCTACGAAGACCGGGTCAGCCGGGTCGAAGTCGAACGTGGACGCGGGGTCAGCAGGCGCCGAAGCCATGACAAGGGGACCTTCCAAAAAGGGAACTGAAAGCAGGTGTTTCGAGAGTAGGGCCCGGATGGGATCGACGTGGACCGGCTACCGAAAGACAAGAGGTGCGGGTGGCCTCCAGGGGCCATACTCAACCACAGCCGCCACCTCGCCGGCACGACCGGGCCGGGATGTGGTCAGGATTCGAAGCTGACGGCGGGCCGGAAGTTGGCTTTGCGTGCCGCCCGGCGCAGCGCTGCCAGCACCGGCACACCGGTCAGCAGGATGAGGGTCACCGTGGTGATCGCACGGCCCAGGTCCCAGCCGAACGAGGTGGCCAGGTTGAATGCGACGAACCTCGTGAGGTTCTCCCCCAGCGGCGCACCCGCCACGAAACTGATCGAGGTGTCGCCACCGGTGGCGAACGGCCAGAACCACATGTTCAGGACCCACCCGTAGAACAGACTGGCCACCGCGCCGTACGCCGACAGCAGGGCCAGTTCCAGCCATCCCCTACACCGCGGCAGCAGAGCGGCACCCATCCCGACCCAGCCGGCACCGAGCATCTGGAACGGCAGCCACGGCCCGACTCCGGCGGTCAGCAGGGCGGAGGCGAACATGCTCGTGGCCCCCAGCACGAAACCGAACCCGGCCCCGAAGACCCGACCGGCCAGGACCAGCAGGAAGAACATCACCTCGATCCCGGCGGTGCCCGCACCGAGCGGGCGGATCGCCGCGTCCAGGGCGCTGAGCACACCCAGCATCGCGATCGCCTTGGCGTCGATGCCGCCCTCGGACACTTCCGCGAGCACCACGGCGAGCAGTAGTGGAAGCAGCAGACCGAACAGGAACGGGGCGTCGCGTGCGTGCTGCGCCAGCGCCGATCCGGGTGCCACGAACAGCGGCCACAGGAACCCGAACGCACCCACGGCGCTCACCAGCACGATGGCGGCCAGGGACCGTGGTTTCAGAGCGATCGCGGCGGTCATGACGCGGTCTCCACCAGGGGAGCAACCTGCTCGAGAGTGAGGACAGGCACCGGCGCCATGATCTTGGCGATCTGCGGGGCGTAGGCGGCGGAGGCGAGCACCACGTCCGAGGTGGTCCCGTCGGCGATGACCTCGCCCTGCGCCATCAACACCACCCGGTCAGTGGCCGCTGCGACGAACTCCACGTCGTGGCTGGCGATCAGGACCGCGGCGCCCTCGTCGGCGAGCCGGCGGACCGTGCGGCGTAACGCCGCCTTGGCGTCATAGTCCAGCCCGCGGGTGGGTTCATCCAGGAGTACGACGTGCGGCCGGGCCGCGAGTTGGATCGCCAGGACCAGCGAAAGTCGTTGTCCCTCAGACAGATCCCGCGGGTGGCGGTCGTCGGGGACACCGGGGGCGAACTGGTCCAGTAGCCCGCGTGCAGTTCCCTCCGGTGCACCGGCCGCTTTGTCGGCGGCACGTAACTCGGCACCGACGCTGGCCAGGTAGAGCAGGTCGGAGGCCGTCTGCGGGACCAGGCCGACCAGTTCGCGGCGTGCTCCGGCGGACAATGCCCGTGGGTCCTGACCGCTGACCCGTACCGTGCCGTGATCCATCGGTCCGCTGCCCTGCAGCGCCCACAGCAGCGAGGACTTGCCGGATCCGTTGCGGCCCATGAGGGCGGTGACCTGCCCGGGAAGCAACTCCAGATCCACGCCGCGAACGGCGGGGACCCGCCCGTGGGTAACGCCGACGCTCCTACCCGTCAGGATCGGCGAGCTGCCGACGCCGCTGGGAGCTTGTTCCGCGAGGTCGGCGGCGACCTGTCGCAGCGGCCCGGCCTGTCGTCGCGCATCGCGCACGGATAGTGGTAGCGGTGACCAACCGGCCAGGCGACCCAGTTCCACCAGGGGTGGCGCCACATCCGAAACCGCCATGATGACAGCGGGTTCGCCGATCTGCACCCGACCGTCGGTGCCCACGTGGATCACGCGATCGGCGTACGGGATGACGCGTTCGATCCGGTGCTCGGCGACGATGACGGTGACGGCCAGGTCGTGCACCAGGCGGGTGATGGTGGCCAGCACCTCCTCGGCGGCGTTCGGGTCCAGCGCCGAGGTCGGTTCGTCCAGCAGCAACACCTGCGGCTGCATCGTCAGGGCCGCGCCGATCGCCACGCGCTGCTGTTGACCGCCGGACAGATCCGACAGCGGCCGGTCGCGCAGCTCGGCGATGCCCAGGACATCGAGTGTCTCCTCGACCCGTTTGCGCATCACCTCGGGCGACAGCCCGCGTTGCTCCATGCCGTAGGCGAGTTCCTCCTCGACGGTGTCGGTGATGAAGCTGGCCGCCGGATCCTGCCCGACGTACCCGATCACGTCGGCCAGATCGCGCGGACGATGATCGGCGGTGCTGCGGCCGGCGACCGTGATGGTGCCGGTGACGGTGCCGCCGGTGAAGTGCGGCATCAACCCGTTGATCGCGGTGAGCAGGGTGGACTTGCCCGAACCCGTGCGCCCGACGATCAAAACGAGCTCGGCGGGCTCAATGCTCAGGTCCACTGCGACCAGCGTCGGGGCGGGCGCCCCCTCGTAGGTCAGACTCACCCGGTCGAACTGAACGATGCCGCTCATGCGTTCACCACCTCATCCCGGGCGCCCCGGGAGTCCCGGTCGAGCATGGGATCCGGGGTGAGTACCCCGGGCAGGGCAGCAACCAGGAACCCGAGCAGCGCCAGCAGCGGGACGGCAGGTACGCCGAGTGGCTCGGTCGGCATGCTGGCCGCATCCGGGTGCAGGCTGACCGCCGCGTACACCAGAGCCACGGTCCACAACCCGCACTCCAGGGTCAACGCCTCCGGCACGCCCCACGGGTCGGGACGGTAGATCGTGACCGGGTTCTTACGACCGGCCAGCGCGATTCCGGCAACACCGAGTCCGAGGCCACCGATCAGCAGACCCAGACTGAGCCGCAGCGGGATGTCGCCCTGGTCCAGCAGACCGAACAAGCCCACGCAGACCCCGATCAGGCCGAGGAAGGTCACCGCACCGGTGGTGAGCCGACTGGTGCGGGACTGCTCCCGCAGGGCGCCGTAACCGCGCGAATCCATCGCTGCCGCAAGGGCTAACGAGCGTTCGAGGGTTTCCTCCATCAACGGCAGACCGATCCGTCGGATGCGGTGGATGCCGCCGCGCAGGTCGCCGCGAAGCTGCTGGGCACGGGTCACCCGGCCGACGCCCAGCACCAGCGTCGGCACCACGCTGACCGCGACGACGACCGCCGTGCCCACGTCCCGCAGCGCCGAGGGCAGCAGTCGCAGCAGGCGCCGCGGGTTGGCCAGTGCGTTGGCGGCGCCGAAGCACAGGAACATCGCTGCCAGTCGCAGACCCTCGCAGAACGCCACCACCAGTCCCTCGACGGAGACCGGGCCGAGTAGCTGGATGCCGGCCGCCCAGCCGGGCATGTGGATGGTGGGCAGCCGCACCAGGACGGTCTCACCGGTCTTGGCGCCCACCAGGATGTAGAGCACCACCCGGGTCGCGATGACGAAGGCACCGAGGTAGAAGTACCACCGGAAGGCGCGAGCCCACGGAGCGTCGGTGCGCCGGGACAACACCACGAAGATGACCGCGGCCATGGCGAGCGCGAGCAGCAGCGGGTTGGTGATCTGACTGACCGCCGCCGCAACGCAGATCGCCCAGGCCCACCACGCGCCGGGGTGCAGCGATCGCACCACCGAGGCTGCGTGCAGGGTCCGGGCCACTGATCGTGCTCAGCCGCGGCGGCGACGCGCCGCAAACAGACCCGCGCCACCCAACCCGGCGACAGCAAGCACACCGGCACCGATGGCCACCGGCGTGGTGCCGGATGCGGTCGAGGCCGTCGCTGGTTGCCCTGCGGCGACTGCGGTGTTGTCATCACTGGACGGGGCCGGGGTGGCTGCGCCGGAACTGGTCGTGCCGGGGCTGGTCGTGCCGGGGCTGGTTGATCCAGTCGTGCTGGTGCCCGGTGTGGCCCCGGGGCTGCTGCTCCCGGCGCCGGACGGGCCTGCGGTGGAGGACCCCGGGGCGACCCGGCTGGAACCTGGGGTGCCTGCAGAGCCTGCACTCGACGTACGTGAAGGGGTCGAACCCGGTTGCGCGGCAGCGGGACTCGATGGTCCCGAAGATCCTTGCCCGGATGTCTTCGCCGGAGTCGACGGCTTAGGGTTGGTCGTGGGCCGGGCCGCGGACGTGGAGCTGGCAGTGGGCTTCGGCGACGGTTTCGCCGTGGGTTTCGCGGTGGGCTTGGTGCTGCCTCCTGAGCTGATGGCCGGCGGGCTCACACCCGGCTGGGCCCCTGCGCCGAAGTTGAATCCGACCGCGGTCCCGGGCGCCGGGGAATAGCTGGCGACACCCAGCGAGCTGTACTTCCAGGAGCCTCCCGCGGGTCCGACCCACAGACCCCAGTAGGCCGATCCCGGAGGTGTGCGCACACACGGATCCGTGCTCGGCGAGCCGTTGATCCGGCACAGGAAGCCCGGCTGTTGCTGCACCCCGGTGGTACTGAACCCCGCCGCCTGGAGGGCCGACCACGCGGATGACGGGGCGCCGGGGGCGCAGCGGACCGTCACCCCGGTCTTGCCGTCGACACCGTTCCAATCCACGACGACGGTCACGCCGCTGGTGGCAGAGGCGCAGGCAGCCGCCCGGCTCGCGGGCGCCTGCCACACGAGCAGTGCCATGGCCGCCACCACTGCGGCGACGATCGCGAAGGTCGCCCTGATGAAACGGTTCATCGGGCGTGGCGACCGCGGCTGTGACGCGCTGCGGCGACACCACCGGCGCTGAGCGCAGCGCCACCGAGCACGATGAGGCCCATACCCACGGCGCCCGGACCACCATCAGTCTCAGCGCCGTCGGTGATCACCGGCGGCCCGGTCACGGGTGCCGAGGAGGTGCTGGTCGACGTACTCGAGGATGATGTCGACGACGACGTCGCCGACCCGGTCGAGGCGCACTGGTCCGTGGGCACTGCATCCACGGTCAGTTCGGCGTCCACCGAGACGTAGGTCGTTCCCGACATCGCTACCAACGCCTGACCGGTCGCGACATCGTCGGACTGGTCAGGGGTGGCCTTGCTGCCCTGGGCGATCTTGGTCGCGAGAATCTGCGGGTTGGCGGCGATCGCACCCCGCAACTTCGCCGGCGTGCTGCACGGGTACTGCAGGGTGAACAGGTAGCGGCGGGCCTTCTCCCACCGGGCCTTGTCGCCCGCCGCGGTGAATGCCATGGCGGCCAGTGCCGTCGAGTTGGCTACTCCGGTCTGACCGGTCCCGATCGCCCCGCTCGGTTTCTGCGCAGCGCCGAGGTAGGCGACGGCCTTGGCGACGGCACCGCTCTGACCGCCCGCCGCGACCAACGCCTGGACGGCATAACCAGTGGTGTCTGGATCACTGGTGCAACCCTTCGGGTTATCCAGGGTGAGGTCGAAACCACCGTTGCTGCACTGCTGCTTCAGCAGGTAGCTGACCGATGTCGGGACCTTGTACCTCAGGCGCGAGAGCGAGAGAACGCCCAGGGACTGGGTGATGCCGTTGGAGTAGTCGCCGTAGCTGGACTTGTCACTGAACCGGCCGCTGGCCGTCTGAAGGCTCTGCAGTCGCGCGATCAGATCCACGCCGCCGAAGTTGCGAGCGCTGGGCCCCGGGTCCACCCGGCTGGCCGAACTCGTGACCGTCAGTAGCAGTTTCGCCGTCGCACCGGAATACAACTCGCTGCCGCTGCCGATGTAGTTGGCGACGTTCTTCTCCAGATAGGTACGCGCCTGCTTGACGGCAGTCATGCTCGTGCCGCTGGCGATCATCCCCATCATCGCGTCCGCGGTTCCCCCCGGATTGTCGTACTGCGTCCCCTGGGAGGGGGCGGGGTCGTAGAGCAACCGGCCGCCACCATCAGCGATCCGCAGTGCCAGGTACCGCGAGGCGGCGTCGACCGGCGCAGAGATGGTCGCTGCGGCCGTGGCGGGCGGGCCGAACGCGAGGGTGAGCGCAACCATGCCGGCGGGGATAGCGCAAAGTCCCGCGCGGCGCGCGGTCGTGAAGGGGTGCATGAGGCCTTCCTGAAGGTCCTCTGCCTGACCTGATTCTGGGCGGAACGCCTGGAACTCGGCCCGCAGATCTCGACGGGTGTGAGTTGCTGCGCGATGGCTGGTATCCCGGCTCGTGGTCGTGATGACCACCTACGGTTGCGGACCAGCGCCGGATTCTGACCGGCTTCCCCTTCCACCGTGCCTACCCGGCTCAACGATCCGGGCAGGTGGCCAGGGTATCGCAACCATCCGGCCGCGCCCGGGCCCGCCCGGCCCGCGCGCTAGTCTCATCCCCGTGACCACGACTCTCGTCCTCGCCGGGGTGCATACCCCTGTGAGCCGGTACGCCGAGTCATTGCTGAGCGGCGACGGCACCCGGGTGCTGCGCCCGCTGGCAGACGGCGCGAACCCGGCGCTGTCCGACACGATCAGTACCGTCACGGCGCCGGTGTTCGATAGTCCGCCCGAGGGCTGGGTCACCGAGGAATCGACCGACCTGGTGCGCTCGATCCTCTACTCCCGCAGCGCTGTCGTGGTGGACAACCTGGCCGCGTGGGTAGCCGCGAAGATCACCGCGGCCGATGCCTGGGAAGCACCTCAGAAGGCCACCGCGGCCGTCACCGACGCCACGCTCGAACTGGCCGCGCTGCTGTCAGCGCTGCCCTACGACGCCGTGGTCATCAGCCGTGAACTGGGCCTGATGGTGGCCGCGGACTCGCCGGTCGATCGGGCGCTGCAGGACGCGCTCGGCCAGGCGAACACCGTGTTGTCCAACCACCTGAGCCGGGCTGTCCTGCTGCTCGGGGGCCGGGCTGTCGACCTATCGGCGTTCCCTGCGCTGCCGTACTGACCCGCAACGCCGAGCTGACTGCACCCGCCGAGCTGACTGGCGCGATCAGCTCGTGTGGGGCGTGACGAACGGTGGCTTGACCACGGTTGCGGGCAGGGACCGACCGCGTACGTCGATCGTGACCTCGTCACCCTCGGCGACGCCACGGTCCAGCAGGGCCAGGGCGATACCTTGTTTGAGGGTGGGCGACATGGTGCCCGAGGTGACTTCGCCGATCACCTGACCGTCGGCACCCAGGACGGCGCAGTGCGCTCGTGGGATACCCCTGCCCGTGGCCAGCAGCCCCCAGGTGAGGCGGTAGTCCTTGCGTGCCTTCTGCGCTTCCAGTGCTTCCTTGCCCCAGAAGGCGTCCTTCTTCCAGCCGACCGCCCAACCGGCGCGCGCCATGTTCGGGGTGATGTCCATCGACAGGTCGTTCCCGTGCAGCGGATACCCCATCTCGGTGCGCAGCGTGTCGCGCGCACCGAGACCAGCCGGCAGACCGTCGTACGGCGCCATCGCCTCGACCAGGGCGTCCCACAGCGCCGGCGCGTCGTCCCACCGCGGCACCAACTCGTAGCCCTTCTCCCCCGTGTAGCCCGAGCGCAGCACGATCACTTCGCGCCCGCCCCAGTCAGCGCGCACGAAGGACATGTAGTCCAACTCGGTGGGCAGTCCGAGCGCAGCGACGACTTCGGCGCTCTTGGGGCCCTGGACGGCGATCACGCCGTACTCGGTGTGCAGGTTGGTGACCGAAATCCCTTCGGGTGCAGCCGCTTCCAGCAGTCGCACGACTTCGGCGGTGTTGGCAGCGTTCGGGACGAGGAAGACGTCGTCCTCGGCCTCGAAGTACTGGATGAGGTCGTCGACCACTCCGCCGGTCGCCTCATCGAGGCACATCGTGTACTGCGCCTTCGGGGGTGCCACCTTGCGCAGATCGTTGGTGAAGGCGGAGTTGACGAAGTCGGCCGCACCCGGCCCGGCGACGCGCGCCTTGCCCAGGTGACTGACATCGAAGATGCCGACGCGCTCACGCACCGCCTGGTGCTCGCGCAGCACCCCGCCACCGGGGTATTCGATGGGCATCTCCCAGCCGCCGAAGTCGGCCAGCTTGGCACCGAGGGCAACGTGGCGGTCATGCAGCGGGGAATGCGCGAGAGTCATGACCGAACGGTATCGAAGCCTGCGGCGTATCTTTACCGGGAGTACCGCAGATCGTGGCGGTGTCCCGATCCTCCAACGACGCGAAGGAAACCGCTTCATGACCTCGATCAGTCTGTCCGACCGCATCCCTGCCCGACCGGCCGTCGCGACGATGGTGCTCCTGTCGCACAAGCAGGACAAGGGTGCTCACGTCATCCCCGTCGAGGGGCTCTCCGCGGAGGCCGTCTCGTACCTCGATGAGCACCTGAGCGCCCTGGGCGCCTCCGGCGCCGCCGACGAGGTCATCAAGGTGACCGGCGTCCCCGGCACCGATGCCCTGGTCCTGGTGATCGGCAGCGGGCTGGACGCTGCGCCCGGGGACGAGGACGCGGAAGCGGTACGCCGCGCCGCCGGTTCGGCGTCGCGCGCTCTTGCCGGTACGTCGCACGCGGCCCTGCTCTTCCCCGCCGCCACACCGGCGTTGCTGGCTGCCGTCACCGAAGGCGCACTGTTCGGCGCCTACTCGTTCACGACGTACAAGAGCAAGGACGGCACGGCACCGGTGGGGCGGTTGACGGTCGTCACCCCGGACGCCAAGAGCGCCGCGGCGCGCAAGGTGCTGTCGCGGGCCATCGCCGTTGCCGAGCAGGTCACCTGGGCACGGGATCTGGTGAACACCCCGCCGTTGGACCTCTACCCGGCCTCGTTCGCCGCCGAGGCCCGCAAGCACTTCACCGGAAGCAAGGTCGCGGTGCGGGTCGCCGACGAGAAGTCGTTGGTGCGTCAGCAGTGCGGCGGCCTGATCGGCGTCGGCCGCGGTTCGGCGCGCCCGCCGCGCCTGGTGACCCTGACCTACAAACCGGCGCGCGCGAAGGCGCACATCGTGCTCGTGGGCAAAGGGATCACCTTCGACTCCGGTGGCCTGTGCATCAAGACCGCCGACGGGATGGTCACGATGAAGAGCGACATGGCCGGTGCCGCGGCGGTCGCTGCCGCGACGGGGGCGATCGCGTCGCTCGGACTGCCGATCGCTATCACCACCTACCTGTGTCTCGCGGAGAACATGACCGGCTCCGACGCGCAGCGCCCCAGCGACGTGGTCACGATGCCGAACGGCAAGACGGTCGAGATCATCAACACCGACGCCGAGGGTCGCCTGGTCATGGCCGACGGCCTCGCGATCGGATCGACCGTGAAGCCGGACCTGATGCTCGATGTCGCCACCCTCACCGGCGCGGCGATGGTCGCGCTCGGCGGTCGCACGACGGCGGTGATCGGCAACACCGATGACATCGTCGAGCAGGTCATCAGCGCCGCCAAGAGCACCGGTGAGGACATGTGGCCGATGCCGTTGCTGCAGGAGATGCGGCCGTCGCTGGACTCCCAGATCGCGGACGTGAAGCACACCGGTGAGCGCTGGGGCGGTGCGATCACTGCTGCGCTGTTCCTGCAGGAGTTCGTCGGCGAGGTCGGCGGGACCCAGATCCCCTGGGCGCACCTGGACATCGCCGGTCCGTCCTTCAACGACAAGTCGCCGTACGGCTACACCCCCGCCGGCGGCACCGGCCACGGCGTGCGCACCGTCGTCGCGCTCGCCGAGTCGTTGGCCGGCTGAGCCGCCGCGCGCAGGCCGGCGAGATCGAAGGTCTCGCCGGCCCGGTGCGCCCGCACCAGCGCCACGCTTTCGCGCCAGGAGATCTCGATGGCGCCGCACAGCAGGGCGCTGGCCCGACGCGGTTCGGGTAGGTCAAAGTGTTCGCCGGGCTCGCCGCGTCGCTGCAGCCAGCGCTCGTCGATGCCCAGCAGTTGCGCGAACTGCAACAACTCGGCGGTGCTGTCAGCGACCAGATGACACCAGCGGGACCGGAACCGGCGATCGGGACCGCCGACCGTCGCATCGATGAAGGCGTCGTCGATGTAAACGCTCACCGCGCGCGCGTCCCTTGCAGCAGTCCGATGCGGCCGTCAGCCGCCGGACTTGCGACGGAACATCTGCTGCGCGCCGCTGGTCTCGGCGCGGTGCGAGCCGTGCACCTTGCTGTCCGAGCCACCGGCGCTGACATCACGTCCGCCGTGCGCGTGCTTGCGGTCCAGGGCTTCGCGAAACTTGCGCTTGGCCTCGTCCGCTGGAGTGCTCGCGGAGTCTTCTGCGTCCTTCGGAGCCTGATCGTCATCGCTTGCCTGAGGGGTCTTGGCCACCTCGATCACCTCCCGGTGGATGGATTCCTTCGGGCCACTCTCGCATGCTCACCGCTGGCCGGACCAGCCATTTGTGCACGGCCAGTGACACAATCGCGGTGAGCGGACAGCGACGCGACGAGGCGTTCGGACATACCGGTCCCGACCGTGCTCGTCGCCGACGTTGACCAAGCCACGGACCCCGCGTGCGCGGGCTGGGAGAGATCGGAGAGACTGGGAAGCATGGCTGAACGCGTGACAATGCCCGCATTGGGAGAGTCGGTCACCGAGGGCACGGTGACCCGTTGGTTGAAGCAGGTGGGCGATCACGTGGCGGTGGACGAACCGCTGCTGGAGGTCTCCACCGACAAGGTCGACACCGAGATCCCGTCTCCGGTTGAAGGCACCTTGCAGGAGATCCTCGTCGAGGAGGACGAGACCGTCCCTGTCGGGGCCGACCTCGCCGTCGTCGGCGACGGTGACGCCGCACCCGCGGAGGACAAACCGGCCGAATCCGCCTCGCAGTCAACGGAGTCCGCGCAGGAGCCAGCCGCGGAACCGCAGGCCGAGGCCGAGCCGACCGCTCCTTCCACCGAACAGGCTGCGCCGGCGCAGGAGTCTTCCTCGGGCGGTGAGGTGTCCGGTGGTGAGACCGTCACCATGCCGGCTCTCGGCGAGTCGGTGACCGAAGGCACCATCACCCGGTGGTTGAAGGCCGAGGGTGACGACGTGGCCGTGGACGAGCCCCTGCTGGAGGTCTCCACCGACAAGGTCGACACCGAGATCCCCTCCCCCGTCGCCGGCAAGTTGACCAAGATCCTGGTCGGCGAGGACGAGACGGTGCCGGTCGGCGCCGACCTCGCGATCGTCGGTGGCAGTGCCGCTGCACCGGCGCAGGAGGCGCCCGCCGAGAAGGCACCGGAGCCGGAAGCCGCCAAGGAGCCCGAGCCCGAGCCGGTGAAGGAACCCGAGAAGCAGCCGGAGGCGGACAAGAAGCCCGAACCGGCCAAGGAGCCCGAGCCCGCGAAAGAGCCGGCCAAGGAGCCCGAACCCGTCGGTACGGCGGCCGGTTCAGAGCCGGAGAAGGCGCCGACTGATGACGCGGCGAGTTACGTGACGCCGTTGGTGCGCAAACTGGCCGCCGAGAACGACGTCGACCTGTCGACGATCACCGGTTCAGGTGTCGGTGGGCGGATCCGCAAGCAGGACGTCCTGGCCGCGGCGGAAGCGGCGAAGAAGGCTGCGGAGCAGCCTGCTGCGCAGGAGTCCGCGCCGGGGCCGGCGGCCCCCGCCGCTGCAGCCGCCCCGGCGGCCACGGTTGCTGCGGTATCGGCCAAGCGTGGCACCACCGAGAAGATGAGCCGGATGCGCAAGCTGATCGCCACGCGCATGGTGGAGTCCCTGCAGACGTCGGCGCAGTTGACCACGGTGGTCGAGGTCGACGTGACCAAGATCGCCCGGTTGCGGGCTCGCAGCAAGGCCGAGTTCGAGCGCCGCGAAGGGATCAAGCTCAGCTTCCTGCCCTTCTTCGCCCTCGCCACAGTCGAGGCCCTGAAGGCCTACCCGGTGCTCAACGCCAGCGTGGAGGACGACTCGATCGTCTACCACGCCAGCGAGAACCTCGGAATCGCGGTGGACACCCCCAAGGGCCTGTTCGTACCCGTCATCCAGAGCGCCGGCGACCTCAACATCGCTGGTCTGGCCCGCCGGATCGCCGACCTTGCCAGCCGCACCCGCGACAACAAGGTGACCCCGGATGAGTTGGGCGGCGGCACGTTCACGCTGACCAACACCGGCAGCCGGGGCGCGTTGTTCGACACGCCGATCATCAACCAGCCGCAGGTCGGCATCCTGGGTACGGGCGCTGTAGTCAAGCGTCCGGTGGTGGAGATCGACGCGGACGGTGGCGAGACCATAGCCATCCGCTCGATGGTCTACCTGGCGTTGTCCTACGACCACCGGATCGTCGACGGAGCGGACGCCGCTCGGTTCCTGACCACGATCAAGGCACGTCTCGAAGAGGGTGCCTTCGAGGTCTAAGACTGTTTAGGTTGAACGCATGACTCAGCGCGTTGCCGTCACCGGATCCTCCGGCCTGATCGGCAGCGCGCTGAGTCATGCGCTGACCGAACGCGGCGACGAGGTCATCCGGCTGGTACGCCGACCGGCCGGGAAACCGGATGAGGTCACCTGGGATCCGGGCGCCGGGCAGGTGGATTCCTCGGCGCTGCAGGGTGTTTCAGCGGTCGTGAACCTGGCCGGTGCCGGTATCGGTGATAAACGCTGGACTCCGGAATACAAACAAGTCATCCGTTCCTCACGGGTCGACTCCACGGCCACCATCGCCACGGCGGTCGCCGCCCTGGAGGGACCGGTGCGTCTGCTGTCGGGTTCGGCGAGCGGTTTCTACGGCGACCGCGGCGAGCAGCAACTCACCGAGCGCAGCGACTCCGGTGAGGGGTTCCTGGCCGGAGTCGTGCGCGACTGGGAGCACGCGGCCGAACCCGCCGTGCAGGCCGGCGCCCCGACCGCGTACCTGCGCACCGGCATTGTGCTGGCTCCGGAGGGTGGCGCGGCCAGTCGGATGCTGCCACTGGCCAAGTGGGGGTTGGGTGGGCCGTTGGGTTCCGGGCGGCAGTGGTTCCCCTGGATCGCCCTGCCCGATCACGTGGCCGCCATGCTCTTCCTGCTCGACAACCCGCAGATCACCGGCCCGGTCAACCTCGTGGGACCGACACCGGCCCGGCAGAAGGAACTGGCCAAGGCGCTGGGCAGCGCCTATCACCGGCCGGCGGTGCTGCCCGCCCCGTCGTTCGCGCTGCACGCCGTGCTCGGGGACTTCGCCAGTGACGTGCTCGCCAGTACGAAGATCGTCCCGGAAGTGCTGCAGGACAACGGCTTTCAATGGCAGTTCGACTCACTTGATACGGTCGCGGAGTGGTTGGCCCGATCGACGTAAGCACCGGTTCTGCAGCCGTTCCGCCCGAGGTGATGATCCGGGCCCGCAACCTGCACAAGTCGTTCGGCGACTTCGAAGCGGTTCGTGGCATCGACGTGGACGTCGCCCGCGGCGAGTCCTTCGGATTCTTGGGACCCAACGGTGCCGGCAAATCCTCCACGATGCGAATGATCGCTGCGGTCTCCCCCGTCACCAGCGGCGAGTTGCGCATCCTGGGCATGGATCCCGCCTCGGACGGTTCGCAGATCCGCGCGCGCCTCGGGGTCTGCCCGCAGGACGACACCCTCGACAACGAACTGACCGTCCGCGAGAACCTCATCGTCTACGGCCGCTACTTCGGGATCGGCCGCAAACAGGTGCGCGCGAAAGCCGACGAACTCCTGGACTTCGCGCAGTTGACCGAGAAGGCCGACGCCAAGGTCGATGACCTGTCCGGTGGGATGAAACGGCGGCTGACCATCGCGCGCTCCCTGGTGAACGATCCGGAGTTGCTGCTCCTGGACGAGCCGACCACCGGCCTGGATCCGCAAGCCCGACATGTCCTGTGGGACAAGCTTTTTCGATTGAAACAGCAGGGCGTCACCCTGGTCATCACCACGCACTACATGGACGAGGCCGAGCAGTTGTGCGACCGCCTGGTCGTCATGGACCAGGGCCGCATCGCTGCCGAAGGCACGCCCGCGACCCTGATCGCGCAGTACGCCAGCCGGGAGGTCGCCGAGGTGCGGTTCGGGGTTGTCGACCACGCGGCGTACGCCGAGCAGGTCGACGGACTGGCCGACCGGATCGAGGTGCTCCCGGACCGGCTGTTGCTCTACACCGACAGCGGCGAGAAGGTCCTGGCGGCGGTCGGCGAGCGCGGTCTGCATCCCACCGCCGCGCTGGTGCGTCGGGCCTCGCTGGAAGACGTCTTCCTGCGGCTGACCGGCCGAAGTCTGGTGGATTGATGAGCGCCGTACCCGCCGCCCCCTCGCACTGGGCGCTGACCACCCGACTAACCGACTACTGGCTGACCGTCTTGCGCCGCACCTGGCGCGGCAGCATCGTCACCGCGTTCCTCAACCCGCTGCTCTACGTCGCGGCGATGGGGGTGTTCCTCGGCGGCTTCATCAAGAGCGACCCGGCCACCCTGGACGGGGCAACCAGCTACCTCAACTTCGTGGTGCCCGGCCTGTTGGCGGCCCAGTCCATGCAGTTGGCGATCGGCGATGCGACCTACCCGGTCATGGGCGCGATCAAGTGGGATAAGACCTACTTCTCGATGCTCGCCTCCCCCGTCGGTATCGGCGAGATCGTCGCGGCCCACTTCGGTTTCATCATGCTGCGGATCGCGATCAGTTCGGCCGTCTTCGTGCTGGTGATGGCCCCGTTCGGCGTGATCACCACCGTGGCGGGCGGCTTCGCGGCGTTCGCCGTCCAGTTGCTGATCGGCTGGGCGTTCGTCGCGCCGATGTACGCGGTGTCCTGCCTGCTGAAGAACGAGAGCGGCTTCTCCCTCATCTTCCGACTCGTCGTGATGCCGCTGGTGCTGTTCTCCGGCGCGTTCTTCCCGATCCAGAACCTGCCGGACGTGCTCGAGCATCTGGCCAAGATCTCTCCGTTGTGGCAGGGCGTCGAACTGACCCGGATGGCAACGCTGGGCACGTGGAACTCCAGCGCCTGGTGGCATCTGCTCTACCTCCTGGCCGTCGCACTGGTCTTCACGGTGCTCTCGGTCCGGTTCCTGCGCCGACGGTTGGTGCGCTGATGTCCGTGATCGCCCCAACCACGGCCCGGGTCACCGGGCGCAAACTCTCTGCGCTCGAAGCAACCGGCACCATCGTCTACCGCAACCTGCTGGTCTACCGGCGCAGTTGGCTGGTCTTCGTCAGCGGCTTCCTCGAGCCGGTGTTGTACTTGTTCTCCATCGGCATCGGGGTCGGCAAACTGATCCCCGGATTCGAGGTCGACGGGCACCTGATCCGGTACGCCGCCTTCGTCGCCCCGGGCATGCTGGCCGCGTCGGCGATGAACGGGGCTCTCTTCGACGCCACGTTCAACGTGTTCTTCCGGCTGCGCTACGCCAAGCTGTACGACCAGATCCTGGCCACTCCACGGACGCCATCGGACATCGCGCGCGGCGAGATCAGCTGGGCGTTGATCCGCGGCGGTATCTACTCAGCAGCGTTCCTGGTGGTCATGGCCCTCATGGGTCTGATCGACTCGTGGCTGGCCATCCTCGCGCTACCCGCTGCGCTCCTGATCGGCTTCGCCTTCGCAGCCATCGCGATGGGGCTGACCACCTGGATGCGATCGTGGCAGGACTTCGAATACATCACTCTCGCAACGCTGCCCATGTTCCTGTTCTCGGCGACCTTCTTCCCGCTGACCGCGTTCCCGACCTGGCTGCAATGGATCGTGCAGTGCACGCCCCTCTACCGGGGCGTGGTGCTCTGCCGCGAACTCACCACCGGGCACGTCACGTGGGCCTCCGGGATCTCCGTGGTCTACCTGATCGCGTTGGGACTTCTGGGTACGGCGATCGTCCGCCGCCGCCTGGCGACCCTGTTGCTCACCTGAGGCTCACGCGCCGCGCCAATTGACGATCCGCCAGCCCACCGGCGTACGCACCAGGTCGAGGTCGACGGTACTGACCTGCTCGGGCACCGCCTGCCGGTCTGCTCCGACGGTCAGGGTCGCGGCCGTCCGCAGGATCTGCGCACGCACCGTGGCCCGGTCCGCGGACTGCGACATGAGCTGCACGCCCCGCACGCGGAAGTCCAGTCCGCGGTAGTGCGCCGAGCGGCCCACTACCGTCTTGATCGCACCGCTATCGCTCTGCCAGGCAGTCGAATTCGCCGCGAAGGCGTTCGTGAGGGCGCCTACGTCACCGTTGTTCCAGGCCGCCGCGCGCGCGGTCAACAACGGTTGCAGCGCCGCCGCCGGGTCCCCCTCACCCGAGGCAACAGGACTGCGAGATGACACTGCGGACGCGGCGGTTGCGGCGTGACGAGGGGGTGCGGAGTCCGCCGACGGGGTCGGGGCCACGCCGGCCGATGGCGGACCGTCGGTAGCGGTCACCTGCGACTGCGGCCTGCTCAGCCACCACCCGGCCGAGATGGCGACCACGACCAGGCCCACGAACGGCACGACCCACCGGCGCCACGGACTGGATCCGGCTACCGCGTGCCTGGGCCGCCGTCCCCTTGCTCGGAAATCCGCAGTGTTCCGGAAGTCTCGGGCGGCAACTTCCCAGTGGGCGCGGATCGCCGAGTTACGGCCGCGGGCGATCCGCCGGCGCGGAGCCGCGGTGGGCTCGTCGGCCGCCGCCTTCGCCCGGGACCGTAACCGCCGGGTCAGTTCGTCACCCGGCTCGCGGAGGGTCGTCGCGGTGCGAGCCCCCGGCGACAGGGCCACCGGAGACGGTTCGGCTTGAGCAGACGACCAGATGAGTTCGGCGAACTGCGCCGGCGAGGGGCGGGCGCTCGCCGTGTGGGACAGGCAGGCGGTGATCACGTCGCAGACCGCAGGCGGCAGGTGGCTGGCCTCGTCGTGCAGCAGCGGTCGTAGCGCGGCCGGCGGTGGCGGCTCTCCCGCCGCGCAGGCCCACGCGATCGCCCCCAGCCCGTAGGCGTCACTGGCGGCATCGGCGGGTTGACCGTGCAACACCTCCGGCGCCGACCAGCGATCGGTCGCCCAGACCTCACGGTCGCTCTGGTCGACCGGCAGGCGGGCCACACCGAGATCGGCCAACAGCGGCCGCCCGTCGGCAGTGAGCAGCACGTTGGCCGGTTTGAGGTCACCGTGCACGATGCCCAGGGTGTGCAGGTGGTGCAGCGCCTGCGCGAGCGGCACCAGAACGGTCACGATCTCTCCGACCGTCAGATGACCCCGGGCAGCCAGGACGTCCTGCAGCGAGCCACCCTCGGCAAGAGGCATCACTAGACAGGTCACGTCGCGGTCGTTCCAGCGGCCGATCACGGTGTCCAGAACGGGCAGCAGATGCGCGTGGGTGACTGCCGCCGACCACTGGGATTCGGGCGCCCGTCGGTCATCACGCAGCACTTTGACCGCCAGGCGTATCCCGTCGGGCCGGCGCACCGCCCACACGGTCGAACTGCCGCCCGACCCGATCTGGCGGACGACCTCATAACCGGGGATCTCGGGTGCGTCAGGAGTCACCTGCCCACAGTGCCGGTGCCCGTGGGGTTCCCGCAGAAGTTATCCACAGGGCTCGTCGATCAGAAGTGGTTGCGGGCCGTCACCGGGTGGTTGGCGGCGTGCGCCGCGTCGGCGGCCTGTGCCTTGCGCATCAGCGGCTCGGTCACGGTTCGGGTGAAGTACTGGATCAGCGGCCCGGTGAAGAACGCCGTCACGACGGTGCCCGGTCCGATCTGGCCGTGGAAGATCACGGCGATCACCAGGAACAACACATCCTGGGACCCGCGGATCGCGCGGTAGGGCGCCGACGAGTGGTCGACGATCATCGGGGCCAGCGCGTCGTACGGCGAGGTGCCCAGGCCGGCCTGCATGTAGAGAGCGGCGCCCAGGCAGAACACGGCGATGCCGACGGCGAACATGATGGTGACCAGCCAGGGCGCCGGGTGGTCGGGTACGACCGGGTCCAGCAGGGCCGTGAACCATTGCACGAAGAAACCGGTCAGGACCATGTTCAGGATCGATCCGATGCCGATGTACTTGCGACCCCAGATGAGCATCGGGATGAACAGCACCACGTTGCTGATCAGCTGGTAGGTGCCCAGGTCAAGGCCGAGCTTGTGACTGATCCCGATGTTGGCCGCGGTGTACGGGTCGACGCCGACCTGGGCGACGCGCAACGTCGCCGAACCGAGGCCGATCAGCGCAATACCCACCAGCACCCAGAAGATGCGGCTGACGAGCGCCCGGTCGAAGGTCACACCTCATACAACCAGAATCGCGGCGTACGCTGGCGCGATGCACTTCGAGTACCTCCCTGGGTTGGTCCCCTACGAGCAGGGGTGGGCCACGCAACGCGAGATCCATGAGCAGGTAGCCGACGGGACACGGGAGGACACCGTCCTTCTGCTGGAGCACGAAGCGGTCTATACCGCGGGCAAACGCACCGAGGCCCACGAGCGTCCGTTCGACGGCACTCCGGTCGTCGATGTCGATCGGGGCGGCAAGATCACCTGGCACGGCCCGGGCCAACTGGTCGGCTACCCCATCGTGCGCCTCGCCGAACCGCTGGACGTGGTCGGCTACGTCCGGAAGGTCGAAGAAGTGCTGATCAGCAGTTGCCGCGACGTAGGCCTGGACGTCGAGCGGGTTGAGGGGCGCAGCGGCGTCTGGCTGCCCGCCGACAACGGCAAACCGGCACGCAAGCTGGGTCAGATCGGCATCCGGGTCTCCCGGGGCGTCACGATGCACGGATTCGCGCTCAACTGCGACTGCGACCTGTCGTGGTCCCAGGTCATTGTGCCGTGCGGGATCGCCGATGCCGGGGTCACCTCGATCAGCCAGGAGCTGGGGCGTGATGTGAGCGTCGAGGAGATCCTCCCGTACGTCGAGAAGCACCTCAGCGAGACCCTCGCCTCCTGATCGGGCGGGCTGGGGTGATCCCGCAGCGGCGTACAGTTGCGGGGTGACCATCGCCCCCGAAGGACGCAAGCTGCTACGGGTTGAGGCCCGCAACGCGCAGAGCCCGATCGAACGCAAACCGGAGTGGATCCGGACCACCGCGAAAATGGGCCCGGAGTACACCTCGCTGCACTCCCTGGTGAAACGCGAGGGTCTGCACACGGTCTGCCAGGAGGCCGGCTGTCCCAACATCTTCGAGTGCTGGGAAGACCGCGAAGCCACCTTCTTGATCGGTGGTGAGCAGTGCACCCGCCGCTGCGACTTCTGCCAGATCGACACCGGCAGACCGGCCGACCTGGACCGCGACGAGCCACGCCGCGTGGCCGAGTCCGTGCAGCAGATGGGCCTGCGCTACGCCACCATCACCGGTGTCGCCCGCGATGACCTCGAGGACGGCGGCGCCTGGCTCTATGCCGAGACGATCCGGCAGGTGCACGCACTGAACCCCGGCACCGGTGTCGAGATCCTCATCCCGGACTTCAACGCGATCCCGGAACAGGTCGGCGCCGTCATCGACGCCGCGCCGGAGGTGTTCGCGCACAACGTCGAGACGGTGCCGCGGATCTTCAAGCGGATCCGGCCGGCGTTCCGCTACGAACGTTCGCTGGCCGTCATCACGATGGGCCGCGACGCCGGACTGGTCACCAAGTCCAACCTGATCCTGGGCATGGGCGAGGAGGACCACGAGATCGAGCAGGCGCTGCAGGATCTGCACAACGCCGGCACCGACCTGATCACGATCACGCAGTACCTGCGGCCCTCCCTGCGACACCACCCGGTCGACCGGTGGGTCAAACCCGAGGAGTTCGTGCACTGGATGGAGGTCGCGAACGATCTCGGCTTCAAAGGTGTGATGAGCGGGCCACTGGTGCGCTCGTCGTACCGTGCTGGTCGTCTGTACGCCCAGGCGATGCGGGCCTCGGGCCGCGAGCTGCCCCCGCAGTTGGCGCACCTGGCCGCGGCGGCACAGTCCCCCGCGCGCCAGGAAGCGGCGTCCGTGGTGTCCCGCAGCCGCGTATCCTGAACCCCATGCCGTCACCGTCGTCACAGGCCGCCTCGGGCGCCGAGAAGAAGTCGCGTTTCTCGCGCAAGAAGAACACGTCCGGAGAACCGGGCCGCATCGCCCAGATGAAGCAGCTGTTCACCATGGCACGGGCCCAGAACCCGTCCATTCCGTGGTGGATGGCGCTGGCGTTCGTGCTCGGATTCGGCATCCTGCTCATCATCGGTCTGCTGTTGCACCACCCGTTCATCTTCGGCTTCTTCGGCCTGCTGATCGGCATCCTGCTGGCCATGATCGTCTTCGGCCGGATGGCGGAGAAGGCCGCGTACGGCCAGCTCGAGGGTCAGCCCGGCGCGTCGGCCGCCGCATTGTCCGCGCTCAAACGCGGCTGGTACTTCGATAAGGAACCTGTTGCGGCAGAAGCGAACCGGGCTCGTTCCGTCAACGACCTGGCCTCTGCTGCGATGGTCTTCCGGGCCGTCGGCCGTCCCGGTGTGGTGCTGGTCGGAGAGGGTCCGGCGACCTCGACCCGCAAACTGCTGGAGTCGGAGAAGAAGCGCGTCGTGCGGGTTGCCGGACCGGAGGTCCCGGTGCACCTGCTGCGCGTCGGGCAGGGCACCGACACCGTGCCGGTTGCCGAGTTGACCAAGCGCCTGAACAAGATGGACAAGAAGCTGACCGATGCCGAAGTGGCCGCGGTCAACAAGCGACTGCGCGCGCTCGGCGCCGCCAAACCGCCAATTCCCAAGGGGATGGAT
The DNA here is from genome assembly GCF_001594145.1 of Branchiibius sp. NY16-3462-2. Lineage (GTDB taxonomy): Bacteria > Actinomycetota > Actinomycetes > Actinomycetales > Dermatophilaceae > Branchiibius. The sequence goes on along the minus strand of NZ_LVCF01000038.1, from coordinate 117,315 downwards.
CCGCGTAACGCTCCACGGGTCGATCGGCGCGCTGCCCGCGGCCGGTAAGAAGCACCAAAACACCCGGCTGCCCCCTCGCCCCGCGGGTGGTACCGGAGGATAATTACAAGCGCACAACGCGCTCGTGCGACGTGCCCGCGGCGGCGGCGTCCGTCATCGGTTGGTGGCCAATTGGGGGCTCCCGTGACGAATTCAGCGCAGCAGATCGTGGACGGGATTGGTGGCCCGGAGAATATCGAGAGTTTCACCCACTGTGCGACGCGGCTGAGATTCCAGTTGCGCGACGCCTCCAAGGTCGACGCGGCGGAAGTTGAGGCCGTGCCCGAGGTGATGGGCGTCGTACCGCAAAGCGGTGATCGCTACCAGGTCGTGATCGGCGGTGCGGTCCAGACCGTCTATGACGAGATCAACAAGCTGCCCTCGATGTCGTCGAGCTCGCAGTTGAGCGACGCCGACATCAAGGCGGCCGAACGAGCCAAGGGGCCCCGGGGCAAGTTCGACTGGCTCGACTCGTTCTTCGAGTTCCTGTCCGACTCGTTCCGGCCCCTCATCGGTGCCCTGCTGGGTGCCTCGCTGTTCATCACCTTCATGGCGCTCATGGCATCGTTGAAGGTCATCCCGGCCTGGAACGATCCGAACGTCACGCTGCCCGCGAGCTGGCAGTTCGTCAATCTCATGTGGCAGTGCGTCTTCACCTTCCTGCCGTTGATGGTCGCCTACAACGCATCCAAGAAGGTGGGTGCCGACCCGTGGGTGGGTTTCGCCATCATGGCCGTGTTGATGTTGCCGGCCTTCCAGGCGCTGGGCGACAAAGCCAACGGCGGGACTACGACTGACCTTTTCGGGACCTCGGGTATCCCCGTCGCGCACATCTTCGGCATCCCGCTGCTCATCCGTGACTACGGCTCGCAGGTGTTCCCACCGCTGTTGATGGCCGTCGTGCTCGGTGCGCTCTGGAAGGGCCTGAGAAAGATCATCCCCGAGAACGTCCAGCTGATCTTCCTGCCGTTCCTGTCGATGCTGATCATGATCCCGCTGACGGCATTCCTGATCGGTCCGATCGGCATCTTCGCCGGCGCCGGCCTGGGCAGTCTGCTCAAGAGCATCAACGACTTCTCGCCACTGATCTTTGCGATCGTGATCCCGCTGGCCTACCCCTTCATGGTGCCGCTGGGTCTGCACTGGCCCATCAACGCGATCATGCTCGCGAACATCAGCACCCTCGGGTACGACTTCATCCAGGGCCCCATGGGTGCGTGGAACTTCGCCTGCTTCGGCGCGACCGCTGGTGTGCTGTTCCTGTCCTGGAGGGAGGGTGACAAGGACATGAAGCAGACGGCGACCGGTGCGCTGGCAGCCGGCCTGCTAGGTGGTATCTCCGAACCCTCGCTCTACGGAATCCATCTGCGGTTCAAACGGATCTATCCACGAATGCTCGTCGGGTGTCTGGTCGGCGGTGTGATCATTGGTATCGGCGGCGGCGTGAAGACCAGTGCGTTCGCGTTCACCTCGCTGCTGACCATCCCGGTGTTCAGCCCGACCATTCTCTACGCGATCGCCGTCCTCGCGGCGTTCTTCACCGCGATGTTCCTGGTCATCGTCTCGGGCTACAAGACGCCGGAGCCGGCGGTTGCTGCCGAGGGTGCGGTGGACACGCAGGCCGACGCGGCTGCCGCAGCCTCGACGGCGGCGAGCACCTCGCAGGACCCGGAAGCGGCCGAGACCTCCTCCGCCACCCCAGCGGCCGCCGCCAGCTCGCTGGCGGACACTTCGCCGACCTCCCTGGTCACCGAGATCGCCTCCCCGCTGGACGGCGATGTCGTACCGCTGTCATCGGTGCCTGATCCCGTCTTCGCATCCGGGACCATGGGGCCCGGTGTCGGCATCATTCCCAGCGGCGACACGGTCTACTCCCCCGGCGCCGGCAAGGTGGTGATGGCCCAGGACACCGGCCACGCCGTCGGTATCAAACTGGACAGCGGGGTGGAGATCCTCATCCACGTCGGACTGGACACCGTGAACCTCGGCGGTGAAGGGTTCGACGTGCATGTGGCCCGCGGCGACGTCGTGCAGGAAGGTACGCCGCTGGTCACCTTCGACCGGTCCGTGATCGAAAAGGCGGGTTACGACATGATCACCCCGGTGATCGTGACGAACGCCAAGAAGTTCGGTCCGATCGATCCCTTGGTCACCGGCCGGATCCGGGTGGGTACGCCGGTGATCGCCGTCCAGGAGAAGGATCCCGTCCCCGCGTAGGCACCTACCGCGTCAACTGCTGAGGTGTTGCACCAGCACGTAAACGGCCAGCACGAGAACCGCTGCGCCGACGATGAGGTCGGTCCACGTCGCCACCTGCTCCTGGGCGTTCTTGCCCTTCTTCGGCAGGTGCATCAGACCGGCCAGCAACAGGAACACCCCACCGGCGAGCCCGGCCGGCACCGCCCAGTCGGAGTGCAGGGCCAGACAGCCCGCGACCCCCATCCCGATGTTGGCGGTGCCGAGTTCGCGCGTCAGTTGCATCTCCTGGACGCTGGCCTGGTCGGAACCCAGGATGTCGGCGGTCGGGCCCTTCCCGGACACCTGCGCCAGGCCGGCCAGCAACAGCCGGGTGCCGACGCCCCAGAAGACCCACCACTTCCCGTAGACAAGGACCGCGTCCCCGCCGGCGGTTGCTAACTGGATGGTCCCGCTCACCAGTGGCAGCACGATGGTCTGGGCGATGACCACGATGAAGTGACCCATCAGTGCGGCTCCTCGGCCAGAGCGTCAGCGGCTTCGGACGATGATCGTGCCAGCCGCTTTGTCGTGCATACCGCGACCGTCGCTGTCCCAGATGACTGCCGGGATCACCAGCGCCAGCAGCAGGCTGCGGATGGTGCCACCGGCCGGACCGGGCACGGAGCCGTCCATCCGCTGCACGTGCAGTCCGAGCAGGCGGTGCCCGATCGTCGTACCCAACAGGCTCACCAGCACGACGTTCTCGAGCACGAACACCAGGAGTGGACTGAACGAGCCGGAGTGCCCACCCCAGCGGTAGCCCAGGAACGCGGCGGCGATCAGGGAGCACACCACCCAGTCGATGAAGAGGGCACCGATCCGGCGACCGAGCGGCGCCATGGAGCCCGCGCCTTCGCGCGGCAGACCGAGGCGCTGCCCGGGCCAGTCGGGGCGCTCGGCGTCGGGAACCGTGCCACCCAGCCACGATCCGAGATCTTTGCGGTCGACCACCACATGAGCGTACGTCGTGGGGGCAGGATAGGCGCGGACGTTCCACTCGCCGTACGCCACCGAAGGTGCCTGTGACCTGCCCATTCGCCAGGTTCACCGCTCGCCCAGCGGGACGTAACACGGGTGAAACGTGCGAGTGATTGACGAGAAATCGCCCCCACGTAGGGTCGGGGCAAGGTGCGGATGGACTCGTTCGTGCCACATCCAGCCAATGGAGGTTCCATGTTCAAATCAGGCGATGAGGTCCTGAAGTACCTGAAGGACGAAGATGTCGAGTTCGTCGACATCCGCTTCTGTGACCTGCCTGGTCAGATGCAGCACTTCAACGTGCCGGCCGAGGCGTTCACCGAGGACGCTTTCACGGTCGGCAACATGTTCGACGGATCGTCGGTGCGCGGCTTCCAGGCCATCAACGAGTCGGACATGAAGCTTCTCCCGGACCCCGCGACGGCGTTCATCGACCCGTTCCGCGAGCGCAAGACGCTCGTGATGAACTTCTCGGTCGTCGACCCGTTCACCGACGAGGCCTACAGCCGCGACCCGCGCAACGTGGCCGCGAAGGCGGAGGCGTACCTGGGCTCGACCGGCATCGCCGACACCGCGTTCTTCGCCCCCGAGGCGGAGTTCTACATCTTCGATGATGTGCGCTTCGAGACCAACCAGCGTTCCGCGTACTACTACATCGACTCCGTCGAGGGCGCCTGGAACACCGGTCGCGCAGAGGAGGGCGGTAACCGCGGTTACAAGACCCGGTACAAGGGTGGTTACTTCCCGGTGCCCCCGTCCGACCAGATGGTGGACCTGCGCGATGAGATGGTCGCGGTCCTGGGCCAGGTCGGCCTGGAGGTCGAGCGCGCGCACCACGAGGTGGGTACCGCCGGTCAGCAGGAGATCAACTACAAGTTCACGACGCTGCAGCACTCCGGTGACGACATCCAGAAGTTCAAGTACGTCATCAAGAACGTCGCCTGGGCCGCTGGTAAGACCGTGACCTTCATGCCGAAGCCGATCTTCGGCGACAACGGTTCGGGGATGCACACCCACCAGTCGTTGTGGAAGGACGGCGAGCCGCTGTTCTACGACGAGAAGGGCTATGGCGGTCTTTCGGACCTGGCGCGCTGGTACATCGGCGGTCTGCTCAAGCACGCGCCGTCGTTGCTGGCCTTCACCAACCCGACGGTGAACTCCTACCACCGCCTGGTCCCGGGCTACGAGGCTCCGGTCAACCTGGTCTACTCGGCGCGTAACCGCTCAGCGTGTGTGCGTATCCCGATCGCGGGTACCTCCCCCAAGGCCAAGCGCATCGAGTTCCGCATCCCCGACCCGTCGGCGAACCCCTACCTGTGCTTCGCGGCGCAGCTGATGGCCGGTATTGATGGCATCAAGAACCGCATTGAGCCGCCGGAGCCGGTGGACAAGGACCTGTACGAGTTGCCGCCGGAGGAGCACGCGAACATCGCGCAGGTCCCCGGTTCGCTGCCCGCGGTCCTGGACGCGTTGGAGGCCGACCACGAGTTCCTCACCGAGGGCGATGTGTTCACCCCCGACCTGATCGACACGTGGATCGACCTGAAGCGCACCACCGAGGTCGACCCGATCCGGTTCCGTCCGCACCCGCACGAATTCGAGATGTACTACGACTGCTGACGAGGGTGAGCGCGAAGGTGTCGACGGAGCGAAGCGGAGTCGGCGCCGAAGCGCGAGCACGAAGTCAGCGTCGTCAAAGGTACGACTGCTGAGGAGTGAGGCGGAGGTTGTCGGTGAGGCGCTAGCCGAACCGGCGGCCGAAGCCGGGCCCCGCAAAGCAGTCGTCGGTAATTACGACTGCCTCACTGAGGGTCTCGATCCCCTGTCAGTAGTTGCCGGAACCGGCGACTGGCCTGCGAGACGTCCTTTGGACGTCTTCCAGCGTCAGTCGCCGTTTCTTTTTGTGTCGCCAGGCTGCAAACGCGTCGGCCGGTAAAGCAGGGCAATGGCGCGCAGGACTACAAGACTGTTCCTGGACTCCACCGAGGGAGCTTCCGCAGCAATCCCTACTTCTCGGCTTTGAGCCGAAGCAGTTCATGATGTTGCGCCGTGGAGCGCGGATCTTCCCACGCCCATGTCGGCCGTCCGTCCACTCCGCAAGACCGCGACGCGGTGTGGCTAGGCCGTCGCTCCGTGTTCGGCCGTTACCAGTTGCCGGCGGCCAGCGCCTGGCCACCGCAACGAGACAGATGTGGTTCCCCCGCCGCTCAGACGCGCTGCAAACCAAGTTCCGCTGGGACTACCCTCGGTGAGCGTGTCGGCGCATCGTCACCGACCACTACCGCCCCGCCCAACTGCCACGCGCACGGCAAGCGCGACGATGGACCAATCGAATGACGATGGACCAATCGAATAGAGAACCTCCAGCACCGGAGGCAGAGTAGGAGTTTGTTGTGGCAAGAGGCATCTCGGCCTGGCGGCCGGTGGGAGTCGATTCGAACCTCGAACGTGGTGCAAGCACTATTCCCGCAGTAGCGCATCACGGCGGCCAAATGGAAGTGCTTCCATTCAATGCCTTGACCTGGGCCGATTTCGAGAGCCTGCAGTGGCGGGTTCTTCGGGATGTCGAGGGCCTACGGCACGCTCAGTTTTACGGCGAGCCAGGCCAGGCCCAAAGGGGGCTCGATCTTATCGCCGTGGCAGCAGACGGTTCGGGTGTAGCATTGCAGAGCAAACGCGTAAAGCAGTTTGGACCCGTAAAGATCAGCGCCGCCGTCGATGCGTTTCGCAAGACCGAGCGTCCTTTCAATGTATCTCGCTTCATCATTGGAGTCGCCCGCGAGATTCGAAGCACCCAGGCTCTCGACCGATTTAGAGAGCTGGAGAAGGAACTCCAACCAATTCAGCTCGAACTGTGGGACATGCGTGAGCTTTCATACAAGCTCAAGGGTGCCCCCCATATCGTCATCGAGTACTTCGGGAAAGACATTGCCGAGATCTTCTGTTCCCAGTTCACCATCGGGTCCCGTACCGTGCCCAGACGCGACGTGGTTGTCGTACGTGAGGCTATCGCCCGCACTCCTGAGGTGACCACTGGTGCTGGAGAGAAGATTGCCCGAGCACAAGCACAGTCGGTATCCGATCCTGCGGCCGCTTTAAAGTTGGTCGAAGAAGCACAAGAGGGACTAACCGACGCCGGGTTCGCTGGCCACGCAGCACAGCACGAGGTTCTCCGCGCTACGCTCCTAGTTACTGCTGGGCGAGGCACCGAAGCCGCCAGAAGGTGGCTCAACAAACTATGGATCGCCCTCGATCATGGACACACGACCGCAGCGAGCACAGCGAGCCGCGAAATCAGCAGCGTTGCCAAACAAGTCCATAACAAGTCGGTGCGCGACCACAAGGCAGTCGCCGAGCGCGCAATCAATCTGTACGTCAACCCCCTTGCATCCGTTCCCAACCTCGCCGACTTGCTTGTGGGAGACGTCCTTGACCGCGCTCGCCTAGGAGCCCTTGCAGCCGAGACCGCATTGGCAGGTGGTGACTACGAGTGGCTTAAGAAGAACGCCACCCGCTTACGCAATATCGCAGCAGCTGTCCCCACCACGGACGAGAACACCAAGCTGCGGGTGCGCCTACGGATCCTCGCCGCCGAGGGCTCCGGCAAATGGGCACCAATCCTCGGCGATGCCCGCGCTATTAGACTTGGCTACGATCTCGGCGGCCTGGTCAAAGCGCGATACGCACGCCATCTTGCACTCAACCAGAAGTTCGCCGAGGCAGATGCCTCGTGGGATGAAGCAGCAGGCGACGCGTGCCTGGCAGAACGCTGGACTGACGCCTCGAGATGGACCCTTAGCCGTCGCGCTTTCCGAATACGATGGCAACCCTTCACCGCTGATGATCTGCTTCCCGTACAGACAGCGCTGTCGGCACACGGGCCCGACCCGACTGTGCTAACACGGGACGAGGATGCGCTCGAGTACGCCTACGGCCGACTGGCTGACGACCAACTTCGATCAGCCGCCATCTCCGCACAACGTGCCCTTCGGGACACTGCCACTTTGAGCGACTGGGAAGGAGAACGGCGAGCGCGACGGCTCCTCGCCGACGTCCTCGTAACATCCGGAGAACTCCTGATGGCTGCGAACCACCTAGTACTCGCAGGCGAGACCAAGGCTCTTGAGCGACTCGGAGCAGACCAGGCAACTCCGTTCCTCGACGTAACACCGCACCTCGACGCCAAACCATGGTGGATCGTAGGTGCCGCCTACCGGCTCATCACCGCGCAGGCCGACCTCATCCCCGACGACATGGTCCCCGCCGTCGGCGACCACGCGCTGTCCGAGCTTAGGAGCGCCAGAAAGAACACTCTGATCGACCTATCAGGCTTCCGCGGCTCGCGCTACCTTGGTGCGATCGCTGCCCTTGCTGGTATCTCGGAACGTCTCAGCAACGAACAGGCGGATGAGGTACTGACCTACTTCGAGGCTCAGTCCCCAGTCGAACCAAATCAGTATCGCTATCACGACGAGGATGAGGCAAAGATCGTCGCCGGCGTCCTCGCCACCCACGCCACACTCGCCGAGCGTGGCCTGAAGCACTTGGTCGACCTACTAGATAGGTCCGACGTTTCCCGAAATACCACCACCTACGAGGCTGTCACGGACCGCATTGTGCAGGCTCGGCCCCACCTCGAAGAGCTGGCGGAAGCAGGCCGGGCCTGGGCTCAGGAGGTGCTTGACTCGGAAAATCCCGAGGAGGTGTCCACCGCCAAGGTCGAGAAAGCACGCGCTCGGCTCGAGGAGCCCCTCGTCCACACGTCTGGTGTGTTCGAAATCGGTGCTGGCTCTAGCTCTATTCCTGACTCGGTCCTGGTACGAACGCTACCGGTGCGCCGTCAAGAAGCCTCGTTGCAGCAGCTCCTGGATCGGGCCGCAGACCCTTGCGTCTCGGCGACAGACCGCGCCAGCTACCTGATCGCTGCCTCAAACCTGCGCCCACCAACCGGGAAAGCACGCCGGACCGAGTTCTTTGAGCGAGCACTGACGCTAGCAATTGCGCCACCTGAGTCTGTCGCGGACGCGATCGATGTGCCTTTCCAGCACCCCTTAGGTGCAGTGCGAATGAACCGACGGTGGGACACCCGCGGTGAGGCTGCCCATCTCGCAGCGACCTTGGCCAGAACCCGCAAGGACCAGGAACGCGTACGGAACGCTGCGCTTGGATTGATAGGAGACGAAGCAGCCTCCGAGGTCTGGGTAACCCGAGCCTTACAGCGCCTGGGCGACACCATGGCTCCCGACGTCGGATTCCTTAGTGGCCAGAACTGGGCATTGCGATCATTGAGTGCCATCCTGTGGGCCGAGACAACCCAGCCGGACCCCGTCGGTTACCGGCTCGCCGCCGACGCGGACGTCCGCGTCCGTAGAGCTCTGGCAGTGCATCTCATCAAGAGCCAAGCCAGCGAGAAGGCGGGCACGTTGGTCGTATCGCAGACCGGCGCGCCAGAGGCCGCGAGGCGCCGTGACGCTCGCACCGCGATCCTCACCGTTCTACAAGAGGATCCATGCTTCAGCGTCCGAGCAGCAGCTAAGGCAGACCGATGAGGTCAACCACCTGTCTGATGAGACACCATCCCATCTTGAACATCCCTGTGACAGCGATCGCTACACCCGGTTCATCGGGCCAACCCAGCACATCCCGCAGCCACCGCAGCTTCCCGGCAGTATCGGCCCCCAGGGCTCCGGCGTGGCCTTCTAAGCGACGCTCGGTTCAACCGTCACCGCCGACTACTTCGCACCTACCTTTCCGCGTCAACCGTGGCGCTTCTTGCCTGGGAGCGGCCTCAGCCACCCGTCCGTCACTAGAGTGCCTCTGTGATCACCGGTGAGCTCAAGTCCAAGATCGACCGCGTCTGGGATGCGTTCTGGTCCGGCGGCATCAGCAACCCGCTGCAGGTCATCGAGCAGATCACCTACTTGCTGTTCATCCGCCGGTTGGACGATCTGCAGACCCTTGCGGAGAAGAAGGCCCGCGCCACCGGCGGACCGATCCAAGACCCCGTCTTCCTGCCCGGCCAGGAGCACCTGCGGTGGAGTCAGTTCAAGAACGACTCCCCCGAGGTCATGTACTCGACGATCGCCGATGACGTCTTCCCGTTCCTGCGAGACCTGGGCACCCGGGTCGGTGGTGACGGCTCGACCTACAGCGAGCACATGAAGGACGCGCGGTTCACCATCCCCACCCCGATGCTGCTGTCCCGGGTTGTCGACATGCTCGACGACATCCCGATGGCCGACCGCGACACCAACGGCGACCTCTACGAGTACCTGCTGTCCAAGCTCGCTTCCGCCGGCGTGAACGGCCAGTTCCGTACGCCGCGGCACATCATCAACCTGATGGTGGCGATGACCGCGCCGAAGCCCTCGGACGAAATCTGTGACCCAGCCTGCGGGACCGCCGGCTTCCTGGTTGCCGCCAGCGAGTACATCCGGGAAACCCACCCGGACGCTCTGCTCGACGCAAGGCAGCGAAACCACTTTCACCGCAGCATGTTTCACGGGTACGACTTCGACTCCACGATGCTGCGGATCGGGTCGATGAACATGTTGATGCACGGGATCGAGTCCCCCGACATCCAGTACCGAGACTCGCTGTCGCAGGACGCCAGCGACGTCGCCGACGAGTTCACGCTGATCCTGGCCAACCCGCCGTTCGCCGGATCGCTGGACTACGCGTCGACCGCCAAAGACCTACAGCGAGTAGTGAAAACGAAGAAGACCGAGCTGCTCTTCCTTGCGCTCTTCCTACGGGTGCTCAAGCCAGCTGGCCGGGCGGCCGTGATCGTCCCGGATGGTGTGTTGTTCGGATCGAGTACGGCGCACAAGAGTCTGCGCAAAACTCTCGTTGAGGAGCAACGGCTTCAGGCCGTGGTGAAGCTGCCGTCCGGTGTGTTCCGCCCCTACGCCGGGGTGTCGACCGCCATTCTCTTCTTCACCAAGACCAACTCCGGCGGAACCGAGAACGTGTGGTTCTACGACGTGCGCGCCGACGGCTTCTCGCTCGATGACAAACGCAACCCGGTCGAAGCGAACGACCTGCCGGACGTTCGCGCCCGCTGGAAAAACCTTGGGGCTGAGGCAGATCGGGCCCGCACCGAGCAGTCATTCTTCGTGCCCAAGGCTGAGATCGTCGCTCAGGGATATGACCTCTCGCTCAACCGGTACAAGGAGATTGAGTACGACGAGGTCGAGCACCGCGCGCCCCTGGACATCATCGCCGACATCGAAACCCTTGAAGACGAGATTGTCAAAGGCTTGACCGAACTCAAGGCAATGCTCTCGTGAAGACAGCAGCGCTCTCGAAAGTGGCGGAGATCAATCCCCGGCCAAGCTCGATCGCCGCGAACGTGCCTGTTTCCTTCGTCGGGATGGCTGAGCTGAACGCGACGACGGCCACTGCCGTCACACTGGATACGCGCTACTACGGCGACGTCTCGAAGGGCTATACCGTCTTCCGCAACGGCGATGTTCTCGCCGCGAAAATCACGCCCTGTTGGGAAAATGGCAAGATCGGCCAAGCCGCCCTGGATCACGCCATTGGCGTTGGCTCCACCGAGTTCCACGTTCTCAGGCCGGGCTCAGAACTCGACGATCGGTACTTGCTCCACTTCCTGCGGCAGTCCCATATTCGCGATCTTGGTGAGCTGAGGATGACCGGAAGCGCCGGTCAACGACGAGTACCGGCCGAGTTCTTACGGTCTCTCCAGATCCCACTGCCACCGCTCGCCGAGCAGCGGCGGATCGCAGCGATTCTCGACCAGGTCGACACCCTCCGCGCCAAACGCCGCCACGTCCTGGCCCACCTCGGCGCCCTCCCCCAAGCAATCTTCCGCGACATGTTCGGAGCCGATGCCGAACAGACATCGCTTGGAGCCGTTGTCTCGTTCTATAGCGGCGCGACTCCGTCGAAGGCACGCAAAGAATACTGGGAGGGCGACCTTCCCTGGTTCAGCTCCAAAGACCTCAAGGCGCCAGACTTGTGGGATTCGACGGACCACCTTGCGCGGCAGGTAACGCAGCAAACGCCACTCAAGCTGTTACCACCCGGAACAGTTGCCATCGGGGTCCGAGGGATGATCCTCGCCCACACAGTCCCGGTCACCACACTTCGAGTGCCGGCAACGATCAATCAGGATCTCAAGGCGCTGTTGCCTCTTGTGGAGGTTGACGTCGACTTCTTGGCCGCAGCAATCCGCGCACGATCCGAATGGATACTGGCTCGGGTCTCGACGGCGGCACACGGAACGAAGAAGCTGGACTCAACCATTTTGGAATCCATCCCAATCCCGCGCGCCGACCCAAGCAGACAACGCGAGTTCGCGCGGAGAGCCAACAAGGTCAGGGCCAGCCGAACGGCAGCACAACGCGCAGCGGCTGCTGACGACGAGCTGTTCGCGTCCCTACAAGCCGGCGCATTCCGGGGGAACCTCTGATGTGCCTTTGGCCAGCCGCAGGAACTCGTTTCCCGCCAGACGACTCTTGGATAGCCTGACGCCGTGGACGTTCACCCGGGGTTACCTGCTGAAGCGGTAGTGGGAGTCCCCTCCGCGCGCTTCGACGTGATTGCCGCCGACTCGTGGCGCGGTGAGTTCCGCGATCGTGTCCTTCGCAAAGCGGTCCCGGTGTGAGTCGTAGTGCGACATGACCAACTTCTACTTCGTTCGCCAGACGCTGCCGTCCCTCTACGAAGACTGCGGCCGCGCTGAGTCCTACCTCGCTTCCGACCCACGCGCCGCATGCGTCTACGCGCGCCGGGTCGTTGAGCTGCTGGTCGACTACCTCTACGACGTCGCAGACCTGCCCGAGCCGTACAAGTCCGACCTGGCTGCCCGAATCGCCGCACCAGGTTTCAAGAACACTGTGGGACAAGGGATCACCGCCAAACTGACGTTGATCCGCAAAGTCGGCAACAGCGCCGTTCACGAGTCGACGCCCGTCTCGAAGCAGGTGGCCCTGCAAGTTCTGCGCGATCTGCACCACGTCGTCGCCTGGACCGCGTTCCACCACTCGCCCGACCCGCAAGCGGTGCCGATGTCGGCGCCGTTTGACCCGAAACTGGCCGCCCAGGCGGCACCGTTGTCGCGCGATGAGGTCGTCAAACTCGCGGCCCGGTTCAAGGCCCAGGACGAAGCGCACGCGAAGGCATTGGCGGACAAAGACGAACTCCTGAAGGCCCACGAGGCCCAGATCGCCGTACTCCAAGCGCAGATCAAAGCAGCGCAGAAGTCGGCGCTGCCTGACGAACGCGACTACACCGAGGCCCAGACCCGGGACTCGTTCATCGACGTCCTGCTCGGCGAAGCCGGCTGGCCGCTGGATGAGGCCAAAGATCGGGAGTACCCAGTCACCGGCATGCCTGGCGGCGGCAAGGGATTCGTTGACTACGTGTTGTGGGGCGCCGACGGTCTCCCCCTTGCTGTGGTCGAGGCCAAGCGGACGATGAGAGACGCGAAAGTCGGCCAGCAGCAGGCCAAGCTCTACGCCGACTGCCTGGAGGCGGAGTTCGGACGCCGGCCAATCATCTTCTATACCAATGGATACGAGCATTTCCTCTGGGACGACGCGGCCGGCTACCCACCGCGCGCGGTGGCCGGTTTCTACACCCGCGACGAACTGGAGTTGATGATCCAGCGCCGCACAACCAGGCAACCCCTCACCGGGCAGCCTGTCAACGCCGCGATCGCCGGGCGCCCCTACCAGATGCGCGCTATCCAGGCGGTCGATGCGACCCTCGACGAGCGCCAGCGTGACGCGCTGCTGGTGATGGCGACGGGATCGGGCAAGACCCGCGTGGTGATTGCACTGATCGACCAACTCACGAAGGCCAACTGGGTCAAGCGGGTGCTCTTCCTCGCCGACCGGGTCGCCCTCGCCGGCCAGGCCGCGCGGGCCTTCCGCAGTCACCTGCCACACACAACAACCGTCAACCTCGCCGAGGAGAGGAGAGTCGACGGGCGGGTCTACGTCTCGACCTACCAGACCATGATTGGACTCATCGACGAAGTAGACGACGCGGGGCGCCGATTCGGGCCGGGGTACTTCGACCTGATCGTGATCGACGAGGCACACCGCTCGGTGTACGCCAAGTACGGCGCGATCTTCGAGTACTTCGACGCCCTGCTCGTCGGGCTCACCGCGACGCCGAAGGACGAGGTCGACCGCAACACCTACCGGCTGTTCCACCTGGAAGACGGTGTGCCGACCGACTCCTACAGCCTGGAGGAGGCGGTGTTCGATGGCTACCTCGCGCCCCCGCGGGCGGTGCGAGTCGGGACCAAGTTCTTGCGCGAAGGCATCAGGTACGACGATCTGAGCGATGCGGAGAAGGACGAGTGGGACGCCCTGGACTGGGGCGACGACGGACCGCCCACCGAAGTGGACGCAGAGGCGCTGAACCGGTTCCTGTTCAATGAGGACACCGTCGACAAGGTCCTGGAAACCCTTATGACGCTGGGCTACAAGGTCGCTGGTGGTGAGCGGCTCGGCAAGACAATCATCTTCGCCAAGAACCAGAAGCATGCCGACTTCATCGAGGACCAGTTCAACACCGCCTACCCGCAGTACGCTGGGAACTTCGCGCGCACGATCACCTTCCAGGAGACTTACGCGCAGTCTCTAATCGACGATTTCTCGGTCAAGGACAAGCCGCCGCATATTGCGATCAGCGTCGACATGCTCGACACCGGCATCGACGTCCCCGAAGTCCTCAACCTCGTCTTCCTCAAAACCATTCACTCCAAGACCAAGTTCTGGCAGATGATCGGGCGCGGCACCCGGCTGTGCCCTGACGTGTTCGGCCCGGGCGAGGACAAGCAAGATTTCTTCGTCTTCGACTTCTGCGGCAACTTCGAATTCTTCAGCCAGAACCCGCCCGTCGTGGACGGCTCGACTCAGAAGTCTTTGTCTCAGCGCATCTTTGAGACGCGCCTCGATCTGCTGTCCGGCCTGGACCGTGACGGGCTCGGACGCTCGTCGGTCGACGGCGACGACAGCCTGCGGACGGCCACTGCGCACAACCTGCACGAGACTGTCGCCGGGATGACCATGGACAACTTCCAAGTCCGCCCACACCGCAGAGCCGTCGATGCGCTCTCCTCTTGGCCCGCCTGGAATGAACCTCTCCGCCCGGAGACCTTCGAGGATGCTCGCTCGTTGTCCGGGTTGCCGTCAACGACAACGCCTTTGGATGGGCCAGAGGCCAAATCCTTCGATCTGCTTGTGCTGCGGCGCATGGTGGCCGATCTCGACGGTGACCAGGCTGCCGCCGAAAGTCTGCGTGCCAAGGTGCAACTCATCGCTGGCGGCCTATTGTCCAAGCTGGCCATTCCGGCCGTCGCGGCGCAGAAGGTACTGCTGGAGTCGGCCGCGAGCGACGAGTGGTGGATCGACGTCTCCTTGGAAATGCTGGAGCTGCTCCGCCTCCGCGTCCGCGGGCTGGTCCAGTTCCTCGACAAGACGCACACCGTCCCCGTCTACACCGACTTCGAGGACACGGTGAGCCCGCCCGACGAGGTGGCCGTGCCCGGCGTCCAATCGGGTGTCGACCTCGAACGCTTTCGGTCCAAGGCCGAGGCCTACCTGCGAGCCCATCTCGACAACGTCGCCCTAGAGCGGTTGCGACGAAATCGGCAACTCACACCGCACGACATTGTCGCCCTGGAGGACATGCTCGTCGCGTCAGGCGCCGGCCCCAAGGCCGACGTTGGGTGGGTCTCCGAGCGAGCAGGTGGGCTCGGCATCTTCGTTCGCGGATTAGTCGGCCTTGAACGGGACGCTGCTCAGGCAGCCTTCGCCCAATTCCTGGAAGACAGCAGGTTCGACGTCAACCAGATCAGGTTTATCAACCTCATCATCGACGAGCTGACCAAGAACGGCGTGGTCGAACCCGGACGCCTCTTCGAGTCCCCGTACACCGACTACGCGCCCACCGGCCCTGATCTCTACTTCCCCGATGCGGACGTCGAAACGATCGTGGAGACACTGCACCACATCAAGCGGACTGCCCTACCCGAGGACGTGGCCTAGAGACGGCCCAGGGCAGTGCTGGCCTCTCGGGTGAGCACCTCAGGACACCGACGCAAGCTGGAGAGCACGATGGAGTCATGGCGAAGACGTACGACGTGACGTTGCGGGACCTGCATGGCGTCCGGGCGGTGGTGACCGGAGGCAGTGACGGGATCGGTCTGCGGATCGCGACGCGGCTGACCCAGCAGGGTGCGGAACTGGTGCTGCCGGTCCGCAACCAGGACAAGGGTGCTGCCGCGGTGGCGACGATCCGCGATCAGGTACCCGATGCTGAGGTGTCGACGCGGGTACTGGACCTGTCGTCGTTGGACTCCGTGGCCGATTGCGCGGAAACCCTTCTCGCAGAGGCAGTTCCGATCGGCATCCTTGTCAACAACGCGGGTGTGATGACCCCACCGCAGCGGCTGACGACTACCGACGGTTTCGAGTTGCAGTTCGGCACCAACCATCTGGGGCACTTCGCGCTGACTGCGCGGCTGCTGCCGCTGTTGCGGGACGGCCGGGCCCACGTGACCAGCCAGACGAGCATCGCGGCAGCGCGCGGTGGCATCAACTGGGACGACCTGCAGTGGGAGAAGCAGTACCGCAGCAACGCTGCCTACAGCCAGTCCAAAATCGCCGTCGGTCTGTTCGGCCTCGAACTCGACCGCCGGTCCCAGAGTGCCGGGTGGGATATCACGAGCAACGTCGCGCACCCCGGCGTCGCCTTGACCAGCCTGTTGACCGCGCGCCCGGAGATCGGCCGCGACCGTGACACCCCCGGCGGGCGCGTCGTGCGTCTGCTGTCCCGCCACGGTCTCCTCGTCGGAACCCCGGAGACCGCTGCCCTACCGGCGCTCATGGCTGTCGCAAGCGAAAACGCCTGTGGCGGAAGGCTGTACGGCCCCACCGGGCTCGGCCGACTGGGCGGTGCACCGGGCGAGCAGAAGCTCTTCAAACCGCTGGCCGACGAGGCCGCCGCGACCCGCCTGTGGGAGGTGTCCCAGCAGCTGACCGGGGTTCGATTCGGCGACCAGGACAAGTAGCTACTGCCTATCGCTCGCCGGTAGGAGGCGCTTTAGTCGCGCCTTCTTCAGATTCTCGCGCACGACCCACGCGACGTCGGGGTCGCCCGAGGATTGCAAGGTGGTGAAGGCAGCCAGCCCTGGCTCCGGATCCGCAGCGATGGCCACACTCCAGCCGTAGCCGAGCGCTTGGCGCAACACCCGGACATCAGGCTCGCGGCGCGTGCTCGATGGACGGGCCACCAAGGCGGACGTTGCGATGTGGCAGACCGAACGAGCAACCGCAGCCGCGGGCGACGAGGTCAGCAGCCGCGGTTCGCAAATCGCCGCAACCGCGGCCCGTTGCACCAACGGGTCGGCGTCGCTCGCCCAGGTGAGCACCAGATCGTGCAGAGCGCCCGGGTCGCGATCGCCCAAGTGCTGCAGCGACAATGCAACGCCCTCACGAACTCGCCACCGCGCATCGCTGGCGTATCCCCGCAACCGCTGGGTGTCGGATAGCGCAGCTACGCCGCACAGCACGAGGAACTCCTCGTCAGTAGCAAGTGCGCTCTCGATCTGCGCCGATCCAGCCTGGTGGACGAACGCATCCACCAGGCTGAGGTTGGCGCGCGGCCCGGGCAGATGCGAATGCTGACGCAGGTAGTCGTTCCAGGACGACGGATCCAGGGTCGCCAGTTCGTCGGGGTACGTCGATGTCGTCACGGGTCAACTCTCCTCCCAGCGCCTGCGCACCCCCGCGATTGGCATGGTTTCCACAGGCATATCAGCGTTATCCACACAAACCGGATTCGCTCTGCGGGCTGTCGGTGCCCGGTCGTAGGGTCGGAAGTATTCGGACAAGCGTCACGGCTGCAGGGCTACTTGCGGGTGCGCTTGGCGGGGTCTGGGGAGGCACCGATGGGGGACGTGGTCAGCACCGCCATCGCTTCCGCGCGCACCGTCCTGGCATCCGTGTCGTCGTCGGCATGGGGCTCGGTGGACAGTGCCGGAACCCAGCAGGCATACCGGGACCTGTGCCGCGTGGAGGCGCAGGTGGCCGCGATGAAACTGATCGCCGTACGCCGATTGGAGACTCTGGGTGCAGCCCGAGCGGCGGGTGCCACCTCGACCGGCGCCCTGCTGGCCACGGTGACCGACGGGGATCGGCGCGCGCACGAGCGGTTGGTCCGCACGGCGCAGGGGTTGGCGCAAGCCGGTGCAGGCGCCACCGAGGACGCTCTGGCTGACGCACAACTGTCGCTGCGGCAGGTGGAGGTGATCACCGACGCGCTCAACGGGTTGCCCGGCGGCATCACGCCGCAGCAGCGGAAGGGTGCGGAGCGCACCCTGATGGATGAGGCCGGTCGCCTGCAGCTGCCACAGCTACGGCGTCGTGGAGAGCGGTTGGTCGATGAGTTCACCGCGGCTCACGGGGATGGCGACGCCGACGCCACCGAGGATCAACGCCTGCGCCGGCGGGAATTGGCGGCGCGGGCAAAGTCGAAATTCTTGATGTGGGACAACCACGACGGCACCCACGCCGGGAAGTTCACGGTGCCCGACGTTGAAGCGGCCGCGCTCCGGGCTGCGTTGCAGGCGATGACCGCGCCACGGCGCCAGCATCTGTCGGATCATGCTGGCGCACAGAGCGATTCAGGTGGGCTCTCCCCGGGGCAGCCTCCGGGCCAGGGTGCCGCAGCGGTGATGGAGCCGTCGTTGAGCCGTGCGCCGGCGAGCACAGCAACCTTCAGCACCGCCCCGGGCAGTGCGCATCGCAACGGCGCGGCCTTCGCGGACCTGCTACTGCGGCTACCGACGGACGGGCTGCCGCAGCACGGTGGCACGGGCGCCCTGATCACGGTGAACATTGACCTTGAAGCGCTGACCGGCGCGGTCGCCCGGGCCGGCACGATCGTCGGGACCGACGTCAAGATGTCCGCCGCGGCGGTGCGGCACGAGGCGTGCCGTGTCGGAGTCCTGCCCATGGTCTTCAACGGCGAACCGCTGCCGCTGGACCTGGGCCGGGAGCAGCGACTCTTCAACCGGGCACAACGCCGGGCGCTGGCCCACCGCGACCGGGGCTGCGCATTCCCCGGCTGCGACCGGCCGCCGTCGTGGACCGAGGTGCACCACATCACGCCGTGGGCGCGCGGTGGCAAGACGTCGATCAAACACGGTGTGCTGTTGTGCTCGCGCCATCACCACCTGATCGACGAGATTGGTTATCAGGTGCGGGTCGGCGCCGATGGGTACGTCGAGTTCCGACATCCCGCGCAGAGCGAGTGGCGGGTGCACGAACGATTCCGGGGTCCACCCGCCAGAGCGATCCAGTCCCCGCTGGTCTGCTGACAGTGAAATCTACTGACGGTGAGACCTGGAGACGGTCAGACCTGGTGAGACCCGGTGGCGGTGGGATCTGGTGGCGATGAGATCTGTAATGGTCGCGCGGTCTGCCGACGTCGCAGGTCGGGGTGAGCACAGCACCGGCTTCGTGGGCCGACAGCGCAACGAAGCAACGACGGACGGCAGCGCTCGGTCGTCGTCGCTGGCCATTCCGTATGGTTGCCGGGTGACTGCAACCAATGCCGGGCGGCCGCCGGACGAGGAGTTGACCGCCCGCATCCTCCGGACGACGGTCGACATCGTTTTCGAAGTGGGCTATGACCAGTTGAGGATCGAGCATGTAGCCAAGCGGGTCGGGTGCGGCAAGACCGCCATCTACCGCCGCTTTCCCGATAAGGGAGAACTCGTCGTCGCGGCGGCCATGTCGATCATGCACCTGGGTGACATCCCAGACACCGGTGACGTCGTCGAGGACCTGCTGCAGCACACGCGGATCAACGTCGAGAACCAGAACCTGACCCGCTTGAGGGACGGCAGCACCAACGCGATTGCGGCGGCGCTGGACCCTGCGGTATTTCCCGTGCTGTGGGACCGGTTCTTCAGACTCCGGCGGGAGAATGGCTTCCGTGTCATCGAGCGTGCCGTCGAGCGTGGCCAGATCGCGCCGGACACCGACCCCGACCTACTCCTGGACACTCTTGCGTCGATCACGTTCTACCGATCGACTGTGCGCGGCATCGGCGTCAAGACCGAGCAGTACCGGTGGCTGGTGCAGACCCTGGTTGCCAATCCGCCACGAGTCAGCCCCGGCAGCTGACCGCCCGGGTCACATCGCTACCGCGGCTTCCGGCGCCACCCCAACGGGACTCGCCGCGCCGGGACTCACCGCCCCGGGACTCGCCGCGCCGGGATTCACTGCGCCGAGACTTACTGCGCCAGCACTCACTGCGAAGACGCGGACCTTACGACGACCCAGTTCCCGACGGGCGGCCTCGGACAGCTCTGCATCGGTCACGAGCACATCCACTCGCGCGAGATCGCTCACCGTTGTGAGGAGGGCAGCGCCCCAAGCGGCGCGATCGGCGACGACCACGACGAGCCGGGCGGCATGAATCATGGCCCGCTCGACGTGCGCCTCCTGGAGATTCGCGGTGGTCACGCCGGCGTCCATATCGATCGCTTCTGCTCCGATGATCGCCACGTCCACATGCGTCCGCGCCAGCATGTCGATCGCGACGGGTCCTACCAGGCCGCCGCTGGCGCTGCGAGCACCACCGGTGAGCACCACCACCCGGTCATCCCGCGTCGGATCGTGCAAAGCTTCCTCGACGGAGGGTGAGTTGGTCACCACGCTCAGCCCCGACTTGTCCCGCAGTTCGACAGCGACTGCGTGGGCCGCTGCTCCCGCCGATACCGAAACCGTCGACCCGTCCTCGACGAGGCTTGCTGCCGCCCGACCAAGCACTGAGTAGGAAGATCCTGTGGCCGGCTCGGCCTCCTGCGGCACCGCCGAGGCCTGCCTCACCGGTATCGCACCTCCGTGGACCTTGGTCACCAGCCCCTTGGCGACCAGTGCGTCGATATCCCGACGGATCGTCATATCGCTGACTCCGAGCTCACCGACAATGCGCGAAACCCGGATGCCGCCGTTTTGCACGACCCGACGCAGGATGAAGTCCTGCCGTTGATGAGCCAACATGTCACAACCTTCCAGAAGCTCTCACACCGAACGAACGCCCCCGGACATCCATGTCCAATCACTATTCGATACGGTCCGTTCCGTTTGTGATGTGATGAAGTTACCAGGATTGCGCGGTTCTTCGTGGGTATTTCGCTCAGATGCGAACGACACGTAACGTCCGCAGGCTCGGATCGGCGGCGTAGGCGATGCGCACGCCGGCTCGGGCCGCAGCCTCCAGCGTCGCCAGACTCCGTGTCGTGATCCGTTCCCCGGGAGCCAGCACCGGGATACCCGGAGGGTACGGCGCCACCAACTCCGCGCTCACCTGCCCAACCGCTTCATGCAATGAAACAGGTTGTGCCGCAGCGAAATACGCTCGCCGGGGTGTCATAGCCATCTCGGGCTCGACCCGGTAGATCCCCGCGTCAACCACCTCGCGCGCTGGCCCGCGGTGGCGGTCGATGGCTGCGACCAGTGCCTCGGTGTAGGCCCCGAGGCTGGCCGGGGTGTCGGCCAGGGATGCGACCGCGATCAGGACGTCTCGATCGGCGGACTCCACGGGCAGACCGCGGTCGATCAGGTCTCGTTCGATGGCGATACCGTCGGCGCCGGTCCCCGGCAGCAGCACGGTGAGTTTGAGCGGATCGACGTGCGTTCCGGTGAGAACGAGCAGGCCGTCGACATCCTGCAGGTGTTGCCGCGCATCCGCGACCGCCCCGATGGCCTGTCCCAGGAGCGCCCGACCCTCCTCGCGCTCCAGCAAGGCCCGTGCGGCGTCAGTGCTGGCCAGGATCGCCCCCGCCGGACTCGTGGTCGCGGTTGCTTCCACCGCGGCATCGAGGCGGTCCAGGTCGATCCGCCCGGACCGGGCCAGGATCAGGGCCGCCTGGCTCCACGCCGGCAGGGTCTTGTGGGCACTGGTCACCACGACATCGGCACCCAGAGCGATCGCGTGCTGGGGCAGGTCCGGGTGGAACCCGAAGTGCGCCGCCCACGCCGCATCCACCACCAGCGGCACGTCGTGCTCGTGCGCGGCGGCGGCGAGGCCCTGTACGTCTCCGACCGTGCCGACGTACGACGGATCACCGACGAACACCGCACGGACGTCAGCGTTCTCGGCGAGCACACGACGTACCTCGTCGGGTCGCACTCCCGAGGGCAGCCCGGTCGCCGGGTCAACCTCCGGACGCACCCACACCGGCTCCAGGCCCGCGATGACCAGACCCAGCAACATCGAGCGATGCAACGACCGGCTGACCACGACGCGGCCCCCATCACCGCCGAACGCCAGTGCCACCGACTGGTTCGCATGCGTGGCGCCGTCGGTGGAGAACCGGCAGAAGTCCGCACCCCACAGCCGGGCGGCGCGCGACTCGGCCTCGGCCAGAACCCCCGCGGATAGTTTCATGGTGTCGAGACCGGCGTAGAGCGGTACGTCGCCCGCGACCACGTCACCCACCAGATCGCGGCGCTGTTTGTGACCGGGAATCGTGAACGGCGTGGGCGGCTGTTCCTGGAAACGCAGCCACGCATCGAGTAGGGGCGCATCGCGTCGCAACCCGCGGGGATCAGTGGCCATCGCCCCTATTGTGTGCGCACCCTCCGGGCGGGGCATGCCATTCGGACCGACCGGGCGACAATGGCGCGCGTGACGAGCCAACAGACCGACGACGCGGCATCGGCGACGAATGAGGACCGGTGGCGTGCCCTGGCGGTATGCCTGGTCGCCGGCTTCATGACGCTGCTGGATGTTTCCATCGTCAACGTCGCGCTGCCCGCGATCGCCAAGGGCATCCACGCCAGTTCCAGTGATCTGCAGTGGATCGTGTCGGGCTATGCGCTCACCTTCGGGCTGGTCCTGGTGCCATCCGGCCGGCTCGGAGATGTGCTGGGCCGCCGCACGATGTTCATCATCGGCGTGCTGGTGTTCGGGGTGTCCAGTCTGGCGTGTGGCCTGGCACCGAATCCCACCGTTCTGGTCATCGCGCGGCTGGTGCAGGGCGTCGGCGGCGGCATCCTCAACCCGCAGGTGAGCGGGCTGATCCAGGAGATGTTCTCCGGAGCCGAGCGCGGACGCGCGTTCGGCCTGCTCGGCGCGACCATCGGGATCTCGACCGCTGTCGGACCCATCACCGGTGGTGCGATCCTGTCCTGGCTCGGCGACGACGCGGGGTGGCGATGGATCTTCCTGGTGAACATCCCGATCGTGATCGCCGCCGTCATCCTCGCCCGGCTGTGGTTGCCACCGGCCAAACAGAAACTGCGCGAACTGACCGCCGATCTGGACCCGGTCGGCGTCCTGCTGCTCGGCGCCACCGTCGTCCTGCTGCTCCTGCCGCTGGTGCAGAACGGACAGCGCGGCAGCCAGGCCCTGCCCTGGTGGTTGGCCGTCATCGGCGTCGTGTGCGGAGCCGGATTCGTGTGGTGGGAGCGTCGGTACCGCGCCCAGGGCGGCGATCCACTGGTCGACCTGAGTTTGTTCTCGGTGCCCGGCTACACCCCCGGTGCGGTGATCGGCACCGTGTACTTCGCCGGCTTCACCGGCATCTTCTTCGTGCTCACCATCCATTTCCAGGAGTCCCTGGGCTATTCACCGTTGCTGGCCGGCCTCGCGGTCACCCCGTTCGCCGCCGGGTCCGCCGTCACCTCGGCCCTATCGGGCCGGCTGGTCGCCCGGTTCGGCCGGGCGCTGATCACCGGCGGACTCCTCCTGGTCCTGATCGGCCTGATCGCGGTCGACGTCGTCCTGGTGAATGTGCACGGCTCCAGGACCGGGTGGGCGCTGTTCCTACCGCTGCTGGTGGCCGGCCTGGGCAGCGGATTCGTCATCTCCCCCAACGTGACCCTCACGCTGAATGATGTTCCCGTACGCCGAGCGGGCACCGCGGGCGGAATGCTGCAGACCGGTCAACGGATAGGGACCGCCGCCGGCATCGCACTGGTCGGCTCGGTGTTCTTCTCGAGTGGAACCGGCGGACCCGGCGGTCACGACGGCGCCTCGGCCGCCATCCGGGTCACAGCACTGCTGGTGCTGGTCGCCCTGGTCGCATCGCTGATCGACCTGCGCAACCGGGCGCACCCGCACGGCCGCCACGAACCCGGCCGCACCGCAGACAGCGTGCCATCCTAGATCTGTGCCCACGCTGTACGACGAGATCGGCGGGTCCGAGGCGATCCTCGCGCTCGCGGCCGCCTGGCACGGGCGGGCGGTCGCCGACCCGGTCGTCGCTCACGCGTTCGCGCACGGTTTCCGCCCTGATCACACCGAACGACTAGCCGCCTACTGGACGCAGGCGTGGGGCGGATCCGAGAGCTTCACCACGACGTACGGGTCCGAATCCGATGTCGTACGAATGCATTCCGGCAACGGTGAACACGACGAGATGAACGCGCGGGCCATCGCGTGTTTCGACCAGGCGATGACCGACGTGGGGATCCCCGACGGCCCGCTGCGCACCGCACTGCATGACTACTGGGCCTGGTGCACCCTCGGTCCGATGTACACCTACCACCGCAGCGCCGACGACGTGCCCGACGGCCTGCCGTTGACCCGATGGAGTCTTGAGGGGCGCGTCGTCCCCTGAACCCGCGTTCTACTGGCGCAGGCGCCCCAACTCGTCCACCAGCAGCGCCTGGGCGGCGGCGTACGTACCCAGGACGAATGCTTCGGCGGCAGCGCGCGGCAACCGGCGCTTCAGCAGCACCTCCCGAATCAGAATCATGGAGTCCGAGGCCAGGAAGAGCACTCCCCCGATCTGCATCGCCCGGGTCGGCGACGACCAGGCCATGGTCGTCATGCCACCCAGCAGCACACCGTACGCCGTGATGATCGGGTCGGGCGCGGAACTCTCACCGGCCAGCGTGTCCAGCGCCGAGAGGCCGCCCAGCCAGGGCACCACCGCGGCCACCCGGCTCGCCTTCGGTCGGATCCCGCCGCGGGCCATCAGCGTCACGTAACCGACCTGCTGGATACCGAAAGCAATTGCGCCAGAACGTAATTGACGTCGCTGCGACGCGTCGGACTGCTCCCGGGCCCGGGGCAGCAGGATCAGATCACCGATCCAGCCGGCGGTCGTCGCGCCGCACAGCAACGGCTGGAGACCGCCTCGCAGCCAGGCGCTCACCTGCAGGGTCGGCACCAGCGCCGACTTGGTGGCTATGAGCACAGGCCGCCGGTCCAGCGCCCCGGCCGTGGCGGTCGTCACCGCCAACGGGACGTAGACGACCAGTGCGGGACGGCGTCGCACCTGAGTGCGGACGGTGGATCGAAGGCGGGACCACGTCGGCATGAGGCCAGTATGTAATCTAGGTCACTACACCTGTAAATCGAGTTGGAGGATCCATGGCCGACAAGCCCACCCCGAACAACCTGCAGGCCGAGATCGAGGTGGACGCGCCACCGGAGAAGGTCTGGGCACTGGTTTCCGACCTGCCGGCCATGGCCCGGTGGAGCCCGCAGACCTTCAAGACCTTCCTGCGCGGTTCGGGAAAGGGCGCCAAGATGATCAACATCAACAAGGCGGGCTGGCGGATCTGGCCGACCACCTCGATGATCAAGGACTTCGAGCCCAACACGCGGTTGATGTTCAAGGTCCGTGAGAACAAGGCCCGGTGGAGCTACGACCTCGAGCCGCTGGACGGTGGAAGCCGCACCAAGATCGTCGAGACGCGCGACGTGTCCGGCGGCACCTCCGGTATCTCGCACTTCCTCATCGACAAGTTCTTCGGCGGTAACAGCAAGTTCGAATCGGTGCTGCAAACGGATATGAACAAGACGCTGCAGCGGATCAAGACCGAGGTCGAAGCCTCCTGAGCGGTTGCGTCTTCTGCTCCATCGTCGCCCGTGAGACACCGGCGTTCATCGTCGCGTCCGACGAGCACACGGTCGCCTTTCTGGATGTGCGACCGGTGTTCAAGGGGCATGTGCTCGTCGTGCCGCGCCAGCATCTCGTCACCCTTGGCGATCTGCCGACCGACCTCTTGGCGCCGTATTTTGCTGCGGTGCAACGGATCTCGGTTGCTCTCCCCGTGGCACTCGGCGCTCAGGGCACCTGGGTGGCCGAGAACAACATCGTCAGCCAGTCGGTCCCCCACCTGCACACCCACGTGGTGCCGCGCACCAAGGGCGACGGACTGCGCGGCTTCTTCTGGCCGCGCACCAAGTACACCGGCGGCGAGGCGCAGGAGTACGCCGACCGGATCGCCGCCGCCCTCGGGCCGGCGTAGCCTGGCGCCATGAGCCGCATCTTCGACTCACCCGTCGCATCGGTCTACCCGCTGTACGTCGCCAAAGCCCAGCGCAAGGGCCGTAGCCAGGACGAGGTGGACCAGATCATCGAGTGGCTGACCGGCTTCGACAAGGAAGCGTTGCAGCAGCATCTGGATGCGGGCACCAGTTTCACGGACTTCTTCGCCGAGGCACGGCTCAATCCGCGGGCCGAGTTGATCACCGGGTCGGTGTGTGGGGTGAAGGTCCAGGAGGTGCAGGATCCGCTGATGCAGCGAATCCGCTACTTGGACAAGCTGATCGACGAACTCGCCAAGGGCAGGGCGATGGACCGGATCCTGCGCTGACGCCGGCCGGTTCAGTCGACGGTCAGTCGACGAGCCCGAGTTGATCCAGCAGGAACGCCAGCTCGAAGGCCACATCCCGCAGCGCGTCGTAGCGTCCGGACTGCCCGCCATGGCCGGCGGCCGTCTCCGTCTTGAGCAGCACCGGCCGGGTCTGCGAATCACTGGTCACGGTGGCGCGCAGTTGCTGGACCCACTTGGCCGGCTCGGTGAAGAAGACCCGGGTGTCGTGCAGGCTGGTGGTGGCCAGGATCGAGGGGTACGTCGTGGCCGTGATGTTCTCGTACGGCGTGTAGGACTTCATGTACGCGTAGACCTCGGGGTCGGCCAGCGGGTTGCCCCATTCCTCCCACTCCCCCGTCGTCAACGGCATGCTGGGATCCAGGATGGTGGTCAGCGCATCGACGAACGGGACGGCCGCGATGACCGCCCGGAACAGCGCCGGGTCCTCGTTGACAGCGGCCCCGATGAGCAGACCGCCCGCCGAACCTCCCTCGGCCACAAGGCGATCCGGAGCCACCCAGCCCTGGTCGATCAGCGCGTGCCCGGCGTCGACGAAGTCGGTGAAGCTGTTCTTCTTGGCCAGCAACCGGCCGCCTTCGTACCAGGCGCGACCGAGTTCACCGCCACCGCGGACGTGGGCGACGGCCACGACGACCCCACGTTCCAGCAGTGGCAACCAGGACACCCGCACCGCCGGATCCGTCGGGTGCTCGTAGGCGCCGTAACCGTAGAGATAGCCGGGATTGCTGCCGTCCGGGCGCAGATCGCGGCGGTGCAGGATCGACACCGGCACCGACGCTCCGTCGCGCGCGGTCACCCAGAGCCGCTGCTCGGCGTACTGCGATGAGTCGAAATGGGGCACCGGCCGCTGCCGCAGGATCTCCAACGCTCCCGTCGCCGGGTCGAAGTCGCTGATCGTGCGCGGCTGTAGGAACGAGGTGGCACTGACCTGCAGGGCGCCCGCGTCATACATCGGGTTGGAACCCACCCTCACACTGGTCAGTTCGCTGTCGACAGGGAGATCAATGGGGGCGCCGAACCCGTCGCCCACCTTGGGCAGCACGCGCACCGCGGGCAGCCCGTCGCGGCGCATCGACACCGCGACGACGGAGGCGAAGGCGTGCGCGGCGGCGATCCGCTCCGTGCCAGTGCC
Organism: Branchiibius sp. NY16-3462-2; assembly: GCF_001594145.1. Taxonomy (GTDB): domain Bacteria; phylum Actinomycetota; class Actinomycetes; order Actinomycetales; family Dermatophilaceae; genus Branchiibius. The sequence goes on along the minus strand of NZ_LVCF01000038.1, from coordinate 90,294 downwards.
ACGCAGGACCGGTTGCCAGTTGTCGCGTCCCGGCTCGGCCAGCGGCGCCACCGCGAGGTCGAAGTCCGCGCGGTCGAGGTTGTGCACGATCAGCACCCGGTCATCGTCGACCTCCGGGACGTACTCCACGCCTTGGGACCGCGGCTCGATCAGCGTCGGCTCCGCGAGCGGCGAGTTCAGGTCGAGCAGCCGGAACTCGGTCGTGGTTTTCGAGCCCGCGCCGATCAGCAGCCACTGCTCGTCCCGGCTGGTCTCGATCCCCAGGTCGAACGCCTTATCGTCCTCCTGCAGCACCAATTGGTCTGTGTCCGTGGGCTTTCCGATTTCGTGGCGCCACACCTGATGGGTGCGCCAGGCCTCATCGCACCGGGTGTAGAACAGGTAACGGCCATCGCGTGACCAGGCCAGTCCGTAGACCGCGCCGCGCACTGAGTCGTCCAGCACCGTGCCGTCGCTGATCCGCCGGACCTGCAGGTCGTAGCGCTCGTCCCCGGTCGTGTCGGCGAGGATAGCCAGCACCTGCTCATCGGCGCTGACCTCCAACCCGCCCACCTCGTAGAAGTCGTGCGCGGCGGCTTCGGCGTTGACGTCGAGCAGCACCTGCTCGCCGGGCACCTCACCTTCGGGGTCCGGGCGACCCGACCCCTCGACGTACGGCGATCGGCAGTGGATCTCGTACTGCTCACCTTGCCGGGTGCGCGAGTAATACCAGTAGTTGTCGGCACGGACCGGGACGCTGACGTCGGTCTCCCGGATATGGGATTTCAGTTCGGCGAACAGGGTCTCCTGCGCGGACGCCAGGTGGGCGGTGCGGGCTGCGGTGTACTGGTTCTCGGCGTCGATGTGCGCCAGGACCTCAGGATCATCGCGCTGGTCGAACCACGCCCACGGGTCGACGAACCGGTCACCGTGGTGTTCGCGGATGCGGTCACGACGAGCGGCAAAGGGCGGCAGAACGGGGTAGCTCACCCGGCAAATTTACGTCTACTCGTTGATGCCGGTCTGCTCCACCCCTGCCACGATCCAGCGCTGCAGGAACAGGAACATCAGCAGCAACGGCACCATCGAGACCAGAGCGGCCATGAACATGCCGTGCAGGTTCACGCTCTGTGCGGTCACATAGGTCGACAGCGACAACTGCACGGTCCAGGAGTTCTGGTCCTGACCGATCACCAGCGGCCACAGGAACGCGTTCCAGCTGCCGATGAAGGTGATGGTGCCGACCGCGGCGAGCATCCCGCCAGAGGTCGGCATCACGATCCGCCAGAACGTCCGCCATGGTCCCGCGCCGTCGATCATCGCGGCCTCCTCCAACTCCTTGGGGAAGCCGAGGAAGTGCTGCCGGAAGAGGAAGGTCGCCAGGGCTTGGAAGAGGCCCGGCACGATCAGGCCGCGCAAGGTGGAGACCCAGCCCAGCGTGGACACCATGACGAAGGTCGGCACGAAGGTGACCGCTGCGGGGATCAGCAGCGTGCCCAGGACGAGGTAGAACACCGCGTTGGCGTAGCGGACCTTGGCCCGTGCCAATCCGTATCCCGCCATGGCCGAGATGACCAGAACGACCACGGTCTGGGTGACGGCGATGATCGCGGAGTTCAGCAGGCTGTGCCCCAGCGGCACCGAGGAGTCGGAGAAGACCTCCCGCAGGTTGGACCATTGCGGATTGCTGGGGAACCAGGTCCAGCCCTCGGGGTTGGTGATCTGCGCATCGGTGGACAACGCGTTGCGCACCATCAGGTAGAACGGCACCAAGAAGACCAGTGCGAGCGCCACCAGCACGAAATAGCGCACGGTGACCCCGGCGCGCGATGAGCTGCGCTCCCCTTCGACCGCGGCCATCAGTCCGCCCTCCGGCCCAGGCCGGTGAGCCGGCCCTGGACCAGGGCGAAGATCGCGATGATCAACGTCAGGATGACCGCGCCGGCGCTGCCGTTGCCGAAGTCCTGCACACTGCCCAGGGCGATGTTGTACAGGTAGACCAACGGTGGGCGGGCATACGGCGGGTAAGTGCCCGAGCTGTTGACCATGAGGTTGTAGAACTCATCGAACGCCTGGAACGCATTGACCAGCAACAGCATCAGAACCGCCGTGGACGTCGCGCGCAACTGCGGGAAGGTGATGTAGCGGAACGCCTTCCAGCCCACGGCACCATCGAGAGCGGCGGCTTCGTACTGGCTGCGCGGGATCCGTTGCAACGCGGCCAAAAAGAGCACCATGTAGAAACCGACCTGCAACCAGAGCCGGACGGTCGTGATGACCAGCCAGTACCAGGGCGGTTGCACCACCGACAACCAGGCGATGGGGTCCTTGCCGAAGAGCCCCAGGATGCTGTTGACCAGACCGGAACTGACCCCGGAGAACAGCGAGTTGCGCCAGATCAGCGCGGCCGCGACGTAGGAACAAGCGATCGGCAGGAAGAAGACCGACCGGAAGAACGCCTGCGCGAACCGCACGCTGTTGACCAGGACCGCGAGTCCCAGCGACAGCGCGAAGGTGGTCGGCACGATGAACGCCGCGAACACCACGAAGGTCAGCAGGCTGGAGCGGAACGCCGGATCGGACAGCATCCGGGTGTAGTTCTCCAACCCCACGAAGTGACTGGGTGTCACCGTGTTGCGCGCCTCGAAGAACGACAGATAGATCGACCAGATGATCGGGATGATGGTGAAGATCAGCAACCCGGCGATGAACGGGCCGGTGAAGATCCAGAACCACAGGTGCGGACTGCTGGACAAGCGACGACGAGCGGGTACGGCGGGTGGCAGCCCCGCGGTACCCGCTGCGTCTGCGGGCGTCGTACTCATCGCACGGCGATCAAGCGAAACGCTTCAACTCGGTGTTGACGGTGCTCTCCACACCCGCGAGCGTGCTGGCCGGGTTGGCCCCCGAGCGGATGATCTTGTCGATGGCGTCGCTGAACGCGGCCGCGCTGGTGGGTGTCCACAACAGCGGCGTCTGCACGTGGCCGTAGTCGGTGGCGAAGCGTACGGCGTCGGCCGCCGGGCCGGTCTTGAGCTTGTCCGCCTTGGCCTGCAGGCTGATCCGGGCGGGGATGTGGAAGCCGTAGGACTGGGCCCATTCCAACTGCTTGTCGGTCTGGTCGACCCACAGCCACTTCACGAAGTCCTTGGCCGCGCTGCCGTGGGCGGACTTGGCGTTGACCGCCGAGGCGTAGGCACCGACGGGCACCGACTGTTTGCCGGAGGCTCCAACGGCGGGGAACGGCAGGACTCCGAAGTCGTCCCCGAGGGACTTGGTCAACTCCGGCAGGGTCCACAGACCGGTCCACTGCATCGCGGTCAGACCCTGCGCAATGGCGTTGGGCTCCGACCAGTCCGAGGGTGCGCCCAGCAGCAGGTGACCGGAGGTGAACAGAGTGTGCAGCGTGCTCAGCGCGGACTGGACGTCGGCGTTGTTGAAGTCGGGCTTGTTGTCCCTGGTCAGGTAGTCGTGGCCGCTGGACCACAACACCGGGCCACCGACGACACCGGCACCACCGTCGTTGCCCAGGAACAGGCCCTTCACCTTGCCCGTGGTGAGTTTGCCTGCGGCAGTGACTAATTCATCCAGCGTCTTCGGGGGTTCGACCCCCGCTTTGGAGAGCATCGACTTGCGGTAGACCAACAACTGCATGTCGATGTCCTGCGGGATGCCGTACAGCTTGTCCTTGTAGGTCATCCGGTCCAACAACCACGGCGCGTAGTCCGACCGCGCGTCGCCCAGCAGGCCGCTGAGGTCGACCACCTGGTTGCCCAGGATCATGTCGATGCTGGGCCCGTTGCCCGCCTCGAAGACGTCGGGACCGGCGTTGGTCAGCAGCGAGGCCGCGACCTTCTTGTCGTAGTCACCCGGAACCCAGGTGACGTTCACGGTCGCATTCGGGTAGGCGGCGGCGAATCGTTTGGCGGCCGCCTCGGTGCCATCCTCGCCGTACTGGTGGTACCACTGGGCCAGGGTCGGTTTTCCGCCGGCGGACGAGCCGCTGTCAGCCGGCCGGCCGGTGTTCCCACCGCAGGCGGCCAACGCCAGACCGGCAAGCCCGGCTCCCGCCGCACCCAGCACCGTCCTACGGGTCGGCCGAGAATCCATCGGGGACACCATTACGCCACCTTCCGTACCGCCAGCACGCGGCGACTCTACGCAAACGTCGATAACAAAATGTTGTGCAAAACATAACGCACCGTGGATACGCGGTGGTCACCGGCCAGCCTGCCACCATCACCGCGTGTCGTCACGGCAGACGCGCAGGAACCCCCCCTGTCGCCCGCGCCCGTCAGCCGGCGACGCAACTGGGTCCCAGCAGCGCCTTCAGGTCTCCGAAGAGCGCGGGCGAAGTCGCCCCCCGCCACTCGTCGTCCAGTTTCATCGTGACGGTCCGCCCCGGTTGGACCAGCCGCAGGTGCACCTCGGTCGCACCGGGATGACCACCCAGCACGGATCGCAGCCGCTGCACGGTGCCCTCGTTGGCCAGGGACAGCGGCATCACCAGGGTGACCGGACCGCGGGCGTCGGTGCGTAATTCGGGCAGCTTCAGGTCCTGGGCGTGCACGGACACTTCTTCGTCGCGGAACCGCAGGCGGCCCTTGATGACACACACGGTGTCCGGGGTCAGCATGGTCTGCACCGTCATGTACGACTTGGCGAAGAACATCACGTCGATCGAACCCTCGAGGTCCTCAACGGTCGCGATCGCCCAGGTCTCACCCTGTTTGTTGCGCTTGAGCTGCACCGCCGTGATCAGCCCGGCGATCGTCACCATCGATCCGTCGTCGGGCGCTTCGTCCCCGTGCAGCTTGGCGATGGAGACGTCCGCATGGCTGGCCAGGATGCGTTCGATACCGAAGAGCGGGTGGTCGGAGACGTACAGCCCCAGCATGTCCCGCTCGAAGGCGAGCAGGGTCTGCTTGTCCCACTCGATCTCCGGCACCGGCGGCAGCGCTGCGAGCTGGACGCCTTCGTCGTCGCCGAACCCGCCGAAGAGCGAGTCCTGCCCGACGGCTTCGTGACGTTTCTCCTCGACCAGGGAATCGACGTACGTCTCGTGGACGTGGACCAGGCCCTGGCGCAGGTGGCCCAGATCGTCGAACGCACCTGCCTTGATGAGGGATTCGACGGTTCGCTTGTTGCAGACCTGGGCCGGCACCTTGCGCAGGAAGTCCTCGAACGAGGTGAACTTGCCCTTCTCCTCGCGCGCGGCGACGATCCCTTCCACCACCGAGGAGCCCACGTTGCGCACCGCCGCCAACCCGAAGCGGATGTCCGCGCCAACGGCCGCGAAGTCGGCCATCGACTCGTTGACGTCCGGCGGGAGCACCTTGATGCCCAGCTGGCGGGTGTCGGCCAGGTAGGTGGCCATCTTGGTTTTGTCGTCCTGGACGGAGGTCAGCAGGGCAGCGGCGTACTCGGCCGGGTAGTTGGCCTTGAGGTAGGCCGTCCAGCAGGACACCAGCGCGTAGCCGGCTGCGTGCGATTTGTTGAACGCATAGCCGGCGAACGGCAGCATGACGTCCCACAGCGCCTGCGTGGCCTTGGGCGAATAGCCGTTCGCGGCCATCCCCGAGGAGAAGTTGTCGAACTCCTTGGCCAGGATCTCCGGCTTCTTCTTACCCATCGCCCGGCGCAGCAGGTCCGCACCACCCAGCGTGTAACCCGCGAGCTCGCGGGCGATCGCCATGATCTGCTCCTGGTAGATCAGCAGGTGGTAGGTCTCACCGAGGATCGGATCCAGGGCCTCCTTGAGCTCCGGGTGGATCGGCTGGATCGGTTTGCGGCCGTTCTTGCGGTCGGCGTAGTCGGTGTGCGCGTTGGCCGCCATCGGGCCGGGTCGGTAGAGCGCGAGCACAGCGGTGATGTCCGCGAAACCCGTCGGCGCCATCTGTTTGAGCAGCGTGCGCATGCCGCCACCGTCCAGCTGGAAGACCCCGAGGGTGTCGCCGCGGCCGAGCAGTTGGTAGGTGGTGGGGTCATCCAGCGGAATGCTGTCGGTGGTCAGCTGCTCGCCGCGGTTGGCCTCGATGTTCTTGAGCGCCTGGTCGATGATGCCCAGGTTGCGCAACCCCAGGAAGTCCATCTTGACCAGGCCCATCTCCTCGCACTGGGGGTAGGAGAAGCCGGTGATGATGGTGCCGTCCTTGTCACGGCGGTGCAGCGGGATGAGGTTCAGCAGCGGTTCGGCGGACAGGATGACCGCGGCGGCGTGCACGCCGGTCCCCCGGGTCAGACCCTCCAGACCCATGGCGGTGTCGACGACCTTCTTGACCTCCGGCTCGGCGGCATACAGCGCCCGGAAGTCACCACCCTCCGCGTACCGCGAATGCTCCGCGTTGAAGAGCTCCTTCAGCGGGACGCCCTTGCCCTGCACGTCCGGCGGCATGGCCTTGGTGATCTTGTCGCCGAGCGCGAACGGGAAGCCGAGGATCCGGTTCGCGTCCTTGACGGCGGCCTTGGCCTTGATGGTGCTGAACGTGTTGACCTGGGCGGTGTATTCAGCGCCGTACTTCTCGGTGACGTAGCGCACCATCTTGTCGCGTTGCCGGTCGTCGAAGTCGAGGTCGACGTCCGGCGGTGAGATGCGTTCGGGGTTGAGGAACCGCTCGAAGAGCAGCCCGTGCTCCAACGGATCCAGCTCGATGATCCGGGTCAGGTAGGCCACCAGCGAGCCGGCGGCCGAACCACGACCCGGACCCAGGGGCACCCCGTTGTCGCGGGCGTACTTGCAGATGTCGGCGACCACGAGGAAGTAGGAGCTGAAGCCCATCGGCTCGATGACGGCCATCTCGGTCTCGATGCGGTCCCAGACCTCGGGTGGCGCATCGTCACCGAACCGGTCCTTGACGCCGAGCGCGATCTGCTCGCGCAGGTAGGCCGCCTGGGTCTGGCCCTCCGGCACGTCGGGGAACTGCGGCATCCGGTCGACGTAGGTGAAGACCTCGTCGTAGTCGCCGACCATCTCCGCGACGCGCAGCGTGTTGTCGCACGCCTCGGGCAGCTCGCGGAACACCTCGCGCATCTCGGCGGCGGTCTTGATGTAGTAACCGTCGCCGTTGAACTTGAACCGGCGCGGGTCGTCCTTGTTGCGGCCCACCCCGACGCACAGCAGGTCGTCGTGGCTGTCGGCCTGGTCCTTGGTGATGTAGTGGCTGTCGTTGGTGGCCAGCAGCGGCAGGTCCAGCCGCTTCGCGATGTCCAGCAGGCCGGAGCGCACCGAACGCTCGATGTCCAGGCCGTGGTCCATCAGCTCCAGGAAGAAGTTCTCCTTGCCGAAGATGTCCTGATAGTCAGCGGCCGCCTGCAGCGCCGCGTCGAACTGACCCAGTCGCAACCGGGTCTGCACCTCACCGGAGGGACAGCCGGTGGTGGCGATGATGCCCTGGCCGTACTGCGACAGCAGCTCCCGGTCCATCCGGGGCTTCATGTAGTAGCCCTCGTAGCTGGCCAGCGAGCTCAGCCGGAACAGGTTTCGTAGGCCCTGGCTGTCCTTGGCCCACATCGTCATGTGCGTGTAGCGGCCACCGCCGGAGACGTCCTTGCCGCCCTCGGCGCTCGCGTCGTCGCCGCGCGCGCCGTCGCGCGCCCAGAACTCCTGTTTGCGCGAGTGCCGGGTGCTGGGTGCCAGATAGGCCTCGATGCCCAGGATCGGTTTGACGGGCCCACCTTTGGCCGCGGTGTAGAGGTCATAGGCACCGAACATGTTGCCGTGATCGGACATCGCGATCGCCGGCATCCCGAGCTTTTCTGCTTCTGCCAGAAGGGGTTTCACCTTCGCAGCGCCATCGAGCATGGAGTACTCGGTGTGGACGTGGAGGTGGACGAAACCCGGATCTGAAGACATCGGGACGATTCTAGATCCGGTCGCCGACAGTCGATGCCAGGGCCGGCGATCGGCGTACGTCCCTGCAGGTCGTAGCCCTCGTCGGAGTGTCGCTCAGGCTGAGTCGCTCAGTCGGTGGCGCGCAGGATGTCCAGGGCGTGCTGCAGGTCGTCCGGGTAGGGGCTGGTGAAGGTCATCCACTCCCCCGACCCGGGATGGGTCAACCCGAGTTCGACGGCGTGCAGCCATTGCCGCTCCAGACCCAGCTTCTTGGCCAGGCCCGGGTCCGCGCCGTACAGCGGATCACCGACCAGGGGCCGGTGCAGCGCGCTGAAGTGGACCCGGATCTGGTGGGTGCGCCCCGTCTCCAGGTGGACCGTGAGCAGTGACGTGGCCGGAAATGCCTCCAGCAACTCGTAATGCGTGGTGCTCGGACGCCCGGAGTTCATGACCGCGAACTTGTAGTCGTGGTTGGGGTGGCGACCGATCGGCGCCTCGATCGTGCCCTCGACCGGGTCCGGAAGGCCCTGCACGAGCGCGTGGTAGGTCTTGTCGACGGTGCGGTCCCGGAACGCCTGCTTCAGGACCGTGTAGGCCCGCTCGCTCTTGGCCACGACCATCAGCCCGCTGGTGCCCACGTCGAGCCGCTGCACGATGCCCTGGCGCTCCGGAGCGCCCGAGGTGGAGATCCGGTAGCCGGCGGCGGCCAGACCGCTGACGACGTCCGGGCCGTCCCAGCCCACACTGGGGTGAGCGGCCACCCCGACCGGTTTGTCCACCACGACGATCTCGCTGTCGTCGTAGACGATGCCGAGGTTCTCGATGAGTTGCGGGCGCACCGTCGCCTTGCGCGGACCGAAGTCCTGCGGCATGTTCACCTCGAGCCACTGGCCGGCGCTGACCCGGTCGGACTTGCCGACCGCCCGTTGATCCAGAGTGACCGCGCCGCCCGCGGCGAGCTCGGCGGCACGGGTCCGGGAGAAGCCCAGCAGGCGGGCGATCGCGGCGTCCACCCGCTCCCCTTCCAGACCCTCGGGGATGGGCAGTGCCTTGAGTTCACTCACGATGCATTGTCAGGTACGTCGTGCTGCCGCTGGCCGTCGATGCCGACTCCGCGGAAGGCCAGGAGGGCGATCAGGCACGCAGCGGTGACCACGCACATGTCGGCCACGTTGAAGACGGGCCAGTGCGGCAGGCGCAGGAAGTCGATGACGTGTCCCTGTCCGCCGCCGGGTGGCCGCACGAACCGGTCGGTCAGATTACCGAACGCTCCGGCCAGCAACAGCCCCAGCGCCAGTGCCCAGGGCCAGCTGCGCAACCGTCGGGCGATGAAGCAGACCACCCCGATCACCACGATGGCGATGATCGTCAGCACCCAGGTCGCGTTGGTCGCGAACGAGAACGCCGCTCCCGGGTTGCGGACCAGATCCAGTTGCAGCAGATTCCCGACAACCTGTTTGGGCTCGCCGGGTTCCAGCGCGCGTAGAGCCCAGGCCTTGGTCAGCTGGTCGAGGGCGTAGCCGACGACGGCGACCAGAACCAGCAGCGCGAGGGTGCGCCGCCGGGCAGGGGTGGATTCGGTCTCGTGTGCGCCTATCGGCGTTCCTGCTTCTGTTTGCATGCCATGCATAGGGTCGCACGTGGGAAGGCCTGTAGTCGAAGTTTGCCGACGGCCTTACCGCAACTCTCACAGATCCCGTAAGTCCCGTCGGCGATCCGTTCCAGGGCATGGCGGGACTGTTCGAGCATGGCCCGGGAGTTGTCGGCGAGGGACAACTCGTGGTCGCGCTCGACGTTCATCGTGCCGACGTCCGCCTGGTCATCGCCGGCACCGTCACCGCCGCCCCGGATCAGATCCGTGAAGTCGTGCTCGAAGTGCGCGACCTCACCCTCGAGCCGTTCGACGTCAGCCCGCAGTTCGGCGGCCACACCGGCCAGCTCGCTCGGTGTCCAGGGCGACTCGTCCTCGCCGACAAGTAATGCGGCGGCAGCCTCACGAGCTGCCTGGTGGGCAGCAGAGGTCTTGGCGGGCACCTTCTTGGCTGCGCCCTTCTTGACCGGTGCCTTCGCAGGGGCCGTCTTGGTGGACGCCTTCTTGGAGTTCGCTTTCGCTGGTGGTGCCGCGGTCTTCGCGGTGCTGACCGACGTCTTCTTGGCCGCTGACTTCGCCGGAGCCGACTTTTTGGTGGCCACGCTCTTGGCCGCTGCGGTCTTGGCGGTGCTGGACTTCGCGGCCGGCTTTGCCGGGGCCTTGCGCGCTGGCGCCTTGGTGGCTGGCGCCTTGGTGGCTGACGCTTTGGTGGCTGACGCCTTGGGCGCCTTCTGTGCAGCGGCCTTCTTCCCGGCGGTCTTGGTGGCGGTCTTGGTAGCGGTCGTTGCCTTCTTCGCGTTCGCGGTGGCCGTTGCGGGCCCACGGGTGGCGGATCGGCCAGCGGTGCTCGCCGTCGTCGCCGTTGCTGGTTTCTTCACTGCCAGGATCCTCATCTCGAAGGACGCGCTGCAGATCGGGCGCGCAATTGGCACAGAGAGTAATGCAGACCCGGCGCAGGACCGGGACAAACGCGCACACAATTGACGCCGATCACCCCTGGGGGTGATCGGCGTCAAATGGTCAAAGACGTCAGGAAGCCGGTTGCTGCTCGACTCCGGTGTTCTCCAGCTGCTCGAGTTGGCCGGTGATGTAGTCCTTCAACTGCTTGCGGTAGTTGCTCTCGAAGGACTTCAGCTCCTCGATGTCCCCACTCAACCGGGCCTTCTCGTTTTCCAGTTCGGTCAGAATCGCCGACTTCTTCTGCTGGGCGTCCTGCACGAGTGCATCCGACTTCTCGGTCGCCTCCCGGACCAACTGGTCCCGGGTCGCTTCACCCTGGCTGACCAACTCGTCCCGCTTCTGGGTGCCCTCGGCGAGCAACGAAGCGTGCTTGTCCTCGCCCTCCTTGAACAGCTGGTCGCGGGCCGCCTGGCCTTCGGCGACGTGCTGATCATGCAGCTTCTGCGCCAGGGCGATCACCGTGGCTGCGCCGGCCTCGGGAGCCACGGAGGACGACGCGACTGCCTGCTTCGCGCTCTCGGCCTCGTGCTCGGTCGCCGCGCGCTTGGTGCGCTCGACCTCCTGCTGGGCGGCGTGCAGGTCCTGTTGCGAGGACGCGATCTGCTGGTCGAGTTCCTGCTTGCGGGCCTGGGTCTTGGCCAACTCGTCCTTGGCGCCGGCCAACTCGTCCTGCAGCTTCTTGAGCTGCTGTTCGTACTCGTTGGCCTTCTTGGCGATCGCCGGGTCCGCATCTGCGGTGGTAGCCGCAGCAGCGACGGGTACCTCAGCGGTGACATCGGCATCTGCCGGCGATTGCTGAGCTGCGACCGGTGCGGCCAGACCCTTTGAGCGACGGCAGTCCTCGAGCTGGGTGCTCAGCTGCTCGTTCTCACTGTTCAGCCGCCGTAGTTCCACCACGATCTCATCGAGGAAATCGTCGACCTGGATCTCGTCGTAGCCCTTGCCACCGCCGAATCCACGTGGCTTGGTGAACTCCTTCTTAACCACGTCTTCAGGCGTCAGCGCCATGTGCTCACCTCAGTGCTCTCAGGTTGTCCGGGTCACGACCTGAACCGGCCGTGCGAACAACAGTTTGCGAGTCGTCCACTGCACACCATAGAAGATCGAACCGGGTACACACACTCGGGTACAAGATCCACCGGCGCTCAGCGCAACACCGACAGCAGGAGCGAAACGGCCAGAACGAGCACCAGGAACGCTAGGTCAAGGCGGACATTGCCCAGCCGCAGCGGCGGGATCAGCCGGCGCAGGAACTTCAGCGGCGGGTCAGTGATGGTGTAAATGCCCTCGGCGACGACCAGAACAGGCCCCCGCGGGCGCCAGTCACGCGCGAAAACCTGCACCCAGTCCAGAACGAGGCGGCCGAGCAGCACGATGAAGAACAGGTAGAGCAGGAGGGCGATCACCGAGATGACGGTCGTCATGGCAGTCATTGTGCGCCATGGGACGCACGGTTACGGCATCGGGCAGGAGTCAGCTCTGGTTGAACAGGCCACGGCCCGCTGCCGCGGCGTCGGCCTGGGAGGAACTGACCTCGACACCAGCCGGCGACAACAAGAAGACCTTGGCGGTCACCCGCTCGATCGTGCCGTGCAGACCGAACACCAGACCGGCGGCGAAGTCCACCAGACGCTTGGCGTCGGTGTCGTCCATGTCGGAGAGGTTCATGATCACCGGGACGCCCGCGCGGAACGACTCGCCGATGTCCTTGGCTTCGTTGTACGTGCGGGGGTGGATCGTGTTGATGCGGCTCATTGCGTTGGCCTCGAACCTGGCTTGGGTGGCGACAGCGGTGTTCTTGGTGATCGGCGTGACGGCGGCCGGCGCGGGCGCAGCGTGCTCGTCGGCGTAACCGGTGTCACTGTAGTCGTCGTACGTACCGTAGCCACCGTCGGCGTACGAATCGCCGCCGGTCTCATGACCCGGGTCGTAGCGGGTGTCGGCCTCGGCCAACCCCAGGTAGACCATCGTCTTGTGCAAAGCGCCGCTCACTGACTGCTCCCTCGTTCGACCCGGCCGTTCTCGGGTAGGACGCTACCGCCGCGCGGGTCGATCCCCGAGGATTGCGCTCCCGACACGCAGGTGTGTCGCTCCGGCCGCCACCGCTTGTTCCAGATCGCCGCTCATCCCGGCCGAAATCAAGGTGGCACCGGGGTGGTCCTCGTGCACCTGCTGCGAGAGGGTGGCCAGGCGCTCAAAGGCGGCGGCGGGATCAGCGTGCAACGGCGCGACCGCCATGAGACCGACCAGGTCCAGGCCCTCGGTCGTCGCCGCGGCGTCGGCCAGCGCGGGCAACTGGGCCGGTAGGACGCCGCCGCGACCCTCGTCGTCGCCCGCCAGATCGACCTGCAGGAACACCGGCAGGACCCGCCCCCGTTCGAGTGCGCCGCGCGCAAGCGGGGCCAGCACCTTGGTGCGGTCCACGGATTGGACCAGATCGGCGTACGCCGCGATGTGCCTGGCCTTGTTGGACTGGATCTGACCGATGAAGTGCACCCGCAGGTGCTCGCGCACCGAGCCCGGAAGGTCGGCCAGTTTGGCCGCGGCTTCCTGGTCGCGGCTCTCCCCGATGTCGACCACGCCCAGCCCGGCCAGTCGCTGCACGTCGGCTGCCGGGAAGTACTTGGTCACGACCACCAGACGCACGTCATCGACCGGTCGCTGCGCCGCTGCGCAGGCAGCGCCGATCCGTTCGCGGACCGCCGCGAGACGATCGGCCAGTTGCTGGGTACGCGCGTCGCTCATGCCGCCTTCTCCCGCAACACGATGACGCCCGCGCCCCGTCCCGCCGGACGGGCGCGGCGATGGGAGAACAGGTTCGGGTCCTCCTTGGTGCAGCCGGGCACCCATCGGACGCGCACGCCCTCCTGTGCCAACTGCCAGACGACACCTGCGGGTACGTCGATCGCCGCGCTCCCCCACCACGTCACCGACCGGGTGACCGGCCAGCGTCCCGCGACGGACTCCTGCAGGTCGGGCGGGACCTCGTAGCAGCGCCCGCAGATGGCCGGACCGACCACCGCCTCGATCTGTCGGGCGCCGGTGCGCCGAAGGGCTGCAACCGCCTCGGCCACGATCCCGTCGGCCATCCCGACCCGACCCGCGTGCACCGCTGCGACGACGCCGGCGGTGGCGTCGAACAACAGGATCGGCACACAGTCCGCAGCCAGGGCGACCAGCGCCGACCCCGGGTTGGCCGTGACCATGCCGTCCGCAGGCACCTGCGGCGATCGATCGGTGACCGGCACAACGGTCGTGCTGTGCCGACTGCTCATCAACAACAACCGCGACCGGTCGACCCCCACGGCAGTAGCCAACCGGCTGCGATTGACCTCGACGTTGGCCGGGTCGTCGCCGACGGCGCCGCTGAGATTCAAGGAGCCGAGCTCGCCGTCGCTGACGCCGCCCTCGCGATCGGTGAAATAGCAGTCGATGACCACACCCTGCGGGCCGGTGAACTGTTCGGACCAGAAGAACATGCTGTCAGCCCGGGGTGGGCGCCGCGGTCACTTCAGGAAGTCGGGAACGTCCAGGTCCGGCCGGTCATCGAAGGTGACCTCGTTCGGGGGCACGACGGCAGAAGCCGGGGCGCTGCTCGGCGGGGCGCTGTCCTGGCTACCGGGCTCGACCGGTGCGGCCGGGGCCTGCGGCGCGGCAGTCGGCTGCTCCTGGGGTCGCGACGCGCTCTGGATCTGGCCGAGCGCCCGGTCGTCGGCGCGCCGCTGCGGCGCACCACCGTCGAACCCGGCCGCGATGACGGTGACGCGCACCTCGTCGCCCAGGGCGTCGTCGATGACCGCACCGAAGATGATGTTGGCCTCGGGGTGGGCGGCTTCCTGCACGAGCCGGGCCGCCTCGTTGATCTCGAACAACCCCAGGTCACTACCACCCTGGACGGACAGCAGCACGCCCTGCGCGCCATCGATGCTGGCTTCGAGCAGCGGCGAGGAGATCGCCAACTCGGCGGCCTTGATCGCGCGGTCGTCGCCCCGGGCGGACCCGATACCCATCAGGGCCGATCCAGCGCCCTGCATGACCGACTTGACGTCGGCGAAGTCGAGGTTGATCAGGCCGGGGGTGGTGATCAGGTCGGTGATGCCCTGCACACCGGACAGCAGCACCTGGTCGGCGCTGTGGAAGGCGTCGAGCATCGAGATGTTGCGGTCGCTGATCGACAGCAGCCGGTCGTTGGGGATCACGATGAGCGTGTCGACCTCTTCGCGCAGCGCGCTGATACCGGTGTCGGCCTGGTTGGCGCGACGGCGGCCTTCGAAGGTGAAGGGGCGGGTGACGACACCGATCGTCAGAGCGCCCAGCCCGCGCGCGATGCGCGCGACGACGGGCGCGCCACCGGTCCCGGTGCCACCACCTTCGCCGGCGGTCACGAACACCATGTCGGCGCCCTTCAGCACGTCCTCGATGTCCTCGGCGTGGTCCTCCGCAGCCTTCTTGCCCACCTCGGGATCGGCGCCGGCGCCCAGACCACGGGTCAACTCCCGACCCACTTCCAACTTCACGTCGGCATCGCACATCAGCAACGCCTGGGCGTCGGTGTTGATGGCGATGAACTCCACGCCCTTGAGGCCGACTTCGATCATCCGGTTGATCGCGTTGACACCACCGCCGCCAATGCCAACGACCTTGATGACGGCGAGGTAATTCTGCGGATTGGCCACGGCCGGGGTGCCTTTCGGTGGGGCGTCAGTGGTGCGAAACAAGCAGTCGTACGCGTGGTGCAGGTTTATCACGCACGAGGTGAGGCTGAGCATCCGGTGGAACCCCAGAGTTCGGGGCTACCGGATGTCGCGACCATCATGCGAGGTCGAGGGTGACCTTGCCGGGACGACACACCGCAGCCGCGAATCCTGGCGGGAACCGGGTGGTTCATCCGATCCTACGAGGCGCACGCTCGGTGCCGCGACAGTAAGCCTCGAGTCGAGGTCAAGGTAGATGGTTCGGCAGATCCAGCCAGCCACGGGCCACCATCGCCCTGCGCAGGCTGAGGCGTGATCCGCAGGACTCATCCAGCCGCCCCCGGACGTTGGCCAGGTGCGCCTTCAGCGTCGACTCGCTGATCCCCAAGCGCTGCGCTACCTCCTGACGACTCTGCGCTGGATAGTCCACGAGGTAGGCCCGCAGGGCCCGCGCCTCCCCCGCGGTCAGGCCCTCCGACGTCTCGTGCGGCAGGGCCGGCAACCAGCTCATCCCGGTCCGAACTGCACTGACCGCGTCGACCAACTGGTCCCGCGACCCGATCACCGATACGTAGGCGCCTGCCCCGCGGCGTACCAACTCCTGCACACCGGTCGGGTGCAGGTACCCACCCCAGACGACAACGGGCAGGCGGTCGGCCAGCGCTGCAGCCAGGTACGCCTCGAAGCTGTCGGTCAGCCGGTCGATGACGACGACCTGCCCGGCCGCCCGCGTTGTCTCCGACGGGCGTACGACCTGCGTCGGGAGCGGCTGCAGGGCATCGCGTAGGACATCGCAGTGCATCGGGATCTGACTAGCGATCGCGACCGCAGTCGTCTCATCACCTGGACGGGGCACCGCTGGCACAGGCCCATCCCACCACACGATACGCCGACTATTCTCGGTCGATGTGAGCGGGCAGGAGTTGGTGACACCACCTGCGTCAGGCACCCGGCGGATGGTCATCCTGCACAGCAGCCCGATCGTCGCCGAAGCACTACGCCACGGCGTGCGCGCCCTCGACCCGGCCGTGGCCATCGACACGAAGTATTCGTGGACCGACTTCGCGCGCACCTGGGACTTCGCCGCCTCGTGGGTGATCGTCGACGCCTACCTCGACGATCACGTTCCGCTGGCTCTGAAGGTGCGCAGCCTCGTGCGCGTACGTTCCGGAGTCATCGTGCTGGGCACGATGTACTCCCCCGCTCTGCGAGACCGTGCTCTCGCAGAAGGAGCCGTCACCTGGCTGGAGCCCGCCCAGCCCCTCCCGGACATCGTTACCGACATCTGCGCCGTCACCGCTGTGCGTCCGCACGGCCGTCCGGTCACGCCGCGGCCCGGAACCGCGCTGACCGACCGCGAACTCCAACTGGCCGGTCTGCACGCTTCGCGACGCGGCCTGACTCCGACAGCGATCGGTCGCTCGCTGGGGCTGGCCCCCTCGACCGTCAAGGCGCACATCGCTGCCACCCGGCGCAAATACCGCGAGAACGGCATCCCGGTGCGCAGCCGTGAGGAGTTGGCCGCTGCGCTGATCGCCGACGGCTATCTCGTCGCTGATGACGACTGGCGGCGTCAGGCCCGCTGGTAGCGCGGTGCTCAGGCTGGCGCGAGTCGCTGGCTCTCCAGGGACGCGACGATGCGCGGGACGATCGTGGTGACGTACCCGGATCCGGCAAGCAGCACCAGATCCCCGGGCTCGGCGTGCTCGAGGATGGCTTCGATGGTCGCATCGTCGGTCGGTGCATAGACCACGGTCGTGCCGGTGATGCGGTCGGCGATCAGGGCGCCGGTCACCCCTGGGATGGGGTCCTCGCGGGAGGGCGCGACGTCCATCACGATCGCCACGTCGGCGGGTGCCATCGCGTCGGCGAACTCCTGGGCAAACCGCTGTGTGCGCGTGAAAAGGTGCGGCTGGAACACGGCGATGACCTTGCCGTCGCCTCTGGTTGCGACGCCGGTCTGCACCAGCGCAGCGACCTTGTCGGCGTTGTGGGCGTAGTCGTCGATGACCCGGATACCTCGCGGCGTGCCCCGAAGCTCGAAACGTCTTTTGACACTGGTGAATTCACCGACCGCCCAGACGGCCTTGTCGCGGGCGACACCGAGACCCTCGGACAGCGCGAGCACCACTGACGCGGCGTTCATCAGGTTCACGGCTCCGGGGATCTGCACGCGCATCCGGTGCTCCTCGCCCGTGTCGGTGAAGCGCACGGTCGCCGCCCACTCCTCCGGCCCCAGCGACTCGTCGGTGAGTTGAAGGTCGGCTTCAGGCCCGTGGCCGTACGTCGCAGTGCGGATGCCGCGCTCCCTGGCGACCTGCGCCAGGCGGGCCGAGCCGACCTCATCGGCACAGGCAACCAGCAGTCCACCGTCCTGGATCGTGTCGGCGAACGAGACGTACCCGGCGAACATCGTCTCCAGGTCGCCCCAGAAGTCCAGGTGGTCCTCGCGGATGCTGGTGACGATGGCGACCTTGGGGTCGTAGACGACGAACGAACCGTCGGACTCATCCACCTCAGCGACATAGCAATCGCCTTGTCCTGCACCCGAACTCGCGCCGATGCCACCGATCGCGGCGCCGGTGATGAACGACGGGTCAAGGCCGCATGCCCGCATCGCCACGGTGGCCATCGAACTGGTCGTGGTCTTGCCGTTGGTGCCGGTCACAGCGACCGCGTCACGACCGTCCATCGCCACGACGATCGCCTGGCTGCGATGCAGGACCAGCAGCCCGCGCTCGCGGGCCACCTGCAACTCGGGGTTGTCCTCCCGGATCGCTGTCGACACCACCACCCACGCACCGCCCGGCAGGTCTCGTGCGGTCTGCGCGCTCTGGCCGATGGTGACCGTCGCGCCGTGGTCGCGAACATCCGAAACCCGTTCGGATTCGGAGCGATCCGACCCGGTGACCGTGATCGAGGAACCGTCGGGGCGGCGGTAGGCGAGGAACAGTTTCGCGATACCGACCATCCCGGAACCACCGATGGCGATGAAGTGCACGTGGGTGGCGTCGGCCAGGTGCGGCAACGGAACCGTGAAGTCGAACCGGTCGTTCCTACCGAACACCATGGGCGCGCTCTCCGATCGCATCGTCGATGATGGCCACCAGCGCGGCGGCCGCGTGTTGGTGGCCCTGACCGGCCGCTGCCTCCGACATGGCCGCGAGTCTGTCGGTGTCGCGAACCAGGTCGGGCAGGTTCGCTGCGATCCACTGCGCTGTGAACTCATCGTCCGGCACGAGCACGGCGGCGCCGGCCTCAACAGCGTCCGCGGCGTTCAGTCGTTGCTCACCGTTGCCATGCGGCAGTGGCACGAAAACCGCTGGTAGTCCGAGGGATCCGACCTCGCAGACCATGTTGCCACCTGCTCGGGTGACCACCAGGTCAGCCACGGCGTACGCGAGTTCCATGCGATCGGCGTACGGGACGACGACATAGGCCGGGTCGCCCGGTGCACCCGGCCCGGGGTCGAACTCCTTGCCCCGGCCGGTGATGTGCAGCACCTGGATGCCGGCCGCGCGCAGGTCACCGACCGCGCCGGCGAAAGCGTCGTTGATCGACTTCGCGCCCAGCGATCCCCCGGTCACCAGCACGGTCGGGCGGTCACCGTCGAGCCCGTAATGGGCCAGCGCTTCGGGCCGCAACGCGGCACGATCCACCGAGGTGATCTGTTGACGTAGCGGCATCCCGGTGCGGGTCGCGTGCGGCAGATCCGTCGCGCGGAAGGTCGTGGCGACGTGGTCGGTCAGCCGGGCGCCCAGTTTGGTGGCCATCCCGGGCATTGCGTTGCCCTCGTGTACGACGATCGGCACCCCCGCGCGGCGGGCCGCCAGTAACGCCGGCGGGCTGACGAAGCCGCCGAAGCCGACGACCGCGTCCGCGTCCACCTCACGCAGCAGCTGACGGGTGGTGCGTACGGCGCTGCGCAGGCGCACGGGGAACCTGAGGGCGTCCAGGTCGGGTCGACGTGGGAACGCCGCTTTGGGGATCAGCCGCAGGTCGAACCCGGCGGCGGGCACGATGCGCTCCTCCAGCCCGCCGTGACTGCCCAGCACGGTAATGCGGGCATCGGGATGGGCGATCAGCAACGCCTCGGCAGTGGCGAGCAACGGCGAGATGTGCCCGGCCGTCCCGCCGCCGGCGAGGACGACCGATGGGGTGTGATTCACGAACGGTTCCCCCGCGCGGGCAGGACGGCCATCGCGCTGCGCAGCAGGCTCGGCCGGGACCCGAGCATCCGTTTGCACTGTGGCTCGTTGCGGGCGAACGACAGCAGCATTCCGAGAGCGATCAGCGTGGTGATCAGCGCGGAGCCTCCGGAGGACAGCAGCGGCAGCGGGATCCCGATGATCGGCAGCAGGCCGGTCACCGAGCCGATGTTGATGGCCGCCTGCCCGATGATCCACACCATCGTCGCGGCGGTCGTGATCCGCACGAAGTTGTCCCGGGACAACACGATCAGGCGGTAGCAGCCGAAGGCGAGCGCGACGTACAGCGCCAGCAGGACCAGCGTGCCGGGCAGGCCGAGTTCCTCGCCGACGATCGCGAAGATGAAGTCATTGTGTGCCTCGGGTAGCCAGGACCACTTCTCCCGTGATGCCCCCAGGCCCACGCCCCACCAACCGCCGTCGGCCATCGCGTAGAGACCGTGCACCTTTTGCCAACAGCCGTCCGCGTGCACGTCGCTGCAACTACCCATCCAGGCGTTGATCCGGCTCATCCGGCTGCCGCGGGTGGCGACACCGACCACCGCGAGCGTGGCGACGATGGCGGCGAAGATACCGAAGACCCGCAGCCGCATCCCGGCGACGAACAGCGCCGTGCCCACGATCAGGCCCAGAACCAGCGTGGTACCGAGGTCCTGACCGGCCATGACCAGGCCGATCGCGATCAACGCCAACGGAAACACATACGGGATGAGGGCGTGCCGGGCCTGCGCGATCAGCGGGCGTTTCCGGGTCAGGACCGCGCCGCCGACCAGGACAAGGGCCAACTTGGCCAACTCCGATGGCTGCAGGGTGATCCCGGCGAAACTCAGCCAGTTCTTGTTGCCGCCGATGGTCACACCGAACTGCATGACCGCAGCCAGCAGGACGATAGCCACCGCGTAGATGGGGAACGCCAGACGTTTCCACCAGACCACCGGAAGTTGACTGGCCACCACCGCACCGATAGCACCCACTGCGGCGAAGACGGCTTGGTTGACGAACGCCGAGTACGGCGAGCCGCCCCTGGTGAGCAGTTCCACACTTGATGCGGACAACACCATCACCAGGCCGAAGACCGTCAGGAGAACCGTGGCGCCCAGGATCAGGTAGTAGGGCGCGACCGGCGACTCAAGGCGTTCCCAGGCAGCACGGACGGCCCTGCGAAACCCCCCGGCCGGTGCAGCGCGGTCTGCGCCGGTCGAAGCGGTCACGCGTCGCCGTCCAGTCCCAGTGCCCGGCGGACCGCGGCGGCGAACGCGTCACCGCGCGCGCCGTAGTTCTCGAACATGTCCAGTGATGCGGCCGCCGGGGACAACAGCACCGTGTCCCCCGGTTGGGCGGCCTCGATGGCCATCGTCACCGCCTGATCCATGGCACCAGTGTCGGTGTCATCGATGACCAGCCGTGGGACATCCGGTGCGTGTCGCTGCAACGCGGCCACGATCAGCTCCCGGTCCATCCCCAGGACGATCGCCGCGCGCAGCCGGGACGCCGACTCTCGCACCAGGTCGTCGATCTCAGCGCCCTTCAATTGGCCGCCGGCGATCCAGACGATCGGGTCGTAGGCCGCGAGAGCGGCGCCTGCGGCCTGTGGGTTGGTGGCCTTGGAGTCGTCGATGTAGCGGACGCCGTCGTGGGTCACGACGTGCGTGGTGCGATGCGGTTGGGGGCGGTAGTCGCGCAAGCCGTCGCGCACGGCCACGGGCGCCACGCCGTACGCCCGGGCCAGCCCCGCTGCGGCCAGGGCGTTGGCGATGTAGTGCGGGGCAGGATCCTCCCCGGCCACGGAAAGGTCTGCGAACCGGGCCAGTTCGGCAGCGTTGCGCCGGCGGTCCTCGACGAAGGCGCGATCGGCCAGGGCATCGTCGACGATCCCCAGCATCGAAACGGCAGGGATGCCCAGCGTGAAGCCGATCGCGCGGGCGCCTTCGACGACCTCGGCCTGCTCGACCAGCTGGCGGGTCAGCGGATCCTGCTCGTTGTAGAGGCACGCCACCTGGGTGCGCTCGTAGACCCGGCCCTTGCAGCGGGCGTACTCCTCGAACGAGCCGTGCCAGTCGATGTGATCGGGCGCGACATTCAGGCACACGGACGCCACGGGCGAGATGGATCGCGACCAGTACAACTGGAAGCTGGACAGTTCGACTGCGATCACGTCGTAGGGGTCGGGGTGCAGGACCGCTTCGAGGATCGGCAGCCCCACGTTGCCGGCAGCTACCGCGCGCAGACCCGCCGCCCGCAGGATCGACTCCAACATCGTCACGGTCGTGGTCTTGCCGTTGGTGCCGGTCACGGTCAGCCAGGGCGCCGCGCCTTCGCGGGCGCGCATCCGCCAGGCGAGTTCGACCTCACCCCAGATCGGAATCCCGGCCGTGTCGGCGGCGACCATCAGCGGGTGGGTCGGCGGCACGACCGGTGAGGTGACCACCAGGTTGGTGCCCGGGGGCGGGCTCTGCTGGTGCTCCGCGCCGAACAGCACGGTGGCGCCGAGGACTTCGAGGATCTGGGCGCGCTCGGCCTCGCGTGGCGTGCGGGAACTGGACAGCACGGTGACGGCCGCGCCGCGCTCAAGCAGGGCGTCGGCCGCCGCGAAACCGCTGACGCCCAGCCCCATCACCGCCACCGACAACCCCGACCAGTCGGCGTCGCGATGGGTCAGGCCGAGGGCACCCTGCAACGGCTCGTACGCCGGGTCGACCGGCCACAGCTCACCGGACTCAGGCAGCACCGACGACCCACTCCGCGTAGAACAACCCCAGTCCGACAGAGACGCACAGGCCGGCGATGATCCAGAACCGGACTGTCACCGTGATCTCGGCCCACCCGAGTAACTCGAAGTGGTGATGGATCGGTGCCATCCGGAAGACCCGTTTCCCTCCGCGCAGTTTGAACGAGCCGACCTGCAGGATCA
Organism: Branchiibius sp. NY16-3462-2; assembly: GCF_001594145.1. Taxonomy (GTDB): domain Bacteria; phylum Actinomycetota; class Actinomycetes; order Actinomycetales; family Dermatophilaceae; genus Branchiibius. Next base: position 68,120 of record NZ_LVCF01000038.1, on the reverse strand, counting down.
CCGAGAGGGCCTCCATGACGAAGAGGCCGGCGATGATCACCAGCAGCAGTTCGGTGCGGGTGGTGATGGCCAACCCGGCCAGAGCACCGCCGAGCGCGAGTGAACCGGTGTCGCCCATGAAGATCTTGGCCGGAGCGGCGTTCCACCACAGGAATCCGAAGCACGCCGCCGTGATGCACCCGGCGATGACGGCCAGGTCGTAGGGATCGCGGACGTTGTAGCACTTGGTGGTCTCGACGTACTCGCAGTTCTGGTTGAACTGCCAGATGCAGATCAGCAGGTAGGCACCGAAGACCATGACGCAGGCACCCGTTGCCAATCCGTCCAACCCGTCGGTGAGGTTGACCCCGTTGGAGGTACCCGCCACCAGCAGGTTGGCCCAGATGATGAACAGAATCAGACCGACGGCGGTGCCCGCGAAGGCAAGGTTGACCCAGGTGTCGCGCACGAAGGAGATGTGCCAACTGGCCGGGGTACGCCCGCCGTCGTCGGGGAAGTTCACCGCCAGGATGGCGAACACGGTGGCGATGACGACCTGACAGGCCAGTTTCTGGTAGGTGTTCAGACCCAACGAGCGGTGCCTGCTGATCTTCGTCCAGTCATCGGCGAAGCCGACGCCGCCCAGACCGACCATCAGACCCAGGACCAGGAGCCCGGACACACTGGGCTCGCTGAGGGTCGCCAGGTGCGCCACGGCGTACCCGACGAGGGTCGCGCCGATGATGACCGCGCCGCCCATGGTCGGGGTTCCGCGCTTGGTGTGGTGACTGGTCGGACCGTCATCGCGGATGAACTGCCCGTAGCCCTTCTTCACCAGGAAACCGATGAAGGCCCGGGTACCGAAGAGGCCGATCAGCAATGCGGTCAGCGAACCGATGAGGACGGCCTTCACTGCGGCACCACTCCTCCGGCTTCGGTGATGATGCGATCCCCGAGATAACGCAAGCCGGAATCCCTACTCGATTTGAACAGAACGACGTCGCCATCTTCCACCATGGCGCTCACCAGGTCGTGCGCGGCATCGACATCCGGAACGAAACGCACCGAAACTCCGGCGTCCTGCGCCGCGGCACCGATCGGCTCGGCACCAGGACCGACCGCGACCAGTACGTCGATCCCCACCTGGCCGGCCAACCGCCCGACCTGCTCGTGGGCGGCCTGTGAGCTATCGCCCAGTTCCAGCATCTGACCGAGGACGGCAATCGTGCGGCGTTGCGACCCCGCAGCCATGGCGGCCACCGCACGCAGAGCGGCAGCCATCGAGTCGGGGTTGGCGTTGTAAGCGTCGTTGACCACCCGCCTCCGGCCCGGCAGATCGAAGATCTCCATCCGCCACCGGCTCACCGGTCCGGCCTGCTGCACCGCGGCCAGCGCCTGCTCAGCCGGCACGCCGAGCTCACGGGCGGCACCCAGGACGGCCAGTGCATTACCCACCTGGTGCCCGCCGGCCAGGCTCAGGGCGATCGGCACAGGACCGTCGGCGAATCCATGGAGGAGGAAGTGCGGGCGGCCCGCCTCGTCGAGGGTGATATCGCTGGCGCGCAGCTCGGCGTCGGCGCTGGTGCCGACGAGCAGAACCCGGGCGTCGGTGACCGACTGCATCGCCCGCACCCGCTCGTCGTCGGCGTTGAGGATGGCCAGACCGCCCGCTGGGAGGGCAGCGACCAACTCCGACTTGGTGGAGGCGATCGCCTCGACGCTGCCGAAGCCGGCCAGGTGCGCGGTGCCGACGTTGAGCACGATGCCGATGCTCGGAGGAGCGATCCTGGTCAGGTAGGCGATGTGACCGACGCCGTCGGCGCCCATCTCGGCGACCAGATACCTGGTGTCGGGAGTTACCCGGCACACCGTGAGGGGTACGCCGACCTCGGAGTTGAACGACCCGACCGGCGCCACCGTCGGGCCCTGGGTCGCCAGCACCTGGGCCAGGAGGTCCTTGGTCGAGGTCTTGCCGGAACTGCCGGTGATCCCGATGATCCGCAGGTCCGGGAGTTGGTCGATCACGAACCGGGCCAACCGGGCGAAGGCGTCCTGCACGTCGGCGACCACGAGCGTGGGAACGCCGTCGATCGGCCGCAGACCGAGCACCGCGACCGCACCGGCAGCGGCCGCAGCGGGGGCGAACTGGTGGCCGTCGGCGTGCTCTCCGATGCGCGCGACGTACAGCGACCCAGGCGCAGCCAGCCGGGAGTCGATCACCACCGGACCGTCGACAACCACGTCGCCGGCACCGGGTCCGACGAGCTCGGCGTCGATGGCGTGCGCGATCTGGGCTAGGGACAGGGGAATCATCGGGGGGACCGGTTCAGTTGGCCGAGTCGTTCTCGGTCTTGTGATCCCACGTGGTCGGGAAGAGGGTCGGCTTGGTGGTGTCCAACGGAGTGCCCCCACGGTGCAGCGCGTACCCAATGATCTGGGAGAAGACCGGCGCCGCGATGTCACCACCGAAGATCGACCCGGACTTGGGGTTGTCGACCATGACCGCGACGATGTACTGGGGGTTGTCGGCGGGTGCGAAACCGATGAACGAGGCGATGTGGCCCGAGTAGCCGTGTGCCACCACGCTGTAGCGGTCGGCCGTGCCGGTCTTTCCCGCAACGTTGTAGCCGGCCACCTTGGCCCCGGGCGCGGTGCCGTTCTTGTCGTCGACCACGCCTTCCATCATCGTGGTCATCTGCTGTGCGACCTGGTCCGAAATGACGCGGGTGGGTGTACGCGAATCCTGCGGAGCCGTCCAGGTCTGCCCGTCGGTGCTCGTACCCGCGATCAACGACAGCGGCGTCCGCATCCCCTTGTTAGCGATGGTCTGGGCCACCGACGCCTGCTGCAGCAGGGTGGTCGACAACCCCTGGCCGTAGAGGACGGTGTAGCGCTGCGCGTCGTCCCACTGGGCGTAGTTCTTCAGCAGACCGCCGCTCTCCCCGGGGAAGCCCACGCCGGTGCTCGTGCCGTAGCCGAACTTCTGCATATAGGAGTACAACGTGGCCGGGTCCATCTGCTCGCCCGCGAGCACTGTCCCGATGTTGGAGGACTCGGCGATGACCCCGGCGGAGGTCAGGGACAACGTGGCGTGGTCGTGTGAGTCCTTCAGGGTCTTGCCCGCCCGTTGCAGCCGGTTGGGAACCGTGAACTGGGATGCCGGGGTTGTCTTGCCCTCCTGGAGCAGCGCGGAGAAGGTCACCAGTTTGCTGGTGGAGCCGGGTTCGTAGGCGAGGGTGAACGGCAGTGAGTTGAGGTTGCCCTTGGCCGATCCGATGTTGTTGTTATCGAAGCTCGGGTAGGACGCCGCCGCCTTGATGTGGCCGTTCAGGTCGAGCACGACCACCGAACCGTCGTCCGCGTTGTACTTCTTCACTTCGGCGGCGATCGCATTGGAGGCGTACCACTGCAGGTCGTTGTCGATCGTGAGCTTCACCGACTCGCCGGCCTTGGCGGGCGTGTCCTTGGACTCCCCGGTCGCGATCGGCTGACCGAAGGCGTCGCGCTCGAAGATGTGCACGCCGGGGGTGCCGTTCAGCTGCGAGTTCTCCATCGCCTCCACACCGCCGGATCCGACACCGTCGGCGTTCACCCAGCCCACCAGCGGCGCCACGCTGGTGCCCTGGGGATACTCGCGTTTCATGACGGTCTCGGAGTAGATCCCGGGAATGCCGAGCGCATTGATCTGCTTCCACTGCGCCGGGGAGATGTCCTTGACCAGGTAGACGAACTGATTGTTGGCGGCATTCGCCTTGGCCAGAGTCGCGAAGAGGGCGCTGGGGTCGGCCTGGACGATCGGTGCGATCTTCTGGGCTGCCTGCTGCAGGGCGGCATCGGTGCGCTTGCCGTTGTCGTTGCCGTACTGCGCCGTCGCTGTCGCGTCCGCTGTGACGTTGCGCCGCTCGACGGTCACCGCGAGGGGGGTGCCGTCGTCGCTGACGATGCTGCCCCGCGCTGCCGGGGTGGTCACTCGCGCCACCCGGGACTCATATGCCTGTTGGGAGACGGTGGCGGCGTCGATCCCCTGGATCCGGAACATCTGTGCGGCCAGCAGACTGAACACGAACAGCACCGCCACCATCAGGAAGCGCGCCCGCCGCCGCGGGTGGCCCATCCCCAGCCGGACCGGCTTGGTACGCCCGGGTTGCTGCGGCGGGGCGGCCGCCGCACGACGCGGCCGGGGGTTGCCCTTCGCAGCACCGGACGCCGCACGCGGGGTCCTGACCGTAGCGCCCGCAGGGCGGGTCTTACTACGCGGCGGCTGGGACGACGGAGTCACGGATCACCTTCTGCTGGGAAGCACGTTGCGTGGCTGGCCACGCCTTCTCACTTGGTCGGTGTGGCCGTGGCTTTGGGAGCGGCGCTCGGGGTGGACTTGGCGGTGGGTTGCTGGGTGGCTTTCGGGGTGGCGGACGGCGTGCTCGACAGTGCTGGCGGAACCACGGCCAGCTTGGGGGCCGGCGCCGGCAGTTGCACTCCCGCGCTGGCAGCGCTGGCGGCCAGGGCGGCCACCGTCGATGCCGGGGTGCTCGGGAGCGTTCCCACCGTAAAGCGGTTCGCAGATGCGCTTCCCTTCGCCACGCCGACGGTCTTGCCATTGCTGTCGACGAACCGGATCGAGGTGGCCGGAACCATCCCCTGCGCCTGTGCCTGCAGCGCCAGTTGCTGCGGCGCGGACACCGCGTCCAGCTGTCCGTCCAGCGACTCCTGGGTCGCCGCCAACGACGCCGACTTCGCCTGCAACCGGTCGAGCGCGAACGACTGCTCCGCACGCTGGGTGTTGAGCAGCAGCAACGCCACCAGACCCCCGACCATGGCCAGCAGGCAGATCATCACGAACCCGATGCCGACACCGCGGGTCTGCGGCGGAGCCACGACCGCCGAGGTGCGGCGAGCGCCCTTGGCAGCGGGCGCGGAGCCGGGACGGGTGCCACTGGGGGTACGCCGAGCGGCCGGCAGCGCCGTACGTGCGGATTTCGCCGGGCGGCGGGCAGGGGTGGGGGCGAGGCTCAACTGGCTCATGCGGACGTCCTTTCGGTGGTGCGGATACGCGCTGCGGCGCGCAGCCGGGCCGAGGCGGCCCGCGGGTTGTGTGCGATCTCGGTCTCGCCCGGGGTCTCGGCGCCCCGGGTCAGCAACTTCAGGTACGGCGCCTGCTCGGGCAGTTCGATCGGGATGCCGGGAGGGGCGGTGCTCCTGGCGCCGGCGGCGAGCGCCTGTTTGGTGATGCGGTCCTCGAGGGAGTGGTAGGACAGCACCGCGATCCGGCCCTCGACCCGCAGGTGATCGATGGCCGCAGGCAGCGCGGCCCGCCACACGTCCAGTTCGGAGTTGACCTCGATACGCAGCGCCTGGAACGTCCGCTTGCCGGGGTGGCCGCCGGTGCGTTGCGATGCCGCCGGGATCGCCGCCCGCAGCACCTCGACGAGGCGGGCGGAGGTCGTGAAGGGAGCGTTCTCGCGCTCGCGGACGATGGCCACGGCGACCCGGCGGGCGAAGCGCTCCTCGCCGTACTCGCGCAGGATGCGTTCGAGGTCGGCGCCGCTGTAGGTGTTCAGCACGTCGGCGGCGGTGACCCCCGTGGTCTGGTCCATCCGCATGTCCAACGGGGCGTCCTGGGCGTAGGCGAACCCGCGATCGGCTTCGTCCAGTTGCAGTGAGGAGACCCCGAGGTCGAACAGCACGCCGTCCACTTCGTCGACGCCCAGGTCGGCGAGGGCCGTGAAGGTCTGGTCATAGACCGCATGTACGCCGATGAACCGGTCCCCGAAGGACGCCAGCCGGGCGCCGGCCAGGTCGAGCGCCTGCGGGTCGCGGTCCACGCCGTACGCCGTGACATGCGGCAGCCGCTGCAGGATGGCCTCGGTGTGCCCACCCATGCCCAGCGTCCCGTCGACGAACACGGCGCCCGGGCGCTCGAGTGCGGGTGCGAGCAGGTCGACGATGCGGTCGCGCATGACCGGCACGTGCCGGTCGGCGGTCTCTTTGCTCATCGGGTCTGCTCCTTTCAAGGGGTGTGGTCGGTCGGGATGTGCTTCGCGCTGGTCGCTGGTCCCCAGCCGCCGGGTCGCTCGTTCCGGCATCGGGGAAGTGATGTCGGAACGCGCTGGGCAGCTGAAGACCACCGGTCAGCGCGATCGATCAGAAGAGGCCTCCGGGGATCACCTCCTCCGAGCGGGCGGCGAAGTCCTCTTCGGCACCGGCGACGAACTGCTCCCAGCGCTGGGTGTCCCACAGTTCGACGCGGTCGCCCACGCCGATGACCGTGCACTCCCGGTCCAGGCCGGCGTACTGGCGCAGCAGCGCTGGCACCGTGACCCGGCCCTGCTTGTCGGGGATGTCGTCCGTCGCGCCGGAGAGCATGACCCGCTGGAAGGAGCGGGCTTCGGCGTTGGTGATGGGGCTGGACTGCAAGCCAGCGGTGAAGTCCACGAACTTGTCCGTCGTGAAGATGTAGATGCACCGCTCCTGGCCGCGGGTCATGACCAGACCACCGGCGAGCTTGTCGCGGAATTTGGCGGGGAGGAACAGCCGGCCCTTCTCATCCAGACGCGGGTGGTGGGTGCCGAGAAACATCGTGGGTCCACCTCCTGCTTCCGCCTGGGAGGACCCGTTTCGAGCCCACCATTCACCAACTCGCTCCCGCTTGCTCCACTTTACTCCACTCTGCTCCTCCTTGTCTGCCTCAACCGCTGCAAAACACCCCTGTATTTCCGCGTTTCTGCTGGTCACAGCCGGTGGCATGCAGTGGAGGAAATGAGCAGCCCGCAGCCGCCCATCGGGTGATCGACAGCGGACAACGCGCGGATCCACCCACCTGCCACCCACCCCTGGTGCGGTGGTGGAGCGCAGTGGAGCGCCCGAGCGGCGAAGGAAAATGGCAGGATTCGGGTATGTCAGCCAGCCCCACCCAGCACGGCTCGATCAGCACCGACCCCTACCCGGGTCCCGACGCCCCCTCCTCGACGATGTCGCTGCAAGAGCTGCAGACCCTCAGCGAGACGTTGCACGGCGCGATCAGCCAGGTCATCGAAGGCAAACCCGAGGCCATCCGCACCGCGCTGATCGTCCTGCTCGCGCGCGGCCACCTCCTGGTCGAGGACGTACCCGGGGTCGGCAAGACGATGCTGGCCAAGTCGTTGGCCAAGGCCATTGACTGCCCGATGCGCCGGATCCAGTTCACTCCCGACCTGCTGCCCAGCGATGTCACCGGCGTCAGCGTCTTCAACCAGGACAGCCACGAATTCGAGTTCCGTCCCGGTGCGATCTTCGCCAACGTGGTCGTCGGCGATGAGATCAACCGCGCCTCCCCCAAGACGCAGTCCGCGCTGCTGGAGTGCATGGAGGAGGAACAGGTCACGGTGGATGGCCGCACCTATCACTTGCAACGGCCGTTCATGGTGCTGGCGACCCAGAACCCCATCGAGATGGAAGGCACCTTCCCGCTGCCGGAAGCGCAACGGGACCGGTTCATGGCCCGGATCTCGATGGGCTACCCCACGGCGGCCGCGGAGGCCACGATGCTCGACATGCACGGCGAGCACGACCCGCTGGGTGACCTGCAGCCGGTCACCGACGGCGCCACGGTCGCCCGAGCGATCGACCGGGTGGCGCAGGTGCACGCCAGCCCCGCCCTGCGGCAGTACATCGTCGATCTGGTGACCGCGACGCGCAGCACACCGGCCCTGCGGCTGGGTGCCTCGCCGCGCGGCTCGCTGCACCTGTTGCGCGCAGCCCGCGCCAATGCTGCGCTGGACGGTCGCGAGTACGTCATCCCCGAGGACGTCCAGGCGCTGTTCGTCCCCGTCCTCGCGCACCGCGTGATGTTGTCCAGCGACAACCAGCACCTGCACCGCGGCACCTCCGATGTGCTGCACGAGATCAGCCGGCGCGTGGCTGTGCCCGCCGGCGACCTGCGCAGCTGACCGGTCGTGCTCACCGCCCGTGCCTGGACCCTGCTGGGGGTCGGTAGTGCGCTGACCGGGTCCGGGATCCTGCTCGGCTACACCGACATCACCCGGTTGGGGCTGCTGCTGCTCCTGCTGCTCGGCGTGACCACGGTCCTGGCCCGGCGGGCTGCGGGCGACCTGCGGATCACCCGCAGCGTGCAACCTGCCTCGATCGGCCGCGGCCAACGCGCCACGGTGACCGTGACCGCGGCGAACACCTCAGCCCGCCGCAGCGGTGTGTCGCGGGTCCGCGAGCAGGTGGATGGCCGGCTGGGTCAGTCCCAGGAGTTCGTGTTGCCGGCCATCGGCCCGCACGACGCCGAGCAGTTGCAGTACGTCGTGCAGGGCAACGTGCGCGGCGCGCACCGGTTGGGACCTGCCTCGCGCGTCATCGAGGATCCCTTCGGACTAACCCGACGGCGAAGCACCGATGAGCGCATCGATGAGCTGATCGTGCTGCCGACCGTCACCCCGTTGGGCACCACGCAACCCCCCGGTGCGGGCATCGGCAGCGAGGGCGACACTCCCCAGATGGTGGCCTTGCACGGTGACGAGGACGTCAGCATCCGGGCGTATCACCAGGGTGACGATCTGCGCAAAGTGCATTGGAAGACCACTGCTCACCGGGGTGAGCTGATGGTGCGCCAGGAGGATCGGCCCAGCCGGAAATCTGCTCTCGTCCTGCTCGACGCCCGCATCGACGGTCACCGGGGTACGACGCCGCAGGATTCCTTCGAATGGGCGGTCAGCTGCGCAGCCTCCGTCGTGGTCCGGCTGGCCGAGTTGCACTATTCGGTGCACCTGGCCACGGCTGAGACCCTGGCCGACCTCAGTGTCGACGCCCCGGGAGATCCGGGCGACCAACTGCGCCGATTGGCCACCGCAATGACCTGTGATGGGGAGACGTTCCGCAAGGTGCGCCTACGCGCCCGGGAGGCGGTGCGGGCCGGCGCCATCGTGGTCGCGATCCTCACCGACGCCGAGGACCGGGTCGACGACATCGCCGCGATGCGCCAGCCTGGTGCCTCCGGTCTCGCGTTCATTCTCGACACCACCACGTTCGTAAATCCCGACGCGGCCCCGGGCGCGAGCGCCCAGCTGCTGCGGGCCGCGCTGGCCGGTGCCGGGTGGCGGGTCTGCGTCGTGCGCTCCAACACCTCGGTGCTGGAGGCGTGGCAGGAGGTCAGCCGCCGGTCGCTGATCCGGGTGGGTGCGCTGTGAGGCGTACGGCGACCGCGCAGGCGTTGCTGGCGGCTGCGGCAACGCTGGTCGCGGCATGGCCGCTGACGTCACTGATCGAACTGGGGCCATGGATCTGGCCGATCGCCGGTTTCGTGATCGCCGTCGCAGTCCTCGGAATCGTGCTGCGCGCAGTGCGCACACCAGCGGCGCTGATTCCGCTCCTGCAGTTACTGCTCGCCCTCATCGCGATCGTCCTGGTGTACCTACCCCACACGCTGTCACCCAGCATCCTCATCGACTCAGCACGCGCGCTGATCGACGACGGCATCCACACAGTCCAGGTCGCTGCTCCCCCCGCACCGGCGACCATCGGCCTGCGCTTCCTGATCGCCCTCGCGATCACCGGATTCGCACTGATCACCGACATCTGCGCGGCGACTCTGCGTGCCCCGGTGCTGGCCGGGGTACCGCTGCTGGGGGCGTTCCTGATCTCCGCAGCCAATACCGCTGTCGGTCTGAACCCGGTCTACTTCGTGGTGCTCGCCGTGCTCTGGCTGACCATGGTGGCGACCCAGCATGCCCAGGACCTGCAGCGGGACGTGACCGTGCGGACCCGTGCCCTGCGACCGCGCTCACTGGAGTCCCCGCTGTCAGGACATGGCCACGCGGCCCGGTTGATCGCCGTACCGGTCATCGTCGCCGCCGCCCTGCTGCCGATGGTGATCCCGCATGCTTCGGCCCACTTCTTCGCCCAGGGCCTGGCGCGCGGGTCCGGCGACGGTCCGGTCACCATCGGATTCGCCACTGACCTGGACCTGAGCGCCGACCTCAACAGCACCAACCCCTCCCCCGTGCTGACCTACACGACGTCATCGCTGGTGACCCCACCGTTGCGCGTGACGGTCACCTCCACGTACAGCGACGGTCACTGGGTCCCGGACCAAGGGGTGGCATCGGCAGTGGTGAGTGACAGCAACACGGTCCTACCTGTCCCGGGCGCGCCTGACATCGTCGGCCGGTTCACCACGGGGTCGATGAAGGTCACGGGCAGTGTTCTGGCCTCGGGGTTGCTCGCCGCGCCGTACCCGCTGCGGTCCGCCGACCTGGGCCGGGACATCTGGCTGTTCGACGAACGCACCGGGAGCGTCCAGCCGACCGGTTCGGTCAAGAACTATTCCTTGATCTACCGCGTCCTGAAGGACGGCCAGGAACCCAGCGGCGAGCAGCGCCTGGATGCGGAGGTGGCCGCGCCCGCGCTGGCGGTCGACCCGGCGTCGCAGTCCGCGGTCCGCGAGGCGCTGGCGCCGTTGCGGGCTGACACGCAATGGCAGACAGCGAAGAACATCCAGAACTACCTGCGCAACACCGGCGGCTTCACCTACTCACTGCAACTGGCCGCCACCCGGCGCGACAGCGACGGGCAGCCGCTGGACCCCCTGAGCAACTTCCTGGCGACCAAGCAGGGCTATTGCACCCAGTTCGCCAGCGCCATGGTGATGATGGCGCGCGCCGACGGAATACCGGCGCGGTTGGCGGTCGGGTTCCTACCCGGTGACCCCACGGGCACCGCCAACCAGTACTCCGTGGCCCAGTCCGATGCCCACGCGTGGCCGGAGCTGTGGTTCAGCGGTATCGGCTGGACGCGCTTCGAACCAACGCCCGGTATCCGGGCAGCCAACGCACCGGCGTACACCGCGGACCAGACCGGCGGCGTCAGCCGCAACGCCCAGCCGAGCGAGAACGACAGTGACACGTCGTCCGCGGCCGCATCCAGCGGCGCCACCTCCTCGTCCGCGGCTCCGGTGACCGGATCCGGGTCCGCCACCGGCAGCACCGTCCCGGCGTGGCTGCGGTGGGCCGGGTGGTTGGTGGCCGTCGTCGTGATCGGCGCGGCCGGTGCGGTGGTGCTGCCGATCCTGGCCCGCCGTCGGCGCGAGAGTGCGGCCGCCGACCGTCCCACCCCGCAGCGCGTGGAAGCCCAGTGGCAGCAACTGGTGTGGGATCTATCCGATCTGGGTGCGAGTGCGCCGCCCCCCGGATCACCCAGGGCGCTGGAACGGCACTACCGCAACGAGTTGCAGCTCAGCGGGGACGGTCAGCGCGCCCTGCGACAGGCCGTGCAGACGTTGGAGCAGGCGCGGTACGCCGGCGCTGCCGACGGCGCCCTGGATCTGCGTCATGACGCCCAGGAGATCGTGCATGACGTACGCCGATCGGCATCGGCAACGATGCGCATCCGAGCCGCCCTGTGGCCGCGCAGTGCGTTCTTCGCGGTACGTGACGGGGCCGCCCGGATCGCACGAACGCCGGCCCGCTGGTGGGCGGACCAGCGTCGCTGAGCCAGGGTTGTACTAGTCGAGATAGTCCCGCAGCACCTGCGAGCGCGACGGGTGACGCAACTTGCTCATCGTCTTGGACTCGATCTGGCGGATCCGCTCACGGGTGACGCCGTAGACCTTGCCGATCTCGTCCAGCGTCTTGGGCTGTCCGTCGGTCAGGCCGAACCGCATGGAGACCACACCGGCTTCGCGCTCGGACAACGTGTCCAGCACCGAGTGCAACTGCTCCTGCAGCAGGGTGAAGCTAACGGCGTCAGCGGGCACGACTGCCTCGGAGTCCTCGATCAGGTCACCGAACTCGCTGTCGCCGTCCTCACCGAGCGGGGTGTGCAAGGAGATCGGCTCGCGGCCGTACTTCTGGACCTCGACGACCTTCTCGGGGGTCATGTCCAGTTCCTTGGCCAACTCCTCCGGCGTGGGCTCGCGACCCAGGTCCTGGAGCATCTGCCGCTGCACGCGGGCGAGCTTGTTGATGACCTCGACCATGTGCACCGGGATACGGATGGTGCGCGCCTGGTCGGCCATGGCCCGGGTGATCGCCTGCCGGATCCACCAGGTGGCGTAGGTCGAGAACTTGTAACCCTTGGTGTAGTCGAACTTCTCCACCGCACGGATCAGACCCAGGTTGCCCTCCTGGATCAGGTCAAGGAAGAGCATCCCGCGACCGGTGTAGCGCTTGGCCAGGGAGACGACCAGTCGCAGGTTGGCCTCCAGCAGGTGGTTCTTGGCCTTCTTGCCGTCCTGGGCGATCCACCACAGCTCGCGCTTGAGCTTCATCTCGATCTTGTCGCCGGAGTTCAGCTTCTCCTCGGCGAACAGACCCGCCTCGATGCGCTTGGCGAGTTCGACCTCCTGCTCGGCGTTCAGCAGGGCGACCTTGCCGATCTGCTTCAGGTAGTCCTTCACCGGGTCGGCAGTGGCACCGGCGGTGACGACCTGCTGCGCAGGTGCGTCGTCCTCATCGTCCTGGCGGATAACGAATGCTGCCGACTCACTCTCCTCACCGGCCGCAGTCGGCTTGGCCTCGTCGTCGCCTTCGGCGTCCGCGCCGGCAGCGTCCGTGGCTTCGGCGGTAGCCTCCGGCGTTTCGCCGTCAGCGGTCTCTTCGACGATGACCTCTTCGGTCAGTTCGATCTCTTCGTCCGGCTCGATGTCGTCGGGTGCGTCTTCACCATCCCCGGCGACTTCAGCCTTGTCCGCGGTCTTCTTCGCCGCGGTCTTGGCGGTCGTGGCCTTCTTGGCGGCGGCCTTCTTCGCGGGCGCTGCTGCGGCACCGGCGACCTTCGCGGTGGTCTTGGCCGCGGCGCGCTTGGCCGGCGCCTTCTTGGCGGTCGTCTTCCGGGCAGTCGCCTTCGCGGGAGCCTTCCCGTCAACCTTGCTGGTGTTCTCGGCCGCGTCAGCAGGCGCTGTCTGGGTCTTCGACACTGAGGTCACTCGCTACCTTCCAGGACATGCAGAAGCCGTTGCGCCCATACCGCAGCGGGGGTCCGCGGCACGACGAACGAGGTCGTTCACAGTGATCGCGACGACTTCCGGGTCAGTGTTGGGGAGCATCTCCGGGCGGGGAAGTCCCCCTTGCGGAATGCGCTGGTCACCATTATAAAACGCTTCCGGCACCAGTTCATTCCGCAGGCTGCCGTCAATTGCCTCCGGGGTAGGCATAACCCCTGGTCAGACGGACGTTCGCCGGTTCTCCTCGGGCCGCAACCCGGGCCGGACGGCCAGGACCGGGCAGGCAGCGTCCAGCAGCAACCGCTGGGCTGCCGACCCCAGGATCAACTTGCCCACGGGCGTGCGGTGCCGCAGTCCGATGACCAACAAGGCGGCGTTCCGACGGGCGACAACCTGCAAAACCTCCTCGACCGTGTCGCCCGTGCCCTCCGGACGTACGACGTCGACTGAATAGCCCTGCGGCGCAAGGCGGGTCGTGACATCGGTGACCGGTTCGGACGCACCCCCGAGATCCACGACGACGAGCGGCAGACGCCGCCGCTCGCATTCGTCGGCCGCAGCGTAGAGAGCCGCCGTACTTTCCGGTGAGTCTGCGTAGGTGACGACGACCGACATCCCGACCTTCCTTCCCCCGGAAGGCACCCCGGGACCGGCTGCCCAGACGTTACCTGACCGGGCTACCCAACGGACGAGTGTCGGCCATCACGTCGGCGGTGATCGCCGCGATCTGGTCGTGCTCGATCAGGAACCCGTCGTGTCCGTGGTCTGAGTGGATACTCAATAACGGCTCCCGGCCGTACGCCGCGACCATGGTCTCGGACAGCGCCGGCGGGAACAACCGGTCACTGTCGACGGCCACGACACGCAACAACCCGTCGTACCTGCCGAGCACATCGGCCAGGTCTCCCCGGTCGCGGGTCACATCGTGCGTGGCCATCGCCCGGGTGAGGTTCACGTAGGACCCCGCGTCGAAGCGACGGACCAGTTTGGCGCCCTGGTGGTCCAGATAGCTCTGCACGGCGAACTGGCCACCATCGACCGGTCGGTGGGTGGTCTGCGGAGACAGGCCGAACCGGTCGTCGAGTTCGGCGGCCGAACGATAGGTGTTGTGCGCGATCCGACGCGCCAGGCCCAGCCCGGCAACAGGAGTGTCGCCGCTGTCGTAGTAGTCGCCGCCGCACCAGGCCGGATCATTCTCGATAGCGACCAGTTGGGTGTGTCCCCAAGCGATCTGATCGGCGGTGGCCCACGGTGTGCTGGCGATGACCAGCGCTGCTCCCGTGCGCTCGGGGTAACTGCCGACCCACTCGATCGCCCGCATCCCGCCCATCGAACCGCCAAGGACCAGTTGCCACCGGTCGATGCCCAGATAATCGGCGACGATCGCTTCGGCATCGACCTGGTCGCGGATGGTGGTGCGCGGGAAGCGCGAACCCCAGGCCCGGCCGTCCGGCGCGAGGGTGTGGGGACCGGTGGTGCCCCGGCACCCGCCGACCGCGTTGACCGCGACGACGAAGCTGGTGTCCGTGTCCAGCGGCGCACCCGGGCCGATGATGCCGGGCCACCAACCGGGAGTGGGTTGACCGGGGCCGGTCGGCCCGACGACGTGCGCGTCGCCGGTCAGGGCATGCTCGATCAGGATCGCGTTGTCCGCCGCGGCCGACAGCGTGCCCCAGGTCTGGTAGGTGATCACCAGATCGGGGATGTGCTCACCGGTCTCGGTGACGAACGCAGGTACGCCGATCGCGTGCGCCGTGGGATTGGCGCCTTCGGGGGTGGGCAACTCCCGCGCCTGCGACCGCGCGCGCTGTGACGGGGTGATACGGGATTCGACGATAGTCATCCTGGCCTCTCCGGACGGGAGGGGCCGGTCGGCCCCGCGGTTGCCGGACACCTGATCCGGCCTTGTCCTCACCCGGGGCACCCCACCGCGAGGAGGGTTGCCGTCCAGCTAGCCGGGGCTTGTCGCTGGAACTCTTGACCCGCCCAAGATAACGCACGAACGCACTTCAGGCGGCCCCACCGGTCCGGCCACGCTGCAGGAGCGCCAGCAACTCGGCGTACGGGCCGATCAGGTAGGCCAGGTCGCCTACCGCGAAACTGGTCCCTCTGCGCGGTGGGTGCTCCAGCGAGCCATCCGCCCGGCGGATGGCGATGACGCGGGTAAGCGCGGACAGTTCATCCATCGTGACGGAGTCCAGTCCGCTACCCACTTCGAACCGGCCCACCATGAAGGACTCCCCGCGCACCGAGAAGGTACCCAGGACGTGCAGGCCGAGGGCGGCGCCGACGAACCAGGGCACGGCAAGGTCGACCGTCGGCCGCACGTTCTGGAAGCCGAACCGGTGGACCACGGCGCCGGCCAGGTCCCGGTCGAAGATCCGCAGTACCACCGGGACACCGTCACCGGTGGCGGTCCCCCAGCGTGGCCCGAGCAGGGTGCGCACCGCGATGGCCACCTCGATATTCGTCAGGTCGCTGCTGGTGACCACGGCGACCGCCCGGGCACGACCAAGACCGGCGGAAGCCATGGTTTCGGGCAGCGCAGCGTCGCCGTAGATGACCGGTATATCGAGACCGGCGGCCGTCTCGCTGAACCGGGTGTGCTCGGCCCGCTCGACGACGACCACCGGCTCGCCACGATCACGAAGGGCCCGCGCCACCGACATTCCGAAAGCACCCAGGCCGACGACCACCGTGTGCCCGCTCATCCGGCGGGCCCGGGTGCGGGCAGCGCCGTGCGACAGTCGGCGCGAGATGAGCACGTCGGCCAGGAACGCCATCACGATGGCAGTGGTGGTCACGCCGGCGAACATCAGCAGGATCGACCACAGCCGCAGCCACGGCGGCTGCGTGGCGAAGTTGAAGTCGCCGTATCCCACGGTCGCGATCGTCTCGCTGCTGAAGTACAGGGCGTCCAGGGCGCTCATCCCCGGTTTGCGGTAGCCGCGCCACAGCACGATCGTCGAGATGCACAACAAGGCGGCGAGCACCGCCGCCATCCGGAACAGGTTCGGGTTGGCGTCCCGGGCGAACGTCTCGGCAGAGTGCAGCAACCGGTGCACCAGCGGACGCCGCTCGCCCTCAGGGGCGGCTCGGGCCGGCGCCGGCAGCGGCAGGTGTTGCTGCGCGAAATCCGCTGCGGTACCGAGCAATACGGCCCGCTCGCCCGCGCGGACGATCCGGTCGCGACCGGGGCAGGCGGACACCTCACCGTCGACACCGATGACCGCCACGGGCGCGAGATCGCCGAATCGGGCGCGCAGGCTGGCGTCCTCAAGGACCGGGAACGTCGCGACGACGAAGGTCGTACCCGCGACGTCGATGTCGTGCACCGTCTGCCCCAGGCAGGCTTCCACCACCGACGGGGTGGCCAACGCCGCGACATCAAGGACCACGTGTCGCTGCGAACCGTCCGCCATCGCGGTGCCGACGGTGGCATTGGACAACTGGGTGACGATGCGTGCAGTCGGCGCCAGTTGTTCGGCCAGCAGCGCGATCTCGAGGTTCCAGCGTTCGTCGTCGGAGACACACACCACGGCCTGCGCCCGGCTCGCCTCGCACTCGGTCAGAGCATTGGTCACTCCGAACTGGGCGGCGACGACCCGCACGCCCCACCGGCCCTGTGCCGCGGACACGGCGGACTCGACCGCAGGGACCATCAGCACCACCTGCTCCCCCGAGTCCAGCAACTGCTCGACCAGGCGCAGGGCGAATCCGGAGAAGCCGCAGACCACGACGTGCCCAGGCATGGGTTGACCGTAGCCAGCGGCGCCCCGAGCCGGGGGGACTTAACCCGATGGTTACACGCGGGTTCACGCGGACAGCCACTCCGGCGGTCGCGCGGGGACCGCGTTGGTCACGGCCGCGGTGATCAACCGCGCCATCGTGTAGTCCGGCTCCCGCAGCAGCGCCTGCTCACAGGCCAACGTGGCATCGGCGCCACCGCCGTGGCCCCAGGAGTTGGCGGCGATCAGCGTCAGCACCGGTGCCTGATGGTGGCGCGGGATGGCCGGCAACGTGTCGATCATCGACCACTGCATCTGCCGGTACCCCGGCAGCGGCGGACCGTGGTGCAGTTGGGCGTCGATCCTGGCAAAATGCGGCCGGCAGTCGAAGTGCTCGTTGGATGCCTCGTGTCTCGGGAACGCCTCTGGCGCAAGCAGACTCATCACGACATCGCGCCATGCCTTGTCGCGCATCGCCCGCACCGCGATAATCAACTGGGCGTCGTCGCAGCCACCGCGCAACCAGGCCAGCACCGACGCAGCAACCGTCCCCAACGCCCGCGGGATCTGTTGCTCCCAGTCCGCCGTCTGCGGGCCGCTGCGTTGCAGCAACTCTCGCAGCGCGTTGCGCCCGGACAACGGGACAGCACCCTCGAGGATCTCCTCGGTGATGGCCGGCACCTCCTCCGGGCGCGGCAACGGCGTCCAGTCGCGCGGACAGCCGCCGCAGGAGCACTTGACCGCCCGCCACTGCCCGCTGTCGGTGATGGTCTGGTGCGAGATGGGCACACCGCACCGGCGATCACCTGCAGCACGGGGTCCAGCACAGGCGGCTGCGGCAACGGTCCATGGATGGCCAGCAGCACCGAGTCCGCTCCGACACTGCGCAGGCCTCGTTCGAGGGCCGGCATGGATGCTCGCAGTTGATCGTCGTCGGCACCATCGATGTGCGCCTGGAAGACGATGGCACCGTCGCGCCATGCCGCCAGCACCACCGCGTCCTGCGGGTGGAATCCGAGGTGGTAGGGCACGTAGGCCAGGAACTGATGGATCCCGCGTAGTCGTCGTCGCATGACGGCAACTGTGCTGGCCGGCGACCGCCAGCGAAATGACAACGGCGCCCGGTGTGGACAACCCCGCCGGGTCAGCCGCTATCCACAGGTCAGGAACGCCGCCAGCCCAACAGTTTGCGCTTGGGCGCAGCTTCGAGCGCGGCCCGGTCCTGGGAGGGGAACCCCGAGGTCGCGTTCTTGGCGATCTGGTTCAGCAGGTAGACGTCCATCGCACCACCGAAGGCGCCTCCGGCCAACGGCACGGCCCGGCCCAGCATGCTGAACGCCTGCCCGCCGAGCCGACCCAGCAACCGGAAGCCGATAGCCTTGTTGATCACCATGACCGCCGGGCCGGGCAGCCGTTCGGTCGCCACGCTGCTCAGCGGCGTACGCCGGACTCCGGCCTTGGCCAGGACATCGTCGGCGTCGACGCCGACGAGGGTCAGCAGGACCGCCGTCTGCACCTCTTCGCGCTGGTTGTCGTACCCGTTCAGCGCCGCGATCGATGCGCTCATGTGCGCCGCAACCAGATAGAAGCCGGCGATATTGGCCGGGACAGCCGCCGCGAGGGTGAAGAACCCACCGACGCCCGTCGCGAAACCTTCGGCGGCTGCGAGCTTGCGGTGCGTGGCAATGATGGCCTTGGTTGCTGCGTCCTTGTCGCCGCCCGCCTTCTCCAGCGCACGGGCCGCCGTCTCCTGCGCGGACGGCAACGGACCGACCCCGGCGACGCCCAGGTGCAGCAGTTTGTTCGCGGCGGCAACTGCCTGCCGACCGCCGACGCCGTCGTCGATCGAGCGGTTGTTCGCGGACTTCTTGGCCATAACCTCATCCTGCCAGTGCTCGCAGCCCACCTAAGGTGGGCCAATGCCAATGCCCCCGGACGCGCCCGGGCCGGTGCGCGCCGTACTGGCCGAATTCGATGCTCTGCCGCCAGCCGACCGGGTGACGATGTTGATCGAGTACGGCGATGACCTGCCCGCCCTGCCCGCGCGGTACGCCGATCCGCCGGCGAGCATGGAACGCGTCACCGAGTGCCAATCACCGGTCTATCTCGCAGTCACCCCGTCACGCGAACGGCCCGGTGGGGTCGACCTGTTCGTCAGCGCTCCCCCGCAGGCGCCGGTCACCCGTGGGTTCGCCGGCCTGCTGAGAGAACTGACCGAACAACTGGACGCGACGCAGGTCGCGGCGCTCCCCCTGGACCTGCCCGACTACCTGGGCCTGGACGGCGCGATCTCGCCGCTGCGATTGCGCGCCATGAGTGGTCTGCTGGCCCGGGTGACCCGGGCCGCAGCGGCCCTTGCGGACTAGCCGTCAGGGACCAGCGGTCAGTCGCCGGTCTCCTCGCGCAGGAACTGCTCGAGCTCGGCGCCGATCTCCTCGGCGCTGGGCAGATCCTCCAACTGGGTCGCCAGCAGGTTCTGTCGCTGCACGCCCTCGGTGAACGCGTCGTACTGCTGCTCCAGACCGGACACCAACTCGACGACCTCGTCGTTGTCGCGGACCTGGCGCTCGATCTCTGCGCGGTTCAGGCCGGCGGTCGCTCGCAGAGCGGCGTCCGGCAGGACCAGGCCCGTGCTGGAGGAGATCGCTTCCAACGCGGCCACCGCAGCGTCGGCGAAGTCGGTCTGCACCAGGTAGTGCGGCACGTGCAACGCGAAGCCCATGGTGTCGTGGCCCTTTTCGGCCAGCCGCAGATGCAGCAGACCTTCCACGCTGCCCGGCAGCTGGATCAGGCCGAACAACGGGTTGTTCTCCCCGAGCAACCGGCCGTCCGAGGCGTACCGGGTGATCCCGACGGGGCGGGTGTGCGGGACTCCCATCGGCACGCCGTGCGCGCCGACGACCAGCCGGACCCCGAACCGGTCGACCAGGGTCTCGACCGCCGAGGTGAACCGCTCCCACTGGTAGTCCGGCTCCGGGCCGGCCAGCAACAGGAACGGGGTGCCGGTCGCGTCGACCAGGCGGTAGAGCACCAGCCGCGGAGCCTGGTAGCTCTGGTAGTGGTCGCGATCGAACGTCATCACCGGGCGACGGCCGCGGTAGTCATAGAGCTGGTCGAGGTCGAACGAGGCGATGACGCTGTGCTCGAACTCGCCGAGCAGGTGCTGGGTCAACAGGTTCTGCACGTTGCCGGCGTCGATCAGGTTGCCCAACGCCAGGACGAGCACGTCGGCCCCGATGGCGTCAGCGGGCAGGTCGACGTGGACGTCGTACAACTCGCGTGGGTCTTGCATGCTTCTCACTCCTCACCCGGGCTCCCCGGGTCAGTGGACGGTCTTGACGTGTTCAACGCCCGGGGCGGCCCACCGATTCCCGTTGCCTGGCTCAGTTCGGTTCGGGCGGCACGACGTCGCCGGCACCCTGGTCGCGCAGGGCCGCCCGCAGGCGCGCCGCGTTCGCGGCGAGGATCTGCTGGTCCTGCCCGTGGGTAACGTCGTGCGGATCGAAATCGTCGACGGAATTGGCCGGCCACACGTGCAGATGCAGGTGCGGCACCAGGAAGCCCTCGACCAGCAGCCCTACGCGCGCGCTGGACCAGGCTGCCTGCTGCGCCTTACCGATTTGCTGGGCGACCAGCGTCAGGTGGGTGATCAGGTCCTGGTCGGCCTCCAGCCAGCTGTCCACTTCCTGACGGGGTACGACGATGGTGTGCCCGTCGGTCATCGGGTCGATCACCAGGAACGCCACGCACGTGTCGTCCTGCCAGACGAAGTGGGCGGGAATCTCACCGTCGATGATGCGCGTGAACAACGTGGTCATGACCGCAAGCGTAGTCAGCGCGCGGCGTCCTCCACCTTGTCCATCGCCTTGTAGATCCGCTGTGGCGAGACGGGGTAGGCCGTGCCCAACCGGTTGGCGAAGAGACTGACCCGCAACTCCCGGATCATCGCGTCGATCGCCCGGACGTCTGCTCCCGTACGCCGATCGGCCGGCAACCGGGAGACCATCAGGTCCCGCTCTGCCAGGACCTGCGCGATCGTGGCGGCACGCTCTGCATCCCGCCGCAGATCGCCCGGTGCTTTGTCCAGTCGCTCCTTCATAGCGAGAAGGTACCGACGCACTTGCGCCAGATCCGGCAGCCCGATGCGGCTGACGAAACCCGGGGCGATGAGAGCGGCATGTTCACTACGGACATCGGCGACCAGGTCCTGCACGGCCGCTCCGGTCATCCGATCCAGCGCGAGCGTGACCTCTTGCGCAGCCTGCAGGATCGGCACCAGCAGCGCCACGATCTCCAGCACGGTCGGCACGATGTGCTGGCGCACGAGCAGCAGCGCCTGTTCGAACTGCGCCTGATCGCGCACCCGCCCATCCGGCATCCGCGTCGCAACGATGTTGTCGATCGCCGCGGCCACCACGTCGGTGAGCAGGGCGTCGAGGTCGGCGTACGGTCCGGTCGCCAGCGTCAGCCGCTGGGTGTTGCTCAACGCGCCCAGGATCTGCTTCCACGGCAGGGTGGTGTTCAGCAACAGCAACCGTCGCAGACCCAGCGCCGTCGCCTGATCCCGCCCGGCCGCACTGGGCAGGACCCGCAGCGAAACGCTGGAGCCGTCGTCGATGAGCGCCGGAAACCCCTGCACCGCAAGGCCGTTCACGGTGTGCTCGAACTCGGCGGGCAACTCACCAAAGGTCCAGCCGGTCAGATCGGTCTGCTCGATAGACGCTCCGGCCTGTGCGACGACGTCGCGCACCGAGCCGGCCAGTGAGGCTTTCAACGCTTCCAGGTCGTTGCCCTCGGCGACCTTCTCGGTGCGCGGGCGGCCACGTCGTCGGGGCACCGACCGCTCGACCCGGAAGGTCATCCGCAGGTGCGGCGGAACGGCGCCGAGGTCGAAGTCGGCGGCGCGCACGTCGACACCGGTCAGAGCGTGCAACGCGTCGGCCAGCGCTTCGGCGAAGGGTTCTGGTCCGGGCTCGACCCGGGCAAGGGCACGGCGCGCGAAATCCGGGGCGGGAACGAAGTTGCGGCGCAACGACTTTGGCAGGGACCGCAGCAGCGCCACCGCCAGGTCTTCACGTAAACCGGGGACCAGCCAGTCGAAGCCGTCGGGTTGCACCTGGTTCAACTGCTCCAGCCGGATGTGCGCCGTGACACCGTCCGCGTCCGAGCCGGGTGAGAACTGATAGGTCAGCGGCAACTCCAACTCGCCCTGGCGCCAGGTGGTCGGGTAGTCGGTGATGTCCACCGGGCCGGCTTCGTCGCGCAGCAGGAAGTCCTCGGTGAAGGTCAGCAAGTCCGGATTGCGTTGTCTCTCGAACTTCCACCATTGGTCGAAATCGGTTCCCGACACGACGGTTTCGGGCACGCGCAGGTCGTAGAACGCGAACAGTTCGTCCTCGCCGACCAGCAGGTCGCGGCGCCGGGTCCGGTCCTCCAACGCGGCGACCTGCTCCACCAACCGGTGGTTGTCCCGCAGGAACCGGTGCGGGCTGTCCCAGTCGCCCTCGACCAGTCCGTGCCGCAGGAACAGTTCGCGCGAGATCTCGGGATCAATGGCGCCGTAGCCCACCCGACGGCTGGCCACCAACGGGATGCCGTAGAGCGTGACCCGCTCGTCGGCCACCGCACTGCCTCGTTTACGGTCCCAGCGCGGATCGGAGTAGCTGCGCTTGACCAGGTGCTGGGCGGCGGCTTCCACCCAGGCGGGGTCGGTGGGGGCATTCACCCGGGCCCACAGCCGGGTGGTCTCGACCAGTTCGGCGGACATCACCCAGTCGGGTTGCTTGCGGTACAGCGTTGACCCGGGCTGGATCGAGAAGTGTGCTCCGCGCGCGCCCAGGTAGTCGCCTGTGGTGCGTTCGCGAAGACCGACGTGCGACAGCAGGCCGGGCAGCAGCGACTGGTGGATCTGCAGTGGGCTGGCCGCGTGACCGCGGTGCGCGCGCAGGCCCTGCTGCTTACAGGCGTCCCGCACCTGGGTATGCAGATCCTGCCACTCGCGGATCCGCAGGTAGTGCAGGAACTCCCGGCCGCACATCCGGCGAAAGGCACTGTGCGACAGAGCTTTCTGCTGATCCTTGAGGTAGTTCCACAGGTTCAGGTAGCCGATGAAGTCGGATTGGTCGTCCTTGAACCGGGCGTGCGACTGGTCGGCCTGCGCCTGGGCTTCCTGCGGCCGTTCGCGGGGGTCCTGGATCGACAGAGCCGACACGATGATGAGGGCTTCGCGCAGGGCGCCTTCCTGGTCGGCCGCGATGAGCATCCGGGCCAATCGGGGGTCCACGGGCAGCCGCGCGATGACCCGGCCGATCCTGGTCAGCCGGCCGTCGGCGGAGATCGCTTGCAACTCCTGCAGGAGGCGGCGGCCGTCGGCGATCTGCCGGGAGTCCGGTGCCTGCACGAACGGGAAACGTTCGATATCGCCCAGCCGTAGGGCTGCCATCTGAAGGATGACCGACGCGAGGTTGGTCCGCAGGATCTCCGGTTCGGTGAACTCCGGCCGGGCCAGGAAGTCCTCTTCGCTGTAGAGCCGGATACAGATGCCATCCGCCAATCGTCCACAGCGGCCGGCCCGTTGACCGGCGGAGGCCTGGGAGATGGGCTCGATCGGCAACCGTTGCACCTTGGTCCGCTGGCTGTAACGGGAGATACGCGCGGTGCCGGTGTCCACGACGTATCGGATGCCGGGGACGGTCAGCGAGGTCTCGGCGACGTTGGTGGCCACCACGATCCGACGCTGGTCACTGCGCGCGAAGATCCGTTGCTGCTCGGCCACGGCCAGCCGCCCGAAGAGCGGCAGCACCGTCGTACCAGGGAGTCCCAGACCCTCCAAAGCCTCACGGGCATCGCGGATCTCACGCTCGCCAGAGCAGAAGACCAGGATGTCCTGCGGGCCGCC
Source organism: Branchiibius sp. NY16-3462-2 (assembly GCF_001594145.1). Lineage (GTDB taxonomy): Bacteria > Actinomycetota > Actinomycetes > Actinomycetales > Dermatophilaceae > Branchiibius. Next base: position 44,593 of record NZ_LVCF01000038.1, on the reverse strand, counting down.
GTCCCCGGCTGACTCGGTCCACAACTCCTCCACGGCGTCCACGATCCCGGTGATCTGGTCGACGCCCACCAGCACGGGAGCGGCATCCGCGCCGCGCCCGGGGACCTCGCGCACCAGGGGGCGATATCGCACTTCCACCGGGTAGGTGCGGCCGGACACCTCGATGATCGGCACCGGACGACCGGGGGCCGCGAAGTGCTCGGCGAACCGCTGCGGATCGATGGTGGCTGAGGTGATGATCACCTTCAGATCGGGGCGGCGCGGCAACAACTGCTTGAGGTAGCCGAGCAGGAAGTCGATCGTCAGCGAGCGTTCGTGGGCCTCGTCGATGATGATCGTGTCGTAGGCGCGCAGATCCCGGTCCCCCTGCAGCGCGGCGAGCAGGATGCCGTCGGTCATCACCTTGACCAGGGTCTGCGGGCTGGTGTGGTCAGTGAAGCGCACCTGCCAACCGACTTCCCGGCCCAGTTCCACCCCGAGTTCCTCGGCGAGCCGGGCAGCGACGGAGCGAGCGGCGATCCGGCGGGGCTGGGTGTGGCCGATCATGCCCACGCGGCCGCGCCCCAGTTCCAGACACATCTTCGGGATCTGGGTGGTCTTGCCCGACCCGGTCTCACCGGCGATGACCACCACCTGGTGGTCGCGGATGGCCGCCAGCAACTCCGGCCGCGCGGCCGAGACGGGTAGGTCCGGCGGGTAGCGCAGCGGGGGCAGGACCACTGCCTGACGGGCGGCGGCCCGGTCACCTGCGTTCGCCACCCGCCTATCCTGCCAAACAGTGGGCGCTACTCCCCCATTCTTATTCGCCGAGCACCCGCGTCAGGTAGTCGTTGGCGAACACCCGGTCGGGGTCGAACTGGTCACGCAGCGCGAGGAATTCACCGAAACGCGGGTAGACACCGGCGAAGTAGGCGGCGTCCCGGGTGTGCATCTTGCCCCAGTGCGGTCGGCCCTCGTGGGCCACCATGATCGCCTCGACGTCGTCGAAGTAGCTGTCCGGTCGGTCGCCGACGTACCGGTGCACGGCGATGTATCCGCTGGCCCGACCGGACGCAGTCGAGATCATCAGGTCATCGGCCGCGGCCGCCCGCACCTCGACCGGGAAGCTGACCCGGTAACCGCGGCGGTCGATCATCGCGCGGACCTCCCGCAAGGCATCGGGCACGGCCTCGATCGGGATCGCGTATTCCATCTCCCGGAACCGCACGTTGCGCGCGGAGATCAGCACCTCGTGGGCGGGTGCGACGTACTGCCGCGCCGACAGCACCCGGGCCGACACCTGGTTCAGGGCCGGGGTCACCGAGGGCACCCGGGATTCGAACGAGCACAGGGCACCGAAGAACTTGTTGGCCAGCAACTCGTCGTCGACCCATCGGCGTACGGCGGACGGTCCGGTGTCCGGCTCATCAAGGCCGAGCCGGGTGTTGAACTTGGTCAACGTGACGTCGGTGTGCGGGAACCAGTAGAACTCGTGGTGATCGGTACTGCCGACGTTGTCGGCGAAACCGGACACGGAGTTCTCGAAGGTGCCTGGCTCCTCCACCGCCCGCATCTTGAAGGCGGGGACACAACGCAGCGTGATCTCGGTGAGCACGCCGAGGGCGCCCAGACCGAGCGCGGCGCCGGCCAGCCGGGAATCGCCAGCGGCGACGTGTACGTCGCGGCCGTGCCCGTCGATCAAGCGGACCCCGGTGATCTGCGTTGCGATACCACCGAATTGGCCTCCGGTGCCGTGGGTTCCGGTGGAGGTCGCGCCGGAGATAGTCTGGCGGTCGACGTCGCCAAGGTTGGTCATGGCCAGTCCGTACGGTGCCAGCAAACCGGGGATCTCGAACAGGTGGGTGCCCGCTCGCAGCGTCACCTCACCGGTCGATTCGTCGGCCGACACCAGCCCCCGCATCCGCTCCATGCTGATCTGGATGTCAGGTGCGACGGCGATCCCGGTGAAGCTGTGGCCAGCGCCGACCGGCTTGACGCGACGCCCGTCCGCTTGTGCGCGCGTCACGAGCTGCGCGAGTTCGTCGACGCTCTGAGGGGAGACGACCTCGTTCGGCCGGGCCTGCTCGGTTCGGCCCCAGTTGCGCCAGACCGTCTGTCGCTCAACCGTTTTCGAACTCATAGGAAACACTTCCCCTCACCTCGGTAGGTCGGAACGACTTCAGCGACTTCGTCGCCCTCCACGACCAGGACCTCGTTCGCGTGCTCGGCGATCTCACCGGACTTGGTGTGGCGGAACCACACCCGGTCACCGATCTCCAGCGTGTCGGCGGCGGCACCGAGCAGCGGGGTCTGAACCTCACCAGCTGCTTCTCTCGGCGCATACTGAAGGCCGGCCGGCCACACCGGCAGCGGCAATCGGTCGGCCGCTGGCGGACCGGACGCGATCCAGCCACCGCCGTGACAGGTGACGACGCCCGGGCCCGGGCGACGGACGACCTGCAGACCGAACCCGATCGCCGCTCGCGGTTGGAAGTGCGCGTATCCGTCGAAGAGATGACCGCCGAAAAACCCACTGCCAGCAGCGATGTCGGTGATCGATGGGTCGGCGGCGGTCACCTCGATGGAACCGGTTCCGCCACCGTTGACGAACTCCAGATCAGCGACTTCACGGATCGCGGCGATCGCGGCGGACCGTCGTGGGATCAACTCGGCCATCGAGCGTTGCTGCATGGCGGCGATCGCGGCGTTCTTCAGCCGTGCGGTCACACCGCCGTCGGGCAGTTCGTTCCCGACCCCGGCAACCTGTGCCTCGTAGGACATCGCGCCGACCAGTCGCAGCCCGGGCCGTGTCGCGATCTCCCGGGCCAGTGTCGCTGCGGCGTCAGCCGTGTGGACAGGTGATCGCAGCACACCCAGACGGCCCAACACCGGCACGTCGAAGGAGGCGTCCAGGTCGATCGCGACGCGCACCGCGACACCGTGCGGGATGACCTCGGTGAGCAGATCGAGTTGTGCCGCCGAGTCGACCAGTAGCGTGACCCGGTCCCTCGCGACCTCGTCGGTGGCGAGGGCCTGGATGGCTGGAACGTCCGCCGTGGGGTAACCCATCAGGACATCCTCGACCCCGGATTCCGTTGCGAGCCAGTGGGCTTCGGCGAGGTCGTACGCAAGGACGCCAGCGATGCCGTCCATAGCGAGGACCTCTTCGAGGCAGGACCTCACCCGCAACGACTTGGAGGCGACCCGGATCGGGGTGCCGGCCGCTCGGCGTACGAGATCGGCGGCGTTGGTCAGGAAGGCTGCACGGTCGAGCGCAACCACGGCACCGCCATCGCCGTGCGCCCGCACCGCCGCGTCGATGCGCGCCCAGTCCCCCGCCGGCCGGCTCATCGCACACCTCGCACGCGCAGGACGCTTAATCCCCCGAGGATCCCGAAGACGGCGGAGGCGATGTAGAGCGCGGTGAACCCGCCGAACCAGGCCACGACGAAGGCGCCGATCAGCGGCCCGAGGGCCTGTGGCACAGCCATCGCGATGTTCATGATCCCGAGGTCCTTGCCCGTGGTGGCGGCGTCAGGCAGCACCTGCGTCGCCAATGCCTGGTCGACACCCAGGAAGCAGCCGAAGCCGGCACCAAGCAGGCCGGCAGCGATCGCCGTACTCGTCAGGGTGGGTTGGATCGCGATCACGATCGCCGCAAACCCTTGCAGCACACCGGCGCCCAGCACGAACGGCTTACGGACTCGCAGCCGGTCACTGAGCCGGCCGCTGACCAGAGCGGCGATGACGACGCACACGGTGTAGACGAGGGTCAGCGTGAGCACCTTGTCGGCCGGGTCGGCGACGTGCAGCCCGAACTGCAGCAGGAAGAACAGCAGTGAGGTCCCGAGCGCGTTGCCGATGTTGACCAGGATCCGGCCGAGCAGGGTCCAGCCGAAGTCACGTTCACGCAGCGGGGAGATCCAGAGTTCGTCCCACACGGAGCGCAGGTTGAAGGACGGCAATCCGTGGTCACCGACGGGCGGATCGTCCAGGTAGAGCGCGAAGGGCAGCGTGCAGGCGATCAGGAGTACGGCGACCAGCAGGTAGGCGGGTATCGGCGACAGGCCGAGCAGCGAGACCAGCGCGACGCCGATGACGACACCGAGCGCCTGCGGCGCGGATACCCAGCTGGACACCACACCGCGTTGGTAGACGGGCACCTGGTCACTGATCAGGGCGGTGAGCGCGGACGACGCAACGCTGAACCCGGTGATGACCAGTGACCAACAGATGGCCAGGCCCACCCAGGTGTGCTGGAAACCCATGAGTACCAGGGCGATTGCGAAAAGCGCGACACCGCTGAAGATCCACGGACGTCGGCGGCCGAGGCGGCCCGTGGTGCGGTCCGACAGCGACCCGGCGACCGGGAAGGCGATGAGCGCAAAGATCGCCGAGATGCCGGACACGATCCCGAACCCGATCACGCTGCGGTGCCACTGGCTCTCCGCCAGGTTGTTGCCATCCAGCCCGAGCAGGTCGTTGACCTGTTCGGGCAGGGTCAGCTGGAACGGGGTGAGTTGGGCCAGCCAGATACCCAGCCACGAGATCGCGAAGAGGCTGATCCACCGGTTGCTGACCTTTCCGGTCACGACCTGCGGTTGCTCTTCGGTCGTGCTCAACCCAGCACCTCATCGGCCGGAACGGCCGCGTGCATCATCAGCGTCTGTGCGGCGGACCGGGCGATGAGCTCGGCGACCTCCCGGTCGCGGGTGCTCAGGTAGGCCAGCGTTATACCGTCGGTGGCCGCGATCACGATCGGAGCGAGGTCGGTGACGTCGGTGCGCCACGGAACACCGGTGAGATCTGCCGCTGCTTGCAGTGCGTTGGCGGCCAGTTCGTAGTACTTGCGGTAGGTCTGCTCGGCAATCGGCTGCAGGTCGGGCACGCTGCGCGCGTATCCCATCAGTGAGAGGACGGCCTGCTCCCGGTTCGGATCGGCAATTACCGACTCGACGTAGGCGGCGAGGCAGTTGTGCACCAGAGTGGGCAGGTCGGTCTCCTCCGGCAGTACGCCGATGAGTGCGTCCGCGGTGCGTTCGACGTCATCGTCGAGGGCGTACTGCACGGCGGCAGCCAACAACGCGTCCCGGCTGCGGAAGGCGTAGTGGAAGCTGGCCTGCGCCATCCCCGCCTCACGGCAGATCGCCCGGGTCGTGGCGGACTGTACGCCGTCGGCGGCGATGATCCGCAGCGTCGCCTGGATGAGCAGTTCGCGGCGCTCGGCCACGGTGTATCTGGTCACGTTCACCCCTTGTCTTGGTCACTTGACCAACTTCACGGAGATTAGGTGATCCGCAGCACTCTTGCCAAGACCTCGTCGCATCTGGCGTTCGCATCCGCGCGGGTTGTCGACAGTTGCGCGGGTTGTAACCCGCGCATCTGTCGATAAGTCGCGCGTCTGCGTAGCTGCCTGTGCCGATCTAGCCCGGGCGAGATTTCTGAATGTTAGCTGTGCATAACCTGGATACAGGTGTCGAACACCAGTACACTGGGGGTATGTCCGCGACCCCCGCTGAGAGCTCATCAATGCTCCGTGAATCAGCGGTTCTGGACGCCTCTATGTCGCAGTTGTTAGCGGCTGCGGAGCAGTTGTTGCGGGTCGCGTATCACCGCGTCGATAAAGACGTTTCGGACCTGTCTGAGGATGCGTTGCTGGCCGACGTCCAGCTCGCGCAGCGGGTGCAGAACTGCGCGTGGGGTGTGCAAACGCATCGGATCGCGCAGGCGGCGGCGATCGAGCACCGCGAGGACCCCAACCCGGTCGAAGACGCTCTGCCCCGACTGATCTCGCGGGAGGTGCGGCATGAGCCGGGGTCGTACGTCGATGAATGGATCCCCCTGGAACTATCCACCCGGTTGGGGTGGTCGGACCGGCAAGCCGGCAACCGGATCAGCGCCGCCATCGACACCCTCGATCGCTGTCCTCGGTTGTTGGACCGGGTCGGTGCCGGCGGGTTGGACCCGTTCAAAGCCACCGTCGTCGCCGACGTGACCAATGGCGCCCCCGAGCACGTCACCGCCGCGGTGGAAGATCGTGTCCTGGCCGGTGACCCCGAGGCCACCACCGCAGCGAAACTGCGGGCGAAGGCGCGCCGGTTACGGGTGCGCCTGGACCCGATCGGAGCAGATGCGGCAGCCCAAGCACGGCGTCGTTCGGCGGTGGGGGTGTTCGTGCGGGAGCATCACGAACCGGGCCTGTCGGAACTGACCGCGGTGTTACCGACGTTGGAGGCGGCGAAACTGATGGCCGCGATCGACCAGTTGGCCCGCGACTTGCATTCGGTGACCACGACGGACAAGACGTTGGCGGAGTGCCGGGTCGACGCCTTCACGGATCTGACGCTGGCCGGGGTCGGTGTCGACACGCAGCTGACGTTCCTGATCCCGATCGACACCCCAGAACCAGCGGTTCCGGCTGTCCAGGACTGGGCGGACCCGTTCGCGGGTGACCTCGGCGAGGACCTGTTCGATGGCCTGGATTTCATCGAGGCATCCCTGTTGGCCCATGAAGCGTTGATCGAGCAGGACCTGCGCGCCGAAGGGCTGGTCCCGTTCAACGGCCGCGACCTGATGGATGAAGAACTACGAGCGTTATTCGATGCCGAACTCGCCGAACTCAACGCCATCGCCAGTGGATCCACGGAACTGCAGGCACGAACCGGTCCACCGGATGCACCAAGCGCTAGTCCACCAGGGTGTGATCACGTGCCCGACCCGGACAACACCAGCTGCGGTCACCTCACGAGGTACCGCACCACACCCACCCTCACCGACACCGTCCCCGCCGAATCCCGTGCGATCAGTGACCTGCTGTTACCGCGGGTCGGGGTGATCCCCGCCGACAGCATCGTGGAGATGACCCACCTACTCGGCGTGAAACTGTCCCGCGCCCTCACCGACGCTGCAACAGGTGTCGTGGTGGAAACCGGTGACCGGTCCTACCGGCCCGGTGCGAGGTTGGCCCGGTTCGTCCAAGCCCGCGACCAACACTGCCGCTTCCCCGGCTGCACCCGACCCGCGAAACTGTCCGACATCGACCACGTCATCCGCTACCCCGACGGAGACACCACCGCCAGCAACCTGCAATGCCTGTGCCGCCACCACCACCGCGCCAAACACGAAGGCGGCTGGAAAGTGGTCATGTCCCCCACCGGCGTGTGCACCTGGACCAGCCCCACCGGCCGCACCTACATCACGAGTCCCGGAGACTGAGCGAACCGACGCCCGACACCGTCACCACGCGTGGGCCGCGACCTCACCGAACAACTCATCGCCGTCGACCGCGAGCCCCTTGCCGGCGAACCAGGTCGCCACGTTGCGGCAGTCCCGGTGCAGGAAGTCCATCCCGTGCGGATTACCGATCACGTCGACGGTCTGCGGGACGTCGATGATCACCAACCGCTCCCCCGCAACCAGCAGGTTGTACGCCGAGAGGTCGCCGTGCGCAACGCCCATACCCGCCAACGTGATCAGCGCCCTACGCGCTTGATCGAACAGGTCCGCCAGTTGCGTCCGAGAGGCCACGCGCAGCGCGGCCAGCCGCGGCGCCGGCGAACCGTCCGGATGCGTGATCAGCTCCATCAGGATCTCGGTGCCGTCGATCTGCACCGGATACGGCACGGGCAGCCCGGCCTCGAAAAGCCGCACCAGCGACTCCCACTCGGCCAGCGCCCACCGGCCCGCGGCCAGCTGCTTGCCGAAGGACGTCTTCTTGGCCAGCGCGCGACGCTCCCGGTGACCCTTGCGAGCGATCCCCCGACCCTCGGTGTAGTCGGTCGTGCGGTTGAACGAGGTGTGCTGCTGGTCGCGGTACCGCTTCGCGGCCAGGCGGCAATTCTTAGGCGGCCCAGTCACATTCGAGCGTTCGACCAGGAAGACGTCAGCTTCCTTGCCGGTCTTGAGGATGCCCAGTTCGGTGTCGATGGACTCATCGTCGGTGACCAGCCAGTCCGGCCACGGCGCCGGACCGCGGGACAGGGCAGGAATCTGCCGCCAGGTCGACCAGCGCTGGCCGGGTTCGAGGTCGGGTACGTCGAGGTGTTGCGGGAAGTGAAGGACGCTCGCCTCAGCGGCGGGCTGGGATTCGTTGCGATTCAAGGGTATTCCGATCACAGAAGAAGGGGTGGCGGGCAAGCCGACGGACAGCCATGGCTGGACCTCCTCATCTGCGACCGGATACGACAAAACCCACCGTGCCAGAGTCACGGCGGGGGTTGCCACTGATTTAACGCCGGGTCAGGCAGGCGGTGGACCGCAGGCGATCCGGCGCCGGACCTCCTGCAAACCGTCCGGCCCTTCCGGCAGGTCCCACCAGCTCTCGATCCACCAGGTCGCGCCCGCATCGGCCCACGCCTGCTGATCAGCCGGCTCCAACGCCGTGAACGAGCCCCATGAATCGGCTTCGAGGACAACGTCGTAGCCCTCCCACGGCAGCCCGGCGTCCAGCCGCAACGCACGCAGATCGCTCACCACGTCGGCGAAGGCCGTGACCCGCTTCGGTTCGCCCTCGGCGTGCGGGATCGCCGGTATCGCCCCCTGCCAGCGAGCAGCGCGTTCCAACGATCGCTGCCGTCCGCCGCCCGGGGTCGGCGCCGCGACCACCCACACCGGAGGGTGCGGCCGCTGGGGAGTCGCTGGCGGCAGATTGAACGAGTTCGGCCGGGCCTGGAGGTACTCGCCCGAAAAGCTGAAAGCTGCTGCGTCCGTAAGGAGTCCGGCATAGACGGCGAGAACTTCATCGAGCTTCCGGGCCCTGGCCGACCGACCCTCGTCCTCCTCGTACGCCAACCAGCCGTCGTGCAGTGCACCCAGACCCACCGCAAGCGTCGTCCGCCCGCCCGAGATGCGATCGACCGATCCGACCTTGGACGCCAGATCCCACGGCCGGTGCCGCGACGCGGGCGTCAGCAGCGTGCCGAACCTGATCCGTGTGGTGACCATCGCCGCCGCGGCGAATTGCACCCACGGATCGATCCCGTAGACGGCCTCCCAGCCGAAGACCGCGTCCCAGCCGTGCTGCTCGGCCAGCACCGCCGCGTCGACGAACTCGAGCTCGGTCGCGTAAGGCACCACCACGCCGTACTTCATGGGTCCGTCCTACCGCACGGGTACGACAACGCGGCACCCGGCCGGGAGCCGGGGTGCCGCGTCGTCGACTCGTTCAGACCTTCGCGGCCCGGAAGCCCTGGTCCAGGTCGGCGATGATGTCGTCGATGTGCTCCAGGCCGACCGCCAGTCGCACCAGACCCGGCGTCACACCCGCGGCGAGACGGTCCTCGTCGCTGCCCTGGCTGTGCGTCGTGGACGCCGGGTGGATGGCCAGCGACCGCACGTCGCCGATGTTGGCGACCAGCGAGAACAGTTCGAGGGAGTCCACGAACTTCTTGCCAGCGTCGACCCCGCCCTCGATCTCGAAGGACAGCACCGCACCCGAGCCCAGCGGCGTGTATTTCTGCGCCAGGTCGTGGTACGGGCTGCCCGGCAGCGAGGCCCACAGGACCTCCTTGACCTGCTCCTGGGTCTGCAGCCACTCGGCGACCTTGCGCGCGTTCTCAAGATGCCGCTCGACCCGCAGGCTGAGAGTCTCGATGCCCTGGGCGATCAGGAATGCGTTGAACGGCGCCAGCGGGGCACCGATGTCACGCTGCAACTGCACGCGCGCCTTGAGGATGAAGGCCAGGTTGGCGCCCAGCGGGCTGCCGACGCCGAGGTCACGGGCGTAGACCAGACCGTGGTAGCTCTCCTCGGGCGTGTTGTAGTTCGGGAACTTCTCCGGGTCCTTGCCGAAGTCGAAGTTGCCGCTGTCCACGATCACGCCGGCGATCGACGTGCCATGTCCGCCAAGGTATTTGGTGGCCGAGTGCACGACGATGTCGGCGCCGTACTCGATCGGGCGCAGCACGTACGGCGTGGCGACCGTGTTGTCGACGACCAGCGGGATCCCGGCTTCGTGCGCCACCGCGGCGATTGCCTCGATGTCGAGGATCTCCTGCTTGGGGTTGGCGATGGTCTCCCCGTAGAACAGCTTGGTGTTCGGACGGATCGCCGCGCGCCACTGCTCGATGTCGCTGGCGTCCTCCACGAAGGTCGTCTCGATGCCCAGCTTCTTCAGCGTGTACTTGAGCAGGTTGAACGTGCCGCCATACAGCGCCGGGCTGGAGACGATGTGGTCACCGGCCTCGGCGATGTTCAGGATGGCCAGGGTCTCGGCGGCCTGTCCGGAGGCGGTCAGCAAAGCGCCGACGCCGCCCTCCAGGCTGGCGATCCGCTGCTCGACGACGTCGTTGGTCGGGTTCATCAACCGGGTGTAGATGTTGCCGAACTCGCTCAGGCCGAACAGGTTCGCCGCCTGGGTCGTGTCGTTGAAGACGTAGGAAGTGGTCTGGTAGATCGGCAACGCACGCGACTGCGTCGTCGGCTCGACGCTCTGACCGGCGTGGATCTGGCGGGTCTCGAAGGACCAGTTGGGGGTGTCGCTCATGACGAACCTTTCCGGGTGTCCGATATCTGACTGGTGCGGACGCTCACGGGTCGTCCGCGCTTGCCTGGTCACCCGACGTACGGGCGATCAGGCCAGGTCCTCACCCGGGGCACCCCACCGCGGAGGAGGGTTGCCGGCCAGCAAGCCGGGGCTTGTCGCTGGCGCTCATGACCTGCGGCGAAACTACACCCAACCCTTGGAAATGTATAACCGTCTCTTATAACGGTTAGAGGAACTGCGACACCGTGTAGATCAGCAGGCCCACCAGGCCACCCACCACGGTGCCGTTGATCCGGATGAACTGCAGGTCGCGTCCGACGTGCAACTCGATCCGGTCGGAGGCCTCCTTGCCGTCCCAGCGCTCGATCGTCTGGGAGATGACACTGGACAACTCGCGCCCGTACGTCGAGACCAGGTGACCGGCCACCTCACTGATGCGGCGGTCCACCGTGGCCTGCAGCTCCGGATCGGTCACCAGCCGCTGGCCGGTGTCACTGATCAACCGCGCCAACCGGGCGCGCAGGTCGCCGTCGGGGTCGTTGAGCGCCTCCACGAGAACACTCTGGCCCGATTTCCACAACGACAGCAGCGACGTGGAGACGTTCGGGTGCGACAGCAGTCGGACCTTGAGGGCCTCGGTCTGCTGCATGGTGTCCGGGTCATGCTGCAACTGGTCGGCCAGTTGCCGCAGCACGTTGTCCAGGGCGCCGCGGACCGGATGATTCGGGTTGTCGCGGATGTCCTCCAGCCACTTCACGATCTCGGTGTGCAACCGCGTGGAGACCGTGTCGTCCAGCCACCGCGGTGTCCACGACGGAGCCCGCTCGGAGATGATCGAGGTCACGCTGTTGCGGTTGTCGCGGACCCAGGCGTGCAGTTCCCGCGCGGTCAGATCGACCAGACCATGGTGCGATCCGTCGTCGACGATGCCCTCCAGCAGCGTGCCCAGCAGTTCGGAGACCGGCTCGCGGGCGATCCGGGGCAACAGCACCCGATCGAGCAGACCCTTGACGTCCTCATCCTTGATGTCGCCCACCGCACGGGCGAGCGCCGGCGCGGACTGGTCGACTACCCGCCGGGCGTTGGCCGGGTCGGCGAGCCACTCCCCGATCCGGCGGGCCACCTGCGCCCCGGCCAGACGCTCTTGCACGTTGTCGGCGGTCAGGAAGTTCTCGGTCACGAACTCCTCGAGGTTCTCCCCGATGGAGTCCTTGCGCTCGGGGATGATCGCGGTGTGCGGGATGGGTAGTCCGAGCGGATGGCGGAAGAGTGCGGTGACGGCGAACCAGTCGGCCACGGCACCGACCATCGCCGCTTCGGAGGCGGCGTTGACGTAACCCCAGACGCCGCCGTGCCCGTGGGTCGCTACGAAGATGATGGCGGCAAGAACCAGCAGACCCGTCGCCACCAGGCGCATCCGGCGCAGCCCCGCACGCCGTCGCGCGTCCCCCGCCGAGTCCAGCATCGGGCCGGACGGTGCGCTGCGAGGTGGTGCCGTGTCAGTCGTGCTCATTGCTTCCTCAGCTCTTGACCGCCCAGACCTCGCGGTCCAGTACGGCATCGTCCTTGACAAACTCCCTGGCCCCTTCGGCCACCGTAATGCCTTGATGCGCAGCGGTATTGGTGATCGCTGTGGCGAGCCGGTCCCAGACCTGCCCGCCTTGCGGAAAGCCCATCTCCCAGTTGAACGACTCCACGCCCACCACCGTGCGATCGGGCAGCAGGTGCGCCCGCACCACCGGATAGGACCCGTCGATCTCAATGACCAGAGCCTTGTCCGCTGGACGTACGTCGGTCACGCGGGCGTCCGCCATCGCCGTACTCGCGATCAGGTTGCCGGTGCGCTCCGGCTCGGCTGCCAACGTCAGGGTGCGGCCCATCATGTCCAGGTGCTTGGTCGCCGGCCCGGCGGTCATCGCCCGGCCGAAACCGCCCTCCAGCGCCCGGTCGCGCACCTGCTCATGGGTGCGCGTGACCTTGCCTTTGACGAAATACCAGCCGAAACCGACGATGAGCACGAGGGCCAGGAAGAAGAACACCTTCACGCGCTCAGTATGCGGCACCGTCGGCACCCCAGCCGCAGGCGATGTGACTGGGGTTACACTCCACTACACCTGTCGTAAACCAGACTTCCGGGAGCCAGGACGTGAGCACACGACCGATGAACTTCGAGCGGGTCGACTTTCCGCATCCGCCGCACCGTCGGCCGGTGATCGGCGACTTCGGCACGATGATCCGCCGACACCGCGGCCGCCCGGTGCAACGGGCGGTCGAGGTTCTCGCCGACTTCACCGATCCGATCGTCGAGATCAAGCTCTTCAACACCAAACTGGTGCTGGTCCGCAGCGGTCTGGTCGGTGCGGAACTGTGCGATGAGTCCCGCTTCGAGAAACGGCTCGCCCCCGGTCTGATCACGTTGCGGCAGTTGGCCGGTGACGGCTTGTTCACCGCCTTCAATGACGAACCCAACTGGCAACTGGCCCATGACCTCCTGCGCCCGGCGTTCACCCGGCCGGCCATGCAGACCTACCACGGCACGATGTTGGAGGTCTGCCGTGAACTCACCGACACCTGGGACACCATCGATGGCCCGGTCGATGTCTCGCCGTGGCTGACCAAGATGACGCTGGAGACAATCGGTCGTACGTCGTTCAGCACCGACTTCGGGTCGTTCACCAGTGAGCAGGTGCACCCGTTCGTGACCTCCATGGTGGACGCGCTGGCCGCGGCCCAGCGCCGCGGATTCCTGACCAGCGCTCCCCTGGCGAAATTCCTCCTACGCCGCAACCAGGAGACGCTCGACCGCAACCGGGAGTATCTGGACACCGTGCTCGATGAGATCATCGCCGCCCGCGTCGCCTCCGGGGACCGCTCGGAGAAGGACCTCCTCGGACTGATGCTGAACGCGGAGCACGAGGCCAGCGGGGAGAAACTCGACCTACGCAACGTGCGTCACCAGATCCTGACCTTCCTGATCGCAGGTCACGAAACCACCTCTGGCGCCTTGTCATTCACGCTCTACTACCTGGCGACCAACCCCGACGTGCGGGCCTGGGCACAGGCCGAGACCGACCAGATCCTCGGGGCGGACCCCGACGCGGAGCCGACCTTCGAACAGATCGCCAAGTTCCGCTACATCCGCCGCGTCCTGGACGAGTCACTGCGGTTGTGGCCGACGGCACCCGGTTTCGTGCGCGGTGCCCGCGAGGACACGATGCTGGCCGGGCAGTGGCCGATGACGACCCAGGACCAGTGCATGGTGTTGGCCGCCGCGATCCATCGGGACCCCGATATCTGGCCGCAGCCGTCGCGGTTCGACCCCGACCGCTTCACGCCGGAGCAGGTCAGGTCGCGGCCGGCGCACACCTACTTCCCCTTTGGCACCGGCGAGCGTGCCTGCATCGGAAGGCAGTTCGCGTTGCACGAAGCCGTGCTCGTGCTCGCCCGCCTGCTGCACCGCTACGAGTTCAGTGCCGATCCGCAGTACCGGTTGAAGGTCTCGGAGCGGCTCACCCTGATGCCGGAGGACTTCCGGTTGGCCCTCACCCGGCGTACGCCGAGTGGCGGCTCCCAGCCGGACGCGGACGGGGAACCGGACCAGGCTGATCAGCCGTCGATGATGGCCAAGCGGATGGTTTCGGGCATCGCCAGCAACTCCGCCACGGCCGCCCGCGGCAGCTCAGCCACGTCGGTCACGCCGTAGCCGATCTCACCGGCGGTGTTCAGGGCCTGGCCCTCGATGTTGACCTCGTGCTTGGCCAGCAGGCTGTTGACCTTGCCCAGCACGCCGGGAACGTTCAGGTGCAGGTGCAGGATCCGCTTGCCACCGAAGCGCGGCGGCAGCGACAGACCGGGCAGGTTGACGTTCAGGGTGGTGGTGCCGCGCTGGATGTAGTCACGCAACTTGCCCGCGACGAACCGGCCAATGTCCTCCTGCGCCTCCTCGGTCGAGCCGCCCACGTGAGGGGTGAGCACGACGTTGGGGATGCCCTGCAACGGTGAGGTGAAGGCATCGCCGCGCTTCTTGGGCTCCTTGGGAAAGACGTCGACCGCCGCACCGGCGATGTGCCCGGACAGCAACGCTTCCCGCAGCGCGTCGTAGTCGACGACGAAACCGCGCGACAGGTTCAGGAAGAGCGAGCGCGGACGCATCTTGGCGAACTGCTCAGCCCCGAAGAAACCGGCGTTGCCCTTGCGGTCATCGACGTGCAGAGTTACGACCTCGGCGACCTCCAACAACTCATCCAGGCTGCCGCACCGGGTGGCGTTGCCCAGCGCGAGCTTGTCGTCACTGTCGTAGAAGTAGACCTTCAGACCCAGCATCTCGGCGACCACGGACAACTGGCTGCCGATGTTGCCGTAGCCGACGATGCCCAGCGCCCGGCCCCGGATCTCGTGCGCACCCGTGGCGTCCTTGTTCCAGACCCCCTCGTGCAGGGCCTTGTCCTTCTCGGTCAGGCGGCGGGCCATCACGATAATCTCGGCGATCGCCAGCTCCACGACGCTGCGGGTGTTGGAGAACGGTGCGTTGAAGACGACGACCCCGCGGCCGGCGGCGTGCTTCTTGGCGATCTGGGTGGTGCCGATGCAGAAGGCACCGATCGCGTAGAGGTCCGGGGCGCTATCCAGTACCCGCTCGGTGACCTCGGTCTTGGACCGGATCCCCAGCAGTTGGACGCCCTGCAACGCCTCGATCAACTCGTCCTCGTCAAGGGCTCCGGCGTGGGTCTCGACCTCGAACCCGGCTTCCTTGAGGATGTGCTCGGCCAGCGGGTGAACGTTCTCCAACAGCAGCGCTTTCACATCGGCGATTGTCCCGCATGGGCGGGCCGCTTCGGTCCGCAGGTCCGCTATCTGACTACGGTGCAGCTATGCCGACTCGCGCGATCATCACCGGAGCCAGTTCCGGGCTGGGTGCCGAGATGGCCCGTCAGTTCGCGGCCAAGGGCCACGACCTGGGCCTGACCGCCCGCCGCACCGACCGGTTGGAGCAACTGCGCGAGGAGATCCTGGCCGCGCATCCAGACCGCACGATCCTGGTGCGGGCTCTGGATGTGACCGACAACGACGACGTCTTCACCGCCACCACCGAACTCACCGACGGGCTCGGCGGCCTCGACCGGTTCATCGTCAACGCCGGCCTGGGCAAGGGTGCGCCCATCGGCACCGGCCGGTTCGATGCCAACCGCGAGACCGCGATGACCAACTTCGTTGCGGCACTGGCCCAGATGGAGGCGGCGATGCAGGTGTTCCGGGAGCAGAAGACCGGGCACCTGGTGGTGATCTCCTCGGTCTCGGCGCTGCGCGGCATGCGACGCGCCATGACGACCTACGCAGCCACCAAGGCCGGCGTTGCCGCACTGGCCGAGGGCATCCGCTCGGAGGTCATGGGCCGGCCCGAGTTGTCCATCGACGTCTCGACCATCTACCCGGGTTACATACGCTCGGAGATGAACGAGAAGGTCGAGCAGGAGCAGAAGATGATGGTCGACACGCAGACCGGTGTGCGGGCCATGGTTGCCGCGATCGAGGCGCGCAAGGCCAAGGCGCTGGTGCCACCGTGGCCGTGGGTGCCGATCGGTGAAGTGATCAAACACGCGCCACTGTCCGTGGTGCGCCGCCTGACCTGAGGAGCCTGATCCATGCGCGCTGTACACGTCACTCGTCTCGACGGCCCGGAAGCGGTCGAGATCGTCGACCTGCCGCAGCCCACCGCGCCCGACGGCCAGCTCCTGATTCAGGTCGCGCGGGCCGGAGTCAGCTTCCCGGACCTTTTGCTGACGCGCGGCGAATATCAGATCCGACCCGATCTGCCGTTCGTGCCCGGCGCGGAGGTCAGCGGGACCGTCGTCTCAGCACCTGCTGACTCCGGATTCACTGCCGGCGATCGCGTGGCCGCCTTCCCGGGGTTCGGCGGGTTCGCCGAGTTTGCTACAGCGTCAACCGATTTCGTCTTCCCGCTGCCGGACGACATGTCGTTCGACGTGGCTGCGGCACTGCCCATGAACTACCTGACCTGCTTGTTCGGTCTGTTACAGCGCGGCGGCCTGCAGGCAGGCGAGACGGTGCTCGTGCACGGGGCTGCCGGTGGTATCGGCACCGCCGCGATCCAGGTCGCGAAGGCGTCCGGCGCGACGGTGATCGCGGTGACCTCGACGCCGGAGAAGGGTGAGGTCGCACGCGCGGCCGGCGCGGACGAGGTGGTGGCAGCGGACGGTTTCCTGGCGGCCGTGAAGGACCTCACCGGTGGTCGCGGTGTGGACATCATCGTCGACCCGGTGGGCGGCGACCGTTTCACCGACTCACTGCGCTCGCTGGCCACCCTGGGCCGCCTGTTGGTGATCGGCTTCACCCATGGCGAGATCCCGCAGGTGAAGGTCAACCGGTTGCTGCTCAACAACGTCTCAGTGGTGGGCGTCGGGTGGGGCGCCTACTGGGCGAGCCGGCCGCACGTCGTACGTGCCCAATGGGACCAGCTGATGACCCTGGCCGGGACCGGCGCGATCGATCCCCCGATCGATCAGGTGCTGCCGCTGTCCGATGCGGGTACGGCGATCGGCCGCCTGGGCACGCGCACCGTCACCGGCAAACTGTTGCTCGATCCGACCCGCTGAGGGCCGATCCGCGACGACCGGTCAGGCGATGTGGCTGGCCTCGTCGAACGGCCAGCCGTGCTCCAGCAAGCGCGCCTGTACCCGCTTGACGTCCTCGTCTGAGGGCAGTTCCTCGGTGTAGTGCGTGATGGCCACCTTGGTGTCCACCACGCTGATCGGCCCGTCGGCGTGTGCCATCGCGTTCTGTTCGATCAACCGGGACACGATCAGGTCGATCTCTTCGTCCGTCAACGATTCGTTGCGCAGCAGCGCCAGGATCGGTGAGTAGTCCTTGGGCGGGACACCTTCGGGGTACCCCTGGCGTAGCCAATGCAGGATCCGGGCCAGGAGAGCGGGGCGTTCCATGTACTGTCCTCGTCTTCGATAGGTCGTGGTGTGGCGTCAGTGCTACCGGATCAGTGGGTACCGAAGATGTCGATACCCAGGTAGTGGTGCAGGCTCTTCTGGGTGATCCACAGGATGCCGATCACGACCGCCACGAGGACGATCCCGAACGCAATCCATGCGCCGACCCTGGCGACCGGGTTCGGGCGGATCACGGTTCCGTCGGCCGCGATGTCGCCTTCACCGGCCGACTGCAACCGGATGCCGACCGCGAAGATCGCCGGCAGACCGGCCCCGAAAACCAGGCCGGCGAGGAGCACCTTGAGCGCTGACTGCGCCATCTCTGCAAAGTCCATGACCGTTCCTTTCCGGGTCCGGCTCAGGCCGCGACGTGGGATTCGGCTGCTTCATCCTCGGGCAGGCCGTCCCAGCTGTCGTTGACGTTGGAGGCGTCCACCTTCTGCAACTGGCTGCGGCGGTAGAGGAAGCCTGCCGCTGCCACCAGGATCACGAACACGGTGATCGCACCGGCCACGCCGCCGATGAGGTGGGCGATGAAGTAGGTGGCCGCACCGACCACAGCGGCGGCGGGGATGGTCGTCAGCCACGCCGCGACCATGCGGCCGGCGACGCCCCAGCGGACCGTCGCGCCGGGCTTACCGACGCCGCTACCAAGGATGGACCCGGTCGCGACCTGGGTGGTCGACAGGGCCATCCCGAAGTGGCTGGAGGTCAGGATGATCGCGGCCGAGGAAGCTTCGGCGGCCATACCCTGCGGGGATTCGATCTCGACCAGACCCTTGCCCAGGGTGCGGATGATCCGCCAGCCACCGAGGTAAGTGCCGACCGCGATCGCCAGACCGCAGGAGAAGATGATCCACACCGGCAGCCCGTTGTCCTCGATCGACTGCGTCGTGAGGCTGCCGTGGGCGATCAGCGCCAACGCGATCACACCCATCGTCTTCTGCGCGTCTCCCGTACCGTGCGCGAGCGAGACCAACGAGGCGCTGCCGATCTGCCCGTAGCGGAAACCCCTGTCCTTGCGGTCGGTTCTGACCGGGTTCGTGATCCGATAGATGATCCAGGTGCCGATCGCGGCCACCAATCCGGCGATGAACGGCGACAGGAACGCCGGGATGATGACCTTGGACACCAGACCGTTCCAGTTGATTCCCGAGGTGCCGATCGCGGCCAGCCCCGAACCGATCAGGCCACCGAAGAGTGCGTGCGAGGAACTGGAGGGCAGACCCAGCAGCCAGGTCGTCAGGTTCCACAGGATCCCGCCGACCAGACCGGCGAAGATGATGATCATCGCCTTTTCCGCGCTGAGCCCTTCGATGAGCGCCCCGCTCTTGGTCTGTATTTTCAGGACGTCCTTGGTGATCGTGGCCGCCACTTCGACCGACAGAAACGCACCGACGAGGTTCAACACCGCCGAGATGCCGACAGCCACCTTGGGTTTGAGCGCTCCGGTCGCGATAGACGTTGCCATCGCGTTGCCGGTGTCGTGGAACCCATTGGTGAAGTCGAACGCCAGGGCCGTGACAACGACCAACAGGAGAATGAAGAATTCTGCGCTCACGCGAGTAAGTGTGGGGCTAGGTGTGCTATCCCGTCCACCGCGGGCCCAACTCCGGATAGCTCTCTGACCAGTGCAAATGCCGCCGCGAAGGATTGTTCATCGAGTGTTCACCGGATGTGGTCAGGCTCATCGTGGCCTGGGTCTCATCCGTCCGAGCCAGCCGCCTCGCGCCGGTCACCTAGTCTCCGGGTAGGAGGTTCTCCCCGTTGTCGCATCCCACCAAGGCGCGTGCCGCGTTATCAGCGACTCCTCGCGCCGTTGCGGTGTGCGTGGTCACGCTGGTGGTGGGCGCTGTCCTGCTGCACGTATCGCTGACCAGCGAGCCGGGTCGCGGCGGCTTTTATCCAGCATCCGTGGCGCTGGCCGTCACCTGGGCGGGCGGCGCGTTCCTGGCCGGCGGAGTGCCCCTGGACCGATCGACGTACGCCGATCGCCGGACCTGGCTGCCCGGCCTCGCCCTGGGCGCCTGCCTGGTGGCGCTCTTCAGCTTGGGCGGCCTCATCGTCGGACTCGTACCCGCGATCAACGGCGCGATCCGCGACGTCCTGGAATACTCCACCCGAGGTTCGTTCCTGGCGGTCCTGCTGATCGCCATCGGCACCGGCGCCTGCGAGGAGTTGTTCTTCCGCGGCGCTCTCTTCTCGCTACTGCAGGACCGGCACCCGGTCGTTGCGACGACAGCCATCTACACGCTGGTCACCTGCGCCACCGGGAACGTGATGCTGGTGTTCGCGGCTGCCCTCCTCGGCGCCCTCACCGCCCGGCAACGCCAGGTCACCGGCTCGGTGCTGGCCCCTATCCTCACCCACGGCCTGTGGTCGCTGGGAATGGTCCTGATCCTGCCCCACGTCCTTGAGGTGACATCGTGACAACGTCCCATCCTGATCTGCACATCCTGGTGACCGGAGTGACCGGCTACCTGGGTTCCCGGTTGGTCGTGCCCCTGCTCGAAGCCGGGCACCGGGTCCGGGTGCTGACGCGCGACGCCGGCAAACTCGAGGGGCTGCCCTGGGCCGGCGACGTCGAGGTGGCCGAGGGCGACGCCAACGACGCGGACGACTGCCGCGCAGCGCTCGCCGACATCGACGTCGCGTACTACCTGTTGCACTCGATGGACGGCGGCGGTGATCTGTCGCAGCGCGACCACGAGATGGCCCAGACCTTCGCCGACGCCGCCGCCGACGCGAAGGTAGGGCGGATCGTCTACCTCGGCGGCTTGCACCCCGATGACGAGGAGTTGTCCGAGCATCTGGCTTCACGGGTCGACGTCGGCGAGGTGTTCCTCGACTCCCCCGTGCCGGCGGCCGTACTCCAGGCGGCGATCTTGATCGGTGCCGCGTCGGCATCGTTCGAGATGATGCGCCATCTGACCGATCGGCTGCCGGCCATGGTCACGCCGCGCTGGGTCAACAGCCGGATCCAGCCGATCGGCATCGACGATGCGTTGTACTACCTGGTAGGCGCGGCGACGCTGCCGCCGGAGGTCAACCGGACCTTCGACATCGGTGGCCCGGACGTGTTGACCTATCTGCAGATGATGCAGCAGTACGCGAAGATTTCCGGCCACCACCAGCGGCTGATCTTCGTCATGCCGTTCCTGACCCCTGGCCTGGCCAGCCACTGGATCGGCGTGGTGACACCGGTGCCGACGGGCGTCGCCAAACCGCTGATCGGCAGCCTGGTGCACGACGTGGTGTGCCAGGAGACCGACCTGCTGGACCGCCTCGGTCCGCCGCCGGGTGGCCCCACGCCGTACCGCGAGGCCGTACGCCGCGCCATCGCTCCCGCTGACCCGCACCAGTCGCCGCCGGCGGCTGCGAGCCTGTGGCCCAGCGACCCCGACTGGGCCGGCTGAGCCACCACACGGAGCGCCGCCTGCGGGACACGAAGAACGGGCCCCGCAGCGATCGAGTCGCCACGAGGCCCGCCCTTGTCCGGGGTTGGGTGCAGCCTCAGCTGCAGCCCGAGGTGCTACCGCAGCCTTCGCACACGTAGCACGAGCCGGCGGGGCGCATCTTGGTCCCGCAGGTCAGGCAGATGGGTGCGTCGGCCGCCTTGCCCTGGAACTTCTCCATGAGTTCGGCCGAGGAGTGCACCTCGACGTCCGCGGGCCGGGCATCCGCCGCGCCGGAGCCGGAGGTGATCTCCGTGGCATCCACCGCTTCACCGGTGGGTGCCTTCTCCTCCACGTCGGCCTTGTCCTCTGCCTTGGCCGGGACCTGTGCCGGGGACTGGGAGTAGGACTCCAACTCCTCGGCGACATCGTCGTCCTGCTCGGCGTACGAACCGGTCTCCAGCTGCCGGGCGCGCTCGGCCGCGGTGTGGATACCCATGAAGGAGCGGGTGTCGAAGTCGAGGTGATCCAACGCCAGGCGCCGGAAGACGTAGTCCATGATCGACTGCGCCATCCGCACGTCCGGGTCATCGGTCATCCCGGCCGGCTCGAAGCGCAGGTTGGTGAACTTCTCCACATAGGTCTCCAGCGGCACGCCGTACTGCAGACCGATGGACACCGCGATCGAGAAGGCGTCCATCACACCGGCGAGGGTCGAGCCCTGCTTGCCGAACTTCAGGAAGATCTCACCGAGCTGGCCGTCGTCGTACGCGCTGGCGGTCAGGTAACCCTCGGCGCCACCCACCGCGAAGGAGGTGGTCTGCGAGGGGCGACGCTTGGGCAGGCGGCGACGCACCGGGCGGTACTCGATGACCTTCTCCACGACCTTCTCCGGCTCGGTCTTCTCGGCAGTGGTGTCGGATTCCTTGGCCTTGGCGTCGGACAGCGGCTGGCCGACCTTGCAGTTGTCGCGGTACACAGCCAGCGCCTTCAGACCCAGCTTCCAACCCTGCAGGTGCACATCGGCGATGTCCTCGACCGTGGCGGTCTCGGGCAGGTTCACCGTCTTGGAGATCGCACCCGACAGGAACGGCTGGCAGGCCGCCATCATCCGCACGTGACCCATCGGGCTGATCGAGCGGGCACCCATCGCGGTGTCGAAGATCTCGTAGTGCTCCGGCTTCAGGCCGGGGGCGTCGATGACATGGCCCTTCTCGGCGATGTGCGCGACGATCGCTTCGATCTGCTCGTCCTGGTAGCCCAGCTTCTTCAGTGCGCGCGGGATCGTCTGGTTGACGATCTGCATCGAACCGCCACCGACCAGCTTCTTGAACTTCACCAAGGAGAAGTCCGGCTCGATACCGGTGGTGTCGCAGTCCATCATGAAGCCGATGGTCCCGGTCGGCGCGAGCACCGACGCCTGCGCGTTGCGGTAGCCGTTCTTGGCGCCGACCTCGACAACGTCCTTCCATGCCTTGGTGGCGTAGCGGTGGATCTCGGTGTCCATCGAGTCCAGGGTGCGCACCTCGTCGTTGGCGGCCTGGTGCTTGCGCATGACCCGCTGGTGAGCCTCGGAGTTGCGGGCGTAGCCGTTGTACGGGCCCACGATGCCGGCCAGCTCCGCGGAGCGCTTGTAGGCGGCACCGGTGAGCAGGGAGGTGATCGCCGCGGCCAGCGCCCGGCCACCGTCGGAGTCGTAGCCGTGGCCCGTGGCCATCAGCAACGCGCCCAGGTTGGCGTAGCCGATGCCCAACTGGCGGTAGTCACGCGTGGTCTGCCCGATGGCCTCGGTCGGGAAGTCGGCGAAGCAGATCGAGATGTCCATCGCCGTGATGACCAGCTCGGCGACCTTCTGGAACGAGGCGACATCGAAGGTCTCGTCATCGCGCAGGAACTTCAGCAGGTTCAGCGACGCCAGGTTGCACGAGGAGTTGTCCAGGGACATGTACTCCGAGCACGGGTTCGAGGCGGTGATCCGGCCGCTTTCGGGGTTGGTGTGCCAGGCGTTGATGGTGTCGTCGTACTGCACACCGGGGTCGGCACACTCCCACGCCGCCTTGTTGATCTTGTCGAATAGCTCGCGGGCGTCGACTTCCTCGATGACCTCACCGGTGGCCCGGGCCCGCAGACCGAACGGCTTGCCCTCTTCCACGGCCCGCATGAACTCGTCGCTGACCCGGACACTGTTGTTGGCGTTCTGGTACTGGACGGAGGTGATGTCCTTGCCACCGAGGTCCATGTCGAATCCGGCGTCGCGCAACGCGCGGATCTTGTCCTCCTCGCGCGCCTTGGTCTCGATGAACTCCTCGATGTCGGGGTGGTCCACGTCCAGGACGACCATCTTGGCCGCACGACGGGTCGCGCCACCGGACTTGATCGTGCCTGCGGAGGCGTCGGCGCCGCGCATGAACGACACCGGACCACTGGCCGTACCGCCACTGGACAGCAGCTCCTTGGAGCTGCGGATCCGGGAGAGGTTCAGGCCGGCGCCCGAGCCGCCCTTGAAGATGAAACCTTCCTCGCGGTACCAGTTCAGGATCGAGTCCATCGAGTCGTCGACCGACAGGATGAAGCAGGCCGAAACCTGCTGCGGCGCCTTGGTCCCCACGTTGAACCACACCGGCGAGTTGAAGCTGAACACCTGGTGCAGCAGGGTCCAGGTCAGTTCGTGCTCGAAGATCTCCGCGTCCTCATCGGTCGCGAAGTAGCCGTTGTCCTTGCCCGCCTTGGCGTAGGTCAGCACGACCCGGTCGATCAACTGCTTGAGGCTGGACTCGCGCTCCGGCGTTCCGAGGGCGCCACGGAAGTACTTGGTGGTCACGATGGTCGAGGCGTTGACCGACCAGAAGTCGGGAAACTCCACCCCGCGCTGCTCGAAGATGGTCTCGCCGCTCTTCCAGTTGGTCTGGACGACGTCCCGCCGCTCCCAGGTCACCTCGTCATAGGGGTGCACACCGGCAGTGGTGTAGATGCGCTCGATGGTCAGGCCGGCGTTCTTGCGGCGCTGGCCGGAGCGGGCGTTGGTGGTCTGTGACATGGACCTGTCCTCCGTGGGGTGACTGAACTGGGGCAAACGGTGATGCGGGCAAAGGGTGGTGCGGGTGGTGTTCGGTGGTGCTGATGTCTGTGGCTGCCGCCCTGCTGGTTAGGGGCTACTAGCAGCATCTCGCCGAGCACCGACAGCGTCGTCGGTCCCGGCGATCGGGGCTGTGTTCTCGTGCTGCTCGCGCTCGGCGCGCAGCAGGACGATGGCGTCCTCAAAGTCCTGCAGGTCCTCGAATCCCTGGTAGACGGAGGCGAACCGCAGGTAGGCGACTTCGTCCAACGAGCGCAACGGAGCCAGGATCTCCAGGCCGACGTCGTGTGCGTCGATCTCGGCCAGCCCCCGGGACCGGATACCTTCCTCGACCTGCTGGGCCAACAGGGCCAACTGGTCCTCGGTCACCGGCCGGCCCTGGCAGGCCTTCCGGACCCCTGAGGTCACCTTGTCCCGGCTGAACGGCTCACTGGCGCCCGAGCGCTTGATCACCGTGAGGCTGGCGGTCTCCAAAGTGCTGAACCGGCGACCGCAGTCCGGGCACTGACGACGGCGCCGGATCGAGGTGCCGTCATCACTGGTCCGGCTGTCCACAACCCGGGAATCGTCGTGCCGGCAGAACGGGCAGTACATGGTGGTTCGGCGGCTCCTTCCCGGCGCTTGCTCACACGTTGTTCAACACCGGGCGAGGGCTGCGCATGCCCGCCGCTGTGGATATCCCTGTGGATCGACGGTGGGTAACCGGTGGACCACGTACGACGGGGTGTGGACTACATGTGGATGAATAACATCGGTGTAACTACTAGATGTAGGGATCGTACGACGCCCTGGCCGCCCACGCAAGACCCTGGACACTGCCGCGCGGCCGAGCCCCGGGCGCAGGGTCGGGAGCCCGTCAACCAGTCGGTAACCTAGGAGCAGCACGGGGCCAGCCACTAACGCACCACACGAGGTGAAATCCATGTCCGAACGAGTGAACGTCGACGGTCTGCAGATCGAGACGGTGCTCTACGACTTCATCAACAACGAGGCCCTGCCCGGTACCGGCATCGAGCCGGACGCGTTCTGGTCCGGTGCTGCGAAGGTCATCACCGACCTGGCGCCCCGCAACCGCGAACTGCTCGCAATCCGCGACACCTTGCAGCAGCAGATCGACGAGTACCACCGTCAGAACCCTGACCTGGACGCGGCGGACTACCAGGACTTCCTGACCCGCATCGGCTACCTGGTCCCCGCACCTGGCGACTTCCAGGTCACCACGGCCGGTGTGGACTCGGAGATCGCTGACACCGCTGGACCGCAGTTGGTGGTGCCGGTACTCAACGCCCGGTTCGCGATCAACGCCGCCAACGCCCGCTGGGGCTCCCTGTACGACGCCCTCTACGGCACCGACGCCATCCCCGAGACCGACGGGGCGCAAAAGGGGTCCTCCTACAACACGGTTCGTGGCGCGAAGGTGATCGCGTTCGCCAAGGACTTCCTGGACCGCGCCGTCCCCTTGAAGGACGCGTCCTACACCGACGCCACCGGGTTCGCCGTGGTCGACGGCGCCCTGCAGGTCACGACAGGGTCCGGCGCGACCGGCCTGGCCGACCCCTCGGAGTTCGTCGGCTACGCCGGCGAGCCGAGCGCGCCCACCTCGGTCCTGTTGCGGCACAACGGACTTCACCTGGACATCGAGATCGACCCGGACTCCCCGATCGGCGCCACCGACCCCGCCGGGATCAAGGACGTGGCGGTCGAGTCCGCGATCACGACGATCATGGACTTCGAGGACTCCGTGGCCGCGGTCGACGCGCAGGACAAGGTGCTGGGCTACCGCAACTGGCTGGGGCTGAACAAGGGTGACCTGGCGGAGCGGATGGAGAAGAACGGCAGGACCTTCACCCGCGTGCTGAACCCGAACCGCGAGTACACCGCGCCGGACGGGACCCAGTTCGAGTTGCACGGCCGGTCGCTGTTGTTCGTGCGCAACGTCGGGCACCTGATGACCAACGACGCGATCCTGGACGCGGACGGCAACGAGGTGCCTGAAGGCATCCTGGACGCGCTGTTCACCTCGCTGATCGGCATCCACGGCCTGTCGGCAGATGGTCTTCAGAACTCGCGCACGGGGTCGATCTACATCGTGAAGCCCAAGATGCACGGCCCGGACGAGGTCGCCTTCGCGGTCGAACTGTTCGAGCGGGTCGAGCAGGTGCTCGGCCTGCCGCCGCGCACCCTCAAGGTCGGCATCATGGATGAGGAGCGACGTACCACCGTCAACCTCAAGGCCTGCATCAACGCCGCCGCCGATCGGGTGGTGTTCATCAACACCGGCTTCCTGGACCGCACCGGCGATGAGATCCACACCTCGATGCTCGCCGGCCCCATGGTGCGCAAGGGCGAGATGAAGAGCCAGACCTGGATCACGGCATACGAGGACTACAACGTCGACACGGGCCTGGCGACGGGTCTGCCGCACAAGGCGCAGATCGGTAAGGGCATGTGGGCCATGCCGGACCTGATGCACGACATGCTCGAGCAGAAGATCGCCCACCCCAGGGCCGGTGCGACCACCGCGTGGGTGCCGTCCCCGACCGCCGCCACCCTGCACGCGCTGCACTACCACCAGGTCGACGTCTTCGCCGTCCAGCAGGAACTGGCCGGTCAGACCCGGGCGAGCGTCGAGCAGATCCTCACGATCCCGCTGGCCGAGGACCCGAACTGGAGCGAGCAGGAGCGCCAGGAGGAGGTCGACAACAACTGCCAGTCCATCCTGGGCTACGTGGTCCGGTGGATTGATAGCGGCGTCGGCTGCTCGAAAGTGCCCGACATCCACGACGTGGCTCTCATGGAGGACCGCGCCACGCTGCGGATCTCCAGCCAGTTGCTCGCGAACTGGCTGCAGCACGGCGTGATCAGCCAGGAACAGGTCATCGATTCGCTGAAGCGGATGGCCGTGGTGGTCGACCAGCAGAACGCAGCCGACCCCGCCTACCGGCCGATGGCTCCGGACTTCGAGACCAACATCGCCTGGCAGGCCGCGCGCGACCTGATCCTGCTCGGCGCCCAGCAGCCCTCGGGTTACACCGAGCCGTTGCTGCACGCCCGGCGCCGCGAGTTCAAGGCCGCCAACGCCTGATCGTCGCGCACCTGACCTACTCGGCGCACCGGTCAGCGCGGGATCAGCAATGTCTGACCCGCGCTGACCTGCAACGAGTTCAGATCATTGGCCAACTGCACCCGCACCACTGCTTCCCGGACCGGTAGCTGCGGCAACGCTCGATGGGCGACCTCGGACAGCGTCTGACCGGACTGCACGACCACCGAGTCCGGACCGGAGGCCGCAGGTGCCACCGCGTGCGCGACGAGCAGGCCGCACAACACGGTCACGGTGAGCGCGATCGCGCCGATCGCCACCATTCCCCGGCGGGTCAACCGCAGTGGCGCGGCTGGCCGGACTGTCCGGGGCGCAGGCGGGGCGGTCGGCAGGTCCGGGACCAGCCGCAGCTGGGGCCGTGACGGACGATCGACCGGGACGAGAACGGGGACTGCACTCATGGCTTCCTCCTGACACGGTGTGGTTCGACCATCCGGTGAACCCGCAACACCTGTGGAAATCGAACAGGCGTTCGACTTCACTTCGATACGATGTATAGCACGCTTGTTCGAAGACAGACAAGGCTTTCCGGTCGGTTTGCCGGCGGGCTCGCCCACCAACTGACCAGCAGAATCCCGCGACACGCGTCGTACACCTGTTTGGAACTCGTGTGCGAACGCCCTAGCCTGAATCCATGACTGCCGGTCTTCGTGGACTGTCTTCATGAACACAGCACACCAGCGACCACCGACAACATCGCCTGCCGCACCATTCGGCGGGTTTCGCAGATAGGGAGACGGACCTGATGGGCAAGATCCACGAGATGCCGGAGCGGCCGGATGGTCGCGGACTGACACCGCGGCAGCGCAAGGTGCTTGAAGTGATCCGTAGTTCGGTTCAGCGCCGCGGCTACCCGCCTAGCCTGCGTGAGATCGGCGAGGCCGTCGGGCTGACCAGCCCCAGCTCGGTGGCTCATCAACTCTCGATGCTCGAGCGCCTCGGCTACATCCGGCGCGACCCGAACCTACCGCGGGCCATCGAGGTGCTCTCCCTCGACGACGCCCCGGGCAAGCGGCGCAAGAGTTCCGCGGCAGGTGCCGGCGGACGGCGTACGGCGGCCGTGGACGAGGGTGCCGACGCCGGGTACGACGAGACGGGAGTCGGCGACGAACGTCCGGCCGCGTCGTACGTGCCGGTGGTCGGCCGGATCGCGGCGGGCGGCCCGATCCTGGCCGAGCAACTCGTCGAGGACGTCTTCCCGCTGCCGAAACAACTGGTGGGTGAGGGTGATCTGTTCCTGTTGAAGGTCGTGGGCGACTCCATGGTCGACGCGGCGATCTGCGACGGCGACTGGGTGGTGGTGCGTCAGCAGCAGACGGCGGACAACGGCGACATCGTCGCGGCGATGCTGGACAACGAAGCCACGGTGAAAACGTTCAAACGTACGTCGGACAAGGTCTGGCTGCTACCGCACAACGAGCAGTACTCCCCCATCGACGGCACGGACGCGACGATCCTGGGCAAGGTGACGGCGGTCCTGCGCCGGATCTGAGCCGCGTCAGGCGCTGATCGGCTCGGCGACCACCTTGACCAGGTCAGCCAGGGAGGATCCCAGCGGGGCGTCGAGCTTGGCGGTGAGTTCGGCATCACCGCGCGTCCACCCATGGGTGATGGCCAGTACCGGGATCTGGTGGGCAGCGGCCCGCCGGACGAAGCGGTAGCCGGACATCACTGCGAGCGATGAGCCGAGAACCAGCAGCGATCGGGACTTCTCGACCGCGTCGAAGCATTGCTGCACCAGGGGACGCGGGACTGACTCACCGAACATCACCACGTCCGGTTTGAGCAGGTCCGAGCCACATGCCGGGCAGTGCGCAACCCGGAAAGTGCGCACCTGGTCATCATCCAGCGCTACGTCGCCGTCGGGCCGTAAGGCCGCGTCGGCTGACCGGTCGAAGTGCGGATTCAGCACTTCGAAACAGGCGTCGATCAGGACCCGCGGGAAGCGCTGACCGCAGGCCATGCACACCACCCGGTCAAGGTTGCCGTGCAACTCCAGGACATCGTGCGCACCGGCCTGCTGGTGCAAACCGTCGACGTTCTGGGTGATGATCGTGTCGACCAGACCCGCACGCTGCAACGCGGTCACGGCTTCGTGGCCGATATTCGGACGGGCCGCGGCGAAGCGCGGCCACCCTACGTAGGAGCGGGCCCAATAGCGTTGCCGCGCCTGCTCAGTTGCCAGCAACTCGGCCGCGGTCATCGGTTGGATACGGCGTTCGCCGGCGGCGGTCCGATAGTCCGGGATCCCGGACTCTGTTGACAGACCGGCCCCCGACAACACGGTGACGCCGCCAGCCGCGACGGTACGGACAATCGCCTCCCAGGCGGGCGCTGACTCGCTCACCACTCCAGTGTCACACCTGCCGCGATCAATGACCCGTCCTCGCGAGCAGCGCTCATTACCGAAATCGCGAACGATCGTGATGAGCATAACGAGGACTTATGAGCTGGGTTATGATAGGAGGCATGATCGACGCCGCCGGCCTGCGGGTGATCCGCGCCATTTCCGAAGAGGGTAGCTTCACCGCAGCTGCTGCCTCCCTGGGTTACTCCCAGCCCGCCATCTCCCAGATGGTGCGCCGTCTTGAAGAGCGCACCGGGACCGTGTTGGTGGAGCGGCTGGGTCGTAACGTCCGGTTAACCGAGGCCGGTGCTGTCCTGGCCCGGCACGCCGGGCCCGTCTTGGCCGCCCTGGAGGCCGCCGAGTCCGAAGTCGCCGCTATCGCCGGGCTGCGCGCCGGGCGGGTACGGCTGATGGCGTTCCCCTCCGCATCCTCCACGATGGTGCCGCGCGCGCTGGCCCTGGTGAAAGAGCGCTTCCCCGATGTCCAGGTCACTTTCGCCGAGGCCGAGCCGCCGGAGTCACTCGCCGCGCTGCGTGCCGGTGAGTGCGATGTCGCAGTGGCGTTCGCCTATGAGGGCACCGACCTGGGTCGCGGCGAGGACGACATGGAGCCGTTCGAGGTCATCAAACTGCTCGACGAGCAGGTGAAGCTCGCCCTGCCCCGCAACCACCGGTTCGCTGACGCGACCGAGGTGAACCTGGCCGATCTGGCCGACGAGCCGTGGATCGCCGGCTGTCCGCGATGTCGCGGTCACCTGCTGGCGCTGGCCGCCACTGCGGGGTTCAGCCCCAACGTGGCCTTCCAGACCGAGGACAACGTCGCCGTGTCCGGGTTGATCGCCGAAGGCCTCGGTGTCGCACTGATGCCGGACCTGATCTCCCACTCCATCAGTAACCCCGGGATCGTCACCGTCCCGATCGCGCAGACGTCGCGGCGCGCGGTGTACGCCGTCACCACCCCTGACCTGCAACGCGTCCCTGCCGTCGCCGCCACGCTGAACGCCCTGACCGAGGCGGCCCAGTCCGTCGCGCTGGTCCCCCAGCCGAGCTGAGCTCACCGGCTGGTGCGCACCTGGACCGCACCCGCCGTACCCGAAACGATCACGTCGCCGCCCAGGTCCGTCCGGAAAACCGCCGACCCGACCGATCGCAGCAGATCCAACGTCGCCGGCGCGGGGTGTCCGTAGTCATTGTCGACGCCCACGCTGATGACGGACACGCTTGGCCGCGCCGCGTCGATCAGGGCCGGCAACTGGTTCTTGGAACCGTGGTGGGCGACTTTGAGTACGTCGAACTGCGGCTGACCTTCCGCGCGCAACTCCGCGAGAACCGCTGTGTCTGCTTCTCTTTCGAGGTCCCCAGTCATCAGCAGGCGCAACCCGTGGGCGCGCAGATCCAATGTCACACTCGCGTTGTTCTGCACCGACCCGGCCTCGATGGTCCGCGCGGGCCACAGCACGCGCCCCACCACATCCGGCGCCCAGGTCAGCGCATCGCCGGTGCGCACCGTGCGGATGGGGACCCCCGCCGCAGCCGCGACGGCACGGACCTGCGGCTCGCGGCTGGGTTCCTCTTCGGATCCCGAACCGCCTGCGGCATCAACGGGAGTCGTGACAATCTCGCGTACCGTCCGTCCGCGCAGCGCCCCGGACAGGCCGTCCACATGGTCGGCGTGGAAGTGGGTCAACACGACGGTTTCGATCCGAGTGATTCCCAGGCGCTGCAGGCAGCCGTCCATCGCGTCGGGATCCGGCCCCGTGTCGACCACTACGGCCCGTCCCGCACCGAGGTTGATCACCCCACCATCCCCCTGACCGACGTCGCATGCCACATAAACCCATTGCGGTGGAACGGGATTCAGACCGGGAACGGGCACGATCAGCGCCAGGACGATCACCCCGGCCGCAGCAGGAGCACCGGGGTGTCGACGGCATCGCTCGATCACCCACGGACCGCTGAGCAACGCCACCAGAGTCAGTACCGCCAGGAGCGCCGCTCCCAGGACGCCCGACGGCCAGGGCAGCGAAGCTCCGGGCACCCGGGCGAAGGAATGCGCTATCCACGCGATCACCAGGGCAGGGAGGGCGGCCGCGTGCGCGGGCAGCCAGGCGGCCGCCTGCCCCAATGGCGCGGACAACACCGTGGCCACACCGGCCAGCGTGGCAGGCGCCACGAACGGAGCGGCCAGGAGGTTGGCTGGCACACCGACGACACTCACCGAAGACTGCAGCAGAACGATCACCGGCCCGCAAACCGCCTGTGCCGCAATGGGAATCGCCACAGCGTCGGCGACCAGAGCCATCCGGGCCGGCAGCCGTCTCGCCAGGGCGGCACCCCACGGCCGGGCAAAAAAGATCAGCCCCGCGGTGGCCAGGGCCGACAGCGCGAAGCCGAACGACGCGGCCAACCAGGGATCGACCACCAGGAGTACGACGACCGCTGCTCCCAGCGCGGCAGGACCCGCGCGTCGTCCACTCCAGGTCATGGCGAGCCCGGCAATCGCCCCCATGACACCAGCCCGCAATACGCTCGGCTCGGGGCGGCACAACAGGACGAACATCGCCAGGCCCACCAGCACGAACGGCACTCGCCAGCGGGCACGAACGCGCAGCCATCCCGCGATCCAGCCGATCGCCATCATCACGAACACCACGTTCGAGCCGGAGACGGCGTTCAGATGGGTCATCCCGGTGGCTCGCATATCAGCGGACAACTCGGGACTGATGCGGCTGGTGTCCCCGATGACCATCGCGGGAACCAAGCCGGCGGCATCCCCCGGCAGACCCGCCGTCACCTGCCTCAGGTCGGCCCGCAGACGTTCCATGGCCTGGGTCAGGGGTCCCGGTCGGGCCAGTACAAGGGGTGCACCGGTGGCCGAGCCCAACGCAACCACATCATCGGCGGAGCTGTCCGGCAGCTTCAGCCGCATCCGGAACCGCACGGTCTCGTGCCAGCTGATCGATGCCCATGCCCCGTCGGCGAAGACCAGAACCGGCGAGCTGACCGCGCTGGTTTGTCCCTCCAGGGTCACCCGGGTGCAGTCGACCCGCACCAGGAACAATGTGCGCCCAGCTGCCCCGGCGATCGGCCGCGGGTCGCTCTGCACCACCGCGTCGACCTGAACCAGCCGATGGCTTTGTGCCGCAGCGGGAATCGGCCCTGCACTCCGGGTCAGTCGCTGGCAACCGGTCACCACCACCAGGCAGGTCACCACGGATCCGATGAGCATGACGGTCTGCCACCGTCGCAGCACCGCTGCGCGGGATTCTCGGGTCATCACCTCCTCGTGCCCGCCGCCGATCGCGCGCCACGTGCCGGCCGCCGCGGCCGCGACTCCTGCACCGGCCAGGGCGACGACACCGGCCGCGGGAAGCCGCAATGCAGCCAGCACCGCGACCCAGCCGATGGCCGCAGCAAGCAGCAGACGCAGGTCGTGGGACGGCGAAGCAGCCTCGGTCAGCCGACTCACACGTGAACCAGCGGCCGCAGCTGCTCCATCAACTTGGCCCCGATCCCGCTGACTTCGTCCAGTTGGTCGACACTGCGAAACGGGCCGTTGGCTTCGCGGTACTGCACGATCCGGGCCGCGAGCACCGGACCCACTCCGGGCAGGGCGTCGAGCGCGGTCGCGTCCGCCGCGTTCAGATCCACCGGACTGTTCGCTGCGGCTGTCCCACCGGTCGTTGCCGACGGGTCGGCCGCGGTGCTCACCACTTGCCCCGGTCTGGGAACCACGATCTGCTCACCGTCCTGCACGTGCCGGGCGAGGTTCACCCGGGTCAGATCGGCGCTGTCCAGGAGCCCGCCCGCCGCCCGCACCACGTCCTGGACGCGCGCATCCGAGGGCACCGTCACGACGCCCGGGCGCGAGACCTGGCCGAGCACATGCACCTCGATCCGACCGGCGGAAGCAGTCGTGGCCGCCCCACCGCCCCATGGCGTTGCGCGCGAACTTGAACCGCCAGTAACCGGAGTTGATGGCGTTGCGGTCGCAGACGTGGCACTATGCGCGCCGAAGGTTCGTGGCTGGCTGCCCGCTCTGGCCAATATCGCGCGCGTGGCAAACAACGACATCGCCACCAGTGCCACCACGACAACGCCCAGCACTGCCCACCGACCGGGGGCGACCCGTGCGCTCCGGAAGGCGACCGGCATCCGGATCAGTGGTGCATCCTCGGGCGTCGACTGCGACCGGCGCTCGGCGCGGCTGAGCGGCTCAGGGTCCTGGCTGGACACCGTCGCGGACCGCCACTGGTCCGGCGGTGGCAGATCAGGGCGCGGTCCCCGGCGGCGGGTGCCCCGACCCGTCCGGCGCGTCGGCTCCCGTTCGGGAGGCTCCGGCAGCCAACCCGGCACTCGTCGTACCGCCTCCAGCTCGGCCAGCGCGGCTGCCAGCCGGTCAGGTTCGGGGTCGCGCGCAGCCATACGCAGGACGCTACGGTCGAGTGCGCGCCCCGGTCAGCCGCGAGTTGCGCCGGTGTGGACAACCACCGGGAGATGCTCCGAAAGCGGTGGCCCCTGTGGAGAACGCGTGCTCTCTAGCAACCTCCGGGAACTCAGTCCTCGCCGAACCCAGACGCCACCAGGTCCGCGAGCGCATCAACCCCTTGTCGGGCCTGCGGGCCAGTGCCAGCAAGCCGCAACTCAGCTCCCTTGCGCGCACCGAGGCTCATCACCGACAGCAGACTGCTGGCGTCAGCACCGTTGACGGTGAGCTCCGCGTCGAACTGTCCCGCCGTCTGCACGAACTGGGCTGCCGGCCGTGCATGCAGACCCACCTCGTTGACCACCGTGACCGTTCGCGCCACCTCCGCGGCCGACCCAGCCTCATCCGCGGGCGACGCAGTCTCATCCGTGGACCGGTCAGCACCGGCCGGAGGTGCCGGGGGCGCAGCTGCCTGCTCCGCAGCGGCGCGCACGGCGTCGAGGTCGGCGCCGCCCTGGGCACTCACCGCCGCCGCGATAGCACCCTCTACCAGCGGCGCATCGGCGATCACCGCCGCTGAGGGATCGTCGACGAACTCGATCGCCGTCTCGGCCGTCATCACCGCTGAGCCCAGGTCACACAGGACCAGCACCCCGTCCCCGCTCTCAGCGTCTGACAGACCCTGCTGGACCTTCTCGAAGCTGGTGCCGATGCCGCCGTCATCAGTTCCTCCCGCGGCCACGATGTGCACGTCGGCCGCCATCTGGGCCGCCAGGTCGACGACGCCCTCCGCGATCTTGGCGCTGTGCGAAACGACAACCAGTCCGACCGTCACGCAGACACCTCGGAGGCCGCCATGAGCAGCAGCGCTGAGGAAACCGACCCGGGGTCACGATGTCCGATCGCTCGTTCCCCGAGATAGGACGCGCGGCCTTTGCGGGCGATCAACGGGTCGGTCTTCTCCGACCCCTCCTTCGCGGCCTTGGCCGCAGCGGCCAGCACCTGCTGTTCGGTGGCCTCCTGCGCGAGCGCGTCCTCGGCCGCCCGCACGGCAGGGCTCCAGGCGTCGACCATCGTCTTGTCGCCGACCTCCGCCTTACCGCGCGAGACGATGCCGTCACGTGCCGCCCGCAACAGATCCACCACCGCGGCGCTGTCGAGCTCCGCCTGGTCCTTGACCGCCTGCGAGGCCTTGAGGAATGCCGTGCCGTAGAGCGGTCCGGAAGCACCGCCGACCGTGGAGATCAGCGTCGTCGCAACGGTTTTCAGCACATCGGACGGCGGCGCATCATCGGGTAGCTCCGCC
The DNA here is from genome assembly GCF_001594145.1 of Branchiibius sp. NY16-3462-2. Classification (GTDB taxonomy): domain Bacteria; phylum Actinomycetota; class Actinomycetes; order Actinomycetales; family Dermatophilaceae; genus Branchiibius. The sequence continues at coordinate 9,519 of NZ_LVCF01000038.1, read as the reverse complement.
ACCTTGGCCGACACCGCCTTGAATCCACGATCCATGTTCTCGCCGTGGTCTCCGTCACCGATCTCACGATCGAGCCGGATCAGTTCGGTGCGGTTGTCGGAGATGTACTGGGCGCTTTTGGCGACCCAGTCACGCACCCAGCGGGAGGTCAGGGCCATGGTTCAGCGCCCCCAGCGCAGCGCGGCCGTCTGCACGGGCGCGTCCCACAACTGGGTCAAGTCGTCATCCAATCGGAGCACACTCACGGAGAACCCCTCCATCTCAAGGCTGGTCGTGTAGTTACCCACCAGACTACGAGTCACGGTGATGCCACGCTCAGCCAGGAACCCGTGGGCGCGCCGGAAGGCGATGTACAACTCGATCAGTGGCGTGCCACCCATCCCGTTGACCAGCAACAGCACGTTGTCGCCGGACTCGAACGGCAGGTCCTCGACAACCGCCGTCATCATGCGGTCGACGATCGCATCCGCGGGTTCCATGGAGCGCTTCTCCCGGCCCGGCTCACCGTGGATCCCGATGCCGAGCTCGTACTCGTCCTCAGCCAACTCAAAGCTCGGCTCGCCGGCGTGCGGCACGGTGCACGGTGTCAGCGCCATGCCCATGGTCCGCACCTGGGCGTTGACCTTCTCGGCGATCTCGGCGACCGTGGCCAGGTCGTCGCCGCGTTGGGCGGAAGCGCCGGCGATCTTCTCGACGAGGACCGTGCCTGCAACACCGCGGCGACCCGCGGTGTACAGCGAATCCTTCACAGCCACATCGTCATTGGTGACCACCGCACGGACCTCGATGCCCTCGGTGAGAGCCAGATCCGCAGCGGTCTCAAAGTTGAGGATGTCACCGGTGTAGTTCTTGACGATGTGGAGCACTCCGGCGCCGCCGTCGACGGCCTTGGTGGCATCGACGATCGGGTCGGGCGTCGGGGAGGTGAACACCGCACCGGGGACCGCCGCATCGAGCATTCCGTATCCCACGAATCCGCCGTGCAGGGGTTCGTGACCCGACCCGCCGCCGGATACCAGGGCGACCTTGCCCTGCACCGGGGCGTCGGCACGGTGGATGTGATCCGGATTGGTGACCACCGTCAGCTCCGGGTGGGCCAGCGCGATACCTTCCAGCGCTTCCGCCACAACGTTGGTCGGGTCGTTGATGATCTTCTTCACAGCTGGCTCCTTCGCAGCCCGCCAAGCGCCACTCATCAGGTGGTGTGGATCCTCTTTGGTCCACCAGGCCTCGGCCTCGAATCTAGCCGAGCGACCTGGCCGATAGAAGATAGTTCAGTCGTTTTGCGCTACTCCTGAGTAATGCTCCGGCCGCGGCGACGCGACCACGGCCAGGGTGCCCGGTCCGACGTGTGCACCGACCACTGCGCCGACTTCGACGACGATGGTCCGGGCGATGGACGGGCCGTTCTGCGCCAGTCGCTCTGCCAACTGCTCAGCCCTGTCCTGCGCGGCCAGGTGCATCACGGCGACGTCGATGGCGGCCGCCTGGTCCATCGTCGAAATAGCCTGGTGCGTCAGCTCTTCCATCCGTGCGATGGCCTTGGCGGAGGTGCGTACCCGCGCCAGGGGTTCAACCTGGCCGTCGCGCAACTGCAACAGCGGCTTGATAGCCAGTGCGGACCCGAAGTACTGCGAAGCCCGGCCGATCCGCCCGCCGCGCCGCAGATACTCCAGCGTATCGACGTAGAAGAGGGTGCTGGAGGACCTCGCCCGATCCAGAGCCAGCTTGGTGACCACGTCCACGGACTCGCCGGCCTGCGCGGCTTCGGCAGCCGACGCCACGGCGTACCCCATCCCCATCCCCAGGGTCTCGCTGTCCACGGTGTGCACCGGGATCGGCGCCGACCGCGCCGCGATGTCGGCCGACGACACGGTCGCCGACACCGCGGACGACAGATGGATCGAGACGATCTGGTCGAAGCCCTCCTGCGCGATCTGCTCGTACGCCTGCAGGAAGACCCCCGGTGACGGTCGCGACGTCGTGACGCGCTTGCCCGCCCGCAGGTCCGCCGTCAGATCGGCGGGCGCATAGTCGGAGCCCTCGTCGTAGGACACTCCGTCGACGATGACGTGCACCGGGACGGTGAAGATCCGCAGCGCGGACTGCAGGTCCGGCGGCAGGTACGCCGTGGTGTCGGTGACGACCGCTACGCGCATGGCCGGGCGATCAGTTCGCGACGATGTTGACCAGTTTCGGCGCGCGCACGATCACTTTGCGCACCGTCTTGCCGTCGATCGCCGCCTGCACCTTCTCGCTGGCCAGGGCCAACGTCTCCAGGTCGGCGTCCGAGACGCCGGGCGGCACCTCCAACCGGTCGCGGACCTTCCCGGCGATCTGCACGACACAGGTCACCGTGTCCTCGACCAGCAGGGCCGGATCGGCCTGCGGGAAGGCGGCGAACGCCAGCGAGTCACCATGGCCAAGACGCTGCCACAGCTCTTCGGCGATGTGCGGCGCCAACGGCGAAGTCATCAGGACCAACGCCTCAACGACCTCTCGGGACGGCGAATCCTGTTTGGTGACAGCATTGTTCAGCTCGATCAGCTTCGCGACTGCCGTGTTGAAGTGCAGGTTGCCGTAGTCCGCGCGGACTCCGTCGATGGTCTTGTGCAGCAACCGCTCGACGTCCGCGGTCGGCGCCTGGTCGACTACCCGCACCTGCCCGGTCTGCTCGTCGATCGCGTTGCGCCACAGGCGCTGCAGGAACCGCTGCGCACCCACGACGGCCCGCGTCTCCCAGGGCCGCGACATCTCCAGCGGCCCCATCGACATCTCATAGACGCGGAAGGTGTCGGCGCCGTACTGCTCGCACATCTCATCCGGCGTGACCACGTTCTTCAGCGACTTGCCCATCTTCCCGTACTCGCGGGTGACCGGCTGACCGTTCCAGGTGTACGTCGTGTCGGCGCCTTCGCCGTGCTCGACCACCTCGGCGGCGGGCACGGGTTGTCCCCGGTGGTCACGGTAGGTGTAGGCCTGGATGTAGCCCTGGTTGATCAACCGCCGGAACGGCTCGCTGGCGCTGACCTCGCCCAGATCGAAGAGGACCTTCTGCCAGAAGCGCGAATACAGCAGGTGCAGCACCGCGTGCTCGACACCACCGACGTAGAGATCCACGCCACCGGGGTCACCGTCGACGCCCAGACCGGTCCCCCGGCCCGGGCCCATCCAGTACTCCTCGCACCCCCGGTCGACGAACCGCTCGTGGTTCGCCGGGTCGGTGTATCGGATCTCGTACCAACAGGATCCGGCCCAGTTGGGCATCGTGTTGGTCTCCCGGCGGTACTTCTTGACGCCATCGCCCAGGTCCAACTCGACCTCGACCCAGTCGGTCGCCCGGGACAGCGGCGACTCCGGCTCGGACTCGGCGTCCAGCGGGTCGTACGTCTTCGGCGAGTAGTCCGCGACCTCCGGCAACTCGACCGGCAGCATCGACTCCGGCAGGGCGTGCGCGACACCGTCCTCGTCGTAGACGATCGGGAACGGCTCACCCCAGTAGCGCTGGCGGCTGAACAACCAGTCACGCAGCTTGTAGGTGACGGTGCCCTCGCCGATCCCCTCGGCCTGCAGGTGCTCGATGATCGCGGCCTTGGCCTCGGCAATTCCCATGCCGTTCAACGAGATCCGCTCATTGGCCGAGTTGATCGCCGGACCCTCGCCGGTGAACGCCTGGTCATCGGGGTGGCCGTCGGCCGGTTGCACCGTGCGGATGATCGGCAGGTCATAGGCCTTCGCGTAGTCCCAGTCGCGCGCGTCCTGCGCGGGGACTGCCATGATCGCGCCCGTGCCGTAGCCCATCAGGACGTAGTCGGCGATGAACACCGGCACCATGGCCCCCGAGACGGGGTTGGTTGCGAACGCACCGGTGAAGACACCGGTCTTGGCCTTGTCGTCGATCTGCCGTTCCAGGTCTGACTTGCGAGAAGCCGCCAGCCGGTACGCCGCGACCGCCTCCGCGGGCGAGCCCGCCTGCCCCGACCACGCCGGCAGGGATCCCTCGGGCCAGACGTCGGGCACGATCTCGTCCACCAACGGATGCTCCGGCGCCAGCACCATGAAGGTCGCGCCAAAGATGGTGTCGGGACGGGTGGTGAAGACCTCGATGGGAGTGTCCGACCCGGTCACCGGGAACCGGATCGAGGCACCGGTGGATCGCCCGATCCAGTTGCGCTGCATCGCTTTCACCGGTTCGGGCCAGTCCAGATGGTCCAGGTCGTCGATCAACCGGTCGGCGTAGGCGGTGATCCGCATCATCCATTGCGGCAGGTTGCGTTTGAAGACCGGGAAGTCGCCGCGCTCGGTCAACCCCTCGTTGGTGACCTCCTCGTTGGAGACCACGGTGCCCAGCCCCGGCGCCCAGTTCACCGGCGAAGAGGACTTGTAGGCCAGGCGCCGGTCATCGATGATGGCCCGCTGCTGCTCGTCGCTCAACGACGCCCATGCCGCGCCGGTGGGCGTGGGGATGGAACCGTCGGCCAGGCCAGCCACCAGGTCCTCGATCGGTCGCGCCTTACCCAGCCGCTCGTCGTACCACGAGTTGTAGATGCGCAAGAAGATCCACTGGGTCCAGCGGTAGTAGTCCGGGTCGATCGTCGCGAACGCCCGGCGCTTGTCATGCGACAGACCCAGCTGTCGCAGTTGCCGGTTGTAGGTGACGATGTTGTCCTCGGTCGTCTTGCGCGGGTGCTGACCGGTCTGCACGGCGTACTGCTCGGCGGGCAGACCGAACGCATCGAAACCCATCATGTAGAGCACGTTGTGACCGGTCATGCGCTGGTAGCGCGCAAACACGTCGGTAGCGATGAAACCCAGCGGGTGACCGACGTGCAGACCCGCACCGGAGGGGTAGGGGAACATGTCCTGGAGCATGAACTTGGGCCGGTCCCCGGCCGCGGCCGGATCGGCCCACGGGCCACTGGGATTGGGGGCCTCGAAGGTACCTCGCTCGTCCCAGAAGTCCTGCCAGGTGCGTTCGATCTGCCCGGCCAGGGCCGCGGTGTAACGGTGCGCGGGCTGGTCGCCGGTCTCACCCGGGATCGCCCGGTTGGTTACCTCAGTCATCTGCTGCTCTCTCGATCGTTCCGTGCCGGTGCATCAAAAAACCCCTCGGGCATCGAGGGGTTCGCCGCGGGATCTGCTTGCTCAGACGGATCGCCGCGGCGCGCTAAGGCCGAGCACGCGCTGCATAGGACCCAAGGTTATCGCACGTGCGCAACGCAAAAGCCGCCGTCCCGGACGGGAGCGGCGGCTTGTGCGTGCGCGATCAGAGCGCGTTGACCTGCTTGGCCAGCGCGGACTTCTTGTTCGCGGCCTGGTTCTTGTGGATAACGCCCTTGGAGACGGCCTTGTCCAGCTTCTTGGACGCCAGCGCCAGCGCCTGCTGGGCCTCGTCCTTGTTGCCGGCCTCGACGGCCTCACGGGTCTTGCGGATCCAGGTGCGCAACTCGGACTTGTAGGCCTTGTTGCGCTCCGTGCGGACCTGGTTGGTCTTGATCCGCTTGAGCTGGGACTTGATGTTTGCCACTACGTGTTCCTTGGTCTGTCGGTCTGGTGCCTTGGCCGAAGGGGCCTTGGCGGTTGTCGTTGAGGGCGACACCCGAAACTCACGGATGGGGCGTGGGGACACCCGGCGAATGAGCCTCGGTTTTACTGCTACGTGATTTCTCACGACGAACGCACACGACCAGAGCGCGCACGCAAGAGACAAAGTTACCAGCGCCGCGGGATTGCGCCCAAATCAGCGGCCGTTGCGCTCCTGCGCGATGACCCGGACCGCCTTCTCCACCGCGTAGACCGGATCGCGGCCGCCGCCCTTGACGTCGAAATCCGCGGCGGCAACCGCCTGGATGGCCCGACCGAGCCGGACGCCGTCCCAGCCGGAGGCCGCCTTGCGCGCGCGATCGATCTGCCACGGCGCCATGCCCAACTTCCCGGCGAGCGCCTGGGAGTTGCCGCCCCCTGCCGTGGCCACCCGCGCCACCTGGCGCAACTGACTGGCGAGTACGGCGACCATGGGCACCGGGTCGACCCCGGCGGCGACCGCGTGGCGCAGCAGGGTCAGTGCGGCCCCGGCGTCCCCGGCGATCGCGGCGTCGGCGACCCGGAAGCCCGTGGCCTCCACCCGGCCACCGTGATAGGTCTCGACGACGTCGGCATCGATCAGGCCGCTGGTGTCGTCGACGAGCTGCTGACAGGCCGCCGCCAGTTCGCGGACGTCCTTGCCGACCGCTTCGACCAGCGCCCGCACCGCGTCGGGTGTGGCCTTGCGGCCGGCCACCCGGAACTCGTTGGTCACGAAGTCGGACTTGGCGCGGTCGGTTTTGATCTCCGGCGCCTCGATCACCCGGGCCTTGGCCGCCTTCAACGCATCCAGTGCCCGCTTGCCGCGGTTGCCGCTCCGGTGCAGCACGACCAGCGTGAGGTCATCGACGCCTTCCTTGACCAGCGCGGTCAGGTCGTCGATCAGGTCGTCCCCGCCTTCGTCCAGGTCCTGCACGACCAGGACCTTGTGTCCGCCGAACAGGCTCGGCGAGGCGTGGATCTGCAGATCGCCCCGCTGATAGGTCTCAGCGGTGAGCCGGATGACCTCGGTGTCGGCTCGGCGTACGTCCTCGATGGTGGCGGCCAGGGCGCGGTCGGCCAGCACCTGCTCGGGGCCTTTGATCAGAACGTACGGCGTCACGCGGCTCAGCCTGCCACGCCGGTGCGACACCGGTGTCAGTGCCGCGGGCTAGCGTTCTTGCATGCCCACATCCCGCGCCCGCGTCCACAACCTGATCGTGTCCCTCGACGGCTACTCCGCCGGTGAGTTCGTGACCCTTGAGCAACCCATCGGTGAGGCGCAGCGGCTGTTCGGTTTCTTCGACGGTCGGGTGATCCACGGAATAGGCGGGGTCGATGCGCCGATCACGCTCGACCGGTCGCTGTTCGCCCTCTGGGGGCAGGGCATCGGCGCCGAGATCATGGGTCGCAAGAAGTTCGGCCCGCAGACCGGAGAGTGGCCGGACGACGGGTGGCAGGGCTGGTGGGGTGACGAACCGCCCTTCGGCACACCGGTGTTCGTCCTGACGCATTACCCCCGTCCGCCGCTGGAGTTCGCCAACGGCACCACCTTCCACTTCATCGACGCCACGCCGCAGGAGGCGCTGCGGCAGGCGACGGAGGCGGCCGGTGGGTTGGACGTGCGCCTCGGTGGCGGACCCTCCAGCGTGCGGCAGTTCCTGCAGGCCGGACTGGTCGACTTCCTGCATCTGGTGGTCGTGCCGATCACGCTCGGTCGCGGTGTGCGGCTGTTCGAGGACTGCGGGGGGATCTCGGACGATTACGACATCGAGACGGTCACCTCGGAGGCCGGGTTGACCCACCAACTGTGGAACCGTCGCGCTCAGTCGTGAGGCAGCACCGGCCCGGCGAGGGCGTCCAGCCGCTTCAACCCGGCCAGCACCATCGCCGTATCCGTGGTCGGGAAGAACGGCGGTAACGAGCGCTGCAGGAACCCGGCGTAGCGCGCGGTCATCATCCGCGAGTCGAGGAAGGCGACCACGCCACGGTCGTCGGATCGGCGGATCAACCGGCCAGCACCTTGGGCCAGCCGTAGCGCGGCGTGCGTCGCGGAGACCGCCATGAAGCCGTTACCGCCATGCGCCGCAACGTCTTCCGAGCGGGCCGAGGCCAACGGGTCGTCCGGTCGCGGGAACGGGATCCGGTCGATGATGACCAACTGACAGGCCGGGCCGGGCACGTCGACGCCCTGCCACAGGGTGAGGGTGCCGAAGAGGCAGGTCTCCGCCGACGCCGCGAACTGTCGCACCAGGGTGCCGATCTGGTCATCGCCCTGGCACAGCACGTCGTAGTCGAGACGCTCGCGCATTGCCTCGGCGGCCTGTTTCGCGGCGCGCATCGAGGAGAACAAACCGAGCGTGCGACCGCCGGCAGCGGTCACGAGCGCCTCGATCTCATCGAGCGTCGCCGGGGCAAGGCCGTCCCGGCCGGGCGGCGGTAGGTGCGACGCGACGTACGCGATGCCCTGTTTGCCGTAGTCGAACGGGGAGCCGACATCCAGACCTGACCAGCGCGGTGCACCGTCGCCGAGCAGCCCCATCCGGCCGGCGACGGGGTCGAAGCCGCCGCCCAGTTCGAGGGTGGCGGAGGTGACGATGACGGTGCGATCACTGAAGACCGTGTCGCGCAGTGTTATCGCGACGTCCATCGGTGCCACCCGCAGCACTCCCCCGCGCCGCTGGTCCTGATCGATCCACGGAACGTCGCCGGGCCGGTCCTCCAGCACCCGGGCGCACGTGTCGAAGACGTCCTCGACCGCCGCCCGGGCGACCTGCCGCGAGGGGTCCGGTTCGTCACCGCGCAACGCCGTCAGGACGGCGCGCGAGGTGTCCCGGACCCGTTCGAGGGCCAGCGCCAACTGATCGGGTACGCCGCGCAACCGGCCCGCGGGCGCCGCATCCAGAATCTGGGTCAGATAATCTCCTGCATCCGAAAGTGCTTCGGTATCAGCTAGTTTCGCCGATCGCTTCGCCGCAGCGATCACCATCGAGCCGGTGATCTCCCGGGTGTTGCCGGAGGTCACCCGGTCGACCAGTTCGTGTCCCTCGTCGACGATCAGCACGTCGTGCTCGGGCAGCATCTGCCGGCCCTCGGCCGCGTCGATCGCCATGAAGGAGTGGTTGGTGACCACCACGTCGACATCGCGTGCCCGCGCCCGGGAGCGCTCCACGAAGCACTCGGAGAACTGCGGGCACTTACCGCCCAGACACTCATCAGCCGACACCGACACCTGCCGCCAGGCCCGCTCACTCACCCCGGGCACCAGGTCGTCGCGGTCGCCGGTCTCGGTCTCGTCAGCCCACTCGCGCAGCCGCTTGATCTCCGCTCCGAGCCGGCCGACGTTGGCATCGACCTGGCCCACCTCGAGCAGCGCACTCTCGTCGTCGTCGGGGTAGCCGCCCTCGAGTTTGTGCACGCACACGTAGTTACGTCGGCCCTTCACCAACTCGAACGTCGGCTCGCGTGGCAGATCGGCCTTGAGCGCGGTCGCCAGGCGCGGCAGGTCCCGGTGCACGATCTGGTGCTGCAAGGCGATGGTGGCGGTGGCGACGACCGCGGGCTTCCCGGCAGCGAGCGCGTGCCGGATCGCGGGCACCAGGTAGGCCAGGGACTTGCCCGTGCCCGTGCCGGCCTGCACCAACAGGTGCTCGTCGTTCTCGACCGCGGCCTCGACCGCGTGGGCCATCTGCCGCTGCCCGGGCCGGTCCGTGCCCCCGACACCTGCGACCGCTGCATCGAGCAGGTCATCGAGGTCGCCGGGCACCGAGCCAGCCTAGTTGCCGCCCCACCTGCTCCGACTTTTGGATCGGGACCCACCTGTGGACGGCGGCAGATTCAAGTGGTGGGTGCAACGGTGAGTATCTCGTTGAGCTTATTGGCTGGTTTGGCCCAGGCCAGGGTCTTGCGGGGTCGGGTGTTCAGCAGCCGTTGCATCTCGGCGATCTGCTCGTCGCT